>NZ_LWCS01000021.1 GCF_001650495.1 Mycolicibacterium iranicum | reverse complement strand
CCCCCCCGCCCCCCGGAGGGCGACTGGCTCGGGACTCCCTATCTGCACTTCACCCGCGAGGGACCGTTCGGGGTGTGCCGGCTGGACCGGCCGGAGGCACGCAACGCGATGAGCCCCGCGATGTACTTCGGCATCAAGTACGCCGTCAAGCACGTGGAGGCCGATCCGGATCTGGCGGGGTTGCTCATCACCGGCACCGGGGACGTCTTCGCGCCTGGCGGTGACATGGGTGGCGGCGGGGCGGACAACTGGATGACGTTCGGGCCTGCCCTCGGTATGGACGCGCTGCCGTTCGACACGCTTCGGCAGTCGGCCAAACCGGTCGTGGCGGCGGTCAACGGGCTGTGCCAGGGCGGGGGTCTGCAGATCGCGTTGTGCGCCGACATGGCGGTCGTCAGCGACCGCGCCACATTCCGCGTGCCCGAGCTCTACCGCGGTATCGCCGATACCTACTACAGCCACATGCTCGCTCGGTTGATCGGCCCGGTGCGCACCCGCGACTTGATGTTCACCGGACGGACCCTGACGGCCGCCGAGGCCCACGACTGGGGCATGGTCGCGCGGATCGTTCCCCACGACGATCTGCAGCCGGCGGCGCGCGAGATCCTCGCTGCCTGCTGCCGTACCGCCCCGAAGGCCAGGTCGGTCATCAAGTCGAGCATCGACGACTACATCGGCCTCTACGACCGCATCGGCATGCAGGCCAGCCTCGGCGCTCCTGAGTCGATCGAGGGCTTCCTGGCCTTCAAGGAGCGCCGATCGCCAGATTGGGTCCATCCCGACCTACGGATCGACGGCAGGCTGTAGGGGGCCATCTCGCGAGAACGCGACCTTGGTAGTGCGCTGCCGGCTATGGCTACCGTGTGGACGGTGTCGCGCAACGGCGCTAATCCTCGGGAATCGACCGTTCGATCTCGTCGAGCCAGATGCGGGCTGACATGTCCGACGGCGCGCGCCAGTCCCCGCGCGGCGACAACGATCCACCGTGGGACACCTTCGGACCGTTGGGCAAGGCCGAACGCTTGAACTGGGAGAACGAGTAGAACCGCTGGGCGAAGATCTGCAGCCAGTGCCGAATCTCTTTGAGCGAGTACGACGGACGCTGGTCCTCCGAGATCCCCGGCGGCCAGTCACCCTTGCTCGCATCGCTCCACGCATGCCACGCGAGGAAGGCGACCTTTGAGGGACGGAATCCGTACCGCAGCACCTGAAAAAGCGAGAAGTCCTGCAGCACATAGGGTCCCACCTTGTCCTGGCTGCTCTGGATCTCCTCGTCCTCGCCCGCCGGAACGAGCTCGGGGCTGATCTCGGTGTCGAGCACCGATTGCAGCACCTCGTTGACGGCGTCATCGAACTGTTCTGAGGAGATCACCCACCGGATGAGGTGTTGGATCAACGTCTTAGGCACACCGCCGTTGACGTTGTAGTGCGACATCTGGTCGCCGACCCCGTAGGTCGACCAGCCCAGGGCGAGCTCTGAGAGGTCGCCGGTGCCGAGCACGATGCCACCGCGCTGGTTGGCGAGCCGAAACAGATAATCGGTGCGCAGACCGGCCTGCACGTTCTCGAACGTGATGTCGTACACCTTCTCGCCCCGGGCGAACGGGTGATCCATCTCGGCGAGCATCAGCTGCGCCGTCTCCCTGATGTCGATCTCGGAGAACGTCACACCAAGCGTCTCGCCGAGGCGAACCGCATTGCGCTTCGTCCGCTCTCCTGTGGCGAACCCGGGCAATGTGAATGCCAGGATGTCGCTGCGGGGCCTGCCCAGGCGGTCCATCGCACGGGCCGCCACGATCAGGGCATGGGTGGAGTCCAGACCGCCGGACACCCCGATGACGACCTTCGGAGAGCCGATCGCACGCAGCCGCTGCTCCAGACCGGAAACCTGGATGTTGTAGGCCTCATAGCAATCCTGTTGCAGTCGCGAGTAATCCGCCGGCACGAACGGAAAGCGCTCCACCTCGCGACGCAGCCCGATGTCACCGGGCGGCGGATCGAGCAGGAACTCGACGCGCCGGTAGTCGTCGGCGGTGATGCCGTGGTGGACGCGGTTGTCGTCGAACGTGCCCATCCGCAACCGCTCGGCACGCAACAGCTCCAGGTCGATGTCGGCGACGGAACGCCTTGTGCCCGAGGGAAACCGCTCCGACTGTGCCAGGCAGACGCCGTTCTCCCACACCATCGTCTGACCGTCCCAGGCCAGATCGGTGGTGGACTCTCCCTCGCCCGCCGCGGCATAGACGTAGGCCGCCAGGCATCGCGACGACGCCGAGCGGGCGAGCAGGGCGCGATCCTCGGCGCGGCCGATGGTGATCGGACTTCCGGAGAGATTGGCGAGCACAGTTGCGCCGGCCAGCGCCGCTTCCGCACTCGGCGGGATCGGCATGAACATGTCCTCGCAGATCTCAACATGCAGGACGAATCCCGGGATGTCCGTCGCGGCGAACAACAGGTCCGCGCCGAACGGGGCGTCGGCGTCACCGATCCGCAGCACGCCACGCACGTCGTCGCCTGCAGCCACCTGCCTGCGCTCGTAGAACTCGCGGTAGGTGGGCAGGTAGGACTTCGGGACGACGCCGAGAACCCGGCCCCGGTGCACGACGACGGCGGTGTTGTAGATGCGGTGGCCGTATCGCAGCGGTGCGCCGACCACCAGCACCGTCATCAGATCGGCACTACCCGCGGCCACTTCAAGCACGGCTTCACCCACGGCGTCGAGCAGCGTGTCCTGAAGCAGGATGTCCTCGATCGAATAGCCCGACAGCGTCAGCTCAGGGAAAACAGCCAGCGCCACGTTGTCGGCGTCGCACTCCCGCGCCACCTCCAGCACCGCGGCGGCGTTGGCCGCGGGGTCGGCGATGGCGACTTGCTGCGTACACGCTGCTACACGGACGAAGCCCTGCTGATACGCCGAGTAGAAATCCATGCCCCATTGTTGCCCGCGATGTCGGCGCTTATTCGTCAGCCCGGACAACTTGGCGGGTCGGTGCCGGCTTTCCGCCGATCTCCAGCTCGCCGCCGGAACAGGGAAGGGCGGAAGGTTTGCGTGTTGCCGAGTGATACAGGCCGCCTCTACGCGATGCGGGAGGGCATCGTCAGCCGGTGCCGAGCAGCGCGCCGCTGGCCCCGTGTTGGCTTGCCGTTTCCCCGACCGCACCGCGCGCGATCCGCGGATTTTCCCTCCGGCGCGCATGGTAGGCGCATGAACAAGGTTGCCACCCAACGCCAGTCACTTCCGCTGTTGTCCGAGCTCGTGGAGCTTTTCGACAACTTGCCGTCCTTCCCAGCACTGCGGCCGCTCTTCGAAGGTCGCGCGATCCGTGTCGAAGACGAGCTGCACGACGACATGTACGAGATCCGCGCCGAGCTGCCGGGTGTCGACCCCGAGGAGGACATCGAGGTGACCGTGCGCGACGGGCGCGTCACGATCACCGCAGAGCGATCGCGCCCCGGCGAGAATTGCGGTCGCTCGGAATTCAACTACGGTTCGTTCAGCCGCAGCCTGCCGCTGCCCGACGGTGCGGACGAGGACGACGTCAACGCCATCTACGACCGCGGCATCCTGACTGTCTCGGTTCCGCTGTCCGACGAGAATCGCATCGAGAAGCACATCGAGGTGGTCGAGATCGTCGGTTTCGAGCACGACGAGGACGATGACGATGCCGATGACGACGTCGACGATGACGACGTCGACGACGTTGACGATGACGGTGTCATCGATGATGACGACGATGATGACGTCGACGATGACGGCGACGTCGCCCATCACCACACCAACGGCAACGCGGAAGCCTCCGACCAGCAGGAACACAGCCACCAGAGCTGATCGCCTACATTCGGAGGGGTGGAAGCACCCGAACTCGTCGCCTTGCTCAGGGGTAGACGTGTCGCAGTGCTGACCGGCGCCGGGATCTCCACGGATTCGGGGATCCCGGACTATCGGGGGCCGGACTCCCCGCCGAGCAACCCGATGACGATCCGTCAGTTCACCGCCGACGCGGTGTTCCGGCAGCGCTACTGGGCTCGCAACCATCTCGGGTGGCGGCATATGGACCGCACCAAGCCCAACGCCGGACACCGGTCGCTGGCCGCGCTGGAACGTGCCGGAGTCGTCTGCGGGCTGATCACCCAGAATGTCGACCTGCTGCATTCGAAGGCGGGTAGCCAGACGGTCATCGACCTGCATGGCACCTATGCTCGGGTGATCTGCTTGGACTGCGCCTTCACCATGACCCGGGCCGCGCTCGCCGATCTGCTCGACGAAGCGAACCCGGGCTTTGCAGAACGGGCCGCGGCTGTCGGCGGCATCGCGGTCGCTCCCGATGCCGACGCAGTCGTCGCCGACACCGCGTCGTTCCAAGTCGTCGACTGCCCGCGCTGCGCCGGGATGCTCAAACCCGACATCGTCTACTTCGGCGAGAGTGTTCCGAAAGACCGTGTCGATCAAGCGTATTCACTCATCGACAGCGCCGATGCACTGCTGGTCGCGGGATCCTCGCTGACGGTGTACTCCGGCTACCGCTTCGTCCGCCATGCGGCTGCAATGTCCATGCCCGTCGCCATCATCAACCGTGGCCCCACTCGCGGCGACGATCTGGCGACCGTGAAGATCGACAACGGTTGCTCGCCGATGCTGGCGCTGCTCGCCGACGAGCTGCCGTCAGACCGCCACGAGGTCGTCGGCATGTACGGCGGGCCTGCGCATCTCGGCAGGTAGGTCCGAGGTGGACCGGCCGAGCATCGTTGCCAGTTCGGCCGCGTCGTAGGCGACGACACCGCGGGCCACCATCGTGTCGGCCTGGTCGCGCAGCTCGACGACGTCGCCGCCGAAGAACTTGCCCGACAGTGCCGTGATGCCGGCGGGCAGCAGTGAGCGGCGCTGCCGCACAACAGCCCTGACAGCCCCGTCGTCGAGGGTCAGCGCACCGGCTGATTCCGCGGCGTACCGCACCCAGAATCGCCGGGCCGACATCCGCTCGGGCCGCGGCGCGAACACCGTGCCTACCGACGCATCGTCGAGGGCGGTCGCCGCGTCCGACGCCGCCGCCAGCAGCACCGGGACGCCCGCGTCGGCCGCCAGCAGCGCCGACGACAACTTCGACACCATGCCGCCGGTGCCCAGATGACTGCCCCGGCCAGCCGTCACCCCGTCGAGGTCGTCCGGTCCGGATACCTCAGAGATGAAGCGCGCATTTCCTTTTCGAGGGTCGCTGTCGTAAAGGCCGTCGATGTCGGACAGCAGCACGAGGGCATCGGCGCCGACGAGGTGGGCCACCAGCGCCGACAGTCGGTCGTTGTCACCGAACCTGATCTCGTTGGTGGCGACAGTGTCGTTCTCGTTGACGATGGCCACCGCGTGCAGCGCGCGCAGCCGATCGAGTGTGCGCTGGGCGTTGGTGTGCTGAACCCTCATCGAGATGTCGTGCGCGGTGAGCAGAACCTGACCGACGGTGCGGTCGTAGCGGCCGAACGCCGCGCTCCACGAGTTGACCAGGGCGACCTGCCCGACGCTGGCCGCCGCTTGTTTGGTGGCCAGATCGGTGGGCCGCTTGGTGAGCCGCAGCGGCTCGATGCCCGCCGCGATCGCGCCCGAGGACACGATCACCACGTCGGACCCTGCTTTCATCCGCGCCTCGATCGCGTCGGCCAGATATTGCAGTCTGCTGGCGTCGAACACGCCCGACTGCGTGGTCAGCGCTGTCGTGCCGATCTTGACGACGACCGAGCGCGCCTTGCGAATAGCGTTGCGGTGCTCGCTCATTCGACGTCCGCGTCCTCGCCACCCTGCCTTCGCGCCTTGCGTGCGGCCTTGCGTTCGTCGGCGGAGACCCGATCGTTCTGCTCGAGTCTGACGTCGGTGCCTCGGCCGGACAGATGCACATCGACACCTGCCGGGGTCTGTGGCTCCCAGTCGAACGTCATGTCGCCGATCGTCACCGCGCAGCCGGGCCGTGCCCCCAATTTCAGCAGTTCGTCCTCGACGCCGAGGCGTGCCAAGCGGTCGCCCAGGTAGCCGACTGCCTCGTCGTTCTCGAAATTGGTCTGCGCCACCCAACGCTGCGGCCGCGTGCCCTTGACGACGAAACCGCCGTGACCGTCGGGCTCGACGGTGAACGAGGTCTCGTCGACAGCGATGGGCCGGATGACCGGGCGTCGAGGCACAGCCGGGGGCTGGGCAGCGCGGTAGGCCGCCACCATGTCCCACAGTGCGAATATCAACGGGCGCAGCCCTTCTCGGGCGACCGTCGAGATTTCGAACACCGGCCAGCCGAAACGGCTTGCGATTTCATCACGCACGAAGTCGGCCAGCTCACGCGCTTCGGGAACGTCGATTTTGTTGAGCACTACCGCGCGCGGACGGTCAGCAAGGTCACCGAGCGTCGAATCCCCCTGCAGCGTGGGCTGATAGGCCGCGATCTCGGCCTCCAGCGCTTCGATGTCGGAGATCGGATCACGACCGGGCTCCAGCGTCGCACAATCGACGACGTGTACCAGCACGGCGCATCGCTCGATGTGTCGCAGGAAATCCAGCCCCAGACCGCGGCCTTCTGACGCACCCGGGATCAACCCCGGAACGTCGGCGACGGTGAAGGTGTGCTCACCCGCGGACACGACACCGAGGTTGGGAGCCAGTGTGGTGAACGGATAGTCGGCAATCTTGGGTTTCGCCGCCGAGATCGCCGAAACCAGCGACGACTTTCCCGCCGACGGGAAGCCGACCAGGCCGACATCGGCGACAGTCTTGAGCTCGAGCGTGAGGTCACGGGTCTCGCCCTGCTCGCCCAGCAGCGCGAAGCCCGGAGCCTTGCGTGCCCGCGATGCAAGGGCGGCGTTACCGAGACCACCCCGACCACCCGCCGCGGCTTCGAAGCGGGTGCCCGGGCCGACGAGGTCAGCAAGGATCTGGCCCTGCTCGTCGAGGACGACGGTCCCGTCGGGGACCTTCACCTCCAAATCCGCGCCGGCCGCTCCGTCACGATTGCTGCCGGCCCCCTGCTTGCCAGAGGGTGCGACCACATGCGGATGGAAATGGAAATCGAGAAGCGTGTGAACCTGCGGGTCGACAACGAAGACGATGCTGCCGCCGCGGCCCCCGTTACCGCCGTCGGGACCCCCGAGCGGTTTGAATTTCTCGCGGTGGACCGAGGCACAGCCGTTGCCCCCGTTGCCCGCCCGCGCGTGAATGACGACGCGGTCGATGAAGCGAGGCATCGGACGTCCTTTCCATGACGAAACCCAGGTTTTGCATGCCGGAGCGCGGGGGCGGTCGGCGCAAAACGTCGATTCCGACGTAAAGGACCTAGGCCTCGCCGACGGGGGTGGGGCGGACGACGTTGACGGTCTTGCGGCCCCGCTTGGTGCCGAACTCGACGGCGCCGGGTGCCGTGGCGAACAACGTGTCGTCACCGCCACGACCGACGTTGACGCCGGGGTGGAAGTGAGTGCCGCGCTGACGGACCAGAATCTCGCCCGCCTTGACGACCTGCCCGCCGAACCGCTTGACGCCGAGCCGCTGGGCGGCTGAGTCGCGACCGTTACGTGAGCTGGAAGCGCCCTTCTTGTGTGCCATGTCTGTCGCTCCCGTCGTTACTTGATGCCGGTGACCTTGAGCACCGTCAACTGCTGACGGTGACCCTGGCGCTTGTGATAGCCGGTCTTGTTCTTGAATTTGTGGATACGGATCTTGGGTCCCTTGGTGTGCTCGAGGACCTCGCCGGTGACCGCGACCTTCTCCAGCGCCTTGGCGTCGGTGGTCACCTTCGCGCCGTCGACGACCAGGGCGACGGGCAGGGAAACCGAGGCGCCGGGCTCGGCGTCGAGCTTCTCCACCTTGACGATGTCGCCGGCGGCGACCTTGTACTGCTTGCCGCCAGTCTTGACGATCGCGTACGTGGCTGTGTTCGCTGCCATCGCTTGGTCTTCCTCTGCTCTACGTGCGGGCGCGCATCACCCGAGGTGTGCGTGCGGGTCTGGGTGGGATCTGGTCCCTTCTCCGGCCAGCTGTGGGCAGGCCCTGGAGACAACTGGTCAAGGGTACGTGACCAGCAGGAGGAGGGTCAAACCGCTCAGTCGCGGCTGGGCGGACCAGCGGGTCGGGCGGCTGCTCGCCTCCGCTGCCTACCGACCGGAGCGGCTACGGCGACGGGCTCCTCATCGTCTTCGTCATCCGCGTCGTCCTCGTCCGTGTCCTCGTCATCGTCGTCGTACGAGTCCTCATCGTCATCATCGTCATCGGAGTCGTCATCCTCGTCGTCGTCCTCGTCATCGGAGTCGTCGTCGAGCTCCTCGATGTCGTCGTCCTCGTCGTCGTCATCGTCGTCGAGGTCGATCTCATCCTCATCCGAGTCGTCGTCGGAGTCCTCATCTGAATCCTCGTCGCCGAAGTCATCCGCGTCATCGTGCACCCCGGTCACTGCAGCATCGGTATCAAGCTCCACGACGTCCTCGGCGACGATCGCGCCGTCCTCGGCATCCTCATCGTGCTCGTCGTCCTCGTGCTTGCCGTTGGCAGCGGCCATCGCCTTGAACATCGGATGCTCACCCGGCGAGTGCGCCGGCACCTTGGCGACCTGGACTTCCTGCTCGCTGCGACCGCCGCGCTTACCGCGTTTGCCGCGACGGCCACCGCCGCCACCGTTGCCGGTGCCGTTGTCTGATTTGCGCGTGTTCGTGCCCGCCACCGAATCCACGGGATCCCCGTGCAGCATGATCCCCCGGCCCGCGCAATGCGTGCAGGTGGTCGAGAACGCCTCGATCAGGCCTGTGCCCAGGCGTTTCCTGGTGAGCTGAACCAGCCCGAGCGACGTCACTTCCGACACCTGGTGCCGGGTGCGGTCGCGGGCCAGCGCCTCGGTCAGCCGGCGCAGGACCAGATCCCGGTTCGACTCCAGCACCATGTCGATGAAGTCGATGACGACGATGCCGCCGATGTCTCGCAACCGCAGCTGTCGCACCGTCTCTTCGGCCGCCTCCAGGTTGTTACGGGTGACGGTCTGTTCGAGGTTGCCGCCGGATCCGGTGAACTTGCCGGTGTTCACATCCACGACCGTCATGGCCTCGGTCCGGTCGATCACCAGCGTGCCGCCCGAGGGCAGATACACCTTGCGGTCCATCGCCTTGGCGAGCTGCTCGTCGATGCGGTGAACGGCGAACACATCGGGTCCGTCCGCGGTCGCCGGCTCGTACCGGGTCATCCGCGGGAGCAGCTCCGGTGCCACCGAGTTCACGTAGTCGGTGATGGTCTTCCACGCGTCGTCACCCGACACGATGAGACCTGAGAAGTCCTCGTTGAACAAGTCTCGGATGACCTTGACCAGGACATCGGGCTCTTCATAGAGGGCGACGGCGGCGCCGGCCTTCTTTTCGGTGATCTCGGCGGCCTTGGACGCGATCTCGATCCAGCGCTTCTGCAAACGCTCGACGTCGGTGCGGATGTCCTCTTCTTTGACTCCCTCGGACGCCGTGCGGATGATCACGCCGGCATCCGGCGGGACAACTTCTCGCAGGATTTCCTTGAGCCGCTGCCGTTCGGTGTCGGGCAGCTTGCGGCTGATGCCGGTCGACGACGCCCCCGGCACGTAGACCAGATAGCGGCCGGCCAGCGAGACCTGCGTGGTCAGACGGGCGCCCTTGTGGCCGACGGGGTCCTTGCTGACCTGGACGACGACGTAGTCCCCGGGCTTGAGCGCCTGCTCGATTTTGCGTTGTGCGCCGCCCAGCCCGGCGGCCTCCCAGTTGACCTCACCTGCGTAGAGGACGCCGTTACGGCCTCGGCCGATGTCGACGAACGCCGCCTCCATCGACGGCAGCACATTCTGCACAATTCCGAGATAGATGTTGCCGACCAGCGACGCGGACGCCGCCGATGTCACGAAGTGCTCGACGACAACGCCGTCTTCGAGCACCGCGATCTGCGTGTAGCGAGCCCCTTCGTGCGGAGGTTCGGTGCGGATCTTGTCGCGGACCACCATCGTCCGCTCCACCGCTTCGCGGCGGGCCAGGAACTCGGCTTCGGACAGAATCGGCGGCCTGCGCCGTCCGGCGTCGCGACCGTCCCTGCGGCGTTGCCGCTTGGCTTCCAGCCGGGTCGAGCCACTGATCCCCTGGATCTCGTCGCTCTTGTCCCCCTTGTCGCCCTTGCCGGACTTCCGGGGTTCGCGCTCGTGGACGACAGTGTTGGGCGGGTCGTCGGACGAGCCGTTGCTGTCACCGTCGTCGTCGGAGCCGGACTTGCGGCGCCTCCGGCGGCGCCGCCGGCGATTCCCGGCGTCACCGCCCGAGCCGTCGTCGTCGCCGCTGTCGTCGTCCTGGTCTTCGGCGCTCTCGCTCGACGGAGACTTCTCGGGATCGGCCTCTCCGTCGGGGTCGGAGTCGGCGGCGGACTCGTCGCCACCCTGCTCACCCCGGCCGCGTCCACGTCCCCGGCGTCCGCGCCTGCGCCGCTTGGCGGCAGGCCGTCCGGACTGATCGTCTTCCGCGTCGGAGTCCACCTCCGCGTCGTCGGAATCGTCGGCGTCCTCGTCGTCGCTGTCGGCATCATGTTCGTCGAAGCGCACCGGCTGAGGGGCGACGAACAGCGGAAGGTAGTCGGCCGGCTCTGCGGCCGCCTGCGAACTCGGCGTCTCCAAGATCAGCCGGGACTCCGGCTCCTCTTCGGTGGGCTGCTCCTCGGCGGGCTCCGGGATTGCTGCCACGGGCTCGGGCGAGCTCTGCGCCTCGACGGCGTCGGTGGCGACGTCGGTCACCGACTCCGGCGCGGGCCCTGCCTCGGAGGCGGCCAACGCCTCGCGAACGCGGTCGGCCTCCTCGCGACCCACTGTCGAGTGAGCGCTGCGGGCGCGGCCGTCGAATTCGACGAGCGCGTCGATGATCCGTCTGCTGGTGGTTCCCAGCACTCTGGCCAGCGAATGCACCCTCAGCTTCTCCGGCGCCGGAGCATCCTTTGCTCCGGCGGGCGCGTCAGCTGGCTGCTGAGGCGCTTCCGTGAGGTCATCGGACGGTGCTTGAAAATTCTCACTGTCGGCCACGTATTCTCCTCAAGCCCCCGGGCGCGTCAGTTTGCTGACGCGGCCACGCGAGGGCTTCCGATTCTGTATCCGGGCTACCTACTCCCGGACTTTTTATGGTCTTGCTCCGAGTGATCCCGAAGGAACGGTCTCGGTGCCTGTCTGAATGATGGCTGGACGGCTGCGCCGCACCGATGTAACGGTGGTCGCGCTCGCCAAAGTCTTCATTCGGGTGGCCGACCCGGGTTGTAAGGCCGATCACCCGCGACCAGTATCCCACATCTCGGAGGGTGATCCGAGAAGGCCGGGTTAGCTCGGGCGAGATGCCGTCAGAGACCGGGGAACCAGAGCTCGATCTCGCGGGCGGCGGAGTCCGGCGAATCGGATCCATGTACCAGGTTGAACTGGGTCTCCAGACCCAGGTCACCGCGGATGGTGCCGGGCGTGGCCTTCTCGACCGGGTCGGTGCCACCGGCGAGTTGTCGGAACGCTGCGATGGCGCGCGGGCCTTCGAGAACGGCCGCAACGACCGGGCCCGAGGTGATGAACTCGAGCAGCGACGAGAAAAACGGCTTGCCCTCGTGCTCGGCGTAGTGGGCACGGGCAGTTTCGTCGCTGACGTTCTTCAGCTCCAGGGCCGCGAAGGTGAGGCCTTTGGCTTCGATTCGGCTGATGATCTCTCCGATGAGGCGGCGCTGCACACCGTCGGGCTTGATCAGGACGAGAGTTCGCTCAGTCACGCCCGACAGCCTAATCGTCGTCGGTACGTTGCCCCGGAAGCAGGCCCCGCTTCTGTCTGCGGAGCACCTCTGCCCGCAGGTAGGCGATGAGCAGCCAGACCAGCAGGAACAGCAGGCCGATGAAGCCGATGCCGGGATAGAGGAACCAGCCCGCCACGAGGAGCACCTGTACGCCGAGATTGGCCCAGATCGCCCACGATCTGCCCTGCACCCCGGCCATCAGCACCAGCAGTACCGCGACGCCGATGACGTAGGCCATCGAGAACCCGGTGAGCCCCGGCCCGACGGCGCCGACCACCGGCAGAGCCAGGAGCACGACGATGGCCTCGAGGATCAGGGTGCCCGCCATGACACCGCGAAAGCTCTTCCACGGATCGGGGGCCTGGGTCGTCATGCCGGGTCCTTTCCGAACAGGGTGCGGGCCGCGCCCGCGGTGACCACCGAACCCGTGATGACGATCCCTGCGCCACTCATGCCCGCGCCATCGGCACCATTCCCGAATTCCTCGACGACAGCCGTGGCCGTCTCGATGGCATCGGCCAGCGTCGACGCTGTGATGACCCGCTCGGGCCCGAAGATCTCCTCGGCCTTCACAGCCAGCGCCGCGACCTCCAGTGCCCGCGGGGAACCGTTGTGGGTGACGACGATCTGATCCAGCGCCGGTTCGAGCGCGGCCAGGATGCCGTCGACGTCCTTGTCGCCCATGACCGACACGACGCCCATGAGGAAACGGAAGTCGAATTCGTCGCGCAGCGCCTCCGAAAGCGCGGCCGCCCCAGCCGGGTTGTGCGCTGCGTCGATGAAAACCGTCGGCGCGCTGCGCAACCGTTCGAGGCGGCCGGGCGACGTCACGGCCGCGAAGCCGGCGCGCACGGTGTCGATGTCGAGTTGCCGGTCGGCGCCCGCGCCGAAGAACGCCTCGACGGCGGCCAGCGCGACCACCGCGTTGTGGGCCTGGTGTTCGCCGTGCAGCGGCAGGAAGATCTCGGAGTACACCCCGCCGAGACCCTGCAATTCCAACACCTGGCCGCCGATGGCAACCTGCCGGCCGAGAACGGCGAACTCCGAATCCTCCCGTGCGACGGCAGCGTCGGCCCGTACCGACTCGGCCAGGAGCACCTCCATCGCCTCGGGAACCTGACGCGCGAGCACCACCACGGTGTCGGTCGGCACGAGGTCGTCGGCCTGCCTCGTGATGATCCCCGCCTTCTCCCCCGCGATCTCGGCGATCGTCTCACCCAGATAGTCGACGTGATCCATCGAGATCGGGGTGATGACCGCAACCGGTGCGTCGACCACGTTGGTGGCGTCCCAGCGTCCACCGAGGCCGACCTCGACCACAGCGACCTCGACCGGCGCATCGGCGAATGCCGCGAACGCCATCGCGGTGACCACTTCGAACTTGCTCATCCGGGGCCCGCCCGCGGCTTCTGACTGGCGATCGACGAGTTCGACGAACGGCTCGATCTCCCGGTAGGTGTCGACGTAGGTCGCTGGGCTGATCGGCCTTCCGTCGATGGAGATACGCTCGACGGCCGACTGCAGATGCGGGCTGGTGGTGCGTCCCGTCCGGCGACTGAACGCCGTGAGCAATGCGTCGACCATCCTGGCCACCGACGTCTTGCCGTTGGTCCCGCCGATGTGGATGGACGGATAGCCCCGTTGCGGCGAACCGAGAAGCTCCAACAGGGCGGAGATCCGTGCCGTGCTGGGCTCGATCTTCGTCTCGGGCCACCGCTGGTCGAGCAGGTGCTCGACCTGCAACAGGGCGGCGACCTCGTCGGGTGTGGGTTCCACGGATGACATGGGTGATCCGCTCCGCTACCGGCTGGCCGAGAGCGCGGCCAGGCGAGCCTTGATCCGCTCCACTTCCTCGCCCGCCACCTGCTGCCGGCTACGGATCTTGTCGACGACCTCGGCGGGCGCCTTGGCCAGGAAGGCATCGTTGCCCAGTTTCGCCGAGGTTCCCGACAGTTCCTTCTCCGCGGCGGCCAGATCCTTCTCGAGCCTTCGGCGCTCTGCTTCGACGTCGACGGTGCCGGATGTGTCGACCTCGACGACCACGGTCGCCGCCGACAGCCTCACCTCCACCGACGCCGACGCGCTGAAACCGTCGGCAGGAGGCGTCAGCCAAGCCAGCGCGGTGACCGCGGGGACATGGACCTTCAGACCTGCTGCCTCGATCTCCGACAACCGGGCCGGCACCTTCTGCCGGTCCGCCAGACCCTGGTCGCTGCGGAACCTGCGCACCTCGGTGATGAGCTTCTGCATGTCCGCGACCCGTTGGGCCGCAGCGTGATCCGTCTCAAAACCGCTTGGTGTCGGCCACTTCGCGATGACCAGCGACTCTCCCCCGGTGAGGGCCTTCCACAGCACCTCGGTGACGAACGGCATCACCGGGTGCAGCAGCTTCAGCAGGCTGTCCAACACCGCGGCAAGCACCGCGGTCGTGTGGGAAATTCCCTCACTCAGCTGCACTTTGGCGAGTTCGACATACCAGTCGCAGAACTCGTCCCAAGCGAAGTGGTAGAGCGCTTCGCACGCCCGGCTGAACTCGTACGAGTCCAGTGTCGAATCCACCTCGGCCCGAACCTCTTCGAGCCTGCCCAGAATCCAGCGATCCGCATCGGTGAGCTCACCGACGGGCGGCAGCGGCGCGGGGCTGGCCCCGTTCAGGAGCGCGAAGCGCGTGGCATTGAACAGCTTGGTCGCGAAATTCCTGGACGCGCGCGCATGGTCTTCACCGATCGCGAGGTCCCCGCCGGGACTCGCGCCTCGGGCCAGGGTGAATCGGAGCGCGTCGGCACCGAACATCTCCACCCAGTCCAGTGGATCGATGCCGTTGCCCTTCGACTTGCTCATCTTCCGGCCGTGCTCGTCGCGGATCAGCCCGTGCAGGAAGACGTTCTCAAACGGCACCTGAGGACCGCGCTCACCGTCGAGCGTGATCGTCTCGTCGCCCGCGACGAATGTGCCGAACATCACCATCCGCGCGACCCAGAAGAACAGGATGTCGTAGCCGGTCACCAAGACGCTTGTCGGATAGAACTTCTCCAGCTCGGGGGTCCGGTCGGGCCAGCCCATCGTGGAAAAAGGCCACAAGGCCGAGCTGAACCAGGTGTCCAGCACGTCGGGGTCCTGCTCCCAGCCCTCCGGAGGCGTCTCGTCCGGGCCGACACACACCTGCTCACCGTTGGGTCCGTGCCAGATCGGGATGCGATGACCCCACCAAAGTTGCCGCGAGATGGTCCAGTCGTGCATGTCATCGACCCACCCGAACCAGCGCGGCTCAAGGCTCTTCGGATGAATCACGATGTCGCCGTTGCGAACCGCGTCTCCGGCGGCCTTGGCCAGCGACTCCACCTTGACCCACCACTGCAGGCTCAACCGCGGTTCGATCGGCTCGCCGCTGCGCTCGGAGTGCCCGACGCTGTGGAGGTAAGGCCGCTTCTCGGCAACGATGCGTCCCTCGGCGGCCAGCGCCTCGCGCACCGCAACCCGCGCCTCGAAGCGATCCATGCCGTCGAATCGGGTTCCGGTATCGGCGATTCGGCCTTTGGTATCGAGCATGGTGGGCATCGGCAGCTGATGACGCAGACCGATGTCGAAGTCGTTCGGATCATGGGCAGGTGTGACTTTGACTGCGCCGGTACCGAATTCGGGGTCGACGTGCGAGTCCGCAACAATGATGATGCGACGATCCAGGAACGGGTGCGGAAGCGTCTTGCCGACAAGGTGGCGGTAACGGTCGTCGTCGGGATGCACCGCGATCGCGGTGTCACCGAGCATCGTCTCCAGCCGGGTGGTGGCGACCACGAGGTGCGGTTCGTCGTCGTTCATCGAACCGTAGCGGAACGAGACCAGCTCGCCCTCGATGTCCTCGTACTTGACCTCCAGGTCGGAGATCGCGGTCTCCAGCACCGGAGACCAGTTGACCAACCGCTCGGCGCGGTAGATCAGCCCGGCATCGAAGAGCCGCTTGAAAATCGTGCGCACTGCGCGCGACAGCCCGTCGTCCATGGTGAACCGGTCGCGGCTCCAGTCGACGCCGTCGCCGAGTCGGCGCATCTGTGCGCCGATGGTGCCGCCGGACTCGCGCTTCCAGTCCCACACCTTCTCGACGAACAGCTCGCGGCCGAAGTCCTCTTTGGTCTTCCCGTCGACAGCGAGCTGTTTTTCCACCACGGTCTGAGTCGCGATGCCGGCGTGGTCCATGCCCGGTAGCCACAGCACCTCGTAACCCTGCATACGCTTGCGCCTGGTCAGGGCATCCATCAGCGTGTGGTCCAGGGCGTGGCCCATGTGCAGGCTGCCGGTCACGTTGGGAGGCGGCAGCACGATCGAATACGGCGGCTTGCCGCTGGACGGATCGGCACGGAAGTAGCCCGCGTTGACCCAGCCTTCGTAGAGCTCGCTCTCCACCGCTGCCGGGTCCCAGGACTTGGGCAGGGCTTCGAGCTCGGGGACGCTGCGCGCGTCACCGTTGGCATGGGGCTGGGAGGTCACCGCGCCATTCTAGGAAGTGGCTGCGAGATGGTGCGTCGCGCCCGATGTGGCGGCCCTACTTGCGGCCGCCCAGCAACCCGCCCAGGATGTCGCCGAGCGGCCCGCCCTTGTCGCCGCCCAGCACGCTGCCGAGGATGCTGCCCAGCGGGTTGTCGCCGCCGCCCTGGCCGCCCCCCAGGATTCCGCCGAGGATGTCGCCGAGGCCACCGCCGTCGGACCGGCCCTGCGGCGCGCCCTGCCCTCCGGACAACTTTCTGCCGATGTAGGCGAGCACGATCGGCGCCAGTATCGGCAGCAGCTTGTTGATCAGGTCGCTGTTGCCCGCGCCGCCACCGGACAGCGCCGACGCCACCTGGCCGGTGTCGTTGCCACCGAAAATCTTCGCGATCGCCTTGGATCCGTCGGTCTCGTCGACCTGATCGACGTCCACCCCGCCGTCGAGCAGGCCACTGGCGGCGTGAGTGCTGGCCGCGGACGCGATGCGCGACGCGTTACCCGGGTCCTGTGCGTTGTGCTGCAGACCGCCGACGAGTACCGGCAGCAGGGTCTTGACTGCGCTTCTCACCTCGTCTTCGTCGGCGCCGATCCGGCGTGCGATCTGCTGCGTGGGTATCTCGGCGAACAGTTCATCAAGATCAGCCATGCACCGACGGTAGACCCGTCCGACAGGTCTGCGGGCCCGTTCGACTAGTTCAGTCGCGACACGTCGAGCGAGACGTGCGCGGCCGGGAACCTGCTGAGCAACGCGTCGCCCATGGCGGCCGCCGGGGTCAGGATTCCGCGCAGGTCGGAGAGCTTGTCGCGGTCCAGCGCGAGTGCGAGTCCGCTTTCTCCGAGCAGCACCGAGGTGGCCTTGTATCCCGGATCGCCCTGCTGGGACATCCGGGCGACATACCGCGCGCCGTGGGTCGTCGTGGTGTACGTCTCGACTGTGTAGTGCCCGCGCTCGCGGGTCTGCTCGTTGGGACCCGTCCCGGGCTTGGGCAGCACCCTCTCCAGAGCGGCGCGCGGCACACGATTGATGTAGCGGGTGCCGAGTTCCATGGTCGCGACGTTGCCTGCGGTGGCCATCGCGGCGATGACGGGTGCACCCACCGAGCGGCCGAGACTCATCTGCTCGGCGTACTCGAAGCGCCTGCCGTAGGCGTATTCGAGAAGCGCATTGCTGCGGCGCACGATCCGGCTGTTCGGGATCGCCATCGGAAACGCGCCCACCCAGTAGCCGTTGAGCTCGGGGGCGATGTCGCGGCCTCGCCGCCAGCGCGCGTCGGGCTGGGCGCCGAGCTCGGGTTCGGCACCGCGGTCCGGGCTCAGCGTGTACGGGTCGTTGACGAGTTGCCGCCCGTCCGGATCACCGGAGGCCTCCCTGGCGAACTCGACCATCGACGCGATCGTGCCGCCCGACGCCCCGCCCGCGAATGTACGCACCACGAAGTTGGTGTCACCCAGTTGCCCGGTGCCGTCACGCTCGGCCTGCCGGTACAGCGCGAACACCGTGAGATCCGAGGGAATGGAGTCGAATCCGCACGCGTGCACGATGCGCGCCCCGGTGTCGACCGCCTGCTTGTGATAGAGGTCGATGGCCTTGCGGACGAAGAGCGTCTCACCGGTCAGGTCGGCGTAGTCGGTGCCTGCCGCCGCACACGCGGCCACAAGTGGCAGACCGTAGCGCAGGTAGGGGCCGACGGTGGTGACGACAACCCGAGTGGTCGCGGCCATCGCGTTGATGGTCGAGGGTTCGGATGCGTCGGCCACGATCAACGGCCAGTCCTTCGCCGCCTCACCGAGCGACTCGCGGACCGCAAGCAGGCGATCGGTGGACCGGCCGGCGAGGGCGATGCGTGCGCCGGACCCCGCCGAGGCGAGGTACTGCGCCGTCAGTTTGCCGACGAATCCCGTGGCGCCGTATAGCACGATGTCGTGCTCGCGGTCGCGGTTCTGCTCGCTTGCTCCATCGCCTGCGCTCATAGGGATCGACGCTACCCGAGCACCTCCGGCAGGTCGGCGTCCTGCCCGAGCACGTGCTGAGCCAGGAATGCCAGCACGACCTGGTACCAGATCTTTGCGTGCTGAGGACTGAGCACCCAGTGGTTCTCGGAGGGGAAGTAGAGGAACCGGTGCACCGTGGTGCCTGCCTCAGGGCCAGAGTCGGCAGCGGGCAGCGCGGAGCGGCTCAACAGCTCGTACCAGAGTCGCAGCGCTTCCCCGATCGGCACCCGGTAGTCCTTGTCGCCGTGGATGACGAGCATCGGCGTCCGGATCTCGGAGACGAACAGGTGCGGTGAGTTCGCGCTCGTCATCTCGGGTGTCATTTCCCTGGCCCACCAGTAGCCGCCGTCGGTGGTCCCGCCGAACTGGTCGAGTGCCCACAGGCTCGCGTGGGTGACGATCGCTGCGAAGCGGTCCGTATGCCCGGCTATCCAGTTGGCCATGTAACCGCCGAAGGACCCACCCATCGCCGCCGTCCGTGTGGCGTCGATACGCGGATGGGCGCACGCCGCGTCGGTGGCCGCGATCAGATCGGTGTACGGCGCGAAACCCCATGCACCCCAGCCTCGTTGGATGAAGTCTTGGCCGTAGCCGGTGGACAGGGCCGGGTCCGGCAGCAGTACCGCGTAGCCCTGGGCGACCATCAGCCACGGATTCCAGCGCCAGTGCCAGGCGTTCCAACTGGCGAGCGGACCCCCGTGAATCCACAGCAGCAGCGGCGCCGGGTCCTCACCGTGCGGGACGACCATCCACGAGCGGACGGTTGTTCCGTCGTCGGCGTTGGCGGTGATCTCGGTCAGTTCACCGGGGAGTTCGGGGAACTCGACACAGTCGAGGACGGTTATCGACCCGTCGGCATCGATGCGAACCGGATGCGCGGGTGTGGTGTAGGAGCTGCGCAACGCGAACAGCGTGCCGCCGGGTGCTGTCCGCACGTCGGAGTAGGTGAAGTCGTCGGACACCAACGATCGCACCGCGCCGGTTCCGGGGTGCACCTCGAAGATCGGGCCACGGCCGTTGTCGTCAGCGGTCACGATCAGCGTGGAGCCGTCGGCAGACCACGTCACCGACGTCGGCCACCGGTCCCACTCCGCCGTGATCTCACGCGGCTCCTGCCCGAACCGCATGGTGCAGAGTGTGATTCGCGGCGCCTGCTGCGGTGTGGAGATTGTCTCACGTAGGTAGGCCACCGCTCCCCCGTCTGGTGCGATCGCCGGTGATCCGACGTCGGCGGTCTCGTCGTCGACGATGGTCGATCGCTCGGCGGTGGTCAGGTCGACGCGGACGAGAGTGCTCCGCCGGGCGGCGCCGGCAGCGGGCACGCTCCAGGTTGTGACCACGAAAGTTCCATCGCGGCTGACGTCGAAATGCGCTTCGCGCAGAGCATCTGCGGGCGCCGGGGTCACATCACGCGTTGCGGCATGGCCTGCCAGGAACAGATGCGTCTGCGCGGGCCCGAGGTCATGGTCCCAGGCACGCACGGGGTAGCCGGTATGCAGGATCGCCGAGACCTTGTTGTCCTTGCGGGCCTTCCGCAGGGTGGCATCCGCGTCGATGTCCGCCGACGACGGGAGCATCGATGATGCGGCCACGACCGCACGACCGGCCGACCGAACGCCGTCCACACCGCCGGGAACGGCACACAGTTCATAGGCCTCGCCTCCAGACCCAGGCAGACACCACAGCGATTTCGGCGGCTTGTCGTCGTCGGGAGTCGGACGCGCGGCGACGAAGAGCAGATCGCCGTCCTCGGTGAACTCAGGCGACGACTCCCCCGTGACGCCATGGGTGATGCGGCGGGCAGGTTTTTGTCCCGCCGGGTCGAGCTCCCACAGTGCGGAGACGAACTCGGTGCGCTTCTCGTTGAGCTGCGCGACCGTCGTCACGACCCGCGACCCGTCCGGCGACACTGCGAGACCCGAGACGCGGGGCAGTCCGAGGTAAGTGTCGAGATCGTGAAAGGGCGTCGGCGATACCGAGTTTGCGGCCATACCTCTTCGTAACACAGGGCACCGCGGGACTTCACGCGGAATTAACGCCCCTTGACAGGCGGGACACATTCCCGCAGCTAGCGTCAAGCTTCGTACACCACCAGTACCTCATGAACACTGTGGATAAACCACGGTGCTTACGGGGGAAGTCACTCCAATCGACCTGGCCGGAGGCCCCTTTGACACCTGAAGTAGAGGACGCCCTCGCAACGATGGCGGCTGTCAACAACGAATTCTTCTATTGGATGTCCATCGCCCTGATGATGCTTATCCATGCAGGGTTCTTGGCCTACGAGGTCGGGGCATCACGCTCAAAGAACGTGCTCGCGACGGCGATGAAGAATCTGCTGGCCTTCGCCACCATCGTGGCATCGTTCTACTTCGTCGGCTGGTTCCTCTACAACGCAATGCCGAGCGGCTTCATCGAGTTCACAGATGCCGCCAAGGCGGCACTGCCGTGGAGCGACAACATGGGACCGAACGTCCAGGATCCCGCCAGCGGCATCTTCTGGGGCGCCTTTGCACTGTTCGCCGCGACCACAGGTTCGATCATGTCCGGCGCTGTGCTGGAACGGATTCGCACCAGCGGCTTCCTCATCCTGACCGTCCTGGTCGGCTCGGTGACGTGGATCATCGGCGCGGCCTGGGGCTGGCATGGTGCCGGGTGGATGCTCACCAAGCTCGGGTTCCACGATGTCGGCGCCGCCGGCTGCGTCCACATGATCGCCGGATTCGCGACGTTGGGCATTCTGATCAACCTGGGTCCGCGCATCGGGCGTTTCCTGCCGGATGGCAAGGCCGTGACGATCCGTCCGCACAATCTGCCGCTGACGATGCTGGGCCTGATGTTGATCTTCACGGGATTCTTCGGATTCCTGATGGGATGCGTCATCTACGCAGGTGACGGATTCGCCACCATCTACGCAAGCCCGACTACGTTGAGTGCCTTTGCTTTCAACACGCTCATGGGCCTGGCCGGCGGCATCCTCGGCGCGTACCTCACCTCTCGGGGTGAACCCTTCTGGACAATCTCCGGCGGTCTCGCGGGCGTCATCGGTGTGGCGTCGGGGATGGACCTCTACCATCCCGCGTTGGGCTTCATCATCGCTCTCGGCGCGGGCGCGCTGATTCCCTACATCGGAAAGTTGTTGGAGCGGTTCAAGATCGACGACGTGGTCGGCGCGGTCTCGGTCCACGGGGGCATCGGCCTCTACTCGGTTCTGATGGCAGGGGTCTTCTTGTCCGGCTACCCCAACACCGACGGGAACCCTTCGGTGTCGCTGTGGGGTCAGGTGGTCGGCGCACTCGTCTTCGCCGCACTCGGCTTCATTCCCGCCTATCTCGTGTCGCTAGGCTTGAAGAAGGTTGGCCTGCTGCGCATTCCGGCCGCCGTCGAGCAGCAGGGCCTCGACTTGAGCGAGGTGCCCGCGACGCCGTACCCGGAGGGCATTCCGGTGACTGCGATGAGAGTCAACGGCGAGGTACTCGTGGTCGAGGAGGCCAAATAAATGTTCAGCCCTATCGACAGCTACGACGATGCCGGGGTCGTGTTCACCTTCGGCGGATACTCCCTCGGCGTCTGGCTCGTGTTCATCTTGGCGGTTCTGCTGTTCATCGGCTTCTTCGTCCGGATGATCCAGCACGAGAACAACGCCTACAAGGCGATCATCGAGCACACACCGATCGAGCCCGGGCCGGCCGCCGAGGGCGAGCCACCCGTGTACTGATCACCATTCTGACGCTGAAATCGCCCGGATCCGAGAGGATCCGGGCGATTTGCGCGGCGGATTCAGCCTGCGTTCTGTAACCAACTCACCACACGGTCACGGTAAGCGATGATGCCCTTGTAGTCGGCCATGTCGTCGGGCAACTCGGCCAGCACCGCAGCCGTGCGTACCCGCCAGGGTTCGTAGGAGGCAAGGTCGACCAGCGGGAGCATGTAGGTGCGGATCAGGAAACAGATCGATCCCGAGGCGGGGAGCCGAATCAGGTGCTGCACCTCGACGCGCAGATGTACCCGGCGACCGATCTCGTCGTCGGACACGGTTTGGATCGTCGTGCGGTCTGGACCCCACTCGTGGTAGCGCTCGGTCGAAACGTCAAGGCGGCGACCGATTGTCATGGACCAGTTGGTGCGCCGATAGGTCTCCCCCGGTTGCAGCCGCATCAGGAACTCGCGGGCGCGGGTGATGACCCCCGATTCTCTCAGCCGAGGCACCGGTCCGTGGATCTCCAGGAACGTCATGCCGACGTCGAAGCCGAAGGACCAGTCCGCGGCGAACGTCACGACGCCTGCGTCGCCGAACAGGTCGCCGTCCCGCTGATCGAGCAGCACGATGTCCTCTTGCACCTGGCTCGCGATGAAGGCAAGTGGTTCGGCCGGAAGTGATGCATCGTCACCGAAGACGAATTCCTGTGTGATGCCCAGCCGGTCGTTGCGCCAGCGCCACACCTGGCCGTTTCGCTCCAGCGACATCGTCTCGGGATAGGCCGATGCCATCTCGCGCATCAGCGTCACCATGGTGTCCCAGCACGCGGGACGCATGTGGGGAAGTACGGCGTATCTGCTCGGGTCCGCGGCGAGGATGTCGGCGCGTTCGGTGAGTTCGTTCTCGTACTCGCTGTCGATGTCGACCACCCGTTCCCCCCAGCGTCCGGCGGGGGTGTGCACCGACGAACCTGCCGGTTCGACGTTGGTGCTGTAGCGATAGGAGTCCGCGGCGAACGGGAAGGGGAACGTCTCGACGAGATCCGGAGCCGAAATCACAACGCCACCTTCACAGTCTGGCCGCTGGCCCGCGAGACACACGCCATCAGGGCATTTCCTTCACGCTTTTCCTCCTCGGACAGGTACAGATCTCGGTGGATGAGCGCCGCCCCGCCGGAGACGGGAATTCGGCACTCGCCGCACACGCCGCGGCGGCACATGTTCGGGATCGCGAACCCGCGCCCTTCGAGTGCTTCGAGAAGAGACACCCCCGCATCGACGATGAGTTCCTCACAGGTCGAGCCGACCGTCACGGTGAACGGCTCACCAGGGTCCAGCGTCCCAGCACCGAAGTGCTCGGCATGGATGCGGCTTGCCGGCCAACCCAGCGCGGTGGCGCTCACGGTGACGAACTCGATGAATGGCGTGGGACCGCAGATGTAGACGTGGGTTCCGAGGGGCTGATCCGCAAGGGCGGCAGACAGTTCCGAGGTGAATTCCGCGCGGCGTGTATGGATCGATGCGTGCTCGGTCAAGTGTCGGATCGTGTCGATATACGCACCGCGTCCCGCGCGGTGGATGTAGAGCAACCGGGCGTCGTGTCCCCACAGTCGTGCGTTGCGCAGGTGAGAGATCATCGGTGTGATCCCGATGCCGGCGGCCACCAGCAGGTGCCTGCGGGCGCGGAGCACGGGAGCGAATGCACTGCGGGGAGGGCGCGCAACGAGGATGTCGCCGACGGCCACCTCATCGTGAATCCATTGCGACCCGCTGGGCCCGCCCGTGATGTCCTCGGCGCGGCGCAACACCGAGATCACGTATGTTTCGGGCGCCGTTCCGTCGCCGGTGAGCGAGTAGGCGTTGACGGGCCGGCCCGGGGCGCCGCACTCGATCACGATGTGGCTGCCCGGTGTGAATGACGGAAGCCGAGCACCGTCGACGTGCGCGAGCGTCAGAGTTCGGACGTCGTCGATGGAGTCGTCGACGGCGGTGACCGCCAGTTTCAACGTACTCACAGTGCCACCTGTTGTTCGGCATCGACCATGAACCCGAGGTGTGCGCCTTGCCGACGTGAAATGTGATAGTAGACAAGCAAAGTGCGGCCGCATCCAAGGCATGTCACGGTCTCTTCGAGCTCCGCTGCCCGCGTCGTGACAGTCCGACAGTGCACGCAGTGCACTGCCCGCTGGTCGACATCGGTGGACGCGACGGTCATCTCGTCATCGGCGATGCCCAGGTCCACCGCCTTGGCTCGCAACCGCAGGCAGGCGGTGGCCGGCCCGGCCATCATCAGACGCCAGCCGACCCGGGCTCGCACGGCGTCGGAAACAACGGCAGCGCAGGCCTCTTCGACATCGTCGGCACCGAACCGGTGCACTGCCAACCCGCTTTCGAACCCTGCCGCGGAGATCTCGTCGCACCAGGTGCGCACCACATCGGCCCCCGCGTCGCCGAATGCGACCGCCGTCCAATAGCGCCCCGCCGTGTCGGCGGGCGGCCGCGTCGGTCTCGTCGCCCACGCGGGCACACTTGTCAGCTCAAGGGCAGGTCTCATAGGCCGAGAACACCTTTCCGTACACCGGAGGTTGACAATGTTGCCCTCCAGGAAACCAGGTGCGCGTTTCGTCAGTGTGACTTCACCGTCTCGTCCATTTGACGCGAGCCTGGCTAGGGTTTCTGCATGCCTGCGCACATCACCGTCGTCGGCGCCGGCATCGCCGGTCTGGCAACTGCCGTCGCGTTGCAGCGCATCGGTCACGACGTGTCAGTGATCGAACAGCGCACGGACGTCGACTCCGGGGCCGGCATCAGCATCTGGCCCAACGCCCTGGCCGCGCTCGACCAGATCGGACTCGGCGACGAGGTCCGACGCGCGGGAGGGCGAGTGACCGCGGGGGCAATCCGCTGGCGCGACGGAACATGGTTGCGCCGCCCCGCGACTCAGCGGATCGTCGCGGCACTGGGTGAACCTCTGGTGGTTGTCCGGCGGTCCGCGCTCACCGACATCCTGTGGGGCGCGCTCCCGGCGGGAACCGTCGAGACGGGTCGGTCGGCCGTCGCGGTCGCCGTCACCAAATCCGGGGTGAGGGTCACGCTGTCGGACGGCACCCGCCGCGGGGCGGACGCGGTGGTGGGCGCCGACGGCGTCCATTCGATCGTGGCAAAGACGTTGAATGGTGCGCTTCGCGCCCGCTACGCCGGATATACCGCCTGGCGCGGGGTGGCTGCGTACGCGTTGGATCCTGATCTGGCCGGCGAGACGATGGCCGCGGGAGCGGAAGTGGGTCACGTTCCGCTCGGCCCCGACCACACCTACTGGTTCGCCACGGAGCGTGCCGCGGAGGGCAGCAGCGCCCCGAACGGCGAACATGCCTACCTCACAGCCAAACTTGCGGGCTGGGCCGACCCGATCCCGCACCTCATCGCCTGCACCGACCCTCGTGACCTGCTCCGTAACGACCTCTACGACAGGGCCCAGCCCCGGCATTGGTCCCGCGATCGGGCCGTGATCGTCGGCGACGCCGCTCATCCCATGCGGCCCCATCTGGGCCAGGGGGGTTGCCAGGGCATCGAAGATGCGGCGATCCTGGCTCGTTTTGTCGAGTTGGCCCCTGACCTTGCGACTGCGTTCGATCGGTTCGGCTCGTTCCGGAAACGCAGGGTTCGTGCGCTGGTGCGCGAATCGTCGACGATCGGCCGTGTCGTCAACCTGCGGCCGGCCTTTCTCAGCGGTCTGGCCAGCCGGGCGACGGCCGTGATTCCGGAGCGGGTGGTGACGTCACATCTGGCATGGATCGCGGCGGGATCGGCCTTCGTCCTGCCGACCGCGACGGATGCCGGGCGCTAGCGGTTGCCTCAGCGTGCGGAGCGCGGGACGAAGAGTGCGGTGCACATCTTGCGGAGGTCGATGATCCCGCCGAAGACCGACGTGGGCATCGTCGCGCAACCGTTGGCAGAGGCGGGCCTCGATGCGGGGACCGGCGCGACCGGGACGGGGTTACCCCACACCTGAGCCGCTGCACCCTTGGCACCACACTTCGGCCAAGCCTTCAGGCCCTGCGTGCGCAGCACGTTTTCTGCGACGCGAATCTGCTCGTGCCGCGGCGCGGAAGCAGGGTTGCCGACGCCACCGTTGGCCGACCAGGTGGCCTGCTTGAACTGCAGGCCTCCGTAGTGCCCGTTTCCGGTGTTGATCGACCAGTTTCCGCCCGACTCGCACTGCGCGATCGCGTCCCAGTTGACCGAATCGGCATGTGCCGTCGCGGTGCTGCCCTCCATCGCCATCGGCACGACCGCCAGGGCTCCGGAGATCGTGGCGGCCAGGAGGCCCTTGCTGACAACCTTACGAACGTTCATCTCTGCGGTCCTTCCCCGACCGTTATGACTTGAGGCCCGAAAGTGAAGTGGTGCTGGGTTCACGACGCGGCTACCCGAACTGTCGAGTGATGCATGTCACCTGTTACCGGAGAGATGAAAGTTTTAGTAGTTGCTTATATGACGTAAGAGACTTCTGAGAAGAACGGGACATCTGGGCCCCGACGGACGAAAGGCGGTGCCGACCGAAGTCGGCACCGCCTTTATCGGCTTTGAGTGCGTCAGCCGTGCGAACCGCAGACCGGCCACGCGCCGATGCCCTGAGTCTGCAGGACGTTGTTGGCCACGCGGATCTGCTCTTCCCGGCTGGCGGTGTGCGGGGAACCCGAGCCGCCGTTGGACTTCCAGGTGCCCATCGCGAACTGGAGGCCGCCGTAGTAGCCGTTCCCCGTGTTGATGGACCAGTTTCCGCCCGATTCACAGGCGGCCACAGCGTCCCAGTTGACGCCGTCCGCATTCGCGGTGCCGACTCCCAGTGCCATCGGCGCCACTGCGAGCGCTCCAGCGATGGTGGCCAGCCCAAACGTCTTGCGGATGTTCTTCAAGTTCGATCCTTTCGCCGCGCGCGCGCCATCGACACCCGCAACGACGCGTGGCGTCGCGCGGGCGTGCTGCCTGCAAGCAGGCGGGGTGGTTGGGCCGTGCCGTCTCGGTCGGGCACGGCAGGGGAGGTCGCCGGGGACCTCGCCGGGCTGTCAACCCGGCAGCGCGGGTGGTCGATGACCACACGGGCTCCACTCACACGCTGGTTCGTGGTTTTTGAGTTATTTGCTCCGTAAGAAGCTGACTGGGACCGTACAAAACCCGCTTACGCAAAGTCATCTCGATCGAGAACGTGTTGCGAACAGATCACGGAATGATCACGGACGACGACGGGCGCCGTCCGCGCAGGTCAACCGTGGGTTCGACGTGCGCGTCGGCGGAAGGCTGATCAGCCCGCAAGGTGAGCCAAATCACCGCCTTTTTGTGAACTGGCACACGTGAGGCGAAGCCACCACAGTGCCGACCCGAGGTGAAAAGGCTTGAAAACGGCCACAACACACGCGCCGATGCCGTTTCGGTGGCCTTGAGAATTCGCTGAGCGTAAGCCCCTGCACAATAGATCGCATGAGCCTGTATTACGCTGTCACACAACGTCATTGGGTGTTCACCGTCTCCCACGGAAACGCCGCGCAGATCTGTGCACTCACCACACGGATCCAGATGTGAAACGCCATATGCCCTGCGCAGAAACGCTTTCCGTTATCGCCTAGCCGTACACGGCGACCTGGAGACAAGAACGGCGGAGCTGAGGGCCGAGAACTGTCACGGTAAGGGAATCCGGCGCTTTCATCGCGGTGAAGTCGAAACTTTCACGCCGGCGACGAATGATGAGCAAATACACTCCCTTTCATGAGCGCCACCACCGTAAAGCCTTTTCCGCCAGGGGGTTACGTCTTCGCATAGGCCGCACATGGGCGTCTCGGCGGCCCCCGTCGTCAATGCGGACCCCGCGGATATCACGAACAAATGCGACACAATTCGCGACTGAAGAATTGCGGCCCGAAAATGACAAATACCGCGCAATCAGTTAGCGGGTTTGCTGGACAGTCTCGGCGGCGGCAGGGCTTCCAGGTCTGCGGCGGTGTTGACGTTGGCGAGGGCCGGCTGCTCGGGCATCACGATCCGCTGCGTATCGACGGAGTCAGCCAACGCCCGCATACTCCGCCGTCCAGCCTCAAGCAGGCCGGGGATGACTGCGTAGAGCGCGGTGCGGTAAATGCCCGCGAGATAATGATCGCGACCGTCCCACGGGAGCACCACATCGACATCGAGGCGCTCCGCGGGCCCCGCCAGGGTATCGATCACGTCGGCGGTCAGGGCGGGCATGTCGACCGCGCAGACGAACGCATGCTCGCGACCCGCTTCCGCCGCGGCCCTGAGCCCCCTGGCGGTGGCCAGCAGCGGTCCCACTCCCATCACCTCATCACGGAGCACGACGGCATCCAGAGTCGGCAACGCCTGACCCGGAGCGGCGACGACGAAAACAGGTTCGCATCGCGCGCTCACCACCGAAACCACACGCTCGACGAGGGTTGGCGATCCGGGAGACCCGTCGACCGGCAGGGTGGCCTTGTCGCGGCCCATCCTTTTCGATGCCCCACCAGCGAGCACGACAGCAGCTAACGGCAGCGACCACGTCACACCCGTGACGTTAGCGCAGCGGATACCGGAGGTCAGTTAGTCGACAGTCCAGGTGTCTTTTCCGCGCAGCAGCGCCTGCAGCGCAGCGGTGTCGTGTGCCCGGTTGTCACGCGCGGTCGCGATCTGCTGACGTGCCGCGTCGTCGTAGGTGGGCTTGCTGACCTGTCGGAAGATCCCCATCACCATGTGGTCGAGGTTCTGCTCCGAGAGCCGGGACAACGCGAAGGCGTAGGCGGGGTCCGCCAGAGCTGCATCGTGGACCACGATCTGGTCGGCCGGAACGTCAGCGGTCTTGGCGACCTCCAGCCCGTAACCCGACTTGATGACGCAGTACTCGCCGTCGGCACCGAACGTGATCGGCTCACCATGGGCGACGTTGATCAGCCGCTCCTCGGCGCCCTCTTTGCGCAAGGCGTCGAACGAGCCGTCGTTGAAGATCGGGCAGTCCTGCATGATCTCCACGAGCGCGGCGCCGCGGTGCTGCGCGGCACCCCGGAGCACCTCGGACAGGCCCTTGCGGTCGGAGTCCAGTGCGCGGCCGACGAAGGTGGCCTCGGCACCGAGTGCCAACGACACCGGATTGAACGGGTAGTCCAGCGAGCCCATCGGCGTCGACTTGGTGACCTTGCCCGTCTCCGAAGTCGGCGAGTACTGGCCCTTGGTCAGTCCGTAGATCCGATTGTTGAACAGCAGGATGGTGATGTTGATGTTGCGTCGCAGCGCATGGATCAGATGGTTACCGCCGATCGACAGTGCGTCTCCGTCGCCCGTCACGACCCATACCGACAAATCCTCGCGGGCCAGAGCGAGGCCGGTGGCGATGGTCGGCGCGCGGCCGTGGATCGAGTGGAAGCCGTAGGTCTCGAGGTAGTACGGGAACCGGCTGGAGCAGCCGATGCCGCTGACGAACGCGATGTTCTCGCGGCGCAGTCCCAGCTCGGGCAGGAAATTGCGGATCGTGTTGAGGATGACGTAGTCACCGCAACCCGGGCACCAGCGGACCTCCTGGTCGCTGGTGAAGTCCTTGCCCTTCTGCGGCCCGTCGGCCTTGGGGACCAGGCTGGTCTTCGTCAGACCCGCGTCCGTCAATCCCAGGTCGTTGCCAATCAGGTCGGTCATGCGCTCACTCCCTCAACGGTGGCCGCCGCCAGCCGCGCGAACTTCGCCTTCTCGGTTTCCTTCTCGGCCAGGGTGCCATCCAGTGCCGAGTTGATGATGCCTTCCACCTCGTCGGCGAGAAACGCCATTCCCTCGACCTTGGTCACCGACTGCACATCGACGAGGAACTTTCCGCGCAACAGCAGCGCCAGCTGGCCGAGGTTCATTTCGGGCACGACGACTTTGGCGTACTTGCTGAGCACGTCGCCGAGGTTGGCCGGGAACGGGTTGAGGTGCCGCAGCTGCGCGTGCGCGACCTTGATCCCGTTGCGGCGCGCACGACGGCACGCCTCGCCGATCGGGCCGTAGCTGCTGCCCCAGCCGAGCATCAGCAATTCGGCGTCACCGGTGGGGTTGTCGACCTCCAGGTCAGGCACAGCGATGCCGGCGACCTTCTCCTGACGCAGCCGCACCATCAGATCGTGGTTCTTGGGCTCGTAGCTGATGTTGCCCGAACCGTTCGCCGATTCGAGACCGCCGATGCGATGCGCCAGCCCCGGCGTGCCGGGCACGGCGAACTGACGAGCCAGCGTCTCGGGGTCGCGGGCGTACGGCTGGAACGGCTCACCCTCCTTGGCGAAGGTGTGCTCGATGGCCTCGTAGGACGAGATGTCGGGAATGGCCCAGGGCTCCGAACCATTCGCGATCGCGCCGTCGGACAAGATCATCACCGGGGTGTGGTAGTTGATCGCGATGCGCGCCGCCTCGACGGCGATGTCGAAGCAATCCGACGGCGACCGCGGGGCGAGCAGCGCCACCGGCGACTCGCCGTTGCGGCCGAACATGGCCTGCAACAGGTCGGCCTGCTCGGTCTTGGTGGGCAGACCCGTGGACGGGCCGCCGCGCTGGACGTCGATGACGATCAACGGCAGTTCGGTCATGACCGCGAGGCCGATTGCTTCCGACTTCAGTGAGATGCCGGGGCCGGAGGTGCTGGTGATGCCCAGCGCGCCGCCGTAGGAGGCGCCGATGGCGGCGCCGATACCCGCGATCTCGTCCTCGGCCTGGAAGGTCATCACGTTGAAGTTCTTGTGCTTGGACAGCTCGTGCAGGATGTCCGAAGCCGGGGTGATCGGATAGGTGCCGAGCACGATCTGCAGATTCGAGAGGTGACCGGCGGCGATCAGCCCGTAGGCGAGCGCGGTGTTGCCCGAGATCTGCCGGTACTCACCGGTCTTGAGCTTGGCGGGAGACACCTCGTAGGTGGTTGCGAACGCCTCGGTGGTCTCGCCGAAGTTCCACCCGGCCTTCAGAGCGAGAACGTTGGCTTCGGCGACGTCGGGCTTGCGTGCGAACTTCTCGCGGATGAAGGACTCGCTGTGCTCGAGTTCGCGGCCGTACATCCAGGACAGCAGTCCCAGGGCGAACATGTTCTTGGCCCGCTGGCCGTCCTTCTTCGTCGCACCGATGGACTCGACGGCACCCAGTGTCAGTGTGGTCATGGGAACGGCCTGCACGACGTAGTCGGAGAGTTCCTCGTTCTCCAGCGGGTTGGCGTCGTAACCCACCTTGGCCAGGTTGCGCTTCGTGAACTCGTCCGAGTTGGCGATGATCAGGCCGCCGCGCGGGAGGTCGGAGACGTTGGCCTTGAGTGCGGCCGGGTTCATCGCGACGAGCACGTCGGGACGGTCGCCCGCGGTGAGGATGTCGTAGTCGGCGATCTGGATCTGGAACGACGACACACCGGGCAGCGTGCCCTGGGGGGCCCGGATTTCGGCGGGGTAGTTCGGCTGCGTAGCAAGGTCATTGCCGAACAAGGCGGCCTCGGAGGTGAAGCGGTCGCCGGTGAGCTGCATGCCGTCGCCGGAGTCACCGGCGAACCTGATGACGACCTTCTCGAGTTTCTGCCGAGGCGCTCCTGAGACTGGGCTGGCCACGTTGCCGTTCTCTCCCACTCGCCTGCCTTTCGTGTCTTCCCCGGGTGCTGTCGAGGTCTACGTCTGGCGAATCTCCACCGTGTCGCACTCGACGTGATGCGCCGTCAGCGGAAGCTCACCGAAGTTTGGTGTCACTGCGAGTACCGATTATTGCACTTCTCTTAGGTAGCCCTATACGGCGCGTCCAGGTTTCGCACAAGTGGACGGGGGCAAAACGCACTGCTCAGCGCCGCGCCCTTGACACACATGAGACAGAACTGTGGCGTTCGTCACGCTGGCGAGACATGTTGCGCTCTTAGAAAGAGTTACCAATCAGTAGCAGTCTGCTAGCACCGGCGATGCCGTTCTAGTAATGCACCGGCACGTTGTAGGGCGTGATGATCTGAATGGGCACCGGCCGCGCGGGTTCCACGGGCAAAGCGCCTCGCTCCTGCAGGATCAGGCGCAGCGCCAGGCGCGCATCGGCGCGCAAGTCGTTGTGTAGTACCGCCGAGATCCGACCTTCCCGCAGGAGCCGCCGGTTGTCGGCATCGAGGTCGTGGGCGATGAAGACTCTGCAGTCGCGGCCGATCCTCTCGAAGGCCGCGACGGTGGCCAGATTGCCGCCGCCCACGGAGTAGACGGCCTCCACGCCTGGATTGGCTTCGAGGGCCTCCAGGACGAGCCGCTCGTTGGTGGCGTCGATGCCGTCGCTGTCGCTGACCTCGACGACGGCCCGCCCCGAACTGCGCAGCGCAGAACGGAATCCGACCTCACGTTCGCCTTCGCCACGAAAGACGGTGCGACTGAGCGTGATGAGCACACCCGAGGGTGAGCCCGCCAGCCACTGCTCGACCAGGTACGCGGCGGTGACGCCGGCGCCGTGATTATCGATGCCCACGTATCCGCACCGGGAGCTGGCGGGTACGTCGGTGGTATAGGTCACCACAGGTACGCCCGAGTCCACCAGGCGGTCGATCGCCTCCGCGACATCAGGGTCGTCCTGCGCCTTCAGCACAACGCCGTGGCTTCCGCGGATGTCATCGAGCGCCTCGGCCATCTGCGCCGCGGATCCCGACTCCCACAGGTGGAAGCGGGCTCGCACCATCGCGGGCGCGAAGGCGGGCAATTCGGCCTCGACGGCGGCACGGAAGGCGTCGGAGAAGCGCCGAGGCGTCTGCATGACGACGTCGATCAGGTAGCGACGCCCGTTCAGACGCAACTGCGCGCGCTGCTTGTCCAGGTCGGCGATCGCCTGGTTCACCTCGGCGATGGTGTTCTCCCGAACCCCCGGCCTGTTGTTGAGAACGCGGTCGACTGTCGCCTCACTCAGCCCGGACTGTTGGGCGATCTCGCGGACCTTGTACCGGTGTGGCACCCCGACCCCTCCCCTTCGCGGCGAGCAGACACAAACTCGCATACATCCATCCCAGAGAATGCGAGTTCGCGTCTGCACGCCACTATTTCTGAGGTTTTTTTGATGGTTTTTTGCCGTTGATTGCGGTCCTGATCACAGCAAGACTAGCTGCCATGGCAATGTCGATCCAGCAGCCCGTTCGCGCACAGTCGCCCTGGCTCGGCGAGTCGGACTTCGACCTGGACGACTTCCGCGCCCAGGTCGAGCGCGACACCGACCTCGCCGATTACCCGCACGCCGACGATGTCCGCAGCAACGTCCTCGTCTACGACGCCGTCGCAATGACCAAGGCGAGCGACCGTCGCGTGCTGCAGGCAGAACTCATTCACGCCCTGGCCGACGGTCCCGGTGTCCTCGTTTTGGCCGGTGCGTTCGGCGCCGACGTGGTGGATCGCGCCAGCGAGGCGTTCTTCGCGATCATCGAGGCGCAGCGCGCCGGCGGCCTCGCCGTGGGCGATCACTTCGGCAAGCCCGGAGCCAACGATCGCATCTGGAATGCAGCCCAGAAGCTCGCGCTACACGACCCCGCGGTTTTCGCCGACTACTACGCCAACGACGCGCTGGCCGTGGTGTGCCAAGCGTGGCTGGGGCCGCGCTACCAGGTCACCTCACAGGTCAACGTCGTCAACCCCGGAGGGAAGGCTCAGGTCCCACACCGGGACTACCACCTCGGCTTCGTCCCCCAGGAGCATCTTGCGCGCTATCCGGCCCACATTCATCGCACCTCTCCGACGCTGACGCTGCAGGGCGCCGTCGCACATTGCGACATGCCGGTCGAAAGTGGACCGACGATGCTGCTGCCCCACTCACAGCAGTTCACCGGCGGCTACATCGCGTTCAACAGGCCGGAGTTCATCGACTACTTCGCCGAACATCACGTCCAACTACCGCTCACCAAGGGCGACGCGGTCTTCTTCAACCCGGCGCTCTATCACGCTGCGGGAAGCAACTTCTCGACGGGATCCTCTGCGATCAGACGCATCGCGAACCTCCTGCAGATCAGCTCACCGTTCGGGCGGGCCATGGAGGCGATGGATCGCACCGCGATGGTGCGCGCTGTCTATCCCTCGCTGTTGGCCATGCAGACAGCAGGGCGGCCGCACCGCGAGGTGGAGAACGTCGTGGTCGCGACGGCAGAGGGCTACCCGTTCCCCACCAATCTGGACAGCGATCAACCGCTCGGCAGCCTGGTGCCGCCCAGTCAGGTCGACACCGTGCTCGACGCGCTGGCCAAGAACTTCACAGAAGAAGACCTCGACATCGCGCTTCGCGATCAGAACGAACGGAGAATGCCATGACCACCCTCGGCCTCATCGGGCTCGGCCGAATCGGCGCCTTCCATGCCGACACCTTGAGTAATCTTCCCGAGGTCTCCGGGCTTGTGATCACCGATGAGCGACCGCAGGTCGTCAGCGAGGTCGCGGCGAAATACGGTGCCACCCCAGTTGAGTCGGTCGACAAACTGTTGTCCTCGGGCATCGACGGTGTGATCGTCGCGGCGGCCACCCCGGCGCACGCCGAGCTGACGCTGGCGGCCGTGGAACGCGGTCTGCCGACCTTCTGCGAGAAGCCGATCGCATCCACGGCGTCCGAAAGTGCCCGGATCGCAGGCATCATCGCCGGTTCTGGGGTCCCGGTGCAGGTGGGCTATCAGCGTCGCTTCGATGCGGCGTTCGCCGCGGTCAAGCAGGCCGTGGACAGCGGTTCACTCGGCGCGCTGACGACGGTGCGCAGCACCACGATGGACCCTGCTCCCCCGCCGATGGATTACATCAAGGGGTCCGGTGGCATCTTCCGTGACTGCGCCGTGCACGATTTCGACGTCATCCGCTGGGTCACCGGACAGGAGGTGGTCGAGGTGTACGCGACCGGCAGCGTGCAGGGCGATCCGCTGTTCGCCGAGTACGGCGATGTCGACACCGCGGCCATCGTGGTCCGCTTCGACGGTGGCGCACTCGGTCTCGTCTCCGCTGCCCGCTACAACGGCCGCGGATATGACTGCCGGCTCGAGGTACACGGCTTCGACGACTCCGTCGTCGCCGGCTGGGACCAGGGCGCGCCGGTGCTCAATGCCGACCCGGCCAATGATTTCCCGACCGGTCAGCCGCACCACTTCTTCATGGACCGCTTCACCGAGGCGTTCCGCACCGAACTGAGTGCGTTCGTGAAAGTTGTTGAGGGCGGGCCGATCCAAGGCGCCACCGTGGCCGACGCGGTCGAGGTGGCATGGATCGCCGAGGCCGCGACGGAATCCCTGCGCCGGGGCGCCCCGGTAGCGATCGAGTCGGTTCGGAAGGAGACACAGCAGTGAAGATCGCGGGAGCCCCGATTTCGTGGGGCGTGTGTGAGGTTCCGGGCTGGGGCTACCAGCTCAGCGCGGATCGCGTGCTGACCGAGATGCGTCAGGCCGGACTGACCGCAACAGAGCTGGGCCTGGAGGGATTCCTGCCCACCGACACCGTTGAGCTGGTGCAACTGCTCGACGGCTACGGCCTCTCCTGTGTCGGCGGATTCGTGCCGGTAGTCCTCTTCGAAGACGACCATGATCCCGCCGATGACCTCGCCGGCCCATTGGAGTCGCTGGTCGCCGCCGGCGCAGGAGTCGTGGTTCTGGCAGCTGCGACCGGCTTGGACGGCTACGACGCGCGACCGATCCTCGACGAACGGCAATGGGCCACATTGCTTTCCAATCTCGATCGGCTCGCCGATATCGTCGCTTCGCGAGGCTTGACCGCGGTGCTGCACCCGCATGTCGGGACCATGGTCGAGTCCCGCGCGGAGGTCGACCGCGTACTCACCGGCTCGAGAATCCCGTTGTGCCTCGACACCGGACACCTGCTGATCGGCGGCACCGACCCGCTGGCGCTGACGAAGGAGGTGCCTGAGCGGATCAAGCACGCCCACCTCAAGGACGTGAACGCCGCGCTGGCCGTCAAAGTTCAGTCCGGGGAGCTGACCTACACGCAGGCTGTGGCGGCGGGGATGTACGTGCCGCTGGGTGCGGGGGACGTCGACATCGCCGGAATCGTGAAGACGCTGGAGGACCACGGATTCGACGGTTGGTATGTGATGGAGCAGGACAAGATTCTCGATTCGGATCCTCAGGCGATGCCGACCGGTGAAGGCCCGTTGGGCGATGTGCTGGCCAGCGTCGCGTTCCTGCAGGGCGCCGCAGCCACTGTCTCGTCATGAGCCTGCGTATCGGAATCCTGGGCGCGTCACGCATCGCCGAATCGGCGATCGTCGAACCCGCCCGGGAGCTGGGGCATCGGTTGGTCGCGGTGGCGGCACGAGATCCACTGCGTGCCCAGCTCTTCGCCGACAAGTATGGCGTGGAACGAGTGGTGCCGACGTATCAGGATCTGGTGTCCGACCCTGAAATAGATGTCGTCTACAACCCTCTGGCCAACGCTCTGCACGCGCCGTGGAATCTGGCCGCCGTGGCGGCAGGCAAGCCGGTTCTGACCGAAAAGCCGTTCGCCCGCAATCGCGAGGAGGCAGCGCGCGTCGCGAATACCGCCGTAGCCGAAGGGATCACGGTGATGGAGGGGTTTCACTACCTGTTCCATCCCGTCAATCAGCGGGCTCTGGCCATTGCGCGCGACGGCACGATCGGTGACCTGGCCCGTATCGAGGTCCGGATGGGAATGGCTGCACCGCAACCCGACGATCCGCGGTGGTCGCTGGAACTGGCGGGTGGCGCGCTGATGGATCTCGGCTGTTACGCACTGCATCTGATGCGCAGGTTCGGCGAGCCCGCCGTCGTGACAGCAACGGCCGTGGAGCGCTCCGCCGGGGTGGACGAACGCTTCGACGCAGAGCTGGTACTTCCGTCAGGGGTGACGGGCTCGACAACCAATTCCATGGTCGACGCCGAGTACTCCTTCACTCTGCGGTTGCTCGGTACGCGCGGAGAAGTCTTCGTGCACAACTTCATCAAGCCCCGAGACGACGACAGGCTGACCCTGACCACCGAGGACGGCACGACCGTCGAGCATCACGGGACCCGCGCGTCGTACACCTACCAGCTCGAGGCTTTCGCCGCACACGTCCAGCGGGGGAAGGCGCTTCCGCTGGATGTCGAGGACGCGGTGGCGAACATGGCATTGATCGACGACGCCTATCGTTCCGCGGGCATGCAGCCGCGCTGATCCAGTCCACGACTCCGGACCAGCCGAAGTAGCAGCTAGGCCTTGTTCGTCGGTACGGAAGTCTCCGTGCGCCGCTCGTGCCACCGCAGTCGGAGCAGCAGCAGTCCTCGGTGCGCACGCCATCCCGCCGACAGCGGGTCACGCCAGACGCGGGCGTGCGCGCGGGATTCGCGATCACTGTCCATGTCTTCATTGTGCCGGTCGCCGGCAGCACAAGCCCGCCGACAGCGCGACCGTCACCATGTCGAGACCATGAACGCTTCGTGAGCGGCGAGGAACGGCTCACTTTGCCGGCCCCCTTGCCGGCGAGTCGATCCGGTTCAGTGCACGTCGAACTTCTCAGCCAGCGCCCGCAAAGTTGACTCGATGCCGTCGGCGTTCTTCTTCTGCATGCCGAGAAGTTCGATGACCAGCGGAACCTTGGCCGTCGAGTAGTCGAAGGTCTCGGTCACCTTCGTCGCTCCGGGGCCCACCTCGGCGAGTTCCCAGCGCCACCGGTGTCCCAGCGGGTGCTCCCATTCGACGACCCGGTTCTCCTCGACTGCGGTGGCCTTTGACGTGATCTTGTACGGCACACCGTACTGCGTCATCCCCACGGTGAACTTGTCCCCGACACTCAGCCGGTGCGGACCCTTGACGTCGACGTCGCGCACCGTCCCTGATCCGTCGATCTCCGGGTGACGATGTGGGTCGGCGATGAGGTCGAACAGCGTGGAAACCGGCGCAGAAACCTGCACGCTGCGGCTGACAGCCTTCGGTCCCGCGTCTTCTGTCTTGAGGGTCGAGATAGTCATGGGCGACACGTACCCGGTGCTCTCCATTGCCAATCCGGCCGCTGCCGCCGCCTTGGGTACGCGCCGAACGGGGATTCCCGGTCGTGATCTCGTGCTGGATCACGACCGGGAATCCCAGTTCGGCGTCGACTCAGCGCTTCGCGCCGCGCAGTTCGTGCGTGAGCGCTTCCAGCTCGTCACCACCGGCCATTTCCTGGGTGAGGTGTTCGAGAGTGATGTCGTCGTAGGTGCAGTCGAGCTTTTGCCGGCCGCGGTTGAGGAGCACGAAATGGTCACCGACCATGTGTGCGTGGTGCGGATTGTGTGTGATGAACACCACGCCGAATCCGGCTTCCTTGGCCGCGGTGATGTACTTGAGCACCACCCCGGACTGCTTGACCCCCAGTGCTGCGGTCGGCTCGTCGAGAATCAGCACTCTGGCGCCGAAGAACACTGCGCGCGCGATCGCCACACACTGCTTCTGTCCACCCGACAGCGAGCCGATCGGTACGTCCACGTCGGGCAGGTCGATGCCCATCTTGGCCAGCTCTGTCAGCGTGGTGGCACGCATCGCGTTGGCGTCCAACGAGAACGGGAACGACTTCTTGCGCAGCTCCTGGCCGAGAAAGAAGTTGCGCCACACCGGCATCAGCGGCACGACGGCCAGGTTCTGGTAGACCGTCGCGATGCCCTTGCCGAGTGCGTCGGCGGGTGAGGCGAACCTGGTCGGCTCACCGTCGACGAGCAGTTCCCCGTCGGTTTGCTGGTGCAGCCCGGCGATGATCTTGATCAACGTGGACTTGCCTGCGCCGTTGTCGCCCAGGATGCCGGTCACCTCGCCGGCGTGCACCCGAAGGCAGATGTCCTTGAGTGCAGTGATGTTGCCGTACGCCTTGCCGACGTTGCGCAGCTCGACCAACGGAACCCTGCCGCCGGATTGTGAATCTCTGCTTGGCTTTTCAACTGAGATGGTCATCAGATCACTTCTTCGCTGCGTAGTTGCGGAAGGCATTGTTGGCGATGACCGCGAACAGCAGCATCGCGCCCAGGAAGAACTTGAACCAGTCCGGGTCCCAGCCCGCGTACACGATGCCCTGATTGGTCATACCGAAGATGAACGCACCGATGGCCGCGCCGATCGCGGTGCCGTAGCCACCGGTGAGCAGGCAGCCTCCGATGACGGCGGCGATGATGTAGAAGAATTCGTTGCCGATGCCCTGACCGGACTGCACAGTGTTGAAGGCGAAGAGCAGGTGCATGCCGACGAACCACGCGCAGAAGCCGACGAACATGAACAGGCCGATTTTCACCTTGGTGACCGGAACACCCACGGCGCGTGCGCTGTCCGCGTCGCCACCGACCGCGAAGATCCAGTTGCCGACCTTCGTCTTGAACAGCACCCAGGTGGCGATCGCGGTGAAGACCAGCCACCACACCACCGTGATGCGGATGCTGACCCCGAACAACGTGAACGATGACGCGAAAACCTTCTGGGCGGAATCCCAACCCTGCATGTCACTGACGCTCTGGGTGGCGACCTGCCCGGCCACCAGCTTGGTTACCGCCAGGTTGATTCCGGCGAGCATGAAGAACGTGCTCAGCGTGATCAAGAAGCTGGGGATCTTCGTCTTCATCACCAAGAAGCCGTTGAAGAACCCGACGGTCAACGCCAAGATGAGCGAAAGCAGGGCCCCCACCCACAGATTCAGGTGCAGGTTGTAGGCGAGCATCGACGCCGCCAGCGAGCTGAACGTCACTGCCACGCCCGCCGACAGGTCGAACTCGCCGCCGATCATCAGCACCGCGACGCCGCACGCCATGATGCCGATCGTCGAGCTGGCATACAGCACCGTCGCCAGTGATGCCGCCTCGCGGAACGGCGCCGCCACGATCAAGAAGAAGATGAAAATGCCGATCGCTCCGATACCCGCACCCATCTCGGGGCGGATCAGAATGCGCTGCAGGCGATTCCGCTCCTTGACGCGCTCGTCGCGCACCACCTTGTGACCGGCGACGTCGAGAGCCTCCTGGGTAGTCACTATCGGGTGCCGCCCTTCGCATACTCCGCGACCGCGTCGATGTTCGACTTGTCGATGAACGCAGGTCCGGTGAGCGTGGGTTGGCCGCCTCCGATGACGTTGCCGTTGCTCAGGTAGAGCCACAAGGAGTCCACGGCAAGGTACCCCTGCAGGTACGGCTGCTGGTCGACTGCCCACTGGACGTCGCCTGCCTGGATCGCCTCGACCAGGGCGGCGTTGGTGTCGAAGGTGCCGATTTTGGCGGTGCTGCCGGCATTCTTGGCCGACTGCACTGCGGTCAATGCAAACGGGGCGCCGAGGGCGACGATGTAGTCGACGCTCGGATCCTGCTGCAGCTTCGCGGTGATCGTGGACTCGACCGACGGCATGTCCTTGCCGTTGACGTTGAGGATCTCGGTGGCCGGGAAGGTCTCCTTCACGCCTGCGCAGCGAGCCTCGAGGTCGACGTGGCCCTGCTCTTGGATGATGCAGATCGCCTTGGTGGCACCCTCGGCGCGCAGCCGGTCACCGACACCCTGGCCTGCGATGCGACCGTCCTGCCCGAAGTACTCCTTGACGCCCATCGGCTTCCAGGCGTCCATTCCCGCGTTGAACGCCACGACCGGGATTCCCTTGGCCTCAGCGGCCTTGATCGCGGCCTGCATCGCGTCGGGCTTGGCCAGCGTGACGGCGATGCCGTCCACGTCGCTGTCGACGGCGGTTTGCACCAGGTTGGCCTGGTTCGGCGCCTCGGGATCGTTCGAGTAGCGAAGCTCGATGTTGTCCTTCTTCGCCGCGGCCTCGGCGCCCTTGCGGATCAGGTCCCAGAACGAGTCGCCGGGTACCTCGTGCGTGATCATCGCGATCGTCATGCGCGGAGTGTCAACGGTGCCGCCACCCCCGCCCTCACCGGACTGTTCGGGTGCTCCGCCGGTCGACGAGCACGACACGATGCCCAGGGCCATGATGCCCGCTCCGGCGAACGCCGCGAGCCGCTTGAATGTCATTGCTTCTCCTTGTCGTCGAGACTGTCGCGACGCCCTCATCGCCCTCCCGGGGTGGTGCCGGGCGACACGCCTCACTGGTGATGTAATACCGCTCACACCAGAAAGTCAATACTTTGTCCTGACATTAGGACTGCAAGTCATTTGTCGGCCGGGATCATCGCAGATCAGGCCTTCCTGGCCGCCGTCGACCCGCGGACCACCAGGGTCGGCCTTCGGACGATATCGGCCGGCCCACCGCCTGCATCGTCACCGTCCAGCCGGGATACCAGACGGCACACGGCCGCATCCGCGAGCCCGGGCGCGTCCTGCCGAATGGTGCTCAACTGAATGTGAGCCAACCCTGCCAGCGGGCTGTCGTCGAATCCGAGTACCGAGATCTGTTGCGGTACAGAGACTCCCGCCCGGATGAAAACGTCCATCACACCGAGTGCGCATCGGTCGTTGAATGCGAACACCGCGTCGGGAAGGTCGCCCGTTTCGAGCATCGCCGCCGCTGCGGCCGCGCCTTCGCGCTCCGTGAGACCACCGGGACGCACGACGTCGCGCACTTCGGCGTCCCTGGCCGCGCGCCGGTAGCCGCGCAACCGTTCTGCCGCTCCAGGCGCACCCCCGCCGTCCAGATAGAGGATCCGGCGGTGCCCCAACTCGAGCAGGTATTCCATGCCGACTATCGCTCCCGCCACGTCGTCGCTGCGCACCGCGTCCACGCCACGAACCCGGCGGGCCATCACCACCAGCGGTACTCGGGACGCAAGGTCGCTGAGCCGACCGGCGCGCATTTGAGGTCCTATGAGAATCAACCCCTCGCACCGGTCGTCGACTAGAGTGCGCGTTGCCCGGAGTTCGTCACGGTGCGGGGTCACCGCGCTGAGGACGACGTCATAACCGAGCCTGTCTGCCGAGACGTAAACCCCGTCGACGAGATCGGCGTGAAAGTCCTGTCCCGCAGCGAAAGTCAGGCCGATGAGATTCGAGCGGTGCTGGCGGAGCCGACGGGCGCGCGGATCCGGACGGTAACCGAGGTCGTCGGCCGCGCGTCTGACCCGCTCGCGGGTGTGGCCGCTGGCTCCTGGCGCGTCGCGCATCACGATGGAGACCAACGCGCGCGAGACACCGGCGCGGGCGGCGACGTCCTCCAGCGTCGGTCTGCGGTTCACGGGCTACACCTTAGGACCTTCCAGCTCTGTCGTTGACGGATTGCTCCCGCACGCCCTAACGTACTAGAACGTTCTAGTTCGTAGGCGGAAGTTCGGAGAGTCCGATGCCCAATCCTGTGCCTTTGGGGCTCATGGTGCAGTTCGTCCGCGTCGTCGACGCGATGCAGACCGGTGCCGAAATGGCTTTCGCAGCACCGGGATCGGTCGGTACCGGCTCGCCCGTCGCCCCGAAGGGGGTTTCGCGGTGAGCTTCCAGTTGGCGGTGTGCTCGGAGATGGTGTTCCAGGATCTCCCGATCCTGGATCGGGTGAAGCGCATCCACGAACTCGGATTCGCGGTTGAGATCTGGAGTTGGCACGACAAGAACCTCGACGAGCTTGCCGCGACGGGCGCGACGTTCACGTCGATGACGGGCTACCTGCACGGCGATCTCGTCGACCCCATGACCAGGGACGAGGTCGTTCGCACCGCCGAGCTCAGCATCAAAGCGGCCGAGAGGCTGGGGGTGAGGCGGCTGAACCTGCACACCGCCGAACTCGTCGACGGTCAGGCGGCCCGTCCCCGCCAGCGCGCCACCGGCCGGATGTGGCTTACCGCGGCGCGCACCCTGGAGCGCCTCGGCGAACTCGGCGCAGCGGCAGGCGTGACGTTCTGCGTGGAGAACCTCAACACCATCGTGGACCATCCCGGGGTTCCACTCGCCCGCGCCAAGGACACACTCGCGTTGGTCGAGGGCGTCGGCCATCCCAACGTCAAGATGATGCTGGACCTCTATCACGCCCAGATCGGTGAGGGAAACCTCATCGAGTTGGTGAGACGGTGCGGCGATTCGATCGGAGAGATCCAGATCGCCGATGTACCGGGCCGTTGCGAGCCTGGGACCGGCGAGATCAACTACGCGGCCGTGGCGACCGCGCTGGGCGAAATCGGTTATGCGGGAACGATCGGTATGGAGGCCTGGGCCTCCCGTGCCGGTGTCGAGGGCAGCGAGGCGGCGCTGGGAGCATTCCGCGCCGCATTCAGCTGACCCCAACGGAGCGCGGACTGCGGGCCCGCACCCACCGGACGATGACGGTTCCGTCCGCGCCAATCAGGATTCCGTTGCGTTCCATGGTGATCTCGACATGGTCCGCGGATGCGGCGATGCGGCGAGCAGGTCCAGCGACCAGTTTGGGGCTCGTGGTCAGGCACAGCTCGTCGATCTCGTCGTCGCCGACGAGCTGAGAGAACAGTGTGGGACCGCCTTCGACGAGCACACGGGTCAAACCGGCTGCAGCCAGTGCGCCGCGGATGGCCGCGGAGCTGACCCGTCCCCCGGCGATCATGGTGACTCGCGCGCCGGAGCGTTCCAGAGTGCGTCGCGCCGCCTCGTCGGCGCCGTCGCCGACGAGTACCACGGGGGGCACCGTTTCACCGGTCAGTAGATGAGGCGGGATGACTCCGCGACTGGACACCACGGCGACGGGCAGATCGAGCCCAAGACCGTGGGACGCGCGCCACGCCGAAGCCTCTGGAGACATGTGCAGGTCCGCATACGGTGCCGCTGCCGCGGTCGTCGCACCGACGAGCACCACGTCGGCCACCTCCCGCAACCGCGCGAAAACTCTCCGGTCCGTAGGCGTCCCGAGGCTGCGCCCAGACCCCCGTAAGGTCACCGCACCGTCGATGCTCGCGATGAAGTTTGCCCGCAGGTGCGGGCTGCGAAGACCATCCGGATAGGCAAGCAGGTCGCGTAGCGCGTCGTCGGAGATCGTCTCGACATCGTGCACTGTCGAATATGCCACGCCGGCAGCGTTGGTCACGACGGCAGACCCCCGTCTGCCCGCACCCTGCCGTCCAAGAAAAACCCGGTCAGCGCACCGAGCCCCGCGGCGAGCACCGCGAGCAGGATCGACTGCGACATCGCGTCGGCGAACGACCCTTCGGTGGCGTGCTCCGCCGCCGCGTCTTGCATACCCCCGTACTCGGCGTGCTCGTCGCCGAGCAAGAAGGCCATCATCGCGGCGATGCTTGCGCTGCTCAGCGCGGCTCCCATGTGCCGGGCGGTGTTGCACAGCGCCGACCCGGCACCGGCAACGTCGAGAGGCAGTCCGCGAGTCGCGATGGCGGACAGAGGTTCCCACGTGAACGCACCGGCGATGCCCACGAGCGTCAGGGGAAGCGCCAACCTCCACACCGCACTGCCCTGCGCCATCTCCATCACCAGCCAGACCAGGGCGAGGCCGAGCAACGCAAAACCGGACACGACGACGGGTCGTGGGTGGGCGCGGTCGACGATCTTTCCGACGAACGGGGCCAAAGCACCGGTAGCGACAGCCATCGGCGCGGTCAGCAGCGCTGCGTGGAACGGCGAGAGCCCGCTGACTTCCTGCAGATAGATCATCAGCGGAACGCCGAGGGCGACGAACGCGAAACTGACGAGGGCGATCCCCGCGCTGGAAAACACGAAGTTTCGGTTGGCCATCAGCTTCAGCGGGATCAGCGGCTCAGCCCGTTTCCTCGCCTGCCACGCGAAAAGCACGGCGATGAGGGCGACTCCACCGGCCAGCGATGCCCAGATGACTGTCGACCATCCCTGGTGCTGGCCTTCTTGGAGACCGAGCACCACCAGACATATACCGGCTCCCGACAGCACCGCACCCACCACGTCGACGCGCAGAGGACGGACCGGGAGCGCCGGAAGGAACCGCATTGCCAACGCCACGCCGGCCACGCCGATCGGGACGTTGATCAAGAAGATCCACTGCCAGCCCAGTCCGGCCAACAGTATGCCGCCGAGGATCGGACCCGCGAGCAGGCCGACGCCGGTCGTGGCACCCCACACGCTCATCGCGGCACCGTGGCGCTCGGGGGGGAACGTCCGCGTGATGGTCGACATGACCTGCGGCGTGAGCAATGCTGCGCCGAACCCCTGCGCCACACGTGCAGCGATCAGCATTCCCACCGAATTCGACATTGCGCACCACACCGACGACGCGGTGAACAACGCCAGCCCGAGCACATAGACATGTTTCGTCCCGTAGCGATCGCCCAGTCGCCCGCCGATCATCAGGAACGCCGAGAACGAGACGAGATAGGCGGTCGTCACCCAGAGGACAGAGTGGTACTCGACGTCGAAAGTCTGTTTCAGGACCGGGTTGGCCACCGATACCACGGTGGAGTCGACCACGATGAGGATGAAGCCGATCATCATGACCCACAGCGCCCGGAACGACTGACTGAGCGCCGGGCCGGTGGTCATCACGCTGTGAGGCTGGTATCGCGACACCCTGCCCCCTCGCCGTACGACCTGACGCACCCCGAGAAGAGCCTGTCACAAATGCCATTTGCCGGTGGCACAATCGCGGCCACTGAGAGCGACGTTCCGGCTCTCGGCACTACCTGCCGGAGTAGGTGTCAGCGGTCGACGAGCGTGGTGTCGAAGTAGTAGCGCGAGGCCCGGTAGCAGTGGTTGCCGTATTCGACCGCGGTACCGGAGTCATCGAATGCGGTGCGCGCCATAGTCAGTAGCGGTGCGTTCGGCTTCTCGTCGAGCAGCTGCGCCTCGGCACGCGTGGCACTGCGGGCACCGATGCGTTGCCGGGCAAGCCGGATATGGACGCCGCGCGCCCGCAGCGACTGATAGAGGCCGTTGGACTCGAGCTCTTCGGCATCAGGCGCGATGTCGGCGGGTAGGTGGTTGATCATCAATGCGAGGGGTTCGCCATTGGCGCAACGCAATCGGTGGATGGAGGCCACCTCGCGGTCCTCGGCGATGCTCAGCTCGCGGGCGACCTCTTCGTCGGGCGGCCCGACCTGAAACTTGAGCAACTTGGTGGTGGGCTCCTGGCCTGCCCGGGCGAGGTCGTCGAACAAACTGGTCAGCTCGACGCGCCGGTGAACCGGGTTCTGGACAACCTGTGTGCCGACACCCCGCTTGCGTACCAGCAGACCCTTGTCGACGAGCTCCTGGATGGCACGCCGGGTGGTGGGGCGCGAGAGGGTCAACCGCTTGGCCAGCGCCAGTTCGTTCTCGAACCGGTCACCGGGCGAGAGTTCGCCATCTCTGATGGCGGCCTCGATCGCCTGCGCGAGTTGATAGTAGAGAGGAACCGGGCTTGACCTGTCGAGCTCCACTGTCAGGGGCACGTCGGCTCCGATCTCGTGTTGGGCCAGTCAACAGAAGCTGAATACTAACACCGATTGAGATAAAGATAGAATGTCAGGACAAAGTCTTGACACCGCACCGTGACCAGGGGCACAGTCTTAGGCAGCCACCCACACCTATCCGTCGGAGTGACTCGTGATGACAAATGTTCCATATGACGTACTCGCCATCGGCCGCAGCGGCGTCGACGTATACCCCCTTCAGGTCGGCGTCGGCCTCGAGGAGGTCCAGACGTTCGGGAAGTTCCTCGGCGGAAGTGCCGCCAACGTCGCAGTCGCTGCCGCGCGTCTGGGTAATCGCTCTGCACTCATCTCCGGAGTCGGCGACGATCCTTTCGGCCGCTATGTCCGCGCTGAACTCGCCCGCCTCGGAGTGGACAACCGCTACGTCGCCACCCACGGGGAATTCCCCACTCCGGTCACGTTCTGCGAGATCTTTCCGCCGGACGACTTCCCGTTGTACTTCTACCGCAAGCCCAGCGCGCCGGACCTGCAGATCCGCCCCGACGAGATCGACGCCGACGCGGTGCGCTCGGCGCGGCTGTACTGGTCTACGGTCACCGGCCTCTCCGAAGAACCAAGCCGACGTGCACATTTCGCGGCGTGGGAGCTTCGTGAACGCAAGCCGCTGACAGTGCTCGACCTCGACTACCGCCCGATGTTCTGGGCGACACCCGACGCAGCCACCGAGCAGGTGCAGAAGGCGCTGGCGCATGTGACCGTCGCTGTCGGCAATCGGGAGGAGTGCGAGATCGCCGTCGGGGAGTCCAACCCGCACAAGGCCGCGGAGGCATTGCTCGACCTGGGCGTCGAACTGGCAATCGTCAAGCAGGGCCCGCGCGGCGTCCTGGGCAAGACCCGTCACTCGTCGGTGACGGTGCCGCCCAACGAAGTTGATGTGATCAACGGGCTCGGTGCCGGCGACGCGTTCGGCGGAAGCCTGTGCCACGGGCTGCTCAATGGTTGGTCGCTGGAGAAGACGCTGCGCTACGCCAACGCCGCTGGGGCGATCGTGGCCGGCCGGCTCGAATGCTCGACCGCCATGCCGACCGCCGCCGAGGTAGCCGAACTGGCCGAGCAGACCGCTGTGGAGGCCGTCAATGTCTAAGTCCGCACTGTGCCATGACTACGCCCAGATCACCGAGGTCCGGGCGACCGACCCCGGCGCGGTCGCGCGTGCCTGGGCGCACCGCACGGCACGGCCGACGTTGCGCGGCAACGGACGGCTGATGATCGTGGCAGCCGATCACCCGGCACGAGGTGCACTCGCGGTGGGATCCCGTCCCGCGGCGATGAACAGCCGCACCGACCTGCTCGACCGGTTACGCGCCGCGCTTGCCGACCCCGGTGTGGACGGTGTGCTGGCCACCGCCGACATTCTCGATGACCTCGTGCTTCTCGGTGCGCTGGAGGACAAGGTCGTGTTCTCGTCGTTCAACAGGGGCGGCCTGGCGGGCGCATCTTTCGAACTCGACGATCGGATGACCGGCGCCACGGCCGCCTCCACCGCGGCGGCGAATATGAACGGCGGAAAGATGTTGTGCCGCATCGACCTCGACGACCCGGGCACCGTCGCGACGATGGCGGCGTGCGCCAAGGCCGTCGACGAACTCGCCGCCAACGGCCTGATCGCCATGCTGGAGCCGTTCATGTCCTCCCGGGTCAACGGCAAGGTCAAGAACGACCTCTCCCCCGATGCCGTGATCAAGTCGGTACACATCGGTCAGGGCCTTGGTTCGACATCGGCGTACACCTGGATGAAGCTGCCTGTCGTCCCCGAGATGGACCGCGTCATGGAATCGACCACGATGCCCACCCTGCTGTTGGGCGGGGACCCGACCGATCCAGAGGAGGCCTTCGCCAGCTGGGAGAAGGCGCTGTCCCTCCCCTCGGTGCGCGGTCTCATCGTCGGCCGCACCCTGCTGTACCCGCCCGACGACGACGTCAGCTCCGCCGTCGCGACCGCCGTGGCGATGGTCCGATGACATCTGCCTTTGATGCTCCTCACGTGCGCGGGAAGCTGTACATCAAGGCCGACAGCGCGACCGCTCCGTTCACCGTCGCGATCACGCCAGAAGATGCCGGCTGGGCCGAATCCTCGCTGCACGTCGTCGATCTCGGCACCGAGGGTTCGGTGTCGCTGGAGACCGGGGACACCGAGGTGATGATCCTGCCACTGTCCGGTGGTGGGGCCGTCACGTGCGGCGAGGAGAGCTTCGAACTGTCGCCTCGGGCCTCGGTGTTCGACGGCCCTGCCGACATGGTGTATCTGGGTGTCCGCCAGTCATACACAGTGTCGGGCCACGGACGCATCGCGATCTGCGGTGCGCGAGCCTCGAACTCGTTCCCGAATCGCCGCGTCGCAGCGGCCGACGTCACCGTCGAACTGCGCGGCGCCGGCAACTGCAGCCGCCAGGTGCACAACTTCGGCACGGCCACGGCGTTCGAAGCGGACTCGCTCATCGCGTGTGAGGTGATCACCCCCGGCGGCAACTGGTCGAGCTATCCCGCCCACAAGCACGACGAGAACACCGATGTGGAGACGCAGCTCGAAGAGATCTACTACTTCGAGATCGACGATTCTCCTGCCGGGACACCGGGCTTCGGGTACCACCGGGTCTATGGGACACCCGAACGGCCGATCGAGGTTCTGGAAGAGGTCCGCACCGGAGATGTCGTGCTGGTCCCCCACGGTTACCACGGTCCGTCCATCGCAGCACCCGGTCACCACATGTACTACCTGAACGTGATGGCGGGCTCGGGGCCTACCCGTGCCTGGCTCATCTGCGACGATCCCAACCACACCTGGCTGCGCGGCAGCTGGGAGCACCAGGAGATCGACCCGCGTCTGCCTTTCACATTGTCTTCGCGAAAAGGGGAATGACACCGTGGTTTCCACCGCGCCGAAGTCGACCGAGAAGCTCGTCGACAACGAACCGACCCAGCGGCTCACCGTCGCACAGGCGACCGTTCGCTTCCTGGCCAACCAGTATGTCGAACGCGACGGCGAACGGCACAAGTTCTTCGCAGGCTGCTTGGGTATCTTCGGCCATGGCAATGTGGCGGGCATCGGCCAGGCGCTGCTGCAGGACGAAGTCGAGGCAGTCGAATCGAACACCGAGCCCGGACTGAAGTACGTGCTCGGCCGCAACGAGCAGGCCATGGTGCATACGGCCGTCGCCTACGCACGCCAGCAGGATCGCACCCAGACGTGGGCTGTGACCGCCAGCGTCGGCCCCGGGTCGACAAACATGCTGACCGGCGCAGCCCTGGCCACGATCAACCGGCTCCCCGTACTGCTGCTGCCCTCCGACACGTTCGCCACCAGGGTGAGCTCCCCGGTCCTTCAGGAGCTCGAGCTGCCGTCCTCGGGAGACGTCACCGTCAACGACGCGTTCAAGCCGCTGTCGCGCTACTTCGACCGGGTATGGCGCCCTGAGCAACTGCCCGCCGCACTGCTGGGAGCGATGCGGGTGCTCACCGACCCGGCCGAGACCGGTGCGGCGACGGTGGCTCTCCCCCAGGATGTTCAGGCGGAGTCGTTCGACTGGCCGGTGTCGCTGTTCGCCGAGCGCACCTGGCACATCGCCCGGCCGTTGCCGGAGCGGTCCGTGATCGCCAAGGCCGCTGACGTGATCCGCTCGGCGACCAAGCCGCTGATCGTCGCGGGCGGAGGGGTCATCTACTCCGGTGCCAGTGACGCTCTGGCCGCGTTCGTCGCACGAACCGGCATCCCGGTGTGCGAGAGCCAGGCGGGCAAGGGATCACTGCTGCACGAGGATCCGCGTTCGGTCGGCGCCGTCGGCTCGACGGGCACCACCGCGGCCAACGCCCTGGCCAGCGAGGCTGACGTCATCATCGGAATCGGAACCCGGTACAGCGATTTCACCTCGGCATCACGGACCGCGTTCAACAATCCCGACGTCCGGTTCGTCAACATCAACGTGGCGTCACTCGACTCGGTCAAGCAGGGCGGCATCAGTGTCGTCTCCGATGCTCGGGAAGCGCTCGAGGCGCTCACCGAGCTGCTCGGCGACTACTCCGTCAGCGACGAATACACCACGCACGTCCGTGAACTCATGGCCGAGTGGAACGACACCGTCTCCGAGGCCTACCGCACCGGGGACGGGGTGGCACTGAACCAGAACCAGGTTATCGGTCTGGTCAACACGCTGTCGGACCCCCGCGACATCGTGGTGTGCGCCGCTGGCTCGATGCCCGGCGATCTGCACAAGCTGTGGCGGATGCGCGACCGCAAGGGCTACCACGTCGAATACGGCTTCTCCTGCATGGGATATGAGATCGCGGGCGGTATCGGGGTGCGGATGGCCGCACCCGATCGCGACGTGTTCGTCATGGTGGGCGACGGTTCGTACCTGATGATGGCAACCGAGCTGGCCACCGCGGTGCAGGAAGGCGTCAAGATCATCCCGGTTCTGGTTCAGAACCATGGCTTCGCCTCGATCGGTGGACTGTCGGAATCGTTGGGCTCCCAACGATTCGGTACCTCCTATCAGTACCGCGGCGAAGCGGGCCGACTCGACGGCGGGCATCTGCCGGTGGACCTGGCCGCCAACGCCGCCAGTCTCGGCGCTGAGGTGATCAAGGCCGGCACTGCCGCGGAGTTCGCCGACGCGGTCAAGGTCGCAAAGACCAGCGACCGCACCACCGTCATCTACGTCGAGACCGACCCGCTGATCTATGCGCCGGACAGCCATTCGTGGTGGGACGTGCCGGTCAGCGAGGTGTCGACCCTGGAATCCACACAGCGGGCCTACGCACGGTATGCGGACTGGAAGAAGGTCCAGCGGCCGTTGATCAATCCATCCGATCGCTGGAAAGACAAACAATGAGCACTATTCGCGTGGGTTCCGCGCCGGATTCGTGGGGTGTGTGGTTTCCCGATGATCCGAAGCAGACGCCCTACGCGCGGTTTCTCGACGAGGTGGCCGCAGCGGGGTATGAGTGGATCGAGTTGGGCCCCTATGGGTATCTGCCCACCGATCCCGCCGAGCTGTCCGACGAGTTGGGTTCTCGCGGTCTGAAACTGTCGGCGGGCACAGTGTTCGAGCATCTGCATCGGGGCGACTCGTGGGGTGCGGTGTGGTCGCAGATCGAGGACGTGGCGAAGCTGACCGCCGCGGTCGGGGGCACGCACGTCGTGGTGATTCCCGAGATGTGGCGAGACCCGGCGACCGGTGCGGTGCTCGAAGACCGCACCCTGACCGCTGCGCAGTGGGCCAAGAAGACCGGGGGGATGAACGAACTGGGCCGGCGGATGTTCGACACCTACGGGGTGCGGGCGCAGTACCATCCGCACGCCGACTCCCACGTCGACACCGAGGAGAACGTGTATCGCTTTCTCGAGGGCACCGACGGGCAGTTCGTGAACCTGTGCCTGGACACCGGCCATATCTCCTACTGCGGTGGGGACAACATCGCGATCATCCGCCGTGCCCCGGAGCGCATCGGCTATCTGCATCTCAAGCAGGTCGATGCGGTGGTGCGGGCCAAGGTCGAAGCGGAGGATCTGCCGTTCGGGGAGGCGGTCAAGCTCGGTGTGATGACCGAACCGCCGCTGGGGATTCCGGAGATGCCGCCGCTGCTGGCCGAGATCGACAGGCTCGGTATCGATGTGTTCGCCATCGTCGAGCAGGACATGTATCCCTGCGAGGTCGACGCCCCCCTGCCCATCGCTCAGCGCACCCGCACCTACCTCGGGTCCTGCGGCATCCCGTCAGTGAGGTTCTGAACATGTCCGATTTGCGCATTGCCGTCCTCGGCGTCGGCGTCATGGGCGCCGACCACGTCGCCCGGATCACCTCGCGCATCTCGGGGGCCCGCGTTGCGGTGGTCAACGACTACGTCACCGAGAAAGCCGAACAGATCGCCTCCGAGATCGAGGGCTGCCGCGCCGTCGCCGACCCACTCGACGCCGTCGCCGACCCCGACGTCGACGCCGTCGTGCTCGCCACCCCGGGCTCCACCCACGAAAAGCAACTGCTGGCTTGCCTGGAGCACCGCAAGCCCGTGCTGTGCGAGAAGCCGCTGACCACCGATGTCGCCACCTCGCTGGAGATCGTCCGCCGCGAATCCGAACTCGGCGTCCGGTTGATCCAGGTCGGGTTCATGCGTCGCTTCGACGAGGAGTACATGCGCCTCAAGACCCTGCTGGACGGCGGCGAGCTCGGTGAGCCGTTGCTCATGCACTGCGTGCACCGCAACCCCGGTGTGCCGTCGTACTTCGACAGCTCGCTGATCGTGAAGGACTCCCTCGTCCACGAAGTCGATGTCACCCGGTTCCTTTTCGGCGAGGAGATCGCCAGCGTGCAGATCGTCAAACCGAACTCGAATCCCGTTGCGCCGGAGGGCGTCATCGATCCGCAGATCGCCATCCTGCGGACAGTGTCCGGCCGGCATGTGGACGTCGAGCTGTTCGTCACCACCGGCGTCGCCTACGAGGTGCGCACCGAGGTGGTCGGCGAAAAAGGCAGCGCGATGATCGGCCTCGACGTCGGGATGATCCGCAAGAGCGCACCCGGGACGTGGGGCGGAACGATCACCCCCGGTTTTCGGGAGCGCTTCGGCCGGGCCTACGACACCGAAATCCAGCGCTGGGTCGACGCGGTGCGCAACAACACGAACATCGACGGTCCCACGGCGTGGGACGGCTACGCGGCCGCGGCAGTCTGCGCCGCAGGCGTCGAATCACTCGAAACCGGCCTGCCTGTCGACGTGGAACTCGCAGACCGACCCTGAGACCCCAACCACACAAGCGAGAAGGAAGCACCACATGACGAAAACGATTTCGCACTGGGCCGACAACGCCGTCTTCGGCGGTACCTCCAATGCCACTGCACCGGTGACTAACCCGGCGACGGGTGCGGTGACCGGTGAGGTGACGCTGGCCAGCGTCGAGGACGCGCAGAAGGTCATCGACGCGGCCGCCGCGGCGTTCCCCGCCTGGCGCGACACGTCGCTGGCGAAGCGCACCCAGATCTTGTTTGCCTTCCGGGAGCTGCTCAACGAACGTAAGGGCGAGTTGGCCGAGATCATCACCAGCGAGCACGGCAAGGTCGTCTCCGACGCCCTCGGCGAGGTCAGCCGCGGGCAGGAAGTCGTCGAGTTCGCCTGCGGCATACCGCATCTGCTCAAGGGCGGCTTCACCGAGAACGCCTCGACCAAGGTCGACGTCTACTCCATCCGCCAGCCCCTCGGACCGGTCGGCATCATCAGCCCCTTCAACTTCCCGGCCATGGTTCCGATGTGGTTCTTCCCGATCGCGATCGCCACCGGCAACACCGTCGTGCTCAAGCCTTCGGAGAAGGATCCGAGCGCTTCGTTGTGGCTGGCCAAACTCTGGAAGGAAGCCGGCCTGCCCGACGGCGTGTTCAACGTCCTCCAGGGTGACAAGACGGCCGTCGACGAACTGCTGACCAACCCGAAGATCAAGTCGGTGTCCTTTGTCGGCTCGACGCCGATCGCTCAGTACGTGTACTCGACCGGCACCGCCGCGGGTAAGCGCGTCCAGGCGCTCGGCGGGGCCAAGAACCACGCCGTGATCCTCCCGGATGCCGACCTGGACCTGGCCGCCGATGCGATGGTCAATGCCGGATTCGGTTCGGCCGGTGAGCGTTGCATGGCCATCAGCGCCTGCGTTGCAGTGGGTCCGATCGCCGACGACCTGGTCGCCAAGATCGCCGAGCGGACCACCCCGCTCAAAATCGGTGACGGCACCAAGGATTCCGACATGGGGCCGCTGGTCACCAAGGCACACCGCGACAAGGTGGCTTCCTACATCGACGCCGGCGAGAAGGACGGTGCCAAGGTCGTCGTCGACGGCCGCGCGGTCAAGGCCGACGGTGGGGAGGACGGGTTCTGGCTCGGTCCGACGCTGCTGGACAACGTCACCCCCGAGATGAGCGTCTACACCGACGAGATCTTCGGCCCCGTGCTATCGGTGGTGCGAGTCGAGACCTATGACGACGCATTGGAACTGATCAACTCCAACCCCTACGGCAACGGCACCGCCATCTTCACCAACGACGGCGGCGCTGCCCGGCGTTTCCAGAACGAGGTCGAGGTCGGCATGGTCGGCATCAACGTCCCGATCCCGGTGCCGATGGCCTACTTCAGCTTCGGCGGCTGGAAGGCCTCCCTGTTCGGCGACAGCCACGCCCACGGCATGGACGGCGTGCAGTTCTTCACCCGGCAGAAGGCCATCACCGCGCGCTGGCTCGACCCCAGCCACGGCGGTATCAACCTCGGCTTCCCCCAGAACGGCTGAGTCCCCCGGGAAATGCACCCGCACCGCGAGCGCGCGTGTCTGCTCGACGACACGCCGCTCGCGGTGGCATTTCACGCACGCTCACAGGCCACGAAAGCGACGACATGAGCGCCCATTTGATCGCGACGGCATGGACCAGCGCAGGCGACACGTCGCCGATGCTGTCACCCGCGACAAGCCCTGTTCCCATCGACGAGAGGCTGAAGGCCATCGCCGAGGCGGGCTTTGCCGGGTTCGGCCTGGTGGCAGACGATCTGTCGGCGGTTCGCGATTCGATCGGGTTCGCCGCGCTTGGCGACATGGCCGCCGACCGGGGACTCTCGCACATCGAGATCGAGTTGATCGAGCGGTGGTGGATTCCTCGCGGACAACCGGGCCACACCTACCACGTCCGCGACCTTCTGTTTGAGGCTGCCGCCGTCCTGCAACCCGCCTTCATCAAGATTGGCTCCGAGAACGGCTCCCGTAGCAGCGATCTGGCGTCCCTCGCCGCACCATTACGCGAACTTGCCGACGATGCCTCGCGCCTGGGTACGCGCATCGCGATCGAGACGATGCCGTTCTCGCGGATCGCGACGGTGCCGATGGGCGCCGAACTCGTCGGCGCCGTAGGTCATCCCGATGTCGGGTTGCTTGTGGACGCGTGGCATGTGTTCCGCGCAGGGACGTCTCTCGCCGAGATGGAGACGGCCCTATCCGACGGAATCATCTTCGGCGTTGAGCTCGACGACGCCATGCCCGAGGTGGTTGGCACCCTGTTCGAGGACACCGTCGAGCGGCGAGTCCTCTGCGGCGAGGGGTCCTTTGATTTGACCGGATTGGTGAATATGCTGCGGGGCAAGGGCTTCGACGGTCCGTGGGGCGTCGAGATCCTATCCGAGTCATTCCGCAAACTACCGGTCGCGGAAGCGCTCCAGCTGGCGGCCAACACCGCGCGCCAGGTCATCTAGACCGCTCTGATCACGCTGACCCCGCGCACCGGGGCGGCGGCGCAGCACCGTATCGATCGCGAGTGGATCCCTGCTTTCACTTTGGAACTCCATGACGGCATTGCGCGCCGCTTCGAGGGTCTCCCCCGTCAGCCGGGTGTTGTGACCACGACGGGGCGTCAATCCCACGCCAACCACGCCGCGCCGTCATTTCTTACGGGCGGCGTCAGATGGCTTCGGGACCGCGGCCGTGGGTATTCCTCTTCGATGCGTTTCCAAGCGGCTCTAGCCGCCGCGGTCCTGCTGACGGCGGGTTGCGCCGACCCGCCGGCGGAAACGGTGCCTGCGACCGGCCCTTCAGCAACGACCACCACGGGGCTGATCCCGCCAGGCGTCCCGACCGAGGGCTCGCGACCGCCCGTGGCGCAGCTGCCGGCCGCGGCTGAACCTCAGCGGGCCGGTCCACCGGCAGCGCCGCCGCCGGGACGTCAGGTGCAGGTGGGCACCGCGCCGGAAGGCATCGTCGTCGATCCAGTCACTCGCACTGTCGCCGTTGCCACGCGTGACCCCTACGAACTAGTGCTACTGAGTGCGGACACCGGCGAGATCACCGGACGGACCCCGCTGCCCGGCGCGGTCCGTCACCTGCAGCTGGCCAAGCCCGGTGGTCCCGTCTTGGTGCCGGTGGAAAGCGCGAATGCGCTCGTGCGGGTCGAGTTGCCCGGCGGCGCCGCCGCACCGCAGATCATCACCGGAACGGTTCCCCACGATGCTTCCCAGGCACCCGACGGAACCACGTTCGTTGCCAACGAACTCGGCGGCACCGTCAGCGCTGTCCGCGACGGACGCATCGTGAAGGTGTTCACCGACAGCGTGCAGCCGGCGGGGCTGGCGCCCGTCGGCGACCGCATGGGTTTGCTCGATGTCCGCAAGAACGATCTGACGATCTACGACACGACAAACCTGACCATCGTCGGGTCGACTCCCGCCGGGGCCGGGCCCACGCATCTGGTCGCGGACAAGCATGGCCGCTTGATCGCTGCTGACACGCGCGGTGATGCAGTACGCGTATTCGATACCAGTCCAAGCCAACTCGCCGAGGTTTCGCAGCCAGGTGGTCCGTACGGCATCACCTACGACGCCACACGGGACCGGTTGTGGGTGGCATCGTCGGGGACGAACGAGGTCGTCGGCTATGACATGGCCGAGGAGACGCCGCGCGAGGTGATTCGGGTGCCGACGGTGCAGAACCCATATACCGTCGCCGTCGACCCGAACACCGGACGGTTGTTCATCGCCGGCGTGACGACGGGAGTGGTGCAGATCGTCGACCCTGGCTGAGCCGGAACGTCGCGCCCGAGTAGCGCGAGCGCGCGCAGTTGTACATGCGACCTCGGGGTACAAACGCGCGCGCTCGCGATGCAAGGCGCTCAGAGGATGTAGAGCATCTCCTGATAGGTCGGCAACGGCCAGAGATCGTCGGCCACAACGGATTCCAGCGTGTCCGCGGCAGTGCGAACGGCCTCCATGGCCGGCAGCAGCGCCTTCTGCGCATGCGTCGCCTCGTCCAGCGCCGATTCCGCGGAGTGATCCGACAGAGCGGCCTTCAACGTGCCGAGGGCCGCCGTCAGCTCGGCGATCGGAGCCGAAACCGACTGCAGCAGCGTCGTATCGGCGTCGAGCCCAGCGGCTTTCAAAGCTCCGACATTCTGCGCGAGCTCGGTCTGGTAGCGCACCGCGGCCGGCAGGATCACCGTCGTACCCAACTCCAGTGCCAGCTTCGCCTCGACCGCGATGGTCAACGCATACTGTTCGAGCCGTACCTCGTAGCGGCTGTGCAATTCGCGCTCGTTGAACACCCCGTAGCGTTCGAACACCTCGATGGCCTCGGGCTTGATCAGTTCGGGGATCGCGTCGAGGGTGGTCTTGAGGTTCGGCAGGCCGCGCTCGGCGGCCTCGATCTGCCAGTTCTCCGAATAACCGTCGCCATTGAATACGACGGCACCGTGCTCGGTGATGATCTCGGTGAGCAGCTTCTGCACCGCCATGTCGAAGTCCTCGCCGGCACCGACGGCCGTCTCCAGGGCCGTGGCCATGTAGTCGAGCGAGTCGGCCATGATCGTGTTGAGGATGATCATGGGAACATTGATGGTCTGGCCCGAACCCGGCGCGCGGAACTCGAACCGGTTACCGGTGAACGCGAACGGGCTGGTGCGGTTCCGATCGCCCGGATCGGTCGGCAGCACCGGGAGAGTGTCGCAACCGATGATCATGCTGCCCTTGCCCTTCGACGAAGTCGCGGCCCCCTTGGCGATCTGCTCGAACACGTCCGCCAGCTGATCGCCCAAGAAGATCGAGATGATCGCGGGCGGGGCTTCGTTGGCACCGAGCCGGTGATCGTTGGTGGCCGACGCCACCGACACTCGCAGCAGGCCCGCGTACTTGTGTACGGCACGGATGACTGCTGCGCAGAACACCAGGAACTGCGCGTTCTCGTGCGGGGTATCGCCCGGCACCAGCAGGCTGCCGAACTGCGCGTTGCCCATCGAGAAGTTCACGTGCTTGCCCGACCCGTTGACACCGGCGAACGGCTTTTCGTGGAACAGGCATTCCATGCCGTGCTTCTTGGCGATGTTGCGGAACGTCGTCATCAGCAGTTGCTGGTGATCGGCGGCGATATTGGCCCGCTCGAACATCGGCGCAATCTCGAACTGGCCCGGCGCAACCTCGTTGTGGCGCGTCTTCGCCGGGATGCCCAGCTTGAAGAGCTCGCGCTCGGTGTCCATCATGAAAGCCAGGACGCGGTCGGGAACCGAGCCGAAGTAGTGGTCGTCGAACTCCTGACCCTTGGGAGGCTTGGCGCCGAACAGGGTACGGCCGGAGTTGATCAGATCCGGGCGGGCGAGGAAGAAATGCCGGTCGACGAGGAAATACTCCTGCTCGGGACCGCAGAACGACACGATGTTGTCGAAGTTCTTGTGGCCGAACAGCGTCAAGATCCGCTCAGCCTGGGCGCCCATGGCCTGCTGGCTACGCAGCAGCGGGGTCTTGTAGTCGAGTGCTTCCCCGGTCATCGAGACGAACACCGTCGGGATACACAGGGTGTTGCCGTTCGGGTTCTCCAGGATGTAGGCGGGGCTGGTCACGTCCCAGCCGGTGTAGCCGCGGGCCTCGAACGTGCTGCGCAGGCCACCGGAGGGGAAGCTTGACGCGTCCGGCTCGCCCTGGATCAGGGTCTTGCCTGCGAACTCCGCGAGCGTCTGGCCGTCAGACACCGGCTCGAGGAAGCTGTCGTGCTTCTCAGCAGTCAGCCCCGTCATCGGGTAGAAGACATGCGCGTAGTGAGTGGCGCCCTTCGACAGGGCCCAGTCCTTCATCGCAGAGGCCACGGAATCAGCAATCGCCGGATCGAGCTTGGCACCCTTCTCGATGGTCGCCACAACGGACTTGTACACCGATTTGGGTAGGCGCAGCTGCATCTCGGCCTTGGTGAAGACATTGGATCCGAAGATCGCACCGGGGGCCTCAGTCGGATCGAAACTGATCGCCGGCGGCACATACGCCTCGACATTGTTGATCGCCTGCAGGCGTACCGCATTTCCGCTCAATGGACTTCCTATCACTGCTGTGTCCGCGCCCTGGCTCGACGGACAGTTGACCGACCCACACTAGGAACGATCGATGCCGAACTTGTTACGCGAGCGTCAACGTCAGAAGGCGCGCGTTACCCACCGGTCACGTCATGACGTCGGCCGACGGTTACCAAACTTCGGACGCTGACGAGCGAGGGCGTCGTAGCCGGTGGTTGCGCAGAAGACCACAATGGAGGACATGTCCACGCGTCGACACCCCGACCGCGACATCGACGCCGATGTCAACGAGCGCAACCTGACCGTCACCCAGCGCAAACACGAGGCGGCCGGCGTCAAGGCGGTCATGGTCTCGCTCGCGCGGGGATTGAAATCGATGGGTCCGCTCCGCACGACGGCGACACTGAGCAAGCTCAACCAGCGCCACGGCTTCGATTGCCCCGGCTGCGCCTGGCCCGAAGAGCACGGCGGCCGCAAACTGGCCGAGTTCTGCGAAAACGGCGCCAAGGCCGTCGCCGAGGAAGCGACCACACGCGTCGTCACCCGCGAGTTCTTCGCACGACACACGGTGGCCGAGATGCAAGCCCAGCCCGAGTACTGGCTCTCCCAGCAGGGCCGCCTCACCGAACCGATGGTGCTGCGGCCTGGAGACGACCGCTACCGGCCGATCGCATGGGACGACGCCTACCGCCTGATCGCCGACGAGCTCCAGGCGCTCGGCAGCCCAAACGAAGCGGTGTTCTACACATCCGGACGCACCAGCAACGAGGCCGCGTTCCTCTACCAGCTGTTCGTGCGTTGCCTGGGCACCAACAACCTCCCCGACTGCTCCAACATGTGCCACGAGTCGTCGGGCACCGCGCTGATCGACTCCATCGGTATCGGCAAAGGGTCGGTCTCTGTTGAGGACTTGATCCTGTCCGATCTCATCCTCATCGCAGGGCAGAACCCCGGCACCAACCATCCACGCATGCTGTCGATCCTGGAGAAGGCGAAAGCCAATGGCGCCAAGATCATTGCGATCAACCCGCTGCCGGAGGCCGGGCTGATCCGCTTCAAGGACCCTCAGAAGGTGCACGGCGTCATCGGGGACGGCGTCCCGATCGCCGACGAGTTCGTGCAGATCCGCCTCGGCGGTGACATGGCGCTGTTCGCAGGGCTGGGCAAGCTGCTGCTGGAGGCCGACGACCGCAACCCCGGCAGTGTGGTCGACCGTGAGTTCGTCGCCGACCACACCGCGGGTTTCGACGACTACCAAACCCGTACCCGCGACGTCGACCTCGACACGGTGTTGGAGGCCACGGGTATCGACCGAGAGCAGCTCGACCGCGTCGCCGCGATGATGGCGTCGTCGCAACGCACCGTCGTGTGCTGGGCCATGGGCTTGACCCAGCACAAACACGCGGTGCCGACCATCACCGAGATCACCAACGTCCTGCTGATGCGCGGCATGATCGGCAAACCCGGCGCGGGACTGTGCCCGGTGCGAGGCCACTCCAACGTGCAGGGCGACCGCACCATGGGCATCTGGGAGAAGATGCCCGAACGTTTCCTGACCAACTTGGACAAGCGATTCGGCATCCACAGCCCGCGCGAACACGGCCTCGACACTGTCGGCGCGATCCGCGCGATGCGCGACGGCAACGCCAAGGTGTTCATGGCCATGGGCGGCAACTTCGCCTCGGCGACCCCGGACACCGAGGTGACCGAAGCCGCCCTGCGCAACTGCGCGCTGACGGTGCAGGTGTCGACGAAACTCAACCGCAGCCACCTCGTGCACGGGCGCACCGCGCTGATTCTGCCGTCACTGGGCCGCACCGACCGCGACATCCAGGCCGGCGGCAAACAGATGGTATCGGTGGAGGATTCGATGTCGATGGTGCATCTGTCCCGCGGTAGCCTTCGTCCGCCGAGTGACCACGTGCGCAGCGAGGTCGCGATCATCTGTCAGCTTGCTCGGACCGTGTTCGGCGCCGACCATCCCGTGGCATGGGCGACGTTCAACGCCGACTACGACACCATCCGGGATGCCATCGCCGCCGTCGTCCCCGGTTGTGCGGACTACAACCGCAAGGTGCGCGCGCCCGACGGCTTCCAGCTGCCGCACCCGCCACGCGATTCCCGCGAATTCCACACGGCAACAGGCAAAGCCAACTTCATGACGTATGCCGTCGAATGGGTTCCGGTGCCCGAGGGCAGGCTGGTGCTGCAGACGCTGCGCAGCCACGACCAGTACAACACCACCATCTACGGGCTCGACGACCGCTACCGCGGCGTCAAAGGCGGACGACGGGTGGTGTTCGTCAACCCCGGCGACCTCGAAAGGTTCGGGCTCTCCGACGGTGACCGCGTGGACCTCGTGTCGGAGTTCACCGACGCCGTGGGGCATCTGCAGGAGCGGCGGGCCAAAGACTTCGCGGTCATCGCATACTCCACACCGGCGGGTAATGCCGCGGCCTACTACCCTGAGACCAATCCCCTTGTCCCTCTTGATCACACCGCGACGAAGTCGAACACACCGGTGTCGAAGGCCATCGTGATCCGGCTGGAGAGGGCCGCCAGTGGGCGAGCGACGCGACGGGGGAAGACAATAGAGGGCGAGCGAAGCGACGGGGGGACAAACTAGTGGGACGAGTCACCGCCCGACGGCGCGCACATCACGTCACCGCCGAGGACGCGGTCGCGCGACCGGAAACCCTGGTGGTCGAGGAGCCGCTGGAGATCCGGGTCAACGGTTCGCCCACCACGGTCACGATGCGCACCCCCGGGTCGGATGTCGAACTCGCGCAGGGCTTTCTGCTGACCGAGGGCATCGTTTGCCGCCGTGAGGACATCCTGTCGGTGCGCTACTGCCGCGGCGCCACCGCACCCGTCCCCGAGTCGCTGCGCTCCAGCCCGCCGGAAGACGGTGTGAACACCTACAACGTCCTCGATGTGACGCTGGCGCCCGACGTGCCCCCACCAGACGTCGACCCGACCCGCAACTTCTACACCACCTCGTCGTGCGGCGTGTGCGGCAAGGCTTCCCTGGAGGCGGTCCGGCTGATCAGCAAGCACGGCCCCGGCGACGATCCGGCGACCGTCGGCGCCGACACCCTGTCGGCGCTGCCCGACAAGCTGCGCGGTGCACAGAAAGTTTTCGCCGCGACCGGCGGGCTGCACGGCGCCGCGCTGTTCGACACCGAGGGTGAGACGCTGGTCGTCCGGGAGGATATCGGCAGGCACAACGCCGTCGACAAGGTCGTGGGGTGGGCACTGGAGCAGCGCCGGATCCCGTTGAGCGGCACCATACTTCTGGTCAGTGGGCGGGCATCGTTCGAACTCACCCAGAAAGCGGTGATGGCAGGCATCCCGGTGCTCGCCGCCGTGTCGGCCCCGTCGTCTCTCGCAGTCGACCTGGCGAGCCAGTCCGGCCTTACGCTGGTGGCCTTCCTGCGCGGCGACTCGATGAACATCTACACCCGCCCGGACCGCGTCAAGAATTAGCGACTCATCTCCTCTACCTGCGATCTCCACGCAATCTCCACATAAGCTCCAAGCACCACCTCTCGCCCGGCGGCGAGTATCGACGTCATGCCAGAGATCCTCATCGCCTCCTGTCCTCCCATCGGGCACATCGCACCGCTGCTGAACGTCGCCCGCGGTCTCGTCGCCCGCGGCGACCGAGTAACCGTTCTCACCAGCGCCCGTCACGCCGACAAGATCAGGGCCGTCGGCGCGGACCCACGCCCGCTCCCCTACGGCGCGGACTACGACGACTCCAGCTTTGACGCCGACCTTCCGGGGCGCGCCGAGACATCGGGCATCGCGCGCATCAACTTCGACGTCGAGCACGTCTTCGTTCGGCCACTGCCCCATCAGTTCAGTGCGCTTCAGGAACTGTTGAGAGCCAACGATTACGACGCCGTCATCACCGACACCTTCTTCTTGGGAACGCTTCCGCTGTTGCTCGACAAGTCGGTGCAGCGGCCGCCGATCCTGTCCTACTCCACGACGCCGTTGTTCCTGTCGAGTAGGGATACCGCACCGGGCGGCCCCGGCATCACACCGATGCCCGGCGCACTCGGCCGTCTGCGCAATCGCCTGTTGACGCTCGCCGCACAGAAGATCATGCTGCGCCCGGCTCACCGCGCCGCCGACCGCATGCTCGAGGCGATGGGTCTGCCGAAGCTGCCGGTGTTCGTCCTGGATTGCGCCGCACTCGCCGACCGGGTCATCGTCCCGACGATCCCGCAGTTCGAGTACCACCGCAGCGATCTGCCCAGTCATGTGCGGTTCGTCGGTGCGGTGAATCCGCTGCCCAGTGACAACTTCATCGCCCCGTCGTGGTGGGGTGACCTCAAGGACGACCGCCCGGTCGTGCACGTCACGCAGGGCACGATCGATAACGCCGACCTGACCCGGCTGGTCGAACCGACAATCAATGCACTCGCCGGCGAAGACGTCACCGTCGTCGTCACGACCGGCGGCCGGCCGGTATCCCAGATCGCGACAACGGTGCCCGCCAATGTCTTTGTGGCCGAATTTATCCCGCACGATGTACTGCTGCCCCTGGTAGACGTGATGGTCACCAACGGCGGTTACGGTGCCGTGCAGCGGGCGCTGTCCGTCGGTGTGCCGATGGTGGTGGCGGGAAAGACCGAAGACAAGCCCGAGGTGGCCGCCCGCGTCGAATACTTCGGCGCGGGAATCAATCTGCGCACCGGCACACCCGGTGCCGCGGAGGTGCAGCGCGCCGTGCGTGCGGTGCTGGCCGACGGGACATACCGCGCCAACGCCCGCCGACTCCAGAGCGCCTATGCCGCGCGCGACAGCGTCGCCGAGATCGCCGGCGTCGTCGACGAGGCCATCTCTGAGAGAACTCCCCGCCTGCAAACGGCCTGATGGGACCCGCTGATGGCCACCATCCTGATTGCCGCACTGTCGCCGATCGGCCACGCCGAACCGCTGCTCGCGGTGGCGGAGGATCTCGTGAACCGGGGCGACCACGTCACCGTGATGACCGGTCCCACGCATGGAGACGCCATCCGTGAGGTCGGGGCGAAACACCACGTGCTGCAGCCGGCCGCGGACTTCGACGACGCACCGTTCGATTCCGGTCAACGCGCCGCCCGTTCCGGGATCGACGGGATGAGCCAAGCCATCATCCGGCTCTTCCTGCGCCCAATGCCCCACCAGATGAAAGAGCTCTGTGACGAGTTGGCCGCTCGGCAGTACGACGCGATGATCGTCGACTACGGGTTTTTCGGAGTACTGCCGCTGATCCTCGGCAACTGGTGCGGCGTCCCGCCGCTGCTCTCCTTCACACCCACCCCCCTGCTTCTGTCGAGTCGCGACACCGCTCCGACGGGAATGGGGCTGCCACCGGCCAGATGGGTAGCCGGCCGGTGGGCCTACCGGGGACTGACGCTGTTCTCCCAGAAAGTGTTGCTGCGCAGAGCGCAACATGCCGCCAACCGGATGTTGACGTCGCTGGGTGCCGCGCCGTTGCCGGTCCCGCTGCTCGATGTCGGGGTACTGGCGGATCGCTTGATCGTGCCGACGGTGCCGAGCTTCGAGTATCCGCGCGGCGACCTGCCGCAGGCGGTGCGCTTCGTCGGAGCTGTCCGGCCGCGGCCCTGCCACACGTTCGAACCGCCGCCGTGGTGGCACAGGCTCGATGCGGGCCGCCCCGTCGTGCACGTCACCCAGGGCACCGTCGACAACCGCGACATGTCCCGGCTGATCGAGCCGACGATCGCCGCGCTCGCCGACAGCGACGCCGTTGTCGTGGTCAGCACCGGGGGGCGGGATCCCCGCACCCTCCGGATCCCGATCCCGGACAACACCCATGTCGCCACGCACATCCCGCACGACCGGCTGCTGCCGAAGGTCGACGTGATGGTCACCAACGGTGGTTACGGTGCGGTCCAGCGCGCCCTCGCGTCGGGGGTGCCGCTCGTGGTCGCGGGCAGCACCGAGGACAAGCCGGAGGTCGCGGCCCGCGTGGCGTGGTCCGGCGCGGGCGTCAACCTCCAGACCGGCACCCCGTCGGCTGCCGAGGTGGGGTCGGCGGTGAGCCGGATCCTCACCGATGACCGCTTCCTGCGCAACGCACGCCGGCTGGAGGCGGCCTTCGCGCGCCAGGACGGGGTCGCCGAGATCGCGGCCCTCGTCGACGAAGTCATCTGCGAACGGTCCTCGCAGTCGGGTAGTCCACTACGCAGGACTAGCACCCTCCCAGCCAGAAGACTGGAATCATGATCAACGAGCTGCAGTTCATCGCGGTCGCCGTGTTCCTGCTGTGGGGACTCGCCAGCGCCGTGTGCGATGCCTGGCTGCCCGACGACGGCGCCCACGTGCGACGGAAATGCACTGAGGACCGTCAGTCCGATCAGACTGAACAGCCCTCAGTGCACACCCGGTGAGGGGGTCTCTGCGCTAGGCGCTCTTGTCGCGGCGCTCGGTGCGCGACGGCTTGCGCGGGACGATCGTCGGCAGCACGTTGTCCTGCACGGTCTCCTTGGTGACGACCACCTTGGCGACGTCGTCACGGCTGGGGATGTCGTACATGACCGGCAGCAGCACTTCTTCCATGATCGCGCGCAGACCACGGGCGCCCGTGCCGCGGTGGATGGCCTGATCGGCGATGGCCTCCAGCGCGTCCTCGGCGAACTCGAGCTCGACGCCGTCCATCTCGAAGAGGCGGGTGTACTGCTTGACCAACGCGTTCTTCGGCGTGGACAGAATCTGCACCAGCGATTCCTTGTCCAGGTTCGTCACGGAGGCCACAACCGGGAGGCGGCCGATGAACTCGGGGATCAAGCCGAACTTGATCAGGTCCTCGGGCATGACCTCGGCGAAGTGATCCTGAGTGTCGATCTCGGCCTTCGAATGCACCTCGGCGCCGAAGCCCAGGCCGCGCTTGCCGACGCGGTCGGAGACGATCTTCTCCAGCCCGGCGAACGCGCCGGCGACGATGAACAACACGTTCGTCGTGTCGATCTGGATGAACTCCTGGTGCGGATGCTTGCGGCCGCCCTGCGGAGGAACCGAGGCCTGTGTGCCCTCGAGGATCTTGAGCAGCGCCTGCTGGACACCCTCGCCGGAGACGTCGCGGGTGATCGACGGGTTCTCGCTCTTGCGGGCGATCTTGTCCACCTCGTCGATGTAGATGATCCCGGTCTCGGCGCGCTTCACGTCGTAGTCGGCGGCCTGGATCAGCTTGAGCAGAATGTTCTCGACGTCTTCGCCGACGTAGCCGGCCTCGGTCAGAGCGGTGGCATCGGCGATCGCGAACGGCACGTTCAGCATCTTGGCCAGCGTCTGCGCGAGGTAGGTCTTGCCGCAGCCGGTGGGGCCCAGCATCAAGATGTTCGACTTGGCCAACTCGACGGGCTCAGAGCGCGAGTCACGCGACTTCTCGCCCGCCTGGATGCGCTTGTAGTGGTTGTAGACCGCGACGGCCAGCGTGCGCTTGGCGGTGTCCTGGCCGATGACATAGCCCTCGAGGAAGTCGCGAATCTCCGCGGGTTTGGGCAGCTCGTCGAGCTTGACGTCGTCAGCGTCGGCGAGCTCCTCCTCGATGATCTCGTTGCACAGGTCGATGCACTCGTCGCAGATGTAGACACCAGGTCCCGCGATGAGCTTCTTCACCTGCTTTTGGCTCTTACCGCAGAACGAGCACTTCAGCAGGTCGCCACCATCTCCGATGCGTGCCATGGTGCTGGGGTCCTACTTCCTGTTGCTGTCGATAACAATCGTTGCGTGCCGCTTAGTGCCGGGCACCGGGACCACAACCAAAGTGTGTAGCCCCGACGCTACCCGCTGTTTCCGTCGCCGTGCGACCGATAAAGGCGAATAGCGTCGGTGGTATTCACATGTGGTTGCGACAACATATCGCCTGATTCGTCCCGGGCGGCTGCGGAACGCGCCACCGTGTCTCTGGCGTGTCGCCGCCGTTACCCGACCGAGAGTACCTGTCCGACGAAAACGTAACCGGCACGTGTCCGGCCCACGTTCACGGAGCGACCCCGGACGCAGGCCGACGATGTTTACGTGCGGATTCCGCTCGGCTCAGTGGCTGGCCGGCGATAGTGCTGGGCGCACGAATCTGAGTAGCCGCCCCAGACCTCGACCCCTTGAGGTGTCAGCGCGGTCCGGGACCGAGTGGACCAGGACCGACCGGTCCCGGACCGACGGGACCGGGCCCCACCGGTCCGACGACACCACCCGCACCCACGGGACCTGCGGGGCCGACGACCGGGTTCACGCCGTAGGGCAGGCAGCGCACCGCGACCGGATTCCAGTAGGTGCCCGCCGGACAGACAGGCTCCTGGGCCTGTGCCACTCCTGCCTGGAACACCGTCCCGGCAGCCGCGGCGATCAGCGCGGCCGCTGCCATCTTCCGTACCCCCATTGCGTACTCCCTCCCTGGTCCAGAGTCGCTCTGCAAACTGACGACCGCGTGGAATATCAGCGTGACACGGGCGAACGCCTCAGGGACATGCTTTGGCGGCATTTGCCGCCGGTTCCCGCCGTAGTGTGCGGGCATGACCACCCTTGCGGACGCATTCGCACTCGCCAGCGGCGACAACGGCCTGGCCGTCGTCTCGACGCTACGCGCAGACCACACCATCCAGTCGTCGCTCATCAACGCAGGACCGCTGACGCACCCGTGCACCGGACGGGAGGTGCTCGGATTCGTCACCTACGGGAAGGTGAAACTGGCCAATCTGCGCGTGCGCCCGCAGATCGCGCTCACCTTCCGCAAGGGATGGCAGTGGGCAACCGTCGAAGGTCGCGCCGAGCTCGCCGGTCCCGACGATCCCCAGCCGTGGCTGGGATCCGACGAACTGGCCGCACTGCTTCGAGACATCTTCACCGCGGCAGGCGGAACCCACGACAACTGGGACGAATACGACGCGACGATGCGTCAACAGCGGCGCAGCGCCGTCCTCGTCGAGCCGACGAGGATCTACAGCAACGGCTGAGGCTGGTCAGCCCTTCTGCGCAGACAGCTTCCGGTACTCCAAAACCGTGTCGATGATGCCGTAATCCTTGGCCGCCTCCGCAGTCAGGATCTTGTCGCGGTCGGTGTCCTTGCGGATCACCTCGGCGGGCTTTCCGGTGTGGCGCGACAGCGTCTCCTCCATCAGCGTGCGCATGCGCTCGATCTCTGCGGCCTGGATCTCGAGGTCCGAGAACTGACCCTGGATCACACCACCCAGCGAAGGCTGGTGGATGAGCACACGGGCGTTCGGCAGCGCCAGGCGCTTGCCGGGGGTGCCTGCGGCAAGCAGCACAGCCGCGGCCGAGGCCGCCTGTCCCAGGCACACCGTCTGGATGTCGGCACGCACGTACTGCATGGTGTCGTAGATCGCCATCAGCGACGTGAACGAACCGCCGGGCGAGTTGATGTACATCGTGATGTCGCGGTCGGGATCCAGCGATTCGAGCACCAGCAGCTGCGCCATGATGTCGTTGGCCGACGCATCGTCCACCTGCACGCCGAGGAAGATGATGCGTTCCTCGAACAACTTGTTGTACGGGTTGGATTCCTTGACACCGAAGCTCGAGTGCTCGATGAACGACGGGAGGATGTAGCGAGCCTGCGGCTGCACGCGCGGATCCAGGGCCGGGTGAATGGACGAGTTGTCGGTCATTTGTCGATTCCTGCTCCTGGTCCGTCGCCGTTGATGGTGACGCTGGTGATGATGTGATCGACGAAGCCGTATTCGAGCGCTTCCTGCGCCGTGAACCACCGGTCACGATCGGAATCGGCCTCGATGCGCTCGATGCTCTGCCCGGTGAACTCCGCATTCAGGCGGAACATCTCCTTTTTGATGCTGGAGAACTGCTCGGCCTGGATCGCGATGTCCGCAGCACCGCCGGTGATACCGCCGAGCGGCTGGTGCATCAGGATGCGCGCGTGGGGCAGGGCGTAGCGCTTGCCCTTGGTGCCCGCAGCGAGCAAGAACTCACCCATCGACGCGGCCATGCCCATGGCGTACGTCGCCACGTCACACGGGGCCAGCACCATCGTGTCGTAGATCGCCATGCCCGCGCTGATCGAGCCGCCGGGCGAGTTGATGTAGAGATGAATGTCCTTCGTCGGATCCTCGGCCGAGAGCAGCAGGATCTGGGCGCACAGCCGGTTGGCGATGTCGTCGTCGACCTGGGAGCCCAGGAAGATGATCCGCTCGGCCAGCAACCGCTCATATACCGAGTCGACAAGGTTGAGGCCCGAAGAGGCGCCACGCATGTCAGTCACGACTGGATACCTGCTTTCTTGTTTTACTTCCGACGCGGTGACCGGTCTTACGAATGACACTAACGAACCCGCGCCGCCGGGGAGTCCCCAGACGGCGCGCGTTCGCTCAGAGCGTCACTTGGTGTCGTCGGCCTTGACTTCGTCGTCCTGGGCTTCGGCCTCGTCTCCGGCCTCGGCCACGGCTTCATTCGAGGCGTCGTCGTCTTCACCGACGGCGGCCGCCTGCTCGCCGGACGGTCCGAAGAACTCGGTGGTGTCGATCTCGGTGCCGTCGGTGTCGGTGACCGTCGCTCCGAACACGACTGCGGCCACGGTCAGGCCGCGGCGAACATCGGCGAACATGGCGGGCAGCTGGTTGTTCTGCTGAAGCATCTGTAGCAACTGCTGCGGCTCGAGGCCGTACTGGCGCGACATCAGCACCAGCCGCTCGGTGATGTCGTTCTGGCCCACCTGGATCTCGAGCTCGTCGGCGATGGCGTCCATCAGCAGCTGGGTCTTGATGGCCTTCTCCGCGTTGGTGCGGTTGTCGGTGTCGAACTCCTCGCGGCTGGTTCCCTGCTCCTTGAGCGTCTCGGCAAATCTGTCCTCGTCGTGATCGAGACCGTGGATCGCGTTGTGCAAGGTGTCGTCGACCTGCGCCTGCACCACCGCTTCGGGCAGCGGGATCTCGGTCTGCTCCAGGAGCACCTCGATGGCTTTGTCGCGGATCGCCTCGGCCTGCTGCACGGTCTTGACTCGGTCGACCTTCCCTCGGAGATCGGCCTTGAGTTCCTCGATGGTGTCGAATTCGCTTGCCAGCTGGGCGAACTCGTCGTCGAGCTCGGGCAGCTCGCGCACCTTGACGGACTTGACGGTGACGGTCACCTCGGCCTCCCGGCCGGCGTGCTCGCCGGCGACCAGCGTGGTGGTGAAGGTCTTGGACTCGTCGGTCTTCAGGCCGATGATCGCCTCGTCGAGGCCCTCGATCAGCTGACCGGAACCAATCTCGTGCGACAGGCCCTCGGTCTTGGCCTCGGGCACGTCCTCGCCGTCGACGGTGGCTGAGAGGTCGATGGAGACGAAGTCGCCGTTCTCTGCCGGACGGTCGACCCCGGTGAGAGTGCCGAAGCGCTTCTGCAGCGCCTCGATCTCGGCGTCGACGTCCTCGTCGGTGACCTTGACGGGATCGACGGTGATCTTGAGCGCCTTGAGGTCGGGCAGGTCGATCTCGGGTCGGACGTCGACCTCGGCGGTGAAGACCAATTCCTCGTTGTCTTCGAGCTTGGTGACCTCGATCTCGGGCTGGCCGATCGGCTGAAGCGACTCAGAGGTGATGGCCTCGCTGTAGCGCGCGGGCAGCGCGTCGTTCACGACCTGCTCGAGCACCGCGCCGCGGCCGACACGGGCCTCCAGCAGCTTGCGGGGGGCCTTGCCGGGACGGAAACCGGGGAGCCTGATCTGCTTGGCCAGCTGCTTGAACGCCTTGTCGATGTCGGGTTCGAGCTCCGCGAAGGGCACCTCCACGTTGATGCGAACCCGGGTAGGGCTCAACTTCTCGACGGTGCTCTTCACGATTGATGCTCCTCTAATTGCTTTGTTTCCGGTGGGGTGGTGCTGGTCGGGGTGACAGGATTTGAACCTGCGGCCTTCCGCTCCCAAAGCGGATGCGCTACCAAGCTGCGCTACACCCCGGTCATGGCTGCCACACGCATGCGCGCGGCACTAGACCACCGGCGATCCTACGGCCTGACCTCACCGAACCATCAATTGGATTTGAGTTAGGTGGGACCGGTACAGTCTGCCGGTACTCTCACGTAGTGCAGCACACGCGGGCGTAGCTCAATGGTAGAGCCTCAGTCTTCCAAACTGATTACGCGGGTTCGATTCCCGTCGCCCGCTCCACAGAGCTCTGTGGTCGGCGCGTTCTCCGAGGTAAACCCCCTTATCGAGGCGATCGACCGCTATAGCGCCGGCGCTTCACCGGAGTCGCAGCGCCTGCCTCTCTCAGCTGGCTGCGCTGCCCCGTCGCACTACCGAGGTGCTGCCAACAACGCTCGGCGCTGGAAGCGGGGGGTTCGTTGCGCTGCCGGCGACCTGTCGTCTCCGTCCGCTCGGTGGCTTCAACGGCCAAACCGCAGCACAGGGACAAACGCGCTGTGCGCGCGTTCGATGTGGCGACGCTGACGTTCGTGGCGCTCTTCGCCGCAAGGTACCTCGTTCACGACTGGCTCTAGATGCGGGTTCAGCGGGCTGGTGGGCCGTCACGCGGATCGCCACGGGTTACCAGAGACTACGCCAGCAGTGTGCCCGTTTGTGACGTCAAAGACAGGTAGTCCACTACGCAATCCCTGCGCCTGCGGTGCTCTTACGTTGATTGCAGCTGGGGGGACCAGCCGCCGAATCCAACGTCCGAGGGATGACAAAACATGGCTATCAAGGCCGTCTTCTGGAAATTGACTCCATTGCCGATCGCAGTGGCCGCACTCGCCATCGCCATGCCCACGCCGGCTGCCGCCGAGCCCCTGCCCTACGGCCCGGACACATGCATCTCCGGGCTGGTCTGGCGGGAAGCACGCACCGGCGACACCGTATGTGTCACACCGGCTTTCCGGGAACGCACCGCGCTGGAGAACTCCACCCCCGGCGCCAACAAGAATCCCAACGCGGGGTCCGGCCCACAGTCCTGCTCGCAGGGCTACGTATGGCGCGAGGCATTCGACGGCGACACCATCTGCGTAACGCCGGACATTCGGGCTGACAACAAGGCGGCCAACGCGAACGCGCAAGCGAACTATCAGCGCAACCAGCCGGGCTCGGGAGCCGGTTCAGCCAACGTGGTCTTCGAAGTCACCGGTGTCGGCACCGTCTACAGCATCAACACCGACCCGGACCAAGGAACGGCACCCGAGGGCACCGCAGCGCCGTGGTCGAGAACGGCAAAGGTGGGGCCGGATGTCGATCTGCTCCAGGTCGTCGTTGTCACCAAGACCGGAATGCAAGGCTGCCGCATCCTCATGGACGGAAAGGTCGTCGCCGAGCGGCCCCCGGGGATGGTGCCGCACTGCACCTACAGCCGCTGACTCACGTTCCGTGGGTCGCCGTACTTGCATGCGGCGACCCACAACCTGTCCGCCGGTGTCGTTCTTGAGGGATAGTTCGGAGAACCGCACCCCCTGTGCGCGCCACGAAGGTCTATCCAGCGACACGGGCGACGGCAGCACCGAAATCGGCACTACGGTCGTACACGCGAAGCCATTCGGTGAGACTCGCCAACGCCTCGGCTGTGAGACTGATGCGTTGCCGGGCACAGACTTCCAACAGGAAGCTGATTGCTTCGGCGAAGTCGCCCGCGCCGATGTGAACGAAGACCGTGGAACGGTCCGCCGCAGTGAACCGATCGCCGTATTCGTCGGCGAGGTGCCACGCCAACTCGCTCTCCAGCATCACGAGTTACGCACCAGAACGAGAAAACGAGGGCACCGAGACGAGTGACGGCCACATCGACACGACGGCGTCGCAACTGACCAGAGTCGTTTTGCACAAGGGCATAGAGCGTCGGCTGAGCGTCATACACACCTCGAGGCGATGCCGCAGGGACGTAAGACCCCGTCTCCGGGGGCTCGAAGACGAGATTTGGCCATCAGCGTAATCGAACGATCCGATCCGCGCGTGTCGAGTTACCGGTCACCGCAGGCCAGGGCCGAGTGCTCCCGGGTGTTCCGGACGCTCCCGCCCGCCGTCCGGGGTGTGACGTCGTGTCCGGCGCCTCACCAGCGAGATCGCGGGTCGCTCCGGCCTGGGGGACCCGCGGTTGATCCCATGGTCACCAAACACGCTGTCCGGCAACGAGTCGAGCGGCAATTGTGCGGCCTTCAGCGGCCACCAACCTTGCCTTGCGACCGACTCGGTCCTCACGCGGGGACATATCGGCCATCGCCCTCGAGAGTTGACTCGCCGGAGCAACCTCGGTGACGTTCGCGGACATCAGGGGGCTGCTCCCGATGCCCAGGCGGGGACGACCCATCGAGCCCGGGTGCCCGTTCGACGCCCAGGGTTTTCACGGTCTCTGTCGGTACGCTGTGAACCATGAATGGCGTTTTGATCGTCCTCATCCTGCTGGTCGTCGCGGCGATCGGGATCGCCGTGTATGCCTCGTCCAAGGCCTCAGGTAAGCGCACCGCCGCGTCTCTGGCCGACGCGAAGGCCGACGCCCGCCGCGTCATCGAGCGCCTCGGGGGTCAGGTCTTCGCCCTCACAGGTACCGACGACGCGTCCAAGCAAGCTCTCGCCGACGCGTCCGAGCGCTACACCGCGGCGTCCTCGCAGATCGACCAGGCCACCACGGCCAAGCAAGCCGAACTCGCGAAGGAAAGCGCGATGGAAGGTCTCTACTACGTTCGGGCTGCGCGCGTCGCGATGGGCATGGACCCTGGCCCGGAGCTTGAGTCGCTGTCGGGTCAACGGTCGGCCGGCACCGTGACCGAGGACCGTCGCGTGAACTTCGAGGGCCGCGAGATCGAGGCGTCACCGACGCCGTCGGAGCGCACCCCCAACTACTATCCCGGCGGACGCGTCGCCGGTCGTCCCGTTCCCGCCGGCTGGTACTCCGAGCCCTGGTGGAAGCCGGCCCTGGTGGCGGGCGCGTGGGGTCTGGGTTCGGCACTGCTGTTCAGCACGATGTTCTCCGGCATGGCCGGGGTCGGATACGACGCGCAGGCCTTCGAGAACGGCTACGGTGACGGCTTCCAGGACGGTCTCGATCAGGGTCAGCTCGAAGGGGCCGGCGACGCCGGCGGCGGCGACTTCGGCGGCGGGGATGCCGGCGGGGGCGACTGGGGCGGCGGCGGCTGGGATTCCGGCGGCGGCGACTTCGGTGGTGGCGACTGGGGCGGCGACTTCGGCGGCTTCGACTTCTAGGGACTCAGAAGCGACTTTCCAGTCGCGCGGAAACCCCGGCCTCCTGCAGATCCAGCCTCTCCAGCATCGCCCGGACTGCCTCGTCGTCGATTCGGCCCGCGTCGCGTTCACCGATGAGCGCCAGCCGCTGAGCGGCCAGCACGTCGCGATAGAGCTGCGCGAACACCTCGGCGCGCAAAGTGTGGGCTTCCGGGTCGGGCATCTCATCGGCGTCCTGAGAATGACGCGCCACGATGCCCCGTATCTCGGCGAGCACCCTTGGGTCCAATCCCGCGGGAGGGTTGGCGCGGAACTCGGCGAGCACTTCGTCGGCGGCTTCGTGCACCACCCGCTCGGCTTTCTCTGTCTCCCCCAACGCTTCCGCCTGATCCGCGTCGGCCGACACGTCGAGCCTGCGGATCAACAGCGGCAGGGTCCAACCCTGCAACAGAAGCGTTGCGACCGCCACGACGAACGCGATCGCCTGGATCGTCGCGCGCTCGGGGAACGGTTCACCGGCGGCCGTCGTCACCGGAATCGCCGCTGCCGCAGCCAAAGTCACCACGCCCCGCATGCCCGTCCAGGACACCACGACGCTCTCCTGCCAGCTCAGTCCCCGATTGTCGATACGCGACCGCCACTTGCTCGGGGGGTGATCCTTACGCCGCAGACCCAGCGCTCCTCGACCGCCGCCCTCGGGTATCGGCACGCTCAACCGCTTCTCGACCTGACTGGCCAGTTTCCTTCTGCCGAACATCGCGAACACCGACACGGGGCGGATCACCAGCACGATGAGGAGCACGACCAGTGACGCCACAGCTACCTGGGTGAGCGACTCATGTGCCTCGCGTAGGTCTTCCAGCACGAACCGCAGATGCAGGCCGATGTAGGCGAACACGAATGCCTCGAGCAGTACGTCCACCGAGTTCCACACATATCGTTCCTGCAGTCGCGTCTGGTAGCCGGCGTCCACGGTTCCGCTGCCGACGACGAACCCCGCCACCACGACAGCCAGGACGCCCGAGGCGTGCATCTCCTCGGCGAGGATGAACGCCGCGAACGGCACCATGAGCCCCTGCACCGTCTCCAACGCCGGGTTGGCCAGGCGCCGACGGATCCAGAGGGTGACGTACCCGAGTGCCGCGCCGACCAGCGGCCCGAGCACCGCGCTGTAGGTGAACAACAGCAGAGGATTCTCGATGAAGGTGTGACTACCTGCGACCTGCGCGACGGCAACAGAGAACAACGCGAGCGCGGCGGCATCGTTGATCAGGCTTTCGCCGGTCAAGATCGACATGACACGTTTGGGAAGTCCCAGCTTGCGACCGACCGCCACCGCGGTGACGGCGTCCGGCGGTGCGACGATCGCACCGAGCACCAGCGCGGTCGCGAACGTCAACGGTACGAAAACGAGCCAGGACGACACAGCGGCCACGGTGAACGCGGTGACGACCACCAGCGCCACCCCGAGGCCCAGGATCGGCTTGATGTTGCGCAGAAACGTCGGGAACGAGAAGTCCAGCGCAGCCGAGTACAGAAGCGGCGGCAGCACCACGGACAGCAGAATGTGTGAATCCAGCTCGGGCGCTTCGAATCCGGGGAGAAACGACACGGCGATGCCGACGACGACGATGATGAGTGCGGGTTCGAGTCCGCGCCGGTGCGCCACCGCGGTGACGACGATCGCGCCGACAACGACCAGGATCAATTCCACGCGCAGATTCTCCCGGCTAACTGCCAGGATGTCCCGCCGACACCCCTGGCTAGCTCTGGCAGGTCGGGCACCAGAAAAGGTTGCGACCCTCCAGCACCTCGGTTCGGATGGGCGTAGCGCAGATCCGGCACGGGTCCCCCGCCCGCCGGTACACGTAGGTGCGAGGACGCCGCCGCGCATAGGACGGCATGCCGTGGTCGTCTTCCGGGCGAAGGGTGATGATCCGACCGCGGCGCACGCCGACCTTCATCAACTCGACCAGGTCGGTCCAGGCTTCCTCGAACTCGCCTTCGCGCATCCGCGTACCGGGGAGGTGAGGGTTGAGGCGGTGGCGGTACAGCAGTTCGTTACGGTAGACGTTGCCGATGCCGGCAATGACTTTCTGGTCCATCAGCAATGCACCGATCACCCTGCGGGACTTGCTTATCCGCGCCCACGCCGCAGACGGGTCGGCGTCCGTGCGCAAGGGGTCGGGCCCGAGCCTGGCCAGAATCTCCGACACGTCGGCCTCGTCGACGACCTCACATGCCGTCGGCCCGCGTAGATCCGTACCCTTCTGAGTTCCGACGATGCGCATACGCACCTGTCCGACCGGTTCCGGGACGCCTGCGTGGACGTCGAATTCGGTGAACTTGCCGTAGAGCCCCAGGTGGACGTGCACGATGCGGCCGCCCGAATAGTGGTGGAAGAGATGCTTACCCCACGCGCTGGCCCGATCGAAGACACGACCGTTGATTGCGTCGGCTCCGTCCACGAACCGGCCCTGCGGGCTGCTCACCGCGACGCGCTGACCCCGGAAGATCTTCTGGTGCCGGCGGGCGAGGCGGTGAACGGTATGTCCTTCGGGCATCCACTCAGTCTGTCAGGCCTGCCGCACCGCTCCCGCAGCGAGAGCGTTCGCCCAGCTGCCGTGACGACTGATGTCCGCGCCGGGCACGGCGGCGTCGCATCCGAAGGCGGTCCGCCAGTTGCCGTCGGAGAATTCGACCTTGCCGAGTTGCATCGGCGCGGGCAGCTCGGCGAGAAACTGCCCGAGCGCCGCCGGTGAGAGGAGCCAGCGGTGCCCGGTCAGCGCGGTGCCGTCCACTCCGTCGGGTACCCGCGTGACACCGGGTTTGGGTGGTGTCGTCGGCAGCGCGGTCATCCGGTATCGGGGTGCGGTTGTGATTTCGCCGGCGAACCGGGCACCCCGGTCGGTGAGCTGGTGGACGAGCGGGCCGCCGAACAGATGCGCTCCGAACACCACGAGTTCGACGTGGTCGGCAGCAGCGAGTGGCCACGGGGTCTCGGACGTGGGCTCGCCCGTGACCATTGCCGCGATGTCGAGGGCAACCGCGTCGTCGAACGGGCGCGCGAGCACGGTGACGCCGAACTGTGCCTCGCCGGCGGTACCGGCGGGAACCGCGACACCGCACATGTCGAACAGGTTGCAGAAGTTGGTGTACGTGCCGAGCCGTTCGTTCACTGCCACGGGATCGTTCTCGACGTCGGCGATGCTCGGGTGCATCGGCGCTGTCGGCACCAAGAGGGCATCCGCACCTGCGAGCGAGGCCATGGCCAGCTCCCGCAGCCGCTGCACCTCGGCGCGATCGCGGACCAAGGTGTGCGCGGGGACATCGCGGGCGTCGGCGACGATGTCCCGCACAGTCGGATCCAGCGATGCCCATGGGTGGGAATCGACGAATTCGCCGACTGCAGCGTATCTTTCGCTGACCAGCGCTGCTCCGTAGAGCAGCTTGGCAGCAGCCAAGAAGGATGCGAACGGCACGGACACCATCCGAACTCCGGACGTCGCGAGTCGTTTCACCACTGCATCGAAGGCAGCCCTCCACTGGCGGTCCAGGTATGGCAACTCGTCCGGGATGGCCACCACCGGCGTGGGTGGAGCGGCCAGCTTCGCGTCCGCCGGCCACCGACGGGCGGGGGCACCGGCCGCAAGGACGCTCATGGCCCGGTCGGCGAGAGCCAAGGTCGACGCGAAAACAGTGACACAGTCGTAGGATTCGCACGCGGGTACGACGCCGGCGGTGCTGATGACGCCGGGGGTGGGTTTGATCCCGACGATCCCCTGCAGTGCGGCCGGCACCCGTCCCGAGCCGGCCGTGTCGGTGGCGATCGCGATGTCGGCCTCGCCGATGGCCACGGCGACGGCGGACCCGGAGCTCGATCCGCCGCTGATGTGATCGGCTCTGCGACTGTCGCGCACCACACCGTACGGCGACCGGGTGCCGACGAGGCCGGTGGCGAACTGGTCAAGATTGGTCTTGCCGACGACCACGGCACCCTGTGCACGCAGGGCCGCGACGGCGGCCGAATCGTTGTCGGGAACGTAGGCGAACTCCGGGCAGCCCGCGGTGGTCGGCATTCCCGCAACGTCGACGTTGTCCTTGACGGCCAGCCGGATTCCGGCCAAAGCCCCTGAGCCAGTTCGACTTCGGTCGAGTTCCGCGGCAATCTCGGCGTCTGGCCGTCGGCTGATCCACACCGTCATGGGCTGAGCGTATACAAATTGGTATACAGGTGCATCCGTTACGACTCTGCCCGCGAGCGCAAGAGCTTCACTCGCGTAGTGCCATCACGACGTCGAACATCGCCATCGCCTCGCGAGCCCGCTGAACGACGACGCGGCGCGAACCGTCGATGTGAGCGTGCAGCAGCGCCTGCGCATCGTCGAGTGCACCATCGAGTACCCGCTCGGCAATGCCGATGTGCTCCTCGATCGTGGCCTGCACCCGGTCCTCGGTGAGATAGTCGAGCATCCGCATGGGCCGGATTCGCGCGTTTACCGCTTGCAGCGCAGTCACCAACGCCTGGTTCCCGGACGACGACAGCAGCTGCACATGAAATTGCTCGTCCTCCTTGACGATTCCGGCATCCGGCACCGGCGGATTCTTGCGGAATTCACGCCACCGGTGCAGCTCCGGTTCCAGTACGGCTGCGTCGTGGCGGCGTCCACCGTCTTCTCCGGCGCGTTGTATCCCGCGAATTTCCAACGTGATTCGAAGCTCGTAGAGGTCTTCGAGATCCTCCACACGGGGCCGGTACGGGTAGAGACCGCGCTCGCGGCGTTCGATCAGCCCGTCGGCCAGCAACCGAGCAAGCGCCTCGCGCACCGGGGTCCGGGACACCTGGTACCGATCAGCCAGGGTGATCTCGGCCAGGCGTTCGGTGGGCTTGATCCGGCCCCACATCAAATCGTCTCGGAGCGCCACGAAGACGCGGTCACCCAGACTGTCCGTGTCGCTCATGCCGCCTCTCACCGCCGTGTATCCGGAAGTGTATACGAGGTGGTATCCGCGTTCAGGCGCCGGGAACCGGTGGTGCGACGTGTGTTTTCTCGTATTCGGCGAGAATGTCGATCCGGCGCTGGTGGCGCGGTGCTTCCGACCACTTCGCGGACAGGAAGGCATCCACGATCGCCAGCGCCTCTTCGGTCGAATGCATCCGGCCCCCGATGCCGACCAGTTGAGCGTTGTTGTGCTCCCGCGCCAGCACGGCGGTCTCAATGCTCCACGCCAGCGCGCACCGAGCGCCCGGCACTTTGTTCGCGGCGATCTGCTCGCCGTTGCCGGAGCCGCCGAGCACGATGCCGAGGCTGCCGGGATCGGCCACCGTCTTCTCCGCAGCCGCGATGCAGAACGCCGGGTAGTCGTCCTCGGCGTCGTAGGTGTAGGCCCCGCAGTCGATCGGCTCGTGGCCGGCCTCTTCGAGGTGGTCGATGATGGTCTGCTTGAACTCGAATCCGGCGTGGTCAGCCCCAACGTAGACGCGCATGGCGGCAACCATACCTCCGGCCTCGCACCGCGAGCGCGCGTGTTTGCGCAGCGACGCGCCCTGTTTGCCGCGCATTTTCGTCGCGCTCGCCGATCGTCGGCTCAACCGACCCACCCAGATAGTCGGCTCAGCCGACCCACCCAGATCGTCGGCTCAGCCGACCCACCCAGATCGTCGGCTCAGCCGACGGTGATCGCGTCGAGGCGCTCCTTGATGAAGTCCGCGCACGTCACCGGCTCAAGGCCTGACACCTTGCCGATCGGCGGGCGCAGCGGCGTGACGAGTGCGTCGTGGTTGGCCTCGTAGAAATAGATCAGCGACACCAGATCCTCCTCGGGGGCGTGCGACTGCGGCGGCAGCACCCGATGGCGACCCGACCGCCAGCGGCGCCCGCTCCAATGCTCCAGAAGATCGCCGATATTCACCGTGAGCGCGGCCGGATCGTAGGGTGCGTCCCGCCAACCCTCATCCTCGGTGTACACCTGCAATCCGCCGGCACCCGGTTCGCGGTCGAGGATCGTGACGGTGCCGAAATCGGTGTGCGGTCCGATGCGGAACTGGCCGGGTTCCGGTTCGCCGACCACGCTCACAGGCGGGTAGTGGTTGATGTTCATCGTCCAGGTGGGCCTACTGGCCAACACGGCGAACGGGTTCACCGGCAGCTTGAGTGCGTGCGCGAACAGGGCCAGGAGTTCGTCGGCCACCCGGCGCATCTGCGCGGTGTACTTCCCCACGACCTGTTGCAGTGCGGGCACCTCAGCGGGCCATACGTTGGGCGCGAACCAGATTCGGTCGATCTCGGGATCACCGGTCGCCGTCTCGGCGCCCAGGCTGAAGCTCTCTTTGAGATCGGGCGGCGTCTCGGTGCCCTCGGCGTAACCGTTCGCCTCGGCACCCGGGCCGATCCAGCCGTGCCCGCCCACGGGCACCGAGTAGGCCGCCTTGCTGCGTTCGGGTAACGCGAAGAATTCCCGTGACGCAGCACGGACGTCGCGCGCAAGCGAGGGGTCCACCCCATGACCGGTCACCAGGACAAAACCCGCGCGCTGCAGGCCGGAATCGACCTCCGCGGAGACCGCGTCCGCGTCGTTGCCGCCCCGACGCCAACGCGAAAGGTCAACCGTCGCAATCACTCTCCGATATCCTCCGCCCACAGCTCTGGGTTGTCCGTGATGAACTCACGCATCAATGTCATGCAGCGCTCGTCGTCGAGGACGGTGATCTTCACTCCGTTGTCGGCAAGCCAGTCGTGGCCGCCGGTGAAGGTCCGGCTCTCGCCGATCACCACCGCGCCGATGTTGAACTGACGCACCAGTCCGCTGCAGTACCAGCACGGCGACAGCGTGGTCACCATCGTCGTCGAGCGGTAGCCGCGTTGCCTTCCCGCGTTGCGGAATGCGTCTGTTTCGGCGTGGATGGACGGGTCGTCGAGCTGCACCCGGCGGTTGTGGCCGCTGCCCAGCACCGCTCCGTCGGCCGAGAACAGTGCCGCCCCGATCGGTATGCCACCCTCCGCCAAACCCTTTCGGGCTTCCTCGACCGCGACGTCGAGCATCTGCTCCGCCGAGGTCATCCCTGTTTTGCCTTGATCGTCGAGCGACACAACAACCAGTATGCGGCTCCGGCAGGCAGGAATCCGACGAAGAAAGGCTCGAGAAGGTGCTGGGGCCGAGCTCCTGACCTAGTCGAAGGTGGGCGGCTCAGAGCGGCTTCGCTTGAGCTCCCAGAAATGCGGGTAGGACGCGAACGTCACCGAGGCGTCCCACAGCTTTCCTGCTTCCTCACCCCGCGGGATCTTCGAGAGCACAGGGCCGAAGAAGGCGACACCGTTGACGTGGATCGTCGGGGTGCCGACGTCGTCGCCGACGGCGTCCATGCCCTCATGATGGCTTTTGCGCAGCGCGTCGTCGTACTTGTCACTGGTCGCCGCCTCGGCGAGCTCGGCAGGTAGGCCAACCTCTTCGAGCGATTCTTTGATGACCTTCTCAAACTGCGGGTCGGTCTCCCGATAATTCTGATTGTGGATGCGTGTCCCCATCGCGGTGTACAGGGGCCGCAGGATCTCGCGTCCGTTGAGCTGTTCGGCGGCGATGGCCACACGCACCGGCCCCCATGCCGTCTTCATCATCTCCTTGTACTCGTCGGGCAGATCGCGGCCCTCGTTGAGCACCGCGAGGCTCATGACGCGGAAGTCGACGTCGATGTCTCGCACCTTCTCCACCTCGAGAATCCAGCGCGAGGTGATCCAACACCACGGGCACAGCGGGTCGAACCAGAAACCGGCGACATCCCTATCGGCCATCTGAAGATCCTCTCGAAGAATTGTGGACGCACTACCGTTCGGCACAACCATGCACCATCAGCCTGTGTTCCCGTTCGGGACTAGTGTTGACCAGCGTGGCATTACCTAACCTGACCCGTGACCAGGCCGCCGAGCGCGCCGCCCTCGTGACCGTCGACAGCTACCGCATCGTGCTGGATCTGACCGAGGGCAACGGCAAACCGAGTGAACGGACGTTCCGGTCGGTGACGACCGTCGAATTCGACGCGCTTGCCGGTGCCGACACCTACATCGACCTGGCCGCCGAGCGCGTGCGCAGCGCCACCCTGAACGGCGTGGACATCGATGTCTCCGGGTACGACGAGTCGGCGGGCATCCTGCTGACGGGCCTGGCAGCCCACAACATCCTTGTCGTTGATGCCGACTGCCTGTACTCGAACACCGGCGAGGGCCTCCACCGGTTCGTGGACCCGGTGGACGAAGAGGTGTATCTGTACTCGCAGTTCGAAACCGCCGACGCCAAACGGATGTTCGCATGTTTCGATCAGCCCGACCTGAAGGCGGCCTTCGACATCACGGTGACCGCGCCTCCGCACTGGGAGGTGATCTCCAACGGCGCCACGATCGATGTCGCAGAGGGGTGGTCGCCGGTCACCGAGCGGGAGAAGAAGATCGCCGCGCTGTCGGAGGCCGGTAAGTCGACCCAGCAGATCGCCGACGAGCTGGTCCTTTCCCAGCGGACCGTCGAGGCCGACCTCTACCGCATCCTCGAACACGCGGGACCCGCCAAACGTCACACATTCAAGGCCACCCCTCGGATGAGCACGTATCTGGTCGCTCTGATCGCCGGTCCCTATGCCCGCTGGGACGACGTGTACTCCGACGACCACGGTGACATCCCGCTCGGTATCTTCTGCCGCAAATCGCTGGCCGACTACATGGATGCAGAGCGGTTGTTCACCGAAACGAAGCAGGGTTTCGGCTTCTACCACAACAACTTCGGCACGCCGTACGCGTTCGGCAAGTACGACCAGCTCTTCGTCCCCGAGTTCAACGCCGGCGCCATGGAGAATGCCGGCGCGGTGACGTTCCTCGAGGACTACGTCTTCCGGTCCAAGGTGACGCGCTACTCGTACGAACGTCGCGCGGAGACGGTACTGCACGAGATGGCGCACATGTGGTTCGGCGACCTGGTCACCATGCAGTGGTGGGATGACCTGTGGCTCAACGAATCCTTCGCCACGTTCGCCTCGGTGCTGTGCCAGGCCGAGGCCACCGAGTACACGCAGGCGTGGACGACGTTCGCCAATGTCGAGAAGTCATGGGCCTATCGGCAGGACCAGCTGCCCTCCACCCATCCGGTGGCCGCCGACATCCCGGATCTGCATGCCGTCGAAGTGAACTTCGACGGCATCACCTACGCCAAGGGCGCCAGCGTTCTCAAGCAGCTGGTCGCCTACGTCGGGCTGGAGGCATTCCTGGCCGGACTGCGCGACTACTTCCGGGACCACGCCTTCGGCAATGCCACCTTCGGCGACCTTCTCGGCGCGCTGGAGAAGTCTTCGGGGCGTGACCTCTCGGGGTGGGGTCGCCAGTGGCTGAAGACGACCGGGTTGAACACGCTGCGACCGGACTTCGACGTCGATGCCGACGGCAAATTCACCCGGTTCGTCATCGACCAGGGCGGCGCCAAGCCCGGCGAGGGCGAGACGCGCGTGCACCGGCTCGCGGTGGGGATCTATGACGACGACAACTCGGGAAAGCTGGTGCGCGTGCACCGCGAAGAGCTCGACATCGAGGGCTCGACCACCGAAGTGCCCGCACTACACGGTGTTTCGCGGGGCAAACTGATCCTGCTCAACGACGACGACCTGACGTACTGCTCGCTGCGGCTCGACCCCGACTCCCTGCAGACGGTCCTGACGCGCATTGCCGACATCGCCGAGCCACTGCCCCGGACGCTGGCGTGGTCGGCGGCATGGGAGATGACCCGCGACGCCGAGCTGCGGGCCCGCGACTTCGTGGCGCTGGTGATCAGCGGACTGCACGCCGAGACCGAGGTGGGTGTCGCACAGCGTCTGGTCCTGCAGGCCCAAACTGCACTGGGTTCGTACGCCGATCCGGGCTGGGCCGCCGAGAACGGATGGCCCGCGTTCGGCGACGCTCTGCTCGATCTCGCTCGGGAGTCGCAGCCGGGCTCAGACCACCAGCTCGCCTTCGTCAACGCGGTGTGCTCTTCGGTGCTGTCACCCAACCACGTCGCGGTCTTGGAGACGCTTCTGGACAACGAGCCGGCGGCGGTGAACCTGACCGGCCTAGTGGTCGACACGGACCTGCGCTGGCGGATTGTGACCGCGCTCGCCCGTGCCGGCGTCATCGACGCCGACGGCACCCAAACTCCGTTCATCGATGCCGAAGCCGCCAACGACCCGACGGCGGCGGGCCGGCGACAGGCGGCCGCCGCTGCGGCCGCGCGACCGCAGGCGGCCGTCAAAGACGCGGCCTGGGAGCAGGTCGTCGAGGACGACACGCTGGCCAACATCACCGCACGCGCGATCATCGGCGGCTTCGTACAGCCCGGCCAGGGTGAGGTCCTCGCGCCATTCCGCGATCGCTATTTCGGCGCGATCTCCGGTGTGTGGGAACGACGTTCGAGCGAGGTCGCGCAGACCGTCGTCGTGGGGCTTTACCCGTCGTGGGAGATCAGCCGGGACGCGTTGAGCGCCGCGGACACGTTCCTGTCCGATCCCGGGGTGCCGCCTGCGTTGCGCCGGCTGGTCCTCGAAGGTCGCGCCGGCGTGGAGCGCTCGCTGCGGGCCCGCGAGTTCGATGTGAGCTAGCTCCTCGCACCGCGAGCGAGCGTGTCTGCACGCGGACACGCCGCTCGCGCAGCATGCTGTTGCGGTGGCGGTCAACAACAGTCGCAGGGCCCGTGCCGCGCGGCGGCGTCAGCGCCGGGTGGCAGCGGTCGTCAACGACCTCACCGACGAGCAATGGGCGGCACTGAAGCTGGCGTGGCAGGGTTGCGCCTATTGCGGCAAGACCACCGGGACGATGCAGCGCGACTGCGTCATGGCGATCTCGCGCGGCGGGCGCTACACCATCGACAACGTCGTCCCGGCCTGCGCAGCCTGCAACGCCAGCAAGTGCAACGACGAGGTCACCGGCTGGCTGCGCCGCAAGCGCCTCGACGAACGGCTGTTCCTCGAGCGCTACGTCCGCATCCGGGGCGAGCTGCTCCGCGAGAGTGAAGCCACGGTCGTGGAATCGGGCTGATCAGCAGCCCGGAATGATATTTCGCGGCAAGCGGAAGCTAGCGCGGTGAGACGCCTGCTGCGAGCACACGCACGCCGCTGATCAGGCCGTCGATCAAGTTGCCCTCCTTGAACGATGCCGCGGCAGCGGACACACCCAGCGGAGCAGACTCCTCGATGCCGCGACCCTTGACCGCCGAGCCGTAGACGACCTCGATCGCCTTCTGGTTCGGCGAGACCGCCAGCAACACGGCATTGTCGGGCGTGGGCACCCTGGCAAGGATTTCGCGGGCCGTGGCCGCAGTGTCGGCACCGAGGTCACCGATGTACACAGCAAACCGAGCCTTCGCCGCCCGCGACCCGTACTTCAACGCGTTGTCCAGGATCACCAGATCCTTGTTCGGGAACGGGTAGTGCACCGACAGCTCGCCGGGCTCGGTGACCCCGGAGATCCGGCCACTGGCCGTGATGACCGAGCCGAAGGGCAGTTCGGCCAGCTCGAGTGCGCCCGCCCTCGTCAGTTCACCACTTGCCACTTGCGCCACCTCCGATGGTCACGTGCGAGCCGTGGCCGCCGTGGCCGTGGTCCGCCGGTTCGTCAGCCGCCCACAGAATGGGCTCGTGCGTCCACTCGTCCGACATGACGTACGTCTTCGGGTGCGGACCCTTCTTGGTGTAGATGAACAGCGCGAGCACCGCGGTCAGAGCCAGCGGGACCAGTAAGAAGCTTGCGTGCACCAGAGCTGTCGAGTTCACGCGCAAACCGTATCCCACGGCCCGGTCAGGCCGCGCCCTCACCCAGGTATCGAACCCACGCCGGGTCGAGCTCCTTGACGCTGGACAGCAGGCGCCAGTGCTGACCCTTCGGCGGCAACGGAGTCGTGTGCAGCGACCACCCCAACTCGCTGAGCAGTTTGTCCGCCTTGCGGTGATTGCACGACGAGCACGCGGCCACGCAGTTCTCCCAGGAATGGTCGCCACCGCGGCTGCGCGGGATCACGTGGTCGACGGTGTCGGCCTTGGTTCCGCAGTACGCGCAGCGGAAGCGGTCACGGTGCATGAGCGCTGCCCGCGTCATCGGGATCCGTGCGCGATACGGGACGCGCACGTAGGTGCGCAGCCGGATGACCGTGGGGACGACGATCGCCCGCGACGCCGAATGGATCACCGGGCCCACGGGGTCGTCGTGCACGACGTCGGCCTTGCCGCACATCAGCATGATCACCGCGCGGCGCAGCGGCAGAGCCGTCAACGGCTCGTAAGTCGAGTTGAGAAGCAACACCCGTCGACGGCCCCAGATCGAGGGTTCCTGCACAGCGGGGTGAGAGTCGGCAGCGGGGACCACGCTGTGAAGCGCGCGCGACACAGTCGTCGCCGTTGACCCGGGTGAGACCACCGCGGCCCGGTGATTCCGGTGGCCGCGTCCGTTCTTGCGCTGCGCCATACGTCCTCCGACCGACAGTCCACCATGGATCTCTTCTGATCGCATGGCAATTCCGGTCGTGTTCGCTGGTCAGTCCGATGAACTTCGAGTGTCGGACGTCGCCTGCACGCAACCGGGACGTTGCCCGAGAACTGACGCCTGCGGAAAACAGGTAGTCGGTTACTCATGCCACAGGACTGGCTGAACGCGACACTTGTCGCCATGAGGGCAACACCAGACCGAGCGACCAAATTCGTGGAGTTCAGAGAAGAGCACAGCGCGTGGAAGCCCACCGAAGAAGCCCTGATCGACAAGATGATCGAGGACCTTCGGAGCAACAACGAGTTCCAGTACCGCAAGAGCCTGAGGAAGGGCAAACCGCACGCGATCCGGGATGCGCATGCCAAGAGCTGCGCCATTCTGTACGGGGAACTGACCGTCAATGCCGACCTGCCCGACGAGTACCGGCAGGGGTTGTTCTCCACACCAGGGAAGACCTACCCGGTGATCGCACGCATCTCCGCGACCTCAGGAGCCATCCGATCTGACCGCGTTCGCGGCGTACGGGGGCTGGGGCTCAAGATCCTCGGCGTCGAATCCCGAGAACGCGCTCACGCCGACTTCATGAACGACGAGAACCAGGACTTCGTGTTCGTGACCGAACCCGAGTTCCTGTTCAAGGACGCCGCGGACTACGCCAAGGGCGGTATGCGAACAGCCAAAATTCTTGCGCGCATGCCCGACGGCGCGATGATCGTCGCCAATACCGTGCTGCGAGGCGCCCGCAAGGTCACCGACGCCTTGGGCAAGCAACTTCACCCGAAGTTGCGGGTGTTCTCCGAGCCGAACCACCACCCGCTGGGCCAGACCTTCTACACCGCGGCGCCGGTGCGCTACGGAAAGTACATCGCGAAGATCAGCGTGTCGCCGCTGTCTGCCGAAGTCGTCGCGCTGAAAAGGGAGACGCTCCGCCCCGGCGGTGACCACGCGGCCTCCGATGCGGTGAAGAAACACTTCGACAGCCACGGCGCCGAGTACGCGATCTCGGCCCAGTTGTGCACGGACACGACCGAGATGCCACTCGACGATGCCACCGCGCAGTGGTCGGAGGAGAAGTCGCCGTACTACACGGTCGGCATCATCCGCTACCCGAAGCAGACGGCATTCAGCGAGGATCTGAAGACGTTCGGGGACGACAGGCTGACGTTCAACTCGTGGCGCGGGATCATCGAGCACACGCCTCTTGGCTCGATCAACAGACTCAAACTCCGCGTCTACGCGGAGTCCAGCAAATTCCGGCACCACCGAAACCAGGTGCCCGACTACGAGCCGGCGGACCTTTCCGAATTCCCCGACCGCGACCTGGGACGGATCGACAACTAGCACAGCGGGTATTGCCGAGAATTGATGACCTCGGCGACCTAGACTCCACGACATGGCGGGGGTTTGGCAAATAGTCGATCGCCCGGCGGAATTCGGCGCGGTCCGCTCCGCTTTGACGGGCAACGAGTCATGCGGGGTCGTGCTCGTCGGCGCCGCGGGGGTCGGCAAGACGACGTTGGCGCGCACGGTCACCGAATCGTTGCGCTCGCCGGTGCACTGGGTGGCGTCGACGGAGTCGTCGCGCAGCATCCCGCTGGGCGTGTTCGCCCACCTCGTCGGATCGACCGGGTCTCGCGACGCGACCGCACTCCTTGCGACGGCGCGCGAATCGCTTGTGTCGCAGGGGAACAACAACATCGTCGGCGTGGACGACGCCCACCTGCTCGACGAGCTGTCCGCGACGCTGCTGCATCAGATCGCGGTGGATCGGACCGGCCGCATCCTTGCCACGATCCGCACCGGCGAGCCGGTGCCCGACGCGGTCACGTCGTTGTGGAAAGACGGCTACCTGCACCGGATCGAGCTGAAGCCGTTCACCAAAGAGCAGAGCGTCGCTCTGATCGAGTCGGTGATCGGCGGACGTCTGGAGGGCCTGTCCGCGGATCTGATGTGGGAATCCTCCGGCGGCAATCCGCTGTTCCTGCGACATCTGGTCGAGGGCTCGATCGACGCCGGCACGCTGAAGAAAGTCGGCGACGTCTGGCAGTTGCGCGGCCCGACCGCGGTGCCGACCGGACTCGTCGAGCTCCTCGACACACGACTCGATTCGGCCGGCGAGGACGTCATCGGCGCGCTCAAACTGCTCGCGCTGTGCGAACCACTCGACATCGACGCGCTGACCGAGCTGGCCGGCGAAGCCGCCGTGGACGACGCCGAGACGCGAGGGCTGATCCGCTGCGTGCCCAACGGCCACACCCTCAACGCCCGCTTCAGCCACCCGCTGGTCGGAGATGTTGTGCGCAGCCGCATCGGCCAGGCGGCATCACGCCGACTCAAAGGAAGAATCGTCGAAGTCCTGCGGCGGCGGGAAATGGACTCCGCCGCGAGCCGCATCCGGATGGCACAGCTGTCCATCGAAAGCGACCAGTCCGTCGACGACTCTCTGCTCATCACCGCCGCCAAGGACGCGGTCTACCTGTCCAACCTGCCCCTCGGCGAGCGGCTCGCGCGCGCGGCGTTCGAGCGCAGCGGCACCGTGCAGGCCGGCGAGCTCCTCTCCCGGGCTCTGCTGTGGCAGGGCAAACCCGCCGAGTCCGAAGCCGTTCTGGCCCGGTTCAATCCCGACGAACTCGACGAACTCCAGCTGGTCCAGTGGGGGGTGCCCCGCGCATCGCGCCTGTTCTGGTCCCTCGGCGAAGTCGACCGGGCGCACGAGGCGATGTCGCTGGTGCGTGAGCGGATTCAGCATCCGTCGCTGCAGCTGTTCGCCGCCGCCGCAGCCGCGGCAATGGCCGTGCACGAGAACAAGATCGAGCAGGGCATCGCCGAGGCACTGACCGTCCTCGAGGATTCGAGGTCACCGAACCAGGCCGTCGAGTTCGCCGCCTTCGCCGCCGGAATGGCGATGCCCGTCGCCGGACGCGGCAACGAGTTCGAGCCGATCGCCGCCCGCTGCCGCGCCGAGCTCAGTTCGACCGACGGCATGATCCGCGTGATGGTGCGTTACTGCGACGTGCTCGCGCTGACGCACACCGGGCAACTGGATCTCGCCGACCAACGTGCCGCGGACTACGCGAACTTCTCCTCGGTCGGACAATTTCTGGCCTGGGCGATCGCCAAGATCATGGCGGGCGTCGTCGCCACGGCCCGAGGCGACTTCCCCGAGACCATCCAGTCGATCGAGCAGGCGCTGGCGGCACTGAACGCGGAGAACTCGCTGCCGTGGCAATTGCCCGGACGCCTGCTGCTCGCCCGTGCGTACGCGGCACTGGGCCGCACAGGTGAGGCCGAGCGCGTCCTCACCGACGCCGCCGAGCATTCCGGCCCGTCCATGGCTGTGCACGAGCCGCAGCGACTGATCTCACGCTCGTGGCTGGCCGCGGCGAGCGGCATGGAACGCCACGCCGCCGAACTCGCCAGGGCCGCCGCCGACAACGCCGCCCACTCCGGCCAGTACGCGATCGAGGCCGAGGCGCTGCACCACGCCACGCGGTTCGGCGACCGCACCACCGCCGCGCGCCTCGCCGAGCTCACTGATGTCGTCTACGGGCCGGTGGTGGGTCTGCTGGCTCGTCATGCCGCGGCCTTCGCTGCAGGCGACGCCGCGGCGCTGGACTCGGTCAGTGCCGACTTCGAGCAGGCCGGCCTGCTGCTGGCCGCCGCAGATGCCGCCGCGCAGGCCGCCTCGCTACACGACGCTGCGGGCGATCGACGCCGGACCAACGAGTCGGGCGCCAATGCGCTGCGCCTGGCCGAGAAGTGCGGTGGTGCGACGACGCCCGCGATCAAAGCCGCGGCGCGGCCGCTACCGCTGACACCGCGGGAACGCGAGATCGCAGAACTGGTCGCGGCGGGACTGAGCAACCGCGAGGTCGCCGAGCAGCTCACTTTGTCGGTGCGCACCGTCGAAGGCCACGTGTATCGGGCCTGCTTCAAGCTCGACGTCGCCGATCGCGACGAGCTGGCCAAACTGATCAAGAAGAGGTCCTAGTCGGGGACGGATCGCGGTCCGCGCGTAGGGCTTGCATGGGCGATGGCCCACAATGGAGGCAATGGACCCGCAGAACAAGCAGCAGTCGTTCTATGACGCCGTGGGCGGCCACGCCACATTCGACGCGATCGTGTCGCGGTTCTACGAACTCGTGCGCGAGGACGAGATCCTGCGCCCGCTCTACCCGGAGGACGATCTCGACGGGGCCGAAGACCGGCTGCGCATGTTCCTCGAGCAGTACTGGGGTGGGCCGCGCACCTACTCCGACCAGCGTGGCCATCCACGGCTGCGGATGCGCCACGGGCCTTTCCGCATCGGCTACCTCGAGCGCGACGCGTGGCTGCGGTGCATGCACACCGCCGTGGCCGAGATCGATTCGTCAACGCTGGACGACGCGCACCGCCAGGAACTGATCGCCTACCTGGAGATGGCGGCACAGTCGATGGTCAACTCCCCGTTCTGAGGCGGCTTGGGCGTGACGAGTTGCGCCGGGCGCGACCCAGCCCGCCGAAATCGCCTCAGCGCAGTACCACCGCGGGGTCGCCGCGGCGCCGATACACCGTGCCGAACCGGGCGTCGATGCGCAGCCACGCCGACGTCGCCCGCACTCGCACCACCTCGTCCGCGTTGACCGACTCAGGGTCGAACCGGTCCCGGGATGGTGTCTGCGGAAGGAATCCCATCGCCGTCAGCGCGAACACGCACCGCATTGGGATGCCGACGCTGTCGTCCTGAGAGGTCACTGCGACAACTTCCTGATCCAGCAGGGAGGCCGGCGGCCCGTGGGCACTGGAATGCTCCTTGGCCAGGCTCATCCCCTGCTGGGCGAGATCGAGGACGACCCGCGCCGGGACGTCGTCGAGATGGACGAAGCCGATGTCGGGAGGCAGCACACCACGCCAGGCGGAATCCATCGCGAAGCCCGGGTCGACGTAGCCGTCGGCGGCCATGGCCCGCAGTGCCGGCTGGAGCGCGTCGGCACCGGCACATAGATCAGCCGGGCTGATCCGGCCCGACACCACCCGGCTGGCCAAAACATCGAATCCGGTTGCCACCCAGGCCACGATCATGCCTTCCGGACGCGCTCGCAGCCGGATGACGCCGGCTTCGTCCAGTCGCAGCACACGCTCGGCGAACGTCGCAAGATCGTCCCGGTGGGCTGTCCGGTTCTCGGGGCCGAGCCAGACTCCGCGTTCGGTCATCGGATCCAGCGTTGCAGGTATTCGCGCTGAGCCCCGGAAAGCCGTTGCAGCCGTTGCTCCTCGATGTGCACGGCAGCCAGCTGGGTATCGGCGATGACGGCGGGTTTGGAATCAGGTGGCGCGCCCACGGAGCGCACTTCGTAGCCGATCGTGAAATCGACCGCGCGCACGCGTTTGGACCACATCGTGACCTGCAACGGCGAATCGACGAGCCGAAGCTGTGCCTTGTAGGAAATGTTCACGTCGGCGATCAGCAATCCGATCGTGGTGATCTCGGCGCCGAACGGCTCACGCAGGAACGGGATCCGGGCCTCTTCGAGGATCGTGACCATCGTGGCGTGGTTGATGTGCTGGTACATGTCGATGTCCGACCACCGCACGTGAACCGGTGCCGTGAAGCCGCGCGATTCGGTCACCCGGTACTTCCCGTCCCACTCGTCCTGGTCATGCTACGGATCTGTCGCGCCGCCACCGACAGCGTCGCCAGATCGTGCTCCCCGGCCTCGTAGAGCTCGGTGAGCGTCCGGCGGGCACGGCTGATGCGGGAGCTGTTCGTCATCTCCCACTCCGCAATTTTCTCGACACCGGTCTCCTCGGGCTCTCCGACGGCGAGTACGTCGAAACACAGCGCGCGCAGCGAGCCGTAGATGTCGTCTCGAATTGCCAACCGCGCCAACGAATGCCAGCGATCATTACGGGAGAGCCGGGACACCGCGGTGAGCAGTCCGTCGGTGCCGAGATGGTCCATCAGCGCGAAGTATGCGTCGGCAACCTCGGCGGGGTCTCGGTCCACGATGTCGGCGATGTCGATGACATCGAGCAGGCTGAACTGGTACAGCCCGGTCGCGACCATGTACGCGACGTCGTTCGGCACGCCCTGAGCGCTGAACTCACCGGCTTCCTTCTCGACGATCGCCTTGTCGTCGCCGCGCAACCAGTCCGGCATCCGCGGCGTCAGCGCTGCCACCTTCTCGGCGAACCGATTGATCTCGGCGCCGACCGCCAACGGTTGCGGCCGGTAGTTGAGCAACCAGCGGGCGGCGCGATCGATGAGGCGACGCAGATCCAGCGTCATGCGGTCGGTCACCGCCACCGACACCCCGTTGTTCCCTGCTTCGCGGATCTGGCGCCAGACCCTGCCGAATCCGAAAATCGCGTCGCCGGCGGCGAAGCTGCGGACGGCATCGAGGGGGGAAACGCCGACGTCCTCGGTGACGCGGTAGGCATACGAGATACCTGCCGTGTCGACGACGTCGTTGACGAGCATGGTGGTGACAATCTCGCGGCGCAGCTGATGAGATCGGATGTCGTTGCCGAACTGCTCACGCAGCTGGGTCGGGAAGTACGAGGGCAGCCGCGCCGCGAACACGTCCTGATCAGGAAGATCGGTGGCGAGCAGATCTTCCTTCAGCGCCAGCTTGACGTGGGCCATCAACGTGGCCAATTCGGGTGAGGTCAAACCGATTCCGGCGTCGATACGGCGCCGGATCTCCTTCTCCGACGGCAGCGCCTCAAGTTCTCGGTTGAGTCCCCGCTCATCCACGAAGTCCTTGATCATGCGGGCGTGTACGTTCAGCAGGCTCGCCGCGTTGGCCCGGCTGGTGCCCATCAGGTCGTTTTGACTCATGTTGTCGGCCAGCACGAGCCGACCGACCTCGTCGGTCATCGACAACAGCAGATCCGTGCGGTCCTCGACGCTCACCTTGCCTGCCGTCACCAGCGAATCGATCAGGATCTTGATGTTGACCTCGTGGTCGGAGCAGTCCACCCCGGCGGAGTTGTCCATCGCGTCGGTGTTGATGCGGCCGCCGACAAGGTCGAACTCGGTGCGACCCAGCGAGGTCACACCGAGGTTGCCACCCTCCCCGATCACCTTGGCGCGCACCTGGTTTCCGTTCACGCGGATCGCGTCATTGGCGCGGTCACCCACATCCGCGTCGGCCTCGGTCTCAGCCTTGACGTACGTGCCGATGCCGCCGTTCCACAACAGGTCCGCCGGCGCCTTCAAAATCGCCTTCATCAGTGCGGGCGGGGTCATGTCGGTGATGCCGTCGTCGAGCCCCAGGGCGGCTCTGGCTTCCGGGCTGATCGGGATGGACTTCTGCTCGCGGCTGAAGACCCCGCCACCCTTGCTGATCAACGACTTGTCGTAGTCATCCCAGCTCGAGCGCGGCAGGTCGAACATCCGCCGCCGCTCGGCGAACGACAACGCGGCGTCGGGTGTCGGGTCGATGAAGATGTGGCGGTGGTCGAACGCAGCGATGAGCCGGATATGTTCGGACAGAAGCATTCCGTTGCCGAAGACGTCACCGCTCATGTCGCCCACACCGACGACGGTGAAGTCCTCGGACTGGGTGTCGATACCCATCTCGCGAAAGTGGCGCTTCACCGATTCCCAGGCACCCTTGGCAGTGATGCCCATCGCCTTGTGGTCATAGCCCACCGATCCACCCGACGCGAAGGCGTCACCGAGCCAGAAGCCGTAGGACTTGGCGACGTCGTTGGCGATGTCGGAGAACGTCGCCGTGCCTTTGTCGGCGGCCACTACAAGATAGGCGTCGTCACCGTCTCGGCGGACGACGTCGGCGGGGGCGACGACGTCTCCGGTGACCTTGTCGACGTTATCGGTGATGTCGAGCAGGCCCGCGATGAAGAGCCGATAGCAGGCGACGCCCTCTTCGCGGGTGGCGTCGCGGTCAATCGCCGCATCCCCAGTGCGCGCCGGCGGGTTTTTCACCACGAATCCGCCTTTGGCGCCCACCGGGACGATGACTGCGTTCTTGACCGCCTGCGCCTTGACCAGGCCCAGGATCTCGGTGCGGAAATCCTCGCGGCGGTCCGACCATCGCAGGCCACCGCGGGCGACGAACCCGAATCGGAGATGCACACCCTCCACACGCGGCGAGTAGACGAAGATCTCGAATTTGGGCCGCGGCAGCGGAAGTTCGTGGATCAGCTGCGGATTGAGCTTGAACGACAACACGTTCTTGGCACGTGCCGAGTCGGGACGGGTGACGAAGTAGTTGGTGCGCAGGGTCGCCTGGATCATCGAGGCGAACGCCCTCAGCACACGATCTGTGTCAAGGCTCACCAGCGCGTCGATGTCAGCAGCCACCGCGGCCGCGGCCGCCTGCGCATCCCGGTTCGCCCCTGCCTGATCATGACCCGCGGGCAGAAACAACGCCTCGAACAGTTCGACCAGAGAGCGCGCGGTGCGCGCGTTGTCGTTGAGCACGGTCCCGATGTGGGACTGGCTGTACGGGAAGCCGGCCTGCTTCAGGTACTTGGCATAGGCGCGAAGTACGGCTACCTGCTGCCACGTCAGACCGGCACGAAGCACCAGCTCGTTCAACCGGTCGATCTCGGCGTTGCCGTGCCAGATGGCGGTGACTGCATCCGCGAAACGCTCTGCGGCGGCCTCCCTTTCGGGGCCCGATGGCGCCTCCGGGACGCCCCGGTGCGGCGACACGTTGAACTGGTAGATCCACACCGGCAGACCGTCGGGCCGCGTCACCGTGAACGGCCGCTCCTCGAGCACCACCACGCCCATGGATTGCAGCATCGGCAGCAAATGACTCAGCGACGCGGACCGCCCGCCCAGGTACCAGATGAGGTGCGACACTCCGGCCTCATCGCCGTCCGCGAGGACGAGCTTGACCGAGTTATCTTGCAGCTCTTCGATGATCGCGATGTCGTTGAGAGCATGGTCGGGCGGAATGGCCTGCTTGTAAACCTCCGGGAACGCGGACGCGTAGTGCTCGGCCGTGCTCTGATCGATCGGGCCGCCGGCACGGACAGACCCCAGCAGCCGATCGCCCCAGGTGCGGGCCGCCTCGGTCAGCAGGTCCTGGATGCGCGACTCGTTCTGCTCGGATACGTCGATCACGTTCTTGCGAGAGTCCTCCGGCAACCGGACCGTGAAATGTACCACCGCCCAGGGAGATTCGCTGACGCGCGCGGCGTAGTCGATGCTCACACCGCCGAGCTCGCGCACCAGGATGTCCTGCATCTCCAGTCGGACGGCGGTGGTGTACCGGTCGCGGGGCAGATAGACCAGGCACGACGCGAAGTGCGCCAACGGATCAGCGCGCAGAAACAGCAGAGTGCGCCGCCGCGACCCCAGGTCGACCACGGCCATCGCCATGTCGAGCAGCCCGCGAGCGCTGAGCGCGAACAGCTCCGATCGTGGGATGGTCTGGATGATGTCGAGCAGCAGCTGCCCGGGATGACTCGGGTCGCGATGCGCCATAGCCAGCGCATCGTTGACGCGCCGGGACACCAGCGGGATCTCGAGCACGTTCGCATTCATCGCCGCGACGGTGAACAGCCCCACGAAGCGATGCTCGATGGCCGCGGCGTCGTCACCGTCCGGCGACTGCTCACGGACGACCACGATCTGCGGGTAGGCCCCGTAGCGCAGGAAACTCGGGATCGTGGCCTGCGCCAACGTCAGCAGCTCGTCCTTGTTGGTCAGCTGTGGCAGCACGTCCTGCCGCAGGCGCAGCACCCCCAGCCGGCTCGCGGCGTCGACAGTGGCCTCGCCGTCGCGGACAGAGCAGCGCTGGTAGCCGAGCATGACGAAGTGGCCGTCGGCAAGCCAGCGGAGGAGCGCCGCAACATCCTTGCGGTCCGGGCTGGGGAAGCGTCGGCCGGTGTCGCTGTCGAGCTCGGCGGCCAGGATCCGCAGTGCCGCGGCCATGTCGGCCGTGTCCCGCGCCACCTGCCTGGCGTCGGCCAGAACCCGCGGCAGCAATCGCTCGGCCTCGTCGAGTGCACGCCGGTCCACAGAACTCGACAACTGCACATGCACCCACGTCTCGTCGACACCGTCGATGACGGTGCCTTCCGAGGCCGCGACGATCTCGAGAAGTTCACCCGTGGTGCCGCGCCGGACACGGAACACGGGGTTCATGATGGCGGTGTAGGCGACACCGATCCGATGCAGCAGAACCGTGACGGAGTCCATCAGCATGGTCGCGTTGTCGGTGACGACTTGCAGCGCAGGTCCGAAGCCGCCGGAGTTGTCCGCGGAGTACACCGCGACGTTCGTTTCCCCCGGTGCCCGCCTGCTTCCGAGCCGCAACTGCGCTGCGACCAGTGCAGGACTGTTCACCGTGTCGCCGCCGTTTCTGCGCAGCGGCCCGGTCACCGCAGCCTCGGTGCCCGGCGCGCCGCCATGCGGACCGCGATAGGTGGCGAGGTAGGCGGGGATCAGCCGGTCGACCATCTCGGGAGGTGCTGCCGGCCGGTTCGGATCGCCTAAGGCACCGAAGTTCAACGACATTCGCCGCTCCTGACTCACACGTGCGCACCGGCCGTCGTTGGCTGCAACCGGGCGCCCTGGGGCTCGGACTGGACTGCTCCTCGCGTGCGCACCCGGTTACCTGGTCCGCAGAACGAGACTAGTCCCGCGTGAGCTTTCGGTGGGTGACCCTGTGCGGACGCGCGGCGTCCGCGCCGAGCCGCTCGATCTTGTTCTCCTCGTAGCCACCGAAGTTTCCCTCGAACCAGAACCACTTGGCTTCGTTGTCGGAGTCGCCCTCCCACGCCAAGATGTGCGTACAGGTGCGGTCCAGGAACCAGCGGTCGTGGCTGATCACCACCGCACAACCGGGGAAGTTCTCCAGCGCGTTCTCCAGCGAGCTCAGCGTCTCCACGTCGAGGTCGTTGGTCGGCTCGTCGAGCAGGATCAGGTTGCCGCCCTCTTTGAGGGTCAACGCCAGGTTCAGTCGGTTGCGCTCACCACCGGAGAGCACGCCGGCAGGCTTCTGCTGGTCGGGACCTTTGAATCCGAACGCCGACACGTAGGCCCGCGACGGCACCTCATTCTGGCCGACCTCGATGTAATCGAGCCCGTCGGAGACCACCTGCCACACCGTCTTGTTCGGGTCGATGCCACCGCGGCTCTGGTCGACGTAGCTGAGCTTGACCGTCTCGCCGACCTTGACGGTGCCGCTGTCGGGCTGTTCGAGGCCGACGATCGTCTTGAACAGCGTGGTCTTGCCGACACCATTGGGACCGATGACGCCGACGATGCCGTTCCGGGGCAACGTGAACGACAGGTCCTTGATGAGTTGCCTGCCGTCGAAGCCCTTGTCGAGGTGCTCGACCTCGACCACCACGTTGCCCAGCCGCGGGCCGGTCGGGATCTGGATCTCCTCGAAGTCGAGCTTGCGTGTCTTCTCCGCTTCGGCGGCCATCTCCTCGTAGCGCTGCAGGCGCGCCTTGTTCTTCGCCTGGCGCGCCTTGGCGCCTGACCGGACCCATTCCAGCTCGTCTTTGAGGCGCTTCTGCAGCTTGGCGTCTTTGCGTCCCTGGACTGCAATGCGATCAGCCTTCTTCTCCAGGTATGTGGAGTAGTTGCCTTCGTAGGGGTAGGCGCGGCCGCGGTCGAGCTCGAGGATCCACTCGGCGACGTTGTCGAGGAAGTACCGGTCGTGGGTGACCGCGAGGATCGCACCTTTGTACTCGGCGAGGTGCTGTTCGAGCCACTGCACACTCTCGGCGTCGAGGTGGTTGGTGGGCTCGTCGAGAAGCAGCAGGTCCGGCTTGGACAGCAGCAGCTTGCACAGCGCCACGCGGCGCTTCTCACCACCGGAGAGATGATTGACGGGGTCGTCGGGCGGCGGGCAGCGCAACGCATCCATCGCCTGTTCGAGCTGACTGTCGATGTCCCACGCGTCGGCGGCATCGAGCTCCTCCTGGAGCTTGCCCATTTCCTCCATCAGCTCGTCGGTGTAGTCGGTCGCCATCAGCTCGGCGACCTCGTTGTAGCGGTTGAGCTTCGCCTTGACGGCGACGCCTTCCTCAACGTTCTCCCGGACGGTCTTGGTCTCGTCGAGCTGCGGCTCCTGCATGAGGATGCCGACCGTCGCGCCGGGTTGCAGAAAGGCGTCGCCGTTGTTGGGCTGGTCGATACCGGCCATGATCTTCAAGACGCTCGACTTACCGGCGCCGTTGGGCCCGACGACACCGATCTTCGCGCCCGGAAGGAAGTTCAGCGTGACGTCGTCAAGGATGACCTTGTCGCCGTGCGCCTTGCGGACCTTCCGCATCGTGTAGATGAATTCGGCCATAGCCTCAGATGTCGCCTTTCTCAGATCTCGGGTCTCGAATGCAGCGATCGGTTCGGACCACGCGATAGTCGGGAACCATCCTAGGCGCGCCGGTATCGGCGCTGTTGGCCGCTAGGCGCTCAGCGACAGCACCTCCTCGACCTCCGAGACGAGCTCCGACCCGTCCTCATCCGAGGCGTCCTCGCTCGGCCCGGACCCTGCCTGCGCATTCGGCTGCAGCGGCTCGGGATGCTTGCGGCTTTCCATGCGGATGATGCACCGCGCCAAATCCGGGCCGACGGAGGTCGCGCGGATCTCCAGGGATGACCTGCGGTTACCGTCGCGGTCTTCGTATTCGCTGGTGTACACGTTTCCAACAACGATGACGGGGTCCCCCTTCCCCAGACCCGCGCCGACGCCGGTGATGAGGCGGCCCCAGCAGTTGACCGTTGCGTACAGCGAGTTCCCCGGTTCCCAGGTGCCGTCCGCAGTACGCCGGCGGGAATTGCTGGCGACGCGGAACTTGATGAGTTCCTGGTCACCCACCCAGCGGCGATCGGGTTTGGTGGCGATGGTGCCGACGATGGTGATGGGTGTCTCGAACATGGCGGGTGCCTTTCTCTTTCCTTGGCTACAGGTCAGGCACCTGCCTGACCCGTTGATGACACCGCCATTGAGCGCTTCCCCGCCGACATATCCCCCGCGGACACAGCTTCCGCGACCGCGGGCTGTGGATCAACAAGGATGTGGGGATAACCGAACCAGTCGATGGTGCGGGCCGGCCATGACTCGATGTGCTGCATCGCTGTTGCCTGGCCGGCCCGTGCAGCCACGCTAGCACAACACCTGAATACCTGAACATCTGGAAATATGAGAGGGCTGCGGGGCCCAGGTGCGGGGCCAGATCAGCGAAACGGCCGATTTACGATCTGGCCGCACGAGACCCGATCGTCAGTGCCGTTCCCGCTCGCGGCGCGCAAGTTCGGCAAGCATGTTGTTGTACGCCGCCAGATCGGCGTCTTCGTCGCGATCGGCTGCCCGGTCGAGCCGCTTGGCGGTGCGGTCGTCACTGCGGCGCCACTGCACGAAAAGCGCGATGAGCACCACTACGAGCGGTACTTCGCCTGCGGCCCAGGCGATTCCACCGCCGAGCCGCTGGTCGCCCATCAAGTCCGTGTGCCAGGGCAGTTGCAGCGACCGATAGAACGCCTCGGCGATCACCGACTGGGTACCCATCAGCACGACGCCGAAGAAGGCGTGTAGCGGCAATGAAGCGAACACCATGCCCAGCTTGGCGAGATGCGGAATGGGCCGCGGTGTGGGGTCGACACCGATGACCACCCAATAGAACAGGTATCCGCTCAACAGGAAATGCAGGTTCATCGCGAGATGGGCGGCATGGCTGCCCGCGAACGCGTCGAAGATGCCACCGAAGTACAGACCGTAGAAGCCGACGATGAACAACGCCGTGGCGACAAACGGGTTGGTCAGCACCTTAGACACCCGCGAATGCAGAGCGGCCAGCAGCCACTCCCGCGGCCCCGGCGGGGCATCGCGTCCGGCGGCGGGCAGCGCACGCAGCGCCAGCGTCACCGGCGCCCCCAGCACCAGGAGGATCGGCGCCAGCATCGACAGCAGCATGTGCGCGACCATGTGGATGCTGAACATCGCGGGCATGTACCGGCCGATGCCTGACGACGTGGCCAGCAACAGCACCAGGCAGCCCAGCAGCCAAGCCACCACCCGTCCGGCGGGCCACGCGTCGCCACGCCGTCGCAACCTGCGCACCGCAGCGAGGTAGACGAGCGCGAACACGATCGCCGCCGTGCCGAAGATGAGGTCGAAGCGCCAGTCGAACAGCAGCCGGGCCGCAGTCGGTGGTCCCGCCAGGTCATAGCCGATCTCCAGGGCAGGGATCGACAGGTTCGGGTCGAACGGGGCCGGCGGGGGTGTACGGCCGAGCGCAACGGCCACGCCGAACGTCAGCCCGAAGATCACTGCCTCCACGACGGCGAGGCGGATCAGCGCACCACGTGCCTGAGGATCCCTATCCAGAGCGGCCACTCCCCTACGCCGCTGCTGCCAGCCCAGGGCGCCCAGCATCAGCAGCGCCGCCACCTTGACCAGGACCAGCGCGCCGTAGGTGGTGCTCACCAGGTCTGACAGCCGAACCCGCACCAGCGCGTTGATGATCCCGCTCAGCGCCATCGCCACGAAACACCACAGTGCGACGGCGGAGAATCGACGCGCCGCCAGGTCGGCGTACTCGCCACCTCTGAGCGCATGCACCAGTAGCGCGAGCAGGCCACCGGCCCACAGCGCCCCGGCGATCAGATGGATCAGCAGGCTGTTGGTGCCGATGTCATGAGAGCCGCCGGCCGACGAATGCCCCGTCAGCCCGAGCGGCACCAGCGTCAACAGAGATCCCGCGAACAGCAGCGGCGTCCACGACCAGCGCAGCACAGGGATGCTGACGACAGTGATCAGGATGGCGAACAGGGCCGTCCACCGCCAGGCGCCGGCAATCTCGATCAGATCTGCCACCGACCAGATGTCGGCGAAGCTCAGCCGCGTCGACAAAGGCTGCCCGCTGACATCGGACACCGTCAGCGGCACCATCAGCACGGCACAGACCGCCCAGATGCCCGAGGCGACCGTTCCCATGCGCAGCGCACGGTATCCGGCAGCGTCGAGAACCTGATTCTTCTGGGGTGGCACAAGGAAAGCCGCAAACAAGAACGACCCCACGGCCGTCACGGCGGCGATCTCCCCGGCTGCCTCCACGAACGGCAAACCGTAGGTGGTCGTAGGGCCGGGGTCGGGCAGACCCGTCGCCGTCAGTGCATCGGTCAGCGACAGCGCAGACAAAGCTGCCGCCGTCACCCCGGCCAGCAGCGCCACCCCGTAGAACACCGACCACACCGGCGCGGTGCGCATGCCAGACGGTGCGGCGCGCGCCGGCAGCTGATCGGACGAGGCCATGGAGCCAGCGTATGACCATGTCGAACGCGATCTACGACACAGGTGCGTTGCGCAGTTGTCTGCGGCTGCGCTCCCGCTCGACGAACTGCTGCCGCGAATACGCGTCGACCTTGTCCATGTCGGTCAGGATGCCGCGCAGTTCGTTGCGGAACGCCCGCCTGCGCTCGCCCAGATCGGCGGCAGGCACGAGCAATTTCTGGTCGATGGCGACCTGCCGGGCGGTAGCGAACAGCAACGCGGACACCGACTCGTTGCTCTGCACCCGCCCCTGGGCCACGTACTGCTGACCCAGGCCGAGCGCCTTGGTGGTCAGGTCCTTCTCCGAGATCTCCGCCGGCGCATCGAGCAGCACGTCGGCGACGATCTGATACGCCTCGAAGAACGGCCGCAGCAGCGGCCCGGCGATCGTCGGCCGCTTCGACCGCAGCAACGCGTCGATCCGCTCGCCACCGGCCTCGACGTGGCGCTCCCAGGCCTCTGCCGGTTCCCCTTCTCGCGTGCGGGGATACCACGACATCTCCTCCGCCACGTGCTGCCGGAACGCCGCGGAGTCAGCGAAGTAGAAGTCGAACTTCAACAGATCACGTAGTCGCATCACCTGGGCCCAGAACGCCTCGAGGCGATCCGACTCGGCCCGCGAGGCATAGGCCAGAGCCAACTCGACAAGCGAGGTCTCCAGGAACGCGTCGATGAGCGAATTCCGGTAGAAGGAGGCCTCCAACTCGTCCTGCGGCGCGATGTACCAGACGGGCTCGGTGCCGCCGTCGATGCGCGTCACCGGGTGTCCATTGGACAGGGCGTCGACCGCCACCCGCACGCCGTCAGGGGTGCGCAACCGCAACGCGCTGTTGGTCATCGGGGTCTGCTTGCGCTCGAGATAGTCCAACGAGTCCTGCAGCGTGTGGTGCAACTGGTCCAGCGTCAGCGCGACCCCGCGGGTGCTGAGCAGCAGCGCCGACACCAGTGCCGTCGCGTTGACCGGCGTGACCTGAAGGATGCGCCACGCCACCTCGAACGCCATCTTCTGCATCGCGAGACGCTTCGCGGACTCGTCGGTCGTCATCGGACCGTGTGGTTCACCGAGGTACTCGCGCATCGACACCGCTTCGGGGAAACGCACATAGATCTTGCCGTAGTTGCGCTCCCCTTGCGCCCGGATGTAATTGACGAGCCATGACAGCCCCTCGGGAGTCTTCTCGCCGCCGCGGGCGTAACGCGCATACTCGGCGGTTTCGTGCAGCTGGTCGAAGCTGATCGACACGGGCTGCAGCAAGATGTCGTCGCTGCGCCCGTCGAGATACGCATCGGCGACGTAGGCGAGCAGACCGAGCTTGGGCGGCAACATCTTTCCGGTGCGCGACCGTGTTCCCTCGATTGCCCAGGACAAATTGAACCGTTTCTCGACGATGTAGCCGACGAACTGGCGGAGCACGAACTTGTACAGGGGGTCGTCGAGCTTGCGGCGCAGGAAGATAACACCAGAGCGCCGCATGAGTGGGCCCATGAACCCGAACGACAGATTGATGCCTGCGAAGGTGTGGACCGGCGGGAGTCGGTTCTCCTGCATCGCGACGGGCACGATCGCGCCGTCGAGGTAGGACCGGTGGGAGAACAGCAGCACGGCGGGATGGGTTTCCAGCGCGTGGCGCATGACCTCGACCTCGGCCCGGTCGTAATCGATGTTGGGGTCGAATCCGCGGCTGAAGATCGCGCGGCCCAGCGACGCGATCAGGTCGACCGAGAACCGGCTCCAGCCGGTGCTGAGTTCGTCGAGCATCTCGCCCGCTTGTTCGACGGTCGCGCCCGGGATCTTCTCCAGCCCCTCCCGGAACCGGGCCGACGCCAGCACTTCCGGCTTGATCAGCTGCGGTGACTTGTATTCCGGACCGAGCAGGCGCAGTTCGACACGTTCGATGGCCAGGATCGCCCGACGGATCACGAATCGCGCGAATTCCCTGGGGTTCTCGGCGACCGTGGCCTCGCTCCAGCGCTGATGCAGCTCTGAGACTTTGGCCGGTTCGCCCGCGACGACGCGGGCCCGGGACGGATCACGCTTGAGGATGCTGTGCTGCAACACTTTCGGCGGACGGTAGGTGTCGCGGCCGGAGATCAGCGCCACCACCTTGGAACGGGTCGGAAGACCGCCGGGGACCCAGAACACCCTGACCGGGACGACGGACCGATCCTGGTCGGCCTCCAGCAGCTGGACGAGCCGGGCGAGCGTGGCCGGTGGCGGGTCGTCGTCGGCGGGCAGCCTGAGCACCTCGATTGTCGAATCGGGGTGCGCGCGGCGTTGACCTTCCAACCAGTCGTTGAGCAGCGCCTCCTCGGCAGGTGAGGACACTGCCGCTAGGACCAGGGTGTCACCGACGGCGGTGTAGGCCGCGATGTCGTCGGCGCGGATCTTCACGGCCGCCCCTTGGGTGCGGCGGACTTCTTGGCGGGCGCCTTACGCTTGGCCGCCTTCTTGGCAGGTTTGGCGCGCGTGTAGAGGTCGGGCAGTTTCAGTTCGCCATGCGGCCACTCCTTCAACGTGTCGAGGTAGAGCTGACGGATCTCCTCGATGCGCTCAGGAAGGTTGTCGTGGGTCCAGTCGTCCACCGAGATTGGCGGGTAGACAGCGACATCCACGGCTCCTGGGTTGAACGTGCTGGAATCGCGGGCGGCGATCACCTCGGCATTGCGGATGACGATCGGCACGACGGGAATTCCCACCGACATCGCGATCCGGAACGGCCCCTTCTTGAAGGCCCCCACCTCAGTGGTGTCCAAACGTGTGCCCTCGGGCGCAATGAGAATTGAAAGCCCTTTGCGTGCAAGGTCTTCAACCTTCTTCAGCCCCTCGATGGCCTTCTGTGGATCGTCTCGGTCGATGAACGCGGCGTCCATGATCTTGCCCAGGGTGCCGACGATCGGATCGTTCTCGAGCTCCTTCTTACCCACCGAGGTGAAGTTGTCGCTGACGAGGCGGCCGGCGATGAGGGGATCGGCCTGGTTGCGGTGATTGAAGATGAAGACGGCGGGCCGCTGAGCGGTCAGGTTCTCGCGGCCGACGACCTGCAGGTCGATGCCCACGATGTCGAGCAGTGTCCGGCCGAAGGTCGAGGTGAAGAAGTTGACGCCCGTGCGCCTGTTGCGAGTCAGCAATCCCACACCGAGGGCACCGGCCGCGATCGGCACCATGCTCGCGATGCCCGCGACGGTGCGCAGCTGCGAAGCGGGGCTCGCACCGCTGCGGCTGGAGAACCGCAGGATCGGCCAGCCTCGTTTCGCGGCGACGGCCGCCATCTTGCCCGCGGGATTGGTGGGGCGCGGGTTCCCGACAAGGTACATCAGGGCGACATCCTCGTCGCCGTCGGCGTAGAAGTAGCTCTTCGAAAGGTCGATGCCATTCGCGGACGCGAATTCTTGTACGGCCCTTGCCTTTCCAGGACCCCAGATGATCGGGCGCTGAACTTCGCCGGTGATCAGACCGTCGTCGTCGGTCTCGAACTTGTTGCTCAGGACGTTGTTGATTCCCAGGAAGCGGGCCACAGGCTCCACTTGCACGGTCAACGCCGACGAGCTGAGCACGACGGTGTGGCCGCGCGCCATGTGCGCACGAACGAGCTCGCGCATCTCGGGATAGATCCTGCCGACGACCTTCTGGACGAAGAGCCGTTCGGCGAGCTCGTCGACGTCATCGACCGAGCTGCCGCGCAGCATGCGGGCACCCTTACCGATAAGGTCCTCGAATTCGGACCGGCCCAGCTGGTGGTTCAGGCCGGCCTGCACCATGCCGATGAATTCACCCGCCGACATCTGCCTGCGCCGCAAACGGTCCTGCGTCATGATCACGCCGGTGAAGCCGGCGACGAGCGTCCCGTCGAGGTCGAAGAACGCCCCTACATGCGGCCCGCTTTCGCTTGCCCGCACTTCGGCGACCGATCCTGGGAGGCGCATTTCCCCGCTGCCCGGTGTCGTCACTGCTGGCCACTTCCGTTCAGATCCACTGTGCGCTCCAGGGATTCCACATTTTCGGTGAATGTCGCGGGTGTCGCCCGCCCGTCGCCACCGAGGGCGAGAACCTCGTCGAATCCGGCGAGCAGGCACTGTGCGAACAGATCCGGATCGGTGATGGACGCCCGATCGTAGCGGGCGGTGATCGTGCAGTAGCCCGACCGCGAGACCAGCACCACCATCATCGCGACGCCGGGCAGCGGTCCAAGACCATACTGGCGCAACACTTTCGCGCCGGCGATGAACGTGTCTCCCGCATAGACGGGCACATTGCTTGCCTGTACGTCGGCGTTGACGATCGATCCGGCCATCGATTCGAGCACGCTGTCGGGCAGGAGGCTGACCACGGGCGCGATCGCGCCGACCATGTCGAGGGCGCGTTCGTCGCGCTTGCTGGTCATCTGCGAGCGGACGTTCTGGATGCGGGCCTCGGGATCGGACAGTCCGATGGGGGCCGCGAGGTTGACCCCGGCGAAACGGTTGCCCCCGGCGGGGTCGTCGTCGGAACGCAGATTCACCGGGACGGCCATCGGCAGCGTGTCGACGGGCACCCCCTTGGCCTGGTGGTAGAGCCGCAACGCGCCGCACAGACCGGCGAGGTAGGCATCGTTGATGGAGCCCCCCGCTGCCTTCGAGGCCCGGTGCAGATCGCCGAACTCGATGTCGATGGCCTCACTGCGAGACGACAGACTGCGCCGCCGCAGGATCGGCGACGGGTCGGCGACCGGGCCCACCACACGAACCCCCGACATCGCGTAGTCGAAGGCGCTGCCCAGCCGGTTCATCGGGTCGCGTACGACATGACCGACACCTTTGACGGCACCGACGACTACGTTGCGCATGTTGCCGACGATGGTGCCGGGCAGACGGTTGAGCCCGCGGCGCATCAGATCGTTCGGCGACAAGTCCGTGGGAACCGGTAGCGGCGGCGCCGCCTGCGCCGGCGGATCGCGTTCGAGGTCGTACAGGTTGGCGAACATCTCGACGCCGCCGACCCCGTCGGTGACGGCATGGCTCAGGTGAACCATCAACGCGGCCTGGCCGTTCTCCACCCCCTCGATGAGGGTGGCCGTCCACAGCGGCCGGGAGATGTCGAGGGGCGACTGCGCGGCGATCTCGGCGAGATCCATCACCTGGCGGAACGTGCCGGGCTCCGGTGCGCGCACGCGACGCAAGTGGAAGTCGAGGTTGAAGTCTGGATCCACCACCCACCGCGGAGCCGCGGTCGGAAGCGTGGGCGTGACGACCTTCTGCCGCAGCCGCAGCACCTTGCGCGAGGCATGTTCGAAGCGGGTGCGGAACCTGTCCCACTCGGGGGTGGTGTCGAGAAGCTCGACGGTCATGATGCCCGAGCGGGTGCGTGGATTGGCTTCGCCACGGTGCAGGATCTGGTCGAGCGGGCTGAGTTCCTCCGGCAGTCCGGCCGCGTCCAAGTCCGGCGCATTACTCATGCGCACCAAACTAGTCGGCGCCCGTCAGCCGCGGAGCGGCTTTAGTCGCTGTTGCCACAGCATCGTGATACTCAGCATGAGGTCGGCCGCACATCATCGGGCGTGGTGCTTACTCAGCGGGTCAGCGGACTTCCGGGGCCGCAATTCACGAAATGCAGCAGCATCGAATACTCCCACCTGCTGCCGATTCTTGCTCGGAGTAATTCTCAGCGTTACCCCGAAGCCGTGCGCGGACGGGTTGACGTAATAGCAGGCATCAGTATCTGGACAGTAAATGCACACCAGAGTTTTTGTCCATGCGCGTTGCATGGGTGCCGTTGCGATCGGCCCATATTGACCGGAATTTGACAGTGATCGCTCCGGCCCGCGCCGACCGGTATTTCACCTGCAGACGGTGAAAATCACCGGCTGGGTAGGCAACGAGATCGAACGGAGCGTGCTCTGTCGCGGGGAACAGAACCGTAAAGCCTTTGTTTGCAAGGTCTGCATGGGCCTTGGCGACGCCGACGTCCCCTTTATCTTTCGTGTGATGCTGCACCATTTGGCCAAACTAGGCTTTCACTCGGACATTGCTTGGCGGCCATTCCGCTAGGGTGAGTCCGTTGCCTCCGTAGCTCAGTGGATAGAGCAACCGCCTTCTAAGCGGTTGGCCGCAGGTTCGATCCCTGCCGGGGGCGCCGCCTAGGGCTTGACCCAGCGCCACTGCGCGGTGCACCAGGGAGTGGCCCCGTCCAGCGCGTCTGCAACGGCCTGCACCACACCGGGCCAGTTCCAGCTGTCGTAGTCGTCGCCGGACAGCCAGCCGCCAGGCCGCACTTTAGGGCGCCAGGCCTCGATGTCCGCCCGAACGCTGTCGTAGTCATGCCGCGCGTCGAGATGCACCCACGCCAGGGTTTCGTCTGGGAAGAGCCTGGCCGCCGATACCGAATCGTCGATCAGGAGGTGGACCGCGTCCGCGGCGCCGCAGGCGATCAGATTGCGATGCAGAAGCCCCGCCATGGTGCCCCCGCCGAACTCCACAGCGGGCCCGTGGGCATTGACGTCAGCGGGGCCTTCGGGCCCGCTCCCCCGCGCCCAGTCGACGCCGATGATCTCGACATCGAGTCCGCGCGCAGCCACCACCTCGGCCAGCGAGCAAATGCTGCGGCCCAGGTAGCAGCCCACCTCGACGAACCGGTCGCCGTCGGAGAAGAACTCAGCGGCTTCCTCCTGCCCCTCCCGCCACTGGAACCAACCCGGAATGTCTCGCCAGGTCTGCACCGGCCGGTCGAAACCCGTCATCGCGTCATTCACTGCCGACACCTTTCTGTACCCCTGTCATGCCGCGTCTCGTGCCGCCAGTGCACGCCGGTAGATGTCGGCGACGCGACCTCGCACGACGCTTCGCTCGCGAACCCGTTCGTGCCGACGGACGCGATCCTGAAGCCCATGCGCGGCGCGCACCTCCGACACCGCACCCTCGACGGCATGCAGGAGACCATCGGGATCGAATTCGGTGGGACCGAACCCGAAGACGCCCGACGCGTGCTGTTCACCGAAGAACCCGCAGTTCGGAACCACCGCGAGCACACCGGCATCGAAACATGCCTCCACCCAACCGGAATGTGTGCCGAACCGGTACGGCAGCACCATCACATCGATCTGGCCCAGGTAGTCGATGAGTTCCGCGTCGGAAAAAGGCGGATGCACTCGCACGTCGACGCCCGCCGCGTCGTAGGCCGACAACCGATCTTGCAGTGCAAGCTCCGGGCTCCCCGCCAGGACCGCATTCTCGTCGAAGTCCAATCGCAGTGCGACACCGCCCGTCCACTCGGCGGCGACGAGCGCGTCCATGATCGGCCACGGATCGACGTTCGCTCGCAAGAACTTTCCGTGCACACCGACCACTGGCACCGCCCTCGTCGTGCGCCGGGCCCCCACGCACTCGGCCGGCAAGAGATGCGGATGAGGTAGCACCATCGCCTCTACACCCCACCCCTGCGCGATCGCGTGCGCCGCGCCCCGCGTCAACGTGATCACTGCGCTGGCCTCGCGCAACAGCAGATCGAGCCGGGCTCTGTGGGACGCCTGATCGGTCAGATGCGGATTGGTCAGGTCGTGCGCCGTGACCACGAGTGGCACCCGGTGTGCGCGCAGCACCTCGAAGACCGCACGCAAATCATCGAGGGCCACCGTTTCGAATCCGAAATGGACATGGAGGACGTCGATTTCGTGGATGTGCTCGCCTAGATATCCCGGGTCGAGCCAACGGGGAGGCCACCACTGGCCGGCCAGCGTCGCTCCCGGAGGAATCGGGTCAGGAAGAAGCGAGACGAGCGCTGGATCGGTGGTGGAGCCGACGAACGGATGGGCGGCAGGCACGGACGCCAATCGGATCAACATCAACCTCCGTCAGACGACACCCGGGCAGAATAACGGCCCGCCGTTGTCTCGACGAATGCGTAACCGGACATTACCCCGGTCGGTGTGCAAGTAACCTCGCAGCGTGAACTCCGACACCGGACGCCGGAAGCACTACGGCGTCTTCTACGGCGAGGACGCTGCGCCGCCCGACCACCGCCCGCTGTGGCTCGTCGTCGGGAACTGCCAGGCCGAAGCACTCAGACAAGTGCTCGATGCCGTGCCGGACCGGCCGTACCGCACTGTGCGCATCCCTCCTGTACACGAGCTAGGTCTCAGCGACCTGCCGCACCTCGACACGCTGCTCGCGAAGTCCGCCATGCTGATCAGTCAGCCCATCCGTGACGGTTACCGGGATCTCCCACTCGGTACTTCCGAACTGGCAGAACGACTTTCACCGTCCGCGACCTGCATTCGATGGCCGGTGATCCGATACGCGGGCCTGTACCCATTCCAGGCCATCGTCCGGCACCCCGCCGACCGCTCGGTGGTCCCACCAGCGGTGCCCTACCACGACCTGCGTACCGTGGCCGCCGCTCGAGCAGGGCTGTCCACGACCGCGACCTGGGATATCGATGTGACGGCTGAACAATTTCATTCTGCTGCCGAGGCCAGTCGCGCGGAACTCGCGCGCCGTGAGCGGCGTGACTGCGACGTGAGCGTCTCGGATGTCCTCGAGGAGTCCGGGGCCCAGGCCGCACACACCATCAACCATCCCGGTAACCCGGTGCTCGAGGCACTCGGACGCCGAATCCTGGACGCCGCAGACTTGCGCCTACCGGTGCCCACGATCAGCCGCACTCTCCTGGACTCCGTGCACGCACCCCTGGAACCACGGGTACTCACCGCTCTGGCTCTCGATGCCGCGCCCCGCAGCCACTGGATGCACCACGGCACCCGCCTCTCCGTGGACAGCGTGCATGCGGCACAGCTGGATTGGTATGTTGCCAACCCCGACTACGTCACATTGGCGATCACCAGACATGCCGAGATGATGGACATCCTCGGGCTCCTCAAGGTCTCTGCCGCGTCGTGACCATCACCCATCTGCTCGTCGGACCCCGCCCGCACGGCGTCGTCCGATTCGGTTGGAATCTCTACGGGACCATGCGCGCCGGCGGTTTCGATGTGCGCAGACAGTGGACGGCGCACCACGGCATCCTCTCGACGCCGCTGCGCGCCGACGCCATCCATCTCCAGTTCACCGACCGCCTGTTCGGGGACTGTCCGGAATACGCCGCCGACACCATCGCGTCACTGGCAGCCAGCGCCCTGGGACAGACGACCGCGACGCTTCACGACATACCTCAACCATCCGACGGCAAGAATTTCGCCCGCAGGACCGAGGCGTACGCCGCCGTGTCGGCGGCCTGCCAGGGAGTCGTCGTCAGCAGCCATCATGAGCGTGAACTGTTGCGCGACTGCGGCATAGAGCCATCGCGCCTCGCGGTGATCCCGCTGCCGATCGGTCCCCGGGCCTGCGCTCCCGCCACCCGCGGCTGCGACCGGACCGTGGGCGTGTTCGGTTACATCTATCCGGGCAAGGGCCACGCCGAGGTACTTGCGGCGCTGCCCGAATCCGGCGGGGTGGAGATGCTGGCGATCGGCGAAACCTCGCTCGGCCATGACGATGTGGCGATCGATCTGCAGACCTGCGCCCATCGCAAAGGCGTCACCTTCCACGTCACGGGGCACGTCGCCGACTCACAGGTGCCGGCAATGCTGCAACGAGTCGCCGTCCCCGTCGTGGCCCATCGGCACATCTCGGCTTCGGGTTCGATCAATTCCTGGCTGTCGGCCGGTCGACGTCCGCTGGCGCCGACCCACCGCTACACATTGGAGTTCGAGGAACGCAACCCAGGTTCTCTGACGCTGTATCCAGACACCGCCGCGGGCTTGCGATCTGCAATCGAATACGCCTTGGCCACACCGGAATCAACGTGGCTCACCGCCGACACGGTGCTGAGACCGACCCCAGAGCACGTCGCGCGCCAGTACGCCGAGTTCTTCGCGGACTGCCATCGATGACATCGCTGAAAGCACTGCCGTTGACCGACGGTCGGTATGTCGTCCCGGGCAATCGTTGGGACCTCCTCGACCGAGAGCCCCCGCGCCGGCCGGCGGCGTTGGCGGTCATCGTTCCCTTCTACGAGCAGCAGGCCGAGCTGGACCTCGTGCTGGCCGCGCTCGGCGCGCAAGACTATCCCCGTGAGCTCGTCGAGGTCGTCGTCTGCGACGACGGGTCCCGGCAGCCACCCGATGTCTCGGCCACGTCGTTGCGCTGTTCGGTGGTCCGCCAGCAGGACAAGGGCTTTCGTGCCGCGGCGGCCCGCAACCTCGGCGTCCGCCACACCGACGCCGATGTCCTGTGCTTCCTCGATGCTGACACCGTGCCAGAGCCCCACTACCTCACCGCCGTCGCGCGTCTGCCCTCACTGCTGCCCGACGCGCTGGTGGTCGGACGACGGCGCCATGCCGACCTGACCGGCTGGACCCCGGCGCAGTTGCCGCAGTGGTGGTCGGGTCATCACATCCCCCGCACCCTCGACGAGCCGCGCTGGCTCTGCGACGCGTACCACCGGAGCAAGAACCTGCTCGACATCGACCATCGCTCCTATCGGTACGTGATCAGTTCGGTGATGTGCTGCAGTCGCGAATTATTCGACTATTGCGGAGGATTCGACGAGTCATTCGACCAGTACGGCGGTGAGGACTGGGAGTTCGCGCATCGCGCGATGACGTGCGGCGCCGTCCTGCACCATGCGCGGGATGCCGTCGCGTGGCACAACGGAGCCGACTGGGCAGGACGTGACGTCGCCGATCGCACCGCGGCCAAGAACGCCGAATCACTCGCTGTGTCACGACTAGTCCCCGATCCTGAGGCGAGAGTCCATGGGCTTCGTTACGACATCCCAGAAGTCGCCGTCGAAATAGACGCCGCAGAACACGGCCCGGGCTCCCTGATTCGCACCGCGGCCTGCTTCCTCGGCCAGGACGTGAGCCTGTTCGTTTCTGGCGCCGGCGCCGAAAGCCTCGTGCGCGAACTGCGCACTGACGATCCGCGCATCCAGATCGGCCCCACGCCTGAGGCAGTCCGGCGCCGCTGCCGCGTCGTGATCACGCTCAGCGGCCGCCCGGTCCTGCCGCGGGAGGATGTCGCCGAGATCGTCACGCGCGCATCATCGCCCGGAGTTGCGGCCGTCGAGGTTCGGCACGATGCGGCGTCACTGCACTGCCGCGCCTCGTGGGCGGCGCATCGAGCCGAGCGATGGAGCAGCGGAACGGTTCGGTTCCGGGACGACCGCGACCGGAGCCACATCGGGGAGACGTACACCTATCGGGGCCACGAGTTTCACATGGACGTCGTGGCGCCCGATGCACCTCTGGCGTGGTGAGCGTCCACCTTTACCCGGGTGGGTGGTCGATCACCGTCGCGAGCCCGTCCAGCACTCGCGCGAGCCCGAATTCGTAGGCGTGATCCGCGTTGTAGGCACTGTCGTACGCCTGCCCCGCTGCTGCGCCCACCCGTGCCGCCAGCGGGTATTTCTCTGCATTGAACACCTTCGCCAGCAGCGGTTCCGCACGTTCCCACCAGGTCCGGTCGTTGATTCCGCTGTTTACCCGGGCATGGCTGGTGTCGATCGCGATACGGGCGACCGCCGTGACGAAGCCGAGCACGTACGTCAGAGCCGAATCCATCTCGAGGTCGCTGAGCCCGAGGCCGTCGAATGCATGCAATTCGTGCTCGTATTTCGCGCAGGTGCCCGGCCCCAGCGGCGGACGGGTGGTGGCCAGTTGCACAACCCACGGATGCTGAACGAGCATGGTCCGGTTTTCCGTCGCAACGATGGAAACCTTTTCTCGCCAATGCATTCGAGAGATGTCGGTGCGCGGCATGTCCAGGTACACCGAATCGAGGATCAAGTCGAGGAGTTCGGCCTTGCCCGGCACGTAGGTGTACGTCGCCATGGGCGCGATACCCAGCTTCTTTGCGACTGCACGGATGGTCAGAGCCGACAGTCCGTCGGTATCGGCGATGTGGATGGCGGCGGCGACCACGGCATCGATCGATGTGCGCTGCTTCGGTCCGCGTGCCGCCCTCGCGTTGTGGGGTGCCCTCCACAACAGCTCCAGGGTGCGGACCGGGTCGCCGGCACTGCTTCTGTCCACGCGGGCGATCCTATCCCGACATGGGTGTACGGTGTACGGTGTACGGTGTACGTAGATAGTGAGGAGATCTCATGGCTTCTTTTCCTGCCCACGGCGCGTTCGCTCCGTCGCCCACCGACGTCGATGACGTCCTCGCGTGGTTCTCGCGTTACGACGCACTGGCAGTCGCCAAAGACATCGAAGCGATGGCCGACGAAGCGATGTTCCCGCTCAACGAGGTGACCGACGGCTACGCGGCGTCATGTGACCGCGAAACCTTCATCGCTCAGATGACCGAACAGCTCGGCGAGGTCGGCGACGTCTCGATGGATTCTGTCCGAACGCCTCATTTCATCAACGAGAACCTGGTGTTCGTGATCACCGACGCGACCATCACCGCAGGTGAGCACCGTCAGCACGTCCGCTACGGAGACCTGCTGGTCAAGACCGACGGCGGCTGGAAATTCCAGACGATGGCGCAGGGCGGCTGGGGCGAGTTCTAGCTGCCCGTCCGGACTTCGGCGTCGTCGGTCATCGTGTCGTTGACCGACGACGCCCAAGTCCCGGGTTCTGCGGGCAGCGAACGCCCTCGCGCAAGGCCCGAGGACCTGGAAACGTCAGTCCCGTGACGGTGCATCACACCTCCCTGCGGCACGACATCGACGGCAGGTTCTTCGACTCTGTGCTGGTCCACGACGACATCCACGACGACGAAGTCGAGTCTCCGCCGACTGTGTTGGTCTTCCACGGCATGGAAGGGCGCAGCGACGCGCAGCTGCAGTTCGCGGCCCGCCTGACGGAGCAGGGCTACCAGGCCGTCGCCGTGGATCTGTTCGGCGAGGACGTCAGCCGCGGTGGCATCGAAACCACCGGCGCGGCGATGGCCGGCTTCGTCGAGGATCGTCTCGCGCTGGCCAAACGCCTTGGCACCGTGTTCGAGACCTTGTGCGCGGCGCCACAGGTCGATGCGCAGCGCATGGCGGCCATCGGCTTCTGCTTCGGCGGACTATGTGTACTCGACCTGGCTCGGCACGGCCATCCTCTCGTCGGCGTCGCCAGCTTCCACGGACTCCTCAAACCTCCGCAGGACGCCGATGAGCAGCCCGCCGTCACCGCGAAGATCATCGTGTTCCACGGCTGGGACGACCCGTTTGCTCCGCCGGAGGACGTGGTCGCACTGGGTGCCGAGTTCTCCGGCAGGGGCATCGACTGGCAGCTGCACGCGTACGGCAACACGATGCACGCGTTCATGGCTCCCTTCGCGAACGATCCGTCGCGAGGTGTGCTCTTCAGCGAGTCCGCCTCGGCGAGGGCATGGACATCTGCTGCTCACTTCCTCGCCGAGTGCTTCGGTAGCGCCGGCTGAGCCGGGCATGACCGATTACTGGAACCACAACACCGCCTACCACCCCTGGCTCGCGACCATCGCCGACGAGCACCACGGCGTCGTCCTCGACGTCGGATGCGGTGACGGCCTGCTGGCCGAACGCCTGGCACCGCTGTCACGATCGATTGTCGGCATCGACGCGGACCCGGCCGCGGTGCGGCGTGCGCAGGAGCGACTCGCCGGCCGACAGAATGTCACGATCGTCGAGCGATCCTTCGACGCCTACGACCCCGGCGATGTCCGCTTCGACCTGATCACGTTCGTCGCGACGATCCACCACATGGACCTGCGCGCGGCGCTGAGCAAGGCGCGCGAGTTGTTGACGCCCTCGGGTGAGATCGCGGTCGTCGGACTCAGCGCGAACAAGACTGCGCTGGACTGGATTTGGGCGGGCCTCAGCTTGCCGGCCGTCCGCGTCGCCTCGCGGCTGCATCGCGAGACACCCGATGTCGGATTGGTGATGACGGATCCTCGCGAAAGTCTCGCGGAGATCCGCGCCGTCGCCGACGACGTGATCCCCGGAGCGACCACGCGGCGCGCGCTGTACTACCGGTATCTGCTTCGGTGGCGCCGAACCGTAGGCTGACCATCGATGGCTACCGAGGATGTGAACCGTCGCCTGGCTGCGCTGCCGGAATCCGGCTACGTGTACCGCACCGCGTGGCGGGTTGCCACGGGCGACATCGGCAGCGATCTGAACCTGCGCCTCGACGGCGTGGCGCGGTACATCCAGGAGGTGGGCGCCGAAAACCTCGTCGATGCCGGCGAGGCCGAAGACCATCCGCACTGGCTGGTCCAGCGCACGGTGATCGACGTGATCGAGCCGATCGAATTCCCCAACGAAGTCTCGTTCAGCAGATGGTGCTCGGCGCTGTCGACACGTTGGTGCACCATGCGCGTCGACCTCGTCGGAAGCGATGGCGGACGCATCGAGACCGAGGGGTTCTGGATCGCCATCAACGCGAAAACCCTGACGCCGCAACGCGCAACAGATTCCCTCATCGAGCGGTTCTCGACGACGACCGACGAGCACCGTCTGAGGTGGCGACCCTGGCTGGAGAACCCCGACGCCACCGACGAGGCGGTTCCGTTCGCTCTGCGCCGCACCGACATCGACCTTTTCGAACATGTCACCAACACGGCGTATTGGCACGCGATCCACGAGGTCATGGCACTGGTGCCCGAAGTGTGCACGCCGCCCTACCGGGCGGTGATCGAGTACCGCAGTCCGATCAAGTACGGCGAGGACGTGGTCGTGCGATGGCGACGGCGCGGCGAGTCCGAAGCCACGGAAGTTCACATTGCGCTGACCGTGGACGGCGACGTGAGGGCCGCTGCTCTGCTGCGCACCCTGTCGTTAGGCTGACCGGGTGTCCGATCTTGTACTGACGCACGTCGAAGACCGCGTCGCGCTCATCACCATCAACGATCCCGACCGTCGCAACGCGGTGACCGCTGAGATCTCGGCGGCCTTGCGCGCGGCGGTCGATGCCGCCGAGGCAAACCCGGACGTGCACGCCGTGATCGTCACCGGCGCCGGCAAGGCGTTCTGCGCGGGCGCCGATCTCACCGCGTTGGGTGCGGCCGCCGAGGATGGGCTCCGCGTGATCTACGACGGCTTCCTCGCGGTCGCCGACTGCGCATTGCCTACCATCGCGGCCGTCAACGGCGCCGCGGTGGGAGCGGGCCTCAATCTGGCGCTCGCGGCGGACGTCCGGATCGCCGGACCCGCCGCGGTCTTCGACCCACGATTCCAGAAGCTCGGAATCCACCCCGGCGGAGGCGCCACCTGGATGCTGCAACGACTCGTCGGGCCCCAGGTCGCTCGCGCCTCGCTGCTGTTCGGCATGCGCTTCGACGCCGACGCCGCCGTGCGCCATGGCCTCGCGCTCGAGGTCGCCGGCGATCCGGTGGCAACCGCACGCACTCTCGCGGCGGGCCCGGCCAGTGCACCGAGGGACGTCGTCCTCGCGACCAAGGCCTCGATGCGCGCCACGGCAAACCCGGGCACCGTGGACTCCGACCAGCATCGGCTTGCGGTCGACGTCGAGATCGGCCCCCAGGCAACATCGATCGAATCGCCCGAGTTCGCAGCTCGCTTGGCCGCCGCCAAGCGCAAGTGACTACGGAGCGAGCGCCACGATCCGCTCGGCGCGCCGAAGTACCGGCATGTCCACCATCTGCCCCTCGAACTGGAACACCCCGCGCTCGTCGCGGGCGGCGGCCAGGACACGTCGCGCCCAGTCCGCCTCCTGATCGGTCGGGGCGTAACCCTCTCGGATGACGGCGATCTGGGTCGGGTGGATCGCGACCTTGCCGTCGAATCCGACGGCGACCGCGTCGTCAACCTCGGCTCGCAACCCGACCAGGTTCTTGATATCCAGGAACACCGAGTCGAAGACCAACCGCCCGTAGGCTTTTGCGGCCAGTAGAGTCTGCGACCGGACGTGACGGGCCACTTCGCGATAGGAGCCGTCGGGGTACCGGTTCGCCGTGCCACCGAGCGCCGCGAACAGATCTTCGGCACCCCACATCAGTGCGTATGTGTTGTCCGCACGTGCGAGCTCCACGACATTGAGTGCGGCCAGCGGCGTCTCGATCAACACGAAGACGTTCAACGGGGCCAAGGCGGCGACCTGCTCGGCAGTCTCGGACTTGGCGAGCATGACGGTGGTGTAGGGCGTCTTGGCGACGGCTGCGAGATCGAGGTCGTGGTCCGATGTCCCACTCGGATTGACCCGCACCACCGTGCGGCCGGGGTCGAGTGGCGTGTCGATCAGCGCCTGACGCGCCGCGGGACGGTCCTTGGCCGCGACGCCGTCCTCGAGATCGAGAATCACGATGTCGGCAGCGGACGCGGCCTTCTGGTATCGCTCCGGACGATCGGCCGGGCAGAACAGCCACGCGATTCCGGGTGCCAGGCTCACTCGGCTACCCCTTCGGGTCGCTTGCGCACCATCGTTTTCCGCGACGCGGTGGCCACGATGTCGCCGTGCTGATTGCGGCCGACGTGGCTGAACGTCACGATCCCCTCGCCCGGCCGACTCCTGGATTCGCGCTTGTCGGTCACCTCGGTCTCTGCGTACAGGGTGTCACCGTGGAACAGTGGCTTGGGAAAGGCGACTTCGCCGAATCCGAGGTTGCCCACGATCGTGCCCTGCGTCAGCTGGGCGACCGAAAGGCCGACCAGCGTGGAGAGCGTGAACATCGAGTTCACGAGCCGCTGGTGGAACGGCGGCAGCGCCTCCGAGAACGCCGCATCGAGATGCAGCGCCTGAGTGTTCATGGTCAGCGTGGTGAACAGCACGTTGTCGGCTTCGGTGATGGTCCGCCCGGGCCGGTGCTGGTACAGCACACCCGTTTCGAACTCCTCGAACCACAGCCCCCGCTGAACGACGATCTTTCTGTCGGTCGTGTCGCTCATCACAGGCCCAGCTCCCGGCCAATCAGCATCAACTGCACTTCCGTTGTCCCCTCACCGATTTCGAGGATCTTGCTGTCACGGTAGTGCCGCGCCACCGCATACTCGTTCATGAAGCCGTACCCCCCGAAAATCTGCGTGGCGTCGCGCGCGTTGTCCATCGCCGCCTCACTGGCCACGAGCTTGGCGATCGCGGCCTGTTTCTTGAAAGGCTTGCCGGACAACATGAGTGCGGCAGCGTCGTAGTAGGCGGCGCGGGCGACGTGCGCCCTGGCCTCCATCCGCGCGATCTTGAAGGCAATCGCTTGATTGCTGCCGATCGAACGGCCGAACGCCTCGCGCTCCTTGGAGTAATTGACGCTCTCGTCCACGCAGCCCTGCGCCGCGCCGACCGACAACGCGGCGATCGCGATGCGGCCCTCGTCGAGGATGCGCAGGAAGTTGGCGTAGCCGCGCCCGCGCTCGCCGAGCAGGTTCTCCTGGGGCACGCGGACATCGTCGAAGCTGAGAGGATGGGTATCCGAGGCGTTCCAGCCGACCTTGTTGTACGCGGGCTCGGCGGTGAAACCTCGGGTCGGAACGGGCACCAGGATCGACGAGATCTCCTTCTTGCCGTTGCTCTCGCCGGTGACGGCGGTGACCGTGACGAGCTTGGTGATGTCGGTGCCCGAGTTCGTGATGAACTGCTTGCTGCCGTTGATAACCCAAGTTGATCCATCCGATTTGGCGGTGGTTTTGGTCGCCCCGGCATCGCTACCGCCTCCGGCCTCGGTCAACCCGAAGGCACCGAGCGCCTTTCCAGAAGCCAACAGCGGCAACCATTCCTGCTTCTGCTCCTCGGTGCCGAATCGGTACACCGGCATCGCGCCCAGCGATACCCCGGCCTCCAGTGTGATCGCCACGCTCTGGTCGACCTTGCCGAGCTCCTCGAGTGCCAGGCACAGGGCGAAGTAGTCGCCGCCCATGCCGCCGTACTCCTCGGGGAACGGCAGCCCGAACAGACCCATGTCGGCCATTCCCGACACGACCTCGTACGGGAAGGAATGCTCTTCGTCGTGTTTGGCCGCGACGGGGGCGACGACGCTCTGGGCGAAATCGCGCACCGTCTTGGCCAGCTGCTCGTAGTGGTCGGGCAGGGTGCCCGTCGCCAGGAAATCACTCATGCTTGCGGCTCCTTGGTTGCCGTTATCCGGGCCAGCACCTGACCCACCTTCACCTGTTCGCCCGCGCCGACCAACAGTTCGACCAGTCCGTCGACGGGCGCGGACAGCGCGTGCTCCATCTTCATCGCCTCGACGGTGACCACGACGGTCCCCGCTGTCACGGCCGCACCGTCGTCGACGCCGACCGCCACCACCGCCCCGGGCATCGGGCTGGTCAGTTCGGCGTCACCACTGTGTTCGTCGTCGGGACGCACGGGGGCTTCCCGCACTTCCTCGACCATCACGACGCGCCCTGCACCGGCCAGCCACACCTGCCCGCCGATGTCGGCGACGAGACGGTCGGAGCGCACTCCGTCGATCGTGACGGTCAGCACGTCGTCGGTCAACAAGGCTCGTAGTGAGCGGGTTTGACCACCTTCGACGGCAGCAGTCGCATCGTCGGGCGCACCCGTCAACCACACGTGGTCGGTTCGCTCTCCCGCACGCAGCCGGATCGATGTCGGGGCGCGACCAGCGATGCGCCACCCCGACGGCAGTTCCCACGGATCGGATGCTGTTGTCGGCCAGGATTTCAGCCAGCGATACGCTGCCGCGGCGACGAGGTCGTCGTCCGTCGGCGGCGCCGGAACGAAATCTGGCAGCCGTCGGTCGAGGAGCCCGGTGTCCAGGTTGCCTGCCGCCACGTCCGGGTCGGCGAGCAGGAAGCGCAGGAACTCCACGTTGGTGGTCACGCCGAGCACCGCCGTGTCGGCCAGCGCGATGTCCAATGCGCGCAAAGCCGACGGCCGGTCCTGTGCGTGCACGATCACTTTGGCCAGCATCGGATCGTAGTCACTGCCGACCACGGTGCCGCGCGCCAACCCGGAATCGATACGGATCCCGGCGCCGGCCGCCTCTTTCAGCCCGATCACCTCACCGCCGGTTGGGAGGAAGCCACGGGCGGGGTCTTCGGCGTACACCCGTGCCTCGATCGCATGCCCGTGGAGGCGGATGTCGTCCTGCGCGATGGGCAGCTTCTCCCCCGCCGCGACGCGAACCTGCAATTCCACCAGGTCGAATCCGGTGACCATCTCGGTGACCGGATGCTCCACCTGCAGGCGGGTGTTCATCTCCATGAAGAAGAACTCGTCGGGTCGGTCGGCGGACACGATGAACTCGACGGTGCCAGCCCCCGTGTAGGCGACACTGCGGGCCGTGTCGCAGGCCGCGGCGCCGATTCGGGCCCGAGTCTGCTCGTCCAGCAAGGGGGATGGCGCTTCCTCGATGACCTTCTGATGACGGCGCTGCAGGCTGCATTCACGCTCACCCAGGTGCACCACGTTGCCGTGGTTGTCGGCGAGCACCTGCACCTCGATGTGTCTGGGATTCAACACGAACCGCTCCAGGAAGAGCGTGTCGTCGCCGAACGACGATGCCGCTCCACGACGCGCACTCGCAAGTGCCGCGGGAAGTTCGGACGCATCGTGCACAACGCGCATGCCCTTGCCACCACCGCCGGCCGATGGCTTCACCAACACCGGGAAGCCGATGCCAGGGGCGCCCGAAATCAAGTCGTCGTCGGTCAGGCCGGGTCGCGAAATCCCCGGCACCACGGGAACACCGAATTCAGAGACCGCAGCCTTCGCCGAGATCTTGTCGCCCATCGTCTGGATCGCGGCCACCGGCGGCCCGATGAACACCACGCCGGCGGACCTCAGGGCCTCGCCGAAATGAGCGTTCTCGGAAAGGAATCCGTAACCGGGGTGGACGGCCTGGGCTCCTGTGCGTTCGATCGCCGCGAGCAGCGCATCGATGGAGAGATAGCTCTGCCGCGCCGGCGCAGGGCCGATATTGACCGCGACATCGGCTTCGGCGACATGACGGGCGCGGGCATCAGCGTCGCTGAACACGGCGACCGAGCGGATGCCCATGCCCCGCAGCGTGCGAATCACCCGGACGGCGATCTCCCCGCGGTTGGCTACCAGAACTGTTTCGAACATGGTCACATCCTGAAGACGCCGTAGGACACCGGCTCCAGCGGAGCCTGGCCTGCCACCGAAAGTGCCAATCCGACAACGGCTCTGGTGTCAACAGGATCGATGACCCCGTCGTCCCACAACCGCGCGGTCGAGTAGTAGGGGTTGCCCTGGTCCTCGTACTGGGCGCGAATCGGCGCCTTGAACGCCTCTTCCTCCTCTGGCGACATGTCCCCGCGCACAGTGGCCAGCACGGATGCGGCCTGCTCGCCACCCATTACCGAGATCCTGGCGTTCGGCCACATCCACAGGAACCGCGGCGAATAGGCCCGGCCGCACATCGAATAGTTGCCGGCGCCGTAGGACCCGCCGATCACCACGGTCAACTTCGGCACCCGCGCACAGGCAACAGCGGTGACCATTTTCGCCCCGTGCTTGGCGATACCGCCCGCCTCGTAGTCACGGCCGACCATGAAGCCGGAGATGTTCTGCAGGAAAAGAAGCGGTGTGTTGCGTTTGTCGCACAGCTCGATGAAGTGGGCGCCCTTGACGGCCGACTCACCGAACAGCACGCCATTGTTTGCGACGATCCCGACCGGATGGCCGTGGATGTGCGCAAACCCGGTGACGAGCGTGGCGCCGTACTCGGCCTTGAATTCGGCGAACTCACCACCGTCGACGATGCGGTTGATGACGTCGTGGACGTCGTAGGGCACCCGGGAGTCCACGGGCACGACGTCGTAGAGCTCGGTCTGGTCGGCGATCGGATCGACGACCGGAGCGACATCCCAGGGTGCCGCCGCTTTGGGCGCCAGCGTGCCGACGATACGACGCACGATCCGCAGCGCGTCCCGGTCGTCGTGGGCCAGGTGGTCGGTGACGCCGGACACCTTCGAGTGCAGGTCACCGCCACCGAGCTCCTCGGCGGTGACGACCTCCCCCGTCGCCGCCTTCACCAGTGGCGGGCCGCCGAGGAAAATCGTGCCCTGGTTGCGCACGATCACTGCCTCGTCGCTCATCGCCGGCACGTACGCCCCACCGGCGGTGCAGGACCCGAGGACGGCGGCGATCTGCGCAATTCCCTTGGCACTCATGGTGGCCTGGTTGTAGAAGATGCGGCCGAAGTGCTCACGGTCGGGGAACACCTCATCCTGGCGGGGCAGGAACGCGCCTCCCGAGTCGACGAGGTACACGCACGGAAGCCGGTTCTGAAGCGCGATCTCCTGCGCGCGCAAATGCTTCTTGACCGTGATCGGGTAATAGGTGCCGCCCTTCACCGTCGCGTCGTTGGCGACGATCATGCACTCGCGGCCCGAGACGCGCCCGATGCCGGCGATCATTCCCGCGCCGGGACACTCGTCGTCGTACATGCCGTCGGCGGCCAGCGCGGCAAGTTCCAGAAACGGGCTCCCGGGGTCGAGCAACCCGTCGACGCGGTCGCGCGGGAGCAGCTTGCCCCTGCTGACATGCCGCTCACGGGCACGTTCGGGCCCCCCCAGCGCGGCCCTGGCAAGTTTGGCCCGCAGCTGTTCGACCAACACGACGTGATCGTTGCGATGAGATGTCCGCGCTGCCATCGCTGAAACCACCTTTAGTTAATGGCGACTAACCGAGTGGTATGTTAATCATCATTAACTGATGCTGTCTACCATCGGCCGGAGGTTCACGTCATGAACACGCCAGCCCGATCGTCGGCTCAGCCGACGCCAGCCCGGTCGACGGCCACCTCGCCGCGCAGCAGGGCCAAATCAGACCGGCGAGGCCAGCTGGTCGCCGCGGCCGAGCGGCTGTTCGCCGAACACGGTTACCTCGCCGTCAGGCTGGAGGACATCGGGGCGGCCGCCGGCGTCAGCGGGCCCGCGATCTACCGGCACTTTCCCAACAAAGAGGCATTGCTCGTCGAGCTTCTGGTGGGCATCAGCACCAGGCTGCTCGCCGGCGCCACCGAGGTCGCTGACAAAGCCGAGGATGCCGACCACGCGTTGGCGGCCCTGATCGACTTTCATCTGGATTTCGCGCTCGGCGAATCGGACCTGATTCGCATCCAGGACCGCGACCTCGGCAATCTGCCCGCCACAGCGAAGCGTCAGGTGCGCCGCAAGCAGCGACTGTATGTGGAGATCTGGGTGGAGATCTTGCGGCGCCGCGACCCCGAACTCACCGAAGGTGACGCACGCCTGATGGCCCACGCCACTTTCGGTCTGCTGAACTCGACAGCCCACAGCTTGAAGCCCGGGAGCACGCGAACGGCCGAAGCCAGCTCACGGTCCGTCCTACGCGAGATGACGGTTGCGGCGTTGACTTCGGCCGGGCTCCGCCGGTAGACCCGGCGTTCGGGCTCAGTACCAGGCCCGCCGACCTGCGACCGGACGGCCCACCGATCCAAGAATCCAGAACACCGCGCCGATCACGAGAAGAACGACGCCGATGGACCACAGGATCGACATGTTGAAGATGAGACCTAAGATGAGCAGGATCGCTCCGAAAACGATCATTTCTACTCCGTTCTGCGAGACGACCAGACAGTGAGCTACTGACTGGGTTGCGGGACATTGCAATCCGTGACCTTCGGATTGACTCCCGCGTAATTCAACGGCCCCGCCACCACCGTCAGCGCGATGCTTCCCGCAGTGGCGCAATTGGTTTCGCCGCTGGTGAAGTAGTCACGCTGATAGGCGGCGAACACGCCGATCAACAACCAGACGAGCACTATGACCCCGAGAATCCCTCGCATGCCGTGCCTCCTCCGTCTGCGCGATCCGTGGTGGCGCGCGAGAGAGTTTTACCCCGCTGAAAATTCAGGTAAACCTTGGCGCAGCGCGGTCAGTCAGCGAACGCGGAGGTGAGCCAATCGCACATCGCTTTCCGCAGCAGAGCGCGGTTTTCGCGCTTGTCGATCTCGTGGCCGTCGTCCTCGAATGTCAGCAGTTGCGCCTTCCGGCCCAAGGCGGTCAGCGCCTCGCACATCTGTTGCGATTCGCTCGGCGGGACGTTGGTGTCGTTGAGTCCGTGTACCAGCAGCAACGGCGCCGTGATCGCTTGCGCCCTGGGCAGCGGGGACAGTCTCTCCAAGAGATCCTGGTCGCTGACGGGGTGGCCGTATTTTGGATAGGCGGCGGCCGCGATCCACGGCTCGGTGTTGCGGTACCAGGTGTTCAGGTCGCTCATCCCGCAGATGCTGATGCCTGCCGCGAAGTCTTCGGGGTGAAACGCCAGCGCAGCCTGTGTGAGATAGCCGCCGTAGGACCAACCGCAGCACGCCACTTTGCCCGCGGGAGCGTGTCCGTTGTCGACGAGAAACCGCACCGCGTCCGAGACGTCGTCGATGGCGGCGAAGCGTCGCTCACGGTCGTCGGCGTGCATGAAAGACCTGCCGAATCCGCCGGACCCTCGCACGTTCGGAAGAAACACGCAGATGCCTTCATCGAGCAGTGCGGGAAAGAACTCGTTGTACCCGGGGCGGCCCTGCCCTTCGGGTCCGCCATGCAGGAACAGCATCGCGCCGATGGTCTCGACGTCGCCGGGCGGACGGAACAGCCAGCCGGTGAACGTCAGGCCGTCACGCGCGGTGACAGTCTCCAGCGTGGGGTCGGCCGACAGCGGCCCGCTGCTGGGCTCGCGGTCGACGGGTTCCCATTCCCTGCTCCTCGGGTCCACGAGTTCGACGGTCGGAGGTTTCGACGGTCCCTCGACCGTCAGCGCGAGCATCGAGCCGCCCGCGCTGATGCTGAGCTCGCTGGCCACCATCCCCGGCAGCGGAATCGGGTCGTACAGGGTGCCGTCGGCATACTCAAGGATCTGTAATTCGCTGGCGCCGTGCAGGTTCCACAGAACGGCCACCGTCGACAGATCGTCACTGACGGTGAATTCGTCGAGTTCACATCCGGGACGCTCGGCGATCACCTGGTAGGACACGCCTTCGGCGGACACGGTCACCTCGAGCAGACGCGCATGTTCGGCACCGTTTTCACTTCGGATCAGCGCTCGGACGTAACCCTCGGTGCTGTTGACGCCGTATTCCTTGGCCGGGTGGTAGAGCTCTGTGAGCTCTCCGTCGAGACCCGAGCGCAGGCGGCGTGGATGGTGGTCGTCGAGGATGACGCCGGTGTCGGTCGTCGACCCGGGGTCGTACGGCAGCAGGCCGATCTCGGTGAGCCCGCGCAACATGATGAGTTCTCGATAGCCACGCGGGCCGACGCGGACCAGGGAGGCACCGGCCCACGCGTCGACCAGCCTGCCGCCCGAGCGACGGTCCAGCACGGTCGTCGTATCCCCGGACGGGTCGATCAAACACGAACTGCCGACGCCGTCTTCACCGGTCAGGATCGCCGCGACGAGGGTGCCGTCCCAACCGATCAACTCCGCGGTGCCCTCCACACCCGAGGGCCAGTAATCGATCCTGCGGGCCGCGCGATCGTCGGGATCCGTTGTCACGACCCAAATCTGGCTGCGAGTGCCGCCTTCTGGCGCGACCTGACAGGCCAGCCAGTAGCCGTCCGCTGAATGCATGACGCGTGTAACGGGGCCTTCGATCGGCAGATCCACATCGCGCGACGAGCTCGCGCGCCAGCCTCGTAGAAACCGCTGCACCGCCCTCGGATATCCGCCGTCGTCGACGAGATGGGCGAACGCGGTGGCATCAGGAGACATAGACGCGCCGTAAATTCGACGGACCTGTTCTGCCACGGTTCACGATTGTGCACGGTCTGCGCCGCCGGCGTTGTGTGGGCCGGTGCGGATGCACTGGGCGGCTGCACAGGTACCCTGCAGCCATGAGGTGGGTATGACAGATTCACCCAATCCCCGCGGACGTGAGGAGCGATCGGGCTTGGGCGGACGTGAGGAGCGATCAGGCTTGGGCGGACGTGAGGAGCGATCAGGCTCGGGCGGACGCGACGAGCACTGGGGGAACAGTGCCCCCGGGTACTCCGGATACTCCGATCCCGCCTACGCGAGCCAGGCGCCGTACGGCTCGCCGTATCAGCCGCCGCACGCTCCACCTCCCACCGAACGCCTCCCGGCGTACTCGCCCTACGGCTACGACCCTTACGCGACGGGCCAGTACCCGCCGCAGCATCCGCAGGGATTCGGATCCGAACCGCCCCCGGACGGGCCGAAGTCTCCGCGCTGGCTGTGGATCGTCGCCGGCGTCGCCGTCGTATTGGTGATCGGCCTGGTGATCGCGTTGGTGATCGTCAACAGTTCCCGGCAACAAACGGTGGTGGCACCGCTGCCGTCGCAACCTGAGCCGTCCTACACACCCTCCCCCACCACGACGTCAAGGACCCCGACGAGGACCCCCACGACGAGGCCGTCGACGCCGGTGCTWCCGCTTCCGACGCTGCCGAGTTCGCCGACCACCCCGACCGAACCGACGATTCCCGGAGCCACCGACACTGTCGTCTACACAGTCGAGGGCACCGGCCGCGCCATCAACATCACCTACGTCGACACCGGTGGGCTGCTGCAAACCGAGTTCAACGTGATGCTGCCGTGGAGCAAGGAGGTGTCTCTGCCGCAGCCCGGCGAGACATCGGCCAGCATCAGCATCATCAACGTCGGGCGTGAAGTGACGTGCTCGATCTCCGTCAACGGCGCGCAGATGGACATGCGGACGGGCGCAGGTCTGACGATCTGCACGCCGGACCGTTAGTCGAGGCGCCGATGCGGCGCGTGCACCGGTAGGAACAGCACCAGACCCAGGACCAGCACGAGCACCAACCCGCCCATGCCCGCGCGGTAACTGTCGAAGACATCGATGAACAACGAAAACAGCCACGGCGCCAGGAAAGTCGCGGCGCGCCCGGCCGTCGTGTAAAGCCCGAAAGAGACGCCTTCCTTCCCGTGGGCCGCCATCCGCATCATCAACGTGCGCGCCGACGACAGCGTCGGACCGATGAACAGGCACAGCAGCAGGCCACAGACCCAAAACGCCAAAACGCCCGAAAGCACCATCAAAGTCAGGCCAACCACGATCATCGCCACCAGAGAGGCGAGGATCACCGGCTTCGACCCGACCCTGTCGTCGACGCGTCCGCCGACCACGGCACCCAGCGCGGCGACGACGCAGGCCGCGACCCCGAACAGCAGCACGTCCGCCTGGGACACCCCGTAGACGTTCACACCGAGCACCGCCCCGAACGTGAACACCCCCGTCAGGCCGTCCCGAAACACGGCGCTGGCACCCAGGTAGTACACGACGTTGCGATCGCGGCGCCACTCGGCGCGCACCTCCTGCCACAGCCGCCGGTAGGCGCTGAGGAAGCCGACCCGCGGCGGCTTCTCGTGCGAGTGGCTGGGAGTCAGGATCAGCAGCGGTAAGGCAAAGAGAGCGAACCATGCGGCCACGAGCAGCATCGCGGCGCGCACGTTCTGTCCGTCGTCGACAGCCAACCCCAGCAGCCCGCGGGTGTCCCCGTCGCCGGAGATGAACCCCAGATACACCACGAGCAGAGCCAGCACACTGCCGAAATAGCCCAGCGCCAAACCGAATCCGGAGACCCGCCCGGATGTCTGCGGCGTGGAGAGTTCCCGCAGCATCGCGTTGTAGGGCACCGTGGCCAACTCGCTGCACGCCGCCGTGCAGGCCAGCAGGATGAGCCCCGGCCACAGATAGCGGTGATCGTCGCGGATCAGGCTCAGCGACGCGGTCAGCAGGACCACCAGTCCGGTCAGGATCGCCAGCGCCCTGCGCCGCCGTGACGGCGCGTCCACCCAGACCCCGGTCACCGGCGCCAGCAGCGCCACCACCAGTCCGGCCAACCCCAGCGCACGCCCCAGCCAGCTGGCCGGCGTGGTGTCACCCGGCAGATCGTCACCCACAGTCGTGGTCAGGTACACCGTGAACACGAAGGTGATGACAATCGCATTGATCGCTGTGGCTCCGAAGTCCCACAGTGCCCAGGCCGCCACACGCGAGCGGGTCGCGGTATCGGTGGGCGGACCGGTCGTGCGCGACACGTCGCTCATGGACGCCCACGATATAGTCCGGCCCATGCCAGTACCCGCTCCCGGCGCGGACGCCCGAGCCGTCGTCACCGGCGCATCACAGAACATCGGCGAAGCGCTGGCCGTCGAGCTCGCCCGCCGCGGCCACCACCTGATCATCACGGCGCGTCGCGAGGAGGTGCTCAACGCACTGGCCGAGCGGCTGCGTGCGGAGTACGGCGTGACCGTCGAGGTACGCGCCGTCGACCTCGCCGACCCCGCGGCCCGTGACATCTTCTGCGACGAGCTCGCGACGCGCAACATCTCGATTCTGTGCGCGAACGCGGGCACCGCCACGTTCGGCCCTGTCTCCAGCCTCGATCCGGAGGGCGAACGGAAACAGGTGCAGCTCAACGTCCTCGGCGTGCACGACCTGGTCCTGGCGGTCCTACCCGGCATGGTCGAACGTCGCGCGGGCGGAATTCTCATCTCCGGGTCGGCGGCCGGCAACTCCCCCATCCCCAACAACGCCACCTATGCCGCGACCAAGGCGTTCGCCAACACGTTCAGCGAATCCCTGCGCGGCGAGGTCAAATCGGCGGGCGTGCACGTCACCGTGCTGGCACCCGGGCCGGTGCGCACCGACCTCCCAGACCCCGACGAACAGTCACTTGTCGAGAGGCTGATCCCCGACTTCCTGTGGATCGACACCGAGTACACCGCGAAGGTGTCGCTGGATGGGTTGGACCGCAACAAGATGCGTGTCGTACCCGGAGTCACCTCAAAAGCGATGTCGGCGGCCAGCGGCTACGCGCCGCGGGCAATCGTCGCTCCGATCGTCGGCGCGGTCTACAGGAAACTCGGCGGCGACTAGCCCCTGCGCCGGAATGTGATTCCGGCGAGTCAGCGTCGGCGCCTGCGGCGACCCGTGCCGAAGATGCTGCGCGTGATCTCGCGGCCGATGACGGTGCCCGCCGACCGCATCGCGCTCTTGAATGCCGGGTTCTCCATCATCTGGTCGAGAAGGCCCGGTTCCTTTCGCTGCGCGGGCGCGGGCATCGGCGGGACGTCGACCGGCGGGGGCACGTACACGGGCGGATGCGAGGGTGCAGGAGGCGGCGCCAATGTGGCGGCGAGCCTTTCGTAGGCCGAATCCCTGTCGATCGTTTGACCGTACTCCGCTTGTAGCGGACTGGCTTTGGCGGCGGCGGCGATCGCGTCGGGTCCGATGGTGTCCATCAGTGAGCGCGGGGCTCGGATCCTGGTCCACGCCACCGGGGTGGGCGCGCCGCTGTCGGACAGCACCGTGACGACCGCCTCCCCGGTACCGAGTGACGTCAGCGCCGACGCCAGATCGTAGACATCGCTTTTCGGATAGGTGCGTACCGTCTTCGCGAGCGCCTTCTGATCGTCAGGCGTGAACGCGCGCAACGCGTGCTGGATGCGAGCACCCAGCTGGCTGAGCACCTCTTTCGGAATGTCGGTCGGCATCTGGGTGCAGAAAAGGACACCGACGCCCTTGGAGCGGATCAGTTTGACCGTCTGTTCGACCTGCTCCAGAAACGCCTTGGATGCGTCGGTGAAGAGCAGGTGCGCCTCGTCGAAGACGAACACCAGCTTCGGTTGCTCGATGTCACCGACCTCGGGCAACGTGGTGAACAGGTCGGCAAGCACCCACATCAGGAACGTCGAGAACAGCACAGGGCGTGTGGCCTGGCTGCCGAGTTCGAGGAGAGTGATGATGCCCCGGCCCGACGGGTCGACGCGCAGCAGATCACCGGGTTCCAGTTCGGGCTCACCGAAGAACGTGTCGCCGCCGTCGGCCTCGAGGTTCACCAGGGCGCGCAGAATCACACCCGCTGTTGTCGTGGAGACCGCGCCGAGTGCCTTCAGTTGCGGCTTACCCTCGTCGCTGGTCAGGTACTGGATGACGGAACGCAGATCCTTCAGATCGAGCAGCGCCAGCCCCTGCTGATCGGCCCAGTGGAAGATCAGGCCGAGCGTTGACTCCTGAGTCTGGTTGAGCCCCAGCACCTTCGACAACAGAATCGGCCCGAAGCTGGTGACCGTGGCGCGGACCGGCACCCCGATTCCCGACGTGCCCAGCGACAGGAACTCGACGGGATACGGGGTGGGCGTCCAGTCGTCGCCGGTGTCAGCGGCCCGCTGGGCGACCTTCTCGCCGGGCTCCCCGGGCCGCGACAATCCCGACAGGTCGCCCTTCACGTCGGCCATCACCACCGGCACTCCGGCCGACGACAGCTGCTCGGCAAGCACCTGCAGCGACTTGGTCTTCCCCGTTCCGGTGGCACCTGCGACCAGCCCGTGCCGGTTCAGCATGGCCAGCGGAATGCGTACCTTCGCTGCCGGATAACACGCGCCGTCAACGACGACCGCGCCGAGTTCCAGTGCCGTACCTTCTACGGCATAGCCCGAGGCGATCTGCTGCGCCGGAGTGCTCGTCGGCTCCGTGGTCATACGACGAACACTATCTGGGGCAACGCCGCGATTCGGCGGTAGCGGGCAGCCCATGTAAGGCCCAGGGGCGCCGCGGGGCTTACTGTTGAGCGCTGTGCGCGATGAACTGGTGTGGATCGACTGCGAGATGACGGGCCTGGACCTCAAGTCCGACCGCCTCATCGAGATCGCAGTGTTGGTGACCGACTCCGAATTGAACATCCTGGGCGACGGCCTCGACGTGGTCATCCACGCCGACGATCACGCGTTGGACTCGATGATCGACGTCGTCGCGCAGATGCACACCAAATCAGGCCTCATCGAGGAGGTGCGCGCGTCGACCGTCGACCTCGCAGCCGCCGAGGACATGGTGCTGACCTACATCCGGGACCACGTCAAGACGGCCAAGACGGCGCCGCTGGCGGGCAACTCGATCGCCACCGACCGCGGCTTCATCGCCCGGGACATGCCCAAACTCGACGACTACCTGCACTACCGGATGATCGACGTCAGCTCGATCAAGGAGCTGTGCCGCCGCTGGTACCCCCGGATCTACTTCGGCCAGCCGGACAAAGGCCTCGCCCATCGCGCGCTGGCCGACATCCACGAGTCGATCCGCGAGCTGCGCTACTACCGGCAGACCGCGTTCGTGGCACCCCCGGGCCCGTCGACCAGCGACATCGCCGCGGTCGCGGCGGAAGTGGGAACGTCAGCACCAAACGATTCGGCTCCGAGGGACTCGACCGGCTAGTATGACCACGCCGCTTTTCCAGTGGCGATGGTGGCTGTAGTTCAGTTGGTAGAGCACCAGGTTGTGATCCTGGCTGTCGCGGGTTCGAGTCCCGTCAGCCACCCCGGAACGGGGACGCCGTCTACTGAGGTAGACGGCGTTTCTCGTATCAAATGCGTTGCGTGGCCCTCGGTAGCAAGGCCCTCGTCGTGGAACCAGAGCATCTCGCTGACCGCATCGCCGTGCTTGTTCCGCACGGCGATCACGACCGTGTCGATGCCCTGGAACGCGCCCTCCACGACGAACTTCATCTTTCCCAGCACGACGCCGCAAGGGCACGGCAACACGTTCAGCGCGACAGGCGAGGTGAATAGCGCCGCGTCATCGAAAACGCGAGAACGGCTTCGATGTCGAGGTCGTTCCAGGCCTGCCCCAGTCGCGGGCCAACTGCTCTCAAGCGATCATCTGCGGGCCTCAGACCGCGGCGTTGCCGGCCTTCCACTGCTCCCACGGGATGTTCCAGTCGCCGAGGCCGTCGGTGCCCGACAGCGGCGAGCCGACGGTGTTGATGACTTCGACGATGTCTCCACGTTTGGAGTTGTCGTAGAACCATTGCCCATTGCTGGTGCTGACATTGATGCAGCCGTGGCTGACGTTGCTCTCACCCTGACTGCCCACCGACCACGGGGCCGCGTGCACGTAGATCCCGCTGTAGGAGATCTGGGTGGCCCAGTCGACCTCGGTGCGATACCCGTTGGGCGAGTTGGTCGGAACGCCGTACGTCGAGGAATCCATCACCATGTGAGACCGCCGGTCGCCGACGATGTACACCCCGTTGTTGGTCGGTGTGCTGTTCTTGCCCATCGACACCGGCATGGTCTTGATGACTTCGCCGTTGCGGCGCACCGTGAGGGTCTTGGTGCTGTCGTCCACGGTCGTGATCATCTGGTCGCCGATGGTGAAGCTCGTCGCGACGTTCTCCTGGCCGAAAAGTCCGTCACCGAGATCGACGCCGTAGGTGTTGACCTGAACTTCGACCGTCGTTCCGGGCTTCCAGTATTCGGCTGGGCGCCAGCGAACTTCGCGATTGTTGAGCCAGTAGAAGGCGCCCTCAACAGGCGGGTTGGTCTTGACGGTGATGGCGCGCTGAGCGGCCAGCCGGTTGGGGATGTTCTCATCGAACTGGATCGCCACGGGCTGCCCGACACCGACGACTTCGCCGTCGTTGGGCAGAACGTAAGGCATTGTGAGGTTCTCGGGCGAATGCGTCTCGAACGTCATCTGCCGGCTCGTCACACCGCCGAGCCCGAGCGACTGCGCAGTCAGCGTGTATCGCTTGTTGTAGCCGAGCGGCTCGGCGGTGGCCCACGTCAGACCGTCCTCGGACAGCTCGCCGGCGACGGTTTCGCCGTCTTCGTTGACCATGGTCACCGACCCGAGCACCCCGTCCTCGGCGCTGACGGTGACGGGTGACCCGGCGCTGACCCCGACGGCCCCGTCCTGGACGGAGGAGGTCAGCTTGGGGATGAGGAGATCGCCGAAGGGGGTGCCCTTGTCCGTGATCACCTGGGGCTTAGGCGGTTCGGTGTTCCCACCGCAAGCCGACAGGCCGAGCACAATCGCTGGAACGAGCGCAGCAGCCACCAACCAGGACCGCTTCCGGCGTGTCCGGGCCGCTGAGTTGACTTGCCACATAATCCGGCTCCACCTTGCATATAGGGCTGTTCGCCCACGGTTCGTCGGCGACAATTCTACGGTCAATTCTGATATGACCGTGCGACGACAGCGTCGGCTCCGCCACGGTTTATCGCGATTTCATCCTTGCGCCGCGGGCCTGTTATTGTCTCACACGCGCGCCGTTAGCTCAGTTGGTAGAGCAGCTGACTCTTAATCAGCGGGTCCGGGGTTCGAAACCCTGACGGCGCACCACACAGAAACCCTGCTCACGCAGGGTTTCTGTCGTTTCGGTGAATTCCCCTACGCCGCCGTCACACCGACTGCCAGACCGGCCAGCGCCGCGTCGTCGCTGACGCCGGGGGCGACGGTCGGCAGCGCGATGGTGACGCTTTCGACGTCGATGTAACCCACCTGGGTCAGGTTGAAGTACGGAGTCGCGAACCCGGCCAATTGCAGCTTCAATGTCGCGCCCGGAACCATCGTGTAGGCGATCTGCTCCAGTTCAAAGGTGACGGTCTGGCTGCGGCCGTTCAGTGTCACGGGGACGGCAGTGACCAGATTGCCCAGTACCAACCCGGTGGTCTCGTCGACCAGCTGACCGTAGATGTGGCTCGCGGTGCCCAAGCCGGAGTAGGTGAGCGTGATCTCGGGCGCGCCGACGATCTGGACCTCTTCCTCGGGTGCCTCGATGTCGAGGTTCAAAGCCAGCCATGCCTCCGACGCCGTCGCCGGCGACAGGAGCAGCGGTGTCGGCGGCTGCGTCTGCGGTCCGGAGCCGCCGATCAGCGGGATGATCGGCAGGAAGCCTCCATCGCCCTCGGTGATCAGAGGGTCGCCGTAGAAGTCGGCGTCGGACGGCAGCAGATCGGAGAAGTGGTAGTCGCCGAACTGGTCGAACCACTCGAAACGGGGCCCGGTCGGAATCAGCTCGTTGCCGCGGACGTACCGGTCGAGCCAATCGATCGTCGAATTCACCAGCAGCGGCTGTTGAATCGGGTTCAGCGGATCCAGGCATATGCCGTGCCCGCCGCACGCCCAGATCATTTCCACCGGAACGCCGTTCGCGTCGAGCATCATTGCGTTCGTGACAGCTTGGGCCAGCGTGAACAGTCCGTCGGCGGTGCCCTGGATCAGAAGCGTGGGCGCCGTGATCGAGTTGACCAGAATTGTCGGTCCACTCGATGTCAAGACAGCCTGCTGCGCTTCGGTGATGAATCCGAACAGGTCGCCGAGAATGATTGCGGGGTAGATCTGCGAATTGATCCTGGCGCCCGCCTCCAGTAGGTCCAGACCCAGCAGTGTGGCCCATCCCGATTTGAACGCCGCGGTCGGATAGAGGGCCTCGTTCAGCGAATTCCAGGCGATCACCGGCACGATCGCCTCCACTCGGGGGTCGATGCCGGCTGTGACGAGTTGGATGCCGCCGCCGTAGGAGCCGCCGACCATGCCCATCGTCGGGTCTCCGGGCGCGTCCAGTTGCGTCTCGGGGCGCTCGGCAAGCCAGCTGATGATGGCCTGAACGTCCCGTCCCTCGAAGAACGGGTTGTCGAGCTGCAGGATTCCGCCGGAGGCGTACTCGCCGCGCGGGTCCCACGTGACGACGTTGTATCCGGCGTCGCGAAGTGGTGCCAGCCCGGGGACAAGGTTGCCGACCTGGATTGTGGTGGTGGGGTCGATGGTGCCGGCGCTGCCCAGGCCGGGACCGTTGAGCACGGTCGGGGCGGTCTCTCCGAAGGCGAGTCCGGTGGCCGGGAAGAAGTTGGTGCTGATCTGGGTCCCGTCGAAGGACGTCACCATGGTGGTGAATGCGACGGGGGCACCCACCGGCACAAGCTCGTCGACGTCGACGTCGATGGGCGTGATGACCCGGTAGCCGATGATCGGCTGCAGCAGGGCCCCGAGGATGGGCACCTGCTGCAGGCTGAGCACGATTGGCTCGACGAAATCGCCGACGATCGGGATCTCCTCCAGGATCGCCACCAGCACGCTCTTTTGACTGACCATGACGGTGAAACTCTCGACTCCCCGGGCTTCGACCACTGTGAGGTCAGGCAGGAAGGAGAATGTTCCGTCGGCGTTGAGGGTCATCTTCCCACCCTGATCGGGCCCGTCGACCAGGGTGTAGATAAGGGGCCTGCCGTTGGTGTCCGTCGCACCGACCGAGCCGTAGATCACGCCGTTGACGAAGTCCAAGGTCGGATCGACCGATATCGGTCCGGAGGTGACCAGAGCTTCGCGGCGGGCGGCCGCCGCCATTGCCCACGACAGCGGTGAACTCGTCGGCAGCCCCGATGGGCCGCCACCCGCGAAGGGCTGCAAGAAGTTGTTGAGGAACCCGAGCAAGGGACTCGAAACTGACGCTGTGGCCGTCGTCGACGGAGCCGTCGCCGTCTGTGTCGCGACCGTCGTTGCTCGACCTGCCGTCGCCGCGGGACTCGACAACCACTTCAGCGCCGGCGTTCGTCCTTCTGTGAGCTCGACGGATGTGTTGAGCGCACCGACGTCGGGATCGTCGGCGTCTGATACTGATTCGCCCGTCGTCGACGCGACCGTGCTCACTGGTTCGGTCGGCGGACTCGCCTCGGCGAGCACCTCATCCGTGACGTTCGGCGCCTCGGATCCCGAATCGTCGGCCGGGGCGACATCCTCATCGCTTCCGTCTCCGGCCGGACCCTTTTCAGGCTCTTCGCCCGTCGCGTCGTCGAACGAGCCGTCATCGGCCGTCTGACCGGACTCATCGGCGCCACCGGCGTCGTGGGCACCGTCGCGCACCGGGGACCCGGGGCGGGCCGCGTCTCGCTTCGTCCGGGGTGTGCGCGGCTGACTTTCCGATCCCGGCGAATCCGTTGCCTCTGCCGAAGGCGTCCCTGTGTCGGGGCCGCCGGCTGTGGGCTCCGCCGATGCGACGCCGTGACCGGCGACGACAGCAGTGCCGACGCCCAAGAAGATGGCAAGTCCGCCGATACGACCGATATACCCTGCAGCGCTCATGATTCTCCCGTTGGATCGACGAGCAGTGCAGCGAGATATAGGCGCGCCCGGACCCCGTCCGTCGGCGATTGACGGATCCGTCATGGCGGCGCTGGAAACTGACCGGGTCGCCGGCAATCTGGTCCCTGTCTGCGACTTTCGCATGCTTGTCTCAGCGCGCTCCGGGACCGAGCGCCGCGTCCGACACCCTTCAGTGGGCGTTGCAGCAACAGCTTCACCCCAAACCGGCGATGACTGTCCGCGCTGCCGTTCGGACCGCAGCGAGAGCATCAAGGACCAGTTTTTGCCAAGCGCACTTGCATCGATTGTGGGGAACCGCCCAAAACCGCTTCTATCCGGACCGGTTGCACCCGCAATGAATTTTGGAGAGATGACGTCAATATTTGCTCAAACCCATGCTTCGCCGCCCTCGCCGCCCTACAGTTTGCTCAGCGCCACCAGGCGTGGAACCCGCCGGCGCTGATCCGACCACATCATCGAGGGGAAACAACCATGAAGAAGCTGCTCATCGCAGGAGCCTTCGCCGCCGCCGCGATCGCAGGCTCCGGCATCGCCAACGCTGAGGAAGTCCGGGTCGTCGATGCCAGTGGCACGCCCGTGACCTTCGTGACCCAGGAAGCCTGCATGGCGGACGGACCGAACATCGCCTTGGCGAACCCCGAGGAGGATGCGGCCTACCCGTATTTCCTCTGCCGCCAAGGCGACGACGGGCTGTGGTACCTCTTCAACAGCGATACCCAGTAACGGAACACGCGCAGGCGGACGGCCACGTCAGCGGCGCGGGCCACCCGCGCCGGGCTGACCCAGGAGCGGGTTCACCGGCGCCCCGCCCTGGGCGGCATGTTCGCGCTGATGCTGCTGCATCGCTTGAACCAGCGGATTCTCTTTGATCAGCTGCCGCTTGTCCTCTTCGGACAGCTCGTAAAACGTCCACATCCCCCATGCCGCAGGGCGCACGTAGAGAGTGACCTTCTGACGCTTCCTGGCGCTCTGCGGCAACATCGCAGGGATAGCTACCACACGGTCCAGCGTCACAGCACTGGCGAGCTCCGCGGCGAGCTTGTCCACGTCGGCCCCCTCTTGCAGCTCGTACACCGAAGCTTGATGGCTTGGCTGAGCCGGGCCTTGCAGGGCGAGAAACCAAGCCATCCGGCGTCTCCTTCGCTTTCGCTCGTCGTCGGTCAGGCGACAGCGTAGAGGACGCCGTCGGCCCCCACCGGCAGCCCCCGCGCACCGATCCCGCCAGCGGCAACTGGCAACGTCCCGCGCGAACCCAAATTTACGATTGTGAAAATTCACTACGTTTTCGCTCGCGGAGACTGTCTCATGTGCTAGTTGTCACATCCAGGTGAATGCGCTCTATCCCATCGCTAGCCCCCACGCAGTAACGGCTTCGCGCTTTCTCCACAATCTCATGTGCATTGCGCTGGGCAAAGACGAACGTGGGTGTTATGGTGCAGTTAGCTGAAGCGCTTCGAGCGAACCCCGCTCTGAGCCAGGGAGCGGAAACGAGGAATTTGCTGATGTCAAGCCCGGTCGATTCGGTTGTCACCGAAGCCGATGGCGAGGACTCGGCTCGCGGCGGTGCCGATGCGCAGCCGCTGGCAATGCGTACCTGCAGCCGCCTCGGCCGTGTCGCGAATCCGCCCGGCTTCTCGATCGCAGACTGGTTCCGGCCGAGCCGCCGTCGCTGACGGTCCTCAGGGGCGGCGCGCGCGACGGATGACCACCACGATCACCACTGCGCCCAGACCGGCCAACGAAATGGCCACAGGGGGCTTCGTCACGAACCTGAGGACACCCGCCTTGATGTCGTCGGCAACTCGGCGAGGATTCGCCCGCTCGGCGAGCGAGTCGACCGTCAGCGCGAGCTGCTCGCGTGCCACATCAATCTCAGCTTTGATGGTGTCGGGATCCCGGTCCGCCACATCTACCTCCAATGCCTTCAGCGCATTGCGCGCCGGCAACGCCCCACCAGCGGGCCCGCCCAACAGTTCTTGTCGAACTACCCTAGTTGAGCCAGAGCGCACCTGAGCGCCCCGGTCTACGCAACGAACCGCATCTGCAGGGACTGCCCGGAGGAACATTCACCCATGTCGCAAACCCCCCGTCTCGAGGTCGGAGACAAAGCACCGACGTTCAGCCTCCCCGACGCCGACGGCAATACCGTCAAACTCTCCGACTACACGGGACACAAGGTCATCGTGTACTTCTACCCGGCCGCCTCCACACCCGGCTGCACAAAAGAGGCCTGCGATTTCCGTGACAACCTTGGCGAGCTGAACGACGCCGGCCTCGACGTCGTGGGGATCTCGCCCGACAAACCCGAGAAACTCGCCAAGTTCCGCGACGCCGAGAAGCTGACGTTCCCGCTGCTGTCTGACCCCGATCGAAAGGTGCTCGAAGCGTGGGGCGCCTACGGCGAGAAGACGATGTACGGCAAGACCGTGCAGGGCGTCATCCGCTCGACGTTCGTCGTCGACGAGAAGGGCAAGATCGAGGTGGCGCAGTACAACATTCGCGCGACCGGGCACGTCGCCAAGCTACGGCGCGACCTGTCCGTCTAGGTCTCCGAGCCGGGCCAGCAGCAGCGCCTCCGCGGTGGCCGCCCGTTCCAGCACACCCAGGTGCAAGCTCTCGTTGATGCTGTGCGCCTGGGTGTCCGGGTCCTCGACACCGGTCACCAGGATCTTGGCGTCGGGAAACGCCGTCGCGAACTCCGCGATGAACGGGATCGATCCGCCGACGCCGGTGTCGACGGCGTCGTGGCCCCACGCCTGCCGGAAGGCCGCACGCGCAGCGTCATAGACCGGCCCGGTCGCGTCGATCGCGTAAGGCTCGCCGAGGTCGCCGGGAGTCACGGTCACCTGCGCGCCCCACGGGGCGTGGCTTTCCAGGTGCCGGGTCAGCGCTGCGAGGTGCCCGGCTGCGTCACCACCCGGCGCCACCCGCATGCTGACCTTCGCGCGGGCCCGCGGGATCAACGTATTCGAGGACTTCGCGATCGGGGTGGTGTCGATGCCGATGATCGTGATGGCCGGTTTGGCCCAAAGTCGTTGCGCCACAGTCCCTGAGCCGATCTCGCGCACACCGTCGAGCATGCCGGTATCGCTGCGCACGCGTTGCGGCGGGTACTCCACGTCGGCGGCCACCGCCTCATGCAGGCCTTCGACAGCGACGTTGCCGTCCTCGTCGTGCAAGCCTGCCAGCAGGCGGACGAGGACCGCGAGCGCGTCGGGGACGACGCCACCCCACATGCCCGAGTGCAGGCCGTGGTCGAGCGTCGCGACCTCCACGACGCAGTCGGCCAGGCCCCTGAGCGACACAGTCAGAGAGGGGATCTCGGTGCTCCAGTTGTCGGAGTCCGCGATGACGATGACATCGGCTGCCAGCACATCCCGGTGCGCGGCGAGCAGCTTCGACAGCGACGGCGAACCTGACTCCTCCTCGCCCTCGACGAAGACCGTCACCCCGACCGGTGGCGCGCCCCCGTGCGCCCGGAACGCGGCGAGATGCGTTGCGATACCAGCTTTGTCGTCGGCCGTGCCGCGTCCGTAGAGTCGCCCGTCGCGTTCGGTCGGTACGAACGGGGCGGTTGCCCACTGCGCGGGGTCGCCCTCCGGTTGCACGTCGTGGTGGGCGTACAGCAGCACCGTGGGCGCACCCTCGGGCGCCGGGTGCCGCGCGATGACAGCCGGAGCACCGCCTTCTTCGACGATCCGCACATCGCCGAATCCCGCCTCCGACAACAGCTTCGACACAGCCTCAGCAGACCGGTGCACTTCGGGACGGCGGTCGGGATCGGCCCAGACGGATTGGATCCGCACCAGGTCTTCGAGGTCGGCGCGAACCGAAGGCAGAACATCACGGACGCGTTGCACAAGATCGGTCATGGCGTCGAGGTTAGTGGCGGCTCCCAGGCTCGGTGTTCTCGGCGTCACGTCGCTCCTCCTGCAGACGATCCTTGCTGCGCACCAACCGCAACAACGTCACCAGCAACAGTCCGCCGACAAGATTGCCGACCGCGGTATACGTGAACCAGCCGAGCCAGTCCAGATACCCGAACGGCGCCTTGCCGGTGATCAGCGCACCGAAGATCAGCAACGAGTCGAGCACGGAGTGAAACAACTGCAGACCCGCGAGTAGAAATGCCCCGGCCACAGCGGCGGCAATTTTGGCCGGCATCGATTCGGTGCCGTGCTGCATGCGCGTCATCAGTGTGATCACCATGCCGCCGAGCAGAGATAACGCCGCCGTCTCGACCGACAGCGGTGCTGTCGCGTAATGAGCAGCAGATTCGACGGTCTGCGCATGCAGCTGCGGCAGCGCCGTCATCATCAGCAGCATCAGCAGCCAGCCACCCGCCAGATTGGCGACCAGCGTGCCGGACCACAGCTTGATCAGCTGGCCGAAACTCCCGCGTTTGGCGGCAACCGTCGTGACCGGAATCAGGAAGCCTTCGGTGAACAGTTCGCTGCGTCCCAGCAGCAGAGCCAGGAAGCCGACCGAAAAGGCCAGGCCGGCCAGCAGCGGCTGGTGTGTCGCATTCAGCACCGCCAGATAGGCCAGCACCCCCACGGCGATGTCGGTCCCGCCGAAAAAGCCGGTGGCCAGCACCTCCCGCCAGCTGCGGTGCAGGCGTTGGGTGCCCTCGTCGACCATTCGCCTGAACGCGTACTCGAGCGCGTCCTCGATGGGACTGTCCGACTCTCCGAGTTGGCGCTGACTTGTTTCCGGCATGATGACGCACTCTCCGATATGGCGTGTGGGCTGCCGGCTGCCCGGCCTGAGCGAAGCGACGGAATACCCCGATCGACGGCCGTCAACCCGTCGGAGGCCAATCCGTTTCGTTGCGATCGACGGCGACGAGTTCTGTCGCTCCTAGCGTTCCTCGAGGACGGCGACCGCAGCTGCGACGTCGGCTTCATGCGTCAGCGACAGGTGGATCGTCACCTCTTTGAGGTGTTCGGCCACCGCCCCGGACAACCGCACCCGAGGACGGCCCCACATGTCGGTGACGACCTCGATATCGCGGTGGATCGCCTCCGGCAGCACAGGCCTTTTCGAGAACCGCGACCCCGACCAGGCCTTGATCACCGCCTCCTTGGCCGCCCAGCGAGCCGCGAGGTGGCGCGCCGCCGACGAACTCTTGTCGGCGGCGTCGCGCCGCTCGCCCGGCGTGAATGTCTCGGCGAACACCGTGCCCGGCCGGTCCACCTGCTCCGCGAACTCCGGAATGGAGACGAGATCGATGCCTATCCCGACGATGCCCACGGGCAGCACGCTATCTCACTGGTCAACGGCGATACACGCCGCTGTCGTCGAGCCGGGACGCCATGTCGAGCAACATTGCCGCTTCCTGAGCCTTCTCGGGATGGTCCTGGTCGAAGCGACGTCCCTCGGGCCGCTCGTACATCGGGCGACCGCCGGCGATCGCCGAGGCCAGCCTGCGCTGCCCGGACAGCGCCCGCTCCTGAGCCTGGGCGGTGTACGTCGCCCGCTGCTCCGGAGTCAGGGTGGCCAGGAACGCCTGCGGATGCACCAGTGCGATCAGACCCGACACGTGGCCGAACCCCAGGCTGGTCACCAGACCCGCCTTCAGCGGGTACCTGTCACCGAGTCGCAGGGTTTCGCGCGGCCACACGAAGTGCGCCGAGGTCGCCAGCTCGTCGTCGACACAGTCCAGGCTGCGGTTGGGCGGAATGACACCGTCACGCAGCACCTGGCACAGGCCCATCATCTGGAAGACTGCCGCACCGCCCTTGGCGTGTCCGGTCAGGCTCTTCTGACTGATGACGAACAGCGGTGCGCCGTCGGACCGGCCCAGCGAGTCCGCGAGCCGCTCGTGCAGCTCCGTCTCGTTGGGATCATTGGCCAGCGTCGAGGTGTCGTGCTTGGAGATCACCGCGATGTCGTCGGCGCCGACCCCGAGCTTGGCCAGCGAACGCGCCAGCTGCGAATCCCTGCCACCGCGGCCCGCACCCAAGGCCCCCAGCCCCGGCGCCGGGATGGACGTGTGCACACCGTCGGCGAACGACTGGGCGTAGCCGACCACCGCGAGCACCGGAAGACCCATCTGCAGCGCGAGGTCCCCACGGGCCAGCAGCACCGTGCCACCGCCTTCTGCCTCCAGGAAGCCGAGCCGGCGACGGTCGTTGGCCCGGGAGAACTTCGAGTCGCTGATGCCCTTGGCCCGCATGACCTCGGTGTCGGCGGTGGCCGCCATGTCACCGAAGCCGATCACGGCCTCCAGCGTCAGGTCGTCGAAACCGCCCGCTACGACGAGCTCGGCCTTGCCGAGGCGGATCTTGTCGACGCCTTCCTCGACCGAGACCGCTGCCGTGGCGCACGCGCCGACCGGGTGGACCATCGCGCCGTAACCACCGACGTAACTCTGCATCACGTGTGCGGCAACAACATTCGGCAGGACCTCCTGCAGGATGTCGTTCGGCTTGCTCCGACCCAGCAGGTTGCCGTGATACATGGTCTGCATCGACGTCATGCCGCCCATGCCGGTGCCCTGCGTCGAGGCCACCAAGCTCGGGTGCACCCAGCGCATCAGCTCCGTCGGGGTGAAGCCCGAGGACAGGAATGCGTCCACCGTGGCGACGATGTTCCACAACGCGACACGGTCGATCGAGTTGGCCATGTCCGGGGTGATGCCCCACACCGTCGGGTCGAACCCGGTCGGGATCTGGGCGCCCACGGTGCGCGACAGCTTGGTCTTGCGCGGCACGCGAATCTCGGTGCCCGCCTTGCGAATCACCTCCCAATCACCGGAGTCCGGGATCGGGCGGGCGAGCGTGTGCTCCGGATCGAACTGAACGAACGCCCGCGCATCGGCCTCGCTGGAAACCACGAAGCGGAAGTCCTTGTCCAGGAACACGCTGACCAGTAGCGGCGACGCGTGATCAGGATCGATCGCGCCGTCATCGACAAACTCGCGAATGCCACATCGGCTGACAACCTCGTCGTGGTAACGCTCGACGAGTTCGGACTCGTCGACCAGATCGCCGGATTCGGTGTCGTACCAACCCGGTTGGGGATCGTCTTCCCACTTGATCAGGCCGGTCGTCCACGCCAGCTCCAGCACCCCGGCCGCCGACAACTCGTTGTCGACCTCCATCTCGAAGCGGGTGCGCGACGAGCCGTAGGGGCCCAGCTCGGCACCGCCGACGATGACGACGAGCTCGGACGGGTCCACGTCGAGGTCCGCCCACTCGGGTGCGGGCGCACCGGCGGCGGGACGCGGCGGTGACGGCAGTGCGGCGATCATGTGACCCGCCGGCTCCTCGTCCTCGCTTCCATCCTCGGCAGGAGCCTCGGCGGCTTCCTCCCGCGCCTTGGCGGCCAGTGCCGACAGATCGAGTTCGACCTCGGCCAGGCCCCCGGTCAGGTCGGCCTCCACAGGCTCGCGCGCTGCGGCCACCTTGTTCTCGACGTCGCACAGATCCAGCAGCATGCTTGCCATCTGATCGGTCGAGTAGGTGGTGACGCCGGCTTCCTCGACCGCGTCGACGATGACATCGTTGTGGCCCATCAGGCCGGTGCCGCGGGTCCAGCCGATCAGCGCGTGAGCCAGGCTGACCCGCTGCGCCCAGGACGTCTCGGCCTTCCAGCGGGAAACGACCGCATCCAGTGCCGACTTCGACTCTCCGTAGGCGCCGTCGCCACCGAACATTCCGCGGTTCGGCGACCCCGGAAGCACGACGTGCAGGCGTGCCGCGATGTCGCGATCCGCACCGAGACGCGACAGGCCACCGATGAGCCTCTGCACTGCCCACAGCAACACCTTCATCTCCATCTCGGAGCGTGAGCCGGCGTCAGACAGGTCACCGCCCACCCGCGGCGCCGCGAAGGGGAACAGCAGCGTCGGGGTCAGCGCGTCCTTGATGTGGATCGACTTGGGCCCGAGGCTCTCGCTCTGCTCGGTCCCGATCCACTCCACCAGTGCATCGATGTCGTTGTAGGAGGCCATGTTCGCGGGCAGCACCCACAGCTTCGCCCCGAAGCGGGCGTTGTCGCGGTAGAGCTGTCGGTAGAAGGCCAGCCGGTCGTCGTCGAGCTTGGACGTCGTGGCAACGACCGTCGCGCCGCCGTCGAGCAGCTGCGCCACCACCGATGCGGCGATGGAGCCCTTCGAAGCGCCCGTCACGACCGCGACCTCGTCGCTGTAGCGACCGTTGCCCGGGTTCTCGGCACCCGCGGCGGCGCGGGCATAGAGGGAGGCGTGGATGTTGCGGCCCGCCGCGAGGGCCTTGCCCTGCCAATAGGTGGCCTGGGTGCCCACGACGTGACCGGTGCCCTCGAACCGCTCGGAGAGGCGGGCCCAATCGGCGTCGATGTCGTCCTCGTCCATCAGCCAGATCCGGACGAGATCCTCACGGGCGCTGGCCCAGCGGTCGTCGAGCACCACCGCCTTGCGGCCGTCGAACACCGGCGCCACCAAACGTGGCCAATCCGAACCCAATTCAGCCGTGACCAGATCGATGAGCTCCGCATCGGCCGTGGCGTCCGGAGTCACGAACGGGTCGCCGAGGCCCAGCTGGTCGAGAATGGTGCGGGCCGCCGACGCGAGCACGCCGTCGGGTCCGGTGACCTGCTCGGCGAACTCGCCGAGTGCGGCGGAGTCCACGACTCCACCGCCGCCACCGGCAGCGGACGGCAGCGACACCGGCACACCGCGCCGCGCGCCGACCGCGGCCACCGCGGCGTCAATCGCCTTGTCGACGGCGGCAGCGTCAGCCAGTGCACCATCGTGCAAACCACCGAGCGCACCCCCGCGAACACTGGATCCCTCTCGGGTGCCCAGCGCCACCTCGACGGTGACGTGCTTGGCCCAGCCGTCACCGAGCTCCCAGGTCTTCTTGACCCGCTCGGTGATGTAGGCAGGCCGCTTGCCGGACGGTCCGAGAACCGTGCGCAGCTGATCGTTGATCGCGTCGGACAGCACCGGCCCGAACGGCTTGTAGGTGCGGGCCAGCTTGGTGACCTGCCCCTTCAGACCGGCGAGGTCGGCTTCTGCGGCACCGTCGATGGCGCCCAGGTTCAGCTCGGACCCCAGGTCGACCAACATCTGGTTGCGGCGCGAGGACGCACCGTCGGTGATCGACTCGATGGAGTCCAGCGCCTCGATCTGGTCGATGCGGATCTTGGCCGACAGCGCGATCAGCGCCATCGTCGCGTCGGCTGCGTCGAACGCGATGTCGTCGGGACGGGGCCCGCCGCTGGGCGCGGCTGCCGGAGCGGCCGCAGCTGGCGGAGCGGCTTCGGCAGCCGGTGTCGGAGCAGCCTCGGCAGCCGGTGCCGGCGTGTCGTCGATCTCGGGCTCGGGATCGGTGTCGGTCGCGAACAGCACCGCGGCGTCACGCTCGGCGTTGAGCACCTCGGTGGTGTTGTGCGAATACTCCGGCAGCTTCAGCGTATTGGTGGCCAGGCCTGCGACCGTCGGCGCTGATTTCACGCCGATCTCGACGAACCGCTCGATGCCCAAGCCTCCCGCCGCTTCCTCGATGAACAGCAGATCCTGCGTCTCGATCCAGCGCACCGGGCTGGCGAACTGCCATGCCAGAAGCTCGATGACGATCTTGCGGCACAGCTCGCGCGGCCTCTCGTTACGCCAGGTGTCGTAGTCGGCCAGGATCTCGTCGAGCGGCTCGGCAGGAACCAGATCGCGGATCTCCTGGATGAAGTCGCGGTCCAGCGTGAACGGCCGCGGCACCAGGTTCGGGATGTAGCGCCCGATGAGCAGTTCCGGATCGGCGTCGACCGGCATGACCCGCTCCAGCGAGCGGCGGAAGTCGGCGACGCCGACCCGCAGCACCGAGGAGTGGAACGGCACGTCGATGCCGGGAACCAGGATGAACGACCGCTTGCCGCCGCTGATCTCGCGACGCCGCTCGACCTCGGCCTCCAGCTCTTCCAGACCACGGACGGTACCGGCGATGGCGTACTGCGAACCACGCAGGTTGAAGTTCACGATCTGCAGGAATTCACCTGTGCGCTCGGAGATCTCGGCGACGAAGTCGGTGACGTCGTTGTCGTCGAGGTCGATCTGCGACGGGCGGATCGCGGCCAGCCGGTAGTTGGACCGGCCCTGGGCGTCACGGGGCACGATGTCGTGCATCTTGGATCCGCGGTGGAACACCACCTCCAGCAGGGCTTCGAGCTCGTACACCCCGGACACGCATGCCAGCGCGGTGTACTCACCGACCGAATGGCCGCAGGCAATGGCGCCCTCGACGAAGGCACCCTGCTCGCGCATCTCCGCGACCTGCGCGGCCGCCACGGTGGCCATCGCAACCTGGGTGAACTGCGTCAGATAGAGCACACCCTCGGGGTGGTGATAGTGCACTCCGGAGGCGATCAGGCTGGTCGGGTTGTCCCGCACGACGTGCAGGACCGAGAAGCCCAGGGTGTCGCGGGTGAACTTGTCGGCGTTGTCCCAGACCTTGCGGGCCGCCTTGGAGCGGGCGCGCACGTCCATACCCATGCCCTTGGACTGGATGCCCTGGCCGGGAAAGGCGTAGACGGTCTTCGGAGCGGCAAGCTGGGCCGTGGCCGACATGACGAGCTCACCGTTGACTTTCGCGGCCACCTCGATGATCTCGGCGCCGCGGTCGATCCCGACGCGGTCGACACGGAACTCGATCTCGTCGCCGGGCAGGACCATGCCGAGGAAGCGGGAGGTCCAGCCGACCAACCGGGCAGGCGGGGTGGCGCGGCCGTCGGTGGCGGTGACGGCGTGCTGCGCCGCGGCTGAGAGCCACATGCCGTGCACGATGGGCGTTTTCAGCCCGGCGAGCAATGCGGCCGCCCGGTCGGTGTGGATCGGGTTGTGGTCACCGGAGACGACGGCGAAGGCACTCATGTCGACGGGCGCGGTGACGACGACGTCACGGCGCCTGCGGCGTGGAGTGTCGGTGGCGTTGTCCGTGATCGCCCCACCGGCACGCGGCGGGTCGGACAGCTCGAGCGCTCCGGTGCGTCCGCGGATCGCGAAGCGCTCCTCCAGCGTCGCCAGAACTGTGCCGTCCGCGTCGGCGATGGTGACCGAGACCGGGACGACCCGACCGACCTCGGTGTCAGTGGCAGCCGAAGCCGTTGCCGTGACGGTCAATTCGGACTTCTCGGCAGGCATCGACTGCAGCAGGTGAGCGGCGTGGTCGAGGTGCACCAGGCTGAGCAGGCCTTCGACGACCGGGAAGGAGTCGTCGGTCACCGCCGATCCGATCGCCGAGAACACCGCGGGCCAGCACAAGCCCACCAACGCATCGGGTACCAGCGTCAGGCCTGGAGCCAGCGGGGCGCCGAACGTCGCGGTGACGCCGGTGTGGTCGGCGACCTTCTCCGGATCCCACTCGACGCTGACGGTGGAGGTGTTGTTCTCCACAGCGGGAAGAGATTCCGGCCCTTCGACGCCGGCGGCGATCRCCAGCACGGCGCGCATCGCCTTCGATGCGTCCTCGACGGTGACGATCGGGGCGCCGCCGTCGACAGTCGTCGCGGGCAACGTGAAGCGGATGTCGATCCAGATATCGGACAGCGGCACGCTCAGCGTCACGGAGCCATCCGAGACAAGTTCAAGGCGCGCACCGGTATTGGGGTGCGTCGCGCTGGGCTTGCCGGGCACGTCGTTGACCTGCCACTCCTTCGGCGCACCGATGCGGTGCACCGGGTTGATCGCGGTGCGTCCTGCCCACAGCACGTCAGGCGAGTCGAGCACGACGGCCAGCGGTCCGCTGACGTCGGCGCGAGCCTGACGGCGCGACACCATTGAGACCGGCTTCGCACCGGTGGCGAGCACGCGATCGACGATTTCCTGCTCGAAACGGTCGAGCAGCTCACCGACGGGCTCGTCGACGCGGGTGATGCCCGCGACGGCCTGAGTGCCGGGAATGATGCACACCTGATCTGCGGTGTAGCGGGCGTCGTGGGCCTGCCACAGCGAGTCCGAGCGCCACCAGCGCCGCACGTCCTTGTCGATCACGGGCACGAAGTTGACCGGCTTCCCGGGCTTCTTGCACAGCGTCACGAAGAACGGCAGGTCGGCGGGATGCAGCTTGACGGTCTCGGCATCCGGGTAGCGGGCCAGCAGCGCGGCGATCGCCGTCTCGGGATTGTCGAGCAGCGCTTGACCTTCCGCAGACGAGTCGAACAGCGACTCGATCGGCCCGAAGTCCTTCTCGTTGAGGCGAGCCTCGGCACGCTTGAGCATCTCCTCGAAGCGCTCGCGCCACGTGTCGGCCAGCCACGGGCTGCCCGGGGCTGCGGTGTCGGCAGTGCTGTCGCCGTCGCCGATGGCCAACTCGACATAGCGCCGAAGCCACTGCAGGTAGGACATGTCGGCGATGTCGCCGAAGTACGGCTTGGCGGTGTTCGCCATGGCCGCGATGATCTCGTCGCGACGCTCGGCGACGGCGTCGGCGTCACCGGCCACCTCGTCGAGCAGGCGACCGCAGCGCGACGCGGTGTTGTCGATCTCGTGGATGTCGGCGCCCAGCTGGCTACGGCCGCTGGCCATGCCGTTGATGGCCTTGCCTGCCCCGACCCAGGTGTCGGTTCCGTTGGTGTCGACGAGCAGCTGCTTGACGGCGGGTGAGGTGGTGGCCTCCAGCGTCGCCATGGCGGCGGTCCCGACGAGGATGCCGTCGACCGGCATCTCGGGGAAGCCGTAGGGCTTGGCCCACTCTCCGGACAGGTACTCCGCGGCCCGTTCGGGGGTGCCGATGCCGCCGCCGACGCAGATTGTGACGTTGGAGTACTTGCGCAGCTCGCCGTAGGTGCTCAGCAGGAGGTCGTCGAGATCCTCCCAGGAGTGGTGGCCGCCGGCGCGACCACCCTCGATGTGAACGATGACGTCACGTTCGGGTACCTCGGCGGCGATCTTGATGACCGACTTGATCTGGTCGACGGTGCCCGGCTTGAAGGTCACCATGCTGATGCCGACGGAGTGCAGCTCTTCGATCAGGTCGACGGCCTCTTCGAGGTCCGGGATGCCCGCGGTGACGATCACACCGTCGATCGGCGCGCCGGACTGGCGGGCCTTCTGCACCAGACGCTTGCCGCCGATCTGCAGCTTCCACAGGTAGGGGTCGAGGAACAGCGAGTTGAACTGGATGGCTCGGCCCGGCTCCAGCAGCTGGGTGAGTTCCTGGATGCGGGCGTCGAAGATCTCCTCGGTGACCTGGCCGCCACCGGCGAGCTCGGCCCAGTGGCCGGCGTTCGCCGCGGCGGCGACGATCTTGGCGTCGACCGTCGTCGGCGTCATCCCGGCGAGCAGGATCGGCGAGCGTCCGGTGAGGCGGGTGAACTTCGTCGATGCCTTGACCGAGCCGTCGGGCAGCGTGACAGGTTTCGGGGCGTAGCTGGACCAGGCCGGCGCGACGGCGGGCGCGGCGCCGACGGTGAACAGGCTGCGCTGGCCGGCACGGGTGGCAGCCGGAACGATGCCGATGCCCAGACCCCGGATCACCGGTGCGGTCAGGCGCGTCACGGTGTCGCTCGGGCCCAGGTCGACAATCCACTTGGCCCCGGTGGCGGCGAGGCCTTCGACCTCGGACACCCAGTCGACAGGCCTGACGAAGATGGTCTCGGTCAGCTCGCGGGTGAGCTCGGCGTCCAGGCCGGTGCGCGCCGCCCACTCGTTGACGAGGTCGACGCCGCCCGCCAGGCGTGGCGTGTGGAATCCGACCTCGACGTTGAGCTGGTTGAAGATCGGGCGGAAGATCGCGCCGCCGCGGGTCTTGTTCTTACGCTCTGCCTCCTCCTTCTCGGTGATCTTCTCGCAGTAGAGCTCGAAGCGGGCGAGTTGCTCCGGGGTGCCGGTGATGACGACCGAGCGCCTGCCGTTGCGGATGGACAGGGCCGGTGGGAGGACGGTGCGAACGTCCTGGGCGAATTCGTCGAGAAGCTCTGCCATCCGGTCGGGGTCGACATTGAGCACCGAGACCATCGGCGCCTTGTCGCCGCGACCGACCATCCCGCAGCGACGGGACACCAGCGAGCCGGCGGCGCCGATCAACTGGCCGATGGCCAGCAGTTCGACGTCCCGGGTACCGGCGGCCTTGAGCGATTCCACGGCGGTGACGCCCTGAGAGTGGCCGGCGATGGCGACCGGGGGGTGACCGTCGAGGTCGAGGCCCTGACGCTTCAGCGCCCGCTGCGCGGCCATCTGGGTGAGCAGGATGCCGGGCCCGGAGATGGCGGCGGTGGTGAGGTCCTTGGCCGAGGGCAGCGGCTCGTCGGCCGCCAGCGCCCGGATCCACTTCATGGGTTCGAAGCCGATGGGGCGGACGACGACGAGTTCGCGCGCTAGCGGCTCGAGCAGCAGTTCGGCTTCCGCCACCAGCTGGCTGATCTCGGATTCGATGCCGGCGGAGTTCACGAGCTCTTCGAGGTTCTCCAGCCAGGGGCCGCCCTGGCCGCCGAACGCCACGGCGTAGGGCTCCCCGGAGTGCAGCCGATCGACGAGTGCGTGCGTTCCGGTCAGAGGTTCGAAGACCTGGTCGGCCTCGTCTGAGTCGGCGGTCGCACGGTGCTGGTCGTTGATCGTCACGTCTTTTGTTCTCCTCGGTGCTATTCCGCGCTCTACATCGCTGGGGGTGAGGCTCGGTGCTGTGCTTCCCGCGGGTGCTTGCCTGTGCACCCGGCGTGGGCCTTGCGATTCGGCGTCGAATCCGGCTGGTCTCGTCCGCTGCGCTCCGGGTCGCAGTCGTGGCGTGCCGTCGGAGCCCCGTCGGCGGACGCTCCAGCCGTACTAAGAGTGTCATAAGAGACTGCCCTAGTCTGGCGCCTCAAATGGTTACTGGCGAGTTCTACGCATCGGTAACAGCGCGTTGCGTAACGTGCTGTTTGCGAACGCCCCCAGCCATCCGGGACAAACGTCCTGCATGCGGGTGGTTACGGTCGAGTAAGAAAGAATCGCAGTTCAAAGCAGTATTGTTATCAAATCGTTATCTAACGAATTTCGATTTCCGGGGGTGCCGCGACGGCTGCCGGAGGGACTACAAGATCACAAAAAGTGTCTTGTGGACGCTTCGCTGCACGGACACAAGTTTGCTACAAAACTTACTAATGAGTAGGTCCGAACGTGAAAACTCGGGAGGCGCAGACATGGTGCCACCTGCCGCATGTCCCATTCACAGGTGAGGTCGTCTCCGGTCGACGGGTGAACAGGGAATCCGACGTGCCAACTGCGAGTACGTGTGGTTGCCAGCCTTGCGGCGGACGGAACCTCGGCGGGTTCACGCGCCGCGACGCCGGGGCTCCCATGCTCCGCCGAGCAGAATTCTTGCGGTGTAGTCGGATGCAGACGTGACCATCTGACGGCGCGTCGCCCGGTCGAACTGGGCGGCGATGACGTTCTCCCCCAGCGCGCGATAGTCCTGCGCGATCCTGCGGATCTCGTCCAGCTCGTCAGGGCGCGGCAGGTAGTTGGCCCCGACACGCGTCCGATACAGCTCGACCAGACTTGCGACAAAAGCCTCCGCGAGGTCGTCAACGGAGTGCGCGGCGGCCTCGATGAACCTCACGAGTGCCCGCGCGTAGAGCACTTGATCGGGTGAACGCTCGAGAATCTCAGCCGCCGCCCCGTCGTTCACCCTGATCTTGCTTCCGACGACCTCGGCGAGGCCGTATTCGACGAGCTTCCGGCCCTCGTCGCTGTCCGGATCGATGGTCGTGGGCGTGCCATTGTTCTGCGACACCTTCGACGGGCCCAGCACCGCCTGTTGCAGGCCGAGAATGTCTGCCAGGTCTGTTCCCTGACGCATGCTCGCGAAGAACTCTGCGATGTGCGCCGAGTTGTAGCCCTTGCGCAGCAGGTGGCTGATGGTGTTGAGCTGGGACAGGTGGTAGTCGTCGTACAGCGCCGAGCGGCCAACCCGGCGTGGCGCATCGAGCAGCCCGCGCTCGCGGTAGGCGCGGATGTTCCGGGCGCTGACTCCCGACACCCGGGCGAGGTCTTCGAGTCGGTATTCAGCCATGCAGCAGCGTCTCCACAGGTGCGGCGCGCCAGGCACATTTGAGACCTGGTCGGGACATGCACACACTGTAGCCCCCCGCGGTGCAGAACGAGCGAAGTATCTCGATCATTAATCCTTGGGAGTCTTCCTGCGCAATACAAACTGCTATCAGCGTGAATAATGATCATATAGTCGATAAATCAACATTGATGTGCAATTTTAGCCAACTTCTATGCGTCGGCGGACGGGATTGCTCCCGCTACCTGTGAGCAATTCGATTGGCGCAGGGCACAGCAAGTGCGCGAAGATGACAATGCCTGGCGCGTCGCGCAGGACATTAAGACAAAGTCCGCTCATTGTGAGGTGCCTGCTCGTGCGTGCCTGGATCGTCTGGGCGACCGGGCTGCTCGCCTATGTCGTCGCTGTTTTGGACCGAACCACCCTGGGTGTGTCCGGTCTCGCGGCCGCTGACCGCTTCAGCACCGGTCCCTCGCTGTTGTCCACCTTCGTCGTCCTGCAAGTGGTCGTCTATGCGGGCGCCCAGGTCCCGGCGGGGCTGCTCCTCGATCGATTCGGATCCCGCGCGATGATCGTGGCCGGCGCGGCCATGATGGGTTCGGGTCAGTTGGCCCTTGCGTTCACCGAGTCGTTGCCTGCGGCCATCGCTGCCCGCGCCGTGGTCGGGCTCGGCGATGCCTTCACGTTCATCTCCGTACTGCGTCTCGTTCCCCACTGGTTCGCGCCGCGCCAGGTTCCGCTGGTCACGCAGCTGACGGGGATTTTCGGCCAGATCGGGCAGGTACTGTCGGCCGTGCCGTTCCTGGCCGTACTTCACGCCGCCGGGTGGTCCGTCGCGTACCTGTCTGCCGGAGCGCTCGGTGTGCTCTCGATCGTGCTGACTCTGCTCGTCGTCAAGAACGCCCCGGACGGCGCCGCGACCACCGGCGAGGCCATGTCCGTCCGCGAGACGCTGCGCAGCGTCAAGACCGTATGGCTACGTCCGGGCACCCGCCTCGGATTCTTCACCCACATGGGGACGCAGTTCTCGCTCACCGTGTTCGCGCTGATGTGGGGTGTTCCATATTTGACGGAAGCGCAAGGACTTTCGGCCGGTGCGGCCGGAGCGTTGCTCAGCTTGTCGGTCGCCACTGCGGTCGGCTTCGGCGTGCTGATCGGCTTCGTGACGGGCCGCCACCCGCACCGCCGGTCCCGCCTGGTGCTGGCGATCATCGCGAGCAACGCCCTGATGTGGACCATCGTGCTCGCGCTCCCCGGCCCCGCGCCGCTCTGGTTGCTCATCGCGTTGATCACGGTGATGTCTTTCGGCGGGCCCGGTTCGATGGTCGGCTTCGACTTCGCGAGGACGTTCAACACCCGCGCGACGCTGGGCACAGCCCAGGGCATGGTGAACATGGGCGGGTTCCTGGCGTCGCTGCTGTTGATGCAGACCATGGGGATGGCAATGGAGGCCGCGGGCGGCATCTCCTTCGAATCGTTCCGACTCGCCTGGACTCTTCAGTACGTGGTGTGGACGCTTGCGATCGCCGGCATCCTCATCACCCGCCGCAAAGCGCGCCGGCAGCTCGCCAAGGACGATCCGGTCGCGTTCGCGGCTATGACGAAATAGACGACGTATTCCGCGCGACCGCGGCGGCCGCATGCCGGTGACCCACCAACTCGTAGCCGACGACGGACACCACAGGCGCCAGCGTTACCACGAGCAGGCTGGTGGCCATCGAGATGCCGTTGGCCGCCAACAACGCCGCCCCACCGAGCACGGCCGCGGTGAGCACCACAAGCAGCACGTGAAAGCGTTCCACCTTGTGCGCCATCAGTGAGTAGAGCAGATAGATCGCCAGGATGTAGATCCCCACAGGGATGACGACGGTCATCACCGTGGCGATCGACGACAGCTCGGAGTGGTCCTCGATGTAGTAGGCGGCGGCGTGCAAGCCCGCCCCGGTCGCGACGATCGAGGCGAACACGACGATGTGCAGGTAGCCGAACCAGAACGAACGCTCACGGCGGGCGTGCAAGATGTCGGCCTGGGGCAGGACGAAGTAGGTCCACCACATGCCGAACGTCAGACCAATGCCCGCGACGGCGACGAACACCGCCTCAAGCGACCAGCCCTGCTCGCCGACCACCGCCGTCAACGATGCCACGGTTCCGACCACCCCTTCACCGAGAGCGATGATCGTGAAAAGTCCGTACCTCTCGGCGATGTGGTGAGCGTGCCACGGCGTGCCGCCTTGCCGGAACTCCGCGATGACGGGACCCATGATCTCGATCAGCACCAGCGACAGCACGATCGCAATCGTGACGAGCACCGAGGTGTGAACGAAAATAGCTGCCACCCAGCCGATCTGGGCGATGGTGATCCATAGCGCGTAGGTCAGACACGCTTTGCGCCGCTGGGGATCCTGCCTGGCGGCCCGCAACCACTGAGCCACCATCGCGACGCGCATCACCACGTAGCCCGCGACGACCACGGCATTGTCGACGTGGCCGCCGTGCTCGATCGAGGCATACATCTGGGGCAGTCCGAGCGCCAGGATGATGACGCCGACCATCTGCAGCATCGTCGTCAGCCGGTACACCCAGTCGTCGGTGTCGTAGGCCGAGGCGAACCAGCTGAAGTTGATCCACGCCCAGCACACCGCGAACATCGCGAAGAAGAACGCGGCCAGCCCGGCCGCCACGTGCCCCTCGGCGAGCAGGTGCGCGAACTGCGACGCGGCGATGCCGAAGGCGACGACGAACGTCAGGTCGAACAGCAGCTCCAGCGGGGTGGCAGCCCGCCCGGTCTCGTGCGGGTCGCGCCCGGCCATCTGCCTGATCCGGTGCAACTGGCCTGACGATCGTTGCGGTCGCTCGCTCACTGCTCGTCCCCTTTCATCCGCCGGGCAGAGCGTAGCCGCGCTCGGCGTGCTCGACGCGTCGGCCGGATCACAGCCGTCAGGCTGGTCGTGGACCGCCTTGGTGTGGCCGCCACGATAGGGTTCGCGTCATGGACGCCGTCGGTGTGGTCTTGGCCGCGGGCCTCGGCACCCGGGTGGGCGCTGACGGGAACAAGGCCTATCTGCCGCTGGCCGGGCGGAGCATGCTGTCGTGGTCGCTGGACACTCTGACCCGGCTCCCAGAGATCGCGCGGACGATCCTGGTGTTCCGCAAGGGCGAGTTCGATCTAGCTCGCGACACCGTCGACCGCGAACTCGGCGGTGTGGCAATCGAATTGGTCGAAGGTGGTGACACCAGGCATGGCTCGGAGACCAACGTTGTGCGGTATCTGGCCGGTGACATCGAGTCGGGGAGCGTCGACGTGGTCGCCATCCACGACGCAGCCCGGCCCCTCGCGGGACCTGAAATGTTCCGCACGGCGATCACGCTGGCTCGCGAGTTCGGTGGCGCGTTGCCCGCCCTGCCGGTCGAGAACCTCGCAACATCGGGCGACAACGTCCTCGGTCCCGTGCCCGACCGCGCGACACTGGTCAGAGTGCAGACGCCGCAGGCGTTCCGCGCCCGCGATCTGCTGCACGCCTATCGCTGCGCCGCGCGTGACGGGTTCGAGGGCACCGACACGTCCTCGTGCATCGAGCACTACACCGATGTCGAGGTGCGGACGTTCAAGGGGGACACGGCGAACCTGAAGGTGACCTACGCGCGCGACGTCGCCGTCGCACAGCATCTGCTCATCGACCCGGAGCGTCACTCCGGCCCTCGATGACCGCAGCGAGATAGGCTGCCTCGCCAGGCAATTCGACTGCCATGGTGTCGGTGTCACCGTCGACCGAGGTCACGCGCACCCCTGAGGTGAGCACCGCGTCGAGTTCGTCGGTTCCGCCCTGCGTGACCAGCCGGGTCAGCACGGCGGCGTCGAAGCCTCGCGGGTACTGGACGGTGCGCAGCGGGGACCGCTCGACGCTGGCCGTCACCATCCCTTGCGAGTCCACCGCTTTGATGCTGTCCGTGACCGGACATGCCGGAAGCGCCGCCAGCGCTCCGTCGCTCAGCGCAGCCACCACACGATCCAGCGTGGCGCGCGAGACCAGCGGCCACGCGATGTCGTGCAGCAGCACCTGGTGGGCCACTCCGGGAACGCGCAGCGCCGCGGCGATGCAGTCCCCCCGGGTACCGGGGTCGTCGGCTACGCACACCTGAGTGGCCGAAAGGCGCTGTTGCGCCAGCGATGTCTGCACCTCCTCAACCAGCGGCACAGCTGCTGCGACAATCACGTCGGCGACGGGCGCCAGGCCTCGCACGATACGCGTGAGCGGCGACTGCCCTGCGACGGGCGAGAACACCGCCTCGCGCCGGGAAACCAGGCTGGTCGGAACGGGCAGGATCGCCGTCACACTCACGGCGCTCGAGGCTATACGGCCTATACGGGGTCGAACGAGTCGATCAGCCAGTTGCCGTCGATTTTCTTCAGACCGACCTTCACGCTGCTGGCCGCGAAGGCGCCGTCGGGATTCTCCATGCTGGTGGTGGTCTGGTTGATGAAGACCAGCACTTCTGCCGAATCTGGCGCAATCTCCGACACCGCAGCCCGCACGACCGACGCCGCGGTCTTGACGGACTTCTCCCGCGCTGCCGGCGTGACGATCTGCTCGGTGAATTGCGTGTAGTACGAGAGGAAATCGCCGGTCAGCTTCGCTTTGGCGTTGGCGAAGTCCTGATCGAGGGACTCCGGCGAGTAGGACAGCAAAGCGACAGTGCCCGTCTTGGCGGCATCGAGGGCCACCTGCGCCGCCGCGGGATCCGTCTCCTGGTCGGGGCGGTAATCGTTGAAATAGAGCCAGCTGGTCAGGCCCGCAGAGGCGGCGAGCAGTACAAACGCCATGATAGCTGCGATGACCAGGACCCGGCCCGACCGTCGGCGCGGCTTCGCGGCGGGCGAGTCCTCGTCAGCATCCTCGTCCGGTTCGACGACCTCGGCTGACTCGTCGGCCTCCGTGCCGGACGCGTGCTCGACTGTCTCTTCGACGTCGGTCTCGTCGGTGGCGGGCTCGGGTGTGCGGTCTTCGTCGCTCACGGCACGAACTCGACTTTCGCCATCTTGATCTGACCGTCCTCGCGCTCAAGGCTCACGCTGAGGCGCCAGGTGCGCGGTTCCTGATTGGCTCCGGCGGTGTTGGTGACCCGCGATGCAGCCGCCACGAGTACCTCGGCCTTGTCGTCGGACATCGACTCCACGGCGGTGGAGTTGACCGTGACCTCGGTGACGACCTTCGAATCCTGGGCCACCTTCACGAAGTCGGCCGCCTGGGACTCGAAGTCTGACTTGAACTGGCCGGTCGAGTTGTCGATGATGCGCTGGACGTCCGCCTCGGCGTTGTTGAAATCCAACGACATCAGCGTGACGACGCTCTGCCGGGCGGCTGCCGAGTACTCGGCGGTCTGCTGCCGGATCTTGTCGGCGTTTCGGTGCTCGACGATCATGTAGCCGCTGGCGGCGAGCCCAGCCACCGCGCCCAGGATGGCGACGATGATCGCCGCTACGGCGACTCCGAACTTCGTCGGCCTCAGCCGCAGTGTGCGTCGCTTACGTGGCGCGTCGACGTCCTGTGCCTCTTCCGTCCCGAGCTCCACAGCCGCGGATTGCTCGTCTTCGGCCGCGACGCCGTCGGCGGGCGTCTCCGCCTCCACGGCTGCCGCGCCCGCCGCGGTGTCGGTGTCGACCTCCAGGGCCTCCCTGCGCAGCCTCGCTGCGCGCGCACGAGCCCTGGCCGCGGCGGCCAAGGCATCAGCCTCAGCAGCCTCCGCCTCGGCTTCTTCGGCGAGCGCCCGAGCCTGTTCGGCGTCCGTCGGACGGTCGGGGTCCGCGGTCATTTCTTCGACGCGATCGGCGTCGATCACCGAGTCGCGGCGCCTGAAAGACGGCACACCGACCTCCCTGTCTGCTGCGTCTTCGCATGCTTACGGTTGTGAGAATGTCGTTCTTCTTTTTTGAATATCCCCTATGACGATACCCCCGCCTCGGAGGTCCGGACAAAAGGCCTGTCAGCGGAAATGCTGTTTACGCGCTGTGCGATCGCTCAGCGATCGAGGTTCTGAAGTTTTTCCTTCATCACCTTGCCGGTGGCGTTCAACGGCATTTCGTCGACGAACTCTACATACCGAGGCACCTTGAAACCGGCCATTCGGCCACGACACCAGGCGATCAGGTCGTCGCCGTCCGGCCGCGTCCGCGGCCCGCTGCCAGCGGTCTTGGCCACCACGAAAGCCTTGCCGACCTGCCCCAGGCGCTCGTCTGGGACGCCGATGACTGCAGCCTGCGCCACCTCAGGATGTTCCAGCAGGAATCCTTCGATCTCGGCGGGGTAGGCATTGAAGCCTCCCACGATGAACATGTCCTTCTTGCGGCCGACGATGCGCAGCCGGCCCGCATCATCCACGGTGCCGAGGTCGCCGGTGTGCAGCCAGCCGTCGCCGTCGATCGCCTCGGCGGTGGCCACCGGGTCATCGAAGTAGCCCTGCATGACCGTGTAACCCCGCACCAGCACCTCGCCGTCGTCGGCGATGCGCATCTCGACGCCGTCGCAGGCGACTCCTGCGGTGGTCGCGATGTCGGTGAACGAATCGCCGGGCCGCGACAGCGTGACGGTGCCGGCTTCGGTCAGGCCGTAGCCCGTCGCCAGCGTCTGGAAAGGCAGCTCTTCGTGCACCCTTCGGATCAGCTCGACGGGGATGTCCGCCGCGCCGGTCACCCCCGCCCGCAGGGTGGCGAGCTTCGACTTGTCGGGCACCGACAGCAGCGAGTGATACAGCGTCGGCGGGCCTGGCAGCATCGTCACGCGTTCTGCCGCAATGAGTTCCACCACCTTGTCGACGTCGAATACCGCGACCGGCAGCATTGTCGCTCCGCGAATGAAGGACGCGATCAGACCCGCCTTGTAGCCGAAGGTGTGGAAGTACGGATTCACCATCAAATAGCGGTCACCCTGGCGCAGATCGGCCAGGTTGCACCACTCCTCGTAGAGCCGGAGGTTCTGCGCATGATGCATCATCACGCCCTTGGGCCGCCCGGTGGTGCCGGACGTGAAGATGATGTCCGAGATGTCGGTGGATGCCAGTCGCCGACTGAAAGCCGTTCCGCTGGAGAGGAAATCAGACTTCATGTCGATGACGGGGACGCCACCGGGGGCCCTGTAGTCCACGCCGAGGAAGCCCTGCTCGACCAAGACCGCTTTGGCCCCGCTGCGGGCGATGATGTCGCCCGCCTCCTCGGTCTTGAACCTGGTGTTGACGGGTACGAGCACACCACCGGCGGTGAGCAGGCCGAACGCGGCGACGATCCATTCGGCGCTGTTGGGCGCCCAGATCGCGACACGATCTCCTTTTTCGACACCTAGTTCAGCGAAAGCACCCGCAGCACAACAGATTCGCTCGACAAGCTGGGCGAAGGACAATCGCAGCGAACCGTCGACGACCGCTTCACTGTCGCCGAACCGGTCCGCCGCGCTGGCGACCATCTCAGGGATGGTCTGCCATCGAGCTTGGTAGGTCACGTCGTGACGAGACGTCCCAGGTTGCCGCCCATGATCTTGGCCTGGTCCTCCACGGACAGGTGCTCGAGTGCTGTCACGTAGTGGGTGGGCTCGGCCAGTCCCTCGGGGTGTGGCCAGTCAGAACCGTAGAGCACCTGGTCGACGCCGATCAGATTGATCAGGTCGTCGATGCCCTCCTCGTAGAACGGGCTGACGTAGATGCGGTTCTTGATCTCCTCGATCGGATTGCCCAGGAAAGCCTCCGGAGCCTTCTTCCACACCTCGGCCATCGAATCGAGCAGCGGGAACATCCACTTCGAGCCGGCCTCGACAATGCCGACCTTGAGCTTCGGGAAACGGAACAGCGCGCCGTGAATCACCCACGAGGCCACCGCATCCTGGATGGGACGCCACTCGTTGAGGATGGACATCGCGTTGGTCTGGAAGGGCAACATCTCCTGCGCCTGTCCGTCCCACTCCGAGGTGTAGCGCGAGTAGCCACTGTCCGATGAGTGCATGCCCACGAAGATGTCGTGGTGGACGACGCGCTCCCAGAACGGATCGAACTCGGGCAGCGCGAACGAGCGGGGTCCGCGGTACCCGGGCACCGGAGCCGGCCGGATCAGGATGGCGCGGGCGCCACGCTTGACACACCATTCGAGCTCCTCGATCGCCTTCTCGACGATCGGCAGCGTGATCACAGGCGTGGTGAAGATGCGGTTCTGGTAGTTGAAGCCCCACACCTCGTGCAGCCACTCGTTGAGGGCATGGATGATCACGTGGATCGCGATCGGGTCGTCGGAGAGGCGCTCCTCGATCAGGCTGGCCAGCGTCGGGAACATCAGGCTGCGGTCGACGCCGAGCTCGTCCATCACCTTGATACGCGGCTCGGGCTCGAAGAACGCCGGGATGGCCTTCATCGGCTCGCCGAACAGCTCGCGCTTGCTCTTACCGTCGGGGTTGCCGTACTTGAAGTACTCCTCCCACGCACCCGGCTTGGCGACCACCGAGAAGGTGGGGTTCGGGATGTAGTTGGAGATCTGGCCCTTGAGCGCGATCTTGGTACGTCCGTTGATCTCGACGTACTGGACGACGTCCTTGTACTCCTTGGGGAGGTACTTGGTCATCGCCTCCGGCGGCTCGTAGAGGTGGTTGTCCGCATCGAACAGCGGGAACGGGATATCCACCCGGTGCGACAGTTGTCCCATGAAAGACTCCTTTTCCTATCGAGAGAATCGTATTCTCATTTGCGGTCGGCCGCAACGGCCCCGTACTCGCCGGCCGCCACCTTCTGACGGATCACGTACTTCTGAACTTTGCCGCTGGCGGTCCTGGGGAAGTCGTGCCCCTGCGGGACGCGGTGCAATTGCTCCGGCCACTTCTGGGTGGCGACACCCGCCCCCTTGAAATGAGCACGGACGTCGTCGAGGCTCGGCATCTGCTTGCCGTCGCGGATGCGCAAGACGGCTGCGGTCCGCTCCCCCAACCGTGGGTCAGGCGCGGCGATGACGACCGCCTCCGCGACGGAAGGCATGGACAGCAGTACTTCTTCGACTTCCAGCGCGCTGATGTTCTCGCCGCCCCGGATGATGACGTCAGCCTTGCGGTCGGTGATCGTGAGGTATCCGTCGTCGTCGAGCACCCCGATGTCACCGGTGCGGTACCAGCCGTCGTCGTCGAAGGCCTGCTCGGTGAGCTCGTCGTCGGTGTAACCGATGCAGAGATCCGGGCCGCGGCTGTAGATCTCGCCGTCGGGTCCGAGCTTGATCTCCACACCGGGTCGCGGGTCTCCGTCGGTGAACAATCGCTTGGCTTCCGGCGCACTGGGTCGCGAGCCGGTGATGGAGGGATGTTCGGTGCTGCCGTAGGAGCGGAACACGAACATCCCCAGGTCGGTGAGCCGCTGGGTCACTGCAGCGGGCACCGTCGAGCCACCCAGCCCGACCGTCTTGAAGTGGCGGAGATGGTGGGGTTTGCAGTCGGGGTGGTCCAGCAAGCTGGTGACGAAGTACGGCGGGCCGCCCCCGATGGACAGATCGTCGCTTTCCATCAACTGCAGAACACGGCCGGGATCCCAGACGTCACACAGGTCGATCGGCGCCCCTTCGAGGACCGGGATCAGGAGTGCCCCGACCATGCCGATGAAATGACCGACCGGGGTCGCCGTCAGCTGCCTGCCGCGGCCCGGCGGATAGTTCTGGAGGAGCTGGCGCGTTTCGAAGACCAGTGTCTGGTGGCTGTGGATCACGCCTTTCGGGTCTCGGGTGGTGCCCGAGGTGAACGCGATCAGCGCGGGCGCCGACGGGTCTGCGGCGAGGGTGCCGACCAGCGGTTCCTCGGCGAGCAGGTCGCCGAAAGACGACTGCCCGACCAGGGCGACGATCGGCACGTCCGCACACAGATCCGGCTGGTGCCGCAGGCGCCCGAACTCCTCGGTGGTGACGAAGACTTTCGGCTTGGATGTCGCGAGGATGTGCCCGACTTCCTTGCGACCGTAGAAGTGGACGATCGGCACGATCACCGCTCCGAGGAACGACGACGCCCAGAACGTGACGGCCGCTTCCCGCCAGTTCGGCAGCTGGAAGGCCACCACATCGCCAGGCCCGACACCGCGCGCCCGTAGCCCCGCCGCGAACCGCCTGGCGTCACGTTCGACCTCGCCGAACGTGCCCGCGTAGGGCCGCGCCGCGGAATGCACGCAGAAGCCCGCGCCCGGGCTGTCCGCGAGCCCGCGGGCGAGCAGATCCCCCAGCGTCTCCCGGGTCCAGTACCCCTCCTGCTCGTAGCGCTTGACCAGCTCCACAGGAATCGTCCGCATGGCTGCCGGCCGCCCTTTCCCGTCCGCGAAGAGATACCGTCACGAGGACTTGGAGATCCTCGCGATTCGAGGGTGATGCTATTCTCCGCCTGCGAGAATGCCAATACCGCATAGGGAGAACGTGCAATGGTCGACCTCGAGATCGACGATGGTCTGGCGATCATCACCATCGACCGTCTGCACGCTCGCAATGCGATCTCGCTGGAGACCATGGACCAGCTGGACAAGGCGCTCGACGGTGCTCAGGGCGCGGCCGCGCTGGCCCTCACCGGCGCCGGCGACAAGGCCTTCGTGTCGGGTGGGGACCTCAAGGAACTCAGTGCGCTCCGCACCGAGGAGCAGGCCGCCGCCATGGCCTTCCGGATGCGGTCGATCTGCGATCGCATCGCCGGTTTTCCCGGACCTGTGCTGGCTGCGCTCAACGGGCACGCCCTGGGCGGCGGCGCCGAATTCGCCGTGGCCGCCGACATCCGGCTGGCGGCGGACGACATCAAGATCGGCTTCAATCAGGTCGCCCTGGCGATCATGCCCGCCTGGGGCGGTGCCGAGCGGCTCGTCACGCTGGTCGGTTACAGCAGAGCCCTGCTGCTGGCAGGCACCGGACGCATCCTGGCGGCCACCGACGCCGAGCGCATCGGCCTGGTCGACCAGGTGATCCCGCGCGCAAGCTTCGACGAGCAGTGGCGCCTGACTGCCCGCCTACTGGCCGGCGCTCCTGCCGGGGAGGTCAAGCGGGTGATGCGGGGCGTGCCGACCACCGAGGCCGTCGCGGCGTTCGCACGGCTGTGGGTGTCCGACGAGCACTGGGCCGCCGCGGACAAGGTGATGAACAAGGGCAAGTAGCGCCCCCCGGATCAGACGGCGAGCTCGCGGATCGGGTCGCCGTCCCATCCCGTTGCAGCCTCGCGCACAAAAGTGGCCATCGCCGCCGTCACTTCCGTGAGTTCCATGATCTCGATCACCGCCGCGGGACTGCCGGGCGGCTCGACGTACGCGAAGCAGGTGTCTGCGCTCTCCTGTCGACCCCCGATCCACACCACCGGCCAGCCGGACTCCCGGACAGCACGCATCGACTCATCGAAATCGTCGGTCCGGTAGGCCAATTGGGTTGAACCCGGAACGACCTGAGGCAGGGACTCTCTGAAGATGCTCGGGTGTCGTCGTGCTGGTGAATCACTTCGATCTGCATGTCGCCGCTGTTGGCCAACGCCATCGAGATGGTGACCTCGCAGGGTTCGCATATATGCATTCCCGGCCCATGTTCTCTCTAGACGAGAATGCCATTTCCAGTTATCGTCAATCCCGTGTCGAGCACGCAGCGGGCGCTGGCGCCCGAAATCTCCACCTGGCCGAATGACGAACCGCAGTTGATCGGGAGTTCCTGTGGCACATGCGGTGCCACGACCTTCCCGATTCAGCAGCGTTGCCCCAAGTGCAGCGGTGGTGACATGTCCGACGTCCTGCTCCCCCGCCGCGGAACCCTCGTCGCCTGGACCACGCAGGGCTTCCCACCCGGGGCGCCGTACAAGGGCCCCACGGGCAAGGATTTCGTGCCGTTCGGCGTAGGCCTCGTGCAGCTTGAAGACGTCATCCGCGTCGAGGGCCGGCTCACCGAAAACGACCCCGCGAAGCTGCAATTCGGCCAGCAGGTCGAGCTGACCATGATCCCGTTCACCACCGACGAGGACGGAACCGAGATCGTCACGTTCGCGTTCCAGCCAGTCAGCAACTAAGGGGCAGTACATGAGCAACTCCAACGATGTCGCGATCATCGGTGTCGGCCTGCACCCGTTCGGCCGGTTCGACAAAACCGCGATGCAGATGGGCGCCGAGGCCATCCAGGCGGCGCTCACCGACGCGGGTGTGGAGTGGAAGGACATCCAGTTCGGCTTCGGCGGCAGCTATGAAGTCTCCAACCCCGACGCCGTCACCCGCCTGGTCGGCCTTACCGGCATCACGTTCACCAACGTGTTCAATGCTTGCGCCACTGCGGCGTCGGCGATCCAGCAGACGGCCGACACGATCCGCCTGGGCAAGTACGACGTCGGTATCGCCATCGGACTGGACAAACATCCCCGCGGAGCCTTCACCGACGACCCCGCCAAGCTCGCACTGCCGCAGTGGTACGCCGAGAACGGCCAATTCGTCACGACCAAATTCTTCGGCATGAAAGCCAACCATTACCTCCACAAGCACAACATCTCGCAGGAGACGCTGGCGCGGGTGGCGAACAAGAACTTCCGAAACGGCGTGATCAACCCGAATGCCTTCCGCCGCAAGGAGATCTCCGTTGAGGAGATCCTGGCATCGCCTGCGCTGAACTATCCATTGACCCAGTACATGTTCTGTGCGCCCGACGAGGGCGCAGCGGCAGTGATCATGTGCCGTGGCGACATCGCTCACCGGTTCACCGACAAGCCGGTGTTCGTGCGCGCCAGCGAGATTCGCACGCGCACCTTCGGGGCCTACGAGGTGCACGCGACGTCGGCACCGCTCGACGAGGATCCGTCCCCGACGGTGTACGCAGCCAAGGCCGCCTACGAAGCGGCCGGCATAGGTCCCGAGGACGTTGACATCGCACAGCTGCAGGACACCGATGCGGGCGCCGAGGTCATCCACATGGCCGAGACCGGGCTGTGCGCCGACGGCGAGCAGGAGAAGCTTCTTGCCGACGGCGCCACCGAGATCCACGGCAACATCCCGGTCAATACCGACGGCGGGCTCATCGCCAACGGCGAGCCGATCGGCGCCTCCGGTTTGCGACAGGTTCATGAGTTGGTGCGCCAGCTGCGGGGCGAGGCGGGTGAGCGGCAGGTGCCGGGCCAGCCACGCGTCGGACTCGCCCAGGTCTACGGTGCACCGGGCACTGCATCCGCGACGATCCTTTCCCTCTAGGCATTCGCGCATCCCTGGAGGTTTGGTAGCCGATCGGCTACTCTCGCCGCAGGGTGAGTAGCCGATCGGCTACTCGGACCCGTGACGAGGGAGGTCGGATGCAGATTCTCGCCGAGGCAGAGGACCTGCCCAAGACGGCGAACATCAGGACTCAGCTCATCAGCTTGTGGACCGCCCCCGTCTTCGGCGCCGTATTCCTGATCGCGTTCGTCGCGTTCCCGGGCTTCCTGCCGCCGATGTCGCCGCAAATGACCGCCGATCAAGTGGCGGCGTTCTACGCCGACAACACCGCGATGATCCGCTTCAGCATGATCACCTACAACCTCTGCGGCATCATGCTTCTACCGTTCTTCATGGTGATCGTCGTACAAATGAAACGGATGGCGACTCAGAGCCACGCGCTGGCATATTGCTACCTCACGGCAGCGGTAAGCGGCGCAACGCTTTTCGCGCTGGCCGACATCTTCTACCTCGTCGCGGCATTCCGCCCCGAACGCAGTCCCGAGCTGCTGCTGCTGCTCAACGACCTCGCCTGGATCACGCTCGTCGCCCCGGTGGGCATGCTCGTCGCCCAGAACCTGCTTCTCGGCCTTGCCGTCTATCTCGATTCAGGGCCCAGCCCCGTATTCCCACGCTGGGTGGGCCATTTCGCAGTTGTCACCGGTTTGGCGATGGCGCCGGCCGCGGCCGCAGCCGTGTTCCGGACGGGCCCGCTCGCCTGGGACGGGGTGATCTCGTTCTGGCTACGCGGTGGCGCGTTGGTCGCCTTCGTCGGGGTGATGTTCTTCGTCCTGCGCGCGGCGTTGCGGCGCCAGGCGGTCGAGGAAGGCGTGGCGGCCCCTTGAGCACGACAGTCTCACCGCCGCCGGCCGACGTGCCCACGCGTCCGGCGGGCAAGCGTGACATCTGGATCGTCTTCTCGATCGTGCCCGCGTTCTACACGGCGTTCGGCATCATCTTCTTCGCCCTCGCCAGGACCATGCCCCCGCCCCGGCCGGACGTCACGGCCGCACAGAAGGTCGAGTTCTTCGCAGCGCACGACCTCACCATCCAGATCGGCTTCGGCATCCTGATCCTCATCGTCGGCGGCGCGGGCGTGGCCAACGGCATCGTCGTTTATCACATGAAGCGGATGACGTCGGGATCGGTGATGGCCTACGTCTACCTGGGCGGGATGGCCGTCGGCGCTCTTCCCGGGTGCCTGCTCGTCGCCCTCTGCTTCCTGGCGGCCACGTTCCGCCCGGACCGCGACCCCGAGGTGATGGCATTGCTCTACGATCTCGGATGCCTGTCCTACGTCGGCTCGCTCGGCTGTTTCACCACGGCGTATTTCGGGTTCGCCATCGCGATCCTCTACGACCGCAACAACATCTTCCCCAAATGGCTTGCCTACGTGACCGTGTGGCAGATCGTCACCGAGATCCTGGCCGTCCCTGTGTTCGTGGCACCCTCGGGTCCGTTCTCGTGGAACGGTTCGATGTCGTTCTGGACCGGGACGGCCATCTTCGGATTCTGGCTGTCCTGCCTGATGTTCTTCCTGAAGAAGGCCAACGACGAGCAACCATCTGATCAGGCCCCGCTCCCGTGACCGACACCCAGGCGCAACCTAGCCCCACCGCCAGACAGCCGGGCAATGACCATCTGCCCGGCGACACGGCCATCTGGGTCATGGTGCTCGGAGATCTCATCATCTTCGGCTCGTACTTCGTGATCTTCATGGTGCACCGCACCATGGCCGCCTCGGAGTTCCTGGCGGCGCAGCAGCACTTGAACCTGACCATCGGTGCCCTCAACACCGTTGTGCTGCTGACCAGTTCGTGGTTCATCGCGCGCAGTGTGGTGTGCGCACGCGGCGGCGACGTCGCCGCCGCAATCCGCCTGACCTACTGCGGCGGCGCCTGCGGGGTGGCATTCATCGCGATCAAGGCCTACGAGTGGTCGGCCAAGATCGTCGCCGGATATTCGTTGGGCCAGAGCGAGTTCTTCAACTTCTATTACATGCTCACCGGTGTCCACCTGTTCCATGTCATGCTGGGCCTGTTGATCATGGGAATTGTGTTGCGCGAGTTGCGGAATCCGCGCAAGCGCAGGATGCCGATGATCGAGTCCGGTGCTGTCTACTGGCACATGGTCGATCTGTTATGGGTGGCCATCTTCTGCCTGCTGTACGTGGTGAGGTGACCGATGACGACCAGCAGGAACATCAGTGACAACCGGGCCATCACCGTTGTGTGGCTGGCACTCACGGCGATCACCGTTCTGTCGTGGTGGCTGGCGCCCGGCCATTCCGGCGGTCACGCCGAGGCGAGTATCCCGATCACCGTCGCGGCCATCGTGCTGGGTTTCGTGAAGTGCCGGCTGATAGTCCGCTACTTCATGGAGGTGCGAACAGCACCGAAGTGGTTGCGGTACAGCACCGATGCGTGGCTGGTCGCGCTGTGGGTAGCAGTGCTGGCGATCTATCTGTGGTGACCGGCAGTCACACTCGAGCCGACGAGGCGTCCCAGCCCTGGGCGAACTCGGGCTTGGGATCGCCCTCGAGGCGCCGGATCCACTGTTCGCAGAATGCGAAGGTCTCGGCATGACCGGTGCTGATCCCCAGCGCTCGCTCCATGACCAACGCCTGGGACACGCTGGTCGCAAAGACCGTCCACACCACCGGCGGCACATCGTCGGAGACCATTCCGTACTGTTTCAGCGCCTCGCCGATCGCCCTGTTCTGCTCCTGACGGAAGCGTTCGGCGTAGTAGACGATCTCCGCCCGCAGGGCCTTGCGGTGGTTCGCCAGCCCCATGAACTCCATCGTCAGCCTGGTGGCCTCCGGGGCGGTGCTGAACCTCCACAACGCCCACAGCGGCTGCGGCGACTGCAGCGCAGTGGCCAGTACGGCAAGGCCCTCCTCTGCCCTGCGATGGAACACCGCGAGGAACAGGTCCTCCATGGTGCGAAAGTAGTAATGCACAAGCTGCGGCTTCAGACCCGCCTGGTCGGCGACTCGGCGCGAGGTGACCGCCGCGTAGCCCTCCTCGATGAGCAGCTGCTCGGCGGCGTCGAGCAGCACGACGCGATTCTTCGCATCCGGTGCCCCGATCCGCCGCGGCGATGCCATGCTGACTCCACTCCTTGCTGGTGTTCTACCCCGAGCCCACTGAAACGGAGCGCGTCGACACGCAGATCGTGACTCGCTGTCGCCCGAGATCCTTGACCCTAACTCTTACACCATGCTAAGCAGGTGCTCAGCATTTCTGAAAGCGGTGGCCGAGATCACTCGCCCGCACGACCCGCAGCCCGGGAGGCCTGGATATGAGCGACTTCGACACCATCGACTACTTCACAGATCCCTCACTCGTGCCTGATCCGCACCCCTACTTCGATCATCTGCGCGGCAAGTGCCCCGTGGTCAGGGAGCCGAACTACGGGGTGCTGGCCGTCACCGGTTACGAGGAAGCTGCGACGGTCCTCAAGGACGCCGACACCTTCTCGTCCTGTATCGCCGTAGCGGGCCCGTTCCCCCCGCTGCCCTTCATCCCCGAGGGCGACGACATCACCGACCAGATCACCGCGCACCGGCCGCAGATGCCGATGTTCGAGCACATGGTGACGATGGACCCGCCCGACCACACCAACGCCCGGTCCCTGCTCAACCGCCTCCTGACGCCGAGCAGGCTCAAGGAGAACGAGGACTTCATGTGGCGCCTCGCCGACGAAGTTCTCGACGACTTCATCGACAACGGCCGGTGCGAGTTCCTGTCGGCCTACGCAAAGCCTTTCTCGCTGTTGGTGATTGCCGACATGCTCGGCGTACCCGAGGCTGACCACGACGAGTTCCGCACCGTACTCGGCGCGCCGAGGCCCGGCGCGAATGTCGGCTCGCTGGACCACAGCGACCTGGTCGGCGCCAACCCGCTCGAGTGGCTCGATGAGAAGTTCATCGGTTACCTGGAGGATCGACGCAAGGAACCGCGTGACGACGTTCTCACCGCACTCGCGACCGCCAAGTACCCCGATGGCTCGACCCCGCCGGTGATCGAGGTCGTTCGTTCGGCGACGTTCCTGTTCGCCGCCGGGCAGGAGACGACCACGAAGCTGCTGTCCGCATCGATGCGGGTGCTCGGCGACCATCCGGACGTTCAGGAACGGCTACGCGTAGACCGTAGCCGCATCCCGGTCTTCGTCGAGGAGGCGCTGCGGATGGACGCTCCGGTGAAAAGCCAGTTCCGGCTTGCCAAGAAGAACACCAAGGTGGGCGACATCGACGTCCCCGCCGGGACGACCATGATGGTGTGCCCGGGCGCGGTGAACCGCGACCCCCGACGCTTTGAGCATCCGCACGAGTTCGACCTCGATCGCAAGAACGTCCGCGAGCACATCGCCTTCGGCCGTGGCGTGCACTCGTGTCCCGGTGGCCCTCTGGCACGCGTGGAAGGCCGCGTGTCGATCGAGCGCATCCTCGACCGGATGGGCGACATCAAGATCGACGAGGAGTTGCACGGCCCGCCCGGGAACCGGCGCTACACCTACGAGCCCACGTTCATCCTCCGCGGGCTCACCGACATCAACATCACCTTTGAGCCGCTGCGCTAGGTCCGGCGAATCCCCCACGGCAGCTAAAGCGCCGTTCTAAAATTCGGAAATGGTGTTCTACAAGACGCTTCCGGTCCTTGCTGCCTCCGTGGCGGGAGCCTTCACCGTGAGCGCGGTCGTCGCCGGCGGTACTGCCGCGGCCCAGCCGCCCATGCATCACGTGAAGTACACCGTGGGCGCCAGCCAGGACATCGCGAATGCCGAGATCTACTACCGGCAGAACGATCCGCCGAACTGGGGCGAGTACAGCCACAATCCGTACCTGTACACCCCGAACGTCGAGGCGAACCTGGGCCCGAATCAGCCGTGGGTGTTTGAAACTTGGCTGGCCGACCCGAATCAGTGGTCGATGGTCGTCGTCGGACTGCCCTCGTCGATGACGCCGCCGCTGGCCGATCCGGGCTTCGTGTGTGAGCTGCGGGTCGACGACGTGGTGGTGGCCACAGACTCTGGCACCAAAGGCGCCCTGTGCTCGCAGCGCCCCTGGTAAATCCAACGGGCTACTGCGGGGGCGGGTTACCCCCACCGACAGAGGCGTCGCCTCGGGCCCAGTAGGAACGGTTGTCCTTGGCGATACATGTCAGGAAAAGTCCGTCGGGTGCCTGCGCGACCTGACCGTCAAGAGCCGGGCACAGATCTCCCTCATTCTTGATTCCGTGCATCTCCGGTGAGCGGAACCAGCGGGGCTCGTAACGCCGCGGTGAGCCACAGAACACCAGGCGCCCCCAATCTGTCACGCCGAAAACGTAATACGTGGTGTTGGCGCAGTAGGAGCCGAGAACAACGTTCGGCAGGATGCCCGGCGTGCAGTTCGGATAGTTGCACTCCCCGCCGGGGGGCGGTGGCGGCGGCTGAGCCGCTGCGGGAGCCGCGGTCATCAGGACGGCTGGGGCCGCGACGGCAGCGAGCGCTGCGACGAGAGATCGCACCCGCACATTTTCCCATGCGGCGGAACGAAATTCTCGCTTTTGAAGAGCTGTACTTCACACACCGTTAGGCTGGAGCCATGCGTGCTTCACGTCTGGTCATGGGCCTCGCCGCCACCGGGATCACCTTGCTGGCCAGCATGGGTATCGCCCCCACTGCCACAGCGGACGAAGAGGACTGGGGTGTGAACCTCAGCGGAACGTGGCGGGTGTTCTCCGACGGCGAGTGGGCACGCACCAACGAGGTCAAGATCGAGGAGCGGTCGGTCCTGGAGACGTGGACGATCGATATGTCGTGCCTGAGCCCGATCGAGTGCACTGGCGAGGTGAAGAGTTCACTCGGGTGGACCGGATCGTTGCGGCTCGACGACTTCTACTTCGTCGAACATGTCGTTCCGAATTGGATGCCCTGTCCCAACGGAACTTTCGCGACCGGTTACCAGAAATTCCAGCTGTGGGGCGTCGACCCGCCGACGCAGCAGCGGATCAAGCGGAACCTGGCGACACTGGCGGGCCGCAACATCACCAAGAGCGACAGCGGCGCCTGCGGCGTGAACAAGTCCAAGGTGATCGAGCTGCCGGTGCGGATGGACAGGATCTCCTGAGCCGCAACGGCTCTCAGTCGGCCGAGATTGCTTGGCCCTCACATCGGCAGTAGATCCTGCCACGACTTGGGGGCTGACCCAGCCGCGACATTCGTCACCTGGTGCATCGTTCCGTCGGGTGCGAGATACTCCCCTGTCTGCGGGTTGTACTGCGCCGTGCCGACGGTCGGCACGGCGGACTCATTGCCGCCGAACGCACTTGGTGCCGCGGGGACAGCGCCGTTGGTGGGTGCGGGTGCCACGGGGACAGCCTGACCCGGCAGCAGCGGCCCCTGCCCGGCCGGCATCGGCGCCGGCGGAAGGATCGGCGGCTGCGCCGGTGGCGGTGCACCGGGAAACATCGGGGCGGGGGCGCCCACCGGGAACGGCGGGGCACCGGGCGGCGACACGGGTGGGGTGCCAGCCCGTACGGCGCCGGGCGGCAGCGGTGTGCCCTCGACCGGCGTGTAGATCCGGTCCGGGCCCTCGACGAACGAATCGATCGGAACGCCCTGGGAGACCAGGTTCGGGTCGAACGGGTACGGCCCGGTGATGTGGTTGCGGATAGCCGTCGGAACGAATCCTCGTGGGTCGTTGCAGAGTTCGACAGTGGGGGCACGCTTGCCGGGGTGCTCGATGCACGGGTAGTTGCGCGCGCCGCGGACGTTCATCGGTGAGTCCTGCGGCAGCTTGCAATACAGGCCGTCCGGGGTGTCGATCGTCGTCTCGTCCTCCGGGGAACGCCACTGCGTGGACGGCAGGAATCCGACGGTGCACGGGTTCGGATCGCTGATCGTCAACGCGAAGTCGCCCATCGGCAGACCGGTCGGGCTGTTCTGGGGGAGGCCGAAAGACTGTTGGGCCGCGATGATTCCGGGGAACAGCACCAGCAGCTGTTCGATCGCCGGATTGTAGGTGAGCAGCGTTTGTCCCACGGTGCTGAGGTTCGCCAGCAGAATAGGCAGCGTCGGCTTGAGCTGGTTGAGGAGTGTGCTGACCTCCTGCGCAAACCCGGGGCCCTGCTGCAGGAGCGCACGAACCTGCGGGTCGTTCTGCACCACCTGCGCCGAGATCCCGTTGAGGCTCCGGGCCCACGTCCGGATCGCGTCGGTGGTTTCGGCCTGGGAGTCGATCAGCGGGCGGCTGTCGTCGATCAGCGAACGGAATTGGTCGGAGACACCGTTGGCATCCGCGGTGATCTGCGAGGCTGAATCGAGCAGTGACCCGAAATCAGGTCCCGCGCCGTTGAACGCCTTGAAGGTCTCGTCCAGCAGGTCCGGGATGCGCTCCTTCGGCAGGCTGTCGACCAACGCACTGAGCTGGTCGAGCATCGGGCCGACCTGTTGCGGGACACTGGTCGCGGTGACGGGGATGCGCGATCCGTCCTCCAGGTAGGGCCCGTCGTCGGTCTCCGGGAGCAGGTCGACGTACTGTTCGCCGACTGCCGACACACTGCGAACCTCCGCACGGAGATTCGCCGGGATCTTCGGCGAGGTCTCAAGGGACAGTGTGGCTTCCGCACCTGTCTCGGTGAGGGCCACCCCGGTGACCTTGCCCACCTGGACGCCGCGGTACGTCACGTTGCTGAACCGGTAGAGCCCGCCCGACTCGGGCAGCTCCATCGTGACCGTCAACCGGCCGACACCCAGCAGCGTGGGCACCTGCATGTAGGCGAACAGCATCACCGACACGCCGACGATTGATGCAATCGTGAAGATGATCAGCTGATTCCGGACGAAGCGGGTGAGCATCAGCCACCTCCTCCAGGTGTCGCAGGTGCGGGCGGGGCGGCGGGCGGTGGTGTCTGGCCCCCGTAAGGACCGGCGAAGATCTGGTTGCCGCTGAGCGGCTGCGCCTGGGGAAGCCACGGTGCCGCGGGAGGCGGCGGCACCACCGGCAGAATCGGCTCGGCGGGGATGACGGGAGCCGGCGGCGGCGCGGCGCCCTCCGCCGCGGGCGCCACAGGCGCTTCCGGAGGCGGCGCGACGCCGAAGTTCAGCGGGTTGTACGCGTAGTTCAGGTAGTACGGATCACCGGGGGCCGGAATCAGTTTGGCGTTCTGGTCACCCCACCGTGTTCCGGCGAGCAGCGTCTTCTTCAGTCGCGGGTAAGTGATGTCGAAGATCGCGTACAGATTGATGAAGTCGCCCTTGGTGATGCGGTCGGCGAACGTCGGACCGTACGGGAACGCGCTCGCCCACAGCACGGCCTCGTTGAGGTCGGGGCCGATGTCGGCGAGCGCACCGAGGACGGGACCAAGATTCTCCAGGTTCTTGACGAGGTCGTCGCCGGCGTCGTTGACGAGCTGGGTGGCAGTGTCACTGAACGTTCCGAGTCGTTCCAGCGCTGTGGTGAAGTTCGGGCGCTCCTTGATCAACACGTCGATGGCGGGCGGTATCTCTTTGAGCGCGCGGTCGATCACCTCCCGCTGGTTGGCGAATGTGCCTGCAACCCTGCGCAACTGCTGAATGGAGGCGATGATGTTCTCCCGCTGCTCTGCCAGCACACCGACAAAGTTGTCGAGTCTGGTGAGCAGTTCGCGAACCTCGGGCTCCCGTCCCGACAGCGCGGTGTTCAAGTTGTGGATGACGTCGCCGATCTGGCCGAGACCGCCTCCGTTGGCAACCGTCGACAACGACGACAGGGTCTGCTCGGTGGTCGGATACGTCGACGACGAGTTCAGGGGCAACGTGCTTCCCGGTTGCAGCTTGCCAGTCGGCGCCTCGCCCAGCGGCGGGTTCAGTGACAGGTGCATCGACCCCAGCAGGCTGGTCTGTCCGACAGTCGCCACGGCGTTGGCAGGAATCACGACGTCGGGCTTGACGGAGATCTCGACGTCGGCGTGCCAGTTCTGCACGGTCATCTTGCCGACGCTGCCCACGACCACGTCGTCGATCATGACCGGCGAATTCGACTCGAGTGTCGCGACGTTCGGCACCTGCACGTGGTAGGTGATCGCGTCTCCCCCGCGTCCTACCGCACCCGGCAACGGCAGCGAGTTCACACCTTCGAACGCGCAGCCCGAAAGCGTCAGCGCTGCGGCGCAACCCACGATCGTCAACGACTTCGCTCCGGAGATCATGACGCCGGCATCCCTTCGGCGGGCAGCAGAGGACCACTGGGCGCCGGTGCTGCCGGGGTGGGGGGCAACAGCAGTCCCTCGACCGTCTGCGGCTGGGGCTGCGCAGGGATGTTCGACAGGACGTTGGGCGGACCCGGCAGCGGCGCCCCCGGGTAGAGCGCCGGTGACGGGGTGGCGGGTGCGTCGTCGTCGGGCTGGTAGATGCCAGGAGGGCCGGGCGGCGCGCCCCATCCCGGCGGCGGCGGGATGTCGCCGGCTCCCGTGTATGCCGAGACGGTGGGCGGTATTTCGGGCGGGTCGCCCGGGCCGGCTCCACCCGGCGCGAGCTTGGGATCGGTGTAGATCGTCCGCTCGGGACTCACCGCCGGCCGCAGGTAGGCGTTGATCGGGAAGGGCAGGTTGTGTATGGGGATCGAGCGCAACGCAGGACCGAGGTATTGCGCGCAGAGCTTGGCGGTCTCGGGCGCGGTCGTGTTGGCGACAGCACCGATGAGGCCGCACACGAACCACACCGGATTGGAGAAGTTCGACACGGAGAACGCGCCGGTGACCGATCCACCGTTCGGGTAGTAGATGTTCTCGAAGTTGGCGATCGCGTTGGGCGTGATGTGCAGGACGTTCTCCAGTGCCAGCTTGTTGTCGGCGAGAACCTGCATCACCTGACCGAGGCTGCGGACCTGCTCTGTGGTCTGGTCCCTGCTGCCGACGACGAACCGCTGTACTTCGCCGATGGCGAACGACAGGTCGGTCAGCGCGGCGTCGAGGTCGGATCTGTTGTCGTTCACCACGCTGGTCAGCGTGGCCAGGCGGTTCTGGAACATCACGATCTGTTCCTTGCTGTCGCGCAGCGCGGACACGAACACCTGCAGGTTCTTGATGATGTCGACGATGTTGCCGCTGCCTTCGGCGAAAATCCTTGCCACTCCGGAGAGTTGACGCAGTGTCTCGCGGAGCTTCTCGCCGTTGCCCTCCATCGCGTTCGCGGCGCTGTCGACGAACCTGGAGATCGACGTTCCGTCGACACCGGTCTGCGGTCCCAGTTCTTCGGACAGACGCATCAATTGGGTCTTGACCTCGTCCCATTCGACGGGGACGGCGGTGCGGGTCTCCGGGATGGAGGCGCCGTCGTCCATGGTCGGACCCGCTCCTTCACGGTAGGCCGGTGTCAGCTGGACATAGCGTGCGGCCACCAGGTTCTGCGCCACGATGACGGCTTTGGCGTCGGCGGGGACGGGTACACCCCGGTCGACCTTGAGCGTCATCTTCGCCAGCGTGCCCTCCGGCTCGATCTTGTCGATCGTGCCGACCTTGACGCCCGACACCCGGACCTCGTCGCCCGGATAGATCGCGGTCGCCGTCGGGAAGTATGCCGTGATGGTCTTCGGCCCGAGGAACACCTGCCGGACGAGGAATGCCGCGCCGGCGATCAGGAGAATGGCCAGCAGGATCGCCGTGCCGGCCACCAGTCGCTTACGGGTTGCCATCATTGGGGAGATCTCCAGGCTGCGGAAGGCTGTTGACGGGGAACGGAAGTTCGGCCCGCGGTCCGGCGTTGTCCGGCGGCTGTCCCTGTTCGACACCGCGGCGGAAGCCGAACGCGTATTCCAGGAACGGCTGCAACAGCTGCGAGGGTTGGATGTTCGGGATCAGCGCGTTGTAATACGCACCGTTGGAGACGATCTCGCCCTGCGTGAGGTAGTACTTCGCCGCACCCGGAAGCATCTTGGCAAGGTTGTCGCGGTTGCGTTCCAGCATCCGGGTCACGTTGTTGAGCCGCTCCAGCGCCGGAGCCAGCTCGGCCTCGTTGTCGGCGACCAAGCCCGACAATTGCTGGGACACCGCCGAGATGTTGGCGAGCAGGCTCGTGATGGCGTAACGCCGTTCATTGAGCACCGCGAGCAGATCGTTGGCGTTGAGGATCAGCGCGTTGACCTGTCTGCTGCGCTCGGAGAAGATCCCCGTCACCTCGCCCGCCGTCCGAAGCAACTCCGCAAGGCTCTCGTTGCGGCTGTTGAGGGACTGGGACAGCCGCGACAGGCCGTCGAACGTCGGACCCAGTTGCGGCGCAATCTGATCCAACGTCGCCGACAGCGTGTCGAGTGACTGGTTCAGCGACTCGGTATCGGTGTCGGCGGTGTTGGCGGTCAGCTCGCTGACAGCGTCGGTCAGCGAGTAAGGCGACGACGTCCGGCTGGCCGGTATCGGCTGTTGGCGATCGAGCGTCCCGGTGCCCGCCGAGTCCAGCGCGAGCACCCGCTCACCCAGCAGTGTGCCGGTGCGGATGTGAGCGGTCGTGTCCGAGCCGAGCGCGTACTTGCCGTCGATGGTGAATCCGACCAGCGCGTCGCCGTTGTCGAGTTCGATCGACGACACCGTCCCGACCTTGATGCCGGATACGGTGACGTCGTTGCCGACGGTGAGACCACCCGCTTCGGTGAACAGCGCCTGGTAGCGCACGGCGGTGGCCCATTGCAGCAGGCGTTCGGGCTGCAGCCCGACGGCAATGACGAGGATGATCAGGACAACGCCGATGAAGCCTGCCCTGGCCAGTTGAGAACCGCGGTATTTCAGCATTACTCGTCCACGCACCTTCCCTCTTCTTGCTTGATCCAGGGGAAGACGACCGTGCGTCCCTCAAGATCACTGGCGCGGAAGGAGATGCCGCAGATGTAGTACGGGAACCATGCGCCGTACGAACCGACGCGCGCGAGCTTTCGGTAGATCTCGGGGAGACGCTGAAGTGTCGCGTCGAGGCGATCGAGATCGTTGTCGACCAGCGGGGCCAGCCTGTTCAGCTCGTCGACGGTGTTGGCCAACGGCGCCCGGCCCCGGCCGAGCAGGTCTGCCAACGACGCCGTGCCGTTGTCCAGCGACGTGATGGCGGTGCCGATCGGGTCGCGGTCGGCCGAGAGCCCGCTGACGAGCTGTTCCAATTTGTCGATGGCTCCGGAGAATTCGTCACCGTCTTCGGCCAGGGTGTCGAGCACCGTACGGAGATCGACGATCAGTTCCTCGATGATCTGGTTGTTGTCGGCCAACGAATTGCTGAACGAGGACGTCTTGGAGAACAGCGAGTCCAGCGTCCCGCCCTGGCCCTGGAGAATCTGGATCAAAGACGTCGTCAACCCGTTCACGTCTTCGGGGTTGAGGCCCTGGATGACCGGTTTGAGCCCTCCCAGCAGTACGTCGAGGTCGAGCGCGGGAGCGGTCCGGTCTTCGGGGATCTGGCCGCCCGCCGGGACGATCTGCGTGGAGTCGGGTGTGTCGACCAGCTCCAGGTAGCGATCGCCGACGAGGTTGAGGTAGCGGATCGCGGCCTGGGTGCCTGTGGTCAGCACCGTGGTCTTGTCGGCGTCGAACGTGACGAGCACCGACCTGTCGGCCTGCAACTCCACGTCTTTGACGGTGCCCACACGAATACCGGCGATGCGGACGGTATCCCCCGACTTCAGTCGGGAAGCGTCCTTGAAGACCGCGGTGTACTCGTTGGCCGCACCGGTTCTCGTGTCACTGAACACCAGGAACAGGAAGGCCGTCAGCAGCGCCATGACAAGTCCGAAGATCGCGAACTTGATGAGGGTCGAAACGGAGCGCGTCATCCCGGCATTCCGATCTGCGCGGTGTTGCGCGGCGGCCCGTCGAGGGGGCCGAACAGCCAGTTCTTCAAGCCTTCCGAGTTCAGCAGGATGCCCTGATTGCCGTACTGGGCGGGGTTGGACCCGACATCGCCGACGATCAGGGGCGGGATGAACTCGGCCGGCATCTCGGGCAGGCCCAGTTCCGTGCAGTAGTCGCGGCCGCCGCTCTTGGCGGCCACCTTCGGCAGATCGCCCGGATAGCGGTACCGCTCCACGCCCAGCGTCAGGCCCGCCGACACGAAGATGCCCGAGAACTGTGGTGGCGACTTCGCGAACGGCACGAGGCCGCCGATGCCGCACCACAGCGACTTCTTGTACAGATTCAGCAGACCGGTGGTGGGTTCGAGCTTGTCGAGCACGAAGGTCAGGGCTTCACGGTTGCCGCCGACGACCTCGTTGCCGAGGTCGGCCAGCCCGATGGAACTGATGAGGAACTGGTCGAGGTTGTCCTGCTCGTCGACGATCGAATTACCCAGCGTCGTGGTGTTTTCCACCGTCGATACCAGATCGGGACCGGCGTCTGCGTATGCCTGCAGCGCGGGGACCGCGGCCTCGATGTCGTGGGACAGGTTGGGCAGGCTCGGCTCGATCTTGGCCAGGAGCGCATTGAAGTCCGACAGAGTCTGACCGAACTTCTCACCGCGGCCGTTGAATGCCTGCGAGATCGCGCCGAGGGTTTCGTTCAGCTTGGTGGGGTCGACACTGTCGAGCACTGCGACGAGCTGCTGGAACACGGTGTTGATCTCGACGGTGACGTGATCGCCTTCGAGCACCTGACCACGCTTGAGCTCACCGGTCGGATTCTGCGGCGCCTCGAGCTGGACGAACTTGGCGCCGAACACGGTCGACGACGCGATATCGACGTTGACGTTGCCGGGGATGAGGTGCATCTGCGACGGGTCGATGTCCAGCTGCAACTGCGCCTTGCCATCGGGTAGGTAAGCGATTGATTTGACGGTGCCCACCTGGACGCCACGCATTTTGACCTTGGCCTCTGGGTTCATCACGAGGCCAGCCCGGTCCGAGATCACCGTGACCGGAACGGTTTCGGTGAACTTGCCTGCGAACAAGCCGATCGACACCGCGAGGATGAGCACGAGCCCGATCACCAGCCCGAGTCCTGCCAACGGCCGCCCAAGGTTCTTACTCAACGTGTCCTCCTAGCCCGACAGGTTGAAGTTGCCGTTGGAACCGTAGATCGACAGCGACACCAGCAGTGTCACCGACACGACGACTACCAGCGACGTGCGCACCGCGTTACCCACCGCCGCACCCACACCCGAGGGTCCGCCGGAGGCGAAATATCCGAAGTAGGTGTGCACCAACAGAATTGCGATCGCCATCAGCACGGCCTGCAGGAACGACCACAACAGATCGATCGGGTTCAGGAACGTGTCGAAGTAGTGGTCGTAGAGGCCCCCGGATTGGCCGAACAGCACCACCGTGGTGAATTGGGACGCCACAAACGACAGGATCACCGCGATCGAGTACAGCGGTGTGATCGCGACCATGCCCGCGACGATCCTTGTCGAAACGAGGTATTCGACCGGCCGGATGCCCATCGACTCCAGCGCGTCGATCTCCTCGTTGATCCGCATCGCACCCAACTGGGCGGTCACCCCGGCCCCGAACGTGGCGGCCAGACCGATCCCGGCCACCACGGGCGCGGCGATGCGCACGTTGATGAACGCCGCCAGAAAGCCCGTTAATGCCTCGATTCCGATGTTGCCCAGTGAGCTGTAGCCCTGAATGGCCAGCGTGCCGCCGGCGGCCAGCGTCAAGAACCCGACGATCACCACGGTGCCGCCGATCATCGCCAACGTGCCCGCACCCATGGAGATCTCGGCGATCAGCCGAATGATCTCCTTACGGAAGTGCAGCGCTGCGTGGGGAACTCCACCCAGTGCACGTCCGTAGAACAAGACGTGGTCACCGAGGCGACCCAGCACAGAGACCGGCCGGCCCAGGTAGTTGACCAGCCGCGGGAACCGCGACCTGACCACTGTAGAAGTACCCATGACCCCGCTATCCCGTCGTCATCCGGATGCCGATGGCCGTGACGACCACGTTGATGACGAACAACGCCATGAACGCATACACCACCGTCTCGTTGACCGCGTTACCCACGGCTTTCGCGCCGCCGCCGGTGATCGTCAATCCGCGATAGCAGGCAACCAGACCGGCGATCAACCCGAACAATGCCGCCTTGACACACGAGATGATGACCTCGGGAACCCCGGTCAGCAGTGTGATTCCCGCGGCGAACGCGCCCGGGTTCACGTCCTGGACAAAGACCGAGAAGAAGTAGCCACCCAGGATTCCGATGATCACCACCAGGCTGTTGAGCAGGAGTGCCACCAGTCCGGCCGCCAGCATGCGTGGCGTCACCAGGCGCTGCACCGGGTTGATGCCCAGCACCTCCATCGCGTCGATCTCCTCGCGGATGGTGCGCGACCCCAGATCGGCACACATCGCGGTGGCGCCGGCGCCGGCCACGATGAGCACCGTCACGAGTGGCCCGACCTGGGTGACCGCGCCGAATGCCGCACCCGCACCGGAAAGGTCGGCGGCACCGAGCTCGCGCAGCAGGATGTTCAGCGTGAAGGACACCAGCACGGTGAACGGAATGGCCACCAGCAGCGTCGGCGCCATCGACACCTTCGCCACGAACCAGCACTGCTCCAGGAACTCACGCCATTGGAACGGCCTACGGAAGACGAAGAGTACCGCGTCCATCGACATCGAGAAGAAGCCCCCGACGGCCTGCATCGCGCCCGAAACGCCATTGGGCAGCGCAATACCCGTCGACCACCGCTCCGGCCCTTTAACTGCCATGGGGGCCCTCCAGAACGGTGACTGCCGAAACCGCGGTGGGTCCGCCGATGTTGTGCGCCAGAGCGATTCGCGCACCATCGACCTGGTTGACCGCCTCACCGCGCAGCTGGGCGAACAGTTCGACGCACTGCGCGACCCCCGTCGCGCCCGGCGGGTGCCCCTTGGCCTTGAGTCCACCACTGGGATTGACCGGCAGCGAGCCGCCAACGCTGGTCACTTCGGCCTCCAGAAGTTTGTAGCCGCCCAACCTCTCGGCGAAGCCGAGGTCCTCGTAGCTCATCAACTCGATTCCTGTGAGGAAGTCGTGGACTTCGGCGACGTCCACGTCCTCGGGGCCCAGGCCCGCCATCGCGAAGGCCTGCTTGGCCGCCCTGGTGGTCGCCGGGAACGTGGTGAGGTCCTGCTTGTGCTGGTGCATCACCGAGTCGAGGCCCAGCCCGACACCACGAACCCAGACGGGCCGGTCAGTGAAGCGATCGACGACTTCGTCGGCGGCAATGACGAGCGCTGCGGCACCATCACTCTGCGGTGCGCAGTCGTACAACCGGAACGGGGTCACCACCGTTGGTGCGTTCAGGGCCTGCTCCATCGTGATCTCAAAGCGCAACCGCGCCTTCGGATTGTTCACTCCGTGGCGATGGTTCTTGACCGCCACCATGGCTAAGTGTTCTTCAGTTGCCGGAGATTCGTGGAGATATCGACGAACATGTAGGGCAAAACCTGCCGGAGCGACCAGACCCAGCGGGTAATCCCAGGCCATGTCTCGTGCCATGGCCTCCCACTCCCACAGCATGTCGGCCGACGTGGTGTCGCGAAGCTTGTCGGCTCCGACCACGAGCGCGACGTCGAACGCTCCCGACGCCACCCCGAACATCGCGTTACGAATTGCGTCATGTCCGGTCGCGCAGGAGTTCTCGACTCGTGTCACGGGAACGTCTGGTAGACCCAGCGTGTCGGCGAGGATACCCGACGGAAATCCGTCTGCGGTACCCATCGCGCCGAACCACGCCGCCTGCACATCGCTTTTGGCCAAACCCTTGTCGACGCTGGCCGCGCACGCCGAGAATGCCATGGGGAGTAGGTCTTTCATCCCTAGCGCGAAGTGTTCGGCGAACGGCGTCATGCCGGCTCCGACGATGGCGACCCGTCTCACGCGGCGTCCTGATCTGGTTCGAACGCATAGCCGTAGTCGGGAACCCCCGACCGGACGGCGACCCGGCGCAGTGCCATCCGGCCCCGGTCCCCGATGTCCACTGTGCCCGGTCGAGCACCCGTGACCTTTACCAGCGCTCGGATACCGACGTCGTCCAGCTCGACGATGACCAAGGAGTACGGCGTGGTCAGCCCCGGAACAGGTATGTGCACCGTCGTTTCGGTGTAGACAGTGCCTGTACGAGGCAGCGGAATCAGCTCGTAGTCGGTGGCGAGCGCGCCATCGATCCCGACACGGTAGCGCGGCGGGAAGTCCAGTTCCTCGGAATCGGCGAATTGCCCTGCCTCCCAGCGGACCTTCGCTTCGAACGCCCGCTCGTAGGCGGCCAACGAGATCGGGATGTTCGCATCGGACCCCTGGGTGCGCTCAGGAATCGGGCGTGGCCCGGGCTCTCTGCGGTAGGTCTGCGCGGTTCCGCCGCTGACGCTGATCCCCGACAGAATCGCCTGCTCGACTGCCACCAGCGGGCCGGTCCTGCCCTGCTCGGCGAGGCCGGCCAGAGCGAACAGGCTCGCGCTTGCACCCAGGGTCGGCAGCACCGGCGGGTCGCCCACGCAGAGGTCGGCTGCCCGTTCGTGGTCGACGCCCGCGACAGCCACCGGGGTGTCGAGCCACGCCGCGGCCAACGAGGCGATCAGACCGCGCTCGTGCAGCAGCCGGGGGTCGCCGTAGTCGTGGACGTCTCCGGTGGCCCGCCGTGTGCGCACCGGAAGGCTGCGCGCCACCCGTGCTGCCGTGCGCACCTGCAGGCCTCCTTCGGCTGTGAGAATCGCGGCCGCGCCGGCAGGGGCCAGGTCAGCCCCGATGATGAGGGTCCGCGGGCGCGCCGAGCTCAACGCATCGACGGTGGCCGGCGCGCCACCGAGACGTTCGTCGACCTCCAACTCGGGATCGAGCCCGAGGCCGGCAAGCAGGACTGCGGCGTTGCTGGTTTCCAATAGCGGCAGATCCCGGCTGACGAAGACCACACGCTCGACCGCGCCACCGCCTCTCAGCGCCGCCCGGCCCGCCTCGACGCCCATGGTCACCGCGTCCTCGTCATCGCCGACGACCCGCTGCAGGGGTGAACCCCAGCAGGGCAGGTAGGTGCCGACGGATGCGACGTAGGGCATTGGGTGTCTCCAGGTCTGGGACCGTCAGGTGACGGCGCCCGCGGTTTTGAGCTCGATGATGCGGTCCCAGTCCAGACCCAGTTCGACGAGGATGTCATCGGTCTGCTCGGCGAAGCCCGGGGCCGGCCCCGAGGTGGGTGCAACGACATCGAATTGCACCGGGTTGGCGACCAACTCGAGTTCGCCTGCCTGCACCAGGTATTCGTTGGCGCGGATCTGGGCGTCCTCGACCGCCTGCAGAGTGTCCTGCACCGGCGCCCACGGCCCGGCCAGCGTCGCGAACCGCTCGCTCCATTCAGGCAGCGAGCGCTTCTGCATGGCCTCGGTGAGGATTTCGTTGGCGGCCGCGGTGTTCTCGGCGATGGACTCGGCGGTCGCGAAGCGCGGGTCGTCGATGAGGTCGTCGAGTTCCATGTGCCTGCACACGTCGGCCCAGAACTTGGTCGGCTGCATCATCACGAAGGAGATGTAGCGATCGTCGGCGGTCGGATACAGCCCGACGAGCGGATTGAACGGCGACCCTTGCGTACCAGGCGGGAATGCCTCCATCCGTTGGCCCAGATGTTTGGTCAGAGCCACCGTGTGTCCCATCGACCACAGCCCGCTGCCGAGCAGCGACACGTCGACGATCGACGACGCACCGGTGCGCTCCCGCTTGAGGAGTGCCGCCGCGATGCCGCCGGCGAGGTTGGTGCCGGAGATGGTGTCGCCGTAGGCGGGTCCCGGTGGGCCGACCATGCCGGGCGTGCCGGGGGGCGTGATGGTGGCGGCCGTTCCCGCGCGGCACCAGAAGGCGGTCATGTCATAGCCGCCCTTGACCGCTTCTTCACCACGGGGACCGAGTGCGCTGCCGCGGGCGTAGATGATCGACGGGTTCACGGCGCGGATGTCGTCGACGTCGATGCCGAACTTCTGGCGGTGTCCGGGCAAGAAACTGGTCAGGAAGACGTCGGCGCGCCGCGCCAGTTCCAGCAGCACCTCGCGGCCTTCGGGGACGGACATGTCGAGCCCGATACTGCGCTTGAGCCGGTTGGCGTGCTCGATGTTCGGGTTGGGGTCACCGTCGACGCGCAGGAGGCCTGTCTGGCGAAGACCGCGCTGCGGGTCGCCGGTGACGGCGTGCTCGACCTTGATGACGTCGGCGCCCCACTCGGCGAGCACTGCGCCCGCCGAGGGAACGAAGCCGTACATCGCGACTTCGAGAACGCGGATCCCATCCAGCGGCTTGCTCACGAGATCACCTCGGCGAGGGTCTTGCTCTCCAGGAACTCTTCGAGCCCCGCCTTGCCCATCTCCCGGCCGATGCCCGACTGCTTGTATCCGCCGAACGGGCTGTCGGGGCTGAAGTAGTTGCCTCCGTTGATCGAGAAGGTGCCGGTGCGGATCCGCCGGGCCACGGCCAGCGCACGGTCTGGGCTGCCGAACACCGCACCGGACAGTCCGTAGACGGAGTTGTTGGCGATGCGTACGGCGTCGTCGTCGTCCTCATAGGCGATCACCGCCAGGACGGGACCGAAGACTTCTTCCTGTGCGATCTCGCTGTCGGGATCGACGTCGGACAGCAGGGTGGGGGTGTAGAAGTAGCCCGGATCGACTTTCTCTCCACCCGTGACCAGAGTGGCTCCCGCCTCCACGGCGCGCTTGACCATGCCGTCGACCTTGTCGCGCTGCTTCTCACTGATCAGCGGCCCCATGTAGGTGCCTTCTGCCTTCGGATCGCCGTACCTGACGAGACCGAAGTTGTTCTTGACCAGCTCGACCAGCTCGTCCTTGTGTCTCTTCGGGACAAGCAGACGCGACGTGAGCGCACAGCCCTGACCTGCGTGCGTGACCATGCTGAACGCTGAGAACAGCGCGGCCGTGTTGAAGTCGGCGTCATCGAGGACGATCGCGGCCGACTTGCCGCCGAGTTCGAGGAACACCTTTTTCAGCGTTCCGCTGGCGGCGGCCATGATCGCGCGGCCGGTGGGCGTGGATCCGGTGAACGTGACCATATCGACGTCGGGGCTGGTGGTCAGCGCCGCACCGACGGCAGGGTCGGCGCCGGAGAGGACGTTGACGACGCCCGCCGGGATGTCGGTGTGGTTGGCGATCAGTTCGCCGAGGGCGAGTGTGACGAGCGGGGTGTCGGGTGCGGACTTCAGCACGATGGTGCACCCGGCGGCAAGCGCCGGTGCCAGCTTCGCCAGGGCGAGCTGATTCGGATAGTTGTAGGCGATGATCGCGGCGACAACGCCGCCTGCCTCCTTCTCGACCCAGCGGTGGTGCTGCATGCCCCGGCTCTCGATGTTGCCGAGGTCCTCGGTCAGCGGATATGTCTTGAGCAGATCGGCGTAGTACCGCACGATCTCGATCGGCTGATCCAGTTGGGCGCCCTGACACAGTGCGGGTGTGGCGCCGACCTCGGCGATGGTCAGCTCAGCGAGTTCGTCGCGATGCTCGACCAGCGCGGTGTGCAGCTGCTCCATGCAGCGGACACGCAGCGCGGTGTCGGTCGCCCAGCTGCTGTTGTCGAATGCGGTGCGCGCGGCCGCCACCGCAGCCTCGGCATCGGCGACGCCGGCGTCCGGTGCGTAACCGAGCACCTCGCCCGTCGACGGGTTGAGCGATGGAAACGTCCGGTCCGCCTCGAGCAGTTGTCCGCCGATCAGAAGGCGGCGGCTGACGGTGTGCTCCACCTTTCCGGCGCCCGTGCCCTCACTCGAGATCGTGGCTGTTTCCGGCATCGTCCTCCTCGGTCCAAGCTGCATCAGATGGGTGGGATGTGGGCTGATGTGATGGAAACTGCATTCTCATCCTCGGCGAATCATACATTCGCGTGATGAGAACTCAAGGAAATGGCCAGAACCTTCGCTGCCTGCGAAGAACGGTGCGACAATCCAGGCACAAACGTCTCACCAGTGCGAACACACCCTGTCACATGTCTTGCGATCCCCCATAATGCGAGAGTACGGTTCTCATAATCGGAAGGAAGATTCTTGATGGTCGAGGAAATGGCCGAGGTCCGCGCGTGAAGAACGCTGTAGTGACCGGTGGGGCTTCGGGTATCGGCGCCGCGATCGCGGAGCGCCTACGCAGGGACGGCCTGCGCGTCGCAACGATTGATCTGAACGCCGGCGAGGAGAAGTTCTCCTACATCGCAGACGTCACCGATCGCGCCGCCGTCGACGCCGCCGTCGACGAGATCCACGCCGAGCTGGGACCGGTCCAGGTACTCGTCAACGCCGCGGGGCTCGACCGTTTCAAGAAGTTCCTCGACCTGACCTTCGACGAGTGGCAGAAGGTCGTCGACGTCAATCTCAACGGTGTCTTCCACTGCACTCAAGCCGTGCTGCCCGACATGATCGAGGCACGGTGGGGACGCATCGTCAACATCTCGTCGTCGAGCACCCATTCGGGGCAGCCGTTCATGTCGCCGTATGTCGCGGCCAAGTCGGCGGTCAACGGGCTCACCAAATCTCTTGCGTTGGAGTACGGAGAGTTCGGAATCACGGTCAACGCCGTCCCGCCTGGCTTCATCGACACCCCGATGCTGCGCAAGGCGGAAAAACGGGGTTTCCTCGGCGACACCGAGAAGCAGATCCAGCAGACACCTGTGCGCCGCATGGGCCGGCCAGAGGACATCGCCGCGGCATGCGCTTTCTTCATTTCGGAGGAAGCCAGTTACATCACCGGTCAGATCCTGGGCGTCAACGGCGGCCGCAACACCTGACGAGCCAGCAGATTTCAGCGAAAGGACGAGAGTTCATGGGACGTGTTCAAGGCAAGGTCGCGTTCATCACCGGGGCGGCGCGCGGGCAGGGGCGCAGCCATGCGGTGCGCCTGGCCGAAGAGGGCGCCGACATCATCGCGGTGGACATCTGCAGGGACTACGACACTGTCGGTTACCCGATGGCCACACCGGAAGATCTCGAGGAGACGAAAAACTTCGTCGAGAAGACCGGTCAGCGCATCGTGACCGCCAAAGCCGATGTGCGCAACGAGGCACAACTGCGTGCGGCACTGGAGGCGGGGCTCGCGGAGTTCGGCAAGGTCGACATCGTCGTAGCCCAGGCCGGCATCGCCGCCATGAAGGGCCAGCCTGCGATGCAGGCCTGGACCGACGGCATCAACACCAACTTCGTCGGCACCATCAACGCCATCCAGGTCGCGCTGCCGCATCTCAAGGAGGGTGCGTCGATTATTGCCACCGCCTCGGCCGCCGCGCTGATGGACGCCCACAACAAACCCAACCCGGGCGGGGATCCAGGTGGTATGGGCTACATGATCTCCAAGCGCCTGATCTCCGAGTACGTGCACGCGCTGGCCACCGAGCTGGCGGTGCGCGGCATCCGCGCCAACGTCATCCACCCGACGAACTGCAACACCGACATGCTGCAGAGCGAGCCGATGTACAAATCCTTCCGGCCAGATCTGGAGAACCCCACGCGCGCCGATGCCGAGCCGGTGTTCGGCGTGCAGCAGGCGATGAAGGTCAACTTCATCGAGCCCGAGGACATCAGCAACGCGGTGCTGTGGCTGGCTTCCGACGAGTCGCGATACGTCACGGGTATGCAGCTGCGCGTCGATGCCGGCGGATATCTCAAGTGGTACGACTACCACGTCTAGGGAGGCGCAAGTGAAGGTATTTGTCGACTCGGGGCGGTGCCAGGGGCACACGCTGTGCTCGATGATCGCGCCGGATTCTTTTGAGCTCAGCGACATCGACGGCACGGCGTCACCGGTCAATGAGGTCGTGCCCGCAGAGCAGGAAGACGCAGTCCGCGAAGCGGTTCACTCGTGCCCGGAACAGGCCATTTCAATCGAAGAATAAAGCGATTTGGGCGTAGCCGGTCACGGTGATGGCGACCAACTACACCGAAATCACTAGAGGGAGCAGAGCCTTGAGTGTCGACGACGTCGTAGACGGCACCGCCGACGACAGCCGTAAGAAGAACAGGTACCACTTCGACCGGCACACGCCCGAGTACCGGCTGCAGTTCGAGAAGATCACCGAAGAGATGCAGTCCAAATGCCCGATGGCGTGGACCGACGTCTACGACGGGCACTGGGTGGCGGCCGACAGCAAGCATGTCTTCGAACTCGCCCGCTGCCCGGCGGTGTCCAACCATCACGACATCTCCGGGGAGACGCCGTTCAAGGGTATTACGATTCCCAAAGCCAGCCGCGCAACCGTCGTTCGCGGCGGCATTCTGGAGATGGACGAGCCCGAGCACAGCATTTACCGCGGTGCCCTGAACCCGTACCTGTCCCCTGCGGCGATCAAGCGGTGGGAACCGTTCATCGACGAGATCACCCGCGCCGCAATCGATGAGCACGTCGAGTCGGGGCGCATCGACTTCGTCGATCATCTCGCCAATGTGGTTCCCGCGGTATTCACGCTCGCGATGATGGGCATCAGCCTGAAGAAGTGGAACGTCTACAGCGAGCCCACCCACGCATCGGTGTACACCCCGGAGCACTCCCCCGAACGCGAGAAGATCAACGAGCAGCACCGAGAGATGGGCATTGATCTCATCAACAACATGATCGAGATCCGCGAGAATCCGCGCCCCGGTCTCGTTAATGCGTTGGTGCAGTTGCGCATCGACGGGGAGCCCGCCCCCGACATGGAACTGCTGGGCAACCTGGGCCTGATCATCGGCGGCGGTTTCGACACCACCACCGCGTTGACCGCACATGCACTGGAATGGCTCGGCGAGCACCCCGACGAGCGCGAGCGGCTCAGCCGTGAGCGCGAGACGCTGCTGCACCCGGCGACCGAGGAGTTCCTGCGCTTCTTCACGCCCGCTCCCGGAGACGGCCGAACGTTCGCCGAGGATGTCGAGGTCGAGGGCCACCAGTTCAAGCAGTACGAACGCCTCTGGTTGTCGTGGGCGATGGCCAACCGCGACCCCGCCGTGTTCGACCAGCCCAACGAGATCGTCCTGGACCGGAAGGGCAACCGCCACTTCAGCTTCGGCATCGGTGTGCACCGGTGCGTGGGATCCAACGTCGCGCGGACGGTGTTCAAGTCGATGCTGACCGCGGTGCTGGACCGGATGCCCGATTACGTGTGCGACCCCGAGGGCACCGTCCATTACGACACCATCGGCGTCATCCAGGGCATGAGACACCTGCCCGCAACGTTCACGCCGAGCAAGCCGCTAGGCCCCGGGCTCGACGAGACGATCGAAAAGCTGCAGCGCATCTGCGACGAGCAGGAGCTCGCCCGACCGATCACCGAACGCAAGGAAGCAGCGGTCATCGACTAGCTGCGCTGAACTGGCCCACATTGTGGCGGCGAGATGGTTCCATGAGTAGCGCCAGACGTTGAAAGGACGGCGATGAGGCTCAGCAAGCTCGGGATGGTGGCGACTGCACTGATGGCGGTCGCGACACTTCTCGCGCCGCCGTCGTCGGCCAACTTCGCGATCGGCAATTACGACCTTCTCACCAACAGGTACACCCGCGCGTCGTGGTTTTGGTTCGTCTCACTGTGCATCCCCGAGAAGAATCCGAATTGTCTCAATGTCGCCGCACGGCCACGCCTTGCCTTCTATGAGTACTACGAGAGCAAGGTGTGGCTCGACAACGGCCGCTACACCTTCACCGTCGACGTGCCCGACGGGCTCCAGTGCCCAGGCCAGGTGATGCCGACGCGCGAGACATATTCATGGGATGCCGTGACGCTGCTGGGCACCATCGACTCGAAATTCAATGTCGGCTGTTTCAACGGCCCGCCCGGCAGCCAGTTCTGGACGTTCAAGCTCCAGCGCCTGTGATCTGATCCCCTGCCGCCGCACCGCGAGTGCGCGTGTCTGCACGGCGGCGCGTCGCGCGGTGCGTACATATCGGGCGCGTTCGCGGGCCGTCAGAGCAACGCATAGCGCCGCCGGATGGCGTTGAAGCGCACCCACATCTGGGCGATGCGCTCCTCGGCGGTGACGACGGCAGTGTCTGCCGGCAGCACCTCGGCGAGAGAAGAGTGCTTGACGACGTGGGTGCCCAATCCGACGGGCGACCCGTCGAGCATGTGCCGGTAGGTGAGATTGCCGCGCTCGAAGCCCTGTGTGTCGATCCAGTTGTGGAACCCCGGATCGGTATGGGCGAGGATCAGCCGCACCTTGCCGTCGGCGTCGACGAGAGTCCGGCTCGGTGTGTAGCTGACCGGACGGTAGAGAAAGTCCATGCTGTTGAAGAAGACACCCATGTTGGTGAGCATCCACAGTCCGTCATGGGCGTCGAATTCCACCACCAGAGCCTCGTCGGCGGCCAGCGTCCAGTACATGTTGGCCGCGGCGCGGCCCCGCTTGGCATCGCCCTGCGCTTCGCTGACGGCCGGGAAGTGATTGGGCCGTTCGGCATCGACTCCCCCGTAGGTGAACGGGAACTCCGGCCAATCCTCCATCACGCCGGTGACGAACTCGCCGGCCCACGCGATTGCGTCGGCCATCTGATCTGCGGTGGGCACCGGCCGCGGGGAGACCATGTCGATCCGTTCGATTCGCAAGCGGGCTGGTAGTTCGCCCCAGTCGTCGAAACCCTGACGGATGAACAGCTTTCGCGATCCAGATGTGGTCGGCAGCCAATTCTCGCCGCGCTGCGGCCCGCCGACGTACACCTCGAATGTGCCGTCGGGCGCGGTAACGAGCTCTGCACCGGTCAGGTTCGCCTCGGGCACGTCGCCGAAGGGCTCGTGCAGCACCCCGGGTCCGACGCGCCGGGGGCCCTGCACAGTGATGTTGAAGAACCGTGCTGTTCCGCGGTCGCCGACGATGCGGTAGACCGATTCGCCGCCGATCCACGCCTGCTGATAGGTGAAATCCGCGCAGTCGCCGCCCAGTTTGCGACTTGGACCGCAGAAAGCGTGCAGGCTCGGGTACCGGGTGTCGCCGGTCTCCAGCGCCAGGTCGAAGGCCTGACCGAGGTTCTGGGCGAGGAAGCGGAACGCGTCGGCACGCTGCGTGCCCGACGCGGCGTTGTGGTCTTTGAACGCCCACTCGCCTGCAACTTTCAAGCGATAGCAGAACGTCTCCCACGCCATTCGCAACGCAGCGTCGTCCTCGCCGTCCCCGTAGGCCATCGCTACCCCGCAGTCTCGCAGCGCGACAACATCGCCGATACATTGCCGCAGGCCCGTCGCGCCGCCACGAGAGGCCCCTCTAGAGAGATCCTGGGACCGATCAGCTCCAGATCGAAACCGTGCCGATATCCGCCCGAGAGTGCCTGTGCCACCAGTGCTTCCAGGGGTATCGCGCCATCACCGGGCACCGCCCGCGCAGGCAGTGCCCTGTCACCGAGGACGTAGTCGCTCAGCTGGATCAATTCTGTACGCGGCAGCGCGCGCTCGAGCAACGCAGGCAGGTGCGCTTCCGTCCAGCAGTGGAACAGGTCGACGCCGACACCCAGGCCCGCCCGTTCGGCGAGCTCTATCGTGTCTCGCAGTGTGTGCGCGATGTGGATGTCGGCGTAGAGCCCCGATGCGTTCTCGATGGCCAGCGCCACCCCTGCGGCCGCCGCATCATCGCGGCAGGGCTGCACCGCCTCGCAGAACCGGGCCGCGGCATCCTCCCACGTGAGTTCGCCGCGGCCACCGGTCAGCATGTAGATCACCCGGGCGCCAACCTCGCCGGCGGCTTCGATCACGCGTCGGAGACCGTCAGCCGTGTCGAAGAGATGGAACACAGATTCCACTGAGTAACCCTGCGCGGAAATCACTTCGGACAAGCCAGGCTCGCTCAACTGGGTGTCGATGAGGCTGAGCCGGCTCGCCCCCAACGCCTCCCAGTGTGAGGCCATCTGCGCGAGCGTCGCGCCGTGAAAGGTGACCGAGTGCACCGACAGGCGCCCATCCTGGGCGGGCAGCTCAGCCACGTTTCTCGATGGCGACGCCGAAGCGTTCGCGGAAGGGCCGGAACTCCTCGTGCAGCGCGTCCAGGTTTTCCCCGATGTCGGTGAGAACGCTTGTGGAGTAATGGAACTTGCCGTGGCGGTCTCCCTTGTTGTTCGCCAGGTAGTCCCGCATCCGGTCTTCGGCGTCCCCGGTCAGGAAGTGGTCACTGAAAGCGTAGAAGTCTCGCACCGTGGCCACCGGGTCGCTGACGAAGTCGGCATACCGCGCGTGCCGTATCCGCGGATCGTCGACCAACGGATTCGTCATGGTATTGGCGACACTTGCTCGCGTCAGGTCGAGATGCATCTTCGCCGCAGCGTGCAGATCGACGGGGCCGACAATGCCTTCCAAGATGTCGGCCATCATCATTGTCCGCGACGCGGCCACCTGCACGGGGTCCCGATGCAGCCACAGCAGGGTGGCATCGGGGTAGGCGTCGAACAGTTCCGCCAGCCGGAAGCCGTGAAACCCTTTCAGTGCCCACCGTTTCGGCCGCCGGCTGTACTGAAACTGCTGCAGCATCGCCCGGTGCAGCCGGTACTGCGCGGCCGGGTCGGTCGGTAATCCGCCGACGACGGTCTGCATCGGCACCCGCCACCACGCCGTCGGCGTCATGACGCGGAAGTCGAATGCCCATGTGCGCTCGTCCTCGGGAAGCCCGTCACCGAGCATGTCGTTGTACGGATGGCTGTGCAGCCATTTCGGCATCTTGGCGTTGATCTCACGCCAGTGGGCGTCGGCCCGCGCACGGCGCATGTCCCCGGGCAGCGCGGTGCCCGGTGGCGGGGACGGATACATGACCTCCCAGAACCGCAGTACGCGGGCATCCGGGTCCACGGACATCAGCGCGTGCATCAGCGTGGTACCTGAACGCGGTTCCCCGGTGACGAACATGGGTCGGTCGATCACCTCGTCCGCGATCGGGTATCTGTTGCGGTCCTCGATGAATTCGAGCCGCGTGGTCAGCAGCCAGTGGCAGACATCGGAGGCCTGGCGGCAGCCGTCGGCATCCATCCCGAGACCGTTGAGATGGTCGACCGCAATCCCGAAGCGCTCAGGAAGAGTGGGATCGCCATAGTCTTGCAGACCTGTCTCGGCCTCGGCACTGTCCAGCATCTTGACGGCACTCAGACTCATGAGATTCCTCCACACATTTGCATGAGCTCGTCTTCTGCTTGCCTGACATTGCGTGCCGATTGTGCGGCGTAGTCGAGGCCCGCCATCGCTGCGTAATCGAGGATCTTCGGTACCCGCAGTCCCGCGTCGACGAAGTCTTTGACGGTGCGCGCCACCTGTGTGGGCGTTCCGTGGGGCACCATCGCCAGGATCATCTCCGGCTCAACCCCGGCCAGGAACTCGACGATGCGGTCACGGGTCAGCACGCCGGGATCGATGTCGTGAAAGCCTCCCCACTCCTGGCCCATCGGGTGCTGAAATCCGAACGTGGCCAGGGTCGGTGCCGACACCTGCAGCAGGAAGCACTTCACCAGCGGCGCTTCGAGGATCTTCGACAGCTCGGTGTCGTCGCGCCCGATGATGCAGACCTGGATGAAGCACGGCGTGATCTGCTCGGGGTCGCGACCCGCACGATCGGCCGACGCCTTGACACGCTCCAGCTTCGCGGCATATTCCTCCGGGGTCCACGCACCGGCAGGCCACCAACCGTCGGCGTAGCGCCCCGCGATGTCAAGTGAGCGCGGTCCGCTCGCCCCGATCCACATGGGTGGGAAACGTCCGTCGTACGGCTCGGTGTCGAGCCGAGCGTGCTGCAGCCGGTAGTACCTGCCGTCGAAGTCCACGGGGCCGTCGCTATCCCAAAGGAGCCGGATCACCTGCAGCGCTTCCTCGAAACGGCTGACCGGACGGCTGAATTCGAAGCCGTAGGGTTCGATGTTCTCACTCTCACCGCTGCCCAGACCCAGCACGAAACGGCCCTTGGCGAGGTGGTCGATGGTCAGAGCACTCTGCGCGAGCGACGCGGGATGGCGCCGCACCGTGTCCACCACGCTGGTGACGAGTGGCACCTTCTCGGTCAGTACCGCCGCCGCGGCGGCCACCGCCATGCCATCGAGATGGCGGTGCGGGGACGGCGACGCGACGGCGAGATCGGTGAACTCAGGTGTCCAGATGGAGTCCGGCCAGAAGCTGACCATGTGGTCGGGCAACCAGATGGAGTGGTAGCGGCCGCCATCCAGGACCGCCAGCTGGCTGAGGTCCAGCGGCAGCGTGGTCCTCAGGAAGGCGGCGGGCTGAACCCTCACTCGTTAGCGCCGGGGCAGTCCCAGCACCTGCTGGGCGATGATGTTGCGCTGAATCTCCGACGTCCCACCCGCGATCGTGCCTCCGAAGCTGCGGCAGTACCGCTCGAACCAGCTGGCGAAGTAGTGGTCGAGGTTCATATGGGCATACGGACCCGACGTCGCGGGATGCACCAGCCCGTCGGGTCCTGCGGACTCCAGGGCGAGCCCCTCCACTCGCTGTTCGGCCTCGGCGCCGAGCAGCTTCGGAATGGACACCGACGCCACATCCACCTCGCCGCGGGCCGCCTTCGCGATACCCACCGAACCGAGCAGCCGCAGTGCTTCGTAGTCCATGATGCTGGTGGCCAGCGCGTCGCGCTCAAGCACGGTCTTCGGCCGGAAGTCGGCTATGCAGTTGGCAATTCGGTCGGCGAAGCCGAGCCACATCATGGTCCGTTCATGACCGAGGGATCCGTTGGCCACACCCCAACCGCCGTTCAGAGGCCCGACGAGATTCTCGGCGGGAACCCGCACATCGGTGAAGAACACCTCGTTGAAGTCCAGGTTCTCGATGCCGCACATGTCGGCGAACGGGCGGCACACCACACCGTCGAGGTCGGTGGGTATCAGCAGCACGCTGATTCCCTTGTGCTTGGGGGCATCCGGGTCGGTGCGGACGAAGGTGAGCAGGAAGTCGGCGTCGTGGGCGCCGGAGGTCCACACCTTCTGGCCGTTGACGACGAAGTAGGGCCCATCCTCGCCCGAAACGGACACAGCTTTGGTACGCAGGGACGCCAGGTCGGATCCTGCGCTGGGTTCGCTCATGCCGAGCGACGCGGTGCGCTCACCCCGCAACACCGGGACGGCCCACCGGTGCTTCTGCTCATCGGTGCCGAACGTCAGCAGCGAGGCCGCGATGATGTTGACGCCCTGCGGATTGAAGCTGTGGTAGATCCGGCGCCGGCACAGTTCTTCGGCGTGCACGAAGGTCTGCAGCACGTTGGCGTTACGCCCACCGAACTCGGGCGGTTGCGCGGGCAGCAGCCAGCCGTTGTCGAACAGCAAGCGCTGCCAGTCGCGGGCCCATTGCGGCATGTGCGAGACCGAGCGGGGACGCTCCAGAGTCTGCGCCGCCGACGGCGTGTGCTCGTCGAGGAACGCGGAGAACTCGGCGCGGAACTCTTCGACATCGGTGTCGAAAGCCAGCTGCATCAGATGTCCCTCCCGTATTCCTCCGCGATCATGGCCCGGTGTTCGGCGGCACCGCCGAGCAAGAGTTCTCCGGCTTTGGCTCGCTTCAGCGCGAACTGCAGGTCGTTCTCCCACGTGAAGCCCATCGCGCCGAACAACTGGATGCCGTGCTTGAAGACCAGCGACTGGCATTCGCCCGCTGACGCTTTCGCCATCGCCGCGGCGAGCCGGCGGCGCGGGTCGTCGGCGGCGATGGTGAGGGCAGCAAAATACGACAGCGCGCGGGCACGCTCGATCGCGACGAACATGTCGGCGGCCTTGTGCTGAACGGCCTGGAACGTACCGATCGCGACACCGAACTGCTGGCGGCTCTTCGCGTGCTCCAACACCAGGTCGAGAATCCGCTGACACGCGCCGACGATCGTGATCGCCATGCCCGTCAACGCGACGTGTCGGGCACGTTCGGTGTCGGCGGGCAGCCGCTCGGAGTCGGCGACGTGCGCGCCGGCGAACGTCACCTCCGCAACGTGCAGGACGGGGTCGAACACGTCGACGCGACGTGTGGTGGCCTTGTCGGCGTCAACCAGAAACACGCCGGCGGGAGTGACGACGGCGAGGCGGTCGGCGCGGTCGCCGTCGAGGACGAAGCGGTCGGTGCCGGTGAGGACCCAGCCGTCGGCGTTGCGGACCGCGCTCACGCCGGAGTACACCGCGGTTCCGGCGCTGCCAGGGTCGAAACGGTCACCCACGAGTGGCGCGAACTGGGTGAGGGTGGCGAGGAACGGTGTGGGATCGGTCGCTCGCCCCAGCTCCTCAAGCACGATCGCCAGCTCGACGGCGTTCTCGGAATCGGTCAATTCCGTCCAGCCGGCGTCGAGATAGCTGTTCCACAGGGGCGCCGGGTCGACTCCGTTCTCGGCTATGTCGCGGATCAACGACGCCGGGCACTGCTTGGACACCGCGTCACGCACGGTGTCCTGCCACAGCCGCTGATCAGCATCGAACTCAAGTAACACCCGTACGCCTCCTCTGACCGCCCGCGATTGGAGAATAGCATTCTCCAATTCGGGGGGAACGTTCTCGCAATACGCGTATCAATTTTTGCCCCCGGTAAGCTGAGCGACTGGTCAGCAGGCGCGACGACCAGCGCAGATGGTAAGCGAGGTGCTTGAGAACAGAATTCTTGCTAAAGAAGAACAACGATCTACACTGAGGTTTATCGTCGGTCGCGCCCTCGACCGCGAAGCGGACAACGGACGTGGAGTGAAGGACAGAGTTTCGTGAAGGTTCTCAGTGACGACACGGCCGTTCCCGTCGTCGATGCCAGCGTGCACATCTTCTGCCAGTCCAACAAGGACCTGCGTAAGAACTTCCTGCAGGAGCCGTTCCGCAGTCGCGGATTTCCCGATTACGAGATGGACTGGTACGGCGCACCCGGCGGGGAATACGCCAGGGGTACCGAGGGGCCCAACGGCGAATACCCCGGTTCGGACCCGGCATTGACCGCCAAGCACCTCTTCGGCGACCGCGGGGTCGACATTGCGATCCTGCATCCGATGACCCGCGGAATCATGCCGGACCGCCACCTCGGCACCGCCCTCGCGTCCGCCCACAACGAGATGATGGTCACCCGCTGGCTGGAGCACCCCGAGTTCGGCGACAGGTTCCGCGGCACTTTGCGCGTGAACCCCGACGACATCGCGGGTGCGTTGCGCGAGATCGCCAGATACAAGGGCCATCCGCGCATCGTGCAGCTCGGCATCCCGCTGCAATCCCGCGAGCTCTATGGCAAACCGCAGTTCTGGCCGCTGTGGGACGCAGCTGTCGATGCGGGCTGGCCGGTCGCGGTGCACTTCGAGGTCGGGTCCGGAGTCCAGCTGCCGCCTACACCGAACGGCCTGACCCGCACCTACGAGCAGTTCGTCGGCTTCACGGCGCTGAACTTCCTGTACCACCTGATGAACATGATCGCCGAGGGCGTGTTCGAGAGATCCCCTGAGCTGAAGTTCGTCTGGGCCGACGGCGCCGCCGACCTGCTGACGCCCTTCATCTGGCGGATGGACTGCTTCGGCAGGCCGCACCTGGAGCAGACGCCATGGGCGCCGAAGATCCCCAGCGATTATCTGCCCGACCACGTCTTCTTCGTGCAGGGCAGCCTGGACGGGCCCGGCGACGTCGACTTCGCCGGCGAGTGGGCGGGGTTCACCGGAAAGGACAACATGGTGATGTACGGGTCGAGTTACCCACACTGGCAGCTCAACGAGCTGTCGGTGCCCCGCACATACAGCGATGAACAACGAGACAAGTTGTGCTGGCGCAACGCCGCCGAACTCTATGGCCTCGAAGTTGGGGCAATCCCTGCCGCCGCATCGGCCGGTACCGCACAGTAGAGGTAGTGAGGAGGCTCCCATGACCACCACAGCCAATCCCCGCGTTCCCGCCGCCGAGCGGATCGCCGTCCGGTGCGTCGACTCCGACGTCCATCCCGCACCCCGAAGCGGCGATCTCGGTCAGTACATCCCCGAGCCGTGGCGCAGCAAATACTTCGGCACGCACAAGGTCGGCGACCAGATCTACTACGACGCCCCCGACTACGCCCACTCGTATGCGATGCGCATGGATGCGTTCCCTCCGGACGGTGAATTCGCCTGTAGCGATCCCGATCTGGCGTTCAAGCAGCTGATCATGGAGGCCGGTGCCGACATCTGCATCCTGGAGCCCGCGGCCTATCCGGCGCGGATCCCCGAGGCGCAGCACGCGATGTCGGTGGCGCTCAACCACTGGCAGGCCAATCACTGGCTCGACAGCCACAACAACTGGCACGAACGCTGGCGGGGGTCGATCTGCCTGGCCATCGAGGAGCCCGAGCGCAGCGTCGAGGAGATAGACAACTGGGCCGGACATCCCTTCATGTCCCAGATCCTGATCAAGGCCGAGCCGCGGCCGTCGTGGGGCAACCCCAAGTACGACCCGATCTGGGCCGCCGCCGCCAAGCACGACATTCCGGTGAGTTGCCATCTGTCGCGCAGCCATTACGACGAGCTCCCGATGCCGCCGGTCGGATTGCCCAGCTACAACCACGATTTCATGGTCACGTACTCCTTGCTTGCGGCGAACCAGGTGATGAGCCTGATCTTCGACGGCACCTTCGACCGTCACCCGACACTCAAGATCGTGTTCGTAGAGCACGCGTTCACCTGGATCCTTCCGCTGATGTGGCGGATGGACGCGCTCTACGAGGCGCGCAAATCCTGGGTGGACATCAAACGAAAGCCCAGCGAGTACGTCAAGGATCACATCAAGTTCACGACCCAGCCGCTGGACTATCCCGAGGACAAGACAGAGCTGACCCGCGCGTTCGAATGGATGGAGTGCGAGAAGATCCTGCTGTTCTCGAGCGACTATCCGCACTGGACGTTCGACGACCCGCGCTGGCTTGTCAAGCACCTTCCCGAGCACGCGCGCGAACCCATCATGTTCCGCAACGGCATGGAGATCTACCGGAATGTGCCGGAGACCGTGCCGGCGCTCGAGGGCCAGGTCCGGGTCTTCTGACCGATGGAGAAGGACGAGACGCCCCGCCTTGTGCAGGGGCAGGCCCCGCGGCTGGCTCAGGGGCGGGAACATGTCGTCGCCACTGTCGACGAAATCCCCCCTGGCACACACAAATTAGTTCCCATCGGACGCCACGGCGTCGGCGTCTACAACGTCAACGGCGCGTTCTACGCGATCGCGAATTACTGCCCCCATGAGGGGGGTCCGTTGTGCGCGGGACGGACGCGAGGACTCAACATCGTCGACGACGACGTACCCGGTGACGCTGTGATGGTGCGGGACAAGGAGTTCATCTTCTGTCCGTGGCACCAGTGGGGATTCGAGTTGGCGACGGGCACCACCGCGGTCAAGCCCGAGTGGAGTATCCGCACCTACCCCGTCCGAGTCGTCGGCAACGACGTACTCGTACAGGCCTGATCCTGGAGCTGACTTGCCCAACAAGAAGATCGAGATCAACGGCGGCAATGTCGTCTACGAAGTCCTCGGTAAAGAGGGTGAGTTCATCGTCCTCACCCCGGGCGGCCGGTTCAGCAAGGACATCCCCGGGCTCAAGCCACTGGCGAAAAAGCTCGTGGAGGGCGGCTATCGCGTGCTTCTCTGGGACCGGCCCAACTGCGGCAGATCCGATGTCCAGTTCTACGGCCAGAGCGAATCGCACATGCGTGCCGAGACTTTGCAGCAACTGATCACCAAGCTCGACATCGGACCCGTCATCCTGCTCGGCGGCTCCGGGGGCGCGCGGGATTCGATGCTGACCACCATGCTCTACCCCGACCAGGTCACGAAGTTGGTGGTGTGGAACATCGTCGGCGGCGTCTACGGCTCTTTCGTGCTCGGGTCGTACTACATCGTGCCCAGCATCCTGGCGGTGCGCGGTGCGGGCATGAAGGCCGTTGCGCACGTGCAGGAGTGGCAGGAACGAATCGCCGAGAATCCCGACAACGAGGCGCGCATCCTGGAGCAGGACCCGGCGGCCTTCCTCAAGCTGATGTTGCGCTGGCTCAACGCGTTCGTCCCGAAACCAGGTCAGACCATCCCCGGTGTCGAGGATGAGATGTTCGACAACATCACGGTCCCGACGCTGATCATCCGCGGCGGCGAGAACGACCTCGACCATCCGAAGCGCACCTCACTTGAGGTCAGCTGCCTCATCAAGGGTTCGAAACTCATCGATCCCCCGTGGCCCGAGGACGCCTGGGAGCGGGCCGGTGAGGCGCGGGCTTCGGGAAAGGTCAAGCGCTTCAACATGTTCGACACCTGGGTCCAGGCGGCGCCGGCGATCCTGGACTTCCTGAAGCAGTCGAAATGACGACGCGACGCCCACCCCGATCAATCGACCGCCACGATTCGGACCTCACAGTTGGTCGACGCCTCCAGGGCGGTGTGGATCCGGCTTTCCGGGATGCGGGCCAGGTCGGCTCTGCGCAACGTGACGGTGATGATGTCCCAGCCTTCGTCGCCGGCCACGCGGTCGATCACACCGGTCAGCCCGAAACCGGCCAGGACACCTTCGGCGTCCTCGTCGGTGCCGTGGCTGACGAAAGTCAACACTCCGAGCACCGGCTCGGTCGGAAAAGCCCTGGCACACAGGGCAGCCGCTGTGGACTGCAGCGCGGCCGGGTCCAGTCCCCGCATCAGCAATTCGACTTCGCGACGCCTGGGCGGCAGCGTAGGCAGCTTGTTGTCGATCAACGCGACGCCCGCCTCGGTCGCCAGCCGCGCGAGTTCTGCCATGCCCGTGGCAAGCTGATCGGCGGTCAGTTCGCCCGCCAGATCGACGCCGACACGCACCACCGCTGTTCGCATGCAGGGAAGGGTAGCTGGAGATGAGTACGGCGATGAACACCGAACTTATCGTCGCCCCGTGGCCCGGCCTGACCCCGCGACTGCTCCACACCGGTAACGACTCCGAATCGGTGGATGCGTACCGGGATTCGGGCGGCTATCAGCCACTGGCCGATGGCCGATCGCTGCTCGACGAGATCGGCAAGGCCGCGCTCGTCGGCCGGGGCGGTGCCGCGTTCCCGATGGCGATCAAATTGGCGACAGTCCGTAACGCCTCGCTGCAGGGGCGCGATACCGTGCTGGTGGCCAACGGCGAAGAGGGCGAACCCGCCTCGGTGAAAGATCGATGGCTCCTGCGGCACCGTCCGCACCTGGTGTTGGACGGACTGCGCCTCGCCGCGCTCATCATCGGGGCGCGCCATGCCCATGTCTACGTCTCGGATCACGCTGCCGCCGAAGCGATCCGAACGGCGCTCGCCGAGGTGACGCCCGACGGTCTGGACGGCGTGACCGTCAGTGTCTGCACGGTGGATGCCGGTTACGTCGCCGGCGAGGAGACCGCTGCGGTGCGGGCCATCAACGGCGGCCCTGCAAAGCCGACCGACAAGCCCCCGCGACCTTTCGAAGAAGGTGTCGGCGGGCTGCCGACCGTGGTCAGCAACGTCGAGACGCTGGCGAATCTGCCGTACATCCACCACCACGGTTCCGCGAGTTACCGTGAGGTCGGCACCGCGGACTCGGCAGGGACGTTCCTGGCCACTGTGACCGGTGGCGGCAGGCCGCCAGGCCTCTACGAAGTGCCGTTCGGCATACCGGCCGCCAAACTGATTGCGCTGCATGGTATCCCTGCGGAGCGAGTCCGTGGCGCCTTGATGGGCGGTTACTTTGCGGGCCTGCTGGACCAACGCATCCTCGACGTCACGATGGATCACGAGTCGGTGCGGGCTCTGGGCAGCGGGTTGGGTTGTGGCGCGGTGTCGGTGCTCACCGACGAGTGCCCCGTCGCAGTGGCCGCGTCGGTGCTGGAGTACTTCGACCGGGAGAACGCCGACCAGTGCGGTTCGTGTTTCAACGGCACCGCCGCAATGGCGGCCGTCGCCGCCGCACTGCGTGACGGAGCCGCCGGCGACGAGGATCTCGCGCGTCTGAAACGGTGGTCGGTGATGCTGCGGGGCCGCGGCGCGTGCGCGACCCTGGACGCCGCGTGCAATATCGCCGCCAGCCTGCTGGCGATGTTTCCCGACGACGTCGCCCGTCTCCTGGAAGCCGATCGCCACGAACGCGCCGAGAACACCTTCGGTGCGCATCGGCCGTTCGAGGTGGAGCCCCTGTGAGCGACAAATTGCGGATCAAACTCGACCGGACGCTGTGCGATGGCTTCGGCATCTGCGCCAAGCACGCGCCCGAGTACTTCTCGCTCGACGACTGGGGTTACGCCGTGCTCGTCGGCGACGGGAACATCCCCGACGAGGACCGAGACGCTGTGCAGCGCGCCCTGATGGACTGTCCGGTGCACGCGATCATGGAACTCACCGAGCGAAGACCGGACGAGACGCCCACTCCTCTGCTGGACGAACCCGACCTCGGGAACCTCGACACCGGTGCCGGTGCCGCACAGTGGGACATGACACGATGAGCCGGCTGCCGCTGCCGCAGTTGACTTTCGACAACGAATTCTTCTGGAAGTCCGGCGCCGACGGAGTGCTAAGGATCCAAGGATGCGACGACTGCAAGTCGCTGATCCATCCGCCGCCGCCCGTCTGCCGCTACTGCAAGAGTCACAACCTGAGTCCCCGCGAAGTCTCCGGCCGGGCCGTCCTGTCGGCGTTCACGGTGAACGAACGCTTCTCCATCCCCGGCCTTCCCGCCCCCTACGTCGTGGCGCAGGTCGCCATCGAAGAAGATCCTCGGGTTCGCTTGACCACCAACATCATCGAATGCAATCCCGACGAACTCGAGTTGGGCCGCGTCGTGGAGGTCATCTTCGACCAGAACGACGACGTCTGGCTGCCGCTGTTCCGGCCGACCGCCGAACCTGAGACGGCGCCACTGCCCGATGACGAGATCGCCCCGGAGGACTTCCCGAAATTCGTCCGCCCGATGCTGACGACGACGAAGTTCGAGGACGCGGCGGCGATCACCGGAATCGGCGCCTCCAAGTTGGGACGCCGTCTGATGGTCCCGCCGCTGTCGCTGACTGTGGAGGCATGCGAGAAGGCGATCGCCGATGCGGGATTGACACTGGCCGACATCGACGGTCTGTCAACGTATCCCGCGATGGATGCGATGGGCATGGGCGAGGGCGGCTGCACCGCGTTGGAGGGTGCCCTCGGCATCCGCCCGACATGGATCAACGGAGGCATGGACACCTTTGGGCCCGGCGGTTCGGTGATCGCCGCGGTGATGGCCGTCGCCACCGGGATGGCCCGCCATGTGTTGTGCTTCCGCACGCTCTGGGAAGCGACATTCAACCAGTTGATGAAGGAGGGAAAGGCCTCCCCGCCCGGCGGTGCGCGAGTGAACAGCTGGCAGGCACCGTTCGGGGCCACATCGGCGGCTCACACGCTGGCGCTGAACGCCCAGAGGCATTTTCACCGTTACGGCACCACGAAGGAAACGCTGGGCTGGATCGCGCTGAATCAGCGTGCCAACGCAGCGCTGAACCCGACGGCGATCTATCGCGATCCGATGACGATGGACGACTATCTCAACGCGCGGCCGATCACGACGCCGTTCGGTCTGTACGACTGTGATGTCCCTTGCGACGGCGCCGTCGCGGTCATCGTGTCGGCCGTCGATGCCGCCGCAGATGCACCGAAGCCGCCGGTGTTCTTCGAGGCGGTCGGCACCCAGATCATCGAGCGCACCGACTGGGATCAGACAACGCTCACCCACGAGCCCCAGGTACTCGGCCAGGCCGCGCACCTGTGGACGCGAACGTCGTTGCGGCCCAGCGACGTCGACGTCGCCGAGCTGTACGACGGCTTCACGTTCAACTGCCTCTCCTGGCTGGAGGCGTTGGGCTTCTGCGGTATCGGCGAGGCGAAGGATTTCCTCGACGGCGGCAGGGCCATCGCGCGTGACGGGGTGATCCCGCTGAACACGCACGGCGGTCAGCTGTCCCACGGTCGCACGCACGGCATGGGTCTCGTTCACGAAGCCGTGTCCCAGTTGCGCGGCGAAGCCGGCGAGCGTCAGGTCGCCGGCGCCCGGGTGGCGGTCGTCAGCAGCGGTGGCCTGACGCCCAGCGGGGCGATATTGCTGCGGACTCAAACGTGACCGTGCCACCGCGCCCGCGCGTCGTCCTCGTCGACGGCGTCCCGATGTCGGCGCTCGTCTCGCAGGTGCCCGAGCCGCGCGCGGTGATCGTCGCGGTGCACGGCGGAGCAACCTCGGCGGCGTACTTCGACTGTCCCGGTCGACCGGACCTGTCGCTGTTACGTGCCGCCACGGCAGCGGGTTTCACGGCGATCGCACTGGATCGTCCGGGTTACGGCGCGTCAGCGGTGTACGCCACCGAGTTCGCCGACCCGGACCGGCGCGTGGCCGCCACGTCGGCGGCGGTCGACAAGGTCATGGGCGACGGCTCCTCGGGTGCCGGAATATTCGTGATGGGGCACTCCGCTGGTTGTGAACTGACGCTGCGGCTGGCCACGACACGCGACGACGTTGTCGGCGTCGAACTCGCCGGCACTGGACTGCGCTACAGCGAGCCCGCCAAGGCAATCATCAGCGAGGCCACGGCCACATCCCGTCCGGCCGGGCTGCGCGACCTGCTGTGGCAGCCCACTGATCTCTATCCCGCCGAGGTACTGACCGGTGCGCTGTCCGCGCCCGGTGTCGCCTACGAGGGCGAGGTCACCGCCTATTGGGCCCGTCGCGACTTCCCCGCCCTCGCCGAGAAGCTGGCGGTGCCGGTGCAGTTCAGCGTCGCCGACCACGAGAAGGTCTGGGACACTTCCCCGCACGCCGTGGCGGCGATCACGGCGCTGTTCACCGCCGCCCCCCGGGTGATGGTCAACGAGATGACAGGCAGCGGACACAACATCAGCGTCGGCCTGACGGCCGGCGAGTACCACCGACAGGTGCTGTCGTTCATCGAGGAATGCATCGCGGGCGCGCACGGCCGCGATCGGGAGCAAGTGGAGGCGAGCTGATGCGAGTCGGTTTCATCGGACTGGGCAGCCAGGGCGGACCCATGGCGCGGCGCATCGCCGAGGGGGGCTTCGAGACCACGCTGTGGGCACGCAGGCAGGCCAGCCTGGAGCCCTACTCCGACACGCCCGCCAAGAGCGCGTCGACACCCGCGGAGCTGGGTGCGGCCAGCGATCTCGTCTGCTTGTGCGTGGTCGGCGACGACGACGTCCGCGAGGTGCTCTACGGGGACACGGGTGTGCTCGCAGGCCTGGCGGAAGGGGGAGTCGTCGCCATCCACAGCACCGTACACCCCGACACCTGCCGCGAGATCGCCGAAAAGGCTGCTGCACGGGGTGTTTCGGTCATCGACGCCCCCGTCAGTGGCGGCGGGCCGGCTGTCGAACAGGGCACGCTGCTGGTGATGGTCGGCGGTGACGAGGAGGTCGCCGAGCGCTGCAGGCCCGTCTTCGCCACCTACGCCGACCCCATCGTGTACCTGGGTCCGCTCGGCAGCGGCCAGAACACCAAGATTCTGAACAATCTGCTGTTCAGCGCGAACCTCGGCAGCGCGGTCAGCACGCTGGAACTGGGCGAATCCCTCGGCATCCCGCGGGACAAGCTCGTCGAGGTGCTCAACCGCGGTTCGGCCACCAGCAAGGCCGTCGGGAGCATCTCGATGTTCGGCGGCACGCTGGAGGGTCTCGCCCCGATCGCCGGGGCGCTGCTGCAGAAGGACGTCCGGCACGCTGCGAGCCTCGCCGCGGCCGCGAAAGCGCCTGAGGGGGCGGTGTTCACCGCGGCGGACGCGGCGCTGGAATCCATGGACCACAGGCGATGAGCGCCGACCACGGCGAGAGCAGAAGGCACCGATGACGCAGGTCGGTTTCGTCGGCGCGGGACGCATGGGCACCCCCATGGTGGCCCGTCTCGTCGGGGCCGGCCACCAGGTCACGGCGCTGGGCAGGACCGAGGAGACGCGTGCGGCAATCGCCGGATTGGGCGCCTCCGCCGTGGCCACTGTCGCCGACGTCGTCGATGGCGCCGACGTCGTGGTGGTTTGCCTATTCACCGACGATCAGGTGAGCCGGCTGTGTCTCGACGGTGAACTCGTCGCGATGATGGTGCCGGGCTCTTCGCTCGTCCTGCACACCACCGGCAGCCCGAAGACGGCACAGATCATCGCGTCGACGCACCAGCATGTCGACGTCATCGACGCGCCCGTCAGCGGCGGTCCGCACGACATAGCGGCGGGAACCGTGACGCTGTTCGCGGGCGGGGACGACGCGGCGTTCGAGCGCACCCGAACGGTACTGGCCAGTTACGCCGACCCGATCCTGCACACCGGACCGACAGGCACGGGTCAGATCGTCAAACTCGTGAACAACACGCTGTTTGCGGCCCAGATAGCGCTCGTGGCCCAAGGAGTCCGCCTCGGGTCGCGACTCGGTGTCGACGAGGAAGGTTTGCTGAACGCCCTGGTGCACGGCAGCGCCCAGAGCCGGGTGCTGTCGATGGTTGCGGCAGCGGGCTCAACGGAGAAGTTCGTGTCAGCGGTCGGCGAGTTCATCGGTAAGGACGTCGAGGTAGTCCGCGAAACCGTCGCAGGTCTCGGCGGTGACCTCGGCGAACTCGATCGTCTCGTCAGGACGGTGACCGCGTGACACGACAAGGCGCCATTGCCCATTCGGCTGACTTTCGAGACCATATGTCGCATACTGGTTTCGTTACAGTAAATCAGCCTTTCGTAACGTTTCCGGCCCTGATCGCGGCGCCGAGGAGGACATGGTGACCAAGCCCAAATTGGTGTTCAATCCGGTTGCTCAGGAGTACTTCGACAATCCGTACGAGATCTACCAACGGATGCGTGACGAAGCCCCGATCTACTACGACGAGGAGGGCGACTTCTACGCGCTGACCCGGCACGCCGACGTCGCCGCAGCGTTCAAGGACTACGAATCGTTCTCCTCGGCCCGCGGCTGCGACTTGGGCATGGTGCGGTCGGGCGAACCGCCGCAGAAATCCATCATCTTCATGGACCCGCCGGATCACCGGCACATGCGCAGTCTGCTGAACAAGGCGTTCACTCCGCGAGCGATCCAGTCCCAGCGGGACACCGTAATCGAACTGGTCCAGCACTATCTGAGCATGGCCGACCCGGACAGTTTTGACGTCGTCCAGGACTTTTCGGGTCCGTTCCCCGTCGAGGTCATCACCCGCATGGCCGGCGTCCCTGAAGAGTTCCGTCAGCAGGTTCGCCACTGGATCGACACCAGTTTGCACCGCAAGCCCGGTCAGATCGACATCGACGAAGACAACATGCAGGCCAACATCGATTCGGGCGTCTATTACTACGGCCTGGTCCAGGAACGGCGGCTGAATCCGCAGGACGACATGATCAGCCGCCTCATCGCGGCCGAGATTCCCGATGACGAGGGCAACCTGCGCAAGCTCGACGACGTCGAGATCGCCGGGTTCGCCACGCTGTTGGGTGGCGCAGGCGCCGAGACGGTCACGAAGCTGGTCGGCAGCGCCATGGTCGTCTTTGCGCAGCATCCCGAGCAATGGGAGATGCTGCTCGAGAACCGCGACCTGATTCCCGCGGCGGTGGAGGAACTCCTTCGCTATGTCGGGCCTGTCCAGTACAACGTCCGCTACAGCGTCAAGGACGTCGCCCTACCCAGCGGCACCGTTCCCGCCTTCAAGCCCGTCTTCCTGATGGGTGCTGCGGCCAACCGCGACCCCCGCGCGTTCGACGACGCGGAGACATTCGACATCACCCGCGACCGTACCCAGTCGCAGAACCTCGGACTCGGTTACGGCATCCACAGCTGCCTGGGAGCGGCGCTGGCCCGGATGGAGACCGCGATCGCACTGGACCATCTGCTCGACTTCATGCCGCGCTATGAGGTCGATTTCGACGGTTTGCAGCGCGTCAACATGCAGAACGTCGCAGGATTTCATCACGTGCCCGTGAAGGTTCTGAGGTGAGCCTTCGGGGGAACGGCGGGAGGGAGAGGTGGAGATGACTCAGAAGATCGAAGTCGATTTCGAACTCTGTGAGAGCAACGGCGTCTGCATGGGCATCATCCCGGAGGTTTTCCACCTCGACGATGACGACTATCTGCACGTCCTGCAGGACGAGGTGACTCCCGAGAACGAGGCACAGGTCAAAGAGTCCGTGCGGCAGTGCCCTCGGCAGGCGATCGCCATCAAAGACGAATGACGGCCACCGATCTCGTCTTCGATCCGTTCTCAGAGGAATTCTTCAACGGGGCCTGGGAGACCTATCGGCGTATGCGTGCGGAAGCGCCGGTCTACTACAACCCGGAGCACGACTTCTACGCATTGTCACGGCACGAGGACGTCGCTGCGGCATACAAGGACTTCGAAACCTATTCGTCGGCATACGGTCTCGACCTGTCGACCGTGCGATCCGACGAGCCGCTGATGGCCAAGATGATCATCATGATGGATCCTCCGGAGCATCGGCAGATGCGCAGCCTCGTCAACAAGGTGTTCACGCCGCGAGCCATCGGGGCGTTGCGGCCCATGGTCACCTCCACCATCGACCGTTATCTGCCGCCGGCCGATTGTGCGACGTTCGATGTCGTGCAGGACTTCTCAGCGTTGTTCCCTGTTCAGGTGATCACGCAAATGCTCGGCGTGCCGGAGGAGTATCGCCGACAGGTCGGTGAATGGGTGGATACCTCGCTGCGCCGGGAACCGGGTCAGATCGACATGTCCGACGAGGGCATGCAGGCGGTCGCGGAATTGATGGGTCTCTACTACCGAATCATCCAGGAGCGTCGTGCCGAACCGCGCGACGACATGTTCAGCAGGTTGGTCGCCGCCGAGATCGAGCGCGACGACGGCGAGAAGCAGTCCCTCGATGACTTCGAGATCGCGGGTTTTGCAACCCTTTTGGGCGGCGCTGGCGCAGAGACCGTCACCAAGTTGGTGGGCAACGCGGCGGTCACCTTTGCACGCAATCCCGACCAGTGGCAGAAGTTGCTCGATGACCGCAGCAAGATCCCCGCCGCTGTCGAGGAGCTGCTGCGCTACGAGGCGCCGAACCAGTACAACGTCCGCCGTTCGATGAGAGACATCGAGCTGCACGGAGTCACCATCCCTGAAGGAAAACCCGTGTTCCTGCTCGCCGGCTCGGCGAACCGCGACCCGGACGCGTTCACCGACGCCGACACCTTCGACATCGACCGCGACCGCGCCGAGGCCCAGAACCTCGGGTTCGGGTACGGGGTGCACAGTTGCCTGGGCGCCGCGCTCGCCCGGATGGAGAGCGCGATAGCCCTTGAGCGACTGCTGGACTTCATGCCGCGCTACGAGGTGATGTTCGACCAGTGCAAGCGGGTATCGGCGCAGAACGTCGCGGGCTGGTCCAGCGTCCCCGTGCGAGTGCTGAGGTAGCTCAGTGCGTTTCGTGCTCGTACACGGCGGATCTGGTGCCGCTCGGGCACCCTCGCGCGCGGTTGGCAATGGAATGCGCCGTGCGGTTGACAACCGCCTTCCCGCAGGGCCTCACGTATCGGAGGAGGTCTGTCCCCGACGCGCGGCGACATGGGCCGCCATCCGGATCGGAGCGTCGTAGACTGGGCGACCGCTGTACTCGCCCCTACGTTCGACGATCTCGAAGTAAACCTGTGAGCCGATCACGGTGGTGTAGGCATGCAGGTATTCGCCGCGCGCGGTGCGGTCGTAGAGGATGTTGAGGCGCTGGAGTTGTTTGACGAACTCGTCGTCCAGATGTAGCCGCGCTTGCAGATCGTCGTAGTAGTTGGCGGGGATCGGCAGGATCGGGGTGTGGGCCGGCAGTTCGGTCAGCAGGCCGAGAAGGTCGGTGGTGGCGAACGAAATATGTTGTGGTGTCTGTACACCCGGTGACCATCGACCCCGACGCAGCAACGGCCCATCCAGGGCCACGCCGAATCCGTGCGGTGCACGCAACAGGTGGCTTCGCACCAATCCGTACGGCCCGGGATATTCGGCGACGTCGTCGGTACGCATGCCGAGGACCGACCTGTGGAACAGCACGCTTTCCTCGTAGCGGTCGAAGGGGGCGGTGACCGAGATGTGGTCGATCACGGTGATGCCGTGAGGGCCGGCGGCGTCGATCGCCAGCACCCTGTCGAAGTCTCGCCGCCAGTCCTGCGTGGTGGACACGAAGAAAACCGAGACGCCGTCGGGACTGGCGACGGCAGGCAATTCAGCTTCCCCGCGCCGGATCACCCGCGGCAACGCTGCCACGTGAAGGTCTTCGGCCTGCGCAGCGAATCCGGCCGGATCAGGGGTCTCGAAGCCGACTGCGGCGATCGCGGTCGCGTCCTCCTCGGCCGCTTCGGTAGTCACGGTCACCAGAATTGTCGCCCCTGACTGTGTCCACGCGGTGACGTTCTTCGACCGGTGGGTCGCCGACCGGGCGAATCCCAGTGTCGAGAGCACATTCTCGGTGGCGCTGAGCGCTGTCGGGGTCACGGTCATCTCGACGAAGGCGACCTTGCCCAGCGGTGGTGGACGGTGTCCCGCCACCCCGGCTTCCAGCGCGGCGAGTGAACGGACCGCATCGATCGCGGTGCGGACGGGCGCGGATTGCCGAAAGACGTCGTTGAACACCTCCAATGACAGCGGCCCGCGGTAGCCGGCGTGAATGACCGCGGCAGTGAAGGCGACGAGGTCGAACCCACCCTCACCGGGGAACAGCCGGTAGTGCCGGCTCCACTGCAGTACGTCCATGTTCTTGTGCGGTGCATCGGCCAGTTGGAGAAAGAAGATCTTGTCACCTGGGACCTCGGAGAGGTTCTCCAGCGTCGAGGACTTCGACAGAATGTGGAAGCTGTCCAGGCACAGGCCCACAGCCGGGTGGTCAGCGCTTCGTACCGCTTCCCACGATGTCTGCCAGAGGTCCACCGTGGTGCCCCACGCCAGGGCTTCGTAGGCAATCCGCATCCCGCGGCGGGCAGCGAGTTCGCCGGCGGCGCAGAGCTGCCGACCCAGCTGGTCGATGTCAGCCACGGCGTCAGCGGATGCGTTCGAGCACACCAAGATGAGATCGACGCCGAGTTCAGACATCACGTCGAACTTTCGGTCGAGGCGGGTGAGGTTACGCTCGAATTGGTCGGGGTCGACGCTGTCGAGGTCCCGGAATGGCTGGTACAGCACGATGTCCAATCCGAGCTCGTCGCACCGGCGGCGGATCTGGCTGGGGGTCATGGTCGATGCGACGAGATCGGGTTCGAACAGTTCGACTCCGTCGAACCCGGCGTGTGCGGCGGCGATGAGCTTGTCATCAAGTGTTCCTGACAGGCACACTGTCGCAATGGTTCTGGTGTAGGTCACGATTGATGCCCTTCCCGGGCCTCGACGCGTCGCAGTGTCGGGGCGAGTCGTCCTTGCAGTTCGTCAACGGATACGCCGTAGGTGGCGATCACCTGAACGCCATTGGGCCCCACGGAGAATGTGCCCATATCGGTATAGACCCGGCTGACGCACCCCAGGCCCGTCAGAGGGTAGGTGCAGTGCGGCACCAGTTTCGGCGTCCCGTCCTTGGCGAACAGCGTCATCATCACGAAGACGTCTTTAGCGCCGATGGCCAGGTCCATGGCACCGCCGACAGCCGGAATAGCGCCTGGCGCTCCGGTGTGCCAGTTGGCGAGGTCGCCACGCTCGGACACCTGGAATGCTCCGAGGACACACACGTCGAGATGGCCGCCACGCATCATCGCGAAGGAATCGGCGTGGTGGAAATAGGCGGCGCCAGGCAATTCGGTTACCGGGATCTTGCCGGCGTTGGTCAGGTCCGGATCGATTTCGTCGCCGACGGCCTCGGGGCCCATACCCAGCATCCCGTTCTCGGTGTGCAGCACGACTCCGCTATCCGGGGGCAGGTAGTCCGACACCTTCGTGGGTTGGCCGATGCCGAGGTTGACGAACGATCCGGGCGGAATGTCGGCGGCGACCGCGCGGGCCATCTCGTCGCGGTCGAGCGGACCCCGGTCGAGATGCTCGACGGTCGTGGGGAGTGTGAGGGTCACGATGCCTCCGCCCGCGGCAGAGCGCTGAGGTCCAGCACACGGTCCACGTAGATCGATGGCGTGACAACAACTTCCGGATCGATCTGGCCTGTGTCGACGACGCTGTGTACCTCGGCGATGGTCAGATCCGCGGCTGTTGCCATGATCGGCCCGAAGTTGCGCGCCGTCTTGCGGTACACGAGGTTGCCCATCCGGTCGCTGCGGTGGGCGCCGATCAGGGCGACGTCACCGCGAATCGGATATTCCAGGACGTAATTGCGGCCCTCGATGATGCGGGTCTCCCGGCCGGCCGCCAACTCGGTGCCGTAGCCGGTTGGGCAGAAGAACGCCCCGATGCCCGCGCCGGCGGCGCGCATCCGTTCGGCGAGGTTGCCCTGCGGGACCACTTCGAGGTCGATCTTGGCGGAGCGATACAGCCGGTCGAATACATGGGAGTCGCTTTGCCGGGGGAACGAACAGATGATCCGGCGTACCCGACCAGCCGCCAACAGCGCCGCCAAGCCGGTGTCACCATTACCCGCGTTGTTGCTGACGACGGTCAGATCGGTGGCCCCCTGGGCGATGAGCGCATCGATCAGCGTGGTCGGCATGCCCGCCATGCCGAATCCTCCGATCAAAATTGTTGCTTCGTCGGGTATCCCGGCGACTGCTTCGGCGGGGTCCCCGGTGGTCAGCGTCACCGAACGTCCGAGGCGATGCGGAAGGCGGTGTTCGCGGCGGGTACCCCGCAGTAGATCGCGGTTTGCATGATCAGCTCCTTGATCTCGTCATCGGTGAGGCCGTTGCGCCGTGCTGCATTCACATGCATGGCGAGTTCCTCGTGGTGTCCGTGGGCGATCAACGCCGTCAGGGTGATCATCGAGCGGCTGCGGCGGTCGAGTCCTGGCCGGGTCCAGATGGTGCCCCACGCGTACTCGGTGATCATTCTTTGGAAGTCGGCGGTCAACTCGGTGGCGGTGGCGATCGCCCGGTCGACGTGGGCGTCGCCGAGGACCTCGCGTCGCACGATCATTCCGGCCTGGTACTTGTCACCGGGTTGCGTCAGGCCTGCACGGTCGGCGATGAGGGCCGCAACCCGGTCGGGCGCCTCAGCTGGTGCCAGGTGCGCCACACCGTCGAGAACCACGAACGCGCCCCCCTTGACTCCGGAGGCGATGCGCTGCAACGACTCCGGTGGTGTCGCGACGTCATCGCTGCCGGCCACGGCCAGCACGGGTTGGGTGATCTCGGGTAGCCGATGCTCGACATCGAAATCTGCGAGCGCATCGCAGGTCAGCGCGTAGGATTCCGGGTCAGTGTGGCGCAGGCTGTCGAGCAGCGACGCACTTCGGCCTGGCTCTCGGTCTGTGAAACCGGGTGCGAACCACCGCCGCGCGGCCGCGTCGAGCATGGGGTAAATACCGTGGCCCCGCACGGTGGCGGCGCGGTCGCGCCAGAGGTTCGGTGTGCCGATCGCTGCCCCGGTGCACAGTAGGGTCGCCGATCTGACCCGCTGGGCGGCGTCGAGCAGCAGCTGAATTCCGACCGCTCCGCCGACGGAATTGCCGGCGTAGTGGAAGGTTTCGGCGCCGTACTGGTCGGCGAGTAGCAGGACTCCGGCGGCGAGCTCGGCGAGGGTGAAGGGTCCTGCGGGTTCGCTTCGCCCGTGGCCGGGCAGATCCCATCCGATCACCCGCGCCTGCCGCTTCAAGACGCGGGCGGCGCCACCCCACAGGGTGGCTGTCGAGGTGCCCAGCGACGGACCGAGCAGGATCACGGGGGTTCCCGCAGGCCCGCCGAAGTCGACAGCGTTGAGGATGGGTACCGTCATTGCCGCTCCTTGAGGAAGTTTCGCGCCCGTGTCAGGGTTGCATCGGTTATCCGTTGTGCGGCACCGAGATACGCGGCATCTGTGGGTCGCCCGGTCAGCTCGGCCATGGTGTGCTGCTCGGAGCGGGTGCCGTCGGCGCCGTTGAGGTTCGCGGCAATTCGGCCTTCATGGACCTGAAGTCCTGCAAGCAGTTCGGAGGTGTGGATGGCGGCGACGACCGTGCGCCGGGCCAGGGTTCGCAGCGTGGCCCATTCGGCGTGCCAGGCCCCGTCGGCACGCTCGTCGACACTGGTTGCCGATGCGCTGTGCAACGTGGCCGCCAGCGGACCAACGGTGAGTGCGGTCCGCCGGATCAGCACCGAATGAACAGGGTTGCGCTTATGCGGCATGGTCGATGATCCGCCGCCTCCGCCCTCGGTCAGCTCACCGATCTCGGTGCGGCTGCCTGTCGCGACATCGGTGGCGATATGTCCCCACGCGTCGCAACATGTCGTCAGCGCGTCTCCGATTCGGGTGATCGGCGACCGCGTGGTATGCCAGGGCAGCGCGGAGCTCAGCCCAAGGGCGTCAGCGAAGGTGTCGCCCAACGCAATGGCATCGTCGACCGAGCCCGTCAGTTCGGTGCTGGCCGCCAGTGTTCCGACCGCGCCGCCGACCTGCACGGGTAGCGACGACTGCAGTCTGTGCAGTGGCTGTGCGGCGTCCACGATGCCGTCGAGCCAATGTGCGAAACGGACACCGAGAGTGCTCGGCAGCGCGGCCTGGGTCAGGGTTCGTGCGAGTGTCTCTGTGGCGCGGTACTTTTCGATGAGCTCGATCAGTGAATGGATCTGGCTGGTTGTTTTATCGGCGACCTCGGCGAGGACGTCGCGCACGCAGAGAATCAATGCGGTATCGATGACATCCTGGCTGGTCAGGCCGCGGTGCAACCAACGAGCGGTCGACGCTGCGGTGCGCTTGCGCAGCAACGCGACTACCGGGGCGGCCGGGTTGCCGTCGGCATCGGCGCCGCAGGCGATGCTCTCCAGGTCCTCGTGGGTGATGACTCTGGCGAGGTCGGTGCGGGCGTCGGTCGCAGCGATGCGGGCGTCAACGAGGCTGTCGAGCCAGGCCTGCTCCACCGCGACCATCGCGGCCAGGAACGTACGGTCGCTCATGAGCTGGCCTGCCCGATGGTCGCCCGGCCAGAACAGGTCGGTCATCGCAGGTGCCCCGGGTAGCGCAGGAATACGGTTTCGGGTTTACCTGGCGCATCCTGCAACTGGATGTCGAAGCGCAGACCGTGTGCGTCGCGGGTCGCGATCAACGTGTGCCGCCGCTCCGGGGGAAGTGCGGCAAGCAGCGGATCCTGGGCCAGGCGGTTGCCTGGAATGTAGGCGCGCGTGAAAAGGCGATTGAGCAGGCCGCGGGCGAACACTGTGACCAAGATGAATGGCGCCGCGCCGGGTCGCGGCGCACCAGGAATGACGGTGGAGAAGTTGTATCGTCCGTCGTCTGCGGTGGCGGCGCGGCCCCAGCCGGTGAAGGTGAAGCCGTCTCGCTGCATCGACCCCGGGTGGGCGGGGATCGTGCCGTCGGTATCGGTCTGCCATATTTCCAGCAGCGCATCGGGTACCGGCCGTCCCTCCCCGTCAGAGACGACACCCGAAAGCTGTACCGCGTCAGGTGTGTGTGGCGGTACCAGTTCGTTGCACCTGTCGAATGGTAAGGCGTAGCCGAAAAAGGGCCCGACGGTTTGGCCCGGAGTGGCGGTCAGCAAGGTCGTCATGGGTGTGCGCCCTGGCCTTCGGTCGGCGTCATACTCGCTCCGGTGAGCACGATGTCCCAGCGGTATCCGGTCGCCCACTCGTGGGTGGTGAGGTCGTGGTCGTAGGTCGCCACCAACCTGTCGCGTGCCTTCTGGTCGGTGATCGACTGGTAGATCGGATCGAGGGCGAACAGCGGATCGTTGGGAAAGTACATCTGGGTGACCATCCGTTGAGTGAATTCGGTTCCGAACACCGAGAAGTGGATGTGCGCAGGCCGCCAGGCGTTGCGATGGTTCCTCCACGGATACGGTCCCGGCTTGATCGTGGTGAAGCGGTAGACGCCGGAATCGTCGGTAAGGCAGCGGCCGATGCCGGTGAAGTTCGGGTCGATCGCCGCAGGATGTCGGTCCCGTTTGTGGACGTAGCGTCCGCCGGCGTTGGCCTGCCAGATCTCGACGAGTTGGCGTCGTACTGGTCGGCCCTCGCCGTCGATGACCTTTCCTGTCACCATCATGCGTTCGCCGATCGGTTCACCGCTGTGTTGGATGGTGAGATCGGCCTCCAGGGGACTGACGTCACGTTCGGAGAAGCACGGTGTTGTTAGTTCGATATTCTCCGGGTCAGCATGATGTAGCTCTTTGGTCGGGTGGCGCAGCAGGCTACTGCGGTAGGGCCGATAGTTGAGGCGCGGCTGCGTCTCCTCGATACCCGCGCACTGATAGGCGGATTCGATTGCGGCCATTTCGTTGCTGATCTCCTGCTGGGTGGCCATGGCGTTGTCGGAATCGGTGACGGTCATCGGCGTTCCTCAGTGCTCCACGAGTTCGCGTGCGGTGCCGGGCGTTTTGTCGCCGAGCAGCGCGGTTGGCACGTCCTTGGTCTCTTTGGCTGTGAGGGCCGCCGCGGTGGCGATAAGGCAGACGACGGCGGTGAAGATGCTGATCACGACCCAACCGCCTTCCTCCACCCCGCCGAGTGCGGTGACGATGGCGGGCGCGAAACCTGCAACCAGGAATCCGAGTTGAGTGCCGATGGCCAGTCCGGAGAATCGGACCTTCGTGGCGAACATCTCTCCGTAGAACGACGGCCAGACGGCGTTGGCGGCGGCATAGCCAAAGGAGAAGGTGGCAATGGCCATGGCAAAGATCAGCAGGTCGTTGCCGCCGCTCATCGACAATAGGTAGAACGGCATCAGTACCGCTGACGACAGCGCGCCGTAGATGTAGACCGGCTTGCGGCCGATGCGGTCGGCAAGCTTGCCGAACATGGGCTGGGTTCCGAGGGCGACGATGTTGGCAACCACGACCAGCCACAGCGTCTCGTCCGAGCTGAGGCCCATTTTCTTGCCGTAGGCGATGGCGAGGTTGGCGAAAACTGTTGACACGGCGGCGATGAAGGCGAGGAAAATCACGCGAAGCACGTCGCGCCAGTGGTCGCGCAACAGGGGCTTGAGCGGCATACGAGCGATGGTTCCCGAGGCCTTGGCATCCTCGAATTCGGGTGTCTCGTGCAGTCGGCGGCGGATGAAGTAGGCGACAACCACAACAGCGGCGCTGAGCCAGAAGGGAACTCGCCAGCCCCAGGAGTACAAATCCTCGTCGGGCAACGCGACGACAGGGATGACGACGAGCGAGGCGAGGATGAGGCCGCCCTGTGTTCCGGTCAGGGTCCACGAGGTGAAGAAAGCGCGTTGGTTGTCTGGGGAATGCTCCAGGGTCAGCGAGCTGGCGCCGGCCTGCTCGCCCGCGGCGGAAAAGCCCTGCAGGAGTCGGCAGGTCACCAGCAGGATGGGCGCGATGACCCCGACCGAATCGTATGTCGGCAGGCATCCGATCGCGAAGGTCGAGACGCCCATCAGGATCAGGGTGAACATCAGCACATTTCGGCGGCCGATCCGATCGCCGTAGTGGCCGATGACGAAAGCGCCGATCGGTCGGGCAATATAGGCGACGCCGAGGGTGGCGAAGGATTGGGCCAGTGCGACGGTTTCGTTGCCTTCTGGGAAAAAGACCTTCGGGAATACGAGCGCGGCGACGAAGCCGAACACGAAGAAGTCGTAGTATTCCACGGCGCTGCCCATGAAACTGGCTAGCGCGGCTTTCTTCGGGGTCCGTTCCGGTATGGCGTGGGCAGTGCTCATGGTGTTCTCCTACATTCCTCTTTGAAGTGGGGATTCTGATGCGAGCGCACGGAAGTGGCGCGACATCCGATCAGCGTTCGGGGCTATACCGGTGATCAACTCGAAAGCGATGACTGCCTGATGTACGGCCATGTAGCCGCCGTCGAGCGTGCGGCAGCCGGCCTTGCGTGCCGCGATGAGCAGCGCTGTGTCCAGCGGACGGTAGACGATGTCGGCCACCCACATCCGCGGGTGCAGAAGTGCGTCGTCGAACGGCATGCCGGGGTGGTCTGCCATGCCGGTGGGCGTGCAGTGCACGATGCCGTCGTTGTGCGGCAGCAATATTGACAGCTTGTCGTGAGCCTCCGCGTCGACTCGGGCGTTTCCATGCGTGGTCGAGAGTTCGTCGGCCAAGGCGGTGGCGCGGTCGACATCGAGGTCGACCACGGTGAGGTGGTCGACGCCCAGATCAAGCAGTGCGTGGCCGACAGCCGCACCTGCTCCCCCTGCGCCCAGCAGCACGACGTGACCCATGGCCGCCTGGGGCAGACCTTCGTTGAAGCCGGTGCGAAATCCCGGGGCGTCGGTGTTGTAACCGACGGTGCGGTCTTCGTCAAAGACCACGGTGTTGACCGCGCCGAGCGTCGCCGCTTCGTCGTCAATGGCGTCGAGGTGAGGCACGACGAGTCGCTTACACGGATGGGTGATGTTGAGTGCGTCGAATCCCAGTGCGCGAGCCCACGTGATGATCTCGCCGATGCGACTGGGGGGCAGGCCGGCGCTGTCGAGATCGATGCTGCGGTATAGGTAGTCGACACCGTTTGCTTTGGCTTCTGCCATATGCATCGCTGGTGTCAGGGACGGGCCGACGCCTTGACCGACGAGGCCGACGAGGTAAGGGCTCTTCGCCACCGGAACGCTCCTGCCTAATGTACTAACTAGTTCGTACGTAATTAGTACAACACTGTGCCCGGCATCACGTCAAGGATTCGTTGTGAGCGATGCCTCAGAGTGCGGTGACGTTGGTGAGCCAGCCGACGACGATGTCGCCGATCATTTGGCGCAGGTGGGCACGCCGAGCGGGTTCGGTGAAGTCGACATCGAACAGGAACCCGAAGGTGTAACGGTTGGCCACCTGAAACACGCAATATGCGCTGATCAGCAGGTGAACGTCCAGCGAGTCGACGCCTCGGCGAAAAACCCCCCGCTCGACCCCGTTCCTGAGGATCTCGTCCAACAGGGATGTCGCCGGCTGACCGAGGGTGCGCAGGGAGTCGAGCCGACTGATGTATTCGCCGCGGTGGATGTTCTCGATGGCAACCAGCCGGACGAACGCTTGATGGTCGAGATGATGATCGAAGGTCAGCTCGGCCAGTCGGCGCATGGCAACCACCGGGTCGACGTGGTCGACCTGCAGGCGCTGCTCAGCCTCGCGGATGCCGCGGTACGCGCTCTCCAGCACGGCCATGTACAGGCCTTCTTTTCCACCGAAGTAGTAGTAGACCATTCGCTTGCTGGTGCGGGTCCGTTCGGCGATCTCGTCGACCCGAGCTCCCGAATAACCCGACTCCGCGAAAACCTCCGTCGCGACAGCGATGAGCTCGGCACGGGTGCGGTCGGCATCCCGAAGGGGCTCGGGGCGGGTTTCGCCTGTCACGCCGCGAGTTTACTGGCGACATCATCGACTGATGCACAGGTGTTGACACCTAGGGTTCTCGCTGCGGCGTAGTCAGCGCAGCGGCCGTGAAGCGCCGCGCCTTGGTGCGGTGCTGGTCGACCACTGCGGGATGGCGACGATGTGGTGGAACACGCTGAGCCCCAAAGGACTTTGAGGAGCGATCGACTCAGAAGCCGGAAATGATGATCCCGTGGCAGTCGGCTGCCGCCTGGCGCAGCTTCAGCGCTTCCTGATAGGCATCGGAGTAGTACCACTCCTTGGCCGCCTCGACCGACTCGAACTCCAGCAGCACGGTCTGGTTGGCCGGCCACTCACCTTCGAGCACATGCGGGTTGTGCCCGATCGACAACACCGTCGCGCCGGCCATAGTCTGCGATGCCAGCTTGCCGTACTCGGCCATGCCGGCCGGATCCTTGATCTCCTCGGTGATGATGACGTAGCCCTTCGGCACAGTCGAACCCTCTCAGTCGATTTCGCGGATTGCTCGTTCAGGACAGTTGTCGATGGCTTCCTTGGCGGCGGTCTCAAGATCCGGGGGAACATCCTCGGGATCGGCGACCGCCCAGCCGTCGTCGGTCATCTCGAAGACTTCAGGACACAGCGTCAGGCACATTCCATGGCCGGCGCATCGATCCTCGTCGACCGTCACCCTCATCGGACGTCGAACTCCAGATGCAGTTCGGTGAGCCCGCGCAGGATGTAGGTCGGGATGTATTGGTAGCGCCGGTTTTCCCGGGGCCCGTGCATCTTCTCCGAGATTCGGATGTCGGTGGTGCGGTCGAGAAGCCGCTCCAACCCGACCCTGGTCTCGGCGCGGGCCAGCGGGGCACCCGGGCAGCTGTGGATGCCGCGGCCGAACGCCAGGTGCTGACGGGCATTCTTGCGTTCGGGGTCGAACGTGTCGGGATCGTCGAAGCGGCGCGGGTCACGGTTGGCGGCGCCGTTGACGACCATGACCGTGCACCCCGCTCCGAGCGGCTGATCGCCGACGGTGGTCGGCACGCGGGAGAGCCTGAAATCACCCTTCACGGGGCTCTCGATCCGCAGACACTCCTCGATGAAATTGCCCAGCAGATCTCGGTTCTCGCGCAACTTGGCCTGGATATCGGGGTGGTCACCCATGACCTTCAGCGCGGTGCTGAGCAACCGGACGGTGGTTTCCTGTCCGGCGGAGAACACGTTGGTGGCGACGCGCACGACGTCGCCCACCTCGGGCAGGGTGCCGTCCGGGAACGTCGCGGTTGCCAGCCCGGTCAGGACATCGCCGCGCGGTTCGGCGCGGCGTTCCTGGACGTACGTCGCGAAGACCTCGTAGAGGTGTTCCAGCGGGGTTTTGTTCATCGTCTTGTCGGCGTTGCCGACCGCACTGCCGTGGGTGCCGCGGGCCAGCCGTTCCAGGAGATCGTCACGGTCCTCCTCCGGCACGCCGAGAAGGTCGGCGATCACCTGCAGGGTGAACGGGCCGGCGAACCCCTTGATGAACTCACCCTCGCCCGGCGCCAGAAACCTGTCGAGGTTGTCGTCGGCCAGCTGCCACATCGCGTCCTCGTTCTCCTTGAGACGCTTGGGCGTGATGAGCCGCATCAGTAGTGCGCGGTGGTCGGTGTGCGTCGGCGGGTCCAGCGTCGGCAACTGGTCGCTGAACGGGATCTCGTCGCGATGCTTGACAATCAGATCGGTGACATCGTCACCTTCGAGCGGTACCGGGAATCCGGGGAACGGGCCCGTCACCGAGATGCAGGACGAAAAGGTCTCCGAGTCGTTGTAGACGTCGACGGCCTCCTGCCAGCCGGTGACCATGGTGACCCCGTAGTGCTCTTCCTTGCTCACGGGGCACTTGTTACGCAGTGCCTCGTAGAACGTGTACGGGTCATCGGTGAGGCGGCTGTCCCTGAAGAAGTCGACCTTGGTGAGGTCTTCCGTCATGCCCACTCCGTTCCGACGATCTCTGACGCGATGAGAACGTGATTCTCAATATTGCGTATCAGATTTTCATACTGGCCCCTCGCCGTCAACGAGAACGCCGATCAGGTGGCCTCCGGCTGGATGCCCAACGCGTTGACGGCGGCCCCGAGCAGTTGGTAGCAGCCGATCGTGAAGATCAGGTCCATCACTTGACGCTCGTCGAAGTGGCCAAGAAGCGCGGACCACGTCCGGTCGCTCAGCGTGTTCGACTCGTTCAGTTCGTCGACGGCCTGCACCACCAGGCTGTCCACCGGATCCTGCGGGCCCCCTGACCGAATCGCCTCGATCTCTCCATCCGTCAGGCCGGCGCGCTGCGCGATCGGGATGTGGTGGTCCCACAGGTAGCCGCAGGGGCGCACGTGCACCGCGCGCAGCAACGCCACCTCGCGCACCCGCGGCGACAACGACGACGAGATGAGCAGATGCGCATTGAACGTCAGGTACGCGCGCGTCAGCTCCGGATGGTGGACGAGCGTGCCGAGCACATTGCCCGCGTCGCGCGGATTCCTCCGCTCGGCGGGCAACAACGGGCTCAGCGCGGCCAGCACCGCGTCGTCCCACTGATCGATGGGCAGCGGATTGAGCCGCGGAAGGTCGGCCACTATTGGATCGGCTCGTCGCCGAGCACCGTCGTGCGCAGCATCTCGCGCTGCGAATCGGGGGCGTAGGGTGCCGCTCGGTGCAGCACGCCGTTGTTGTCCCAGACGACAGTGTCTCCGACCGACCACCGGTGGCTGTACACCAGTTCGGGCTGGGTGGCCCGGTCGAGTAGTTCGGCGAGCAGCGCCTGACCTTCGTCTCGGTCCATCCCGACCACGTAGTGCGCCGACGCCCCGAGCACGAGGGACTTGCGGCCACTGCGGTGCGTCCACACCAGCGGATGCTCGTGCGTGGGCCGTGAACGCCAGCGGGCCAGTTCCTCTGCGGCGGGGTTCGGATTGACCCTGCTCTGCGAGGCCTCCAGCGAGTGCACTACCCGCAGCGCCGAGAAGCGTTCCTTCTCCTCGTCGGTGAAGGCCTCGTACGCCGCGTACGAGTTCGCGAATTCCGTCTCCCCGCCGCGGTCGGCGACCTGGAGCGCCGACAGCACGGTGGCCTTCTGCGGGCACTCGTCACCGGTCGGCGTGCAGCCATCGATGTGCCATTCGAAGGTGGCCCGCAGGTACGCGGCGGACTTGTTCTTCGACGTGTCCAGCGTGATCGGATAGATGCCCGCCACCGGGTGATGCCCGTCCGAGGAGTGGTCGACCGCGCCGAGGCGGCGGCTGAAGGCGACCTGCGCCTCGGGGTCCAGACCCAGACCCGGGAAGACGAGCACCCCGTTGGCCTGCAGCGCGTCCAGCACCGCCGCGCCCAACGAGTCGTCCGAGGCCAGGCGATCGGGGTCCACACCGAGCACTTCGGCGCCGACCGAGGGTGTCAGTTTGTTGATCGTCAGCAGAGTCATGGGTCCTGTCCTGTCTAGGGCACCGGTGCGCTGACGCGGTCGATGACGGCGTCGGCGGAATCGGCGGGTTTCTGCGTACCGAAGACCTCGACGGCCATCGAGACCATGATCATCGAGTAGACCAGGTGCAGCAGGTTGAGCACATCCTCGGGCAACTCGTCGAGCGGGAACTTGTCACAGTAATCGATCGCTTCCTCGAAGCGCGGCGTGAATGCGTCGTAGAAGGCGTGAATCTCCGGCATCGGGGTGTTGAGCCGGGCCTGCCAGCGCTCGGGTTCTGTTGCCAGGCACCACGTCTCGGTGAACGATTCGAATTCGGCGAAGGGCTCGGGCAGACGGAGCATGGTCACACTCCCACCGGGCTGCGTTCGGCTTGATACCGCTGGACCCAGTCGACGGCGACGTGGTGGAGATGGCGCACCAGGATCTCCTGGTCGTTGAGCGGATAGTCGTCGACGATCGGCTCCCCCAGGCCGTATTCGAGCGCGGCCTGGGTGCCGCCGAGCATGCCGGCGTCCTGCAGCGCAAACTCCTTGAGCACGACGGAGGCGACCTCGTGCTCGATCCGCTCACGGACGGAGCGCGCCGGGTGAAAGGCGTTGTAGGCCTCAAACTTGTGCGTGTGGTGCGAGGTGGGCCAATAGCGGTAGAGCAGGTACCAGCCGTGGTAGATCAAAATTTCCAGGTTCGGGAAGATCTGGAAGTTGGTGATCCCCCATGGCTCGATTCCGCCCGGATTCAGGCCCGCGGACTGGTGTGTCTCCGGGGTCCGCCACGGGCCGACCAACCCACTGCGCGTTGCCCTTTCGACGGGATACATGAACTCGGGTGCCAGTAGCCACCGGCGGGTGCCCGCTGTCGAGACGAGCCGGTGCGGCCCGTCGATCTGGAAGTGCCCGCACTCGAAGGTCGCGTTCGGCTGACGCACCTCGGTCGGCACCTGCTGGCTGTGCAGGGACGGCACGTGGTAGTACTCCTGGAACGCGTCGGCGAAGATCTTCCAGTTGCTGTTGTTGTTCGCGACGAAATCGTAACGCTCGGTCATCATCTCGAACGGATAGTCGTCGAGCGCGGCGATCATCGGCCCGAGGAACTCGCGCAGCGTCTGGCGGGGCTCCGGGTCGAAGTTGATGAAGATGAAGCCGTTCCACACGTCGCAGTGCACCGGCTTGAGCCCGTACTTCGTGGTGTCGAGGTCGAAGAACTCGCCGGGCTGCTGCACGAACTTCAGCTCCCCGTCGAGCCCGTAGCGCCATCCGTGGTACTTGCAGGTGAACTGCCGGCAGGTACCCTTGACCTCAACGCTCGGGAAGTCGTTCCACACCAGCTTGTTCCCGCGATGACGGCAGATGTTGTGGAAGGCCCGGATCTGCTCCTCGCGTCCCTTCACCACGATCACCGATGTCCGTGCGGCGTCGATGTCCTTGGTCAGGTAGCTGCCGACACGCGGGAGTTCCTCGACGCGACCAACGTTGAGCCAGGCCCGTTTGAAGACGGCCTCACGCTCGAGTTCGTAGAATTCCGGCGATGTCGAGTCCCGGAAGGACACGGGCCCTGTGCCGAGCTCCGGATAGTGCTCGGTCCAGCTTCCCTCGGCGGGCTTGGGCCACTTAGGCATGCGAACCTCCCTGTGGCGGATGGCTGTTGGAGAATCTGGGTGTCATCACATCACCGACCCGCCGTTGACGCCCAGGGTCTGACCGGTGATGAAACCTGCCTCCTCGGAACAGAGGAAGCCGACTGCGGCGGCAATGTCCTCACCGGTACCGAGGTGGCCGACCGGGATGCTCGCCGCCATCTGTTCATTGGGCGGCAGGAAACCGGCGGCCTGGGATTGCCGCTGCATCGGCGTCTCGATACCCGAGGGCGGAACGTTGTTGACGGTGATGCCCACCGGACCGTACTCGCGGGCCAGCGACCGGGTGAACGAGATCAACGCGCCTTTGGAGGCGGCGTAATGGGCCATCCGGGGCGACCCACGTTGGGCGCTCGACGACGAGATCATCACGATGCGCCCCCAACTCGCGTTGAGCATGTCCGGGATGGCGACCTGCGCGCAGTGGAAGGTGCCGTTGAGGTTCACGTCGATCAACCGCTGCCATGACTGTGGCGAGATCTCCAGGAACGGCGCGAAATCCACCAGGCCGGCGCTGGTCACCAGAATGTGGACCGGCCCCAGTTCCGTGCGCACCTTGGCGAAGGCTTCCTCCACGGCGGCCCGATCGGTGACATCGGCCGCGACGCCGAGTGCGGCAACCCCCTCGGCCCGCAGCTCTTCGGCAACCCGTTGCGCCGCTTCACCATTGAGGTCCAGGACGGCGACCTTGTGGCCCCTCCTGCCCAGTTCGTGGCACGTCGACTCCCCCATACCGGAGGCTCCGCCGGTCACCACCGCGACCCGATTACTCGTTGACGTCATTCGTAGACCACATGGACCTTCCGACTGGTGGGCAGTGACTGGCATGTGAGCACCCAGCCTCCCTCGACTTCGTCATCGTCCAGCGCGTCGTTGATCCGCATCTGCGCGCTGCCTTCGACGATTCTGGCCATACACGTCCCGCAGGAACCTGTTTCGCAGGAGGAAGGAGCTTTCAGCCCTTTCTGTCGCGCCGTCTGAAGAAGGGTCTCACCCTGCCGGTAGGCGGCGGTGACCTTCTGGCGATCGAGCTCGATGACGATCTCTTCGCATGCCTCGCCGGTGTCGTCGGCGACACCGGGCGGCACCCCCGCGATCGTGAAGCGCTCAAGATGCAGTCGCTGCTTCGGCACCGCGGACTGCAACAGCGCCGCCTCCACGGTGTCCATGAACGCAGCGGGCCCGCACACGTAGTAGTGCCCGGCGCCGTTCGGAGCGACGAGGGAGGTGACTTCCGAGGCGGTGACCACTCCGCCGTCCTCGTCATAGTGATGCTCGACGGTGAGGCGGTGGGGATGCTGCTCCACCAGGTGGGCCAGCGGGCGCGAGAAGATCACCGAATCGCGGCACCGGTTGGCGTAGAACAGCCGCACCGGCCTTTCCGATTCGCAGAGCGCAGTGCGCACCAGCGACATGATCGGGGTGATCCCACTTCCGCCCGCGAAGGCAACCAGCGGCTCGCATGCCGAAACATCCTCGGGCAGCACGAATTTCCCCTCGGGCGGTGCGGCGTGCAGCTCGTCACCCTCGGTGGCGGTGTCGTTGATCCAATTCGACACGACACCGCCAGGGTCCCGCTTGACCGTGATGCGCAGTTCCTCTTCCACGGGCGCCGAGGACATCGAGTAGCAGCGGCGCAAGTTGCGTCCGTCCACGCTGACCCGCACGGTCAGGAACTGACCGGCCTGGTAGCGGAAGCGGTGCGAGCAGTGCTCCGGCACATCGAGCACCAGGGACACCGCGTCGGAGGTCTCACGCACGACGCGCCTGATAAGAAGCGGCGCGAAGCCGTCAGCGGTGGTCTCCTCAGCCATCTCGGCCATATTATCAAGTACTTGTCATTAACCTCAAGGGTCCTTCGCGAAACTGCATTCCGCGCGGCCCTCACCGCGAAATCACCGCGTGGAATGCAGTTTCGGCGATTCTCGGTCGACTACTGATCGACTACTGATCGACGTGGTCGGCGAACAGTGTGTGTCCGGTCCCCTGCTCCACGACCCGCCCGAGCAGCTCCCTCAGGGTCTTTTGCTCGGCCTTGGACAGCACGCCGAACACCTTGTCGTGCGCCTCGATGGCGTCGTGGACGACGGCGGCGGCGACCTTGCGTCCCTGATCAGTCAGAAACGCCTGCAGGATGCGGCCGTGGGCGGGATTCTGCTTGCGCTCCACGAGTCCACGCTTCTCCAGAGCCGCCAGCGCCAACTGCACGCCCTGCGGGCTGATGAGGAGCCGCCGCGCCAATTCTGCACCGGACAGGCCCGGCTCGTTCGACAGCTGGCGCAGGACACCGATTTGCGCGGTGCTCACGCCGTGTTCGCTGACGGCCTCGTTCACGCTGGTGAGCGAGAAGTAGAAGGCCTGTTTGAGCAACCACAGGATGTTGTCGGTGAGCTCGATACCCGCCACGTCGTGCGCCTCCATGCCTAGACGTTAACCGTCCCGGCCGCCCACATGGACCACACCGCCCTTCATCACGAACCGCACCTCCAGCGTGGAGGCGATGTCGACCGACGGATCCCCGCCGACGGCGATGATGTCGGCGAGGTAGCCGGGCGCGAGCTTTCCCAGTTCGTCGTCAGCTTCGATCAGCTCGGCGCTGGTGATCGTCGCGGCCCGCAGAGCCTGCATCGGCGTCATCCCGCGGGCGACGAGCGCACACAACTCCTTCGCGTTCTGGCCGTGCGGAACCGCGGGCGCGTCGGTGCCACAGGCGATGCGGACACCCGCCGCAATCGCCTTGGGCAGCATCGCCTGCGCCTGCGGAAACACCACCTCGGCCTTCTTGCGCAGTTCCGGAGCGATCCGGTCGACGGCCATCGCCTCGGTGAGATAGGTCGTCGACACCAGGAAGGTGCCGTGGTCGACCATCATCTGGATGGTCTCGTCGGTGGCCAGGAAGCCGTGCTCGATGCAGTCGATGCCCGCCCTGATGCACGCGCGAATCGCGCTGTCCCCCACTGCGTGTGCGGCCACCCTGACCCCGGCACGATGCGCCTCGTCGGCGATGGCGGCGAACTCCTCGTCGGAGTACTGCTGGGCTCCGGGTGCGGTGCTGTGCGACATCACGCCCCCGGAGGCCGACACCTTGATCAACTTGGCGCCGTGGCGAATCTGATACCGCACGCAGGCGCGGACATCATCGACGCCGTTGGCGATGCCCTCGGCGACCGAGAGCGGCATGATGCCCGGCGCGAGACGCTGGAAAACCGTTGGGTCAAGGTGTCCGCCGTACGGGGTCACGGCGTGGCCGGCCGGGTAGATGCGCGGGCCGGCATGCCATCCCTGCTCGATGGCACGTTGCAACGCGACGTCGAGCAAGTAGCCGCCGGTCTTGACCATCAGTCCCAGGTTGCGCACGGTCGTGAACCCGGCGTCCAGGGTGGTGCGCGCGTTCACCGCGCCGCGCAGCGTGCGGTAGGCGGGGTCGTCCTGCACGCCGTGCATCGGGCTGGGCAGGCCTTCCGGGCCGCCCGGTCCGCCTATGAGCAGGTTGAGTTCCATGTCCATCAGACCGGGCAGCAGCGTCACGTCACCGAGGTCGATGACGGTCGCATCGTCCGGTACGACGGGCGGATTGACCGCCTGGATGCGGTCGCCGTCGATGACCAGAACTGCGGGGGTGTTGACTACGCCGTTCTCGACATCCGCCCAGCGAGCGGCCTTGACGACGGTTGCGGTCACGGGACCGGTTCTGCGAGGCAGTCCAGCGACGTGGCGCCGGTGTCGGGGACCTTCGGCTGCTTCCAGCATTCGACGGGGAAGGACGCCTGAATCATGGAATAGAGCATGTGCATCAGGTTCAGCACGTCCTCGGGCAACTCGTCGAGGGAAAACTTGTCGCAGTAGGCGATCGCTTCCTCGGCGCGGGCGGTGATCGCGTCGTAGAACGCCTGCAACTCCTCCATGGAGCTGCCCAGCCGCTTGGCGTAGCGCTCCGGTTCAGAAGCCAGGCACCAGTCGGAGAACTCCTCGAGGTCGGCGAAGTCCGGCGGGAGCTTGCCATCCGTGATGCCAGTCCCGGTGGCGGCAGAGGTATCGACGCCCATCATCACACCCCCGCCGTCTTGCGCCGGTAGTCCTCGACCCAGGCGGCGGTTTCGGTGTGCAGGTGCCGGATGAGCACCTCCTGATCGCACAGCACGAAATCGTCGAGCACCCGGGACTCGACCATCGACTGCGTGGCCTCGAGGGTGTTGGCGTCCTGCAGGCCGTATTCCTTGAACGAGACGGCCGCGAGTTCCTGCGCGATCCGCTCGCGCGGTGTGCGCGGCTGCGGAAAGTACACGGTGCCCTCGAACAGGTGCGTGTTGACCGACGTCGGCCAATAGTGGTAGGTCAGGTACCAGCCCTGGCCCCAGAACAAGATGACGAAGTTCGGGAACAGCTGGAACGAATCCAGGCCCCATGGATCGCATTTCGCGGGATTCAGCCCTATGGGCATCTCCCCCAGATCCGGCTTGTCCCATGGCCCGAAGAGTCCGCTCTGGCAGATGTCCTCGATCGGCTTGCGCATGTCGTCGGCCATCTCCCACGCGCGGATGCCCGAGGTGCTGACGAGCCGGTGCGGACCTTCGATGCGGTAGTGCGGTGCCTCGAAACCCGCCTCCGCCGCAGCCTTCGAATACGCCGTCGGCGACTGGTTCGCGTGTAGTACCGGTGCGTGGTAGAACTCCTGGAACGCGTCCATATAGAGCTTCCAGTTGGCCTTCACCTCTGAGCGGTAGTGGAACCGCGACGTCATTTTCTCGAACGGATAGCCCTCCAGATCGGTGATCATCGGACCGAGGAAGTCGCGCAGGGATTGCTCGGGCTCCCCCTTGGCGAAGTTGACGAAGATGAAGCCTTCCCACACCTCGCAGTGCACCGGCACCAGTCCGTACCGGCTCTTGTCGAGGTCGAAGAACTCGCCCTCCTGCTGGACGAACGTCAGGTTGCCGTCGAGGTCGTAGCGCCAGGCATGGTATTTGCAGGTGAACTGACGGCACACTCCACTGGTCTCCTCCAGCGGCATGTCGTTCCAGACGAGTTTGTTGCCACGATGGCGGCAGATGTTGTGGTACGCCTTCACCTCGCCCCGGATGGTCCGCACGACGATGATCGACGTGTTGACGACCTTCATCTCCTTGGTGAAGTAGCTGCCCTTGCGCGGAATCTGTTCGGCGCGGCCGACATTGAGCCAGGCGCGCTTGAACACCGCCTTGCGCTCGATCTCGTAGAACTCCGGATCGATCGAGTCCTCGTAGGACACCGGTCCGGTTCCCAGCTGCGGGTAATGCTCGGTCCAGCTGCCTTCTGCCGGCTTGGGAAATCGGGGCATCAAGTATCTCCTCTGCCTGCTGAGGCTGCCGTCACTGCCGTGCCGCCCTCGTGCGAAGCGACCAGACAAGTCTCGCAGGCAAACACACAGGCGCAGCTGCCTTTTCGCCATTTCGCAGGAGACGACATCGCCGACGGTATATGGTTGACCGTTCAATCGCAAGTAGTTGATATTCACCGCTGCCGACCAAGGGGAACAACACGGTGCGTCACGACGCGCTGTTCATTGGGGGGATCTGGCAGGCACCGAGCACCGAGCGGCGCATCGACGTCGTCTCACCGCACACCGAGGCGACGGTCGCGTCCGTCGCGGCCGCCGCTCCCGACGACGTCGACCGGGCCGTCGCGGCCGCGCGGGAGGCGTTCGACAGCGGTCCGTGGCCGCGCTCCGACCCCGCTGAACGCATCGAAACGGTACGCGGGCTGGCCGACATCTACGGCGAGCGTCGCGCCGACATGGCGGACCTCATCACCGCCGAGATCGGCGCCCCCATCGGTTTCGCCAAGCGCGCGCAGGTGGCACTGCCGTGGACGATGATGTCGGCCTTCTGCGATGTGGCGCAGCGCTACCCGTGGCACGAGAACAGGCCCGGGCGATACGGGGCCGACATCCGCGTCCTGCGGGAGCCGGTCGGGGTGGTCGCTGCGATCGTGCCGTGGAACATGCCGCAGTTCCTGATCGCCACCAAACTGATCCCGGCGTTGCTCGCTGGATGTCCGGTCGTGCTCAAGCCCGCCCCCGAATCACCGCTCGACGCGATTCTGCTCGCCGAGATCATCGCCGAATCGGGGCTGCCGCAGGGTGTCGTCAGCGTGCTGCCCGGTGACGGTGCCGTCGGTGAACACCTGGTGCGCCACCCCGGCGTGGACAAGGTGTCGTTCACCGGCTCCAGTGCTGCGGGCAGGGCTGTGGCGGCAGCATGCGCGGCCGACCTGAAACGGGTCGGCCTTGAGCTCGGCGGCAAGTCCGCCGCGATCGTGCTGGACGACGCGGATCCGAATGCCGTCGCGTCGGGCGTGCGCTCGGCGAGCCTGTCCAACAGCGGTCAGATCTGCAATGCGCTGACGCGCATCCTGGTGCCGCAGGCACGCGCCGCCGAGTTCACCGACGCGCTGGCCGCCGAGATGAGCGCCCTCGTCGTCGGCGATCCGACAGACACCGCCACCCAGGTCGGACCGCTCGTCGCCCAGCGACAGCAGACGCGGGTCACTGCATACCTGGAGCAGGGTGTGCGGGACGGGGCACGCGTCGTACTCGGCGGAACCGGGATGCCCGACGGGCTGGACCGCGGCTGGTACGTCAAGCCCACGCTCTTCGATCACGCCGACAACTCGATGACGATCGCACGTGAGGAGATCTTCGGTCCGGTGCTGACCGTCATTCCCTACTCCGATACCGACGAGGCGATCCGCATCGCGAACGATTCGGACTACGGTTTGGCGGGATCGGTGTTCACCGCCGACGACGAGCGCGGTTACGCGGTGGCCGTCCGGGTCCGCACCGGCACTTTCGGGGTGAACCAGGGTTATCCGATGGACCCGTTCGCACCGTTCGGTGGTGTGAAGGCCAGCGGCTACGGCCGCGAATTGGGGCCTGAGGGAATCGACGCCTTTACAGAAGCGAAATCCATTGCGACAGCTAAGCGTTAGGCCGACCGGGTACCACTCTGTGAGACTTGCCGCGAAGCGCAGGACGACCTCTCTGAAAAGAGGTGACACCAGGCGATCTAAACTCGCGCGATGGACGTCAACGGAACCAGCGCAATTGTCACCGGCGGAGCATCTGGCATCGGGGCAGCGACTGCCCGCCTCCTGGCTTCTCGGGGTGCCCGCGTCGTGGTCGCCGATCTGCAGGCCGAGCGCGGGAACGAACTGGCCCACGAGATCGGGGGTGTTTTCGTCAGCGTCGACGTCACCGACACTTCCCAGATCGAAGACGCAGTGAACACCGCCGTCGACCTGGGCCCCCTTCGCGCGCTGGTCAATTCGGCGGGGATAGGTTGGGCGCAACGCACGATCGGCAAGGACGGCGAGTTCGCCTCGGCGCACAACCTGGACGCGTACAAGAAGGTGCTCGCGATCAACCTCGTCGGCACCTTCGATTGCATCCGTCTTGCGGCAACCGCGATGAGCCGGCTCGACCTGACCGACTCCGGTGAGCGCGGCGCGATCGTCAACATGACCAGCGTCGCCGCGTTCGACGGTCAGATCGGCCAGGCTGCGTACTCGTCGTCCAAGGGCGGCGTCGTCGGGTTGACGTTGCCGGTGGCTCGCGACCTGTCAGCTGTCGGAATCCGGGTGAATACTGTGGCTCCGGGCCTGATCGACACCCCGATCTACGGCGAGGGACCGGAGTCGGAGGCCTTCAAAGCAAAACTCGGCGAGTCCGTCCTTTACCCACGGCGACTGGGCAAGCCGGAAGAGCTCGCATCCATGGTCGTCGAGCTGATCACCAACTCGTACATGAACGCAGAAATCGTCCGCGTTGACGGCGGAATCCGGATGCCGCCGAAATAACGTCCCGCAGTCCCAAAATCACGCAGACTGCGCCCGTCCGCCGCGATAGATCGAGGGGCGCCCGAGCAGATAGCCCTGCCCCAGTTGAACCCCTAGCTGTCGCAGAGTCTCGAGCTGATCTTCTTCTTCGACACATTCGGACACCGTGACGGCATTCAGTTCGCTGCCGAGCCGCACGATCGATGCTGCTAGTGCACGCTTCACCGGATCATCGGCGATACCACCGGTGAGATCTCCGTCGATCTTGATGATGTCGGGACGAAGTCGCAGAAGCTGGTTGAAGCTCGCGAATCCCGCCCCGGCGTCGTCGATTGCGAGGCGAATGCCCGCGTCACGCAGTGGTGTCAGCGCATGCGCCAAATCCTCGGGGAATGGCTCGTGTTCGGTGATCTCGACGACGAGCGCTCGCTCCACCGAGAGCAGAAGGCGTTGTACGGACGGGTCCATCGCGGTCAGCGGGCTCAGATTGACAGCGACGAAGGAGGTTTCGGGAAGCTGTTCGGCGTAGACAAGCAACCGCTGCAGCGCAGCAACTTCCAGCGCGAGACTGCGCCCGAGGCGACGCGCCGTGTCGAACCACTGCAGCGGACTGAGTTCGGAGTCAGCGGGAAAACGGCACAACCCTTCGAAACCGACTGGTTCGCGGGTGTTGAGATCCACGATGGGTTGGAAGACGATGTCCAGATTCGAATCATCCCCCAGCAGCGCGTCGATGCGCTGATGAAGCCGGTCATGTTGAGCCACATCGGGTAGCAGTACCGAAGCCAGGAACTGCGCCGCTGAGTCCTCGTCCGGCGAGTACGGGTTGTCGAGAAAATCGTCGAGCAGCGAAGACAATTCGGTGTGCGCACTGATGAGCCCGGAAAGGAACTTGGTCGTCGCCGCCATCGCGGCGATGTCGCGTTCGCCGAACTTGTTCGGTTGCCTCGCGGTGATCGACAGCGCACCGATCACCGAGCCGTGATGCAGGAGGGGGAAGACGACAAGAGTACGGATCCCCAGACGCGTGCCGATGGCACGCACTTCTGGCCTCAGGGTCGCATCAGACGGCGCGTCGACACTGACCTGAGGTCGCCCGGTAGCCACCGCCGCGCCCTGGAACGTCCCTTCGACGGGAAGTTTGAGGCCGAGCAGAGTCTCCACCACCCCGTACGCTGAGACGACCACGAACTCGTTATTCGGCGTCAAGATGCTGACGGCCGCTCCGTCGGCCTTCGGGGTGAACAGACACATTTGCTCGGCGATCCTGCGCATCAGCGCAGCGGGGTCGATCGACGCGTTCACCGCCGCAATCAGGTTGCGCATCGTCCACCTCCGTTCACGCTGAGTGCCACCCAGTATCTGGAGACTACGACCTGCCAACCACGATGGCGGTAAATCCCCAGGAAGCGTCAGGGAGAGGCGCTGCGTGCAGTTATTGACCCTGGCGGATCTCAGGCCGCCCCGAGGGGACAAGTCGGCCGTGGCACGCTTACCGCACGGCGGTCAGTCGGGAAGCTTGATAACCGAGGTGTACATCTCGACGACCGGCCGGTACAGGTCGACGTCGTCGAGTTGGCTTCCCAGAACGACGGAATCACTGGTGGCGACCAGCGCTTGGGCAAACGTCAGCGGTGGGATGAGCAGCGTGGCGCCAAGCTGCTCCATCCCCTCGACGATGAATTTCGCCAGTTGGTCGACCACCTCGGCCCGCTTCTGCGCGACCCGATCACGCGCCTCCGGGTTGCGCAGCAGATACAGCGTGAACTCCAGGCCGAGGGCGGCATGTTCGGCGCCGCGATCCAGACTCAATTGGCGCCAACGCTCGGCGATCTCGTCGAGCTCGTGGGCTCCGACGCGAACCGAACTCGACATCACCTCGGCAAAGTTGTCGAAGTATCGCCGCCAGTACCGGTCACTCACCGCCAGGAAGAGATCTTCTTTGGTGGCGAAGTGCTTGTAGATCGCGCCCTTGGTGTAACCGGCGGCGTGCGCGATGTCGTCGAGAGTCGCAGGGGTGAAGCCCTTCTCCGCGAAGACCTCTTCGGCGGCGTCCAGCAGCACCGAACGCGTGTGTTCGAGCCTGCGTTCCCGCGTCCAGCGCTCCGCCATGACGGAGATACTGCCACAGATTCTAAGTGACCTATTGGATTCTTAGATACCAGTGAGTATATTTTCATGCGACAGGACGCCGCCGTCGCTGACGCGCGCCGGGCGGCCGCCACGCTCGGCAAGGGGAACGTTCATGAGTGATCTATCCAAGAAGCCCGCTGTCACCGAATCATTGGGCGAAGCAACAAGTCTCGGTAGGCAGGCACCGTCGTCCAACGCCATCAAGATCTGGGCGGCCGTAGGCGGGGTCGCACTGACGTACACGCTCTATGTGTTCGTCCGCTGGGTCACCGGACCCTTCTTCGAGCCTGTCGCCGGCGGCCCGAGCGAGCCACCGATGTATATGAAGATTCCGCTCATCGCCAACTCGGTGGTGCTCTGGGTCGGATTACCGTTTGCACTGTGGTTCTTCATCATTCGTCCGTGGGTGCAAGAAAGACGCATAACGCTCGACGGCATGCTGCTGGTGTCGATGGGTTTGATGATGTTCCAGGATCCGATGCTGAACTACTACAGCACCTGGTGCACGTACAACGCCTGGCTGTGGAACCGGGGCTCGTGGGCGCCGCACATCCCGGGCTGGGTGGCACACGAAGAACCGGGCCACACGGTGCCCGAGCCGCTGCTGACCAACATCCCCGGCTACATGTACGGCGTGCTGCTGCTGACCATCGTCGGCTGCGCGATCATGCGCAAAATCAAGAACCGGTGGCCCGAGATCAGCAATCTACGACTGATACTGGTCACCTACGCGATTGCCTTCGTCTTCGACTTCGTGATGGAGGCCCTGATCATGCTGCCGATCGGGTTCTACTCCTATCCCGGCGCCATTCAGTCGTTGTCGTTCAATGCGGGCACCTACTATCAATGGCCCATCTACGAGGGCTTGATGTGGGGCGGCGTCCAGGCGGCGCTGTGCTGCCTGCGCTTCTTCACCGATGACCGAGGACGAACGGTGGTCGAACGGGGACTCGACGGCATCCGCGGCGGAGTGATCAAACAACAGTTCGTCCGGTTCCTGGCCATCTTCGGCGGTGTGAGCGCATGCTTCTTCCTCTTCTACAACGTGCCGGCCACCTGGCTCGGCATGCACGCCGATCCATGGCCCGAAGACGTGCAGAAGCGGTCGTATTTCAACCCCGGCATCTGTGGCGAGGGCACCGACCGGCCATGCCCGAATCCCGATCTGCCGCTCCCGACCAAGCATTCGGGGTATATCAACCACGACGGTAAACTCGTGCTGCCCGACGGAGTGGAGTTCCCCTCTGTCGTGCCGATCCAGCGCGCGAATGACTGATGACGGGCAATAACTCACGGCTGCTGACGGCGGCACCGTTCTACCGCGCCGTCGGCGGCGAAGCCGACACCTTCCGGGCGGCGGCCCGCCGCGGCATCCCGATACTGCTCAAAGGGCCCACCGGATGCGGCAAAACCCGATTCGTCGAGGCGATGGCGCACGAACTCCGCCGCGAGCTGATCACCGTGGCCGGCCACGAGGACATGACGTCGGCCGACCTGGTGGGCCGCTTCCTGCTGAAGGGAGGTGAGACCGTGTGGGTGGACGGACCGTTGACTCGCGCGGTCCGCACCGGCGCCCTCTGCTACCTCGATGAGATCGTCGAGGCGCGTCAGGACACCACGGTGGTCATCCATCCCCTCGCCGATCATCGACGCGAACTACCGATCGATCGCCTCGGTACGACTTTGCCTGCAGCGCCGGGCTTTCAACTCGTCGTGTCCTATAACCCGGGCTATCAGAGCATCCTGAAGAACCTGAAGGAATCGACCCGTCAGCGTTTCGTCGCCATCACCCTCGACTTCCCGCCTGCCGGTATCGAGACCGACGTGGTCGCCCGCGAGTCGGGGGTCGACGAATCGGTCGCCGGGTCGTTGGTCGCCGTCGGGAACGCGATCCGCGGCCTGGACCGATCGGCACTCAACGAGGTGGCGTCAACCCGGATGCTGATCCTGGCGGGAGGTCTCGTGGCCGAGGGGTTGAGCCTGCGCGATGCGATCCAGTCGGGCGTCGTGGAGGTCCTGTCCGACGACCCCGACGTGATCCGGGGACTCGGCGAACTCGTCGACGCCCTCCTCCCTCGTCGGTGACTTCCGGTCCCCCGAACCCATGGCGCTTCCGGTTCCTGGCCGCGTTCCTGGCCGGCAAGCCGGTCGAGGTGGCCGTGGCTGCTCCGGGCGAACCCGCATACACCGACGGCGGGACGATCTTCGTCGCCGCGAATGCCGATGCCGACGCGCAACGCCTCCAGATACTGGTGCAGGGCGCGCTCCTGGGAGCCGGAAGCCTCGATGCCAGGTACATCAACCGGCTTCGGGCGCGGCCGGGCCTCGCCCGGCGCTACCTGGCGATCGAAGGGCATCGGGTACTCGCCGAGGCGGCGCGATGGCTCCCGTTGGCGGCCGAGGTGGGACCCGGCATCCCACCACGGTCAGCCGGTCCCGAAGAATCGCTGCAGATTGCCGCCGGCAGAACCAGATTGGACGCCGCCCCGGAGTGGTTCGGGTCGATACGGCCGTCGAAAGTCGGCCGTCGGCAGGTGGATTCGCGCACCACCCCGACCGATCGCGACGTCGGGATGCAGTTCGAAACCGTGGATCCCCCGGGTACGGACGACGAGGACGACGAACCCGCCGAAAAGAGCCGGATCCTCAAACTGTTCGAGGCACCCCTCGGGCCGCAAGCGACCGGCACCTTTCTGCGCATGCTGTTCGGCCGCTCGCGCTCCGCAGGCGGCGAGGGCGCCGGCGGCCAGTTGTCGGTCGGATCGACGCTGCGGACATCGCGGGCTGGCGCCGATGCGCGACCGCCCTCCACGCCGATCCGTTTCACAGGTGGTGAGAAGCCCGGCGCCGCAGTAGGGGTCGGGGGCTCGTGGTTCCCGGAGTGGGACGTCCACCGCAAGGCATACCGCGAGGACTGGTGCCGCGTCGTCGACTTCCCGGTCACCGCACGGGTGGAATCGGGTGACACGATCTCCACCCATGACGCTGTCCTGCGGCGCACGCTTGCGCGGGTCGGACTCGATCCGGCTGTGTTGCGTCGGCGGCCAGACGGAGACGACCTGGATACCGAGGCGTTGCTCGACCTGTCGGTCGATCTGCGCTCGGGCCACTCGTCACCTGAGCATGTGTACATCGACCGCCCCAAGGTGGCCCGCCACCTCGGCGTGCTCATCCTGCTCGACGCGTCGGGATCGGCCGTCGACGCAGACGGCGACGGCCTGGCCGTGCATGACCATCAGCGGCACGCGGCCGCCACTCTTGCCGCGGCGCTCGACGAACTCGGCGACCGTGTAGCCGTGTACGGATTCCGTTCACAGAGCAGGCGGGCGGTCCAGCTGCCGATGGTCAAGGGCTTTGGTCAACGATTCGACGCGCTCGCCCGGGCCCGTCTGGCTCAGCTGCATCCCTCGGGCTACACCCGGTTGGGCGCAGGCATCCGCGGCGCCGGGGAGATCCTCAAGCGCACTGCGGGAACGCCGCACAGACTGATGGTGGTGTTGTCCGACGGCTACCCCTACGACGACGGCTACGAAGGCCGATACGCAGAAGCCGATGCACGCAGGGCGCTCGAAGAGCTTCGCGGTGACGGGGTGGCGTGTTTGTGCCTGTCGATCGGCGCGTCCACGAACCCCGACTCACTGGAGCGCGTCTTCGGGTCAGCGTGTCACGCGGTTGGCGCCACCCTCGCCGAACTGAGCCCGCGGATGGACGAACTGTTTCTGACGGCCCTGCGGGAACTTTCCGCTCCACGACCGCGCCGGGTATATGCTTCGCCCGTCAATCACAAGTAGTTGATACTGCGAACAGAGGTTGCGACGTGACGACGCCGGATGACCGTGAACCGAACTTCGCCCAGCCCTGGGCGCCGCACCGGCTGAAGATCTACACCTGGACCGGGATCTTCACGTTCGCGATGTTCCTGTTGGTGACCGTCGGCGTCAGCATCGGGCTCATTGCGCCGACGTTCACCACCGACGTCGTCGTCAACCTGATCTTCGGCATCCCGGTGATGCTGCTGCCGTTCGTAATCCTGTGGAATGCGCCGGGCGAGAGGCGAACCCGGCTCGACAAGGCGGCCGAGCTCACGCTTTTCTACCTGCCATACACCGCAGGTAGCCAGATCGGCTACGAACTCATGTTCCTGATCGGACATCCGCTCGGACTGTGGGCGCCAACGACCGACCCCGGCTGGAAATGGCTGTGGTGGCAGTACGGTCTCGCCGATACCCGCTATGTCAGCGGCAATCCCTGGATCTTCGCGCTGGAGGTCGTCGGCGTGCTGACCGGGCTCACCGTGTTCGCCATGTGGACCCGCCTGGTGCGCACGGGGCTGTCAACCGAATCGCGAATCCGGTGTCTCTGGGTCACCTTCGCCGGGTGCGCGATTCTGATGAGCAGCACCGCGGTGTACTTTCTGGCGGAGGTCGGCGCGGGGTTCGGCAACATCGGACAGGGCGCGTTCGGTCTCGGGTTCAAGTTCATCGGCGAGAACATCCCGTTCATCGTGCTGCCACCCCTGGTGCTCTACTCGATCCACCTGCAGATCGACTACCTGACCCGACGGGCCGGCGCGGAGGCACTCAGCGCGCAGGCAGTCCGAGGATCCGCTGCGCGATGATGTTGCGCTGAATCTCCGAGGTCCCACCTGCGATGGTGCCGGCGAAGCTCCCGAGGTAGCGCGTGAACCAGCTTGCCGTGTACTGCTCGGGAGCGAATGGGTTGTAGAGGCCGCTCGGCGCGTCCCCGAGCAGCGCATCGGCGCCGGAGGCCTCCAGCACGTGGCGGTAGGCGTTCTGCTCGGCCTCCGAGCCCAGCACCTTCAGCACCGACACCGCCGGAACGTCTCGCTCCCCGCGGGCGGCCTGTCCCAGCGCCGCGGACCCGAGCAGCCGCAGCGCGTAGAGGTCCATGGCGATGGTGGCGTACGCATCGCGATTCACTTCGCCTGCGGGACAGTACGTTTCGAGCGTCTGCCCCATCCGGTCGGCGAACGACATCCACATCATCGTACGTTCGTGACCCAGTGACCCGTTCGCCACCTTCCACCCGTCGTTCACGGGGCCGACGAGGTTGGTCGCCGGCACCCGCACGTCGGTGAAGAAGACCTCGTTGAAGTCGAAGTTCCTGGGGTCGTGGACGCTGGCGAACGGCCTGCACTCGACGCCGGGTGTGCGCGTGGGAATCAGCAGCGCGCTGATCCCTTTGTGCCGTCCGGCATCCGGGTCCGTCCGCACGAACGTGAGCAGGACATCGGCGTCGTGGGCGCCCGACGTCCACACCTTCTGTCCGTTGACCACGAACTCGTCGCCGTCGCGTGCCGCCCGTGTGCTCAGTCCCGCCAGATCCGACCCCGCGCCCGGTTCGCTCATGCCGAGGGATGCCGTGAGCTCGCCTCGCAGGATCGGCACTGCCCAGCGTTGTTTCTGCTCGTCCGTGCCGAACGCAAGCAGCGATGCGGCGATGATCCCAACGCCCTGCGGATTGAAACAGTGGTAGATCCGACGGCGTGCCAATTCCTCGCGATGGACGAACTGTTCGAAAACGCCCGCGTTGCGGCCACCGAACTCCGGCGCGTTTCCTGGCAGCAGCCAGCCGTGCTCGAATTGCACCTGCTGCCACCGGCGGGCCCACTGCGGCACATGAGCTGTCGATCGGGACGCTTCGCTCGCGGCGTCGGCCTCGGGCGGCAGATGGGCATCGAGAAAAGCGATGAACTCCGCGCGGAAGCCTTCGACGTCGTCATCGAATGTCAGCTGCACGGGTCCGCCCTCCGATCCAGGATCCGCCAAACATATCAAGTACTTAACATTAGCGGGTGTATGCGCTATGACTGAAGAGGCGAAGGGAGGTCACTTGTGCTGCACGGCGAGAAGATTCTGATCACCGGGGCCACCGGAAAGATCGCGTTTCCGATTGCGCGCGCGCTCGCGGCGCACAACGAGGTGTGGGGCGCGGCCCGGTTGCGCGACCCGGCAGACCGGGACAAGCTCACCGCGGCAGGGATCGCACCGCTGGCCCTGGACCTCAGTGCGGGCGACTTCTCCGTTCTTGCCGACGATTTCGGCTATGTGTTCCACGCGGCCGTGGACCCGGGGACGGGCGGGTGGAAGCAGGCCGTCGAGACGAACGCGCACAACTCGGGCGATCTTCTGTATCACTGCCGCGCCGCCAAAGGCTTCGTGCTGTGCTCGACGGGTTCGATCTACGGGTATCAGGGCAGGCGCCCCCTCACCGAGGACGATCCCCCCGGCGTTCCGTTGCGGGCCAATTACAGCTTCTCCAAGATTGCCGCCGAAGCCGTGTGCGACTGGATCGCGCGGCATCACCGCATCCCTCTGACGATCATCCGGATCTGCTCGACCTACGGACCGGAAGGGGGGTCCGCGGCGGACCGGCTCGATGCGATCCTGGCGCGCAGGCCGATCCGGTTGCATCCCGACAAGCCGAACAACTACAACCCGATCTACGAGGACGACTACGTCGAGCTCGGCATCCGTGCGATGGAGGTCGCGGCGACACCGCCTCAGGTGGTCAATTGGGCGGGCAGCGAGACCGTCAGCGTCGAGGAGTACTGCACGTACCTCGGCGAACTGGTCGGCGTCGAACCCGTCTTCGAATACACGCCCGACGCCCACACACCCCTGTGGCCCGACGTCACCCGTATGCACGACGTCCTCGGTCGGACGAAAGTGCCGTGGCGAGAAGGGTTCCGGAGGATGGTGGCTGCTCGCTATCCCGAACTGGCACTCGCCGACGCCGGACCGACGAGCACGAGGAGCACGTGATGCAGCTTCCGGGAACGCCGTCCGACGAGGTCGACGGGGTACTTGCCGTCGGCCGCGGGGACATCACGACGCTGTTCGTGTCGATGGCTTCCCGCCACCCCGAGGGCCTCGACGCCGACTATCTGCGATGGCACACACTCGATCACCGTCCAGAACAGCATCGTCTTTCGGCGGTCCGCGCGTCGCTGCGCCTGGTCTCGACGCCGGAGTGCCGGCAGGCCCGACTTCCCGGCGATCCGCGGTTCGACACCATCGACCATGTGATGACGTACTTCTTCACCGACACCGTCGGGCTGGAGGCGTTCAACGACCTGTCGACCGCACTCGGGAACGCCGGGCGCAAGATCGCTCTACTCCCTCCTGTCGAGCGCGGCGTCTACGGCGTGCAGAGCAAGGACGCCGCGCCCAGGGTCAAGGTGGGTGCCGATGTGCTGCCCTGGTGGCCCGTGCGAGGTGTGTTCGTCCTGTTGGAACACGAATCATCGGATCCCGCAGCGCTCCTCGACGTCGACGGCGTCGCCGGGGTGTGGTCGGCGTCGACGCTGAACGCGGATGCGGGGCTCGCGAGTGCCAAAGTCGGCCAGCACCTGACGTATTGCTTCCTCGACGGCGACCCGGTGGTGGTCGCGCGCAGACTGGCGCCGGTGCTGACGAAGCGCTGGGAGGAGGCCGGCACACAGCCGCTGCTGGCCGCGCCGTTCCATCCGGTGACGCCGCACGAGTGGGACCGCCATGTGCCGTGACGAAGGAGCGCCATGCGCATCGGCTTGATGGTGGGCTCGGACAAGGAGCGGGATCGCCGGGACCGTCTGCCCGGGCTGATCTCCGACGGTGTCGCCGCCGAAGAGGCGGGGTTCAGTTCGTTCTGGTTCCCCCAGGTGCCCGGGTATCTGGATGCGATGACGGCGATCGCGCTGCTGGGCGCGTCGACGAACACGATCGAACTCGGCACCGCGGTGGTTCCGATCCAGACGCGCCACCCGCTGATCCTGGCCCAGCAGGCGCTGACCACCAATGCCGCCTGCCGGGGCCGTTTCACGCTGGGCCTCGGCCTTTCGCACGACTGGATCATCAACGGCCAGTTGGGTCTTCCCTACGGCAAGCCGGTGCGGACGTTGCGAGACCATCTCGACGTGCTCGCTGCCGCCTTGGCGGGGCCGGGCCAGATCAACGTCGAGAACGACGGCTTCCGGGTGCACAGCCCTATCGATGTCACCGATGTCGCGCCGCCGGTCCTGCTCGCGGCGCTGGGCCCCACAATGCTGCGGATAGCCGGCGAACGCGCCGACGGCACTGTCCTGTGGATGGCCGACGAACGCGCGGTGGGCGAGCACGTCGCGCCGCGCATCACCGCGGCCGCCGAGGGCGCGGGCCGGCCCGCGCCCCGCATCGTCGCCGGAGTGCCGGTCGCGTTGTGCGCACCCGGCGAGGTCGACGATGCGCGCACGCACGCCAGCGAGATCCTCGGACACGCCCACTTCTCGCCCAACTACGTGGCGCTGTTGGAGCACGGTGACGCCGAGGACGTCGGCGACACGATGGCGGCAGGCGACGAATCCGCGGTCGCACGCCGGCTCGGCGCCTACCGCGACGCGGGCGTCACCGACCTGGCCGCGCGCATCATCCCCCTCGGCGGCGACGCTGCCGCCCGGCGCCGCTCACGCGAACGCACCGCGCAGTTCCTGGCGTCCGTCACCGCCGAGCTGTGACGGGGCCGGGTCAGCGCCGGGACCGCAGCACTGCGGCGACCACCGCGGAACCGACCGAAACACCGACAGCACAGGCGAATCCACCGAGGATGAGGTGCCGTGGTGAGCCACCCGACGCGAAAGCCAGCAGCTGAAGGCCTCCGGCTGTCAGCGCCAGCGCGGCGAACGCCAGCGCAGCGACTCTCAGCGCGCTCATGCCATCATTCTGCCGTGCGCTGATCGCCTTCTCCGAGCGCGTAGCTGCCCATGAACTCCATCGGCACACCCCCTACGGTGCAGAAAAACAGATCGACACCGGGCACGCCCGCATCGAAGACGGTCACATCGTCGGCGTGTTTTCCTGCGGCCTCCCGGCTGCGGGCGAACTCGTCGGTCAGGAAAGACAGGGCGGCCAGGCCTTCGGGTGCGACGGCCCGCAGGTGTTCAGGGACGTCGAGCACTTCGATCAGGCCGGCCTCTCCGCTGCCGAGGATCGTCACGTCGGCACCATCCGACGGTGGCCAGCCCAGCGTCGTCTCCAGAACCGGCCCCGGCACCCGCATCTCGTACGCGACCGTCATACCGACCACGTCGGTCAGGAAGGCGATGAAGTCCGCCGCCGAATGACTGCGCATGACGACGTGGTGGAGGTGATTGGGCATGGCCGAACGCTACCCATCGAAACCGCCGGCCAATGGCGAATCCATGAATCAGTTAGTTTTACGCCGGTCAGCTATTGGATACCGCGCATGAGCCTGTTAACTTCGCCTCTGTGGGCGTAATCAAGCCGGACTCCACTGCTGACCGTGGTCAGCGGCGGGCATCGTTTCAGCGCGCCCGGTCACGAGAGACCAAGCGGATGCTCGTGCAGGCGGCGATGGCACTGTGGCGGACGAACGGCTATGCCACGACCACCGTCGCCGACATCTGCACCGCAGCGGGCGTGTCCAAGGCGCTGTTCTACTTCTACTTCCCCCGAAAAGAGGACGTGCTCTTCGAGGTCGGCGTGCTCTCGACGCAGTCGGCGCACCGCGCGATCCACGAACTGCTGAAACGGCCCTACGAGATCGCGGACGTTCTCTCGGCCGCCCTGAGCGCCTTCGAACAGTCGATGGCCCGCAACCCTCCCGAACTCATCATCGAGACCATCCTTGAGGGCTACCGGCACGAACACCGCATCCTCGCCCACGCCAACCCACCCCCGGTCGACGCTGACATGTTCACCGAACTCTTCACGCGGGCCAAGGTCGACGGCAAGCTACCCGCCACGGTCGATATCGCGCATCTGGCATACCTGGCTCAGACCATGGTCAGCGAGGGTGCGAGGCACTGGGCGGCAGGTGCATTCGGAAGTCGCTCGTTCGCCGAGGTCGTCACGGCGGACATCTGCACGCTGATCAACGGATATTCGGCAAGGAGGCCGCATGTGGGATTTCGAGACCGACCCTGAGTATCAGAAGGTGTTGGACTGGGCGGACGAGTTCGTTCGCGAAGAGGTCGAACCGCTCGACCTGGCATTCCCGCATCAGCAATTCGTGCCGCTCGACAGTAAGCGTCGCCAGGCGATCGACCCCCTCAAGGAAGAGGTGCGCCGGCGCGGACTGTGGGCCACGCACCTGGGCGCCGACCTCGGCGGTCAGGGCTACGGGCAGCTCAAGCTCGCGCTGCTCAACGAGATCCTCGGCCGCTCGCAATGGGCGCCGATCATCTTCGGCTGTCAAGCCCCCGACACCGGAAATGCCGAGATCATCGCTCATTACGGAACGGACGAGCAGAAGCAGCGCTACCTGCGCCCGCTCCTGGAGGGAGAGATGTTCTCCTGCTATTCGATGACCGAGCCGCACGCCGGCGCCGACCCGACGATGTTCACCACCTCCGCCGTCCGCGACGGCGACGACTGGGTTATCAACGGATGGAAGTTCTTCTCCTCCAACGCGGCCACCGCGTCGTTCCTCATCGTCATGGTCGTCACCAACCCGGACGTCAGTGCCTACCAAGGCATGTCGATGTTCCTGGTGCCCACCGACACTCCCGGCGTCACGATCGAACGCAACATCGGCCTCTACGGGGAACGCCCAGGCGAAGGCTCGCACGCCCTCATCCACTACGACCATGTGCGCGTTCCGACCGAGGCACTGCTAGGTGGGGAGGGGCAGGCCTTCGTCATCGCCCAGACCCGGCTCGGCGGTGGAAGAATCCATCACGCGATGCGCACCATCGGGCTGTCCCGCAAAGCACTGGACATGATGTGCGAACGCGCCCTGAGCCGCGAGACCCAGGGCAGCAGGCTGTCGGACAAACAGTTCGTGCAGGGCTACATTGCAGACTCCTACGCGCAGCTTCTCCAGTTCCGGCTCATGGTGCTCTACACCGCGTGGGAGATCGACAAGTACAACGACTACAAGAAAGTCCGCAAGGACATCGCCGCCGTCAAGGTCGTCATGCCCACCGTGCTGCACGACATCGCCTGGCGGGCAATGCAAGTGCACGGCGCGCTCGGCGTCACCAACGAGGTGCCTTTCCTCGGCATGGTGACCGGTGCCGCGGTGATGGGGCTCGCCGACGGGCCCACCGAAGTCCACAAGACGACGGTCGCCAAGCAGGTGCTGCGCGCCTACCGTCCCGCCGAGGGCACCTGGCCGTCGGAGTGGATCCCGGCCAAACGCGAGGCGGCACGGGCAAAATACGCCGACTTCCTCGAGTACGAGATCGGCAACCTGTGAGCCAGATCGACACTGAACGGCTGGCCGCATGGATGGACACGGCGGCCCTGCCGGGCAAGGGCGAACCGCTGGCGGCCCGGTTCCTGTCCGGCGGAACCCAGAACGTCATCTTCGAGATCACCCGCGGGGAGCACCGCTGTGTGCTGCGCATGCCGCCGCCGGGGGCTCCGCCCGAGCGGGACAAGGGAATCCTGCGGGAGTGGCGGATCATCGAGGCCCTCGACGGTACCGACGTCCCCCACACGGCGGCGGTGGCACTCTGCGCCGACCCGTCGGTGCTCGGCCGTCCGTTCTACCTGATGGGATTCGTCGACGGCTGGTCCCCGATGGACACCCATGGCCGCTGGCCCGAACCTTTCCACAGCGACCCCTCGACCAGGCCGGAGCTCAGTTACCAACTGGCCGAGGGTATTGCGCGGCTGTCGAAAGTGGACTGGCGCGCGAAAGGTCTGCACGACCTGGGCCGTCCGGACGGCTTTCACGAACGTCAGGTCGACCGCTGGATCGGATTCCTCGAGCGCATCAAGAAACGTCCACTGCCCGGTCTCGACGCAGCCACCGGATGGCTCAAAGCGCGTAAGCCGCTCGACTTCATCCCAGGTCTCATGCACGGCGACTACCAGTTCGCCAATGTGATGTACTGCCACGGCGCACCCGCCCGGATGGCCGCGATCGTGGACTGGGAGATGGGCACTGTCGGCGACCCGAAGCTCGACCTCGGCTGGATGGTGCAGTCGTGGCCTTCGCGCACGCAAGGAGCACATCAGGCCGAAGGCGACGACCCCGGCGACATGAGCTACGTCGATATGCGCGGCATGCCATCGCGCGACGACGTCGTTGCGCACTATGCCGAGGTCTCAGGCCGCCAGGTCGACGACCTCGACTACTACCTCGTGCTGGCCAAGTGGAAGCTGGCGATCGTGCTCGAACAGGGCTTCCAGCGGGCCGACAACGACGAGAAGCTTCTGGCGTTCGGGCCAGTCGTCACAAGCTTGATGGCATCGGCGGCAGACCTGGCCGAATCCAGCGACTACCGAGGCTAGACGTGCGGGCAGCGGTTTGTCCGCAGTACGGGCCTCCCGAGGTCGTGCGCATCGAGGAGCGCGACGTCCCCGCCGCCGGGCCAGGTCAGGTCGGCGTCCGGGTAGCGGCGGCCGCGGTCAATTTCCCCGACGTGCTGCTGGTGGCCAACTCGTATCAGATCAATGTGCCGGCCCCCTTCGTGCCGGGAAGCGAGTTCGCCGGTGTCGTCGACGAGATCGGCCCGCAGACATCGGGTTTCACCCTAGGCGACCGCGTGACCGGGACCGGGATGTTCGGTGCGTTCGCCGAGCGCGTGGTGGTCGATGCCGCCTCGTTGACACCTATTCCGGCGCAGGTCGACCTCAGGGCCGCGGCCGCGTTCGGCGTCGCGCACCGAACGGCGTACCACACGTTGCGCTCCGCAGCCCGGCTGTCGGCGGGCGAGGAACTTGTCGTGCTCGGCGCCGGCGGCGGCGTCGGTCTCGCGGCGGTGCAACTCGGCATCGCTCTCGGTGCCAAAGTCACAGCGGTGGCGTCCTCCCCCGAGAAGCTGGACGTGGCAGCACACTACGGAGCCGCACACGTGGTGAATCACAAGGGCCAGGACCTCAGGACCGCGCTGCGTGCCGCGCTGCCCGATGGTGCCGACGTCGTCGTCGACCCCGTCGGCGGCGAACTCAGCGAACCGGCGCTTCGGTCGTTGAGCAGGGGTGGGCGCTTCGTCACCGTGGGCTTCGCCTCGGGAGCCATTCCCCGCATCCCATTGAACCTGGTCCTCATCAAGGGAATCGCAGTGCTGGGCTTCCAATTCCACGACGTCCCACCCGACGAATTCACTCGCAATGAAGCAGAACTGCGACAACTACTCGTGGCGGGGCGCATCGAACCGCATGTCGGGGCCATCTTTTCGCTCGACGAGACGGCCGCCGCGCTACGTCACGTCGGCGACGGCCGCGCAATCGGGAAAGTTCTGATCGATCTGAGCTAACGGGTGTCAGCTGGCGGGAACGAGGTCGGCGGCCACCGACGCCATCATGCCGCAACAGAACACCTCGGTCGAGTCGACGGCGACACCGTCGACGCCCAGTGCCGCGGCGAGCGCCTGCGCCTTGAAGGCTCTGGCCGCTGCACTGAGACGATGCTCGACTGCGTCCACACTGCTTCCCAGCTCAGCGGGACGCTCTGCGCCCCAAAGGGTTACCTCAGTAGCGCCCTGATCGAGCGCACCGAGCACACCCCGTCGAACCCGGTCATCCCGGCCGAACAGATCGGCAGCCACGGCGACGGTCTGCGGATGCGTGCGCTGCTCCCAGGACTCCAGGACCGATTCGAGATCGAGTGTCTCGGCGCCGAGGATCTGTAGGGGACGTACGTCCTCGTCGTTGCTGACAAGGACGTTGACGTCCCAGCCCGCCATGACGCGGTCATAGATCCAACCGCCGGCGAACCGCACTGCGTCGAGTACGGTCGGCGAGACGACGTCGAGGCGGTAACTCATGTCGGCTTGGACGACGCCGCCAGATCGCGCGCCAGCGACTCCGCGTATCCCTTGAATGCTTCGGTCAGCGGGATTGAGGGATCGAGCAACCATAATGTCTCCATTCCGTTGATGAAGGCGAGAATCTCCGTGGCCTTGATGGCCGCGTCGAAGTCGGTGCGATACAAGCCTTTTCGCTGACCGCGCGTGATGTTGTCCGTGATGATGTCGGCCGCGTCGCGGTAGCGCTTCTGTAGACGGTCATGCAACGGGGCGTCGGGCGAGATGTTCTCCACCAGCAGCACGATGAAGGTGCCCACCAGTTCAGGTGATCGCTCGAACCTCTCGGGCACCCGCGCAAGCTCGGTCACCAGGTCTCCGGACCTGTCTGCATGCATGTCGTCGTCGAGGTCGCGGGCGTCGAGCACCGCGTTGAGCAGCTGCTCCTTGGACTCGAAATGGTGCAGCAACCCCGCAGACGTCACGCCGGCTTCTCTGGCGATCTGCGCCAGCGACGTGTTCCGCCAGCCATTGCGCGCCAGCAGCCGCTCGGCCACTGCCAGGATCCGCTGTCTGCGGTCCTCGCCTTTGGCGAACAACGTCGCGTACGGCCGCCTGGACGATTCCAGATCGGACCCGGCGGATTCGGGGGCTGTCACTCGACTCCTCGGGGCTCTAACCAACCTAGTGAACACACAGTAGGTAGGTTTCCGCGTTGTGACAAGGGTCTCACACGACATATTTCGGCGGAAGTGTCACGCGGACCCGCGCTCAATCAACGGCGCGGCACCCACCACGTGGTCTATACCGTTACCCCGGTGTGACACTGTTTTACCTGGTCAACACTTGTTGCTCGGGATAATTGGGCCTCGATCCAGGAGAGGTGCCGATGTCCGAACTGAACCACGTCCCCGCCGATGCACCGGCAGTCGAGATCGCCGACCGGCTTCGCCGAGACGGCTACGTGATCGTCGACAACCTTGTGCCCACCGCACTGATGGACGCCATCGACGACGAACTGGCGCCATTCTTTGCCACCACCCCAATGGGCTACAACGCGATGATCGGCAGGAAGACCCGGCGCACCGGCGCCCTGGTCGCCCGCTCCCCCGCCTGCCGGGCTCTCATCCAGAACCCGACCATGATGGACGTCTGCCGGGACTTTCTCGGGCACGCGTCGGCCTTCCAGCTGATGCTCACCCAGGTGATCTCGATCGAGCCGGGCGAATCGGCCCAGTCGCTGCATCGCGACCAGAACGCGTTCGACTTCTACCCGTTTCCCGACGACTACCACGTGCAGTGCAACACCCTGTGGGCCCTGTCGGACTACACCGCCGAGATGGGCGCGACCCGCGTGGTGCCCGGCAGCCAGTTCGGCGACAAGAAGCCCACGGACTACAGCGACGAGGAGTGTCTACAGGCCGAGATGGCGCGCGGTTCGGTGCTGATCTACACCGGCAAGATCGTGCACAGCGGTGCCGCGAACCGCTCGACCAAGGTGCGCCGCGCCGTCAACATCAACTACTGCGTGGGCTGGGTACGCCAGGAGGAGAACCAGTTCCTCTCCGTCCCGATCGACGTCGCCCGGACGCTCGACGACGACCTGCTCAAACTGATCGGGTATCAGGAGGGTGCCTGGGCAATGGGCTACTTCCGCGACTTCGAGGACCCGCTGCGTGCCGTCCGCGGCGAAGCGGTCGCATACGGTTTCGACGGCAGCAAGCTCACCGGCAGTGCCGGCGCAGCATTCAACGATCAGCTTGCCAACAGCGAATAGCCTTACAAGCCCAGCGACTTCGCGATCATCACCTTCATGACCTCGCTGGTGCCCGCGTAGATGCGCGCGACCCGGGCGTCGGTGTACAGCCGGGCGATGGGATATTCCATCATGTAGCCGTAGCCGCCGAAGAGCTGTAGACAGCGGTCCACCACCCGCTGTTGCATCTCGGTGCAGAACAGTTTGGTCCGCGCAGCGTCGGCTCCCGACAGCTCGCCCTCGACATGCAGCGAGACCGCACGGTCGAGCATCGCCTGGCCCGCCTCCACGTCGGTGGAGCACGCCGCGAGTTCGAACTTGGTGTTCTGAAAAGACGCCACCGGGGTGCCGAACGCCGTGCGATTCTGCGTGTATTCGATGGCGGCACCGATCGCCGAGCGCGCTTGGGCGACCGAACCCACCGCGACGGTCAACCGCTCCTGCGCGAGATTGTGGCCGAGATAGCCGAATGCCTCGTCGACCTCTCCGAGCACGTTGGCCGCCGGGACGCGAACGTCGACGAACGACAGTTCGGCGGTGTCCTGAACCTTGCAGCCCATCTTCTCCAGCTCGCGGCCTCGCGTGAATCCGTCCATACCGTCCTCGACGACCAGCAGGGTCAGTCCCTTGCGCCGGTTGTCGGGGTCGGTGGAGGTGCGCGCGACGACGATGACGAGGTCAGCCTGCATGCCGCCGGTGATGAAAGTTTTTGCGCCGTTGACGATGTAGTCGTCACCGTCGCGCACAGCGGTGGTTCGCATGCCGGCGAGATCGGAACCCGTTCCTGGCTCGGTCATCGCGATCGCGGTGAGCAGCTTGCCTGCTGCGAGCCCCGGGAACCAGCGGTCACGTTGCTCGGCGTTCGCGTAGTGCAGAAAATACGGCAGGATCACCTCGAGCTGTGTCCGCACAGTCGACAGCGTGACCAGGGCGCGAGCGGCCTCCTCCTGGAGCACCACGTTGTAGCGGTAGTCCGACTGACCGCCGCCACCGTACTCCTCGGGAATGGCGATGCCGAGGATCCCAAGTTCACCCATCTGCTCGAAGACCTCACGAGGCATCCTGCCGCCCTTCTCCCAGTCCGGGTAGTGCGGCACGACCTCCTTCTCGACGAAATCGCGGGCGAGTTCCCGAAAAGCCTCGTGGTCCTCGGTGAAAAGATCTCTGCGCACGTGGTATCCCCTGACTACTTCACAAGTTCGACGAGCGTGGCGTTGGCGGTACCGCCGCCTTCGCACATGGCCTGCAGTCCGTAGCGAATCCCGTTGTCGCGCATGTGGTTGATCATCCGCGTCATCAGCACTGCGCCGGAAGCGCCCAGCGGATGGCCGAGCGCGATGGCCCCGCCGAGCGGGTTCATCTTGGCCTCGTCGGCGCCGGTGTCGGCGAGCCAGGCCAATGGGACAGGGGCGAACGCCTCGTTCACCTCGTACACGCCGACCTCGTCCAGCCTTACGCCTGCTCTGTGTAGCACCTTCTCGGTGGCCGGAATCGGGCCCGTCAGCATCAGCTTGGGGTCGGCGCCGGTGACGGCTCCCGCCACGTAGCGCACCAGCGGCGTCAGGCCGAGGTTGACCGCGTTCTCTGCGGTGGTGACGAGCAGTGCTGCCGCGCCGTCGGAGATCTGCGAGGAGTTTCCGGCGTGGATGACACCGTCCTCGGTGAACGCGGGCTTCAGCCCGGCCAGCTTTTCGACCGTCGTGCCACGACGGATGCCCTCATCGTCGGTGACGATGCCCCCTTCGGTGAACACCGGGAGGATCTGATCCTTGAAGGCGCCCGCGTCCTGCGCGGCGGCGGCCCGCTCATGTGACTGCGCGGAGTATTCATCGAGCCGCGTTCGGGAGAACCCCCACTGCTGCGAGATCATCTCCGCCGAGATGCCCTGGTTGAAAGAGAAATCGTCATAGCGGGCAAGCACTTTGGGGCCGTACGGCATTCCGGTGGAACGTGCGGATCCGAGCGGGACCCGGCTCATCACCTCGACTCCGCCGGCCACCACCACATCCTGCTGGCCCGACATCACGGCCTGCACCGCGAAGTCGAGCGCCTGCTGGCTCGATCCGCATGCACGGTTCACCGTGGTGCCCGGGATGTGCTCCGGCCAGCCGGCAGCCAGCACCGAATAGCGCCCGATGTTGCTCGACTGGTCCCCCACCTGCGACACGCAGCCCCACACGACGTCGTCGATCACCCCGGTATCGATCCCGGTCCGCTCCACCAACTCGTTGAGCACCAACGCGGACAGGTCGGCGGCATGTTGATCGGACAACCCGCCGTTGCGCTTTCCGACCGGTGTGCGCACCGCGCCGACGATGACCGTTTCCCGCATTGCCCTCACTCCTCGTTCGTGTCGTATAGCGACCACGCTCCGGTGAACTCCGGATCACGCTTGGCGGCGAACGCCGCGTAGGCCTCGCCGGAGTCTGCCGTCGCGAAGTTACCCGGCTGCGCACGCGCTTCGTTCGCCAACGCCTCCCTCAGCGTCGCGTTCGCACCGTCGTTGAGCAGTGCCTTGCTCTGCGCGAGCGCGAACGGCGGGCCTCCCGCAAGCCGGCCCGTGATGCCGTCGACGAACGCGTCGATCTCGTCGGCCGGCTTCACCCACGTGACCAGGCCCAGCGCGTGCGCCTCGTCGGCGCTGATCATTTCCGCGAGCAGGACCAGACGCTTTGCCTGCTGCAGGCCCACGATCTTGGGCAGCAGCCACGAGCCACCCAGGTCGACGGAAAGACCCCGCTTGGAAAAGATCTGGCAGAACTTCGATTCCGGGGTGGCTACCACCAGGTCGCATCCAAGTGCCAGATTCCAGCCTGCCCCGACGGCGATTCCGGTGACCTTCGCGATCGTGGGGATCGCCAGTTCGTGCAGGGCCAGGGCGACGTCGGTGAGGCGGTCCAATTTGTACCTCGGATGGATCTGCTCCCCGGTGCCGATGTCGGCACCGGAACAGAACGCCCCGCCCGCGCCGGTCAGCACCAGCACTCGCACGTCGCGGTCACGCTTGAGCGCGCGCAGCGCATCGGCCAGCTCGACCCAGAGTCGGGCGTCCAATGCGTTCCTACGCTCGGGACGGTTCAGGGTCAGTGTGCGCACCCCGTCGCGATCCTTGCACAGCAGCACGTCACCCATAGGCGGGTCCGATCACGCCGTCGGCACGCAACCGGGCCAATTCATCAGTGGTGAAACCGAATTCGGCAAGCACGGCGTCCGTGTGTTCACCCAGTCCCGGTACTGCGCCCATCGGTTGCTCGAAATCGCTGATCACCGGCGGGGGCCGCAGCGCCTGGATGTCACCCCTGGGCGTGCCGACGGTGCGCCAGCGGTCTCGTGCGCTGAGCTGCGGGTGCACGACGACCTCGCTGGGCTTGTTGTAGCGCGAATTGCCGATGCCGGCGGCGTCGGCCTGCTTCTGGATCTCGACGAGATCGTGCTGTGCACACCAGCTTCCGATGGCCTCGTCCAGGATCTCCCGGTGCGCGCAGCGGCCGGGATTGGTCGCGAACCGCGAATCCGCGGCGAGATCGGGACGGTCGATGATGTCGAGCGCCACCCGTTGCCATTCTCGGTCGTTGGTCGTGCCGAGCACGACAGTCTGGCCGTCACGGGTGGGGAACGCGCCGTATGGTGCCACCGCCGGCGAGCCCACGCCGAGTGGCTCCTGGTCGATGCCCGAATGCTGGGTGTAGGTCAGCGCATAGCCCATCACGTCGGTCATCACATCGAACAGGCTCAGCTCGACATGGGGCGCGGGCCCGGTTTCGCCCTGCCGGCCCCTCCCGTACAGCAGGGACACGATCGACATCGCCGCGTACAGCCCCGTGGTGAAGTCAGCCAGTGCGGGACCGGGTTTCGCGGGCATCCCGGGGTAGCCGGTAATCGCGCACGACCCGGCCTCGGCCTGCACCAGAAGGTCGTAGGCGCGTTTGTGCGAGATCGGGCCACCGGGACCGTAACCGTCGATCTCGACGGGGATCACGCCGGGATGCCTCTCGGCAAGATCGGCAGGCGCCACGCCGAGTCGTGCCGTGGCTCCCGGTGCGAGGTTCGATACGAACGCGTCCGCGCGGTCGAGCAGCCTGTGCAGGATCTCCATGCCCGCGGGAGACTTGGTGTTCAGCGTCACCGACTCCTTGCCCCGGTTGCACCAGACGAAGTGCGCGGCAAGGCCGCCCGGCCCATTGACGACGTCGTCGTAGGCGCGGGCGAAGTCGCCACCGTTCGGGTTCTCCACCTTGATGATTCGGGCTCCGAAGTCGGCGAGCACCCTGGTGCACATCGGAGCTGCCACAGCCTGCTCCATGGCGACCACGGTGACGCCGGCCAACGGCCCTGAACCTGGCTGTCGTCCTGTCACGTGCTCACATAACCATGCCGGCGCCGACCCACAGCACCGACACCACCGTAAGCGCCCGTGCCAGGGGCGAACGCCCGGAGTCGAGGTCGACGTAGTTCATCCGGGGCGCCCCGCCATCAGTAGCTACGGGGCAGGCCGAGGACATGCTCGCCGAGGAAGTTCAGGATCATCTCCTGACTCACCGGCGCGATCTTCATCAGGCGCGACTCCCGGAAGTACCGCGACACGTGGTACTCCTCTGAGTAGCCCATGCCGCCGTGCAGCTGCAGCGCGCGATCGGCCGCACCGAAACCGGCATCTGCGCAGAGGTATTTGGCCGTATTGGCCTCGCGACCGCACGGTTTTCCGTTGTCATAGAGCCACGTGGCCTTGCGCAGCACCAGCTCGGCGGCGTCGAGCCGGGCGAGTGAATCTGCGAGCGGGAACTGCAGGCCCTGGTTCATGCCGATCGGGCGGTTGAACACCACCCGCTCGTTGCCGTACTTGACGGCCTTCTCCAACGCGACGCGCCCGATACCGAGGGCTTCCGCGGCGATGAGCATCCGCTCGGGATTCAGGCCGTCAAGGATGTACTTGAAGCCCTGCCCCTCCTCGCCAACCCGGTCGCTCACCGGAACCATCAGGTCGTCGATGAACAACTCGTTGGAGCTGACGGCGTTGCGTCCCATCTTGTTGATGGGCCGAATGTCGACGTGATCGCGGTCCAGGTCGGTGAGGAAGAGCGTCATGCCGTCGGTCTTCTTCGCGCCGCGTTCCTTCAAAGCTGCCGGCGTCTCGGTCCTCGTCAGCAGCAGGATCTTCTCCGACTCCAGCGCCTTGGAGATCCACACTTTGCGGCCGTTGACGCGGTAGTGGTCACCTTCGCGTTTGGCGAATGTTGTGATCTGCGAAGTGTCCAGTCCTGCACCGGGTTCGGTGACGCCGAAGCACACATGCAGATCGCCGTCGACGATGCGCGGCAGGGTGGCGGCCTTGAGCTCTTCGGAGCCGTGCTTGACGACAGGCTGCATGCCGAAGATCGACAGGTGGATCGCACTGGCACCGTTCATCGCCGCGCCGGACCGGGACACCTCTTCCAACAGCAGGGTGGCCTCGGTGATGCCGAGCCCGTGGCCGCCGTACTCCTCGGGAATCGTCATCCCGAGCCAGCCGCCTTTGGCGATCGCGTCGTAGAACTCGGCGGGGAACTCGTGGTTTCGGTCCTTCTCCATCCAGTAGTGGTCGTCGAACTTGCCCGCCAGCTCCGCGACGGACTTGCGGATCAGCTCCTGATCCTCGCTCAGCTCGAAACTCATGCCCGTCATTGCGGTTACTCCTCGATCCCTAGATCGCCGAAACTGCATTCCGCGCGACCAATTCTGGCTTTCTGCCGCATGGAATGCAGTTTCGGCGAAAGTAGCTCAGTCTTTGTTGCCGGTCAGATTCTTGGCATTCGCCGCGAAGTCGGCGAACGTCGCACCGGTCTTCTCCTTATGCGACAGCGCCTGTATCGAGACGTCGTGGCCTTCGGCGGCTTTGCGCAGCGCCCCGACAGTGGCCTGGTCTTTGGGGATGTGGGTGAAGGGGTCCCAGTGATACCAGCGCATCGCGTTCTGGTAGGTCATCTTGTCGACCTCATCGTCGGGCACGTGGTTGGCCGTGAGGACCTCGTCGAGTTGCTCGGGGGCTCCGGGCCACATCGAATCACTGTGGGGGTAGTCGGCTTCCCAGCAGATGTTGTCGACACCGATCTGATGACGGGTGGCCACACCGACGGGGTCGGCGATGAAGCAGGTCAGGAAATGCTCCCGGAACACCTCGCTGGGTAGCTTCCCCCCGAAATCTTGACCCGTCCAGGTCGAATGCATCTCGTAGGTGCGGTCCACCCGCTCCAAGAAGTACGGAATCCACCCCGTGCCGCCCTCGGACAGGGCGATCTTCAGGTCGGGGTACTCCTTGATCGGCTTGGACCACAACAGATCAGCTGCGGCTTGCACGATGTTCATCGGCTGCAGGGTGATCATCACATCCATCGGCGCATCCGGGGCCGTGATCGCCAACCGCCCCGAGGACCCGATATGCACGTTGAGGACGGTGTCGGTGTCGACCAGGGCATCCCACATCGGCTTCCAATGGTCGAAATCGTGGAAACTGGGATAGCCCATCGCGGCCGGGTTCTCGGTGAACGTCAACGAATGCACCCCCCGGGCGGCGTTGCGCCGGATCTCGGCCGCACAGGCTTGCGGATCCCAGATCACCGGCAGCGTCATCGGGATGAACCGCGCCGGATACGCCCCACACCACTCCTCGACGTGCCAGTCGTTGTAGGCCTGAACCAACGCCAACGAAAACTCATGATCCTCGGTGGCGAACAACCGCCCAGCGAAGCCGGGGAACGAGGGGAAACACATCGAGCCCAGGATGCCGCCGGCATTCATGTCCTTGACCCGCTCATCAACCTGCCAGCACCCCGGCCGGATCTCATCAAGCCCCTGGGGCTCGAGCCCGTACTCCTCCTTGGGCCGACCCGCCACCGCATTCAGCGCCACATTCGGAATCACCACATCCCGGAACTGCCACGTATCACTGCCGTCCTCGTTGTGCACCAACCGCGGCGCCTCATCCAAATACTTCTTCGGCAAATGATTCTTGAACATCTCCGGCGGCTCGACGATGTGATCGTCCACGCTGATCAAAATCATGTCGTCTCGGTTCACGGGGCCATTCCTCTCGTTCACACGGGCGTGCGCAGCGGACGTGTGATTCAGGCTGTTGTTCTCCTACCAAGGAAACTATCTTCTCCGTCTGCGAGAATCAATGTGCCTGATCTCTATCGCGCCTGACAGGCTGGCACAACGGGCCTCCGGGACCACCGTCGAGATCGGCATCTCCGAGCTGGCACGTTGACGTCCTCACCGAAAGATGGAAATCTATTGGCGAAATATGAGAACCTGATTCTCATGAGTGAGAGGAGGTGGGCAGTGCGACTTGCCCCACTGCCCGCAGATCAGTGGGACGACAGCGTCACCAATGCGCTGAGCGGACTCATGCCGCCGGAACGTCACAACCCGGAAGCGACAGGGAATCTGGTTGCCACACTGGTGCGGCACCCTCAACTGACCAGGGCTTTCCTGCGGTTCAACTTTCACCTGCTGTACGGATCGACCTTGCCCGCACGCATCCGCGAACTCGCAATCCTGCGGGTCGCGCGCCTGACCAAGTGCGAGTACGAGTGGCGCCACCACGTCGCGATGGGGCGTGAGGCTGGACTGTCCGACGACGTCATCGCCGGCATCGAACGCGGTGAGATGTCCGACGACCTCGACCGCGCGGTGCTGTCCGCCGTCGACGAGCTGCACCACCGGTCGGTCGTCTCCGATGCGACGTGGTCGGCGCTGTCGGCACATTTCGACGAGCGCCAGCTGATGGATCTCGTCTTCACGATCGGTTGCTATGGCTCTCTGGCCATGGCCATCAACACTTTTGGCGTCGAACCCGACTTCAACATGGAAGCAGAGAGGTAGCCACCGTGGCATTTTTCAAGAAGCCCGACGTCGGCAGCTGGACCGAGAACTGGCCCGAACTCGGCACTGCGCCCGTCAATTACGAGGATTCGATCGACCCCGAGCACTGGAAGTTGGAACAGCAGGCCATCTTCCGGAAGACGTGGCTCCAGATGGGACGCGTCGAGCTGATCCCCAAGAAGGGCAATTACATCACCCGCGAGCTGCCCTCGGTGGGCCCCGGCGTGTCGATCATCATCGTCAACGACGGCGAGCAGATCCGGTCCTTCTACAACCTGTGCCGGCACCGCGGCAACAAGCTCGTATGGAACGACTACCCGGGCGAAGAAACCTCCGGGACCTGCCGCCAGTTCGTCTGCAAATACCATGCCTGGCGCTACAACCTGCAGGGCGACTTGACGTTCGTCCAGCAGGAACAAGAGTTCTTCGACCTTGACAAGGCCGACTACCCACTCAAACCGGTGCGGTGTGAGGTCTGGGAGGGCTTCATTTTCGTCAACTTCGACGACAACGCCGTCTCGCTGGAGGAATACCTGGGCGAATTCGGCCAGGGCCTCAAGGGATATCCGTTCCACGAGATGACCGAGCACTACAGTTACCGCTCGGAGATCAAGGCCAACTGGAAATTGTTCATCGACGCGTTCGTCGAGTTCTACCACGCGCCAATCCTGCACATGAAGCAGGCGGAGAAGGAGGAGGCCGAAAAGCTGGCCAAGTTCGGGTTCGAGGCGCTGCACTACGACATCAAGGGCGACCATTCGATGATCTCGTCCTGGGGTGGTATGAGCCCACCGAAGGACCTCAAGATGGTCAAGCCCATCGAGCGGATCCTGCACAGCGGCCTGTTCGGGCCATGGGATCGCCCGGACATCAAGGGCATCCTGCCCGACGAGCTGCCGCCTGCGATCAATCCGGGACGCCACAAGACATGGGGGCAGGACTCGTTCGAGTTCTTCCCGAACTTCACGTTGCTGTTCTGGGTGCCCGGCTGGTACCTCACCTACAACTACTGGCCGACGGGAGTGGACACCCACATCTTCGAGGCCGACCTGTACTTCGTACCCCCGAAGAACCTGCGCGAGCGGCTCTCCCAGGAGTTGGCCGCAGTGACGTTCAAGGAGTACGCATTCCAGGACGCCAACACCCTTGAAGCGACGCAGAGCCAGATCGGCACGCGAGCAGTCCTGGACTTCCCTCTGTGCGATCAGGAGATTCTGCTGCGCCACCTGCACCACACTGCGCACAAGTACGTGGACCGGTACAAGGAGTCACTGGCGAACGGGAACGGGGCTGCCGGTACCACGAGGGAGAAGGAATCCGCGAATGCCTAAGCTGCCCGAAGAGTTCGCCGACCTGGAGCGGTTCAGCGACTGGTGCCTGCCCACCGAGGAGGAGCGCTACCAGAAGCGGCTCAACTCCACGATGGAGCAGATGCAGGAGCTCTACGACGCCGGCCTGGCACGGCTCGAGGACATCATGGTCTATGTGGACGCACGCTTCCCTCTCAAGAGCATGCCTGATGACGCCAAGGCGCTGGTTCATCTGGGACAGTCGATAGTCATGGTCAGCTTTCCCGTCGAAGTGTGGAAACAGCCGCGCGTTCTGGACAGTGGCGCGGCATACATCAGACTCGTCAAGGAGCCGGTGGTCTAAGGGTGTCCCCTCCGCCACCGCTCTCGCCACCGCTCTCGCTGAAGGCCGCAGGTTACCTCGACGTCGACGCCGGCGAGATCATCCGGCCCGGCGTCATCCACGTCGCCGATGGACGCATAGTCGGTATCGGTGGCGAAACACCCTCCGGATCAACAGAAATCAACCTCGGCGATTCCATCCTGCTGCCCGGCCTGATGGACATGGAGGTCAATCTGCTGATGGGCGGGCGCGGTGAGAACCCGGGCCTGTCACAGGTGCAGGACGACCCCGCCACCCGTGTGCTGCGCGCTGTGGGCAATGCCCGCCGCACGCTGCGCGCCGGCTTCACGACGGTGCGCAACCTCGGCCTGTTCGTCAAGACCGGTGGCTATCTGCTCGACGTTGCACTCGGGAAAGCCATCGCGGCGGGCTGGATCGACGGTCCGCGCGTCATCCCCGCCGGGCATGCGATCACGCCGACGGGCGGTCATCTCGACCCGACGATGTTCGCGGCTTTCATGCCCGGAGTGCTCGAGCTGACAATCGAGGAAGGCATCGCCAACGGAGTCGATGAGATCCGCAAAGCCGTGCGCTACCAGATCAAGCACGGCGCAGAGCTGATCAAGGTGTGCTGTTCGGGCGGTGTGATGTCACTGACCGGAGAGGCCGGTGCACAACACTATTCGGACGAGGAGCTGCGCGTCATCGTCGACGAGGCGCATCGTCGCGGTCTGCGCGTCGCCGCGCACACCCATGGGGCCGAGGCGGTCAAGCACGCGGTGGCCTGCGGTATCGACTGCATCGAGCACGGGTTCCTGATGGACGACGAGGCGATACAAATGCTGGTCGACAACGACCGGTTCCTTGTGACGACCCGTCGCCTCGCCGAGGCGATGGATGTGTCCCGCGCTCCGAAAGAGTTGCAGGACAAGGCCGCTGAAATGTTCCCCAAGGCGCGGACGTCCATCAAGGCGGCCTACGAGGCCGGCGTCAAAATCGCCGTCGGCACCGACGCACCCGCCATCCCGCACGGTAAGAACGCCGACGAACTCGTCACGCTCGTCGACTGGGGCATGCCGCCCGCGGCGGTGCTGCGCGCGGCCACCGTCGTCGCGGCTGACCTGATCAACCGCACCAGCACGCTCGGGCGCCTCGCGGAAGGCTACATCGCCGACATAGTCGCGGTGCCCGGCGACCCGCTGACCGATATCGCCGTTACACGGGATGTCAACTTTGTAATGAAGGACGGTAAGGTCTTCAAGAATGAGCTCACGAACTGACGATCTCGTCGAGATCCAGCAGCTCCTCGCCAAGTACGCGGTGACGATCACCCAGGGTGACGTCGAAGGGTTGGTCGAGGTCTTCACTCCCGACGGCACCTACAGCGCATTCGGAGAGACCTACACGCTGAACCGGTTTCCCGTGCTCGTCGACGCCGCACCCAAGGGGTTGTTCATGACCGGTACCGCACTGGTCGACTTGGTCGAGGGCGCCGATACGGCAAGCGGCACGCAGCCGCTGTGCTTCATCGAGCACTCCAAGCACGACATGCGGATCGGTTACTACAACGACACCTATCTGCGCACCGAGGATGGATGGCGGCTGAAAACCCGTGCCATGACGTTCATCCGGCGCAGCGGCGACCACGACTCCGGACGCCCCCATGCGATCGGGAGGCCCGAAGCCGGATGAACAGCGAGCTCTACGAACCCGCCGCGTTCCGCACCGCGCTGCGTGACTGGCTCGATCAGAACGATCTCACCCCGCCGGCGGACGACCACTCGCTCGAGGGTCACATCCGGCAGTTCGCACGTGTGCAGCGTGCGCTCTACGACGCCGGCTGGAGCCGCTACGGCTGGCCCGAGGACGCCGGCGGCCTTGGCGGCCCGGCGATGCTGCGGGCGATCGTCGGCGAAGAAGTCGTGGGCCGTCGACTGGCCGAGCCGGGACCGTACTCGATGCTCGAGGTGTTGGCACCGACGATGATCGACTACGCGAAACCCGAGCTGGCCGGCGAGATGATGCCCAAGCTGCTCAGCGGCGAAGAGCAATGGTGCCAGGGCTTTTCCGAGCCCGGCTCCGGCAGCGACCTGGCCTCACTCACCACCCGCGCAGTGAAGCGCGGAGACAACTGGGTGATCAACGGCCAGAAGGTGTGGACCAGTTTCGCCCAGTTCTCCCATCGCTGCATCCTGCTCACCCGTACCGGCGACGCGGACACTCCCGCTCATGAGGGCATCACGGCGTTCTTCGTCGATCTCGACACTCCAGGCATCTCGATCCGCCCGCTGCGCACCATGCACGACGTCGACGAGTTCTGCGAGGTCTATTTCGACGACGTCGAGGTGGATGCGAGCCGGATGTTGGGCGAGCCCGGAGACGGTTGGAAGCTCGCGATGGATCTCCTGCCCTACGAACGGTCCACCTGCTTCTGGCAGCGGATCGCCTACCTCTACTCACGTTTCGACGCGTTGGTCGACGCGGTCCGTAGCCACGGTCAGGCCGTGGATACCGACATGGGAGAGGCGTACCTGGCCCTGCACACGCTGCGCTGCCGGTCCCGCGCAACCCAGCACCGACTGGGCGAAGGCCACAAGCTCGGACCGGACACATCGATCGACAAGGTTCTGCTGGCCGGTGCCGAGCAACGGCTCTACGACACCGTCCGCGACCTGCTGCCCGGTGTCATCGAACTCGACGACACCGAATGGCGCACGGAGTACCTGTATTCGCGCGCTGCGACGATCTATGGCGGCACCGCTGAGGTGCAGCGCAACATCATCGCCCGCCGCCTCTTGGACCTTGGGAAGGAGTGACCGTGACCACCCAGCTGGATCAGGAGTCGCTCGGGATGCTCGAATCCTCGCTACGCAAAACCATGCTGTCGTCCTCGGGGCCGACGCTCGACGCGGCACTGGCCGACCTCGGCTGGGCCGACATGTTGACCGAGGTGCCCGAGCTGGCGATTCCGCTGTACTTCCGCCTGCTCGGCGAAACCGGTTCGCATGCGTCGATTCTCGTCGACGTCGTGTTGCACGCCACCGGAAACACCATCGGCGACACCGTCGAACTGCCGCTGCCCTACGCCGGCAACACCTGGGTGGTGTGGGACCGAATCAGTCCTGAAAGTCTCGACCCCACGCTCGGCGGGCTGCCACTGCGCCGCGAAGAGGAGGGCTACCCCATCCGGGTGGCGGAGGCGCGGGTGGCCGTCGGCTGGTGGCTGGTCGGCTCGGCGCGCGCGATGCTCGCGCTGGCTCGTCAGCATGCACTGGACCGCACGCAATTCGGCAAGCCGATCGCGGCGTTCCAGGCTGTACGGCACCGGCTGGCCGAGACGTTGGTCGCGATCGAGGGAGCCGAGGCGACGCTGACCCTGCCCGGAGCGGATAACCCGGACCTCACGGCACTGCTGGCGAAGGCGGCCGCGGGAAAAGCGGCGCTGACCGCGGCCAAGCACTGTCAACAGGTGCTCGGCGGCATCGGCTTCACCGAGGAGCACGCACTTGCCCATCATGTGAAGCGGGTGCTGGTGCTCGACGGATTGCTGGGCAGCTCACGGGAACTCACCCGAAGGGCAGGGGCAGGGCTGCGCGCCCGTGGTTCGGTCCCCCGCCTGGCCCAGCTCTAGTGCGTCGCACCGCGAGCGCGCGCTCGCTCCCACGTTGCGGCGCGGCGCTGTGCCGACACGCGCGCTCGCGGCGCAACTCGCCACCTACTTGATGTTTGCCTTCATCTCGTCGAGGTTCACCAGAACCGGCCAGCCGCCCACGCTCAGCGCGTTGCCGTGACCGGTCTGGTGCACATCGAACACCGACTGGATCGCGGCGTAGAAACCCTGCACGTCCAGCGTTTGGTTGACGGCACGCTTGGCCTGCCGCAACGCGAACGGCGGCATCTTGGCGATCTGTTCCGCCAGCGCCCGGGTCTCGCCGTCGAGCTGGTCGCGCGGCACCACGCGATTCACCATCCCGGTCGCAGCCACCTCGTCGGCGGTCATGGCGCGGCCGGTGAAGAGGATCTCTTTGGCCTTGCGAGGCCCGAGCTCCCACGTATGGCCGTGGTATTCCACGCCGCCGATACCCATCAGCACGACGGGGTCGGAGAACTGAGCGTCATCGGCCGCGATGATCAGATCGCAGGGCCAGCACAACAGCAGACCACCGGAAATGCAGCGACCCTGCACGGCGGCAATTGACGGCTTCGGGACGTTGCGCCAGCGCAGCGTGTACTCCAGGTAGCGCTTGGACTCGTGCTGGATGATGAACTCGAGCGTGATCTTGTCGGGCACGGGGCCACCACCGCGCAGGTCGTGCCCGGCCGAGAAGTGCTTGCCGTTGGCCCGCAGCACAATGACCGATACTTCGTTGTCCTCGGCGGCACGCGTCCAGGCAGCGTCGAGTTCGTCCAGGAGTTCCGGATTCTGCGCGTTGGCCGCTTCGGGACGGTTGATGGTGATGGTCGCGATGCGGTCGGTCACGTCATAGTCGATGTACACGGCGGTCCTCGGGTTCGGGAGGTGCGAGATCAGCACGAAGAGATCATGTAGCCAGCTGAGTCAAGATCTGGGCCTTCTGTTATCACCAAAATGAGAATACTATTCTCGCCAAGAGGAAGTTTCAATCTCTGACACGTTGGCCGAGAGGAAGTCGAGGACCGCTATGGCAAGGCGTTCTCCGGTACAGTCAGTTCATGTTCTCCCCAGTCGGCCTGCATCTGAGCCTTCGGTGACGAATCCCAGCGAAGAACCCGCTTGGAAGCAGCGCGCGGTCGAGCGTTCGATCAAGACCGCCAAACTGCGGGCCGCCCAGCGCGTGCAGCGATTCCTGGACGCCGCGCAGGCCATCATCATCGAGAAGGGCAGCACCGACTTCACGGTGCAAGAGGTCGTCGACCGCTCGCGCCAGTCGCTTCGCAGCTTCTACCTGCAGTTCGACGGCAAACACGAGCTCTTACTTGCGCTGTTCGAGGATGCTCTGAGTCGGTCGGCCGACCAGATCCGGGCGGCCACCTCCGGACAGGAAAGCCCCATCGAGCGCTTGAAGGTGGCCATAGAGCTACTTTTCGAGTCTTCGCGCCCGGACCCGTCAGCCAAGCGGCCGCTGTTCACCGATTTCGCGCCGCGGCTACTCGTGTCACACCCGTCCGAGGTCAAGGTGGCCCACGCGCCGCTGCTGGCCCTGCTCACCGAGCTGATGGCAGAGGCCAGCGAAGCAGGCCAGTTGCGCGATGGGATCAATCCCAAGCGCATGGCCGCAATGACAATGCAGACGGTGATGTTCGTCGCGCAGTCCAGCGGCGACGGCGACGGCGACACGGCCCATCCCATCACTGCCGACGAAGTTTGGGACTTCTGCGCCTTCGGCTTCTCCGCCGAGTAGGCCGAGAATCATACTCTTCTAGGTTCAGAATCACGCTCTCCCCTTCCCCGGGACTGACTCTTCGTCGCGTGCGTAAAACGCCCTGGTCCGTTATGTGAGAAGACAATTCTTTTCCTCAGAGAGCGGTAATTGCATTCCAGGAGCTTGCCATTGACACTCGCGTGTCGGCGATGCCACAGTTGTGAGACAAACTGCAGCCCGATGTCTTACGAAAGACTGATCCAGCGAGAGGGACCACGTGACGATCAGCGCTGACAACTCCGACGTGCAGGATGCGACGACGGAGGACCTGTACTACGACACGTACAACGTCGAACTCAACATGAATCCCTACCCGGTTTTCGCCCGGCTGCGGGAAGAAGCACCGCTGTATTACAACTCCAAGCATGACTTCTACGCGCTGAGCAGATACGAGGACGTCAACAAGGGCGTCATCGACCACGAGACCTTCATCTCCGGCCGCGGCGCGCTATTGGAAATCATCAAGTCCGGCATGGAGATCCCGCCCGGGACGCTGATTTTCGAGGATCCGCCGATCCACAACATCCATCGGAACCTCCTCTCCCGGGTGTTCACGCCGCGCAAGGTTGCGGCACTCGAGCCACAGATCCGCGAGTTCACCGCACGATGCCTGGACCCACTGATCGGGACGGACCGATTCGACTTCGTCGGCGATCTCGGCGCGCAAATGCCGATGCGTGTGATCGGCATGCTGCTGGGCATCCCGGAGGAGGATCAGCGACGCGTCACCGACCACGGTGAGGCCACTCTGCAGAGCAACTCGGTGGACCTGATGGCCACCGGAGAAGTCTTCGCCGAGTTCATCGACCACCGCACCGAGCACCCGTCGGACGACATCATGACCGACCTGCTCAACGCCGAGTTCGAAGACGAGACCGGCACCCGCCGCAGGCTGGGCCGGGAAGAACTGCTGATGTACCTGACCGTGATCGCGACCGCAGGCAGCGAGACCACCACCCGCCTGATCGGCTGGGCGGGCAAGACTCTCGCGGACTACCCGGATCAGCGCTCCGAGCTTGCCGCCGACCCGACGTTGATACCGCAGGCGATCGAGGAGATCCTCCGCTGGGAGCCGCCCGCCCTGCAGATCGCCCGCTACGTCACCCGCGATGTGCAGTACTACGGCCAGACGGTGCCCGCTGGGTCGGCGATGCTGATGCTCGTCGGTTCAGCAAATCGAGACCACCGTAGGTTCCCGCCCGACGGCGATGTCTTCGATATCCACCGGGAGTTGCGTTCCCACATGACGTTCGGTGCCGGCACCCATTTCTGCATGGGCAATGCCTTGGCCCGGCTCGAAGGCCGGATCGCACTGGAGGAGATCCTCAAACGCTTTCCGACATGGGAGGTCGACTGGGCCAACGCCACGCCCTCCCAGACCACCGCGGTGCGCGGCTGGGAATCAATGCCGACGTTCGTCTCCTGAAATCACCATCACCTCAACACCTCGAAGGACTGGAAACAATGGCAGGACGTGTAGAAGGCAAGGTCGCTTTCATCACCGGTGCGGCGCGCGGACAGGGACGGGCGCACGCGGTGCGGATGGCCCAGGAGGGCGCCGACATCATCGCCGTCGACATCTGCAAGCAGATCGACAGCGTGCTGATTCCCCTGTCCACGCCTGAAGATCTTGCCGAGACCGCCGATCTGGTCAAGAACGCGGGCGGGCGAATCCACACTGCCGAGGTCGACGTCCGCGACTATGACGCTCTCAAGGCCGCCGTCGACGCCGGTGTCGAAGAGTTCGGAAAGCTGGACATCATCGTCGCCAATGCGGGCATCGGCAACGGAGGCCAGACGCTCGACAAGACCGGAGAGCCCGACTGGGACGACATGATCGCCGTGAACCTCTCCGGTGTCTGGAAGACGGTCAAAGCCGGTGTGCCGCATATCATTGCGGGAGGTAAAGGCGGTTCGATCATACTCACCAGTTCTGTGGGTGGTCTCAAGGCTTATCCGCACACCGGCCACTACGTCGCCGCAAAGCATGGTGTCGTGGGGCTGATGCGGACGTTCGCCGTCGAACTGGGCGCCCAGAACATACGCGTCAACTCCGTGCATCCAACGAACGTGAACACCCCGCTGTTCATGAACGAGCCGACGATGAAGTTGTTCCGGCCCGACCTTGAGAACCCGGGCCCCGACGACATGAAGGTGATCGGCCAGCTGATGCACACGCTGCCCATCGGGTGGGTGGAGCCAGAAGACATCGCCAACGCCGTGCTGTTCCTGGCTTCCGACGAGGCGCGCTTCATCACCGGCGTCACGTTGCCGGTCGACGGTGGCAGCTGTCTGAAGTAGCGGTGCCGGCCGACCGCCGGGAAGAGCCCCGGCGTGGCAGAAGATCTCCTCCGTGGCCCCACCGATCCCCGCCGGAGGGCGGACATCTGCGCCGGTCACATTCGGCGAAATCCACGGTGATCATGTGGCTCGGGTGGTTGCATGGTTCACCATGAAGCGCCTCAACGGTATGGACGCCATGCTGTTGTACAGCGAGACCCCCAACCTGCACACGCACACGCTGAAGGTGGCGGTGATCGATGCTGAAGGGTATGGCGGCGACTACGGGTTCGATGCCTTCCGCCAGACCGTGGCCCGCCGACTCCACCTGCTCGACCCGCTGCGTTACCGGTTGATCGACATACCCGGGCGGCTGCATCACCCGATGTGGCTGCAGGACTGCCCGGTGGATCTGGACTATCACCTTCGCCGCGTCCAGGTGGCCCCACCGGGTGGGCGTCGCGAACTCGACCGAGTCATCGGTGAGATCGCCAGCACGCCGTTGGACCGCAGCAAGCCGCTGTGGGAGTTCCACTTCGCCGAAGGTATGGCCGGTAATCGCTTCGCGCTGATCGGCAAGGTGCACCATACGCTGGCCGACGGGGTGGCTTCGGCGAATCTCCTTGCGCGACTGATGGATCTGGTCGATACTTCGCAGGATGAGCGTGACGAGCCACCGCAGGCCTGTGCGGAGCCGTCGGCGAAGGATCTGCTCTGGGAAGCGCAAATCGACCATTTCCGGAACATCGCGGAACTGCCCGGTCTGGTCAGCGATGTCGCACGCGGCGTGACCCGGCTGCGCAAACGCGCCAAGCAACGACGGGCTGTCCCCGACCTGGCCAAGCCGTTCAACGCCCCTCCGACATTCCTCAACCACGTGGTCTCCCCTGTCCGCACCTTCGCCACCGCCACGCTGTCCCTCGCCGAGATCAAGGAGACGACGAAACACCTTGGCGTGACGTTCAACGACGTCGTCTTGGCCGTCGCCGCCGGTGGACTTCGTGAGCTGCTGATGCGCTATGACGGAAGAGCCGATCGCCCCATCATCGCCACGGTGCCGATCGCGACGGACAAGTCGCCGGAGCGGATCACCGGAAACGAGATCGGCGGCATGATGGTTTCCCTTCCGGTCCACATCGACGATCCGCTGGAGCGGGTGAAGCTCACGTCTGTGGCAACGACCCGCGCAAAGGAGAACAACGACCTGCTGGGTCCGACGCTTCAGGGCAGGATGCTGGAGTACCTGCCGCCTCCGCTGTCGCCCGCTCTGTTCAGAGCCCAAGCCAAGCGGGCCGACCACAACCGGCTGATGAACGTTGCCATCTCCAACGTCGCCGGGCCGAAGCAGCGCGGACACATCGGCGGTGCCCCGGTCAGCGAAATCTATTCCGTCGGTGTTCTTTCGGCGGGCAGCGCCTTCAACATGACGGTGTGGAGTTATGTCGACCAACTCGACATCGCGGTCCTGTCCGACGACCGCACATTCGCAGATCCACATGAATCCACCGACGCTATGGTGCACGCGTTCGACGAACTGCGGCGTGCGTGCGGTCTGCCGCCTGCGAGCTCCGTCGACACCGCAATGGCGCCGGCACCCGCCGGTGGCCGCTGACTCAGCTACCGCGCAGTTCGTTGCGAAGGATCTTGCCGGTGCTGCCGCGCGGCAGTTCCTCAAGGATCGTAATCTCGCGCGGCACTTTGTAATTGGCGAGGTTGGCGCGCACATGCGCTTTGAGATCGTCGACGGTCGCGGTGCCGCCGTCGGTGAGCACCACAAACGCCGCCAGGCGCTGGCCGTACTCCGTGTCGTCGACACCGAGGACACTTGCCTCGGCCACCTCGGGGTGGGCGACCAACGCCCTTTCGACCTCAATCGGATAGACGTTCTCTCCGCCCGAGACGATCATCTCGTCATCGCGTCCGACCACGAACAGTCGGCCCGCATCGTCGAGGTAACCCATGTCGCCGGTGGCCATGAAACCGTCGTGAAATCTCTTGGTGGCACCCGAGGTGTAACCGTCGAAAAGCGTTCCGCTGCGCACAAATATCTGTCCCACCTCACCGGCGGGCACCTCGCGGTGGTCGATATCGAGAATTCGCAGCTCGGTACCGTCGGCGGGCCTTCCCGCGGTATCCGGTGCTGCGCGGAGGTCTTCCGGCGTCGCCGTCGCGATCATGCCCGCTTCCGTGGCGTTGTAGTTGTTGTAGATGACGTCGCCGAACTGGTTCATGAATGCGGTGACGACGTCGGGGCGCATCCGTGACCCCGAAGCCGTGGCAAAGCGCAACGACCTGCCGCTGTAGCGATTTCGTACCTCGTCGGGTAGGTCCATGATGCGGTCGAACATCACCGGGACCACGGCGAGACCGGTCGCGCAGTGGCGGTCGATCAACGCTAGTGTCGCCGCAGGGTCGAACTTCCTGCGGGTGACGATGGGGCAGGCCAGCAACGCGGCGAAGAGCAGTTGCGAAAAGCCCCAGGCGTGGAACATCGGCGCGGCGATGACAATCGGTTCCTCGGCACGCCACGGGGTGCGGTCGAGGACCGCTTTGAGATCGCCGGCGCCGCCACTGCCCGCAGAACGCTTCGCGCCCTTCGGGCTTCCGGTCGTCCCCGACGTGAGCAGGATGATGTCACTCTTGCGGGCAGCCGGTTTCGGGCGTTGCCCGAGGTGAGTGCCGATCAGCGATTCGAGAGTCGCCAGATCGCCGTGATCACTGTCGACCCACCCCAGAATCTTGACCACGTCCGGGGCGCCTTGAAGCGCGCGGTCGACGGTCGCCGCGAACTCCTGGTCGTAGATCACGACGTCGGCGCCTTCACGCGCGATGACCTCCGCCATCGCCGGCCCGGCGAAGGACGTGTTCAACAGCAGCACGTCCGCGCCGATTCGATTGGCGCCGACAAGCGCCTCGACGAATCCCCGATGGTTGCGGCACATCACGGCGACCGTCCCGGGTTTCTGCCTCTGGAGTGCGACACCGAGCGCGTCGCATCGGTCGTCGAGCTGTTTCCACGTCAGCGTGCCGAGCTCATCGATGATTCCGGGGAGGTCGGGGCAGCGCTGCGCGGCGGCCGCGAAGCCGACGATCGCGGTCAGACCGGCGCGGCGCATCGCCAGCCCCATTCGCAGATAGCGGTCGGGGCGCATCGGTGCGATCAGCCGGGCACGCCACAGCGTCGCAAGCATTCCGAGCTCATCTGCCATGGGGCTCAACCGATTACCGGAAACCGGCGCTTGCGGGACAGATCGTCGAGCGCGGTCTGCATCACCGACCGCACGTAATGGTCGACCTCGTCAATATCCGGGTCCGCACCGAACTTCGCGGTGATGTCGATGGGCTCCAGCACCTGGGTCACGATCTTTGACGGCAGGGGGAAGTTCGGCGGGAAGATCACCGAGAGGCCGAACGGGAATCCGACGCTGACCGGCAGGATCTCCATGCGCGCCTTTGTGAGCCCGATGCGTCGCGCGATCGAATCACCGCGGGCGAGGAAGATCTGCGTCTCCTGCCCCCCGATCGACACCATCGGCACGATCGGCACACCTGCGCCGATCGCCGTGCGGACGTAGCCGGTACGTCCGGCGAAGTCGACGTTGTTGGCGCTGAACGTCGGCCTGTAGGAGTCGTAGTCTCCGCCGGGGAAGACGAGCACGACAGCGCCGTCCCGCAGGGCTTTACCTGCGTTCTCGCGACTGGCCTCGATGACTCCGGCGCGACGGAGAAGGTCGCCGAGCGGACCCATGAAGACGCCGTAGTGCGCGAGCGTGTACAGCGGGCGGTCGAATCCGAATCGCTTGTAGAACTCAGGCGCGAAGACGAGGACATCCGGGGTCAGCATGCCGCCGGAGTGGTTGGACACCAGCAACGCCCCACCGGTGTCGGGTATCGAAGCCAATCCACGGACCTCTGCGCGGAAGTATCGTCGGATGACCGGCCCCACCAGGTTGGTGATCTGCCGGGTGAATCCTGGGTCCCACTTGGCCGTCTCGGCGCCCTCGTCCGACATGGTGACGGATATGCTACTCTCCCATATGGAGAATGTCATATCCGCAGCTGGGAGGCGTTAATGACGGGTACGGTGCTCGTCACCGGAGGCTTCGGCCTGGTCGGTTCGGCCACGGTGAGACGGCTCGCCGAACTCGGTCGAACCGTCGTCGTCGCCGATCTCGAAACACCTGCCAACCGAGCCGCGTCCGAGAAACTGCCACCAGGGGTCTCAGTCCGCTGGGTTGACCTGACGAACGCCGATCAAACAGCCCGCCTCGTCGCCGACGTGGCACCTGCGGTCATCATTCATCTCGCCGCGATCATCCCGCCGGCGATCTACAAGAACCGGGCGCTCGCCCGGCGCGTCAACGTCGACGCCACCGCAACGCTGGTCAAGATCGCCGAAGCACAGCCCACTCCCCCTCGGTTCGTGCAAGCGTCCAGCAACGCCGTCTTCGGCGCGCGAAACCCGTACAGGGCAACCGGCCCGGTGACCGCGGACATGCCGATGAAGCACTCCGATCTGTACAGCGCGCACAAGGCCGAAGCGGAATCGATCGTGCGTGCCTCGTCTCTCGAATGGGTCGTGCTTCGCCTGGGCGGTGTGCTGAGCGTCGACCCGAAGGCAATTCCGTTCAACGCGGAAGCACTGTACTTCGAAAGCCTGCTGCCGACCGACAACCGCATGCACAGCGTCGACGTACGCGACGTCGCCTGGGCTTTTGCGGCCGCCACCACCGCCGATGTCGCCGGCGAGATCCTGCTGATCGCCGGCGACGACTCCCACAGACAGCTGTACGGTGACATCACCCCGGCACTGGCCGGCGCCCGCGGGCTCAAAGGCGGGCTGGCGCAGGGGCGCAAAGGCAACCCCGACGACGACGATGCCTGGTTCGTCACCGACTGGATGGACACCACCCGCGCCCAGGAAGCGCTGCAGTTCCAGCACTATTCATGGCAGGACATGATCGACGAGGCCGCCCGCCGGGCGGGTCCGTCGAAGTACGTGCTGCCCTTCTTCGCGCCGCTGATCCGCGCCGTTCTGAAACGCCGAGGCGCCTACTGGAAACAGCCCGGCCAGTACGCCGACCCGTGGGGGGCCATCAAGCGCCGGCTCGGCGACCCGTCACCGGACTCCTAGTCTGGCCCCAGCGTCGGCGTACCGGTGCCCGGGTGGAAGTACCAGCCGCCGGCGGCTTCTGTACCGCCGTCGACATGGATCGTCTGGCCCGTGATGTAACTCGACATGTGGGATGCGAGAAAGACTGTCACAGAGGCGATCTCGTCGACGTGGCCGACTCGGCGCATCGGGATGCCATCGGCCAGCCCGCCGGAGAGGTCACCGATCGCGAGCGCCTGGATGCCCTCGGTCATGGTGAGGTCGGGGGCAATTGCATTGACGCGGATCTTGTGCGGCGCCAGCTCGAAGGATGCCGTCTTGGTGTAGTTGACGACCCCGGCCTTGGCCGCCGCGTAGGCTGCGTATCCCGGCGCCGCGCGGCTACCTTCGATCGAGGTGACGTTGATGACGCTGCCTGGATGTCCCGTGTCCACGAGCCTGCGGGCAACCCGCTGCGTGCACACCAGCACGTGACGAAGATTGCTGCGGTACAGAGCATCCCAACCGTTCTCGGTGGTCTCCAGCAGTGGCGAGCGGAATGTTCCGCCTGCGTTGTTCACCAGGATCGAGACGGTGCCCAACTCCTGTTCGGTGCGTTCCAGCGCCGCGTCGACCGCTGCAGCTTCGCGGACATCGGCCGCGATACCGAGCCCACCCACCTCCTCTGCCACCTGCATACACGTGTCGGGATTTCGCTCCCAAATGGCGACCGATGCTCCGAATGCGGCCAGGCCCTGTGCGATTCCTCGTCCGATGCCTGCTCCGCCGCCGGTGACGACAGCGACGCGGCCGGAAAGGAGAATGTCCGACGGAGCGATGGCCATGCCAGGCAGGTTAGCGTGCCGGTGACGTTCCGATGACGCCATCGGCCTCAAGTTGCGCGATCTCGTCTTCGGTCAGGCCAAGTTCACCGAGCACGTCGTGGTTGTGCTGGCCGAGTAGCGGAGCGGGGGTGGTGTGTACCCGGCCCGGTCCACGCGTACTGCGAAACGGCAGCGTGCTGTGCGGGGTCGCCGGGTTGACCGGATGCTCCACGGACTCGAAGAACCGACGGAAGGCCAGCTGTGGGATCTCCGTCTGTCGGTGCGGCTGCAGCACCTTGGCCACCGGAACTCCTGCCTCCCAGAGTGTCTCGACGATCTGGTCGCGGGTGCGCTCGGCACACCATGCGGACAGGTACTCGTCGATCAGATCGTGGTGTGTGCGGCGACCCTCCGCGCTGGCCAGCTCACCCACGGTCGCCCACTCCGGGTCTCCCAGCGCACAGCGCAGCCCCGACCACTGTTCGTCGGTCGTGACGGCGATCGCTACCCAGCTGTCTGGTCGGCCGAACTCGTCGATCTCGTTGGACAGGTACAGGTTCTGCGGCGCGGCGGCCGGTCCGCGATTGCCGTCGCGCTGCAGCACCGCGCCGTAGGCGGAATACTCGATGACCTGCTCAGCGGCAATGTTCAGGGCGGCATCGACCATCGCCGCCTCGATCATCGATCCTTCGCCGGTGCGTCGGCGGTGTTCGAGCGCCAACAGAATTGCGTTGAGCGCGTGGATGCCCGCGTTGGGATCGCCCACCGAGTAGGGCTCGAACGGATTCAGGTCGGGATAGCCGGTGAGCCAGCTGATACCGGCCGCAGCTTCGATGACATACGCGAATGCCGGATTGTCGCGCCATGGGCCGTCGAGACCGAAGCCTGGCATCCGGACCATCACTACGTCCGGCCGGATCGCCTTGACGACGTCATAGGTCAACCCCATGCTCTCCAGGACGCGCGGAGTGAAGTTCTCGACCACGATGTCGGACGTCCCGACCAGCCGTCGGAGAAGATCCTTTCCGCTGTCGCGCTGCAGGTTCAGCGTGATGCCACGCTTGTTGGTGTTGAGGCCCGAGAAGATCGGCGACTGCTCCCACCATCGGTCCTCAGTGACGGGGATGCCTGCGATCAGCCGCGTCCCGTCCGGGTGTCGGGTGGACTCGACGTGGATCACGTCCGCACCCAGCATGGCGAGCAGGTGGGTGCAGCTCGGACCGGCCCAGAAGGTGGTCATGTCGACGACCCGCAGGCCCTCGAACGGCAGGCCACTTTTCCGCGGAATATCATTCCGGGCTGTGGCGGGGGCGGAATCACGACCAGGAATGCTATTTCGCGAGCGGTAGTGCTCCGTGTGCTCGCCCAGCCGTGGCGCGGGCTCCGGGTCACGCAGCAACGCCGTGGTAGTGCGGTACGGGGGCGCGGGCTGGCTGAACCCGTCGCGGGGGTTGGCGACGAACGACTGGCGGTCCACGTAGTGGTCGAGCTTCTCGATGTTGCCGCCGTGAGCCACCGGGGCATTGGGGATCCTGAATGCAGTGGCCAGATCACGTATCTCGTCAACGGTTTGGTCGGCGACCCAGGCGTAGAGCTCCTCGGCCTTCCCGTTGGCCTGCTGGGTGATCGACAGCGGCGAATCCTCGTCGATCCAATCGACGTGTCCGGTCATCGCGCACAGGTCGAACCACTGCTGAGCGGTGCCGCAGCCGATGTCGACCAGGCCGTCCTTGGCGCGGGCGATACCCGGCACGGTCAGCCTGCGCGCATCGCGCCAGGGGCGACCCAGCATCTCGAAGTAGCTGACCGGGTAGTAGGTGAGGCCCAGGATCGCGGTCTCCAGCATCGACAGATCGATCAACTCTCCGCCGCCTCGCATTCTCGACGCCAGGGTCGCCGCGCTCGCATAGGCGCCCGCGAGGTACTCCCCGACCTGTCCGCCGACGTAGACGGGAGCGCGGTCGGGTGCGCCGCGCCCCAGGCCCACGATCCCGCCCGACCACGCCTGCAACGTGAATTCCGTTGCGGGACGGTCGCGCCAGGGGCCTTCGAGGCCGAAAGCGGTGACCGCGGTGACCGTCAAATGCGGGTGACGCGCGTGCATCGCGGCGGGGAGGAAATCGGGATGGCCGGCCGCGCCCGGCCCCCGCGCCCACACGACCGCATCTGCAGCCGTGAGCAGCGCGTCGACGAACTCCGCGTCGGTGGCGGGGTCGGCCACCACCGAGTGCTTGGAGCAGGCCAGAAACGAGAACAGCGCGCCGTCGTCGCCGTCGACGATGGCCGCCCCCGACGCCGACCAGCCGCGCAACGGATCACCCTCCGGCGCTTCGATTTTGATGATCTCAGCTCCGCCATCGGCGAGCAGTTTCGTACAGTAGGCGCCGGCGATCCCGCTGGACATGTCGACGACCACGTAGCCGGAAAGGGCGGGCTCAGGCACTTGCGGCACTTGGAGCCCTAGTCACTCTTGGCCCGGTTGCGCTTGCTCAACCGGAACTCGGGAGGGAACTTGCTGTCGTTGTCGTTGACCGCCGCCGACAAACCACTGTCGATCGATTCGAACATGTCGAGGTCGTCGTCGCTGTCGTTGGCCACCCCGTTGCCCATCGACTCGAAGAACGCCGACAACAGGCTGCCCATATACTCACCCTGCTGCTGTTTGAACACCTCGAAGAACATCTTCTGCTGAAAAACGGTGTCCACCGGTCGGTTTCGAGAGCAAGCCAGCGCGTACTTCTCCACCTCGGCTTCCAGCTGATCGCGCGCGACCACCTTGTTCAGAAAGTTGCAGTCATACATTTCCGCAGCGGTGAACGGACGACCGGTGAACACCATCTCCTGGAACTTGCGCAGACCCATCATCTGTACCCAGGTCCACATCCGCGGCCCCCAGCCGTGATATCGGAACGACGGATGCCCGAAAAGCGCATCGTCGGAGGCGATCACCAGGTCGGCATCGGCACACTGATAGAAATGCCAGCCGTAGCAGTAGCCCTTGGCCTCGACGATGCTGATCTTCTTGAAATCCTGCAGCGCACGATTTCCCGCTTGCGAATTGGCATACCAGGCGCTGATCGTGGCTCCGTTGCGGAACGTCCCCTTCGGGGGATACGTTACGCCGCCCCCGCCGGCGACGTCCGGGTCCGCCAACCGCAGTTCTGCCAGCCGCACGGCCGGATCGTCGTTGCCCTCCATGAATTCCGGCAGATCGGCACCACTGCCGAGGTTGTCTCCGGCCCCGCGGATGATGACGACCTTCACATCGTTGTCCGCATTGGCCGCGCGCAGGATATCGGCGTACCGAAGTCGGGCCATGGACGTCGGAGCGTTGAGGAACTCGGGCCGATTGAACGTGATCGTGGCGATCTTGGTCTTGGGATCCTTCTCGTAGAGGATGATCTCTTCCGGCGACGGCCGCTCAGACACGGACCGCTCCGATCGCCGCTGCGGAGAACGACGGGCTGGAAGTCAGCACCTCGGGGCCGTCGTCGTTGATCAGAACGGCATCCCGACTGAACACCGCGCCGAGGCCCGGCTCCCACACATACGACGTGACCGCCAGCACCGTCCCCGGATCGAGCCGCTCGGCAGCGGAGGTGGCGGGCAGGTCGGGCGAGACGACCGGTGGGTCGAAACCCAGCCCCAGCCCGTGAGCCACGGGTATCGGTGGAAGGGCCTCGCCCGCAGCCTCATACGCGTTCAGCAGATCACCGGCAGGTGCGCCGGGACGGCACGCATCAAGGAGCCGCTGCCACAGATCGTTCGAGCGCGAATATAGCTTGTCGGCGCCCTTGACCTCGCCTACCGGCCAGGTACGCCCGACCTCGCCGACATAGCCGTCGGCCAGCGCACCGGCGGCCAGCGCCACCAGATCGCCCTCGCGGATCCGGCCGTCACGGCGGCCGACCCGCCACGAATGCTCTGGTGAGGTGATCCACACACCGTCCTGGGTGGCGGAGGTGCTGAAACCGCCTGCGGCCATAGCCTCCATGAGAACACCGTTGAGCGCTTGTTCGGTGACGCCTGCCGCCAGCTCCGAAACCGCTGCGGCCAAGCCGCGTTCGGCGACCGCCAGCGCCCCGCGCAGAGCTCGGAGCTCGTCGGGGGTTTTACAACGACGCGCCGCCCTCATCGCGGTCTCACCGTCGACGAACTCCGCTTGCGGGAATGCCATCGGCAGCAGCTGCGCGAAAGTCGGAGACATGGCGTCGGTTCCCACGCGGCGGGCGTCAGCTGCGCCGTCGATGTTCCTCAGGACCTCGATGAGCGTCATCGGGTTCCACGCCAGACCATAGAGGTGGTCGTGGCCGATCTCCTCCGGGATGCCCTCGTCCCAGCTGCTGTTGAGGTGAATGTCTCCCGTTGTGCGGATCAGGACACAGATCGGCGCGAACGGCCGAGTACCCGCGACCCACAGCTGCGGGGCGCCGGTGACATAGCGGACGTTGGCCTGTCTGCCGAGTACCAGCACGTCAAGATCCTCGGCTGCCATCTGGGCGAGCACCCGCTCGCGTCGTCCGACGCGCAGCGCCAGGTCGTCAGGAACGATCTCCTCGGCCATCAGATACTCCCGTAGGGCGCGTAGGGGTAATCGGTGATCGACTGGTATCCGTCCTCGGTGATGACGACGATCTCCTCGCTGCGGTACCCTCCGGTGCCGTCCTCCCAGATGACAGGCTCGAGCACCAGCAACATGCCGGCCGGGAACACGAAGTTGTCGTCGAATTCCTCGCCGAGATCCGTTCCGATCATGGGCATTTCGGCGGCATTGGTGCCGATGCCGTGGCCAAGGTAGAAGTGCGGCAGCCAGGGCTTGACACCACCGTTGGCCGCGATTGCCGCACGGGCCAGATCACCAGATGTCGCGCCTGCCTTCGTCACCGCCAGCACCGCGTCGAGAACGTGCCGCCACTGCGTGAACTGTGCCTGCTGCCGGTCGGTAGGTTCTCGTCCCACGACCCATGTCCGCCCCCAATCCGAACAATAGCCCTCGTAGGTGATGCTGATGTCGGTCCACAGGACGTCGCCGTCGGCCAACTCCTTCTCCGTGGGCAACAGCGGCAAAGCCAGGTCTCCGGTGGTGGTCCACACCGCACCGCTGTCCCGCGTCGTGGGCATCACCTGCCAGATGGCCTCGATCATGTTCGTGGTGGCGCCGAGTTCGAAAGCTCGCCGCACGAACTGGGCCGATAGGTCCATCTGCCGCACGCCGGGGGCCAGCGATCGATAGACGTCGGCCACTGCGTCTTCGGTGATGCGGCAGGCCTTCCGGACCGCAGCGATCTGGTCGACGGTCTTCACCAGCTTGGCCGGGCCGATCACCTGCGCCGCATCCGAAGGTGGGCCCGCGGGGAACAGGCGATCGGCCGCGCGGCGCATCGCCCCGGTGAGCTCGTCGACCGCGATCGTCGATCCCGCAGGCACCAGCGAGGCCAGCACCTTCAAGAAATGCTCGACACCCTCGTCGAATTCGAGGTACAGCGGACCGTGGACGTGGTCGGCCGGCACCTCGGTCTCGAACGCGCTGCCCTCCCGGAACGGCATGAACAGATGTGGGTGGTCGTCGTCGGCGAGCACGACGGCCACCGGCCGCTCGACGTGGGACAGACCGGCGTCGAGAAGCGGCCAACTCGCACCCGTCGCATAGACGACGTTGCCGTTGCCGAGCAGTACCAGCGCGTCGACGCCTCTGGCCTTCATGGAATCCCGCAGTCGCGCGCCACATTCGCGATACATGCGGTCACGGTCGGGCAGATCGGGAATCCCCAGCAGTGCAGCACCGCTCGACGTGGCGAAAGTCGCGGTCATGCTCATGATTCGCTCGCGAGCTCGCTCATGCCGACTCCCAGGAACTTCTGCACGTTGGTGCTCACGATCTTCACCGCGGCCTCGGGCCCCACGGCCTCGACGACGGACGCCAGGGACTTCTCCGAGTAGCCGAACGTGCTCTCGTTGTGCGGGTAATCCGAGGACCACATGACGTTCTCGACACCGATTCGATCGATCAGTTGCAGGCCGAGCGGGTCGACCATGAACGAGGCGCTCATGTGATGGTCCCAGTAATGGCCGATGTCGTGCTGGAGTTCGTGGTTGAACATATGCCGGTAGGAGGCGAGCATGTGTTCAGCGTCCTGCAGAGCGGTGGGCACCCACGCGATGCCGCCCTCGAACCATCCGACCTTCAACGAGGGGTGGCGGTCGAGGATGCCGGAGAAGACGTACTTGGCGAACTGCTCACGGAACGAATCGACGTTGACCATCATGCCGACGACCACACTGTTGTTCTGGCACGGCGTCTTCGGCGGGGTCTCGCCGATATGGTGACTGACGGGCAGCCCGGCGGCCTCGATCTCGTCCCACACCGCGTCCATGCTGGTGCTGCCGTAGTCGTAGATGTTGCCCTCGTCGTCCTTGCCGGGATTCAGCGGCAGCAGGAACGTTTTGAGCCCCAGCGACTTCAATTCGGACAGCGTTGACCGAGTTCCAGCGGGGTCCCACCAGTTGATCAACCCGACGCCGTAGAAGTGTCCGTTGGAGCGCTCCTGCAGGTCGGCGATGTGCTCGTTGTAGATTCGGAACACCCGCTCGCGCAAGCTCTTGTCCGGGTAGTGGAACAGAGCGAGAACTGCGTTCGGGAACGCCAGCTCCTTGTCGATGCCGTCCTCCTTGAGTTCCCGGATGCGGGCCTCGATGTTGTTCGACGCGGCGCCGGCGAGGTCGTCGTACTGCATGAGTACGCGGCCGAAGTCACCGCCCGTCCAGGCCTTCCCCTTCATCCCGACCATGTAGGCACCGTCCTCGTACCAGATGCGCGGGGCAGCACCCTTGAGCTCCTCGGGGAAGCGCTCGTAGAAGATGTCGTCGGCCACGGAAATGTGGTTGTCGGCGGAGAAGATCACGGTGTCTTTGGGAAGGTCGGCGAGTCCTTCCCCGGTCGAGTGACCCTGGCGGTTCTTGGGGGCGCCGAAACCCTCGGGCGGATAGAGGGTCGCTGAGGCTGTGGCTGTCGACATTGGTGTCTCCAATCAGGCTGTAGGGCTTGAGGTCTCGTTAGTTACCAGGTCACCGGTAGTTCGTAGACGCCGTAGGCGAGGCGGTCGTGCTTGAAGGGCACCTCGTCGAACGGGATGGCCAGCTCCATCGTCGGGATGCGGCGCAGCAGCGTGTGAAACACGATCTGCAGTTCGGCGCGCGCGAGCTGTTGGCCGACGCACTGGTGCCTGCCATAGCCGAATCCCAGCTGCTGACCTGCATCCCGCGTGAGGTCCAGCTTGTCGGGCTCGGGATACGCCGCGGCGTCCCAGTTCGCGGGCGCCAGGTCGATGATGATGCCCTCGCCCGCCCGGATCGTCTCCCCTGCGATCTCGATATCCTCGATCGCGACGCGGCGCTGACCGTTCTGGATGATCGACAGGTAGCGCATCAGCTCTTCGACCGCGTTCGCGATGAACTTCGGGTCCTCCGAATCGCGCAGCAGCGCCGCCTGTTCGGGGTTCTGCAGCAGGACGCAGATGCCGATGCCGATCATGTTGGCCGTCGTCTCGTGCCCTGCGATCAGCAGGCCGGTTCCCAGCTGGGCGGCTTCCTTGACGCTGATCTCACCGGCGGTGACGCGCTCGGCGAGGTCGGACACCGCGTCCTCGGCGGGGTTCTGCTGTTTCTGTTCGACGAGGTCGATCAGATACTGGTGCAGGCTCATCGCGCCCTTTTGCATGGCATCCGCCGCGGCGAAACGGGCCAGCCCGGCGTTGGCGTGCTCCTGGAAGAACTCGTGGTCGGCGTAAGGCACGCCGAGCATGTCGCTGATCACCCGGGTGGGCACCGGCAGCGCGAGTCGGGCCACCATGTCGGCGGGCTGCGGCCCGGCGAGGATCTCGTCGATGCACTCGTCGGTGACTTCCTGGATCACCGGCCGCAGAGCCTCGACGCGGCGGAAGGTGAAGGGCTTGGACAGCATCCGGCGGAACCGGGTGTGTTCCTCGGCGTCGGAGGTGAACACCGACCGCGGCCGCTTGTTCACCGTGGAGAGCATGTGCTCGTTCCAGTGCGGGAAGCCTTCACGACGGTCGTCGACACTGACCCTCGGGTCGGCGAAGAGCGTGCGGGCCACCTCGTGACCGGTGATAAGCCATGGGGTCGTGCCGTTCCAGATCTTCACCCGCGACAGCGGTGTGGACTCGTTCATCGCCAGCATCTGGCGCGGCGGCGCGAACGGGCAGGTGGTCTCGCGCTCCATCGGATACTCGGGAGCGGCCGAGACCGCCTCTTCTGCAACCGTTTCCGTCATAGGTCCGTCACTCCTCGATGTGGATCGCCATGGCCGGGCAAGCCGCGGCGGCGTTGCGGGTCTGGTGGGCGTATTCGGGTCCGGGCTCGGGGATGAGCAGCTCGACGACGCCGTCGTCGTCACGTTGGTCGAACACCTCCATCGCGTTGAGCACGCACTGACCGGAGGACACGCACTTGTCCTGGTCGACGGTGATCCTCATGTCAGGGCAGCTCCGTCACGGGCGACCGCCACAGGCCGACGATCGCGTCGATGAGACCGGATCCGACTGCGCTCCACGATGTTCGGGGCAGGTCGGCGCCATCGGCGAACGCCCGCTCGAAGTCGGCGCAGGTGTGCACCAGCAGATTTCGGGCCATGATGTTGCGCTCGACGACGACGGCCATCGGCAGATCGGGCAGGCATCGCGTGATGCCGTCGACGACGCGGACGAGCGACGGCGATGCGAGCGCGTCCCGGACGACGATTTTCTGGTAGGCCGGGTCCGCCAATGCTTGGGCCGCGAAGCGGGCGTACCACGTCGGGTTTCCAAGCTGAGCAAGGTGTTCGGTAAGCGAGCAGACCAGGCATGCGATCCAGTCCCGCAGCTCTGCGGAATCACCCGTGTCGGCCACCATCCGCTCGAGCAACAGTTCGATCGAGGCGCGGTGCTTCTGCTCGATGGCACGCACCAGATCGGTCTTCGTACCGAAGTGATATCCGACGGCCGCGTTGTTCCCCTGCCCCGCCGCCTCGCTCACCTGACGATTCGACACCGCATACACCCCGTGTTCGGCGTAGAGCCGTTCAGCGGCCTTCAGGATCGCCTCTTGCGTGGTGGTGGCGCGGTCGGCTCGGATGGTCCTCACTGTCGTCACATGTTCAGTGAACCGCCTCATACCGCTTAAGTCAAGCGACTGATTTAAAGACCTCATGCCTGTCTGTCGGGGCTTTCGCGCGGCTTGCGGACGATTACCTTGCCTGCCACCGTGCCGCCGTCGACGGGCAGCACGATCCCGGTCACGTAGCGAGAGCGGTCCGTCGCGAGGTAGAGCGCTGCCTCGGCGACGTCGTCTGCGGTGCCCTCGCGCTTGAGCGGCCTGTCGTCGCGCATCTGCTGCCGGATCCTTGCCTCGAAGCGCTCCAGCCGCTCGCGGTCCTCGTCCGTCGCCGACGTCGCCAGAATCGGAGTCGGGATATTGCCTGGCGCAAGGCAGTTGACCCGGACCTCGAAGTCGGCAAGCTCGATGGCCGCGCACTTGGTGAAGTGGATGATGGCAGCCTTGGACGCCCGGTAGGTCGATACGCCGCCGCCTGCCTGGATGCCACCGATCGAACCGAGGTTGATGATCGATCCGCCACCGTTGTCGGCCATGTGCCGAGCGGCCTCGCGCGTGCCTGCCATCAGCCCGAGGAGGTTCACGCGCATGACGCGGTCGAACTCTTCGAAGTCTTCGTGGAGCAGTCCCTTGCGCAGCGGGCTGGAGATTCCGGCGTTGTTGACCATCACGTGCAGACCGCCGAAGGTCGAGACCGCCGCCTCGACGAGCTCTGCGACCTGAGCCTGCTCCCCGACGTCGGCGTGCCGGTAAACGACTCTCGCCCCGGTCGAATCGAGCTCATCCACAAGGCTTTCGCCGAGGTCGTCGCGGATGTCAGCCACCACGACATGTGCACCTTCGGCGGCGAATCTCTCGGTGATCCCACGGCCGATCCCCGACGCACCGCCGGTGACGATCGCGACCTTGCCGTCAAGTTCAGTCATCGGCGATCCCTCCGAGAAAGTCCAGCAGAAGTTCGTTGGTGATTTCTGGCTGTTCGATCTGTGGGCAATGCCCGGCTCCGTCGATCACCGCCGATTGCCCCAATTTGATCTGACCCGCTATCTCAGCCGCCCAACCCGCCGACAGCAGCTTGTCCTGTCCGCCTTCCACCACCAGCGCGGGTACCGCGATCCGGTCATAAGAACGTGCGCTGCTCGGAGCTGCGGGGGGTTCGAGCCCCGGGCGTCGAAACCTGGCTGCCGCCAGGGCTTCCCACGCACCCGGCGCGATGCTGGACTCGTATCGCCTCCGCACGTAGTGGCCGTTGTCCGGATAGGAGTTGTCGGCGAACAGCGCGGTGACGATACGGCGCATTCCGTCGAAGGTGGCGTCGTAGTCATAGAGGGCACTGACGTGCTCATTGCGCTGGATCTCACCGCCACCGCAGATCGCAACCAGACTGCGGACAGGCAGCACCGCAGCATCCGAGGTGGCGTCGACCAAGAGATTGATCGCACCCATCGAGTTCCCGACGAAATGGGCTGACTTGACGCCCATCGCATCACAGAACCGGGCGATATGCCGGATTCGCATACCGCGACCGTCGTTGAAGTCGACGACTTTGGCTGAGTCACCGAAGCCCAGCATGTCCGGCGCCAGCACGCGATAGCGCTGCGCCAGCGCGCCGATTGTGCGTTCCCACCCGATCCTGGCACTGGCGCCGAACTCACCACCGTGCAGCAGAACGACCGGATCTCCCTGTCCTTCTTCGAGATAACCCGTGGTCAGCCCGTCGATCAGCACAGACTTGGATTCGAAGGTCACGGTCTCACGCCGTTTCCCTGTTGGTATGTGCGAAAGCCAGCACCTGGGTGGCCAGCAATTCGAGTTGGTTCGCGACTGTCTTGCCCTGTTCGGTGTCGGCGAGAGCACCAGACGGGTCCCAGATGGGGTCAGCCGAATTGATCGCCACCCCCAGCGGTGTCGGCCACGCCCGCAGGGCATGACCGATGCTGCGCAACTGCGTCAGCGTGCCCACCGCGGCCTGCCAACCGTAGGCACAGCTGATGCAACCCCACGGCGTGTTGTCGAGATACACCCGCGGATCCTCGCGGAGGTCTTCGATGTAGTCGAGCGCGTTCTTGACCAGCCCGGACACCGCGCCGTGATAACCGGGGGAACCGACGACGACGGCGTCGGCGTCCCGCAGCGTCTTGACCAACTCCAGTGCCCGCGGGGTGCGTTCGAGTTCATGCGGTGCATACATCGGCAGATCGAGTTCTTCGGCGGCGAACAGTCGGGTTCTCCCGCCCTGTTTCTCGACAGCTTCCAGGCAGTACCGCAGTGCCCGCTCGGTCGACGAGTTGGCCCGCAGTGTTCCGCCGAGACCGACGATGAACGGTTGATCGGTATTGGTCACTTCACCACTCACTTGATCGCAATCGGACTGACAGGCGCGCCCACCGCACCCACCACTTTCAGTGGCGGTGCGACAAGCTGAAATTCATAGATGCCGTCGGCGGCACAGTCGGCGGCCAGCTGGCCGAGATCCCAGTACTCGCCGAGCATCAGGCCCATGTCTCGAAGGCACAGCATGTGCATCGGCAGAAAGGTTCCCTCGACCCCGTTGGACGGGTCGGGATCTTCGACCATCAGATTGTCGGCCGCCACTGCCGCCACCTCGTGCCGGTGCAGCCAGGAGGCGCACGTCCAGTGCAGACCTGAGCCGGCTTGACCGCCGTCCCCGGTGGACAGGAAGCACGTCCACCACCCGGTGTGCACGACGACGATGTCACCCGAACGGATCTCGACGTTCTGCCGGGTCACGATCTCGTCCAGCTCGTCCGGCGTGATCGGGCGTCCGGGTTCACAGAACACCTCAGCACCCCGGTGGGCCACGACATCCAACAGAACCCCGCGCGAGACGATGCCCTTCACGTCGACCTTCTCGATGCCGAGGTGGTAGGCGCCGAAGCTCGTCACCGAGTCCGCCGGAAAGCCGTTGTACAGCTTGTCTTCGTAATAGACGTGCGACAGCGCATCCCACTGGGTGGCCGCCTGGAGCGGCATCACGATCATGTCGTCGTTGAAGCGGAACGGGTTGTCGGCGAAAAACGCGCTGACGTCGGAGGCCACGGCGTTGCGCAGCCATTCCGGGCCGTACCGGACGAGGGTCGAGGCATCGCCGCCGTCGATCGTCATCACGTGCACGGGGTTCTGCCGGAACTTGAACGCGCCCTGCGGCCCTCCCGAGCTGAAGTCACCCCCCAGGGGGATGACCTTGCCCCGCTTGACCAGTCCCGCCGCCTCGGCGACCTTCTTCGGGGTGATGAAGTTCAGCGTGCCGAGTTCGTCGTCGTCGCCCCACCGTCCCCAGTTGCGGAGCTCGTCGGCGGCCTTGCGGAAGTCGCTCATCGTGCCGGTCATCGCGCGTCCCTCGCTCGTCGTTGGCCATTCAGATCACCGAAGACGCGTTCGGCGACCGATCCGCCGTCCACCCAGATGACGTGACCGGTGATGTGCCTGGCCGCCGCGCTGTTGAGGAACGCAAGGACGCTCGCCTGCTCGTCGGCATCCGCGTGACGGCCCAGCGGATTCTGGAAGGAGTCCAGGAAACCTTGACCATAAGCGCTTCTCAGTTGGTCGAGGATCGGGGTGTCCGTCACCCCCGGCGCAGTGCAGTTGACGCGGATACCCCTGGCTCCCAGCACTTTGACAGTGCGCAAACCGTAGAGGATGGTGGCCTCCTTCGACAGGCGGTAACCCCCGTCGGCGAGCGCTTCGGGATTGCGGTGACACCACTCGATGCCCTCTCTGAATGACTGGGTTTCCAGTAAGCCCAGTGTCACCGGCGCGTTGGCGAGATACTGCGACGCCGCCAACGACGACACGTTGGCGATCGCCGATCCCGACGGCATCAGAGGGGTGATTGCCTCGGTGAACCTCCTGGTGCCCAGGAAGTTGATCCTGACGACCCGTAGCGGATCCTTGATGCCCGACGACACCCCGGCGACGTTGAACAACGCATCGACCGGGCCTTCGACCGCAGCCGCCGCGTCGGCGATCGACCCTTCGTCAGCCAGGTCGATGGCACGAAACTCGGAAACCCGCAGATCTGTTGCGGGAGAGCGGACGTCGAGGCCCATCACCTCGGCCCCGAGCCCGTCCAGCAGCCTTACCAGCGCCGCACCGATACCCGACGCACAGCCTGTCACGATCACGCGCCTGCCGTCGTAGCGGAACAGTTCGTCGATCTGCACCACGGTCGTGAGTGTCGCTCAGCCCGCGGCTTCTTTGGCTGCTTTCGCATCCTTTTCCGCCTGCGCGGCCTTGACGCGGCCCTCGTTGATCTCGGCCATGGCCTCCGGGATCTCACCCGCGGTGAACTTTCCACCTTTGCCGGTGGGCAACCCGCCGAACGCGTACGTCTCGTCGAACAGAGGCGCATCCCAATCTTGGCGGCGCGCCTCGACCTTCTCGATCACCGGCTCAAGGCGCTTGGCCTTGTCCTTGACCGCCTTCTCGTCGCGTTCGATGAACTCAGGCAGGATCTCCCTGCCCATGATCTCGATGGACTCCATCGTCCCTTCGTGGCTGCGCGGGTTGAGGAGCAGGATGATCTCGTCGACACCGCTGGCCTCGTAGCCGCGCAGGAATTCGCGGACGGTGTCGGGTGAACCGATCGCGCCGCGTCCTGGGCCGTAGGCCAGGGTCGGGTCATCCTTGACCGCGTCCTGGTACAGCTCCCACACGCCGGTGCGACCGGGTGTGTGCATTCCCGTCAGGTAGTAGTGCATGATCCCGAACGAGAAGAATCCGCCGCCGATGCCGAGCCGCTGGAGCGCCTCCTCGTCGGTCTTGGCGACCATCATCGACAGGTCGCCGCCGATGGCGAGCAGGTTCGGGTTGATGGCCGGAGTGATCGGCGTGCCCTTCTCCTCGAAGTCGCGGTAGTAGCCGTCGACGCGGTCTTTGAGCGCCTCCGGGCCGGTGTAGGCGAAACTCAGTGCGCCGATCGCCTTCTCGGCGGCCATGCCGACGGAGGACGGGCGAGTGCACGCGACCCAGACCGGCGGGTGCGGGCTCTGCAGTGGCTTGGGGATGACGTTGCGGGCGGGCATCTCGACATGCTCACCCTTGAAGCCCGTGAACGGCGCCTCCGTCATACAGCGGATCGAGACCTCGAGCGCCTCTTCCCACATGGTGCGCTTGTCAGCCGGGTCGATGTTGAAGCCGCCGAGTTCAGCAACCGACGACCCTTCTCCCGTGCCGAACTCCACGCGACCGTTGGACAGATGGTCCAGGGTGGCGACCCGCTCGGCGATACGAGCAGGGTGATTGATCGGTGGCGGCAGGTGCATGACACCGAAGCCGAGCCGAATGTTCTCGGTGCGCTGGCTCGCCGCGGCCAGGAACATCTCCGGTGCGGTCGAATGGCAGTACTCCTCAAGGAAGTGATGCTCGGTGAGCCACACCGTGGAGAAGCCCGCTCGGTCGGCGAGTTCGACCTCGTCCAGACCGTGCTGGAACAACTGGTGTTCGTCGTCTTCCCCCCACGGGCGTGGCAGCGGGAACTCGTAGAAGAGGGATATTTTCATTGTTGGTTACCTCCTTGAAGATTCGGGGCTATCGATCGCTGAAGATCTGGCTGTTGATGTGGTGGCCTGGGCTGCGGATTGCGACTCGGCGATGTGCTTTGCAGCGACGTACCCGAACGCCATCGCCGGTCCGATGGTGGCGCCGGCGCCCGCATAGCTGCGGCCCATCACCGCGGCCGACACATTGCCGACGGCATAGAGCCCGTCGATCACTGTGTCATCGGAGCGCAGCACCCGGGCGAACTCGTCGGTGCGCAACCCGCCCGACGTGCCGAGGTCGCCGAGAATGATCTGGAAGGCGTAGTAGGGCGGCTTGCCGAGGGGATACAGGTTGGGATTGGGCAGGGTCTGGTCGCCGTAGTAGTTGTCGTAGGCGCTGTCACCGCGGTTGAAGTCGTCGTCATGTCCCTGGCGCGCCAACGCGTTGAAACGTTCGGCGGTCTTGCGAAGCTCGTCTCCGGGGACGCCGATCTCGCGTGCCAGCTCTTCCCAGCTGACGCCGGTCTTGACCACGCCCGATTCGAGCCACGCCTGGGGCACCTTCCCGCCGGTCGGGACCGGCGCGAACGGCACCTTCGGGATCGGCAGGTGCCCGCCGACCACGTAGCGGTGAAACGACCGGATGTCTGTGATCAGCCAGCACGGGATGTGGGTGACACCTTTCCGCTCACCATCGATCATGGCGTGGGCGAAGTCCATGTAGGGCGCCGCCTCGTTGATGAAGCGTCTTCCTGCACCGTTGACGACGAACTGGGCAGGCATCATCCGCTCGTTGAGCATGAATTGCAGCCGGCCGTCCGGCCAGCACATCGCGGGGAACCACCAGGCCTCGTCGAGGAGTTCGGTGGCCGCGCCGACCTTCTCCCCCGCTCTGATCCCGTCTCCCATGGCTGCCGGATTGCCGAAACTCCAGTCCTTTCCGGGTCCGGCCAGCTCGGCGACGCGGGCGAGCTCGGGCAGATGTTGTAGACGCCACTGCATGTCGTGGTCGAAGCCGCCGCTGGCCAGTACGACACCACGCGTGGCCCGTACCCGCAGCGCCTGCCCGTCCTTTTCGATCACCGCGCCGACCACCCGTCCGTCGGGGCCGTCACTGTCGGTGATCAGCTCTGTCATCGGGGAGTTCAACCACAGTGGGATCTTCTGCTGCTCCATCGCCAGCCGCAGCCGTGCGATGAGCGACTGACCGATGGCTGCCATCCGATCGCCGAACACCCGTGCCCGGAACATCCGCCAGATCAGTTTCACGAGAACGGCTTTGCCCCGCCAAGATTGGCGTACCTGATAGAACAATCGCAGATCCTTCGGCGCGAACCAGATCCCTCTGGGGGCCAGCGCGAGTGGCGCGAGGAGATTCTGTTCCTCGTGGCCGAGCTCGCGCAGGTCGATCTCGGGGACGTTGATCGTACTTCCGAGGGCCGAGCCGCCGTTCACTTCCGGGTAGTAGTCGGCGTAACCGGGCTTCCAGACGAATTCCAGCCAAGGACTGAGCTTTTCGAGGAACTCCATCATCTCGGGCGCGGCCTCGACATACTTGCGCAGCCGCGCGTCGCTGACCAGACCTGCGGTGATCTCCTTGAGATAGGTGAACACCGCGTCAGGGTCGGGTACGTAACCTTCCCTGCGCTGCGACGGCGCACCCGGCACCCAGATCCCGCCGCCGGACAGTGCCGTCGATCCGCCGAACCTCGGTGACTTCTCCACCACCAGGGTGCTGAGACCCTCGGCGTCCGCGGCCAGCGCGGCGGTCATCCCACCACCACCGGAACCGACGACCAGAACGTCGACGACATGGTCGAACTCCTGCGCCGTCATGAGCACACCGCCGTTCTGATGGCGAACCCCGCGATCAATTGCGGAGCGGCGCGGTAGAACCGGCTGCCGGTTTCGTAGTGCCCCTGGGCGGCCAGCGCCGAGAAGGCCGCCACCCAGGTTCTGACCTCATGGGCGGAGTTTCCTGCCTGCGCCGCGATCCACCCGTTGTCCCAGCCATCCACCTCGGCCAGTCGGCCGGTGTCGAGAAGATCGAGGAATGCGAGGTCCCACTCGGGGTTGAGCGGGGCGAGTCGGCCCTGACCTGAGGCGAATTCGCGTGCCGCTTCGATCACGGCCGTCTGGCGGGCCTGCCGCTGTTCTGTGCTCATCGGGACACCGTGCACGATCCGCTCCAGCGCCGCCGGTGGTGCGGTCGCCAGCGTCGGCACCGGCGGATCGAGGGAGAGTCCGCCGGACCCGACCACCAGAACCCGCTTGCCGAGGGTGGCGAGATAGGCGCCGACGGCAGCGCCGAGGACTCGCACCCGCCTGACGGGGCTCAAGGGCGCCGCCACCGAATTGATGAAAACCGGGATCACAGGCTTGGCCGTCGCGTCACCGAAGAGCTTCTGCAGCGGCTGAACGGTTCCGTGGTCGACGTCCATCGCCGCCGAGATCGCAACGTCCACATCGGCGTCGAGAACGGATCTGGCGCAGTCCGTAGCCAGATCGGCGGGCACGTTCAGCGGCCCCTTGTGGGTGCCATAGTCGCCCACCCCTTGCGCCGCGGTACCGATGCAGAACGGTGGCATCGTTCGGTAGAAGAACCCGTTGTAATGGTCGGGCGAGAAGGTCACGACGAGCTCCGGGTCGAAAGCCGCGACGAAGTCCCTGGCGATCGCGATCGCACCTTCGATGTCGTCAAGGAGTTCCTGTGACGGTCCCGGAAGGTTCAGCAGCGGGCTGTGCGACATGCAGCACAGCGCTATCTCGCTCTGGGCCATGAGAATCCGATCCTCCTCCCTGGTGAGGTGTCACGTTCAGATGCAGCGCCGAAAACAGCGCAGTCGATACTTCCGCGGCGCGCTGCGCGATGCAGGCGCCTGCGATACAACGGTCGGGGCGCACGAACAGCACCGAGTCGGTGTAGACGTCGAACCATGCCTTGAGTGCACCAGTGCGGTCCCCGACGACCACCACATCCTGGTCGTCGTGGCCCTGCCAGTGCAGCTGAGTCATCGGCCGGACTTCGATGAAGTTGGCTCCCAGCCGTTTCCACTGCTCGAATGCGTCATCGCCGAGGACCGCGCGCAGATTGTTGCTCCAGCACAGGACCGCGAAGCCGGACCCCAGGATCTCGTCGAGGAGCACATTCTGGCGGTCGCGGGTGTCCACCCGAGGCTGGATGAACAGGGTGCCGGTCGGCGAGTTCGGGGCCGCGTGTTCGCCGTGGTGCACCGCGCCCTGAAGGTAGCGCGGCATCGGCTTGAACCGCATCTCGAGCACGTAGCGTTTCAGCGTCGGTACGGCTGATGCGGCGTGGATGATCCGGTCCCGCAACGCGGCCACTTTCCGGTTCGTCGGGGAGATCACGCGGCCGACCATCGTCGAGAGGTCGATCATCGCGCGCGCATGCTTGCGGCGTTCGATGTCGTAGGAGTCGAGCAACGAGTCCCCTGCCTTGCCGGTGACCACGGCGGCCAATTTCCAACCCAGGTTCGCGGCGTCGCGGATGCCGCTGTTGTAACCCTGGCCCTGCCACACGGGCATCAGGTGGGCGGCGTCGCCGGCGAGCATCAGCCGGCCCGCGCGAAAGGAGCCCGCGATGCGGGAGTGGTGCGTGTAGACCCGGTGGCGGATCATGTCGACCCGCTCCGGGTACGGGATCAGCTGCGCCAGCATTCTTCTCACGAACGCCGGGTCGTCGGCCTCTTCGTCGGTCTCGTCGGGGTGGATCATGAACTCGAAGCGCCGGATGCCGTGCGCGATCGCGATCGACACGTAGGGCCTGCGGGGGTCGGCCCCCACCTCGCTGTTGGGATGACCGAGGGGGTCGTTGGCGATGTCGACGACCAGCCAGCGCGTCGACGACGTCGTGCCGTCGAACGACACGCCCATCAGACGCCGGGTGGCGCTGCGGCCACCGTCGCAGCCCACCACGTAGCGGGCGCGGACGGCGGGTTGTCCCCCGTCGAACTCGACGGTCACGCCGTCACCCGTCTCGGAGCAGTTGTGCATCCGGTACCCGAACCGGACCTCGACGTGGTCGAACCGCTCCAGACCCTGGAACAGTTCGGCGTCGACCATGGGCTGGACGAAGCCATTTCGCTTCGGCCAGCCGAATCGCGCGTCAGGGGGCGCCATCTCGGCGAGCAGGTTCCGCTTGGCGTCGAAGAACCTCAGAATCTGGTTGGGCACGGTATGTGGCAGAACGCGGTCGACCAGACCGATCGCCTGGAAGGTGCGCAGCGATTCGTCGTCGAGCCCCACGCCGCGGGGATAGTCGATGAGCTTGTCGCGTTCGTCCACAACCAGTGTCCGAACACCCTGCAGGCCGAGGATGTTCGCCAACGTCAGTCCGGCCGGGCCTGCGCCGACGATGACGACGTCGACCCGTTCGATTCCGCCGTGCGTGGGAGTCACACGCGCCCCAGCAGGAAGTCCAGGTGCAGTCGATCGAAAGTCTTCGGATCCTCGTACTGCGGCCAATGTCCGCACCCCGACATCACCTCGAAGCGGGCATCCGGGATCATCGATGCGATCCGCCGCCCCTCCTCGACATCGGCTGTGGGGTCATCGCTGGTCCAAAGCACCAGCGTCGGCGCGGTGATCGCCCCATATTCCCTGGGGCCGAGCAGATTTCGCGCTCTGATCTCGGGATCCTGTAACGCCATGATGTCGCGCATCGCGTCGACGAAACCCGGTTGCCGGTAGACACGCTGACGGCTCGCCACGATGTCGTCGTAATCCTTGGACTTGTCGGCCATCAGCCATTTGATCCTGGCCTGCACCGTCTCCCACGTCGGGTTCTCTGCCGCGGCCATCGACAACGTGATGATTCTCTTCATCACCTCGGGGTCGGCCTGAGACCCGCCTGCGGTGTTCAGTACGAGGCGCTCGACGAGTTCCGGACGGTCGCAGGCGATGCGCGCCGCGACCCAGCCACCCAGCGACTCCCCGCTGATGTGAGCTCGCTGGACACCGATGGCGTCCAGGAAGCCGGCGAGATGTTCCACGTAGTGCCGGATCTCGAGCGGATGACCCGGTTTGTCGGTGTATCCGTGACCGAGCATGTCGATCGACCACGTCGAGAAGTGCTCGGCATGAGCCTCGAGATTGCGAACGTACGCCTCGGCATGTCCGCCGGAACCGTGCAGGAGAATCAGCGCAGGCTTGGCCGTGTCGCCGGCGTGCAGGTAGCGGGTTCGTACACCCCCGACGACGAGGTAGCCCTGGGAGAACGCGACGCCCTGCAGGTCGCTCCAAACGCTCTCGAACTCTGCCACCCCTGCACCCCTTCCACGGCAACCCGCCTGAGCCCTTGACACCGAGAATGTGATTCTCGTATTTTGTAAGCACCTTGCTCATTTATCGCACATGCATGTGCACTATAGTCAGAGCATCACTCTCGCGACGGTGTCTGTCAAGGAAGGTCCGTAATGACTGATTCCGGAAACCCGGCCGCGGGTCCCGGCGCGCCCGGATCCCAGACCCTGGCCCGCGGGCTCAACGCACTGCAGTTGGTGGCGAGCTCGCCGACGGGCCTCACCGTGGCGCAGGTCGCCGACGACATCGGGGTGCACCGCACCATCGCCTACCGGCTGTTGAGCACGCTGGCCCAATTCCGTTTCGTGGCAAAAGGAGAAGACGGGCGATACCGGTCCGCGTCCGCGCTCGCGGTGCTCGGCGCGTCGTTCGACAACAACGTCCGACAGCTGTGCGTCCCGACACTGCGCGGCCTCGCCGACGAACTCGGCACCACGGTGTCCCTCTTGGTCGCCGAGGGCGAACAGCAGGTGGCGATCGCGGTGATGGTCCCGACAAATGTGTATTACCAGCTGTCATTCCACGAGGGCAGCCGTTACCCCCTGGATCGCGGGGCGGCCGGTCTCGCGCTGCTGGCGAGCATGCCGCCACGGCCCGGCGAACGCGAACTCGTCCAGCAGACCCGCCGGCAGGGCTGGGTCATCACCCACGGCGAGATAGAGCCGAACACCTATGGCTTGGCCGTGCCCGTCCGCCGGAGATTGCCGTCACCGCCGACCTGTATCAACCTGATCTCGCACCGCGAGGATGTCGTCCTGGATGGGCGTGACGCAGTCATGAAGGCGGCCAACGAGTTATCGGCGATTCTTAGCTGACAGGAAAGGGGACTACGGTGTCCGACTGGGATCACGAGGTCGATGTCGTCGTTCTGGGTAGCGGCGGCGCGGGACTCACCGCGGCACTGGCCGCCGCCGTGCACGGCGCCAGCGTCGAGGTGTACGAGAAGGCGTCCACCGTCGGCGGCACGACGGCGGTGTCGGGCGGGATCGTGTGGATTCCGGCGCACAACCGCGCCGCCGACGGCGAGTTGACCGCCGAGGATGCGATGGCCTACCTCCGCGCGCAGTCTTTGGGTTTCATGGACGACGACCTGGTCGAGACGTTCGTGACCACCGGCGCGCCGATGCTCGACTTTGTGGAAGCGCACAGCTCTCTGGTGTTCGAGGTTGCCGCGGGCTTTCCCGACTACAAGCCTGAACTGCCCGGCGGCAAGCCCGGCGGCGGCCGTTCGCTGAACGCCAAACCCTTCGATCTGTCTCGCCTCGGCGAGTGGAGCGACCGAATCTCGTCGTTTCCCGCCGACTTCAGCAATGTCGGAATCGACGCCGAGACCCGCGCCCGCATCCACGCCTCGGTCGACAGCGAGTCGGGGAACTACTGCGTCGCAGGCACGGCGCTCATCGCCGGACTGTTGAAGGGCCTGCTGGACCGAGGCATCTCCCCACACACCGGCGCACGCGCGACCGAACTCGTCGCCGATGCGCTGGGCATCACCGGAGTCCGAATTCAGCAAGGCGACAGGGAGTTCCGGCTGCGCGCGCGAAAAGCCGTGATCCTGGGCACCGGCGGCTTCGAGTGGGATCAGCGCCTGGTCGAGGCGTATCTGCGCGGACCGATGCGCGGCGCGGTTTCGCCACCCAACAACACCGGCGACGGCCTGCGCATGGCGATGGCACACGGCGCCGATCTGGCCAACATGGGTGAAGCGTGGTGGGTGCCCATCGTCCAGATTCCCGGTGACACCTTCGAAGGACGCCCGCGCAGCAGAAGCGTCCGGCTGGAACGAACCCGCCCACGCAGCATCATCGTCAACCGGGCAGGCAAGCGTTTCCTCAACGAGGCCGGCGAATACAACTCGATGGCCGGACCATTCCACTTCCTCGACCCGAAGTTGGGCTACGCCAACGATCCTGCGTGGATCGTCTTCGATTCACTGCACCTCAAGCATTATGGTTTCCTCGGCGTCGACCCCGACGGGCCGGTGCCCGACTGGTTTTGCCAGTCGGCCGATCTCGATGAACTCGGCGAGAAGACCGGAATCGACCCCGCCGGGCTCGCGGCGACGCTGGCCGAGTGGAATGAGAACGTCACCGACGAATGTGATCCCGACTTCGGCCGGGGCGCAAGCGCTTACGACGGTTACTGGGGTGACCAGTCGGCACCCACCACGGCGGGACAGACACTCGGGCCGATCGACACCGCACCCTACTTCGCAGTGCCGGTGTCCATCGGCGCCATGGGTACGAAAGGCGGACCCCGCACCGATCGAGACGGGCGCGTCCTGCATGTCAGCGGCACGGCTATCACCGGACTGTTCGCGGCGGGTAATGCGATGGCCGGCGCCACCGGCAAGGCCTACGGCGGCGCCGGCGGCACCATCGGACCGGCCATGGTATTCGGGTATCGCGCGGGCTACACGGCAGCCACCGGCACGTCACTGTCGTAACCCGGTAGCCGATCGGCAACCTACAGCCCCGGTGGTCGACTACCCTCATCGGTGTGACGACGGCACCCGAGAAGTTCGGCGCGATCACCAGGACGGCGGCCCAGACCCGCGTCCTGGACGCGGCGCTGAAACTCATCGCCGAGCACGGCGTCAGCGGCACGTCCCTCCAGATGATCGCCGACGCCATGGGAGTTACCAAGGCCGCGGTGTACCGGCAATTCAAGACGAAGGAAGAGATCGTCATCGCGATCACCGAACGCGAGATGAGCCGGCTGGAAGACGCGGTGGAGGCGGCTGAGGCCGTCGGCCATCCGGTGGGAGCCCGTGAAGTCCTCCTGGACCGGATGATCGACCAGGCCATCGAGCGCCGCGGTGTCGTCAGCGTCCTGCAGTTCGATCCGGTGATCATCCGATTGCAGGCCGAACACGAGCCCTTTCAGCGCTTCATCGAACGCCTCTACGCGGCGCTGCTCGGCACCGAGCCCGGCGTCGACGCGCGTTTCCACGCTGCGATGCTGTCCAGCGCGATCAGCGTCGCGGTCATGCATCCGCTCGTCGCCGACTTCGATGCCGAGACACTGCGCGCACAACTCAGTCAGATGTCTCGACGCATGCTCGATCTACCCGTCGAGTCGTCTGCGAAGAGACGTTCGGCGGCGCTGTAGGCATCCTCGCCGCCCTCGGCGACCGACGCCGAAAGCCGATCCAGTTCTGGATGGTTGCGGAGCAGAGTCTGCGCCAGCGACAGGATCTGAGAGCGCGCCCTGGCCGCCCGGCGCTCCGGGCTGTCAGCCCGGTGATGCGCATCGATCACGTCGACGAGCTCGGCCAGACCGTCGCCCTGTGCGGCAACGAGTTTGAGAGTGGGCGCAGAAGTTTCCGCGCGCAGGTCCCGTACCGTCTGATCGGCACCGTCGCGGTCGGCTTTGTTGACCACGACGATGTCGGCCACCTCAAGCAGACCGGCCTTCGCCGCCTGGATGGCATCGCCCGCACCGGGATTGAGCACCACGACTGTCGGATCGGCCACTGCGGCGATCTCGATCTCCGACTGGCCGACTCCCACCGTCTCCAGCATCACCAGGTCGTAGCCGAGTGCCGACAGCAGTTTGATCGATCCGGGCACCGCGGCGGCGAGACCGCCGAGATGACCACGGGTCGCCACCGATCGGATCAGCACGTCGGGATCGTTGATGTGCGCTGCCATTCGGATACGGTCTCCCAGGAGCGCGCCGCCGCTGTACGGGGAAGACGGATCGACGGCCAGCACGGCGACCCGCATGCCGTTCGCGCGGTAGGCGCCGACCAATGCCCCCACCGTCGTCGACTTTCCCGCACCCGGCGGACCGGTGATCCCGACGACGCGCGTCGGAGTCACCGCCCCCAGAGCTTCGAGCACCTCCGCGCGCCGGGGGCCCTCGACGGCGCTGAGCAGCCGCCCGGTCGCGCGCGGTGACCCGCCGCGAGCAGCGGCGATGAGCTCGTCGATGGTCACTTCAGACAGGTTACGCAGGCTCACTCCCGGGCCGACCGTTCCAATGTTGAGAATGCTATTCTCCACTGCAGAGAGTCGTCGTTTCAAGGAGGGTCCGTATGGAGATCGCCGGAAGCTCTGCCCTGGTCGTCGGAGGCGCGGGTGGACTGGGAGAGGCGACGGTGCGCCGGCTGGTGGGCGCGGGCGGCAAGGTGGTGATCGCCGATCTCGCCGACGACAAGGGCAAGGCCCTGGAGTCCGAACTCGGGGTGCGCTACGTCCGCACCGACGCCACGTCGGAGGAGTCGGTCAATGCGGCGATCGCCGAGGCGCAATCGCTGGCGCCGCTGCGCATCTCGGTCGACACCCATGGCGGACCCGCCAGTGGCGGCCGGCTGATCGGCAAGGATGGCTCACCACTGGACCTCGACGGCTTCAAGAAGACGATCGAGTTCTATCTGACCGCGGTGTTCAACGTCATGCGACTGTCGGCCGCGGCAATCGCCAAGACAGATCCGCTCGAAGAAGGCGCGCGCGGCGTCATCATCAACACGGCGTCGATCGCCGGCTACGAGGGCCAGATCGGGCAGCTCCCATACTCCGCGGCCAAAGGCGGTGTTCTCGGCATGACACTGGTGGCCGCACGTGACTTGTCCCCGTTGGGCATTCGCGTGGTGACGATCGCCCCTGGCACGATCAACACGCCCGCCTATGGCAAGGCCGCCGACCAACTCGAGCAGTATTGGGGCCCGCAGGTGCCGTTCCCGAAGCGTATGGGCCGCTCGACGGAGTACGCGCGGCTGGCACAGAGCATCGTGGAGAACGACTACCTCAACGGCGAGATCATCCGCCTCGACGGAGCTTTGCGGTTCCCCCCGAAGTGAGCGGCGTGCTGGACGGGAAGGTGGCGTTCGTCGCCGGCGCGAGCCGGGGTATCGGCGCCACCGTCGCCGCGGCGTTGGCGTGCGCGGGTGCATCCGTTGCCGTGGCGGCTCGATCCGAACGGGAGGGTAAGCTGCCCGGCACGATCGGCTCTGTCGCACAGCGCATCACCGATGACGGTGGACGCGCGCTGCCGGTCGCGTGCGACGTCACCAGCGAAGCGTCCGTCGACGCCGCGGTGGCGGCGACGGTCGCCGAGTTCGGCGGTATCGACATCCTGGTCGCGAACGCGGGGGTCCTGTGGCTGGGCCCGATCGAGTCCACGCCGCTGAAGCGCTGGCAGTTGTGCCTCGACGTGAACACCACCGGCGTCTTCCTGGTCACCAAGGCCGTCATCCCCCATGTGCGCGCCCGCGGCGGGGGCTCGCTGATCGCGATCACGACCACCGGGGTCACGATGACCGAGCACGGCGCGAACGCCTACTGGGTGTCGAAGGCCGCCGCGGAGCGGCTTTATCTCGGTATGGCCGCCGACCTCAGAGCGGACAACATCGCCGTCAACTGCCTGAGCCCGTCGCGCGTCGTACTGACCGAGGGCTGGCAGGCCGGGGGCGCGGGTATGCAGATCCCGCCGGAGATGGTCGAGCCGCCGGAGGCAATGGCCCGCGCGGCGGTCCTCCTGGCGCAGCAGGATGCTTCAGGCATCACCGGCACGATCCAGCGCTCCGAGGAGTTGGGCCCCTAACCGCGAAATATCATTCCGGGTCGTGGATTGGCGAACATGCACAGCCCGGAATGATATTTCGCGGTACGAGGCGCTACTTCTTGGCGATCAGGCCGTCGACGATCTTGTTGAACTCAGGCGTCCCGAACGACACGTATTCGGCGAGGTTGGCGTAGTCCAGCGAAGCCATCACCGACTTCTCCAATTGGATGTTCATCAGCCGCTTTGTCGCCTCGACGGCCTGCTGAGGAAGCTCCAACAGCTTCTTGGCACAGGTGATCGCTTCGGCGAGCGGGTCCGCGACGACGTGGTTGGCGAGCCCCAGCTCGACGGCACGGGCGGCCTTGATGCGTACACCGGTGAGCGCAAACTCCTTGGCCTGCAACAGGCTTATCTGCGAACCCCACACCAGCGGTCCGCCGTCGGCGGCCACCAGACCGATCGAGACGTGCGGGTCGGCGAAGAAGGCGTTCTCGCCGATGTAGACGACATCGGACAGCGCCGCCAGGCTGCAGCCGAGCCCCACGGCCGGCCCGTTGACGGCCGCCACGACCGGGATACGGCACCGCACCATGCCGATGACGAGGTCGCGGCCGTGCTTGATCGTCTTCTGGCGCAGCGCTTCGTCCCTGCGTAACTCGTCCAGGTAGTTGAAGTCGCCACCGGCCGAAAAGGCCCGTCCTGCACCGGTGATCACCGCTGCGCGGGCCCCGACGTCCTCGTTCAGCTCCTCCCAGATCTTGGCCAGACCGACATGCAGATTGTCGTTGACCGCGTTGAGGTCGTCGGGCCGGTTGAGGGTGATGATGCGCAGGGCACCGTCGGCCTCGACCTGGATTTCGTCCGGCATTTCGTACATGTTCTAGGCCCCCAGTCCGAGGATTCGTTGCGCGATGATGTTCTTCTGAATCTGCGACGTGCCGCCCATGACACTCTGGGCGCGGCTGTACATGTACGCCCCGAAGAGCTCCTCGTCGCCGGTGCCGACGGTCTTGAGCGCTGCGTGCCCGACCGACTGCTCGACCCAGGTCATCAACAGCTTGTCGAGCGATCCCTGCGGGCCGTGGTGGAGGCCGTCGAGTTGCTCCGAGAGCCGCCTGCGCACGTGCAGTCGCAGCATCTCCGTCTGCACCCACGCCCACAGTAATTCCTCGTTGGGCGCCGCGTCGAGACCAGATGCCATCTGCCGCACGGTCTTTCCATAGCGAGCCGAGAATCCGAGCGTCGACGGCTCGCGTTCATGGCTGACGACCGTCATCGCCAGTTTCCAGCCCTCGCCGGGAGCGCCGACCATGTTCGCGGCGGGCACCCGGGCCCCGTCGAAGCTGACCTGCCCGAACTCCTTGGTGACGCCGCTGATCATCTTCAGCGGACGCTGCTCGATGCCGTCCTGGTGCATCGTGACGATGAACGCCGAGATGCCTTTGTGCTTGGGTACATCCTTGTTCGTGCGGGCGAGCACAAGGCACCAGTCCGCGACATCGGAATAGCTGGTCCAGATCTTGTGCCCGTGGATGACGTAGTCATCGGAGTCGTCCCCACTCCGGACAGCGGTGGTCGTAAGGGAAGCCAGGTCCGAACCGGCGCCCGGTTCCGAGAAACCCTGGCACCACCGTTCCGTACCGTTGATCATCCCTGGCAGAAAACGCTGCCGAAGTTCTTCGCTGCCATGGTGACTCAGACCGACCACCAGATAACCCAGGCTGGGCCGCGCGGGAGCGCCTGCCTTGGCGATCTCCTCGTCGACGATGACGTCGTACACCGGAGGAAGATCCTGGCCGCCATACGCCTTGGGCCAGGACGTGCCGAAGAAACCTGCCTCGAACAGTGCCTGGTGCCACTCCCCCGCCTTGGCCCAGTAGGCGTCGCCGGAGGTCGGGAACTTGCCTTTCTGCTCCTTGAGCCAGCGGCTCAGCCGGTCACGGAAGGCGGCCTCGTCGGGCGAATCACGAAAGTCCAATGGTCAGCTCCTCCAACTTGGCGGGCCAGGTCTCGGTGGCGGCCAGCACCCGGCGAAGATAGATGTGCGCCAGGCACTCCCACGTGTTACCGATGCCACCGTGCACCTGAATCGAGGTCTCACATACCGTCATCGCGGCGCGCGCGCAATAGATCTTCGCCACCCGGTTCGCCTCGATCGCGTCACGCACCGGGAGCTCGTCGACCGCCCACGCGCCGTGCCGCGCCACGCTGATCGACCCTTCGATCAACGCGAGGCCCTCGGCGAGCAGATGCGCGACGGCCTGATAGGAACCGATGGCCGACCCGTACTGCTCACGCACCTTGGCGTACTCGGTGGCCAGCGCGTGGGTTCCGCGCGCCGCGCCGACGATGTCGGCCGTGGTCGCCGCCAGTGCCAACGCAGACCAGCGACCGGCGTCTTCGTCGGACAACTTGGCCAGCTCGCTCGGCGATTCCACCACTCCGGCAAGGCTTCCCGTCAGGTCGACGGATTCGGGACCGCCCTCCGGCGAGGGTACCGATCGTCCGAGCCGGTTCTGCAGATCGTCGATGAGCACCGGCCCCAAATACGGCACATCGACCAATCCCCTGCCGAACTCCTCGGCGACGATGGCAACCTCTACGGCCGAAGCACCATCGGCGCGCAGGGTCCGGAACCCGGTGGCGTCCACAGCCTTCTCCAGCCGTGCACGACGCGTCGCGTCGTCGAGGTCGGCCACCGAGCGGGGCCCGAAGTCACCTGCCACCTCCGCGGCGGCATCGCGCAGCTGCCGCTGCTCCTGGGTCAGACGGACGTCCACTGATCTCCTCCGCTCTTCGCACTCATCGCTCGCTCCCGCAACACTCTGCGCAACACTTTGCCCGAAGGCAGTCGCGGGATTTCGTCGACGACCACAACCTGGCTGGGACGTTTGTAGGAGGCAAGCCGGTCCCCTACCAGGGTGACGAGCTCATCGGTGTCGACGGTGTGGTTCACGGTCACCGCAGCGACGATCGCCTCACCGTCTGCCGTGGGAACACCGAACACCGCGCAGTCCGCGACGGCGGGATGGCCGTGCAGCACCGCCTCGATCTCGGCAGGTGCGACCTGAAAGCCGCGGACTTTGATCATCTCCTTGGCGCGGTCGGTGATCCGCAGCCAGCCGTCGACATCGAGGCTTCCGATGTCACCGGTGCGATACCAACCGTCCGAAAATGCCTCCGCGGTGCAGTGTTCCGGAAGGTAGCCGGCCATCGCCGAACCGGAACGCACCTGGATCTCACCTTCCTCACCGGGGGGCAGCGGCTCGCCGGTCTCCAGGGAGACGGTCCGGATGTCCACCTCCGCGACGGCACGCCCGACCGTGTCGAGCCGTGGGTGCCGAAGGTCGTTGCAGGAGATCACCGGAAGCTCGCTGGCGCCGTATGCGGTCACCCACGACACCCCGGTGCGTGCTGAAATCGCCTCGGCCACATTCTGTGTCACCGGGGTGGCACACCACATGATGTAGCGCAGCGACGACAGGTCATGGTCTTCCAAGTGCGGATGCGCCGACAGCGCCAGCGCGATAGGCGCGACGGCCATCTCGACCGTGATGCCGTCGGATTCGATGTGGCGCAGCATCGCGTCGATGTCGAATCTGCGGTGCAGACGGATCCACGCGCCGGTATCGAGGGCCGTGACGATGTTGAGCAGACCGAGGATGTGCGACGGTGGGGTCATCACCTGCATCCGGTCTGCCGGCGTCAACCCGAGCGCCGCACGCCAGTGCCGCATCGCCACCGCCAGCGACGCATGCGTATGGCGCACTGCTTTGGGCATGCCCGTCGTGCCTGAGCTGAACACGAACACCGCGTCGGCTTCGGGAGCCGGCGCCTCTGCCAGATAGGACGCCGGCACGATCTCGGCGTCGAGGGACAGCATCGGCATCGCCTCGGCGAGCATCGGATGGTCGCCGACCGCATGCGTGGGCGCCGTCAGCGACAGGGCGTAGTCGACCTCGGCCCTCTTCCAGGCCGGGCTCAACAGCACGGCCGCAGCTCCGAGCCGCCAGATGGCACGCAGCGCGACGACGAACTCGGGGCGGTTGGACGACATCAGAGCGACTCGGGAACCGCGCGTGACGCCCCGCTGATGCATCGACGATGCCATCCCGCCTGCCAGTGCGTCGAGGTCGGCGAGGCTGAACTGCCGTTCCCCGAAGGCGAGCGCCATCGGCTCACTCACGTCGCGCGCGCCCCTTCCGGAAGTAATGGATGATGTTCGCGAGAGGACTTGGGTTTGTCCAGGAGAATAGTATTCTCCTATTATCAGAATGACAATGTCGAAAGAGGGTCACATGACCGACCCGCAGACACCGGGAACGGGGTCCGCAGTGACTGAGGCAGCAGCCGAAGGCACCATAACGATCCAGCTCGACGGCACGACCGCGTCGGTGAGCCAGCGGCCGGGTGAAACACTGCTGGAAAGCGCACGCCGCGCCGGCATGGGACCGCCGTTCTCCTGCGAGGCAGGCAACTGCGGCACCTGCATGGCCCTACTCACCGAGGGCACGGCCACGATGCGCGTCAACGACGCGCTCACCGAGGACGAAGTCGACGAGGGATACGTGCTCACCTGCCAGGCCGTTCCCGACACCCCGACCGTGACCGTCAACTACGACGAGTGAGCCGCCGCGCCGGCGTGCTCATCCAGCGCAGGCGCAGGCCGATACTCGGGCTCATACCCCACGATCCGGATGGGACTGCCCACCAACCGGAAGGCTCCTGCGGTGACCAGCGCCTCGGGTGTCGCCTGCAGAGCCTCCGGCAGCGTGCGCACCGCCGCGACCGGAAGTCCCAACGGCCGCAACCGCTCCTGCCAGTTCAGCGCGGTGTCGGTCGCCAAGACGGCGCTGACCAACGCCAACACCTCGTCTCGGCGTGCCGCGCGCTCAGCCAGCGTGGCGAAGCCCTCGATACCGGCCTCCGCGGCGAATGCCGCCCAGAACGCGTCATGAGTGATGAACAGCGCCAGGTATCCGTCGGCAGTCAGGAACAGCTGCGCGGGCACATAGAACGAGTGTGCGCCATAGGGATACCGCTTGGGCTCCAGACCGTCGTTGAGGAACGCCGCTGCCCGATAGTTGAGCTGCGAGAGCATCACGTCCTGCATCGACACGTCGACCTGTCCGCCGCGACCAGCCACGATCTGGGCCAACAGACCGAGCGCCGCGGTGAGCCCCGTCGAATTGTCGACCGACGAATAACCCGGCAGCGTCGGTGGGCCCTCCGGATCGCCCGTCATAGCGGCCACGCCCGTCGCCGCCTGGATCACGTAGTCGAACGCAGGATCGTCGCCACCGTCGAGACCGAAGCCCGTCAACGCGACGCAGACGATGGCCTCGTTGAATTCTTTGAGCGACTCATAGGTCAAGCCCAGCCGCTTGATCGCCGACGGCTTCATATTCACCAGCAGCGCATGCGAATTCGCGACCAGATCCCCCAGTTGCCGACGACCGTCGGCCGAGCGAAGGTCAAGGACCACGCTCTGCTTGTTGCGATTCAGACTCGCGAAGTAGCTGTCGCTGACCTGCCTGGAGATCTCACCACCCGGTGGTTCGATCTTGATCACCTCGGCGCCGAGATCCGCGAGCATCATCGTCGCGTACGGTCCTGCCAGCATGACACCGACCTCCAGGATTCGGATGCCTGCCAGCGGGCCGGCGCTCATCGCAGGCCCCGATCGCCCTTCGCGCAAGCGCTCATCGCAGGCCCCGATCGCTCTTCGCGCAAGCGCTCATCGCAGGCCCCGATCGCTCTTCGCGCAAGCGCTCATCGCACCGCCTTCGCGAGCTCGCCGATCACTTCACGCGTCCGGTACTTCGACGCCACCAGCTCATCGCGCGTCTCACCGATCGGCAACAGACGCACCGACAGGTCAGTCACGCCGGCGTCGGCGAACTGCTTGAAGCGAGCCAGAATTGCATCCTCGTCGCCCGCCGCGCAGAGGTCGCCGACGTTGCGTGCGTCGCCGCGGTCCAGTAACCGCTGATAGTTGGGCGAGGTCTCCGCCTCCGCCAGGATCCGGTTGGCCCGTTCCTTGGCGGCATCGATCTCGGAGTTGGCGCACAGGCACACCGGGATGCCTGCCACGACGCGCGGCGCCGGGCGTCCGGCTTCGGCCGCGGCCTTGTTGATCTTCGGCGCGATGTGCTCGCCGATGGCCTTCTCGTCGGCCATCCACAGCACGGTGCCGTCGGCGTGTTCTCCTGCGATCTGCAGCATCACGGGGCCGAGTGCGGCAACCAAGACCGGAAGTGGTTGTGCTGCACCGAGAACGGTCGGGTTGTGCACCGCAAAGGTGTTGTTCTCCACATCGACGTCGCCGGGCCCGGCCAATGCGGCGTTGAGCACCTCGAGGTAGTCGCGGGTGTACGCCGCAGGCTTCTCGTAGGGAATACCCAACATGTCCCGCACGATCCAGTGGTGCGACGGCCCGACACCGAGAGCCAGTCTGTTCTCTGCCATCGCGTGCACCGAAAGCGCCTGTCGGGCAAGCGCGATGGGGTGCTGCGCCTGCAGCGGGACCACAGCCGTGCCGAGTTCGATACGCGAGGTGTGGGCGGCCATCAGCGCGACCATCGTCAGGCAGTCGAAGTCGTTGGGAACCTGAGGCATCCACGCGGTGTCCAGGCCGGCCGATTCCGCCCACTCGATGTCAGACACCAGCTTGGCGACCTTGCGGGCCATGTCGCCGCGCTCGGCACCGATCATCACACCGAGTCTCATGCGTTCTCCTTTGCCCTGAGTGCGACCACAATCACCGCGCGGCTTCCTTGGTCAGCTCACGCACGTCGCGCACCAGGTCCTCGAGCGAGGTCCCCGTCGGAAACACGGCAGCGGCACCGGCGTCGAGCAGCTTCTGCACATCGCTCTGCGGGATCGTCCCACCCACGACCACCGCGATGTCACCGGCGTCGGCGGCCCGCAGCGCGTCGACCGTCCTGGCCGTCAGCGACACGTGAGCACCCGAGAGAATCGAAAGACCGACCAGCGCAACGTCTTCCTGGAGGGCGATCGACACGATGTCTTCGATGCGCTGCCGGATACCGGTGTAGATCACCTCGAAACCCGCGTCGCGCAGCGTGCGCGCGACGATTTTGGCTCCTCTGTCGTGGCCGTCCAACCCGGGCTTGGCCACCAAGACGCGTACGCCCATCGCCAGTACACCTCCTCTCTAGAAAACGACGGGCTGCTGGAACTCGCCCCACACCGATTTCAGCGTCGACACCATCTCGCCCACTGTGCAGTATGAGTTCGCACAGTCGATCAGATTGTGCATCAGATTGCCGTCGCCCTCGGCTGATTTCGCCAGGGCCGCAAGAGCTTCTCGGACCGCGACGTCGTCACGTTCGGCCTTGACCTTGGCGAGACGTCTGAGCTGCTTGTCGCGCCCCTCCGCGTCGAGCTCGTAGGTGGCCAGATCGGGCGCTGGTTCGTCGACGACGAACTTGTTCACGCCGACGACCGGCCGCTCCCCCGACTCGACCTGCTGATGGATCTTGAACGCCTCGTCTGCGATCAGGCCCTGTAGGTAACCGTCCTCGATACAGCGCACCATGCCGCCGTGCGTCTCGAGATCATGCATGATCTCGATGATCTTCTCCTCGGTGGCATCGGTGAGCGCCTCGACGAAGTAAGAGCCTCCGAGCGGATCGGCGACCTTGGTCACGCCCGTCTCGTAGGCCAGGATCTGCTGGGTGCGCAGCGCCAGCGTCGCCGACTCCTCCGACGGCAGCGCGAACGGCTCGTCCCAGGCCGCGGTGAACATCGACTGCACACCGCCCAGCACGGCGGCCATCGCCTCGTAGGCGACGCGGACGAGGTTGTTCTGCGCCTGCGGTGCGTACAGCGACGCACCCCCCGCGACACAGCCGAACCGAAACATCGACGCCTTGTCGGTGGTGGCCCCGTAACGCTCGCGCACGATCGTCGCCCAGCGTCTGCGGCCGGCCCGGTACTTGGCGATCTCTTCGAAGAAGTCGCCATGGGTGTAGAAGAAGAACGAGATCTGCGGGGCGAACTTGTCGATGGTCATGCGGCCGCGCTCGACGACGGTGTCGCAGTAGGTGACGCCGTCGGCAAGCGTGAACGCCATCTCCTGCACGGCGTTTGCGCCGGCGTCGCGGAAGTGGGCACCGGCCACCGAGATCGCGTTGAACCGCGGCACCTCGGCGGCGCAGAACTCGATGGTGTCGGCGATCAGTCGCAGCGACGGCTCCGGCGGCCAGATCCACGTTCCCCGCGACGCGTACTCCTTGAGGATGTCGTTCTGGATGGTGCCGGTGAGCTTCTCCCGCGGGACGCCCTTCCTCTCCGCGGCCGCGACATAAAAGGCGAGCAGGATGGCCGCGGTGCCGTTGATGGTGAAGCTCGTGCTGATCTTGTCCAGCGGGATGCCGTCGAACAGGATCTCCGCGTCGGCCAGGGTGTCCACGGCGACGCCGACGCGACCGACCTCCTCGCCGAACTCTTCGTCGTCGGAGTCGTAACCGCACTGTGTCGGCAGGTCCAAGGCCACCGACAGTCCCGTGCCACCCTGATCCAACAGGTAGCGATAGCGGTTGTTGGACTCCTCCGCGGTGCCGAAGCCCGAATACTGCCGGAACGTCCACGTCTTCCCGCGGTAACCGGACGCGAAGTTTCCGCGGGTGAACGGATACTCACCGGGCGGCGGCGGTTCGGCCGCCCGCTCGCCCGGTCCGTACACGGGTTCCAGCGGAATACCGGAAGGGGTCTCGACCCGAGGCACGACTTGCTCGCTCATCGTTCGATAACGTACTTGCAAAAAATGAGAATGCCAATACCGTCTGAGGGAAAGCTGCACGCAGCAGCATGTGCGGCACCCTGAATATCCGAGTCGAAGACCCCGTACACAGCGATTATGGGATTCGCCTACAATGAGAACGGCACTACCTAGCGCCGATGAGGAGGGCCGACTTTTGCCTGAGCGCGTCACGACGGACGAGATGTCGTTCGCCGACCGCACCATGGTGGTCTCGGGAGGCAGCCGAGGAATCGGGCTGGCCATTGCGCTGGGCGCCGCCCGCCGCGGCGCCAACGTCGTGCTGCTGGCCAAGACAGCCGAGCCCCACCCCAAGCTCCCCGGCACCGTGCACACTGCCGTGGCCGAGGTCGACGCAGCCGGCGGCAAGGGTGTCGCGGTGGTGGGCGACGTCCGTAAGGAAGAAGACGTGGCACGCGCGATCGACACCGCGCTGGAGCACTTCGGCGGTGTGGACATCGTCGTGAACAACGCCAGCGCGATCGCCACCGAGCCGACCGATCAGCTGTCGGTCAAGAAGTTCGATCTGATGATGGACATCAACGTCCGAGGCACCTTCCTGCTGACCAGGGCCGCGCTGCCGCACCTCCAGAAATCGGCAGCGCGAATGCGAGGAGCCCAAACCGCTGGGGCTCACGTGCTCACGCTCGCGCCACCGCTGAATCTGTCTCCCAAATGGCTCGGCGCCCACCCCTCCTACACGCTGTCCAAGTACGGGATGACCCTGCTGTCGCTCGGCTGGGCCGCCGAGTACGCGGACGCGGGAATCGGTTTCAGCTGCCTGTGGCCCGAGACCTACATCGCAACCTCGGCGGTCACCAACCTGGCCGAGGGGGGTGCGCTGGTGGAGGCGTCACGCAGTGCCGACATCATGGCCGACGCCGCGGTCGCGATCCTGTCGCGGCCCTCGACCACCGTGAACGGCCAGACCTTCATCGACTCCGAGGTGCTCGCCGAAGCCGGCGTGACCGACCTGACTGCTTACGGCGGCGGCGACGCCCCCATTCTGGACATCTTCGTCGACGAGCGGACGTCATGAGCATCTCGCTGCTGCTGGAGATGGCCTCCGACGCCGGTCCTGAACGGACGGCGATCGTCGCCGACGACTTGCGGCTCACCACAGCCGAACTGAGCGCTCTGGCCGACGGTGGTGCCGGCGTGATCGCGGCGTCCGGGGCGCAGCACGTCGCCTACGTCGGAACCGGCGGCGCGATGCTGCCGCTGCTGCTGTTCGCCGCAGCACGCGCCGCGACACCCGTCACACCGTTGAACTACCGACTCTCCGCCGAGGGACTGCGCGCGCTGCTCGACCGTCTGCCCGAACCTCTCGTCGTCGTCGACGACGAGTACCGTGACGCGGTCGGCGACGGCTACCGGACGATCGGTTCCGCCGAGTTCCTGGAACGGGCCCGCACGGCCGAACCGGCCGCTGAGTTCGCCGACCCCGATGGTGTCGGGGTGGTGCTGTTCACCTCGGGGACGACGTCCAAACCCAAGGCCGTCGAACTCACCCACAGCAATTTGACCAGCTACATCATGGGTACCGTCGAATTCGCCTCCGCCGAACCCGACGACGCGGCGCTGATCTGCGTTCCGCCGTATCACATCGCCGGGGTCAGCGCGGCCCTGTCCAATCTCTACGCGGGACGAAAAATGGTGTACCTGACCAACTTCGACGCGCAGAAGTGGGTGCAGCTGGTGATCGACGAAGGGGTCACCTCGGCGACGGTGGTGCCCACCATGCTCGACCGCATCGTCACGGTCCTCGAATCGGAGAACACCACCCTTCCGACGCTGCGCACCCTGGCCTACGGCGGATCCAAGGTACCGCTGCCGCTGGTGCGCAAGGCGTTGTCGCTGCTGCCCACCGTGGGATTCGTCAACGCCTACGGGCTCACCGAGACCAGCTCGACCATCGCCGTGCTCACCCCCGACGACCATCGTGCTGCGCTGGATGCCACCGACGAGTCCGCGATCCGCCGGCTCGGGTCGGTCGGACAACCCGTGCCGGGCATCGAGGTCGAAATCCGCGCCGAGGACGGCACCGTCCTGGGGCCCGGTGAGACCGGCGAACTGTTCGTACGCGGCGAGCAGGTCTCGGGCAGGTACACCGACATCGGCTCCGTGCTCGACGGGCACGGATGGTTCCCCACCAAAGACGTCGCCCACCTCGACGAGGCGGGCTACCTGTTCATCGGCGGCCGCTCCGACGACACGATCATCCGTGGCGGCGAGAACATCGCACCCGCTGAGATCGAGGACGTCCTCGTCGAGCACCCTCACGTGCGCGACTGCGCTGTCGTCGGCGCCGACGACCCCGAGTGGGGCCAGATCATCGTCGCCGTGGTCGTCGCCCAGCAGGGCACCGAACCCGACGTCGAGGACCTTCGCTCCTACGTCCGATCTCAGCTGCGCGGATCTCGGACACCTGATCGGGTGGTGTTCCGCGAAGAGCTTCCCACCAATGCGACCGGCAAAGTGCTGCGTCGCGAACTCGTCAACGAACTCAGCGTGACGTCAAAGGAGCCCGCATGATCAAGAACGGCACCCGCCTGCAAAGCCAGGTCTGCGACACCCAGGTGATCGTCGTGCGCAGCGCCGACAGCCTCGACGACCTGCGGATCGGCGGGGCACCCGTCATTACGGTCGGAGACCAGGCGGATTCCAGCCTGTCCCTGGATGACTCGCTGTCCGGCGGGAACCTGATGGGCAAGCGCTACGTCGACGACAGCGGCGCCGAGGTCCTCGTCACGAAAGCGGGCAAAGGCACGATCAGCATCGGCTCGACACCTTTGGCGCTCAAGGAAGCCAAGCCGCTGCCTGCCAGCGACTAGCACCCCGGCCATGACGACGGCGCGTATCTGACTGCGGCGTCGGTGATCTTGGCCGTAGCGGTCCGTCTCCTGCGTGGCCGGTGGTGCGCAGCGGGCGGCATGGTCGCCGTGAAGCATGGTCCGTCCGGGCACCCGACTGATACGTTCGGCCGGTGAGGCCACGCCGCCTGCTCATCAGGTACGCCGCGGGTCTCACGTTTGCCTACCTGCTGACGGTCGCCGAAGTCGTGGGCATCGTCGTCGCGCTGGCAGGACGCGGCGTCGTCACCGGCGACAACATCGTCACCCTTTCGGCGGTCGGACTGATCGGTATCGCCACGGTTGCCCTCGGCGCGGTGCTGATACTGCGTCCCTCGTTGCGATGGCTCAGTTCCGGCCGGCGTCCCACCCCTGCCGAAATCCGCACGACGTCACGGATCAGCCGACGCCAAGCCGCCATCACGCTCGCGCCGTGGCTTCTGACGGCGGCGGTTCTCGTTCCTCTGAATCTGCGTGCCGAAGCCACGGTTTTCGTCGTGCTGACCACGGCCCTGCTGTTCGGCGCCATCGCAACGGTGTGCACAGGATTCCTGTTCACGTTGCGCACGCTGCGGCCCGTGCTGGCCGCGGTACCCGCCGATGCCGAACGACCGCCCGCACCGGGAGTGCGGGCCCGACTGCTGATCATGTGGGTGGTCTGCACGGCGCTGCCGGGATCCGCGATCGCGGTGCTGCTGGTGATGAGATACCGGGAATGGCTGCTGGACCGGTCGTCGCCCATCGAGCTGGCACTGCTCATTCTGGCGCTGGTGGCCGTCGTCCTCGGCCTACGGGCGATGATCCTTGTGTCGATGTCCATCTCCGATCCGGTCAATCAGGTCGTCGACGCCATGGCCGACGTCGAGAAGGGAAAGATCGACCGCACCATCGATGTCTACGAATGGTCCGAGATCGGGCGGCTGCAAAGCGGTTTCAACCGCATGGTGGCCGGCTTGCGGGAACGCGACCGGGTCCGCGACCTCTTCGGGCGCCACGTCGGAGAGGAAGTCGCCCGCCGGGCCGTCGAAGAGACCTCCGAACAGGAAGCCACCGGTGACGAGCGCGAGGTGGCGATCCTGTTCATCGACCTGGTGGGCTCGACACAGTTGGCTGTCGAACGAGAACCCCACGAAGTGGCCGGCATCCTCAACGACTTCTTTCGGATCGTGGTCGCGGAGGTCGACGAGAACCACGGCCTGGTCAACAAGTTCCAGGGCGACGCCGCGCTGGCGGTGTTCGGCGCACCACTGCGGATCACCGACCCGGCTTCCGCGGCGCTGGCGACCGCCCGGAAGCTTGCCCTCGAACTACGAAGGCTGCCCGTGGACTTCGGCATCGGGGTGTCCGCAGGACCGGTATTCGCAGGCAACATCGGTGCCGAGAACCGCTACGAGTACACCGTCGTCGGCGATGCGGTCAACGAGGCCGCGCGACTCGCCGACCACGCCAAGCAGTTTCCGTGCCGGACCCTGTGCTCGGGCACGGCCCGCGCCCGGGCGGGCGACGCCGAACAGGCATGCTGGACAGCCGCCGGCCAGACGACCCTGAGGGGACGCTCGGCGGCCACCGACATCTTTACTCCCGCGGGTGGGTAAGCCGTCAATTCCGGTGAGAATGCACGCATTCCGCTCCGCCGTGGAGTCTTCGGTGCCGCCCGCTGGTGTCGGACAACCAGGACTCAGCGTGAGTCAGCCCGCCCCCACCGTCCGCACGATCACGGTCGTGAAGCGTCTGCGCCGAATCCGCCAGCCGGTATCGGTGCGGACCAACTCGTCGTCGTAGAACCCCGCGGCATTGACGCCAGAGGTGTTGTCCTGCGACATGATCAACGCGTCGACGTACGCTTGCGCCGTCGCGGTGTCCCCGTCGATCGAGACGGCCTGATTGGTGATTCGGTGCAAGGTGTGCCCGGCCATGTCGTGCGCGGCGACCATGAAGTCGACGACAGCGTCGACGCCATGCCAGTGGCCGATCTCGCCGTAGTCGAGCACACAGTCGTCGGTGAAAACCGTGCGGAACAGCGGCCAGTCGCGGCGGTCGATCCCCGTGCCGTACCGGACGAGTACATCGCTGATATCCTGGCGGTCTTCTCGGTCACTCATCAGATGTCTCCGTTGGACGGCTCGTTGGTCAGGGCATCAGCAGCGTCGCCGTGTCACTCAGCAGGCGCGTATCGGAGCATCGTGACGTCGTGGTCGGGATAGTCGAAGAACACCGGCTTGACCCTCATCCCTATCACCACGTCCTCGGGGTCGACGTTCACGAGTTCGGTGGAGAAGCGCGGCCCCTCGTCCCACTCGACGATGGCGAGCAGTTGCGGCACCGCGTCGGCGAAGTGTGGACCGACGGGACGCCGGGCCACGGTGAACGAGTAGAGCGTCCCCATTCCGGAGATCTCGCGCCACTCCAGGTCGTCGACAAGTGTCCGCGGCGCGCGAACGCGCGGATAGAACACGTAGGACTGCGACGACGGCGAATATTGGATGACCACCCGATGCTCGGCAAGCCCGTCCCAGAAGGGCGCCGTGCTCGGTGTTTTCACGGGCATCGGCCGCACGAGACCGGTCACGGTCAGTCCCCTTCCAGAACGAGCGTGGTCTGCTCGGACAGGATCCCGCCGTTGCCCGAGACGAATGCCCGGTGGCAATCGGCGACCTGGGCGGCGCCTGCGCGTCCCATGATCTGCCGGGTCGCATCGCAGACGTGGTGCATCCCCCCGGCGTTGCCTGCCTGCCCGAAGCCCAACTGCCCACCGGCGGTGTTGAGCGGGAAGTCACCGCGGAAGGTCAGGTCGTGCTCGGTGACGAACTCCATGCCCTTCCCCTTCTCGCAGAAGCCGGCGTCTTCGAGGCTCAGTAGCACTGTGATCGTGTAGCAGTCATAGATCGACACCATGTCCATCTGCTCCCGGGTCAGGCCGGACATCGAGAATGCGGTGTCGGCCGCACGCACGATGGGAGTCTGCAGCAGATCCTCGGCATAGGTCGGCGTCTTGTAGGGCACCTGCTCGCCGAATCCCTTGATCCACACCGGCCGGTTCCTGGACTTGGCGGCGACATCGGCACTGGCCACCACCACCGCGGCGCCCCCGAGGCACGGCATCACGATCTCCAGCATGTGCAACGGGTCGGCGATCACCGGACTGGCCAGCACGTCCTCGACGGTGAGCGGCTTGTCTTTCCAGATCGCCCCCTCGGTGTGGTTGGCGTTGACCCGCTGATCGACGACGATCTTGGCCATGGCGCGTTCGTCGTAGCCATACACTGAGGCATAGCGCTGCGCCACTTGTCCGTACGGGCCGTTCTGGCCGAGGTTTCCGTAAGGGATCTCGAATTCGGCCTGCGGAGAGCCGTATTGGTTGCTCGACGCGCCGAAGTACACGGCGTCGATAAGGGGCTTGGGTTTCTTTTCCGATGTCGGGGTGAGGTAGCGCGCCGGAATGGCACACAGCACCACGTCGCAGATGCCGAGTTCGATCGCGGCGGCTGCACGCCACACCATGCCGACTGCGCTGGCGCCTCCGAGATCGACGAGTTCGGCGAAACCGGCACGCACGCCCAGGTATTCGGCGACGGTCGACGGGACGAAGATCTCGGATTCGGCGAGGTGCGAGGTGACGATGCCGTCGACCAGCTCACCGGAGAGCCCGGCATCGTCGAGTGCCGCGGAACCGAGTTCGGCCCATTGCTCGAGCGTGAACGGGGCGAGGCTTGCCTTGCTCATCCGCTCCGGCGGTAGCTCCACATAGCCGACGATGGCGGCCTCACCGCGTAAACCCATTCGCTGCTCCTGTCACCTACGGGGCAATCCGAGAATCATCTGGGCGATGATGTTGAGCTGAATTTCCTTGGTACCGCCTCCGATGAGTTCGGCGGGTAAGTGGAAGTACGGTTCGACAATGGCCGGGTCGGAATCCTCGACGAGCGCAGACGGCGCAGTGAGCTCCAAGGTTGCCTTGAAGGTGCGACGCAGCATCACGTTCATCGCCACCTTGGCGATGCTCGATGCCGGTCCGGCTGCCTGCCCGTCGAGGAGCCTCATCACCTCGCGCACGGCAAGCACTTTGATTGCGTTCGCGTAGGCGTCGGCCTCGCCGAGGGCCGCGAGCACCCGGGCCCTGTCGGGCCGTTCTTGCTCGGCAAGGCTGCGCAGGATGCTGGCCCGGTCGAAGTTGACGTAGCCGCTGATCGCGACCCGCTCCTGGGCCATCGTCGCGATCGCGAGATTCCAGCCGTCGGTCGGACCGCCGAGGAGGAGTTCGTCCGGGACGAAGACGTCGGACAGAAACACCTCGTTGAAATGCGCTTCGCCGGTCGCCTGGCGGATCGGTTGCAATTCGATTCCTTCGGACCGCATATCCACGATGAAGTATCCGATGCCGCGATGCTTGGCCGCCTCGGGGTCGGTGCGGGCCAACAGGGCACCGTAGTCCGCGGTGTGGGCCGACGATGTCCAGATCTTGTGACCGTTGATCCGCCAGCCGCCCTCCACCCTTGTCGCACGCGTCGCGAGGGAGGCCAGGTCGGAGCCGGCGCCTGGCTCGCTGAACAATTGACACCAACCGAGTTCACCGCGTTGCGTCGCCGGAATGAACCGCTCCTGAAGGTGTTCCGGGGCCGAGCTGATCAGTGACGGCAGAATCCACTCGGAGATTCCCAGAGACGGCCTGACGAGTTCGGGTCGCTTCGCGAACTCCTCGTCGATGATCAGTTGTTGCAGCTGGGTCGCCTCGATTCCCCAGGGTCTGGGCCAGTGGGGAGCGATCAGACCCGCGTCGGCGATCAGTGTCCGCTGCGGGCCGGTGGCGAGGTTCGGGTAATCGCCCTGCCTGCCCGGCTGGTCATTGCACAGCGTGAGCGCTTCATCGAGCACGGCCGCCACATCGCGGCGGAAATCAGCGTCGACATCGCCGAGTTTCACCGACACATCGCGGGTGTGGCTCCGGGTCAGTTCGCCGAGCTGCTCGGCGAAACGTCCTGCGGGCCCGATCGATGCGGCCAGGCTCGTCGCTTTGCGCCAGTAGAGGTGGAGGTCGTGCTCCCACGTATAGCCGATGGCCCCGAACATTGTGAGGGTGTCGAGGACCATGTCGGGTGCGGGAGCGATTGCCATCAGCGCGGCGCCTGACGCGGCGATCCGGTACTGCGCCGGATCCTCCGACAGAGACCGCACCGCGTCCCAGGCCGCCGACACCGCGAGTTCGCTGCTGACCAGCAGCATGGCAGCCTGGTGCTGTAGGGCCTGAAACGTGCCGATGGGTTTGCCGAACTGTTCGCGGGTGCGCAGATGCTCGGTGACAGCCTGCACGCACCACCGGACGGTGCCCGCTGCAGTGCTGGCCGTCAATGCCAGTGCCGTGCTGCGCGCCTGATCGTCGTCGACGCCCTGCAGCACAGCTTCGTTGGGACAGGTGTATCCGTCGAGGCGGACGGCGCCGATGTCGACCGTCTTGTCGGTGCCGTGGCGGGCCTCGACGTCGACGCCGTTCTGCGTGGGATCCAGTACCAGCCATACGGTGTCGCCGTCGGCATGAGCCGCAGCGAGAATCAGCTGCGCCGAGCACGCGGCCAGTGTCGGTCCGCAGGTGCCGGTGACCGACCAGCCCTGCACCGTCCGCGCTGCGCGAAAGTCATTGTTCTCGGGAAAGATAACGGTGGCAGGTGTGCCACCGGCCAGCCGGCGGAGGAGGTTCCCTCGCCCTGGCGTGTCAGCGGCGAGCCCAGCTACTGCGCTCGCGATCACGCTCTGCAGCAGCGGCCCTGGCAACATGGCCAGTGCGGCAGCCTCCAGTACGCACGCGGTGTCGACGAGCGTGCCGCCCTGACCCCCGATCTCCTCGTCGAGGTGCACAGCATGGAAACCGTTGGCCACAAAGTCTTCCCACCATGGGGGCAACTCCCCCGCGGCCACTGCGTCGAACGACTGACGGGTCTTGTCGATCGGAGCGTGTCGCGCGGCGAATTGTGCGACAGCGTCGGCCAACTGGAGTTGCTCGGGCACCACTCCGATCGTCATCGGACCCCCTCCGCGGCGGGGTGTCGCGGCTCGCGAAAAAAGTGGGCGGCGGCCACGATCGCGCCCTGTGTGGGTTGGGGTTTCCAGCCGAGTTCGCGCTCGGCCTTGGAGTGGTCCAGCGGCGTCATGATGTGCATCAGGCGGATGTTCAACGGCGTCAGCATCGTGTCCTTGTTTCTGATCCGCGCCACGGCAGAGCCGACGTGGCTGGCGCCCGACAGCAGGCGGATGGGGATCCCGTACTTCGGGGGAGCGACTCCGACGGCGTCACAACCGATTCGGTGGATCTCGCGGGTACTCATGAATCGCTCCGAGACGATGTACCGCTCGCCCACCCGGCCGCGTTCGCCGGCGAGAACCATGGCTCGAGCGGCGTCCTCGATTCCGACGACCTCGGCCTCGTATCCGTCGATGTAGAAAGGGAGCTTGCCGCGGACCGCGGCGGCGAGCATGCCGCCGTGCGGGGTAGGAAGGAAGTCGCCGGGTCCGTAGGTGTTCGCCACGCACATCGCCACACCCGGCAGCGCCTTCTCTGCGCAGTAGCGCATCACGAGTTCTTCGGCCGCGACCCGCGATCGGATGTATTCCCCTCCAACGTCGAGCCAATTGTGCGCGGTGGCCTCGTCTGCCAGGCCGCCGTCGGCGCGACCGATCGTGCCGATGGAGCTGGTGAAGACGAAGCGGAAGAGATCGGCGTCGGCGGCGACATCGAGGACGTTGCGCAGACCGTCGACGTTGGTCCGCCAGATCGGGGCCGGGTCTCGCAGCCAGGAGCGCGCGTCGACAACGCAGTAGTAGACGATGTCGCAATCGGACATTGCGGACCGCAGGGCCTCGGTGTCGAAAATGTCGCCGTAGCGGATGTCCACGGGCAGCCCGTCGATTCCCAGGGTCGAGCTGGTGGTGCGAATCAGCACGCGAACGTCGTTTTCGCCGCCGGCGACCAGTTGCTTGACCACGTGAGAGCCCAGGAACCCACTGGCGCCGATCACCAGCTTCGTTCCCGCCATCGAGAGACCTCCAGTCTCACCTCCGCGACTAACGAGACGCAACGTCTCGTCTTGTGGCACACTACGGGCGATGCTCCAGCGTGTAAAGCCGGACGGGAACCCCTGATGGCGACCGATACCGCTGCGCCGCGGCGGCGCAGCGAGCGATCACGCATGGCCATCGTGGGCGCGACCCGAAAGCTGCTGATGGAGCGCGGTTTCGACAAGCTCACCATCGAGGCCGTCGCCGCGCACGCGGGCGTCGGAAAACAGACGATCTACCGCTGGTGGCCCAGCAGACACGCGCTGGTCGCCGACGTCATCCTCGAAGATGCCGACAGAATCCTGCGGCCCATCACTGCCACCGAGGACGTCGCCGCCGATGTGTGTGCCTGGGCGATCACCCTGGCCACCGCACTGACGACGTCGCGGGGCTATGCAATGTTGCGCATCCTGACGACCGCAGGCATGGAACACCCCGACACCGCGGCGCGGCTTCATGCGGGCTTCAGCATGCCGCTGCATGACACCGTGCGAAACCGTTTGACAGCAGCAGGATTCGGTGATGCGGCTGCTCAAGACGCCGCAGATGCGATCGTCGGCGGCATCGTCTACGCCATCCTCAGCGAGGGCCGCACTTTCGCGCCGCAAAGAGCCGAGTCCATCACCCGAACCGTCATCGCAGGTATTTCCAGGGTCCAGCTCCGGGACTGATCATGCGCTGGCGGTCTCACCCGCGACCGAGTTGGATGGGGTCATGACCGACGTCAGCCGATCACGCGAGGTGGCCGCAGAGCCCGCCGCCGTCTGGGCGCTCCTTGCCGATTTCGGCTCCTTGAGCGCATGGGCCGACGGTGTCGACCATTCCTGTCTGCTCTATGCCGGACCCGACGAGATCGGACTGACCCGACGGGTGCAATCCGGTCGCGACACCTTCGTCGAGAAGATCACGATGTTCGACCCCCCTCGACTCCTCGCCTACGACATCCACGGGGTGCCGCGGCGCTTCTCGGTCTCGAACCGGTGGAATCTGCGCCCGCAGGGCGGCAATGGGACTACGGTGACCTTGACCAGCACGGTCGCCATGACAACGAGCATCCTGCGCCCAATCGGCGAACGTGCCTTCGCACAGATGATGGCGCGTCGCTCGGAAGCACTGCTGACTTCACTGGCTCGAGCCCTCGGAGGCACATCATGACAAACGCCCGGCCCGACATCGTCATCGTGATGACCGACGAGGAACGCGCCACGCCGCCGTACGAATCCGACCGCGTACGGACCTGGCGTGACGAAACATTGTCCGGCAGAAGGTGGTTCGACGACCACGGGGTGAGTTTCGAGCGGCACTACACGGGCTCGCTGGCCTGCGTGCCCAGCCGCCCGACGATCTTCACCGGCCACTATCCCGATCTGCACGGCGTGACCCAGACCGACGGGCTCGGCAAGGCGCACGACGATTCACGGCTGCGGTGGCTGCGACGCGGTGAAGTACCCACGCTCGGCAACTGGTTTCGTGCGGCCGGCTACGACACGCACTACGACGGAAAGTGGCACATCTCGCATGCCGACCTCATCGACCCCGGCACGGGACAGTCACTGGACACCAACGACGACAGCGGAGTCGCCGACCCCGCCGCCGTTCGGCGCTACCTGGACGCGGACCCGCTCGGCCCCTACGGTTTCTCGGGTTGGGTGGGTCCGGAGCCTCACGGCGCCAAGCTGTCGAACGCAGGCATCCGACGCGATCCCCTGATCGCCGACCGCGTGGTCGCCTGGCTCGAGAGCCGCTACGCGGCCCGCCGCGCAGGCGACGCCGCGGCGCAACGCCCCTTCCTTCTCGTGGCCAGCTTCGTCAACCCCCACGACATCGTGCTGTTCCCCGCATGGGCACGCCGAAACCCGTTGCAGCCCTCGCCTCTCGACCCTCCACCGGTGCCCGCGGCCCCGACCGCGGACGAAGACCTGTCCACCAAACCCGCCGCACAGATCGCCTACCGCGAGGCGTACTACTCCGGCTACGGGCCGGCATGGTCCATCGAACGCACCTATCGCCGCAATGCGCAGCGCTACCGCGATCTCTACTACCGCCTGCACGCCGAGGTAGACGGCCCGATCGACCGCGTCCGCCGTGCGGTCACCGAGAATGCGGGTTCCGCCGGTTCGTGCGACACCCTCCTGGTCCGCACCGCCGACCACGGAGATCTGCTCGGCGCTCACGGCGGACTGCATCAGAAGTGGTTCAACCTCTACGACGAGGCAACCCGGGTGCCGTTCGTCGTCGCGCGTGTGGGCGCAAACCCGACGACGCGCCGCACCGTCGCTGCTCCGACATCACATGTCGACCTGGTGCCTACGTTGCTGTCGGCGGCCGGTGTCGACGTCGACGCGGTCGCAGCCGTACTCGCAGAGACGTTCACCGAGGTCCATCCACTTCCAGGCCGTGACCTCATGCCGATCGTCGACGGCGCGCAGGCCGACGACGGCCGACCGGTGTATCTGATGACTCGCGACAATGTCCTCGAAGGCGACACCGGCGCATCGGGGTTCGCACGCATGCTGCGTCTCACCGCGAATGTGCCGCAGCCACTGAAGATTCGGATACCCGCACACACCGCCGCGAACTTCGAAGGGCTTGTCGTGCGCGTCCCGGAGAGTGCTGCTTCGAACGGCGCGGGGCACCTCTGGAAGTTGGTGCGTTCGTTCGACGACCCGGGTACGTGGACCGAACCGGGCGTTCGACACCTCGCCGCCGACGGGATGGGCGGACCGTCCTACCGCAGCGATCCGCTCGACGATCAATGGGAGCTCTACGACCTCACCGATGACCCGATCGAATCCCGGAATCGGTGGGCCGATCCCGAACTGCTTGAGCTGCGGACGCATCTACGCGCACAGCTCAAGCATGTCCGGTCGGAATCGATTCCGGAGCGCAACGTCCCGTGGCCCTATGCTCAGCGCCGACCGCCGCAACCGAAGCGGTGGCCATTGCTGGGCAGGGTCCGCAGGATCCTGAGCTGAACCGGTGAATCAGGCTCGCGCGAACTGCTTCTCGTCGTAGAGGCGAGCCCATTCGGCTCGCGGCCGGATCGACACGTCGACGTCAGCCCCCTTGACGCGCAGTGCTCCCACGGTTGCCTGATCCTTCGGGGTCAGCTTGAACGGATCCCAGCCGAAGAACCGGCACGAATTCTCCCAGGTGATCTTGTCGATGTCGGAATCCGACGCGCCTGCCGCGTTGAGTTCGGCCAGCACCTGCTCGGGCGCATCCGGCCAGAAGCAGTCCGAGTGAGGGTAGTCGCACTCCCACGCGATGTTGTCGATGCCGATCTCGTTGCGCAGTTTCAGCGACGTCTTGTCCGTGACGTAGCAGGCCAGCGAGTGCTCGCGGAACACGTCACTGGGCAGTTTGTCGCCGAAGTCGCGGCGCAGCCACTTCTGATTGGTGTAGTGGCGGTCGCTGCGGTCGAGATAAAAGGGAATCCAGCCGATTCCGCCTTCGGAGAACGCAAACTTCAGGTCAGGGTAGTTGCGCATGGCGGGACCCCACAGCAGATCCTGTGCGCACATGGCGGACACCTGCGTGGCCAGGATGATCAGGTTGTCGATCGGGGCGTCCTTGGCCATCGAGATCGCGCCGAAGCCCGTGCCGATGTGCAGACACATGACAACGTTCTCTTCGGAGAGCGTCCGGAACACCGGGCCCCAGTAGCCTTCGTCGAAGTAGCTCGGAAGACCTTCGAGATGCGGCAGTTCCGGCATGGTGACAGCCCGGCATCCTTTGGCGGCCACCCGGCGGATCTCCTGGCACATGGCCTCGGGGTTCCATGTCGGCAGGATCGCGATCGGAATGAAGCGGCCAGGGTAAGAGCCCGCCCATTCATCGATATGCCAGTCGTTGTATGCCGAAACCATGACCAGCGTGGCCTCTTCGCGGTGCATGTTCAGATGTCGGGCCGAGAAGCCGGTAAAGGTCGGGAAGCACATCGAGGCGAGAATGCCGTTGCGATTCATGTCGCGGACGCGCTCGTGGACGTCATAGACACCGGGTCGCATCTCCGCGAAGCCGGCGGGATCGCGGCCCCACTCCTCGGCAGGCCAGGACACAACCGCGTTGAGCCCACTGACGCCTTGGGGGCGCCCCTGGTACATCCACTGGTCGACGCCCTTGTCGTCGGTCACGACGATCGGAGCCTCCTCTTTGTACTTCGCCGGGACGTGACGCAAAAACATGTCAGGTGGTTCCACGACGTGATCGTCGATGCTCACCAGGATCATCTCGTCTTTGTTCACATCTGCTCCTCGGGTCCGCGGGGTACCTGTCTCCAGTAGTACCGTCTGAAGACGTGACCGACTCCGCGTCTTCGGACAAGCTCTTGTCCGAACCGGCCAACATGCCGACCCGGCGCGTAATCGAACTCCGCCGCGGCGGGTGCGCCCTCGGGGGAAGCTATCTATACGAGGGTGACGCGCTGATCACCGGATGGCACTCGCACGAGGTCCATCAGATCGAGTACGCACTGCACGGGGTGGTCGAAGTCGAGACCGATTCGGCCCACTACCTGCTGCCGCCCCAGCAGGCGGCGTGGATCCCGGCCGGACTCGAGCACCAAGCCGTGATGAACCCTGACGTCAAGACCGTCGCCGTGATGTTCGACAGAACGCTGATCCCTGACGGGGGCGACCGGGCGCGAATCCTTGCGGTGTCGCCGCTGATCCGCGAGATGATGATCTATGCGCTGCGCTGGCCGATCGACAGGGCCCGCGGGGACGAAACCTCCGATGGATTCTTCCGTACGCTGGCGGCACTGGTGTCCGAAGCGCTCGATCACGAAGCTCCTCTGAGCCTGCCGACGTCGGACAATCCGATCGTGGCCGCCGCCATGGACTACACAAAGCAGCACCTCGACACCGTCACCTCCGACGAGGTCAGCCGCGCGGTCTCGGTGTCGGAGCGGACATTGCGCCGCCTTTTCGCCGATACGCTCGGGCTGCCGTGGCGGACGTACCTGCTGCACGCGCGGATGCTGCGCGCGATGGCACTGCTCGCCGCACCTACCCAGTCGGTTCAAGAGACCGCGACGGCGGTCGGCTTCGACAGCGTCAGCTCGTTTACGCGGGCGTTCGCCCAATACTGCGGCGAGACACCGTCGGCGTATCGCAAAAGAGTTGCCAGCAGCTCAGATTGAGCGCTACTCAGAGGAGGGTCGACGGAACAGCCCTTCGCGCAGCAACGAGTCGACGGCGCGCTGCCAACGCTCCAGCTGAGCTGGTGAAGTGAGCGGTTCGGCGAGATGCCGGTCCAGATGGGGCTTGAGGCTGATCGCGCCGAGCGCGAGCACCAGGCCGTTGATCGCCGCCCAGGTGACGTCTATGTCCGGGCGGACTTCGCCTCGGTCGATCCGCTGCTGCCACCGCGCGACACCGACGGCGAGAAGGGTGTCGAAGATCCGCACTCCCACTGCACTGCCGTCGGCAAGTGCGCGCCCCACATAGGCGGCCATGTCCGGATACTCGGAAAAAAGCCAGGTGACTCGATTGCCGATCTCAGCCACCGAATCGACGGGAGGCTCGGGCAGCGGCCGCGACATCGTCTCGACGAGCAAATCGACGACATAATCGTCGACGGCCCTGGTCAGGCCCGCCTTGGTGGCGAAGTGGTGTTGCACCAGCCCGAGCGAAACGCCCGCCCCTGCGGCGACGCCCCTCATCGTCGTCGCGGAAGCGCCGTGCTCGCCGAAGCTCCGCAATGCGGCCGCGCGAATTCGCTCAATGGTGCGCGGTCCACCCGCGCGCAACCGGTTTGGCTCAGGTAGCACAGTGGCCACGTTAGACAACGTCGCTCCCAGGCAGGTTGGCGAATACACGCGTATCGCCCCTACGATACAAGCGTATCGCCAACTACGGAGGGGAACGGGGGTCCATGTATCCGCTATCAATCGACGAAGAACCGTGGACTGCACCGTGTACGCGGGATCCCGACCGCTGGATGACGACAGCCGACGACGGCGCCAAAGCGCTGTGTCGCGCATGCCCGCGCCGGTGGCAGTGCGCCCGCGAAGCCTGTGTCACACCCGGCGCGGTGGGGTTGTGGGCAGGCATCGTGTTGCCCGAGGGAGGCCGCAACCGTCAGTTCGCCCTCAGACAATTGAGATCGCTGGCCGAGCGCAATGGACTGACCGTCAGGAAACGGTGACTCGGTCACACGATGGGTGATCGGCCTATCGCCGACGAAGCGGTGTCATTGGACGTCGTCGCCACGAAGTCCTCGATGAGGTCTGCGACGTCGTTGGGCTTCTCGACATGCGGAAAATGCCCGACACCGGTGAGCACCTCGAGCCGGCAGCCCGACCGGAACTCGGCGAGCGCATAGCCGTGTTCGACCGGGATGATGCGGTCCTGGTCACCCCAGATGACCAGGAGCGGCAATTCGGACGTCAGATGCAGCCGGTTCAGCGCACTCACCGCCTGCCCTCGATAGTCGACGACCGACCGCAGGGTACGGAGGAAGGCATGGCGAGTCTTGGCGTCCGACAGCGATGAGTACGCGCTCCACATCTCGGCGCCGCGAGGCGACTGGATGTTGACCGCGGAGAACCATGACCGCACTTTGTTGCCGAGCCGCACCACCGGAGGCGGTGCGATCGCGGGCATGAGCAACTCGGCGCCGGGGGCCGACAACAGGCGAAGCGTCCACCCGACGTCCTGACCGAGCCCGCCGCTGCTGATCAGCACCAATCGCCTGCAGTAGTCAGGGTGCTGATAGACGAACTGCATCGCGACACCGCCACCCAACGATTGACCGACGACGGTGACCCGCGAGATCCCGAGCTCATCGAGCAGGTCGCGCAGCCACACAGCGAAGGCACCAAGCGAATAGTCGCCCCTCGGCTTGGCGGACCGGCCATGGCCCAGCAGATCGGGGGCGACGACGCGATAACGCTTCGACAGCTGCGGAATCACCGATCGCCAGGTTTCCGAGCTTCCAGCCATCCCGTGGAGAAGCAGCAGCGTTTCACGTCCCTCTCCACCGGATCCGGCATCTCGGTAGGCGACGCGGTCGCCGTGCAGATCCAGGTATTGCAGATCGCTCATGAGAATCGTGTCCCCCGTAGTCAGCGGATTCCTCGCCATGCTTGCAGAGGATCGGCCGGCGCGGCATAGGCAGTGCCCAGAGCCACCACGTCGTGCAGCAGTGAGTGAGATCACCGAGCGCCAGGCGCAGTTAACCAGGTTTCGTCCGTCGTCCGCGGGGTAACACCGGTGTCAGTTTCAGCGCAATCCCTTTCCGCGAGAAGGAGAACCCATGGCCGAGATGGCCGAAGGAACCCCCACCTCTGACGATCCGTTCCACGAGACCGTCGCCACCACCGGGCTCTTTCTCATCTTCACGGCCATCTTCGCGGTGGCCTTCGCCCTCGCCAGCTGGGGACTGTCAGAGCCTGTCATCGCGGTATTCGCGGGGGCCGTCGCCCTGGTGAGTTTCACGGCAAGCATCCTGTGCTTCGCCACACAGGCGACCGAGTCGGCGCCTCAGGGCAACGAAGTCTCGGCCTGACGTCCCCTACCGGTGGCCCATTGCACCGCCGGTCCCCGCAACTCCATTGGCTCGGGCGTGGACGTTGAAAATCGTTACGTCGTTCGACGCGCCCAACTACTTAGCTGGGCGTAATATACGTTTTCGTCAATATCGGGCGGCTAGGCGGACGCGGGATCGAACAGGGGGCTCATGGAGCTGGCGGGCACCTACCTCGTCAACACCTCCGATCTCGACGTCGCTGCGACGGCTCTGGGGCCGGAATACGGCTGCATGCGCATCGCGCGTGCGGCACCAGATGCCCAGCCCTGGATCCGGATCTGGCGTACGCGGGTGGGGCCGATGACGCTCGACGAAGCGGACATCACCTCCGAAGTCCGCTGCGACGTAAACGCGCCGCAGGGAATCCTGATCTGCCGGATACGCGCGGGTGTCGTCGAGTTCGCCGCCGGTGAATCCCGCAGAAGCTTCAGTCGCGGCGACATGGTGGCCGTTGTGGCCGACGGCACGCCGATGACGGTGGTGATGAGAGAAGTCCGGTGCGACCTGATCTCCTTTGCCCCCTCGCTGCTCGACGAAATGGCGAAGCTGGACGGCACGGCCCCTTGCAGCATCCCGCTGCAACACTTCTCGGAGCCGGTCACCCCGTCCGCCGGGCAGCAGGCCGCCGACGTGATCGACCACATTCGCCGGTTCATCGCCAACAATCCGCTGGTGGCGCACGAGCCGCTGGTGGCCGACAGTGCTGCACGCTATCTGGTTGCGACGATCTTGGCCGCATTCCCCCGGGAAACCCTCGCGCTGTGACGACAGATATGTCGACACCCTCTGCGCTGGGCTGCCATCCCTGTCCACTTCTCCACTACGGCAACGTAATTCGGACCAACGACGCAGGTCGACCATCGCCGATCCCGACGGTCACAGCGACCTCGACATCGCCCCCGCACTGTTCAGCAGTCCCAAAACCCAACCCCCACGTTGGGGAGACCCTGTCGAAGCTCGGAGTCCGGAAGCGCACTCAGGCCGCCGCGTACGCACACCGCCGGCAGGAGTCGGCATGCTGACCGCCACGTCATGCGGGTGCTGGGGTCAGTCGGTGGCCGCGCCAACCAATGGTGCGGGCGGTGGGACTCGAACCCACACGTTCTTTCGAACACGGGCACCTAAAGCCCGCGCGTAAACCAATTTCGCCACGCCCGCAGTGCGTGAATCGTACCAACCACAGAATGTCGGGGTCCGTCCCTAGCTTGGTGTCGAGGCGGAGGAGGCAACCCATGACGAGATCGCAAGATGAGTTCCAGGAAGTACAGCAATCGATCAAGGCGGCCTTGAACCATTGCCAGATCGCCCTCGAGACGTGGTAGCAGGAAATCGTTGCCGAGGAGTCCGAAGAGTTCGTCCTCGGGCTGATCCACAGCGACGGGTGCCGGGTGGTCGCCAACGATCGCCGAGTGATGGGTATCCGCAGAGCGACTGCACGCCTGGACGAAATCATCGGACCGAAAGATCGCGCGGTACCGTTGACCAATGTCCACTACACGGCGTAGGAGGCCGGCGCTCATCCTCTTGGTGACCGCCGCCGCCCTCGGCTGCCTCGCCCTGGCGTGGTGGCAGTGGACGCGCTGGGAGTCCAGTTCCGGCGATTTTCAGAATCTGGGATACGCCATGCAGTGGCCCCTGTTCGCGGGCTTCTGCTTCTACGCATACTTCAAGTTCGTGCGCTACGAAGAGGCCCCGCCCGAGACACACCCGCAGGACACTGTCACTGAGATTCCCGCCGGGCTGCTGCCCGAACGACCGACGGCCGACGCGGCCGATGACGCTGACGCGACCTTGCGCGAATACAACGCCTACCTGGCCGACCTGGCCAAAGCCGACGCCGAAGATCCCAAGCACCCGTAGACACAGAGGAACCGGTACGTGACCGCACCCGAATCCCCCGCCCCTATGACGCCCGTCGAATCGATCCGCAAAGCTCTCACCGGCTACCGCGTCCTGGCCTGGGCAACCGGCCTGTGGCTCATCGCCCTCTGCTACGAGATGGTGATGAAGTACGGCTTCAACGACGACTCACTGGGCTGGATCGCAGTCGTCCACGGCTGGGTGTACTTCGTCTACCTGCTGTTCACGGCGAACCTCGCCGTGAAGGTCCGGTGGCCGATCGCCAAGACGGTCGGAGTTCTGCTGGCCGGCACGATCCCCCTCGTCGGCATCATCGTCGAGCACTTTCAGACCCAGAGCATCAAAGAACAATTCGGCATCTAGCCGGGGGCTGAACGCGGCGTCCGTAGCTACACTCAAACCCGATGTCAGCCAGCCTCGGCGAGCGCTGCGGCGCCGCCCCGGTAGGCCCCCGCAGCATCGCACCCCCTCGCGATCCTGCCCTCACCGGCCTGCGCGCCGTGGCCGCCCTCCTCGTGGTCGGCACCCACGCGGCGTTCGCAACCGGATACCTCGCACACGGCTATCTCGGCGCGATGTCGGCACGCCTTGAGATCGGCGTCGCCATCTTCTTCGTACTCTCCGGCTTCCTGCTGTTCCGCCCGTGGGTCCGCGCCGTCGCCAATGGCAAGGGCGCGCCGTCGGTCAGCCGCTACAGCCGGAAAAGATGCCGACGCATCGTGCCGGCCTACGTGATCACGGTGATCGCGGCATTCGAGATCTACACCGTTTTCACTCCGGGGCCCAATCCCGGCCAGACCTGGCACGGATTGCTGCGATACCTGACTTTCACGCAGATCTACGAAGACGACTACCTGGCGACGATGCTTCACCCCGGACTCTCCCAGATGTGGAGCATGGCCGTCGAAGTGTCGTTCTACATCGCGTTGCCTGCAATGGCGTTCCTGGTCTTGCGAGTCCTGTGCCGGGGGCGATGGCGTCCTCGCCTGGCGTTGGCCGGTATCGCGACACTTGGCGCCGTGTCACCGATCTGGATCCTCGCCGTCCCCGCGCTCGATCTTCTGCCCAACTCGGCGGGCATGTGGCTACCCGCTCATCTGGCGTGGTTCGCCGGCGGCATGGCGCTGGCCGTCCTTGAGACAGCGGGCGCGCGGTGTCCTGCGATCGTCGCTATCCCTGTTGCTGCCGCGCTCTATCTGACGGTGTCGACGTCGCTCGGCGGCACGCTGGCCGGACCGGATCCGGCATGGACGCCGATGGTCAAGTCGCTGCTGTATGCGGTCATCGCCACACTGGCCGTCGCCCCTGCTGCGCTCGGGCGGGATTCCTATACGCGGGTGCTGGCGAGTAGGCCAATGGTGTGGCTGGGCGAGATCTCCTACGAAATCTTCCTGGTGCACGTTCTTGTCATGGCCCTCACCATGAACGTGGTGCTGCGCTGGCCGCTGTTCACCGGATCAATGCCGGGCCTCGTCGTCGCGACACTGGCCGCCACGATTCCGCTGGCCTGGCTATTGCACCGGGTGACCCGACCTCAGAGCAGCACGCGCAGGGATGGCAAAAGCGCAGCAAGTGCTCTGGCGCGGTGCGATGCGGCGTCCTTTTCCGCCGGGCTCAGCTCGGCGGCCGTCCTGTCCGAACCTGCGGGCAGGAACACCGGGTCGTAACCGAATCCGCCGTCGCCGCGCGGTTCACCGACGATGCTGCCCGGCCACTCCCCGCGGACCACCGCCGACTCGGCCTCACCGGGCCCGAACACCAATGCGCAGGCCGACACGAACGCCGCGCCGCGGCGCTCTACCGGTACGTCGCGCATCTGGCCGAGAAGCAGCTCGGTGTTGGCAGGATCGTCACCGTGGCGCCCGCACCATCGCGCGCTGAGCACACCCGGCATTCCGTTGAGCGCATCCACCTCGATGCCCGAATCGTCGGCCACAGAAGGCAGGCCCGTCGCGGAGTAGGCATCGCGGGCCTTGGCCAACGCGTTCTCCTCGAACGTCGCACCCGTCTCCGGTGCCTCATCGAACGCGGGCACATCGTCGAGCGACAACAGCGTCAGCCCCGAAAGGCCGGCCGCGTCGAGCACGCGCCGCAGCTCGGCGAGTTTCTTCGGGTTGCGTGAAGCGACCAGTAAGCGGGTCAGCTTCCGAACGCCTTCTTCGCAGGCTCGCCGGAACCGGGCAGAACCCCCGGGTACGGCAGGTCCAGAGCAGCACGCTGGATCTCGAAGAGCTGATCGCACGCCGCCATCGCTGCGTCGAGCATCTTGTCCAGGGTCGACCGCGGGAACGTCGCGCCCTCACCGGTGCCCTGGATCTCGACGAGCGTGCCGGTGTCGGTGGCGACGACGTTCATGTCGACCTCGGCGCGCGAGTCTTCGGTATAGGGCAGATCGACGCGGACGCGGCCGTCGACGACGCCGACGCTCACCGCGGCGATCGCGCAGGACAGCGGCCGCGGATCGGACAGTTTGCCCGCCGCCCCAAGGTAGGTGACGGCGTCCGACAACGCGACGTAGGCGCCCGTGATGGCAGCGGTCCGAGTTCCGCCGTCAGCCTGAAGAACGTCGCAGTCAATCGCAATGGTGTTCTCGCCGAGCGCGCCCAGATCGATGCACGCGCGCAGCGAGCGGCCGACCAGACGGCTGATCTCCTGCGTGCGCCCACCTACGCGGCCCTTCACCGACTCCCGGTCAGAGCGGTCGTGGGTGGCGGCGGGCAGCATGGCGTACTCGGCGGTCAGCCAGCCCTGGCCGGAGCCTTTACGCCAGCGGGGCACGCCTTCTGTGACGCTCGCCGTGCACATGACCCGCGTCTGACCGAACTCCACCAGCACTGAACCCGCAGGATGAATGGTGAAACCGCGCGTGAGGGTGACCGGGCGCAATTCGTCGTCGAGGCGGCCGTCTTCTCGTCTGGACACGGACCAACCCTATCCGGTCGCCCGGACACGTCGGCCGAGCCGGCCGAGAGACGCAGATTTAGGAGCGGGAAATTTCGAAGGTCTCGTTGCACACCACGGCGTGCACCGGTCCGTCGAATTCCGCCTTCGCTTCACTGATGACGTCTTCCCGCGACGTCCACGGCGGAATATGGGTCAGCAGCAACTCGCCGACCCCGGCGCGGGCAGCCGCCCGTCCCGCCTCGGTACCCGAGAGATGCAGCCGTGGCGGACGTGACGGCGAATGCGTCCACGACGCCTCGCAGAGGAAGACGTCGGCGTCGCGCGCCAAATCGATGAGCTGATCGCAATACCCGGTGTCACCGCTGTAGACGAGGGTGGCACCCGACGGATCGGTGATCCGCATGCCGTAGGACTCCGTGGGGTGGCACACCTGACGAGCCAGAACGGTGAGCGAACCGATCTCGACGGACTGGTTGTCCACCCAGTGCCGGATCTCGAAGATATCGGTGAAGTCGTCGATCTCGCCGCCCTCGGGAGACGACGCCGCACCCAGTCGCGCCCACGTGTTGGCCGGTCCGTAGACGACTCCGCGCTCCGGGGCCGGCGTCGGGTGGTAGCGGCGCCAAACGAACAGGCCGGGCAAATCCAGGCAATGGTCGGCGTGCAGATGGGACAACAGCACGTGAACGGAGTTCGGATCTGCATGGCGCTGCAATGCGCCGAGGACACCACCCCCGAAATCGAGAACCAGAGGTGGGGTGTCGGGCGCGGTGACCAAATATCCGGACGCGGGCGAATCGGGACCGACGACACTGCCGGAACAACCGAGAACGGTGATTCGCACGCTCACTAGCTTGCCATGCCCGGGAACGGCATGGCGAAAACATCGCAGGTTTCGGCGACGAACGTCATGTTCGGCTGACGACGTGACGCTGAACAGTCCGGACACCGTCGAGCGTCGGTCCGAGAAATCGGGCCGCGAGGGCGGTGAACGCATCTGGATCGCCCGTCGCCTCGAAGACCCGGCGCGCCGCGACCCCGGAATCGACAGGATGCGGTTTCAGCAACTCCCGCTCGGTCAGCACACGCAGCAGGTCTTTGGCCGTCTCCTCGGCGCTGGAAACCAGGGTCACGTGATCGCCCATGGCCAGCTGAATGAGCCCCGACAGCATCGGATAGTGCGTACAACCGAGCACCAGAGTGTCCACCCCGGCTCGCTGCAGGGGTTCCAGATAGCCCTCGGCCAGGCCCAGCACCTGACGTCCGCTCGTGACACCGTGCTCGACGAAGTCGACGAACCGAGGACACGCCACCCCGAACACCTCGATGTCACGCGCCGCTGCAAACGAATCCTGATAGGCACCCGACGCAATCGTCGCGGCGGTGCCGATCACGCCGATACGCCCGTTGCGGGTGGCGGCTACCGCCCGACGCACCGCCGGAAGGATCACTTCGACGACCGGTATCGGCGCATAGCGTTCCCGGGCGTCCCGCAGGCATGCCGACGAGGCGGAGTTGCACGCGATGACGAGAGCCTTGACGCCGCGGTCGGCGAGGTCGTCCCCGATCGCCAGCGCGTGTGCCCGGATCTCGGGGATCGTCAGCGGACCGTACGGCCCGTTCCCGGTGTCCCCGACGTAGATGATGTCCTCGTCGGGCAGTTGGTCGATGATCGCACGGGCGACCGTCAGCCCTCCCACACCGGAATCGAAGATTCCGATCGGCGCCCCGGCACTCACGTGTTCAGCGAGGGCGGCCGCACCGGACGCCGCAACGCCCGGCTCTTGCGTTCGGGGCCGGACAGCAGGTACGCCGCCACCAGGCCGGCCAGAGCGCCGCACAGGTGGCCCTGCCATGAGACACCGAACGTGCCCGGCAGGACGCCGAGAAGGATGCTGCCGTAAATGAACAGCACGACGACGCCGGTGACGATCTCCCAGATCTTGCGGGTGAAGAAACCAAAGACAATCAGGAATGTCAGCCAGCCGAAGATCAGGCCCGAGGCCCCGATGTGGTTGGTCTCGACGACCATCCCGTTATAGGTGGGCGCACCGATGTTGCCGATCAACCAGGTGCCGAGGCCGCCGAGAATCCAGATGATCGCGGTCGCGAAAATGAACCGCGACAGGCCCGCCAGTGTCATCAGGAATCCGAGCACCAAGGCGGGACCGGTGTTGGCGACGAGGTGTTCCCAGTTGGAGTGCAGCAACGGCGCGAACAGGATGCCGGTCAGGCCGTCCGTCTCCATCGGCCGAATTCCGTTGCTGTCGAGGCGATGTCCCGTGACAGAGTCGTACGCCTCGATGATGTAGAGCAGGGCGACGAACGACAGGATGGTGAGACCGCCGACCATCCATGCAGGCCGCTTCTTCGGCTGCGCAGGAAGCGCGGAATACCCACCGGTGCTCGTCATGCCCAAAGTTGCCCTTCCAGCGCGTCCTCCGCGTCATCCAGGCTACCGGCGTACGCGCCGGTTGACAGATACTTCCATCCGGCGTCACACACCGTGAACGCAATGTCGGCGCGCTCCCCCGCCTTGACTGCCTTGGCCCCCATGCCCAACGCTGCGTGCAGGATCGCGCCCGTGGAGATGCCCGCGAAAATGCCCTCCACCTGGACCAGTTCCCGGGTGCGCTTCACGGCGTCGTAGGAGCCGACCGCGAAGCGGGTGGTCAACACGTCGGGGTCGTAAAGCTCGGGGATGAAGCCCTCGTCGATGTTGCGCAGTGCATAGACGCCCTCGCCGTACCGCGGTTCGGCCGCGACGATCTGCACGCCCGGCACGTTCTCACGCAGGAAGCGTCCGGTGCCCATCAGCGTCCCCGTGGTACCCAGGCCCGCCACGAAGTGTGTGATCTCGGGGAGGTCGGCCAGCAGCTCCGGCCCGGTGCCGTCGTAGTGCGCGGCGGCGTTGGAAGGATTTCCGTACTGGTACAGCATCACCCACGAAGGGTTCTGTGCCGCAAGCTCTTTAGCGTGGGCAACCGCGGTGTTGGAACCGCCCTCGGCGGGCGAATAGATGATGCGCGCGCCGTAGAGCTCAAGAAGTTGCCTGCGCTCGATCGAGGTGTTCTCCGGCATCACGCAGATCATCTGGTAGCCCTTGATCAGAGCAGCCATCGCCAGCGAGATTCCGGTGTTCCCGCTGGTCGGCTCCAGGATCGTTGTTCCCGGCTGCAGCCGGCCTTCCCGCTCGGCGTCCTCGATCATGCGCAGTGCCGGACGGTCCTTGATGGAGCCGGTCGGATTGCGGTCCTCCAGCTTGGCCCACAACCGGACATGCGGGGTGCCGTCCGCGCCGTCGTCCCAGCGCGGGGACAGCCGCGGTAGGCCGACGAGCGGGGTGTTGCCGAGGGCATCGAGCAGCGACTCGTGGCGGGTCATGCCTGCTGCTCACCCACCGGCGACGGCGGGGAGGATCGTCACCGAGTCCCCGTCGGAAATCGCGGTGTCCAGCCCACCGGAGAAGCGCACGTCCTCGTCGTTGACGTAGATGTTGACGAACCGGTGGAGCTTGCCCGGATTGGCGGGGTCGACGAGGCGCTCGGTGATTCCCGAGTAGTTCGACTCGAGGTCTGTGATCACGGCCTGCAGGGTCTCACCGGAGGCCGAGACGCGCTTCTCGCCGCCTGTGTGGGTGCGCAGGATGGTGGGGATCGACACGGTTACAGCCATGGGAGATTCCTTTTCTAGTACTGCTCGACGATGGTGACAGGCTCTTCGGTGACGACCCCGTCGACGATGCGGTAGCTCCGCAGCTCGTGTTCGTCGGGGTCGCGGGTCGACACCAGAACGTAGTGGGCGTCGGGCTCGGACGCGTACGAGATGTCGGTGCGGCTGGGGTAGGCCTCGGTGGCGGTGTGGGAGTGGTAGATGACGATCGGGGCTTCGTCGGCTTCGTCCATGGACCGCCAGACCTTGAGCTGCTCGCCTGAATCGAAGCGGTAGAAGGTGGGCGATCGTTCGGCGTTGACCATGGCGACGAACCGCTCAGGGCGGTCCGACCCCTCGGGCCCGGCGATGATGCCGCACGCCTCGTCCGGATGGTCGGCGCGCGCATGCTTCACCATCGCGTCGACCAGGTCGGCACGGATTGTCAGCAAGGTGTCCCTCTCATTCGAACGCTCCGGGCAACAGCCCACGGTATGTGGGTATTCCTGCGACCGACTCGGCGGCCAGCACTCCGACCACCACCGCGCGCGCCAACACCTCCGCCGCGGCGGCACCGACAGCGGTGACCAAGGGCAGTTCCGGGGTCATCGACGCGGGAGTCGTCGGGTCGGGATTCACCTCCACGGCGCCGGTGGCCAGCGCGAAGACGGTGTCGCCGTCGAGCGGCGTGTGACAGGGATTGATCGTGCGGGCGAGCCCGTCCTGCGCCGCGACAGCGACCCGGCGGCACGCCGCCTTGCTCAGCGCGGCGTCAGTGGCCACCACGGCGATCGTCGTGTTCAGCGGGCTCAGTTCACGCTGGCGGTCGGCGTAGGCGGTGCGCTGGTCGGCGGGCGGCGCCACCAGCCCGAACTCTTCGATGTGCGAGGCCAGCCAGGGCAGCCCCGTGCTGGGATCGACGACATCGCCGGCCGAGTTCACCACGACCAACGCGCCGACGGTGACGCCCGAGTCGAGCGTGACCGAGGCGGTGCCGACACCGCCTTTGAGTACACCGGCGCGGGCGCCGACACCTGCACCGATGGTGCCGATGCCGACCTCCGTGCGCGCCGTGGCCGCCGCTCGATACCCGAACTCCGCGTCCGGGCGGCACTTCCAGCCCCCGACCGGAAGGTCGAAGATCACTGCGGACGGGACGATCGGCACCACGCCACCGTCCAGGGCCACGCCGCGGTCCTGCTCTTCCAGCCATGTCATCACGCCGTCAGCTGCCGCCAGCCCGAAAGCGCTACCGCCGGTGAGCACGACGGCGTCGACGTGCCGAACGGAATTGCTCGGATCCAGCAGGTCGGTCTCCCGCGTACCGGGGGCGCCGCCGCGACCGTCGACAGCGCCGACGGTTCCCGGTGGGGTCAGCACGACAGTCGTTCCGGTCGCCCACCCCGAGCCGAGTTCGGCGTCGGCATCGATCGCGTGATGGTGGCCGACGCGAATACCGCCGACGTCAGTGATCGATCCGCTCATCGGAGACTTCGGCTCTTCGCGCAAGCGCTCATCGCTGCCCTCGGCTCTTCGCGCAAGCGCTCATCGCTGCCGCCCCATCAGGCAGATCACCAGATACTCCTGAAGCACCGTGAGCCATTGGTAAACGTCCAGATGACCGGCCATCGGGTGATCACCGGGCAGCCGATCGGGACCCTCAGAGCCGATGTCGAGCATCGTGCCAAGCGCCAGCCGGACGTCGTTGACGGCCGAGGCCCAGGCGTGCGCGTCCTCCTCGGACAGTTCGAACTTTCCGCCGCCCGGGGGCACGGTATCCAACAAGCGTTGCGCCGCTTCGCGTTTGGCGTCAAGGATGGCGGGCTCGTGGAGGCTGCGCAAGGCGCTGTTGAGGCTTTCTGCGGTACCCGACCCGGCCGGGTGCTCGGTGGCCGGACGGTAGAAGTCGGGCAGCAGTCGCTTCATCGTATCGTCTTGCGGCGGAGTGGAATTGCCCGTTCGCATGCCGGTGATCTCGGCGAGTTCGTCGACCGGCGCCGACGACTCCCGATCATCGAGCATCCCCAGCAACGATGTGACCAGGCTGCTCAGCAGTTCGGCTTCGTGAGCGGCCAGAGCCGATCGGAACCGAGGGCCGCCGGGGCTCTCGACCCGCTTCCATTTACGCACAGTGTCTTCAGCGGTCCTGTTGAAGTGTCGCCCACAACCCCGCGGCATGGAGCCTGGCCACATCGACTTCCATCGACTCCCGACTGCCGGCGGAGACCACGGCCTTGCCCTCGTTGTGCACCTGCATCATCAACTTCGTCGCATGCGGTTCGCTGTAGCCGAACAGCTTCTGAAACACGTAAGTCACGTAGGTCATCAGGTTAACCGGGTCGTCCCAGACGATGGTTACCCAGGGGCTGTCGGCGGTGGCGTCCTCGCGGACAGCAGTCTCTTCGCGAGTTCCCGGTCGTGCCTTCGCCGGCGTCACCATGAGGCCAGACTACCGGGGCCACACCCGCACTCCGAACCGATACGGTTGGGCTGTGAACCCCTCGCCCCGCGAGACGCCGAAGCCGTCAGCTTCGCCCTCTACAGCACTGCTGACCGACAAGTACGAACTGACGATGCTGTCCGCGGCGCTGCGCAACGGCGCCGCGCACCGCCGAAGCTCCTTCGAAGTGTTTGCCCGCCGCCTGCCCGAAGGCAGACGCTACGGCGTCACCGCAGGCACCGGTAGGTTCGTGGAAGCGTTGCAAGCGTTCAGGTTCGACACCACCGAACTGCAGTCGCTCGAGGACTTTCTGGACTCCGAGACCCTCGACTACCTGGCCGCCTACCGCTTTACCGGCGACGTGGACGGCTACGGCGAGGGCGAGCTCTATTTCCCCGGGTCTCCGGTGTTGTCGGTGCACGGAACGTTCGGCGAGTGCGTGATCCTCGAAACGCTGGCGCTGTCGATCTTCAACTACGACACCGCAGTTGCCTCGGCTGCGGCGCGCATGGTCAGCGCTTCGGCGGGGCGTCCGCTGATCGAGATGGGGTCGCGGCGAACCCACGAGCAAGCCGCCGTCGCCGCCGCGCGTGCGGCCTATCTCGCAGGCTTCACCGGTTCATCGAACCTCGAGGCTCAGCGCCGTCACGGGGTCCCCGCACTGGGCACCAGTGCCCACGCCTTCACGCTGCTGCACACCTCCGACGGCACACCGTCGGACTGGGAGAAGGCGGCGTTCCGCGCCCAGGTGGATCGGCTCGGGGTCGGCACCACGCTGCTCGTCGACACCTACGACATCACCGCCGGCGTGGCCAACGCCGTGGAGGTCGCCGGTCCACAGCTGGGCGCGGTGCGGATCGACTCCGGCGATCTCGGCGTGCTCGCCCGCCAGGTCCGTGAGCAACTCGACGGCTTGGGCGCGACAGGGACCCGCATTGTGGTGTCCGGCGACCTCGACGAGTTCGCCATCGCCGCGCTGCGCGCCGAGCCGGTCGACCTCTACGGGGTCGGCACGTCGGTGGTCACCGGATCCGGCGCCCCGACGGCGAGCATGGTCTACAAGCTCGTGGAGGTCGACGGGATCCCGGTCGAGAAACGCAGCAGCCACAAGGAGTCGCACGGCGGCCGCAAGCAGGCGCTGAGACTGGCCAAGCCCTCCGGCACCATCGTCGAAGAGGTGGTTCACCCCGTCGGCCACTCGCCTGACATCCCGGCCGACCTCGACTGGCGACCGCTCACCGTTCCGTTGGTCCGCAGCGGCGAAGCCGTCGCAGAGCTGGGTCTCGACGCCGCGCGCAGCACCGTGAGGGACGGATTGCTGAGCCTGCCGTGGGACGGTCTCGCCCTTTCGAAGGGCGACCCGGCGATACCGACGCGGATGATCGCACCTGCGCACGGCCGAGGTTAGGCGTCCGTGGAGGTCACCGACCTGCTGGCCACCGCGGTCGCCGCGCTGGGTGGCGCCGAACGCGAAGGTCAGGTCGCCATGGCGCAGGCGGTGGCGCACGCCTTCGCCACCGGCGAGCACCTTGCGGTGCAGGCAGGAACGGGCACGGGCAAATCGCTCGCCTACCTGGTGCCTGCGATCGCACATTCGCTCCAGGACGACCGGCCCGTCGTCGTATCGACGGCGACCATCGCATTGCAGCGCCAGCTCGTCGACCGCGATCTGCCCCGGTTGGTCGACTCCCTGGCGGGATCACTGCCCCGTCGGCCCACCTTCGCGTTACTCAAGGGCCGTGGAAACTACCTGTGCCTCAACAAGATTCACAACGGATCGGCAGGCAGTGAACCCGGCGACGTTCCGCAGGAGGAGCTGTTCTCGCCCATGGCCGCCAGTGCGCTGGGACGCGACGTCCAGCGCCTGACCGAGTGGTCGGAGTCGACCGACACGGGCGACCGTGACGAGCTGAAGCCGGGCGTGCCCGACCGGTCCTGGGCACAGGTCAGCGTGTCCTCCCGAGAATGCATTGGGGTGTCCCGCTGCCCCTTCGGCACGGACTGCTTCTCGGAGCGAGCCCGGGACCGCGCCGGGCAAGCCGATGTGGTCGTGACCAACCACGCACTGCTGGCCATCGACGCCATCGGGGACCTCAACGTCCTTCCCGAGCATGAACTGCTGGTCGTCGACGAAGCTCACGAGCTGGCCGACCGGGTCACCAGCGTCGCCACCGCAGAACTCTCGGCCACCTCGATGGGCGCCGCGCATCGTCGCGCCGCCCGCGTCATACCGGCCGAGCTCGCGCAGCGACTCGAGGCCGCGATAGCCACGTTTTCGTCGGCGATCTTCGACGCCCGTCCGGGACGCATCGATGTCCTGGACGAGGAGATGGCCAGTTATCTCACGGTGCTGCGCGACACCGCGCACGCCGCACGCACAGCGGTCGACACGTCCCGCAACGACCCGAAGACGGCCTCTGCGCGCACCGAAGCCGCCACGGCGCTGTCGGACCTCGGCGACACCGCCGCCCGCATCCTCGACTCGTTCGTCCCCGCCATCCCCGACCGCACCGACGTCGTCTGGATCGACCAGTTCGAAGACAACCGGTCCGGCAGCCGCACGATCCTGCGCGTCGCACCACTGTCGGTCGCAGGCTTGCTGCGAAGCAGACTCTTTGGACACCACACCGCGGTGCTGACGTCGGCGACGCTGACGATCGGCGGCAGCTTCGACGCGATGGCCTCGGCGTGGGGCCTTGCAGTCGGCGACGCCCCCGAGTCGGGATGGCGCGGACTCGACGTGGGCTCGCCGTTCGACCACGCGAAGTCTGGGATCCTTTACGTGGCCGCACATCTGCCGCCACCAGGACGCGACGGCACCGGCTCGGCCGAACAGCTCGACGAGATCACCGGGTTGATCGAGGCGGCAGGCGGCCGCACTCTGGGGCTGTTCTCCTCCATGCGCGCTGCCAAGGCAGCGGCGGAGGTGCTGCGCGAACGACTCGCGATGCCGGTGCTCTGCCAGGGTGACGACACCACCTCGGCGCTGGTGGCGCGATTCGCCGACGACGAACAGACGTCGCTGTTCGGCACGTTGTCGCTGTGGCAGGGAGTCGACGTACCCGGCGCATCGTTGTCGCTGGTGCTCATCGACCGGATCCCGTTCCCGCGTCCGGATGATCCTCTGCTGACGGCGAGGCAACGGGCGGTCGCGTCCAGGGGTGGCAACGGCTTCATGGCGGTGGCCGCCAGTCACGCCGCACTGCTGCTCGCTCAGGGCGCGGGTCGGCTGCTGCGACGAGTCGACGACCGCGGCGTCGTCGCGGTGCTCGATTCGCGCATGGCCACGGCACGCTACAGCGGATTTCTGCGGGCGTCCCTGCCGCCGTTCTGGGCAACCACCGACAGCGCAGCGGTGCGTGCTGCGCTGACACGCTTGCGCGGGACGGACTGATCCCCCGAGTCTCCCGATAACTGCAGCAAGCGACGAGGATTCACTATCCTGTCGGAAAGTTCGGCGCAACTCTCGCGGATGGTCCATCCGCCCGTGCGCCACTACCGAAAGGCGGCGTCCATGAGCCCGTCGAGAAGTCCGAGGCGCCAGGTGGCCGTCGCCATCGCCGTGTGCAGCGCGCTGGTGGGCACCGCATGCTCAACCACGTTGCAGGGCAACGCCGTATCGGTGTTCGATGATCCGTTCAGCGTGGCCGGCATGCCTGCGACCGACGGCCCCACCGGCCTGCGCCCCAATGCGGAACCACCGGCGCGCGACGTTGAAGGCACCGACGGCGGCGAGATCGACGAGCTGGCTGGGAGCGCGGTCAGCGACATCGAGGACTACTGGGCCATCGCCTACGAGGACGCCTTCGACGAACCCTTCAAGCCCGTAGCGGAAATCATCTCCTGGGACGCCAACGGCTTCGACGGCGAGTTCTGCGGCGACGACACCTACGGACTGGTCAACGCCGGCTATTGCTACGCCGACAGGACGATCGGATGGGACCGCGGCGAACTGCTCCCCGGGCTGCAGCGCGCGTTCGGAGACATGGGCGTGGTCATGGTCCTGGCGCACGAGTACGGGCACGCCGTGGCACGCCTTGCCGCGCTGTCCAAAGACGACACCCCGACGCTGGTCGCCGAGCAGCAGGCCGACTGTTTTTCAGGTGCCTACATGCGCTGGGTCGCCGAGGATTCGTCGCAACGCTTCACGCTGAACACCGGCGACGGCCTCAACACCGTCCTCGCGGGTGTCATCTCGTTCCGCGATCCGCTTCTCACCGAAGGCGATCCCGACGTCGGTTACGACGAGCACGGTTCGGCGTTCGAACGCCTCTCAGCGTTCCAGTTCGGCTTCGCCGACGGCCCCACGGCGTGCGCCGCCATCGACCTTCGCGAGATCGGCCAGCGACGCGGCGACCTGCCCGTGCTGCTGCCGGAGGATCAGACGGGCGAGTTGCCGGTCACCGAGGATTCCGTCCGGTCCATCGTCGACGCGATGGGAATCCTGTTCTCGCCCAAGAACCCCCCGGCGCTGAGCTTCGACACGGAGGAGGCCGAGAACTGCGCCGATGCCAGGCCGAGCCCACCCGCCTCGTTCTGCCCGGCGACCAACACGATCATCGTGGACCTGCCCGGGCTCCAAGAGCTGGGCGCGCTGCCGGATCCCGACGACGGGACCAGCCTGGCGACCGGCGACAACACGGCGTACTCGGTGCTGGTGTCCCGCTACATGGTGGCGATCCAGCAGGAACATGGCGGGGTGGCGCTCGACAACGCCGAGGCTGCACTTCGCACGGCCTGCCTGACGGGTGTGGCCACGGTCAAGCTGACCAAAGAGGTCGAGACGCCTGATGGAGACACCATCGCGCTGACGGCCGGCGACGTCGACGAGGCGGTGTCGGGCATCCTCGTCAACGGCCTTGCCGCCAGCGACGTCAACGGCGACTCGGTGCCGGCCGGCTTCTCACGCATCGACGCGTTCCGACTCGGCGTTCTCAGCGACGCGGACCGCTGCTTCAAGCGCTTCCCGTAGGCCCTGCCGCCGCGGCCGCGAAATATCATTCCGGGTCGCGCTCGGCGCCGGCACCACAGCCGGGAATGATATTTCGCGGCAGGAGGGGGGTCAGGCCAGGGCCACGAGCCCGAGCTCGTTGTCCCCGGCCAGTAGCCGGTGGTGCGGGAGCACCCGCACCGTGTAACCCACCGACCCGGCGAAGGGCAACGGCGTCGTCGCGGTGAAGATTTCGACGCCGGTGTCTGCCGTGCCGGTATGGGTCATCGGGAGCGTGGTCGGGTCCACCAGCACATCCCCGCCGTCGACGCGTCCGAGCACCGCCTGGACCGCCACCTCATCAGGACGAAGGCCGCCCAGCTCGACCATGGCCGTCAGCGTCAGCTCCGATCCCAGCAGTGGGACGTCAGGCAGCCCGTAGCTGTCGACGTCGGTGATCTTGACCTGCGGCCACGCCGTCGCGACCCGGTGCCGGTACTCGGCGAGCTCGCGCGCCGCCCCGAACGGCACCGCATACTCAGCCGCGCCTGGCTGTCCGGGCTCGATCACCTTGCGCAGCGCTTGCGCCGCGGGCAGGTAGTACTTCTGTGTGTAATCGCGAACCATCCGCGAGGCCAGCACCTTCGGCCCCAGTACCTGCAGCGTGTGGCGCACCATCTCGACCCACCGGGTCGGCACTCCGTGCTCGTCGCGGTCGTAGAACTTCGGCGCAACGGCACGCTCGAGAAGGTCGTACAACGCGGCGGCTTCCAGGTCGTCGCGGCGACCCTCGTCGGCCAGACCGTCGGCGGTTGGGATCTCCCAGCCGTTCTCGCCGTCGTACCACTCGTCCCACCACCCGTCGCGGATCGACAGGTTCAGGCCTCCGTTGAGAGCACTCTTCATCCCGGAGGTCCCGCAGGCCTCCAGGGGACGCAGCGGGTTGTTCAGCCAGACATCGCAGCCGTGATAGAGCTTGCGCGCCATCGACATGTCGTAGTCGGGCAGAAACGCAATGCGGTGCCGCAGATCCTCGCGGTCGGCGAAGCGCACGACCTGCTGGATCAGCGTCTTTCCACCTTCGTCGGCGGGGTGCGATTTGCCTGCCACGATCAGCTGGATCGGCCGTTCCTCGCCGAGCAGCAACCTGGCCAACCGGTCGGGGTCACGAAGCATCAGCGTCAACCGCTTGTAGGTCGGCACCCTTCGCGCGAATCCGATAGTCAGCACGCCCGGATCGAATGCTGTTGCGATCCAACCCAACTCGGCGTCAGATGCGCCTCGCTCCAGCCATGAGCGACGAAGCCGGGCGCGGACGTCGTCGATCAACTCTTCGCGCAACTGGGAGCGGATCCACCACATGTGCCCCGAATCCACCTCGTGCAGGCGCTGCCAGGTCTCCGGCTCACTGAGCGAGCTCAAGTCCGCGCTGCCGATCAATTCGCGCCCCAGTTGCAGCCACTGCGGCGCCGCCCAGGTCGGGGCGTGCACACCGTTGGTGATGGATCCGATCGGCACCTCCTGCGGGTCGAATCCCTCCCACAGCTCGTTGAACATCTCGCGGCTGACCCGGCCGTGTAACAACGACACACCGTTGGCGCGCTGGGCCAGCCGCAGCCCCATATGCGCCATGTTGAACTTCGACGGGTCCTCCTCCTCCCCGAAAGCGATGATCCGGTCGAGTGAGACTCCCGGCAGCAGCCGCGACCCGCCGACGGAGGACCCGCCGGGCTCGGGACCGAAATAACGTTCCACCATCTCCACCGGGAAGCGATCGATGCCCGCCGCCACCGGTGTGTGCGTGGTGAACACGGTCGACGCCCTCACAACGGCCAGTGCAGTGTCGAAATCGAGGCCCGCCTCGATCAGCTCCCGGATGCGCTCGGCGCCGAGGAAGCCGGCGTGTCCTTCGTTCATGTGGAACACCTCGGGGGCAGGCAAACCCTCGATCTCGGTGAACGCCCGGATCGCCCGGACCCCGCCGATGCCGGCCAGGATCTCCTGACGAATCCGGTGCTCCTGATCGCCTCCGTAGAGGCGATCGGTCACCGACCTCAGGTCGTGTTCGTTCTCTGGAATGTCGGAATCGAGCAGTAGCAACGGTATTCGGCCAACCTGGGCGATCCAGACCCGAGCATGCAGCTGCGCCCCGCCGGGCAGCGCAAGCTGGATCAGCACCGGTTTGCCCTTCGCGTTGGTCAGCAGCCGCAACGGCAGACCCTGAGGGTCCAGGGACGGGTAACTCTCGTGCTGCCACCCGTCGGCGCTCAGGGACTGACGGAAGTATCCGGAGCGGTAGTAAAGGCCGACCGCAATCAACGGCAGACCGAGATCCGACGCCGACTTCAGGTGATCTCCGGCCAGGATGCCCAAGCCACCTGAATAGTTCGGCAGCACCTCGGCGACGCCGAACTCCATCGAGAAATACGCGATGCCCCTGGGCAGGTCCGCGGTCTGATCGTCTGCCAGCTGCTGGTACCACAGCGGCCTGGTCAGGTAGTTGTCCAGCTCTGCGGCCAGCGCGTCGAGCCGCCGCACGAACGACTCGTCCCGCGCGAGTTCCTCGAGTCGTGTGGGCGCGACCTGTCCCAGCAGCGCCACGGGATCGCCGTCGACGCGCGCCCACAGCTGGGCGTCGATGGCCTCGAACAGGTCCTGTGTCGGTTTGTCCCAGGACCAGCGCAAATTGACGGACAGGTGCTCAAGTGCGGCCAGCTGCCCGGGAAGGTGCGCGCGGACGGTGAATCGGCGGAGTGCTTTCACGTGTCTTCACGTTACTGCCGTCGACTGGCCGCGCGTGGCACGTTCCCTAGTACGGTTCGACGGTTCGAGGGTCACCCCGATTCGACGGTTCGACCGTCCCACTGCCCGACGGAAGGTTGAGTCGGACACTACGGTGGGTATAGGCGCGACTAGGGCAGTGTCGATGCCCGGTCGGTGCCGGATTTCCGCCAGATCGACGCTGTAGACGAGACCAGACAACGACGCGTGCGGTGTATGCCGCAGCATGTTCGAGTGGTAGGGAGAGTCGAAAGTGACCGCCGGTCGTATCGAGATCGATGACGTCCAGCCCGTCGTGTCCAATGGGCGCTTCCCCGCCAAAGCGGTCGTCGGTGAGGTATTGCCCGTGTCCGCGACCGTGTGGCGGGAGGGCCATGATGCCGTGGCCGCCACACTGGTGGTGCGCTATCACGGTGCGGCCTACCCCCCGCTGGCGGAGGAACCACCCGGCCGCGTGAGCGCCCCCGAACCGGTTCCGATCCAGGACGTGGTCAGCGCCAAGGGCCGCGGCAAGCCGACGGCGCTGCCGATGGCGATGGGCCGCACCCCCGACGTGTTCCACGGGCAGTTCAGCCCGGACGAAGTGGGTCTGTGGACCTTCCGCGTCGACGGGTGGGGCGACCCGATCGCCACCTGGCGCAAGAACGTGATCGCCAAACTCGACGCGGGTCAGAGCGAGAGCGAGCTCAACAACGACCTCCTGGTCGGTGCGCGGTTACTCGACCGCGCAGCCACGGGCGTCCCGCGCCAGGACCGCTACCCGCTCGCCGAGGCTGCCGCCCGCTTGCGGGAGCCGGGCGACCCGTTCTACCGGGCGGGCGCAGCCTTGGCGCCCGACATCACCGCGCTGCTCGATCAGTATCCGCTGCGTGAGCTCATCACCCGCGGGACGCCGTACGGCGTCTGGGTGGATCGTCCGCTGGCCCGTTTCAGCTCCTGGTACGAGTTCTTCCCGCGGTCGACCGGCGGCTGGGACCAGTCCGGGAACCCCCTGCACGGAACGTTCGCGTCGGCCACAAAGGCCCTGCCGCGCATCGCGGGGATGAACTTCGACATCGTCTACCTGCCGCCCATCCACCCGATCGGCAAGGTGCACCGAAAGGGGCGCAACAACAGCGTCACTGCGGCACCGGACGACGTGGGATCCCCATGGGCCATCGGCAGTGACGAAGGCGGCCATGACGCAGTCCACCCCGACCTCGGAACGATCGAGGACTTCGACGACTTCGTCAGTGCTGCCCGCGACGAGGGTCTTGAGGTGGCGCTGGACCTCGCATTGCAGTGCGCGCCTGATCACCCATGGGCGCGCGATCATCCCGAGTGGTTCACCGTGCTTCCAGACGGCACGATCGCTTACGCGGAGAACCCTCCCAAGAAGTACCAGGACATCTATCCGCTGAACTTCGACAACGATCCGAAGGGGTTGTACGAAGAAGTTCTACGGGTGGTGAAATTCTGGGTTTCTCACGGAGTGAAGGTCTTTCGCGTCGACAACCCACATACCAAGCCGCCTAATTTTTGGGCCTGGCTGATCGGCGAGGTCAAGAACATCGACCCCGACGTGCTGTTCCTCGCCGAGGCGTTCACCCGTCCGGCTCGGCTGTTCGGGCTGGCCAAGCTCGGGTACACGCAGTCCTATACGTACTTCACCTGGCGTACGTCCAAGGCGGAGCTCACCGAGTTCGGCCAATCCATCGCCGAGCATGCCGATTACAGCAGGCAGAGCCTGTGGGTCAATACGCCCGACATCCTGCACGAGAGCCTGCAGCACGGCGGACCTGGGATGTTCGCGATTCGTGCCATCCTCGCATCGACCATGAGCCCGACGTGGGGCGTCTACTCGGGGTTCGAGCTGTTCGAGCACCGCGCTGTGCGGGAAGGCAGCGAGGAGTATTTGAATTCCGAGAAGTACGAGCTGCGGCCACGCGATTTCGAGGCCGCTCTCGCAGACGGCGAGTCGCTGGAACCGTTCCTCGCGCGCCTCAACGAGATACGGCGCGTACACCCTGCACTGCACCAGTTGCGCACCATCAAGTTCCATCACATCAACAACGACGCACTTCTGGCCTACAGCAAGTTCGACCCGATCTCCGGTGACCAGGTGCTCGTGGTGGTGACGCTCAATGCGTTCGGCCCCGAAGAGGGCACGCTTTGGCTCGACATGGGCGCACTCGGTATGGATCAGCACGACCGATTCTGGGTACGCGATGAGATCACGGGCGAGGAATATCAGTGGGGACAAAGCAATTACGTGCGAATCGATCCTGCCCGGGCCGTGTCTCACGTGCTGAACATGCCCCAAGTTCCGGCCGACCAACGATTGAACCTACTGCGTAGGGAGTGACGAGATGACCAAGGCGTCCAACCTGAACAACCAGATCGACAGCCCGCATCTGCGGCCGCACACCGCCGATCTCAACCGCCTGCTGTCCGGTGAACACCACGATCCACACTCGGTTCTGGGTGCGCATGAGTACAGCGACCACACGGTGATCCGCGCGTACCGGCCGCACGCCGTCGAGGTCGTCGCGGTGATCGGTGGCGTGCGGTACCCGTTGCAGCACGTCGAGGCTGGAGTGTTCGCCGTCGCCGTACCGTTCACGAACCTGATCGACTACCGGTTCGAGGTGAGGTACAGCGAGGACGAATCGGCATTCGTACACCACGTCGCCGACGCATACCGCTTCCTGCCCACGCTCGGTGAGGTCGACCTGCATTTGTTCGCCGAGGGGCGCCACGAGCGTCTCTGGGAAATCCTGGGCGCGCACCCGCGCACCTTCACCACCCCCGACGGCGAGGTCACCGGCGTGTCGTTCGCCGTATGGGCGCCGAACGCCAAGGGCGTCAGCGTGACTGGTGACTTCAACCACTGGGGCAACGAGGCGCAGATGCGTGTCCTGGGTTCGACGGGCGTGTGGGAGCTGTTCTGGCCCAACTTCCCTGCGGGCGGGCTCTACAAGTTCCGCATCCACGGCGCAGACGAATCCGTCACCGACCGCGCCGATCCGATGGCCTTCGCCACCGAAGTTCCGCCTCACACCGCGTCGCGTGTCTTCGAGAGCAGCTACACCTGGGAGGACACCGACTGGATGAGCGCACGAGCCCTGCGCAACCCGGTCTTCGAGCCGATGAGCACCTACGAGGTGCACCTGGGTTCGTGGCGTCCGGGCCTGAGCTACACCGAACTGGCCGAGCAGCTCACCGAGTACGTAGTCGAGCACGGCTTCACCCACGTCGAGATGTTGCCCGTGGCCGAGCACCCGTTCGGCGGGTCGTGGGGATATCAGGTGACGTCGTATTACGCACCGTCGTCGCGATTCGGGTCCCCCGACGAGTTCCGTCACCTCGTCGACGCGCTGCACCGCGCCGGGATCGGCGTCATCGTCGACTGGGTGCCGGCCCACTTCCCGAAGGACGCCTGGGCCCTGGGCCGCTTCGACGGCACGGCGCTGTACGAACACGGTGACCCCCGTCGTGGGGAGCAGTTGGACTGGGGCACATACGTTTTCGACTTCGGCCGCGCTGAGGTGCGGAACTTCCTCGTGGCCAACGCGCTGTACTGGCTGCAGGAGTTCCACATCGACGGGCTTCGTGTGGACGCCGTCGCATCGATGCTCTATCTCGACTATTCACGCCCCGACGGCGGCTGGTCGCCGAATATCTACGGTGGACGCGAGAACCTGGAGGCGGTGCAGTTCCTCCAGGAAATGAACGCCACCGTCCACAAGATCAACCCCGGGATCGTCACCATCGCCGAGGAGTCCACGTCATGGCCCGGCGTGACACGGCCGACCAACCTTGGTGGACTTGGCTTCTCGATGAAGTGGAACATGGGCTGGATGAACGACACGCTGGAGTTCATCAAGCGCGACCCCATTCATCGCAGCTATCACCACGGCGAGATCACGTTTTCGATGATCTATGCCTTCAGCGAGAATTTCGTGTTGCCGATCAGCCATGACGAGGTTGTGCACGGCAAGGGCACACTGTGGGGCCGCATGCCCGGTGACGACCACATGAAGGCCGCGGGCATCCGCAGCCTGCTCGCCTACCAGTGGGCCCATCCCGGAAAGCAACTGCTGTTCATGGGTCAGGAGTTCGGCCAGCGCGCCGAATGGTCCGAAGAGCGCGGCGTCGACTGGTATCAGCTCGACGAGCAGGGCTTCTCCGACGGCATCCTGCGGATGCTGACCGACGCCAACTCCATTTACAGCAGCCGTCGGGCCCTGTGGTCACGAGACACTCAGCCCGAGGGCTACTCCTGGATCGACGCCAACGACTCGGCCAACAACGTGCTCAGCTTCCTGCGCTTCGGTGACGACGGCTCGATGATGGCGTGCGTGTTCAACTTCTCCGGCACCGAGCATTCGCGCTACCGGTTGGGTCTTCCACATGCCGGCACCTGGCGCGAGGTGCTCAACACCGACTCGGACAACTATCACGGTTCCGGTATCGGCAACTACGGCGCCGTCGAGGCCACGGACGAGCCGTGGCACGGCCGCCCGGCGTCAGCGGTCATGGTCATCCCCCCGCTGTCGGCACTCTGGTTCGAGCCCGCCTGATCGACGCGCTGAGAAGCGAGATCAGTAAAGCGCGTTGGCGAGATTGCGCCGACCCGCGATGACCTCCGGATCGGCCGGATCGAACAGGTCGAACAGCTCGATGAGCCGCGTGCGCACCCGGGTGCGATCGTCGCCTGCGGTGCGTCGCACGAGGCTGGTGAGACGCGTGAACGCCGCCTGAATGTCCTGCTGCAGGATCTCGACGTCTGCGGCGGCGAAGGCGGCGTCGATGTCGTCGGGTGCTGCATCAGCGAGCACGACGGCGTTCTGCGGGTGCGTTGTCGCGCGCTGCAGGAAACCGATCTGCCGAACCGCGCCCTTGGCTTCAGGATGGTTCGGGTCGACGTCCAGGATCGCCTGATAAGCGCTGCGCGCCGCATCGAAATCTCCGGCGTCCAGGAAAGCTCTGGCCTGTTCGACCTGCGGATCGGCCTGCTCGACTCCGTCTTGTTCGCCTGCGCCACTGAGCTTTCCGGCGACGGCATTCAGCAGCGAGTCGATCCACCGGCGCAGCTGCTCGGGTGGCTGAGGGCCTTCGAAGCTGGACACGGGCCTGCCTGCAGCCAGCGCGACGACGGTGGGTACCGCCTGGACACCGAACATCTGCGCCACGCGTGGCGTGGTGTCGACGTTGATGGTCGCGAACGTCCACTTCCCGGCATCGGCGGCCGCCAACGAACCGAGCGCGTCACCGAGCTGGATGCTCGCGTCGCTCCGGGGCGACCACAGCAGCACGACGACGGGCACCTCGGTGGAGCGAGCCAGCACTTCGGCTTCCAGATTGGCCTCGGTGATCTCCACTCCACCCGGGCCGCCGGCCGCGGCACCGCCGCCCGAAGCGGCAGGTCGCTGCTTGAGCGCCGACAGGTCGACGGCGCCCGCCAGGGCAGGTGAAATTCGGGGTCCAGGACGTGTCACATGTACAAGTCTGTCACGTCGTTTCGGGTACCGGCGCCCCTGCCTGGCCCTGCCGCGGGGCGACCGGCGCGGTGCCCAGCCGGCCCGTCCGATCAGCCCATATGAGGAAAATCACACTGCCCAGCGGTACGATGCTGGCCAGCAACGCCAGCAACCACGTTCCGATGCCCCACTTGACGGCGATGCCGACCACCAGCGCGGCGACGACGAACGCCATGAAGATTCCGCCGTGGATCGGACCGAACACCTTGACCCCGATTTCGGTCTGCGGGGTGCCGAGGTATTTGAAGTACATCCCGATCAGTAGGCCGGCCCAACTGAGAGCCTCGGCGAAGGCGATGAACCGGAACCATCCCGCGGCGGTGCGGAGGTCATAGGCGCTAGTCATGACGCCATTGTGCCCGAAACGGACCCTGGGCTACTACACAGTGTCGTTGAGTGCGGCGAAGGTCACGGCCTGCGAAGTATCAGCGCGTCACCCTGACCGCCTGCGCCGCACAGCGCTGCGACGGCGTACCCCGAGCCCCTACGGGCCAGTTCCAGTGCCGCGTGCAGCGTGATCCGCGCTCCGGACATACCGATCGGGTGGCCGATCGCGATGGCGCCGCCATTGGTGTTGACCCTGTCGGCGTCGACGCCGAGCTCCTGCGTCGATGCCAGCGCAACCGCCGCGAACGCCTCGTTGATCTCGATGACGTCGAGCTGGTCGAGGGAGATCCCCTCCTTGGCGACTGCCTTTTTGATCGCGTTGGCAGGTTGGCTCTGCAGCGTCGAATCAGGCCCGGCGACGACGCCGTGCGCACCGATCTCACACAGCCAGGTCAGGCCCAGTTCCTGCGCCTTCGCTTTGTTCATGACCACCACCGCGCAGGCGCCGTCGGAGATCTGGGACGCCGAGCCCGCGGTGATCGTGCCGTCCTTGCGGAAGGCCGGCCGCAAACCCGCCAGCGATTCCGCGGTGGTGTCGGCGCGGATGCCTTCGTCTTCGGTGAACTCGATCGGGTCGCCTTTGCGCTGCGGAATCTTCACCGGAACGACCTCGTCGGAGTAGGCACCGTCTTTCCAGGCCCGCGCCGCCTTCTGATGCGACATTGCGGCGAACTCGTCCTGCTGGGCGCGGGTGAACTTGTCGACGTCGTTGCGCTGCTCGGTGAGCGCACCCATGGGCTGATCGGTGAACACGTCGTGAAGACCGTCGTAGGCCATGTGGTCGAGCACCGTCACGTCACCGTACTTGTAGCCCGAACGGCTGTTCATCAGCAGGTGAGGCGCCTGGCTCATCGACTCCTGGCCGCCGGCGACGATCACGTCGAACTCACCGGCGCGGATCAGCTGATCGGCCAACGCGATCGCATCGATGCCGGACAGACACATCTTGTTGATGGTCAGCGAGGCCACGTCCCAGCCGATGCCAGCAGCGACGGCCGCCTGACGGGCGGGCATCTGCCCGGCACCGGCGGACAGCACCTGACCCATGATCACGTAATCGACCGCAGAGGCGGGGACGTTCGCTTTCTCCAGGGCACCTTTGATCGCCACAGCACCGAGGTCGCTGCCGGAGAAATCCTTCAGCGAACCCATCAGCTTGCCGACCGGGGTACGGGCTCCAGCAACAATCACGGACGTCGTCATGGCTACCTCCACGGCAGAAATCGGGGGCTTAGAAAGCTCGGAGAAAGGCTATACAGACGCACCGACCTATTCGAAATCGATCTTGTTAGGTTACTTTTTCTTTATGACCGCCGAGCAGACAGACGCCCGTCCGGTACTGGCCACCGCGCTGGTGACCGCCATCGATCATGTCGGCATCGCCGTCGGCGACCTGGACGCGGCCATCAAGTGGTACCACGACCACCTCGGCATGATCGTCCTGCACGAAGAAGTCAACGAGGAGCAGGGCATCCGCGAGGCGATGCTCTCGGTGCGCGGCGCACCCGTCGGCAGTACCCAGATCCAGTTGATGGCGCCGATCGACGACAGCTCGACCATCGCCAAGTTCCTCGACAAGCGCGGCCCCGGCCTGCAGCAGTTCGCGTATCGCGTGAGCGACCTGGATGCGCTGAGCGATCGTCTTCGCGAACAGGGCATCCGTCTGATCTACGACGCTCCCCGACGCGGCACCGCCAACTCGCGTATCAACTTCATCCATCCCAAGGATGGCGGCGGCGTGCTCATCGAACTCGTCGAACCGGCAGCCGACGCTCACTAGGACCATTTGCGCGTGGGCCCGCGAGTCGCGCGGTTCGTCCAGCACGGCGTGTGCCAATGCCTGCGGTCGTCGACGCCTCCAGAACTGCCGGCAGGCCACACCACGACGTGGGCGATACCCGGCTTGATCTCGTGATCACAGCCCGGGCATCGATAGATTTTGGCCGCCCTGGCGGCACTCACCGGCCGGACTTCGTAGTCGTAACCGTCGCCACCCACCTCTATGCGGGTGGGCGCCGGCAGCGGGTCACCCACCGGCTTGCGCTTGCGCGGGGCGCGACGCTTCGCCATCAGAACAGGCGGAACTCGTCGCTGTCCATGCCCCGCATTTTGTCGTAATCCAATGTCAGACAACGAATTCCGCGATCGGTGGCGAGCGTGCGGGCCTGCGGTTTGATCTGCTGGGCGGCGAACACTCCCGCAACCGGCGCCAGCAGCGAATCCCGATTCATCAATTCCAGGTAGCGCGTCAGCTGCTCGACACCATCGATCTCACCGCGCCGCTTGATCTCCACGGCCACCGAACGGCCCTGCTCGTCGCGGCACAGAAGATCCACGGGGCCGATCGGCGTCATGTATTCGCGCCTCACCAAGGTGTACCCGGCACCGAGAAGTTCGACGTGCTCGGCCAACAGGGCTTGCAGGTGAGCTTCCACACCGTCCTTGACCAGCCCGGGATCGATGCCCAATTCGTGGCTCGAATCATGCTCGATCTCCTCGACCGTGATGCGCAGCTGCTCCCCCGCCTTGTTCTCCACCACCCACACCGGGATGTCCCCGTCGGGCTGCTCGACGAGCCAGCACGGTGGGCTCATCCAGTTCAGGGGCTTGTAGGCACGATCGTCGGCATGCACGCTCACGGAACCGTCGGACTTGAACAACAGCAGTCGTTTGGCTGACGGGAGATGAGCTGTGAGCCTACCGACGTAATCGACGGTGCACTGAGCGATGACGAGCCGCACCGAACCACCATAGATGGCGGACCCGGTATCACTAGGCTGACGCCACGATGACGGACAAGAAGAGCGGCGCGCCGCGGCTCGGTCGGCTATTGGCCAAGGTCACCAGCCAGACGGCGACGGGGCCGTCGACACCCGAGTACGGATCCTGGATTCTCGGGCGCGTTTCCGAGAGTCAGCGAAGACGGCGAGTCCGCATCCAGCTGATCCTGACCGCGTTCGTACTGGGGGCGAACCTCATCGGTGTCGGCGTCGCCGTCCTGGTCGTCACAGTCACCTTCCCCGTCCCCAGCGTCTTCGACCGGAACGTCTTGTGGATCACGTTCGCGGTGGCGCCCGCCTACATCGTGCTGGCATTCATCGTCGGGGTGATCTGGGCGACCAACCGCGTCATCAGGAATGTCCGCTGGGCCATCGAAGAGCGCGAGCCCACACGCTCCGATCAGCGCAACACGTTCGTCGCGCCCTGGAGGTTGACGCGTGTGCTGCTGGTGCTGTGGGCCGGCGGGACGACCCTGCTGACGCTCCTCTACGGCCTGCAGAACGCCGCCTTCATCCCGAAAGTGCTGCTTGGCATCAGCTTCCCCGGCATCGTCGTCTCCGCCAGCTGCTACCTGTTCACCGAGTTCGCACTGCGCCCGGTGGCAGCGCAGGCACTCGAAGTGGGGCCGCCGCCACGCCGTTTCGCCCCGGGCATCATGGGTCGGACCCTGACAGTCTGGGCGCTGGGTTCCGGCGTGCCGGTCCTCGGGATCCTGCTGTCCGCCATCATCACGTTGACGTTGCAGATCGTCTCACCGACGCAGTTCGCGATCGCGGTGATGATCCTGGCTTCGTTCGCGTTGATATTCGGTTTCATCCTGATCTGGATTCTGGCGTGGCTCACCGCAACTCCGGTCCAGGTAGTGAGCCACGCGCTGAACCGGGTCGAACGCGGCGACCTGGAGACCAACTTGGTGGTGTTCGACGGCACCGAGCTCGGCCAGCTGCAGCGGGGGTTCAACTCCATGGTGGACGGACTACGGGAGCGCGAGCGCGTGCGAGACCTGTTCGGGCGCCATGTCGGCCGGGAGGTCGCGGCGCTCGCCGAGAAGGAACGCCCCAAGCTCGGCGGCGAAGAACGCCATGCCGCAGTGATCTTCGTCGACATTATCGGTTCCACTGAGCTCGTCACCAGCAAGCCCGCCGCAGAGGTCGTGGAACTGCTCAACCGATTCTTCGACGTCATCGTCGACGAGGTCGACAAACACCACGGACTGGTCAACAAGTTCGAGGGCGACGCTGTTCTGGCCGTGTTCGGCGCACCGGTGACGCTGGACAACGCCGAAGCCGAGGCGCTCGCCGCAGCGCGCGCCATGGCCCGGCGGCTCCGCGCCGAGGTACCCGAATGCGACGCCGGCATCGGGGTGGCCTCGGGCCAGGTCGTCGCGGGCAACGTCGGCGCCAAAGAACGGTTCGAATACACCGTGATCGGAGAACCTGTCAACGAGGCCGCACGACTGTGCGAACTGTCGAAGAAGATCGACGGACATCTGGTCGCGTCGTCACAGGCCGTGGACAGGGCGACCGAAAGCGAAAGGCAGCATTGGGTGTTGGGCGAATCGGTGACCCTGCGGGGTCATGCGGAGCCGACGCGACTGGCGACGCCCGTTAACCCGAACTGAGACGTTGCTTCGAATACCGGACCGCCCAGTAGGCGACCATCAACGCCGCCACGAGCAGCGGGTACCCCATCGCGATCCTGGCGAAGGCCAGCCAGCCCGTCTGATCTCCGTCATAAAGCCACCGCTGTACGACGAACCGCGCCACAAACACGAGCACGAAGGTGAGCGTGGCGATGTCATAGGCATACAGGGAGCGTCTGTCGTCACGCCAGGTGTGGCCTGCGCCGTTCAGACTGTTCCAGATCAGGCCGACCAGCGGCCACCGCACCAGCACCGACGCGAGAAAGACGACAGCGAGGATGAGGCTCATCCAGATGCCCAGCAGGAAATAATCTTTCGCTTCTCCGGTCTGCCAGGCGATGTACGCCGCAATCGCGACGCCGAGGGCTCCGGACAGCGCCGGCTGTACCGGTTCCTTGCGCACCAGGCGGACCGCGGCGATCACCGCCGCGACGCCGAGGGCCACGGCGATGGCACCGGTGAGCCCGAATGCGGCGTCACCGGCGACAAACGCGATACTCGGTAGGGCTGCGTAGACCAGGCCGGCGGTGCCACCCATCTGTTGGAGAAGTGTTGGTCTCGGTTTCGTCGTGTCTGGCATCGTTGAGTTCCAGGTTCCTTTCAGGCACGCACCATCACCGGGCCGGTTGCCCGTGCGGCTAACCGACTGCAAATGAGGGACTTTCGATCAGATCAGGGAGTGACAGGGCCGCCGAGCCGGCCGTTGGTGGCATCGCTGATCGCGCGATCCATCAATTCGAGGCCCTCTTCTTGAGTGAATTTCTCCTTGTGGATGATGACGGCGACGCTGACTTCCTCGTCGACCACACGGAAAGCCGCAGTCACGGCGGCGGCGTACAGCTTGACCGTCAAGTCCGAGTCTGGCAGTGCGAGCCGGTCCGCGAACACCGGGATCAGACCCTTTTCCATGTAGTCATGCACCATCAGGTACGACGTGCGCAGCACGGGATCGGACACCGAGAGGGTGGCGATCCGCATCGCACTCCTCTCGTCCTCGATGTCGCGTTCGGACAGCGGGTAGGCGATCGTGTCGGCGGCCAGGTGCTCGGAAAGAGACAGCTCGGGCGGCCACCGGTGCATCGAAGCCAGGAATCGATCAGCCGACTTGGCAAGCACCGGCTCGACACAACTTTCCTTGGATCGGAAGTACCGCCAGATGGTGCGTGTCGAAAGCCCTGCGGCCGCGGCGATTTCGTCACCGCTGGTGGCCGCGACACCCTTCTCCCAGAACAGCTCACAGGCATGCCTCGACACCTCCAGGCGCGCCTGCGCCGGGTCCGGCCGAGCCTGCGTAATTACCCTCACCTCCACCATGTCACTTAGTGACAGCACTACTGTGTCACTAAGTGACAGCGCTGTCAAGAACGTGATCGATGTTCACCGGGAGTTAGCTGTCGATTTGACCCAACCAGTCGGCAACACCATCGGTGGTCGGCGAGGATCCACTGGTGGCGAGGAACCCGAACATCTCCGCAGAGATTCCCAACACCGGCATCCCCGAGGCGCTGGCCGCCCGGATGACCATGGCAGAGCAGCACGAATGGCATCAGGCGTATCTACGCCGCCGGCCGGTCTCTCGCCGTAACTTTCTCCGCGGGTCCGCAGCGCTTGCAGCCGTCGCCGCCGCTGGTGTTGCCCCGTCCGGACTCCGAGCCTACGCCGAGGACGCTCCGCTCACGGTCGCCAAGCGCCGGGTCGGATTCGGTGCCGATGCCTCCAGCCAACTGCGTTTGTCTGCGCAGCTGTCACGAAACCCCCACGGCCAGAAAGTCTTCCTCGACCACGGCCCGACTCCGGGACTCGGATCGACAATCGAGGCCGAGGTGCGCAATCTTGTCACCCAGGTACCTGACAGCGACGGAGGAGTGCTGGGCGCAGAACAGTTTTACGTGCATGCGCCGCTCGACGGCCTACCCGGCCGCACACCGCACTTCTACCGGTGGCGTGCCGGCGATGGATTCATCGGTGACGTGCGTTCCACCTCGACCGCGATGCCTTCTACCCGGAACATGTTGACGCCGTTTCGATTTACGATGATGGGCGATCAGGGCACTGACACCACACCAGCAATGCCGCCCGGCTTGGCGCGCGGCGACTACGACGACAGCTATTACAAGGCAGACAACGAGCCGGGCGTCGCCCACACCGACAACGTGCTCAATCAGATCATGCTGTCACGTCCGGACTTTCACGTTCTGGCAGGCGACATTGCCTACGCCGATACGTCTGGCCAAGGCAAGTCTCCAGCCTTTGTGCCGTCTGGTGCGAAGGCGCCGTCGGGCTTCGACAAGTTCAATCCCTACGTGTGGGACGCGTACCTGGAATCGATCGAGTCCAGCGCGTCGACGACGCCGTGGATGTTCGCCACAGGAAATCACGACATGGAGGCGGCCTACCCGGCGAACGGATACGGCGGCCATATGGCTCGGCTGGGATTCCCCGGCAACGGCCCGGCGCGCTGCCCGTCGGTGTATTCGTTCGTGTACGGCAATGTCGCAGTGCTCTCCCTGGACGCCAACGATGTCACCTTTGAGATCACCGCCAACACCGGCTACTCCGGCGGCACCCAGAACACCTGGGTGGAAAGCACTTTGGCCGCGTACCGGGCCGACCCGAATATCGACTTCCTGGTGTGCTTCTTCCATCACTGCGCCTACTCGACGGTGGAGGCCCACGCCAGTGACGGCGGGGTGCGGGACGCGTGGTGTCACCTTTTTGACCGCCACCAGGTCGACCTTGTGCTGCAAGGCCACAACCACGCCTTCGAGCGTTCGGATCCCATTCGCGGAGGGAAGCCGACCAGAGTTGCAAGCGACTACGCGACTGTGTATCCCGAAGCCGATGGGACCGTGTATTACACCGTCGGATCCGGCGGTCGCCCCCGGTATACGTTCCAGCCCGGGGAAATGGAAAGCTATCGCGGGCACGAGATCGCGGACACGTTTGTGCCCAACAGCTTCGTGTGGACGCCCGACGGCGAGAAGCAGGATGAGGCGGTCCACTGGTCGCGGGTGCGCTACTTGAATTACGCGTTCATCCGGGTCGATGTGCGTCCGGGTGTCCTGGTCAGCGAGATGGACGTGGTGGCCGTCGACGAGTACGGAAGGGAGTTCGACAAGCTCACCTTCCGGCGACCTGTGCGGACTTAACCGTTCGGATTCCATCGATCGATCGCCCGGTGGTGCGTGAGCGAAGCCCGACAACCGTGTCGCTTTTCCGCTAGTGCTGTCGGTGGCGGCGTGTAATTGTCGATGTCATGCACACCGACTTCGACCGCTGCTACCGGGCAGTCCAATCCAAGGATGCCCGGTTCGACGGTTGGTTCGTCACGGCGGTGCTGACAACGAAGATCTACTGCCGGCCGAGCTGCCCGGTACGTCCGCCCTACGCGCGCAACGTGCGGTTCTATCCGACTGCCGCGGCGGCTCAGAGGGCCGGCTTCCGGTCCTGCAAGCGCTGCAGGCCGGATGCTTCACCCGGCTCGCCGGAATGGAACGTGCGCGGGGACGTCGCCGCTCGCACGATGCGTCTCATCGCCGACGGGACCGTGGACCGAGACGGCGTCACGGGGCTCGCTGCACGCGTGGGTTACACCGTGCGACAGCTGGAGCGATTGATGCAGGCGGAGGTCGGCGCCACCCCGCTGGCTCTCGCGCGGGCCCAGCGCGCTCAGATGGCCCGTGTCCTCATTGAGACGACCGAAATGCCGTTCAGTGACGTAGCTTTCGCGTCCGGCTTCTCCAGCATCCGGCAGTTCAACGACACAGTGCGTACGGTATGCGCCCTGACACCGACGATGCTGCGCGGTCGGGCGCAGGCTCGATTCGGTCGGACCGACACCGCCGGCACGGGGGTGATGTCGCTGCGCCTTCCCGTGCGGGCCCCGTTCGCATTCGAAGGCATCTTCGGACACCTGGCAGCCACTGCAACCCCTGGTGTGGAGGAGGTGCGCGACGGTACATACCGGCGCACCCTACGGTTGCCCAACGGCACCGGAATCGTCAGCCTCAAGCCGTATCCCGATCACGTTCGGTGCCGGTTGGTTGTCGACGACTTCCGCGATCTCACCGCAGCGATCGCACGAAGTCGGCGGCTTCTCGATCTCGACGCCGACCCCGAAGCGATCGTGGATGCCCTCAGCGCTGACCCGCAGCTCGCTGCGCTCGTCGCCAAGGCGCCGGGCCAACGCATCCCCCGCACTGTCGACGAACACGAACTCGCCCTCCGCGTGATTCTGGGTCAACAGGTTTCGACTGCTGCGGCACGTACCCACGCCGGACGGCTCGCGTCGGCCTACGGCAGCGCTATCACCGACCCCGAGGGCGGACTGACCCACGTGTTCCCGGCGGTGGACCAGCTTGCCCACATCGATCCGCAGCATCTGGCATTTCCGAAGTCGCGCCGGCGCACACTGACCGCCCTGGTAGCGGCACTGGCGCAAGGTGACGTCACGTTGGATTCCGGGTGTGACTGGAACGCAGCCCGCGCACAGCTCCACGCGATCCCGGGCGTCGGGCCGTGGACGGCGGAGATGATCGCCATGCGCGGCCTCGGCGATCCCGATGCGTTTCCCGCAACAGACCTCGGGGTGTGTGCGGCGGCGGAACAACTCGGGCTGCCGGCAGCGCCGCGTCCGCTCATCGAGCGCAGCACAGCGTGGCGGCCGTGGCGTTCCTATGCGACGCAGCACCTTTGGACAGCACTCGACCATGCCGTGAACCAGTGGCCACCCAAGGAGAAATGATGGAAGCCGTTCGTTACCGCACAATGGACAGCCCCGTCGGCCTGCTCACGCTCGCCGGCAGGGGCGGGCGGTTGCAACACCTTCGGATGGTGGACCAGACCTATGAGCCGAGTCGGTCCGACTGGGAGTACGACGAATCAGCGTTTTCGGATGCTGTCGAACAACTCGAGGAGTATTTCGGCGGCGTGCGGCACAGTTTTGATCTGCACCTCGACATGATCGGCACGGCTTTTCAACAGAAAGTTTGGAAAGCCCTGCTGACAATTCCTTACGGGGAGACTCGGTCATATGGCGAAATCGCCGTCCAAATCGATGCGCCTGGGGCATTTCGAGCAGTCGGATTGGCCAATGGCCACAATCCGATCGGAATTATCGTGCCCTGCCATCGGGTGATCGGCGCAAACGGGAGTTTGACTGGATACGGCGGTGGATTGGACCGCAAAAGAATGCTTTTGGGAATGGAGAAAAACAATGCGTCGGCCATTCCGACGCTTTTCGACTAGGTTTTTGCTCGATATATGCCTGTGCCCCCCAATTGGTTTGGGGGGCACAGGGTTAATGTGTGTTCGGCGGTGTCCTACTTTTCCACCCGGGTGGGTAGTATCATCGGCGCTGGTAGGCTTAGCTTCCGGGTTCGGGATGGGTCCGGGCGTTTCCCTGCCGCTATTACCGCCGTAACTTTATTCACTCGTTTTTGAGTGTCCCCTTTTTTGTGGGGAAGTGTGTGGGTTCCTGTTTTTGGTGGTGGGGTGTGGTCGTTGTTGTTTGACCGTGTGGTGTGGTTGCGAGGTTTTGTTGTTGTTGTAAGTTTTC
>NZ_LWCS01000020.1 GCF_001650495.1 Mycolicibacterium iranicum | reverse complement strand
GGGCGGCGCCGGGTGCGCCCGAAGTGGCGCCCTCGGCGATCGGGATGTACTGGAAGACGGGTGTCTGCGGCTGCGCCGGTGCGGCGGCGGGCGGCGGTGGCGGCGGGTCGAATGGCACCGCCGGCTGCGCGCCGGCCTGCGTTGCGGCGGCCAGAGCGGCTCCGCCGAGGAGCGCATTCACTGCGGCGAGCTTGACGAGGTGCACGACTGTCACATCGACGAGGCTAGTGCCTTGCGTTACATCGCGATACTTATCAGGCAGACCGCCTCAGCGAAAGCCGCCTTCACCGGAGGATCAGGGAGAGGCCCAACCCGATCATCGTGACCGCGATGACGGCGTCGAGGATTCGCCAGGTCTGCGGGGAGGCGAAGAGGTGGCCGAGCCGCTTGGCCCCGAAACCCAGTCCGGTGAACCACACCGCGCTCGCGGTGACCGCGCCGATGCAGAACAGCCATTTGCTGTCCTGATGCTCATTGGCGAGTGCGCCCAGCAGGATCACGGTGTCGAGATAGACGTGCGGGTTGAGAAACGTCAGAGCCAGGCAGGTGGCCAGAACGGCCGTGAGGCGTGCGGGTGCGGCATCGGCGGGGGTCAGGGTGCCGGGTTTGACGGCGCGACGGGCCGCCAGCAGTCCGTAACCGATAAGGAATGCCGCACCGCCGACCTTCGTGACGGTCACGATGTCGGGGTGCGCGGAGATGAGTGCGCCGAAGCCCGCGATGCCGGCGGTGATCAGCAAGAGATCCGACACCGTGCAGACCGCAACGACCGGCAGCACGTGTTCACCGCGGATTCCCTGGCGCAGGACGAAGGCGTTCTGGGCGCCGATGGCGGCGATGAGCGCCATCGTGGTGGCGAAGCCACTGAGGACGACGGCGTAGGCGGTGTTCACGGTCTCGACGCTAGGGATCTTCAGCGGATCAGTACAGCTAAAGATTCTGTTGATGGATTAGTCGCGCTTATTCAGGCGACGGGGAGGTTTCCCGGCAACCGACACGAGCGCGGGACCCGAGCTGCCGGACAACAGTCACACAGGCGGCAATCGAGAGCCGCGGTGATAGAAACGCGCACTCCGGGGCAGCAGTTAGGCGTACGCCTAGTAACGTGCCTTCTACATTGGCGGTGCATCGACCGTTTGATCGGCTGGCGATGCTTCGTAACGGCGCAGGTATTCGTGGACCAGATTGATCGTCGCCTGGTGGCCCGTGGTGATGCCGAGTCCTTGTTCGATGACGAGTAGTCGGCCGATGGCGGCGATGAATGGCTCAACACCTCATCCCGCGTCGCGGCGGCTGGAACTGCTGTGGAGATTCGCCGTCGACCGCTGACGAATCGAATGTCCCGCGACGTTGCTGTCCCTGCGACGCGCGACCATGTCGGCCGCGCGGCGGCGGCCGATGAACAGCGGGTGAATGTGCGATGGACGGCACTGCGGTCGGCAAACTTCAGTACTCTGAACGGGATTCGTCAACTGCGCGACGGTGTGCGTACGGGGCGGCCAACGCCCGGGTTGTCAGAAGTCGGTCACAAATATTCGGCGCGGGAAGCAGATCGGCGTTGCTAGTTTTGCTTCGTTCGGTGCGCTGAGTGCACCACGGGTCGACAGATGCGGGGGCATCATGACGAAATCAGGCCAATTCGCTCGGTTCGGCGGCGTCGCGGTGGCGGTCGGAGTCGGATTCGCCATAGCGACCAGTCTGGGTGCGGGCGCGGCGTCGGCCGATAGTTCGTCGTCGACGGCAAGCAGCGGCCGACAGGCGTCGGACGCTGGATCGGACACAGCTGCGTCAACGTCGGCCGACAGTTCGTCGTCGTCGGCAGGTAGCGGCCGACAGACACCCGATGACGAATCGGACACCTCGTCGTCACCACTGCGGTCCCGCACGGGCGATGCGTCGTCGCCGACCACGTCGGATCCGGACTCCGAGCCGAAGCAGCAGCGTCCCGGCGTCGGCGATCCCGCGACCGACCGTCAACGCGAGGACGACGACAAGACCGAAACGGTGCGTGATTCCGACAGCACGAAGCGCGGTGGGCCAACCGAAGCGACCCGGGCGGACGGGCATCGCTCCCCGGCCCGTGAGTCCGCCGCAACGCCGAAAACTCCTGATCTGGTTGCCACTCCGTCATCGCGTCGCGAAAGCACCGTGCTGCCCGGCCAGAACGCCACGGCCGGCGCCGATGGCGACATTCGCGTCGCCGCTTCAGCGCGTCCTGGACAAACGACTGCGCAGATCGATGCGCCCCGCGGTCTGGTGATCCCGGTGGGGATTGCGCCCTCAGCGCCCTCCCACGCCGCGTCGGTCCCGATGGCGGTCTCCGCGCAGGCCGCTGGGGTCTCCGCGCCGCATTCCGCCCCCATCGATCCCGCGAAACCGGCCGGAGACGGTGGGCTCGTGACGCTCCTCGGCGGCGTGCGCCGGGAACTCGACAACGCCGAAACCCAGCAGACCAGTACGCCGAAACCGGGACTGTCCTCGATGCAGGTGGCGGCCGACCCCGACGATCTCGTTGCTCCGCTCGCCGTGCCCGCTGCGCGTCCGACATTCGCACAGGTCGTCTTCTCGCTGATCCAACGAACACTGTTCAATCGCAGTCCGGTCGTGAGTGCGGGGCCGACCCTCGTCGGGCCGTTTGCCGGTTCGGGCAACGTCGTCGGCGCCGTGACGGTTGTCGACCCGGACGACGACCCGCTGTCGTATGTCGTGGTGAAGAAGCCGAAGTTCGGCGTGGTCACCCTCGGCGCCAACGGGCGTTTCGTCTACACGCCCGACGCGGAGTACCGAACCACCGGGGTGACGGACACATTCGTGATCCGCGTACGTGATCGGGGCCTTAATCTGCACCTGTTCAACGGCACCGGTTCGGTCCGGGTGCCGGTGTCGATCACCTCGGAACCTGTGGACGTCGGTCAGCCCGAGTTCGCGAAGACCTTCCAGGTCTACAACTTCACCAGCAGCAACTTGACCTACACCGGTTACGCCACCGGGTCGCAATGGCAGGCGCCCAGCGCGCAACCGGACGACGGCGCCGTGATTGCGCCGGGGGAGTACTTCAGCTTCGACGTCCCGTGGGGAAGTTACCTTCGCACCACGGCGGCCTACTTCGACAGCGATCTCGGCCAATTCCAAGCCGTGATGCGCACCGACGCGATCGCCGGGGTCTACTCAGGGTGCTATTCGGCTGCCGGCGCCGCCTGCGACTGGGACATCACCCAGAACGGCGTCCTGCTGCCTTTCGCCAATGTCATCCTCATGGAGGACAAGCCTGGGACGGTCGTCAACTTCGGGTCGAACCAACAGTTGGCGCAGTCGGAAGTTCTCAACAACCTCTGTGCGACGAACTCCAAAAACTGCAAATTCGACCCCACATACACGACGAGCTACTACACCAAGTGGGTCTTCTTAGGCGAATACCAGAATGCCACCAGCGCCAATCAGCAGAGGTCCTTCGAACGTACGGTTACCCGCGGAACGAAGGAGACCATCGAGCTGTCGGCCACAGCGAAGGCCTCCATCGCCAAGATCTACGAAGTCTCGATGACCGCGAAGTACGGCCAGGAATTCACCTACTCCTACACCTTCAAGGACTCGACCAACGTCACCGTGCCGCCCAACTCGACGGTCTACGTCTACTCGGCCCAGCCGATCGTGCGTCAGTACGGCACCTTCACCGTGACCATGCCGAACACAACATGGGTGCTGACCGACGTGTACTTCGACAGTCCCACTGCCGAGCAGGGATCGAATTACCGTGCGGTCCAACAGCCCTTGCCGCCCAACGAGGTCGACAGCGACCCGACCTGACACCGCGGCTTCAGCTAGACCCCCGGCAGGCTCACTTTCGAGCCTGCCGGGGTCCAGCATTCCTGCATCTATTCTGACGGCAAACTGAGGAGTTGCTTCAGGTTTCCGTATCCGGGAAGTCGGCTCCCACAGAAGTGGCTTCCCATTGATCGAAGTCTTTGCGTTTCGCTTCGATATCAGCGCGCGCCAGTTCGACTGCGCACTGGCCTAGCACCAAGTGTCGGGGCGGTTCACGTGTGTCCGTGTGTGGTTCCACGACATTCTTTACGGATGTGCGTCAGCACATGTTTTACGCTGTTCATGACAGTCTCGACGCACGAAACCGCCTGGAAGTCAGGCCTCTTGACGACGTGGATACCCGCTCAAGACGGCGATCCGCAGGCCTGGCGTCCGGGTGTGGGTGGGCGTTCCACCGGGCAGATACCGAACCGCGTTTCTTGCAGCGGAATCCGAGGTGTCGACATCGGCTGAAATCTGACCCGACTGAAGACACTGCTGCGTATTCCTCACTGTTAGCCCAACGGGACATGGCTGAGTTGAGTCCGCATAGCGGAGGGGTGGACGGAAAGTGTTGCAACGCAGCCGAACACAACCGGGGGAGTGGTGTCCCAGTAAGTGGCCAGGCGTTGATTCATCTGCCGCAATAGGCGGCAATTCACTGGGATACGGTTGTTATCAAGAAGTGTCTTAACCCAACTTGGCCAACTGCTCCTGCACAGGCCTGCCCCGCCGTTCTGGATCCAGGGACCCCTGCCTGTCCGGGACGAGGAACGTCTCGTGGAATATCAACGCGCCTCGCGGTTTGAGGACCCGCGCGAGCGAACTCAGACACGCAGATTTGTCGTTCACCTCACCGAGAACATCGGCGAGGAAGGCGACATCAAGCTGGTTGTCTAGGACCGGGAGTTCAGCACCTGCGTCTTGGGCGTGGAAAACCACCTTGTGAAACCCCGCACTAGCGAGTCAGGATTACGGACTGGCGCAGTCCGCCATGTCTGGTGAGAAGTTAAAACCGCTGCTGCCTGGGTTGGGTTGTCAGTGGCCGATACAGATGGCGGAATGCCAACTGGAATGGCGGATGTCGGCGGATCCACCGCCCAGATGAAAAATCGTGTAGAACAACGGATCTGCGCCTTGGGCAGTCCTGATCGAGAAATTGCGCTAGCCGGCCCGACGTGACTTTGGGCGGAGATCGACATCGTGCGGGGAGGGGGTACCCACCTCGTTCGGGATCGTCATTGACGTCGCGAGAGCCGGGCTAGTCGTCGGACGGAACATCCTTCATAGCAGTGCCTTTCGACCAGGGGAGCGGAGCTGAATCGAATCGCATGGTCGACGCATAGGTCGGCAATACCTGCAGCGGTACCGATGATCCTGCACCTCCCGGGTCAGTGCGCCGATCGGTCCCATTCGTCGATGCGACGCCGACGGTAGTGCGCTTCGGCCTCACTGACCGCGCCTTCCAACGATCGCCGGACCTCGTCGGCGGCGTCGGCATATCGACCGTCGCGGGCCAGGAGTTCACCGCGCACCGCGTGCCAGCGGTGGTCGCGGTCTAGCCCGTCGAGTGCGGCCAGACCCGCTGTGACGCCACGGCTCTCGGCCACCGCGACGGCGCGGGCTAGCGCCGCGGGCGGGCTCGGCAGCACCTCGAGCAGCAGATCGTAGAGTCGGACGATCTCCGTCCAGTCGGTGGCGTTGTAGGACGTGGCGATGGCGTGCTGGGCGGCAATCGCGGCCTGCAGCTGGTACGGGTCAGCCAGACCGTCGGTGCGCCGCAGCGACATGTCGAGTAATCCAAGTCCTTCCTCGATCGCCGCGGCGTCCCACTGCGACCGGTCCTGTTCGGCGAGCGCGACGGGGATTCCGTCTGCATCGGTGCGGGCGCTGCGGCGCGCCTCGGTGAGCAGCAGCAGCGCCAACACGGCCATCGGTGTCGCCTCGTCTGGCATCAACTCGTGGAGTAGCTGCGAAAGCCGCACTGCCTCTGCGCAGCCGTCGGTGTCTGTGACCTGTTGGCCCTCGGTCGCGGTGTGGGCGTGGGTGTACATGGCGTGTAAGACCGCGCACACTGCCGACAGACGCTGTGGCAGTTCGCCGGCTGAGGGGACGTGATAGGGGATGCCGGCGCGTGCGATCTTGGCGCGGGTGCGGGTGAGCCGCTTGGCGATCGCGGGCTCGCCGACCAGCAGCACAGACGCGATCTGGGCGGTCGAGAAACCGCAGAGCACCCGCAGCGCCAGGGTGACTCTCGCGTCGAGCGACAGCGCCGGGTGTCCGCACGTGAAGATCAGCCGCAGCAGATCGTCGCGCACGACGTGATCGGGCGGCTCGTCGTCCCACTGGAGGTCCATGGCGCCTCGTTCCTTGACTCCTCGCAGACCTTCGCGACGGATCACGTCGACGGCGACGCGCCGTGCCGTCACCGTCAGCCACGCCCGGGGTGAGTCGGGCACGCCGCTGATCGGCCATTGCGCGAGCGCCCGGATCGCGGCCTCCTGCACGGCATCTTCGGCGAGGTGCAGGTCGCCGACGACCCGGACCAGGGTGGCCAGGATGCGCGCGCCCTCCGTCCGGATCGTGTCGGCGACCTCCCGGTCGGCGTCGGTCATCCCCCGAATTCGATGACGGGACGGACCTCGACAGCTCCGCCCCAGGCGGCGGGGATGTCGGCCGCAATGCGTAGTGCTTCGTCGAGGTCCGCGGCTTCCAATAGGTAGAAGCCGGTCAGCGCCTCCTTGGTCTCGGCGTAGGGCCCGTCGCTGAGCACAACCTCCCCGCCGCGAGCGCCGCGGACCCGCACCGTGGTGGCGGTGGTGGTTGGGTACAGGGCGGCGCCGCCGCGGATGGCATCGGCGTGTGCCTGACCGAACGTGCCGTATTCGGCCATCTCGGCGGCCTGCTCGGGGGCCGACCAGTCGACATCAGGGGTGTAGGTGAGAGCTGCGTACTGCGGCATCAGAATCTCCTTCTCCTAGGGCAGCGGATCCCCCATGTGGGGATCACATCAAAAAGACGAATGGCCTGCACCCGAAAAGGACAGTGCCCCGCAGCTGGGGTAGACGGAATAATCCCCCTTCCCGTCCGGCGACCGGCTCAAGCGCCCGTTGCCGGTCAAGGTCTGCCGGCTTGTCAACGTTGACTGCCGACCAGGTGGCTCCCGCGACGGTGAGGGCGATGCGCGCGCGTCGACTGTCCACCGTGATCGAGTACACCCAGCCGGTGCTCTACAAGCACTTCAGCGGGATGGACCAGATCGCCGACGCGGTCGCCCTGGACGGGTTTGCCGAACTCGGGCACGCGATCGAGCGCGTCAGCGGTGACACGGCCGAAGACACCCTGGCCCGCGTCGCGGGCGACCGCGACCCCGACACTCTGGCCGAGGTGTTCTGGGCAGCACTGCACGGGCTGACCTCACTCAGCGACACCGGGCGACTGCGCGTTGACCAGGCCGCCGCACGAGTGCAATTGCTCGTCCGCGGAATCACCGCAAGTGCGTAAGCCCGACGCGCCGAAATCGGTTGGCGGGGTTGTCCCTCAGTGGTCATGAGACCTTCCGACGGGCGCTACCCGTTGCTACTCGACTGCGGGATCAGGCAATCAGATCGAGGGCGGCGCGCACGATGCTGTCGGTGTCGATGCCGTGGTATTTGTACACCGCGTCAAGCGATCCGACTTGCCCGAATCGACTGACGCCCAGCGACTTGATCGGTACGCGATTGACCGTGCCGAGGAAGGTCAGGGTGTGTGGATGTCCGTCGAGGACAGCGACCATAGGCGCAGCACGGTCGGGAGGAAGGATCTGCTCCAATATCCACGATGGGCCGTCAGCGAGGCCATGACGCGCCTGCACTGCCTCGAACAGCAGACCGGGACTGGTGACGCATACGACGTCGGCTGCGAGGCCGATGTGGGCCAATCTGTCTGCAGCGGTCAGCGTTTCGGTGATCATCGCGCCGACGGCGACGAGGGTGACGGCGGGTTGGTCTGAGCATCTTCGCAAGACATAGCCGCCGGCGACTACTTGTCGGCGTCGGCGTTCCCGCGCGGCGGCATCGGTGGGGACTGCGGCGAGATCCTGCTGCACCGGCCTGGTCGACAATCGCAGGTAGGACGAGGAGCCGTCGGGGCGTCCCAACCGTGACAGGCAATCCATCAGCACCCATTCGACCTCGACGGCGAAGGCCGGCTCGAAGCTGACGCAGCCGGGCTGCTCGAGCCCGATCGACGGCGTCTTGATGGATTGGTGGGCCCCGCCTTCGGCTGCGAGAGTCACACCCGACGGAGTGCCGACCAGGATGGACTGGCCGCCGGCATAGATACCGTAGGACCACGGCTCCAGCGCCCGCTCGACGAACGGGTCGTACAGCACACCGATGGGGAACAGCGGTTGGCCCCACCTGCTCCAGGTTGCGCCGAGCTCGCCGATCAGCCCCACCAGGTTGGTTTCGGCGATACCGAGTTCCATGTGTTGCCCGGTGGGCTTTTCGCGCCAGTGCATGATGGTCTCGCGGTCGTCGTCGAACCAGTTGTGTCTCTCGTCGGTAGACCACACTCCCACCTTGTTCAGCCAGCCGGCCAGGTTGGTTGACGAGCTGACGTCGGGGCTGACGGTCACAACGCGCTGGGCGACCTCCGGGGCTTGGCGGGTGAGGTCGAGCAGGGCGCGTCCCAGGGCTGCCTGAGTGGTCGAGACCGCGGGCGGTGTGCGGCCCAAATCGGTAGGCACCGTTGGCGGGACGTCGCTCGGTACTGCGTCACGCCGCAATCGTGCGGCGGTGGCCGCGCACAGTCGCCCCGGCGCGCTGTCGTGGTCGAACGTGGCCCACGGCCGCGCGGTGTCCTTACCCAGCGCGGTCGCCAGTTCGCGGTACTGCGTATCGGTCAGCAATGACGAATGATTCTGCGGATGCCCTTCGGTGGGCAGGCCGTAGCCCTTGATGGTGTAGGCAATGATGACCGTAGGACGAGCGTCGTCGATCTGAGAGTAGGCGTGGCGCAACGTGTTCAGATCGTGGCCACCGAGGTTGCGGATCGCGGCGGTCAGGGTGGAGTCATCGAGCGCCGTGATGAGGGAGGTGATCTCGGCGGCGTCGCGGTCCGTACCCGGCAGCCGACCGCGCAACTCCTGGGCTGTGCAGCGCAGCAGACGTTGATACTCGGGATTGGGCATGTCCACGATACGGCGGCGCAACGCACGGCCGCCGGGTCGCGTGAACAGATCCTCCAGAAGCAGACCGAACCTGATGGTGAGAACTTGCCAACCGGCCGCGGAGAACATCGACTCAAGACGTCCAGCAGCGATGTTCGGCACCACACGATCCAGGGACTGGCGGTTCATGTCAACGATCCAGACAACCTCCCCGAGGTGCTGCACTGAGGGATCCAGGATGGCTTCCCACACCGCGCCTTCATCGAGCTCGGCATCACCGACGAGGGAGTACTGACGGCCGGTGCCGGTGGCGGTCAGGGTGGCATCAACATAGCGGCGAGCAAAGGCACCCCAGATCGGCGCGGTGGCACCGATTCCTACCGATCCGGTGGAGTAGTCGACAGGGTCGGGATCCTTCGAGCGGCTCGGGTAACTCTGTAGGCCCCCGAACTCACGCAGCGTCGTGAGGTACGACTCGTCGAGTTCGCCAAGCAGGTAATTGATGGCGTGCAGCACCGGCGATGCATGCGGTTTCACCGACACCCTGTCGCCCGGTTGAAGGTGCTCGAACCACAACGACGTCATGATCGCCACCATCGATGCCGAGGATGCTTGGTGGCCACCGACTTTCATTCCGGTCGGGTTGGGCCTGACCCGGTTTGCGTGGTGAACGATCGCGGTGGACAGCCACAGCACCGCGTCGGTGATGCTGTGCAGGGCGTCGCTGTCGGCCCCCGTCGGGGCCGACAGATCCCGGGACGGACTCATCGGCACTCCCGAATTACACCGGCGCCTCGATAGAGCGTGGCCCAGGAGGCGTGAAGAAAGTTCTGCAGCCCGTCCACGGCCTGAGCGGGACCAGTGTGGGTGCGCCAGACGACGTGTCCGTCGGGTCGCACAAGTACGGCACCTCCCTCGCGGATCTCGAGCAGACCGAATACAGCCTCTCGTGCATCTTCGGTGGGCGGCGTCACGGCGGTGACGACGATCGGCACGTCGATGGAGGACTGGTTCACGGCCTCAGTCCACCCGGTGCAGTCGGTCGTGAACAGGGTCAGCCCGTCCGTGTTGATCACGTCGTGCAGTGGGGTGATATCACCGCGGTCGTCGAGCACGAAGGTGTGCGGCAGCCGCGCACCGGGCCGCGTGGTGGGGTGGTAGCGGGAAACATCGCCGTCGGGGCAAGGTCCTTCGGTGGCGGTGTCGATCAGCGGGCCGTCGTAGGTGTAGCCGAATTCCAGGCCGCTGGCGACGAAGTGTTCTTCCTGGTTGGGGATGGCTTCGGCCATCGCCTGTCGCAACTGCCGTCCCCGCGAGTCGTCTCGCAAAAGCCTATTGGTGCGCGATAGTTGAGCCCGCGTCAAACCCTCGGCGGCGGCGGCCATGACGCGATCGGGAATTCGTGACAGCCACTTCGTGGACATGAGCTCGGTGGCTTGGTGCAACGCGCGGTTGGTGATTCCGAGGGCGGCGGTGACCTCGTCGAGTTTGAAATGGTTGGAGGTGCTCTGTGCGGCGAACCGCGTGATCACAGGCTTGCGTTCTATCTCATAGGTGTCGAGCAAAGACTCGGGAGCGCCGAACTGCTGTACTGCAGCAAGCTTCCAGGCCAGATTGTGGGCATCCTGGACACCGCTGTTGAGCCCGAATCCACCGGTGTGCGGAAAACGATGTGCCGCATCGCCGATCAGCAGGAGCGAGTCTTGACGGAACGTGTCTGCTATCTGAGAGGTCATGGTCCAGGTCCCGGTGGACCTGATCTCGTAAGCTGTGGTGCCGATGACGTTGGGCAGCCGCTGCGCCCAGTATTCGCGGCTGCGTCGCGCGATTGCCTGTGCGGGATGCAGATACGGCGTCATCAGCACGTAGTCGTCGTCGGCGTGAGCGATCAACACACCGCTGAAGTGCGGATGGTAGATCCAACTCAGCAACGGCCGGTCCGCACCCTGGGGGTAGAGGCCCGGTGCGTGGAAGAAGACGCTGCCCATGTTGGCCAGGACAGGTCCGGTCATCGCGATACCGGCTGCGTCCCGCAGGGTGCTGTTGGCTCCGTCGGCTGCGATGACGAACCGTGGAACCAACTGCGTCGGTGGATTTCCGGGGGAGCGCAAGATGAGTGACGTGCCGGTCATCTCGGCTCGGCAGGTGCGTCGGAAGTCGATCAACTGCTGGCTTTCCAGGGCTTCCCACAGGGCCGGCATCAGGAGATGCTGTCCGATGTGCGATATCAAGTAAGGGCTGTGCCGACGTACTTCCTCAAGCCGTTCAGGTTGTGACAGCAGGTCGATCTCGCCGATCGGAGCACTGCGTAGGTCGGTGCACCATCGAATCAGGTTCACCGTATCGATGGGCGGTGTGATCGATTCCAAGGCCCGCACCAGGTGAGGCGACGCCTCGCCCCAGATCTCGAGTGTGCGGGCATTGATGACGTGTGCAGCCGGGTGCAGACGCGTATCGCTCCGCTGCTCCACGACAATGGTCGGGACCTCCCGACGAGCCAGCAGCAGCGCCAGAGTGCAACCCGCAGCCCCGGCGCCGACGATGACTATCGGTCCAGTGGTCATGGCTTACAACGTCTTCCACGTAATGGCACGCTTGTTGGACCGCTGCTTGGTTCCCGGGCGGGTGCCGCTACCGCGGACGAGCAAATCGTCTTCGCTGGCTCCGGCGCGTAGGCGTTCCAACAGATAGTCGGGATCGAGATTGGTCCCGATGGGGTTGTCGGCGAATTCCCGGCTGTTGAAGTAGTCTGCGGTCTCTTGTGCGGTGGGGAAATTCTCTACCTGGAACTCCAGCCGGATGCCCTCGGGATCTTCGTAATACAGGCTGGTGGTCGGACCGTGGTTGATCGACCATACCGGCATGATTCCGGCGTTCTTGAGTCTCTCGTAGGTCAGCAACAGCCGTTCCAACGAGGGGAAGGTGAACGCAAGGTGGTCGATGCCGTAGGTCTTGCGTCGGAACCGGGCGAGCGGAAAGGCATGGCGCAACGGCGGCGGAAGCTTCACCAAAGCCAGCCGATGACTCTCGTGATCCCAAGTGAGGAAGGCGATTTGGGCGTCCTCGTGCACGACACGCGCGCCGAACGCGATGCCGTACCACTCGATCATCTCGGAGCTTCGGGCAGTCTTGACCACCCAATGGGCGATGAAGTCGGGCACCAGCTGATCGGGTAGTGCTTCGAGATCGGGGGAGGAGAAGGTGCCGCCGCGAGGGTCAGAGTCTGACGGCTGCAAGGGGCTGGGAGTGGCACTCATGAGAGTCCTTTCGAAAGCCAGGCAGCAGAGATGGTGGTGCGCTGGGTGCCGAGATCGAGTGAACCCGCGGCATTGCGTATGGAGGCTTCGATCACATCGCCGGGCTGCAGATAGGGCTTGCGCTGGTTCTGCTTGATGAACGCCGCCCAGAGCTTGTCCTCCGGAAGCAGTGCGGTGGCAAGCCGACGGACCAGCGGCGGCGGCGACGTGGCCACACATCCGTGTGGAGTGCCGGTGAGCAGCATGTCACCCGGGCTCAAATTGCAGAACTCGGAGAGCTCTGTCAACGTTTCAGCGGGTCGATAGAGCATGTTGGCGGTGTTGTCGAACTGCCTCTGCTCTCCGTTGACCGTAAGCCGCAGGTCGAGGTCGTTCAGTAGCGCGAACTCGTCGGGTTCGAGTATCGCGAGCACGGGTCCCGTTGGGCAAAAGCCGCGGTAGCTCTTACCTTTGATGAACTGTCCCTGGGGTAGCTGCACGTCGCGGGCTGAGAGGTCGTTGGCGATGGTGACGCCGAAGATGTAGTCGGGTAGGTCCTCGACGGTAATGGTCCTCGGGGCCGTGATGTCGGTGCGCATGACCAACGCCAGCTCGATTTCGTAGTCGAGCAGCGTGACGTGTCCAGGGCGGACGACCGGTGCGTGCGGACCGGTGACCGACGCGTCCGTCTTGTCGAAGAAGAGATTGAAGGCCCGATTGTCGGGGTTCATCCCCGACTCGATCGCGTGCTGGCGATAATTCGCGCCCTGGCACATGACCCGGCATGGCGTGGTGACGGGGGAAAGCAATTCGACGTCGGCAGAAGCGATGTCACCGGTTGTGGTCGAAGCGGATTTCCAATCCGCCTCGCCGCGCTCGATCACGTCGGCGGTGCGGTCGTAGACACCGTCGAGCGCAGAGATGTAGCCGTCGTCGAGAACCCCCCACCCCGTCGCACCTTCGTGTCGATAGCGAACAAGACGGACGACCACAAGCGCTCCTTCTGACTGAGACCCGGTTGATGAGCCTGGTAACCCATTCAAGGCAAGATGCCGCCAGACCAGCTTGGGGTTGACCCCCAGAACTCGCACCGATAACTGGACCTCAGTCCAACGACGGCGTGGTGAGGGTAGGGGTGGGTCAGTCGGTTGAGCTGATCGGCAGCACCGCGCCGCCGAGTTCCTCGACGAGCGTGAGCGCCGCGTGCAGCGCCAGGCGGCGTTCGGTAATGGGCCGTTCTCGCAGTTGCTCGGCCCGCTGCACCCGATAGGCCACCGTGTTGCGCGCAATATGCAGGTGCTCAGCGGTTTTGGCGAGGCTACGGTCACGGTCGAGGTAGCACTTGAGGGTATGCCGCACCACGGCGACAGAGTCGCTGGCTCCTGCCAAGGCGCCGAGTTCGCGGGCCACGAACTCGCTGGCCGCAGGGAGGTCGGCGCTGAGCATCGCGACGACATCCACGTCGTCATAACGCACGAGCCATTCACCGCGGGTCGACGCGGCGCCGACACGGGCGCCGTGGGCCGCCTGGACATGGCTGCGCCGGAACCCGTCCAGACCGAGACCGGGCAGCCCTGTAGAGATCCGTATGCCTGGTGCAGGCCGCAATTCCGATGTCTCGGCGAGCGCAGGAGCCCGGACGGTGCGCGAGCCCCACGCCCACGCAAGGTGGGCGCCGACCGGTAGCACCAGGTTCGATACGCAGCCTGCTGCAGCCAGCACCCCGGTAGCGGCGGCGCGAAGCTGCTCCGGATCGGCCGGCGCGTCGCCGCCGGTCCAGGCGATCACCGCCAGATGCCACCGGCTCAGGTCATATCCCAGGACGCGAGCCGCTCGACCGAGCGGAATATCGGCTCCGTTCAAGATGTCCTCGACGGTCTCCATGCGCAGTGCCGCCGCACTGGTCAACCACTCTTCGTGCGCGCGGGCGTATTCCCCTGACATGCGTGTGGTCACGATGTCGACCAGGCTGAACAGAAGGTCGCTGATACGGCGCATCTCGCGGAATCGTTGGGACTCGGGGATGACGCGTTCGGCAGTGTCCAAGAGGACTTCGGTGGCCGCGGCATGAGCGACGTGAATGCTCCGCAAGACGGGTTCGACGCCGATTCCGCGCGCCACCACTTCGACCGGGCCGGTGAACACCTCGGGCATGGCCGCGAATGCCACGTCGGTGCCGCTGGCCAGGGCCGCCAGCGCTCCCAATGCGACTGCCTCGCAGCCCTTGCGCACTTCTCGGGCGATCACATCGACTGCCAGCTCCGGGATCGCAGAGATGATCCGGGCAGCCATCGTGGCGCCCAGTTCTACCGCCCATCCGGCCGGTCCCGGACCCAGGAGCGAGGCGAGCTCGTCGGCACGCGTGGTAAGAAGCGATGAGGACGGAAATGCCTGTCCGTCAACGGGTGTCAGCTCGGCAAACCATGCGGGCGGTGTTGTGGCCATCTTCGCCTCCCGTCCACGCGCGTCCATCGCGTCACCACATGGTGACAGACTCGTTGCGGGGTCTCGCTGTTGCGGGCTCCCGACATGGGACCGCGACCTATTGGTGCCAAATCCAGAAGGCAAGTCCCTATTCTGGATTCTGATCCAAATGGCGGGGGAGCGCGCTGCGTAGGGTGGTGTTGTGACTGTCCGGCAGCGAGTGCATTGGCTCGTAGCGCACGGCGTGGTCCGAAATCTTGCGGCACTAGGCGCGCGTCGCGGAGATCTGCAGGCCAGGCTCATCGCCGATCCCGCTGTTCGGGCCGACCCAGGTGCTTTCGCCGATGAGCTGCGCGCAAAAGGCCGCCTGGTTCGCGGTCGCGCGGCCTGGTTGACCGCTGATCATGAGATAGCCCACCAGTTGCTTCGCTCCGACGACTTCACGGTGACTGCTGTCGGCAAGAACCTGCCGCGCCCTCTACGTTTCGTGGAGCAAATCACCAGAGCCCAGGATCGAATGCATCCCCTGCTGCCGCCGTCGCTTCTGTCGGTCGAGCCGCCGGATCACACGCGGTATCGCAAGACGGTTTCCTCGGTGTTCACGGTGAGGGCGGTGGCGGCGCTGAGGGAACGCGTCCAGCAGGCCGCCTCCTCACTCATCGAAGATCTGGACGACGATCGGGGCTCGGTGGACATCATCGAGCGCTACTGCTCACAGCTACCCGTTACGGTGATCGGCGACATTCTCGGCGTACCCGAATGGGACCGACAGAAGATTCTTGAGTACGGCGAACTTGCCGCCCCCAGCCTGGACGTGGGGTTGTCATGGTCGCAGCACGTCAGCGTGGAGGCGGGACTGCAGGCTTTCACCGAGTGGTTGACCGAGCACATCGGCCGACTGCGCACCTCGCCCGGAGACGATTTGATGAGCCAGCTCATCGACGCCAGCGACGACGGCACCCAGCTCAACGACGAGGAACTCCTCGCCACCGCCGGATTGGTGCTGGCAGCCGGTTTCGAGACGACGGTGAATCTGTTGGGCAGCGGCATCCGACTGTTGATGAATCGCCCCGACGAACTCGCACGCCTTGTCGAAGACCCGCAGCGCTGGCCGAACGCCGTCGAGGAAATCCTGCGGCTGGAATCACCCGTGCAGCTGACCGCGCGTTTCGCCCTCGTCGACACCACCGTGGCGGGTCAGTCGGTGAAGGCCGGGGAAGCGGTCGTCGTGTACCTCGCAGGGGCCAACCGGGATCCAGAAGTTTTTCCCGACCCGCATCGCTTCGATGTGACCCGCGAAAATGCCGGAAGGCACCTGTCCTTTTCCGGCGGGCGGCACTTCTGCCTCGGGGCCGCCTTGGCCAGGGCGGAGGGAGAAGTTGGCCTGCGCACATTCTTCGAGCGCTACCCCGCAGCAACGCTGGCGGGCGCCGGCTCGCGGCGCGGCACCCGCGTGCTGCGGGGTTGGGAAACGTTGCCGGTCGCCCTTGCCTAGATTCAGGCGAGGGGTCCATGCTCTGCCAAGTTCTTGGCCTCTGGTATCCGCCGCGGAGCCGATGTTGTCAGCCCTTCGCCGGACGGTGGACCCGCGCGACATGCCAGGCTGTCCTCGCCCGGGTCATCGACATGTGTCCCCTGCGTCAGGCCGCGGGCAGTTTGCCTTGGCGTCGCGGGACCGAAAGATACTTGTATTCCAGGAATTCGTCGATGCCGACCTTGCCGCCCTCACGCCCCAGCCCGGATTGCTTGACGCCACCGAAGGGTGCGGCTGGATTGGAGACGACTCCGTTGTTGATTCCCACCATGCCGACTTCGAGACGCTCGCTCAGATCAAAGGCGCGGTCGATGTCCTGGGTGAAGACGTAGCCGACCAATCCCCACTCGGTGTCGTTGGCACGGGCGATCACCTCGTCTTCGTCATCGAAAGGGATCACGGGGGCGACGGGGCCGAACACCTCGGTGGTCATCAGTTCGGATTCAGGGGAAACGTTGGCCAGCACGGTCGGCGGGTAGAAGTAGCCGGGCCCGTCGGGGAGCTGTCCGCCGGTGAGTGCCGTAGCGCCACGTTGTCGTGCGTCGTCGACGAGGCGCTGTACCTTGTCCCGACCCGCGGCGTCGATCAGCGGTCCGACCTGCGTTGCGCTGTCGAGCCCGTTGCCCATGCGCAGGGTCGCCATGCGGTCGGCCAGACGCCGGGAGAACGCGGCGGCGATGTCGCGGTGGACGTACATGCGGTTGGCAGCCGTGCAGGCTTCGCCCATGTTGCGCATCTTGGCCGCCATCGCACCGTCAACGGCCACGTCGATGTCGGCGTCGGCGCAGACGATGAAGGGCGCATTGCCGCCGAGCTCCATCGACGATCGCATCACCGTGTCGGCGGCCTGACGCAGCAGCAGCTTTCCTACCGCGGTCGACCCGGTGAAGCTGACTTTGCGGGCTTTCCCGCTGGCCATCCAGCGTCCGACGACCGTTGCCGCGTCGGTGGTGTTGACGACGTTGAGGACGCCGTCGGGAAGGCCGGCCTCCTGGAGCAGGGCGGCCAGGGCCAATGACGTCAGTGGCGTCTGGGGGGCGGGTTTGAGGACCATGGTGCAGCCGGCGGCGACGGCGGGCGCGATCTTGCGAGTTCCCATGGCCAGCGGGAAGTTCCAGGGTGTGATGAGTACACAGGGGCCGACGGGTTCACGCGTCACGATGATTCGATTGGACCCGTCACCGGTGGTGGTGTGGTCACCGGAGATGCGCACGGCTTCCTCGGAGAACCAGCGCAGGAACTCAGCGGCGTAGGCCACTTCACCTCGGGCCTCGGCGAGCGGTTTGCCCATTTCGGAGGTCATGACCTCGGCGAGCCAATCTTGGCGCGCCATCACCAAATCGTAGGCGCGACGAAGGATCTCGCCCCGAAATCGAGGTGCGGTGCGGGCCCATGGTGCCTGCGCGGTGACCGCTGCCGCGAGCGCGTCGTCTCCGTCGTCCGGTCCCGCGTCGGCGACGGCGGCCAGGACTTCACCGGTGGCTGGGTTCTCGACGTCGAAGACGCTGCCGTCGGCGGCGTCCCGCCACGTGCCACCGATGAACAGACCCGTGGGGATCGCCGCGATGGTGGCGGCGCTGGGCGCTGGGACCGTGGTCGAGGTCATGGGAAGGGCTCCTATCGGGGGCGGGGGTCGAGGATCTGCGCGAGGTGTGATGATGCGCTCGGTGCGGGATCGCCGGTGAGTTGTCTGGCCTGCATGTGGCAGCTGAAGCCGTCAGTGAGTACGACGGCGTCGGGGTCTGCGCGCAGCGCCGGTGCGAGCGCCTGTTCGGCGACGGCCATGCTGACGTCGAAATGCTGCCGCTCGAAGCCGAAGTTGCCTGCTACACCACAGCATCCGGTCGCTTCGCGGATTTCGGGTATACCGGCCGCCGCAAGCGCACGGCGCTGCGTCGCAGGTCCGAACACCGCGTACTCGTGGCAGTGGGTCTGCACTGTGACCGCGCGGGGGAGCATGGCGGTGGGTCGCCAGCCGCCTTCGATCTGAGCGGTGACCTGTTCGGCGAAGCTGCGCACCCGGAGTGCCACGCGGCGCGCTGCCGCAGTGTCGACGAGCTCGGGGAGGTCGGTCCTCAGCGCAGCCGCGCAGCTCGGCTCCGTGACGACGATGGCTCGGTCCGAGCCGTCGTCGAGCGCTTCGGCGGTGCGCGCCAGTCGCTTCCGGGCCCGGCGCAGCTGACCGGTGGAGATCCAGGTCAGTCCGCAGCACACGTCCGTCCGGATGTCCGGGGTGTGGCCGGCCTGCTCGATCACACGCGCCGCGGCCCCGGCCACTTCGGGCCGGAAACCTTTCGTGAACGAATCGACGAGCAGCACAACATCGCCGGAAGGCACGTGGTGCGGCACGATTTCGCGGCGGAGTTCCCGTCTCGATGCGAACTGCGGCAGCGGCCGTTCGCTCGTGAGTCCGCCGAGGCGCAGCGCAAGGTAGCGGACGGGACTGGCGAGGACGGCGTTGACCACTGGCGCGGTGCGGGAGGTCAGGGTGAGCCACCGGGGCAACCATCCCAGCGAGTAGTGCGCGACGGGTCGAAGCCGGCCCTGATAGTAGTGATCGAAGAATTCGGCTTTGTAGGTCGCCATATCCACCCCGGTGGGGCAGTCCGAGGAGCACGCCTTGCACGACAGGCACAGGTCCAGCGCGTCCCGAACATCAGTGGACGCCCATCCTTGGTCGACACTGCGAGATCCGCGCACCATGTCCTGCAGCACGCGAGCACGCCCGCGGGTCGAGTCCTTCTCATCCCCGGTCGCTCGGTAGCTCGGGCACATCACGCCGCTGGAGTGTGAACGGCACCTCCCGACCCCGATGCACCGATGCACTTCGTCGGCGAACGACCCGGAGCCGCCATTGGCGTCGTGCAGCGCAAACGACGTCTGCCAGGGCAGCGCCGGGATCCCGTCGAGCGCGAGATTGTCGGTGACTGAGTCCGCGTTCACGATCACGCCCGGGTTCAGGGTGTTCGCAGGGTCGAACAGGCGCTTGAATGTCGCGAAGGCCTGCATGATCGTGGCGGAGTACATCTGGGGAAGCAGTTGTGATCGTGCCCTGCCGTCGCCGTGCTCGCCCGACAGCGTACCGCCGTGCCTGACCACCAGTTGTGCAGCGGCGGTGAGGAACTCGGCCATCACTGCGCGGCCGTCCGATGTCCGAGGGTCGAACGTTATCCGGATGTGCATGCATCCGGCGCCGAAGTGGCCGTACATCACACCGATCAGGCCGAACTCGTCGAGCAACATCCGGAAATCCGCCAGGTAGTCGGCGAGATTCTCCGGAGCGACGGCGGAATCTTCCCAGCCGGGCCAGGAGGTGACAGTGTGCCCGTCGGCCAGTTGCAGGCGCGACGACAATCCTGCGCCGTCCTCCCGCACGCGCCACAGCTTCGTGCGTTCGACGGGGTCACGCACCTCGCGGCAGTCCAGTGCGCGACCGGCGTCGTACAGGTCGGCCTTGAGTTGCTTCGCGCTCGCGGCAACGACTGCTTCGTCGTCACCGTCGAGGTCGATGTAGAGCCACGCGTGTCCCGGGGGCAAGTCGGCGACCGAGTCCGGTCCGCGTCGTGCCTTCATGGTGGCGACGATCTGCTCGTCGATGCCTTCGATCGCTGCCGGCGAGTATTTCAATATCGTCATGACGTCGCGGGCGGCGTCGACGATGTCGTCGTAGGCGACGATGAGCAGTAGGGCTGATGACGGGACCTCCACCAGGCGCATGCGGGCGCCGACCACGACAGCGCAGGTGCCCTCGCTACCGACCATCGCCCGTGCGACATTGAATCCGTTTTCAGGCAACAGGTTTGCAAGGTGGAAGCCGGAAACCTGCCGCGGGATCCGGCCGAGTTCGAGCCGGAACGGCGCGAGGTACTCGGCCGTCAGTGCGCGCAGGCCTGCAGTGAGTTCGGCGGCACGCAGTGCAGCGGGGGCGTCGTCGGCGTCGGTGGCCTGCAACCCTGTGGAGGTGGCGGTCACCCGTGCGCCGTCGGCGAGCAACAGGTCCAGGGACACCACGTGATCGCTTGTACGGCCGTACCGCACGGAGTGATTCCCGCAGGCATCGTTGCCGATCGAACCCCCGACGGTTGCCCTGTTCTTGCTGGAGGGGTCGGGGGCGAAGGTCAGCGCGCCCCCCGTGTGCCGCTCCACCGCGGCGGACAGGTCGGACAGCACCACTCCCGGTTCGACATCAGCCGTTCGTCCGGCGTCGTCGATGGAACGAATTCTGTTCATGTGCCGCGAGAAATCGAGCACGATCCCGGGTCCGATGGCATTGCCCGCCATGGAAGTTCCGCCGCCCCGCGCGATCAGCGGCACCCCTTCTCGACGGCACGCGCTGACCACACGGCTCACCTCGTCGACGTTTCGCGGGAACGCTACCGCGAGGGGCCGCACACGGTAATTGGAGGCGTCGTAGCTGTACTCGGCGATTCGTCTTTCCGTGCTGTCGATCTCTACGCCGCCGAGCGACAGGGCGTCGACAAACTCACGGTGGTCTGCACTGACGGTCATCGGCGGATCGGCTCGGTTCCCTCATCGAGAGGCTTCGGACTCGGAATCAATGAAGCTCCTCGGCGAGCACAGCTTCGAGGTTGTGCAGCATCCGATCGGCGTCGTGAATGGAGAACGGCAGCGGTGGGCGGATTTTGAGCACGCTACCGCGGGGTCCGGACGCCGAGATCAGAACGCGGCGCCTGCGCATGTGATTGACGATCCGCATCGTGGCATCACCGTCAGGAGTGTTCGTCTCCCGGTCGGTGACGATGTCGACTCCGATGAACAGTCCTGCGCCACGCACCTCGGCGATCTGGTCGTAATCAGTCGCAAGCTTCGTGATCTCGGTGTAGATGTAGTTGCCGACGTTCTCGGCGTTGTCGATCAGCTTTTCGTTGTTGATCACGTCCAGCACTGCCTGGGCCGCGGCGATGGAGACCGAGTTTCCACCGAAGGTGTTGAAGTACCGGATGTTGCGCCCGAATTCGACGAGCAGCTCGGGCCGGAAAACGGCGGCCGCGACGGGAATGCCGTTACCCATGGGCTTTCCGGTGGTGACGATGTCAGGCACCAGGTCGTGTCGCTGGAACCCCCACCAGTGCCGGCCTGTCCGCCCGAATCCGGGTTGGACCTCGTCGGCGATGAACAGTCCGCCCGCGGCATGAACTTCGTCGAGGACGGGCTGGAGGAATCCCGCCGGATCGGCATAGATTCCGTCTGACGAGAAGATCATGTCGGCGATGAACGCGGCAACGCCGAAGCCGTGCCGCTCTAGATCGGCTATGGCGGACCGGATCTCGCGACGCATGGCGGCGACAAGTTCTTCGCCGTCCGATAGGCGCAACTGGTCGGGTGCGCTGATGGTGCGCACATGCGGCCCGAGGGGAACACCGATGCCCAGGGACGGTGAGAAAGCCGATACGTCGGATGTCAGACCGTGATAGGCGCCGGCCGTGACGATGACACCCTGGTTCCTCGTGTGGTAGCGCGCTACCCGCATCGCGAGGTCGTTGGCCTCAGAACCCGTGCAGGTGAACATGATGTGACCGAGTTCGGCGGGCATCGTGGCGAGGAACTGCTCGCTGTAGTCGAGTATCGACTGTTGGAGGTAGCGGGTATTGGTGTTCAGTGTCGTGAGCTGGCGCTGGATGGCGTCGACGACGTAGGGGTGGCAGTGTCCCACGCTTGTGACGTTGTTGTAGACGTCGAGGTAGTCGTTGCCGTCGGCGTCGTACAGCAGAGTGCCTGACCCACGGACGATTTCGACCGGGTCTTCGTAGAAGAGCCGATATCCGGGGCCGAGGAGACGGTCGCGATCCCTGACCTGCCGGCGGGCCCGTGCCGGCAGTTGCTCGGTGCGCGCGCGGTCAAACCCGTTCACCATGGGCTCGGACGCTTTCGCGGTGAAGGCTTTGGTCATCGGTTTTCCTTCCCTGGAAACTAAGCCGGGGTCCCCGTCGTCGACAGCATGGCTTCGACGGTCGATTTTGATATTGACAACGCAGATCGCAGCCTCGCCCAGTCACGCGCCGAATGGGACAGGCCGTAGTCGCGACTCTGCGGGTCGACGGTAGAGCGCCAGCCGACTATGAGTGCCCGCAGCAGCAGTCGAGCCGGCCCTGTGATGGCGAGAAGACGTACGATGTCGTCGTCCAAGGGGCGGACCGAGCGGTAGCCACGGAGTATGTCCATCGAACTGGCCCAAGGATGTCGCTGCTCGACACCGACGTGATTGGCAACGGCGACACTGAGTTCGAACAGAACCGGGCTGTAAACGACGTCACCGAAGTCGATCACCCCGGTGACGAAATCATCAGATGTCGGATCGACGACGACGTTGAACGGACTGAAGTCCCCATGAATCATCTGCATGTCGAGTGCACCGATATGGGGAGCGACATGGGTCTCGAACTGGTCGAACACCCACGCAGCCATTGTCTCGTCGTCGCGGTCGGCGACGAACTCGAGGAGCGGTTTCATGTGCACGAAATTCTTGAGATCCCAGATGAGCAATCGGGATTCGTACGGATGTCGGCAATCGGCCAAGGCGCTGTCGATCCGCGCAAGCATGGTGCCGACGCGTTGGAGTTGCGAGGAATCGGGGGTCGACGAGGCCAGTAGATCGCCTTCCAGGTAGCTCAGGACACGCATGATGCGCGTCCTGCCGTCGAGATCGACCACAGGGGATTCCAGCTGGTGGTGAAGTCCGCGAATGAGTCGCTGCGCTGGGATGTCCGCGGCCGTCCGCTCCAAATGCCGCATGACCGCTGATTGCAGGTTGACGATGTTGGCGTCTTCGCTGGCCGGCGCAATCTTCACCAGGAACCGCCCGCTGTTCGTCGTCAGTCGGAACGTGTCGTCCTTCTCGGTGGGAATGCGGTTGAGCTCACCACTGAGGCCGTATAGCTTCCTCAGTTCCTCTACCACCCGGTCACGCGGGAACCGGACAACACCATGATCAAGAGCAGATTCGCGCGCGATCTGGGCAAGGACATCCGAACCGAGCGTCACGTCATCCACCCGCTGGCACAAGAGGATCCGCCGACGTGGCCCTGCAGGGGAAGGCGTAGATCATCGGGGTGGGATTCCTTCGCATCGTCGTCGAGGTGTGGCCGCGGCAGGGCTGGATGCGATCAACTGTAGAACATTAGGGCAAAATATTACAAGCGCAGGCCGCTGCCGGCGTAGATGATTTCTGGGACTGATGTTGAACAGTTGTACGATGGCGCTATGTCGGTAGCAGACCGGATTCAGATCGTCGGGCGCAGCAGCGCGCAGCAGATCGCCGACGGCCTGATGGACATGATCCTCGAAGGTGAGCTGAAGCCCGGCGAACGTATCCGCGAGAGCGTGGTTGCCGACGCGCTCGGCATCTCCCGCAACACGGTACGAGAAGCTGTGCGCCTCCTGCAGGGGACCGGGCTCGTCCGATACACCTTCAATCGGGGCCTCGTCGTCTGGGACCCCTCCGACGACGAGGTCCTCGATATCTACCGCGCCCGGTTGCATCTCGAGACCGCAGCCGCAACGTCCCTGGGTCCCGACACCGACCTGTCACCGCTGCTCGCCGCGATGGAGGAATTCAAGGCGGCCCTGCTGACGGAGGATCCTCGCACCATCGTCGAAAAGGATCTGGCGATCCACCGAGCCATCGTCGGAATCATGAACAGCCCGCGTCTGGACAAGTTCTACTCCGAACTCTTGGCAGACCTGCGCTACTTCCTGCTGGTGTTGAATCTGGATCACCACGAATACGAAGCCGACTCAGGCCTTCTGGACGAGCACCAACGGATCGTGACCGCGTTCGCCGCTCGCGACGCCCAGAAAGCGCGCGACACAATCGCCCAGATCATCACGGAAAACCGCGACGAGGTACGCAAGATCCTCGCCGCGCGATCAGCTGGATAGTCCTCTTCTGGCCGACGGAGAGTTGGCCGCCCGAGCCTGATTTCCCTGGCTTGCATGCTGTTCCAACGCGTTTCGATGGTGCCCGCGGCGGCGGGCCACGATTTTCACGCCGTTTATCTTGCGTCCACTTCCCTGCTGTGCTTAAGTTCTCCATATCAACTGTTCAACAATAGGGCACGAGCGGTCTTGGCCGCGCCGTCGGCCCCGGTTTGGAGTTACCTCACATGGCAGACGTCCAGCTCATGTTTGTGGCGGGCGAACACGTTTCAGCGGCAAGTGGCGCAACGGAAGCGGTCATCAATCCCGCGAACGGCGAGCAGATCGCCACCGTGCCCCTCGGCGATGCCACCGACGTGGATCGGGCAGTGACTGCCGCCGAGGCTGCCTTCGACGACTGGGCCGCTACCACACCGGGACACCGGGCTTCGTTGATCCTCAAGCTCGCCGACCACCTGGAGGCGCATGCCGAGGAGTTCGCGCAGCTGGAATCGCAGAACGTCGGCAAGCCCATCGCGATCGCGCGCGACGAGATCCCCTTCGGTGTGGACAACATGCGCTTCTTCGCAGGCGCCGCCCGCGTGCTCGAAGGCCGTGCGGCCGGCGAGTATTCACCCACGCACACCAGCATCATCCGACGCGATCCGCTCGGCGTGGTCGGCAGCGTCGCGCCCTGGAATTTTCCCTTGGTGATGGCCATCTGGAAGATCTGCCCGGCACTGGTGACCGGAAACACCCTGGTGCTCAAACCAAGTGAACAAACACCACTGACGACGTTGCGACTGGCAGAGCTGGCCGCCGACATCTTCCCCCCGGGAGTCTTCAACGTCGTCACCGGCCACGGTGACACCGTCGGGGCTGCATTGACCTCGCATCCGCGGGTCCGGATGAGCTCGCTGACCGGTGACACCGCCACCGGCAAGATCGTCGCGCGCGCCGGTGCCGACAATCTCAAGCGCCTGCACCTCGAATTGGGCGGTAAAGCACCGGTTCTGGTGTTCGATGACTGCGACACCGAGCTGGCGATCAAAAAGATCTGCGAAGGCGGCTACGGCAACTCAGGCCAGGACTGCATGGCCGCGTCGCGGGTGTACATCGCTGACGGCATCTACGACGAGTTCGTCACCGAATTGACCAGCGCTGTCGGCAAAGTGGCCATGGGACGGCCCGACTTGGAATCCACGGAGATGGGGCCGGTGATTTCGGAGCGTCAGCGTGATCGCGTCGCGGGCTTCGTCGACCGCGCGACCGCCTCTGGTCCCGCCAGCCTCGCCGTCGGCGGCATCGGCAGCGGACCCGGATTCTGGTACAAGCCGTCACTGGTCATCGACGCCGCGCAGGATTCCGAGATCGTCCAGAAGGAGGTGTTCGGACCTGTGGTCACCACCACGCGATTCGCCGACGAAACGCAGGCTTTCGCCTGGGCCAACGACGTCGAGTACGGACTGGCGGCGTCGGTGTTCACCCGCGATGTCGGCCGGGCGATGCGGGCTGCCCGCAAGCTCCAGTTCGGCACCGTATGGATCAACGATCACCTGCCCATCGTGTCGGAAATGCCTCATGGCGGGTTCAAGCAGTCAGGCCACGGCAACGACATGTCGATCTACTCGGTCGAGGAGTACACCGAGATCAAGCACATCATGATCAACCTCGAATCATGAATCACATCAGTAACTTTGGAGCCTCGTCATGACTGAACCCCGTCGTCACGTTGTCGCTGTGAACCTGTTCTCCATGCTGCCCGGGGTCGACCCTGCCGAGTTCGAGCGCTTCTCCTCCGAGGTGGATCGCCCGACGTGCCTGGCGCACAGCGGCATCGTCCGGCGGTTCGAAGCCTTTCGCGTCACCGATGCCCCCGACGGAGCTCCCGCGGACATCCTGGAAGTCATGGAGGTGGCCGACTGGGCGGAGTGGGAACAACTTCGCGACAACCATCCCACGTTGAAGCCTGTCATCGAGGGCTTCGATGCGCTGGTCGACCCCGCCACTGTCCGCACCTACTTCACCACCGCCATTCCTGGAGAACTGCCATGACCAATCCCACCACCTACGACGCGATCATCATCGGCGCCGGCCACAACGGCCTGATCACCGCGGGCTACCTCGCCCGCGCCGGCAAGAAGGTTCTGGTTGTCGAAGCTCGCGACGTCGTCGGCGGCGCCTGCACCAGCGAGCAACTGATCCCTGGCTCCACGTGGTCCTCGTGCGCCTTCATCGCCAGCCTGCTGCGGCCGGAGATCATCGCCGACCTCGAATTGGAGCGGTACGGGCTGCAGATGTATCAGACCGAGGCCAACGAGGTCAGCATCTTCCCGGACGGCAGTCACCTGTTCATCTGGAAGGACATGGACAAGACGCTCAAGGAGATCGAGAAGTTCTCGAAGGCCGATGCCGGCGCCTTCCTCGAGTTCGGTTTGCGGGTCAAGAAGTTCGCATCGATCCTGACGCCTTTCCTGATGTCACCGGCGCCCAGCCGCTCCCAGGTGCTGGCGGCGTTCGAAGCGGCCGGCGCCGAGGACCTCTTCAACGAGATGGTGCTCCTTTCGACCAAGGATCTGCTGGACCGCTACTTCGAAAACGAGCACATCAAGGGACTTTTCACCTTCTTCGGGATGATCTCGGTGTGGGGTGGCCCGTCCACTCCGGGCACCGGCTACGTCTACGGGCACCACTCAGTGGGCGAGTTCAAGGGCACCCTCGGTCAGTGGGGTTTCGTCAAGGGCGGCATGGGCGGCATCACCCAGGCGATGGCCCGCAGCGCCGAAGCGCACGGTGCCACCATTCGACTGAGCTCGCCGGTCGCGCAGGTCGTGGTTGCCAAGGGCCGGGCGACCGGGGTGGAGCTGGCCAACGGGGAAGTGATCTCCGCGCGGACGGTGATCTCCAACGCCGACCCGCAGCGGTCCATGCTGCAACTGCTACCCGCGAACGCCGTCGATGCCAAGCTCAGGGCGAAGCTGCAGGACTACGACGCGCGCGGCTCGATGGCCCGCATTCACCTGCTGATCGATGAATTGCCAGATTACATCGGCTTTCCCGCCGGGGTACAGGGACCCCAGCACCAGGCCCAGGCCATCATGGGCGCTTCGATCGAGAACTTCGAGCGGGCGTGGGAAGCCGAGCGCCGCGGTGAGATCCCCGAGGATTTCGTCATCGAGGCCGTCATCCAGTCCACGCATGACTCAACCCTTGCCCCGGTAGGCAGGCACACCATGACCCTTGGGGTGCAACAACTTCCGTTTGAGCTGGCCGGCACCGACTGGGACACCATCCGTGACGAGTGGGCCGACAGAGTGCTCGAAGTGTTGTTCAGATACGCACCCAACCTGCGAGGTCACATCCTCGAGCGCGTCATCATCACGCCGAAGGACCTGGAGCGGGACTACGGACTGACCGGCGGCAACATCTTCCACGGCGCGATGTTCTTCGACCAGCTGTTCAACAATCGTCCGACGCCGGAACTCGCCGACTATCGGACCACCGTGGACAACTACTACCTGTGCGGGTCAGGCACCCACCCCGGCGGCGGCGTCATGGGCGCCAACGGCCACAACGCGGCCCAGGTCGTCATCGCCGACCTCAACGGCACCCCCGCTCCTACCGCCGACCGCGTCGGTCCAGCACCCAGAGCCAGCGTCATCGACCGCGCCATGGAAACCGTGATGGACACCAAGACCGGAAAGAAGCTCGGCTACACCGTCGCGACCAACCCAGCGTTGCGAAAGGTCGTCAAGTTCGCCGCCCGTAGTAAAACCACCCGTTGATTGTCGAGTAAGGACCCGCCATGCTCCATCAGGACGACCCCGCCCCGCTGGCCACCGTCAAAGACTCTCCTGACGGTTCAACAGGCCTCGCGCGCAATCAGATCGGCGTGCTCGGCATCGTGTTCTTCGTCGTGGCCGCCGCGGCGCCATTGACCGTCGTGGTGGCGCTGTTCCCGGTGATCATCGGTGCCGGTAACGGGATCGGCATCGCAGGCGTGTTCGTCCTGGTGGCATTGGTGCTTACCCTTTTCGCCGTCGGTTATGTAGCCATGAGCAAGCACATCACCAACGCGGGCGCGTTCTACGCCTTCATCACCCGAGGCCTGGGAAGGCCCATGGGACTCGGCTCGGCGTCGCTGGCCATCTTCGCCTACAACGCGATCCAGCTCGGTGTCATCGGCGGGTTCGGCTACTACGCAGCGGAATTCGTGAACAAGCACAGCGGGGCCAGCATCCCGTGGTGGGTGTTCTCATTCCTGGCCATGGGGGCCTCGCTGTTCCTCGGCGTCCGGCAGATCCACGCCGGAGCCCGGGTTCTCGCGGTGCTGCTCACCCTGGAGACCGGCGTCATCGTGATCCTGAACATCGGCATACTTCTCAACTCGCCCACTCCGGTCAGCGACTACTCCTTCGAGCCGTTCGCTCCGTCAGCAGTCTTCGCCGGCGCCATCGGCGTCGCGCTGATGTTCGCTCACGCATCCTTCATCGGGTTCGAAGGCACCGCAATCTACGGTGAGGAAGCCAAAGACCCGAAACGCACCGTTCCGCGAGCCACCTACGCGGCTGTGATCTTCATGGGTGTCTTCTACGCCGTCACCGCGTTCCTGATTGTCAATTCCGTCGGGGTCGACAAGGTGGTGGACCTGGCCGAGACCGAGGGAGGCAACCTGGTGTTCGCTGTCAGTGACACAGCGCTGGGTCGAGTGGGAACAGAGGCTTTTCAGCTGCTCGTCATCACGAGCCTTTTCGCCGCCATCCTGACCTTTCACAACAACGTCGCCCGCTACCTCTACTCGTTGGGGCGCCAGGGAGTCATCTGGGCCCGACTCGGCACCACGCACCCACGCCGGCAGTCCCCTGCGCTGGCCTGCTACGTCCAGATCGCGATGGTCGCCGTCGTCGTCGCGATCTTCGCCGTACTGGGCCTCGACCCCTACGCCACGTTGTTCACCTGGTGGACCGGGGTGGGGGCCGCGGGCATCATTCTGCTGCAGACCATCGCCAGCGTCGCGATCTTTGTGTTCTTCCGCCGCTCCGACGTCGACAAGCGGCCCTGGAACACCTTCATCGCCCCTCTGCTCGGAATCGCGGGCCTGCTCCCGTTCCTCTGGTATGCGGTAACGGGCATGGACGTGTTGCTCGGCGGTGGTGGTTGGCTTCAGATATCCTTCACAGCAATGCTTTTCGCATCACTACTGATCGGCATTGTCGGTGCCTACGTCATCAGAGCCCGCTCGCCGCAGCGGTATGCTGAGCTGAATTCCACTCTGGGTGATCGCGTATGAGTCGGACTTCTGCTCAATCTTCTTCGGGTTGGGGGCGCCCGCTGGGCAGCGGGATCGAGATGTACCTGCCGGCTGCCACCTCGGTCTTCAGCCTCGACCAGTACCCCGGATGACGACGGCCACGATCGCAGCCGCGACTACGGCACCGGCGGCGACGGCCGACATGCCGGCAAGCAGCGTCGATCCGCGCTGCGCCGCCCCGACCGAGATCGCGACCAGGGCCCACAGCGTGGCTGCCACGTAACCCGGCGTCCCGCGCAGGTACATCGTCAGTGCGCAGGCGGCGACCGCCGCGGCCACGAGAATGACGGCCTGCCAAGCCACGGCATCCGACGACCAGCCCCCGTCGATCAACGCCGCCGCGACGTTGGCGAAGACCGCCACACCGCTCCAGCCGAGATAGAGCCCGAGGGTGACGGTGGTCAGTCTGAGCAGCCATGACGGCGTCGCCGCGGTGGCTCCTCTCTGCGTCAGCGTGCTCATGATCCGCAGCAGCGCGGTCACCATCACGATGAAGATGGCGACGGTGAGCCACAGCCAGTTCTGTGCAGCGGCGAGCAGCCACGCAATGAAGCCCACGAAGACCAACGATGTCCAACGAAGCAGCTGCCGTTCCCATGGTGCGTTGAGTCCGAAGCGCGTGACGGCGGCGCAGGTGAGCGCACACAAGAGTGTGATGACACCCCAGATGGAGAAGGCCCATCCCGCGGGGGTGATCAGCGCCTGGTTCGTCGCGCCGGTGGACAGGAACTCCCCGTACACCTGAGTGATTGCGGCCGGAGTGAACAGTTGGGCCACCGCGAGAGTGAGGGCCGCCCATCGCCACCGGTGAACGTGCCGGGTGTCCAGGGTGGTGTCGGCGATCATCGTGCGTCCTTCTCTCGGACCTCACCATTAATTTAAGATTGTTAACAGTTAATCAGATGAAGGAAGTGAGGGCAAGAACGATGCGCGCCGGGTCACCACCGGTCCATCAGTCCGAACACTTGCAGGCCGTAGATGACAGCGACGGTGAGGAAGAGGACGAACGCGATACCGACGCCGACCATGCCCGCGATCGACACCGGCGTGAACCGGCGTGCGGGCGGCGGATCCTGATTCGCCGACGCTGACAGCGATCCCGAGTCCGGCGGGGTGTCGCCGGGCTCGACACTCCCACCCTCCGAAAGTCCTGTGGTGTCGCGGGGATCGGGGTCCGGGGGATGTGCGGTCATCGGCTTGCCGCTCGACGCATGGGTAGCTCCTATCGACATGGGTGCTCAGACAATCCCCACGCCCGGCACTCCCGTAAACACCAGCTGCCACAACAGGACGTGTTTGTCAGAGTTCGGTCACCGGCACGTCGTAGCGAGCAACCAACTCTCAGCTGGCAGAGACGCCGGGGATCCGGTTGGCCCTGAACGCTTCGACAAAGTGACGGTGATCGTCGCGCACGGTGGCTGCGTATTCGAGCGCGAACTCGACGATGTCGCCGACGAATTCGTCTTCGCGGTCACCGACGACCGCGACGATCGCTTCTTCGGTCTGGAAGTCCACCAGCGACTGGTCGCTGTCGGTGTCGCTGACACAATGCACCTTGGCTACCGCCTGGCCGAGTTGCTCGATGACTTCGGACAGTTCGTCCGGTTCGGTGAGTTCGCTCCAGTCAAGATCCGCCTGGTACGGCGACAGCTCGCTGACCACGAAGCCGACTCCGTCGATGTCGGTGTAACCGAGCAGAGGATCTGCATGCGCCTGGAGGGCGCGCTGGGAGACAACCGTGCGATGGCCCTGGTGTTCGAAATAGGCGTGAACTTCGGGGTCGTGGACGACGCGGCTCGGTGCCGCGACGTTGCCCTGCTTCATCGACAGCACGACGTCGTTGTCCAGCGCCTGATTGAAACCCTCGATCAGAATTGTGTAGGACGGCAGGCCCGCGCTGCCGATGCCGAACCCGGTCTTCGAGATGACGTCCTTGATGTCGTAGGCGATGCCTCGAAACCGCTGCGCCTTCGGGATGGTGCCGAGATAGCGCTCGAACGCCGCCTCCACCTTCGCCCGTTCGTCGTCACCGAGTCGCACGACGCCGGACAGTTCGCGGAACCGCCGGTCGTATTCGTCGACCACCGTGATGTGGTTCAGCATCTCGGCGCGGGTCGAGAGCCGTGCGGCCTGCAGTGCGGACAGCACCGCGCCGCGGGCGGTCAGGAGATTGAGCGAGAAGCTCGAGTCATCGTCCACCTTGACGAACCAGCGAACCTGTCGCACGTAGGCGCGGATGAACGTCTCGATCAGGGCGGTGATTGACTCGTCGGAAAGTGCTTTCTGCCAACACATCAGCGCGATGCTGGAGGCGAACCGCATCAGGTCCCAGGTGAAGTGTCCGACGTAGGCCTCGTCGAAGTCGTTGACGTCGAAGATCAGGACGCCCGCACCGTCCATGTAGGTGCCGAAGTTCTCGGCGTGCAGGTCACCCTGAATCCACACCTTGCTGGTGCGTTCGTCGGCCCACCTGTCCTCGCGGGTGGCGACGTCGGCATAGAAGAGGCAGGCGCTTCCGCGGAAGAACGCGAACGGGTCGGCGGCCATCTTGCGGAACTTCGTCCGGAAAGCGTCGGGATCGGCTGCCATGAGATCGGAGAACGCCTCGACGAGGCTCTCCACGATGAACGTCTCCCTGTCCGCGGAACTCATCCCCGCTGAATGCCCACCTCAGGGCCCGTCGAATCCATTCGGGTCAAAGGCAGTTGCTGCGGGGTCGGCCGGTGGGATGCGCCGCCTGCGCACCCCACCCCCTCATTCCTGGGTGCAGCCGAGGTCACGCACCGGCACGCTGCTGCTCGCCGGCGATGCGCTTCAGGGCGGTCTCAGTCGCCTGGGTCAGCTCCGACGGCACCCCGAGATCGGCGAGATACTCCGCAGTGTCATGCATTTCCTGTGAACGACGCTCGGCGTGGGTACGGGTACCGGTGAGCAGACGGTCGACGACTGCGTGACCGTCGCCCGCCAGCTGCGCGGCAATCTGATCGCGAATCCACTGTTCATAACCGGCGGCGGCCCCGGCGGTCACAGCTTCGGTGACCACGCCGGCCAGACCCTTCATGAGCACGCTGCGCAGCAGCTTGTGGGCCATCGCCGATCCTGGTGCGCCGTCAACGCTTTCATTCGGTGCACCCCACTCGTCGGCCAGCCGTGCGATCAGTGAGCTGCCGCTGCCTGCCAGCATCAGCGGTGTCTTGGCGCCGTGCCACGAGACCGGCCCCAGGATGGCGACGTCGCAGAACCTGGCTCCTGCCCGTTCCATCAGCTCGCCGACCTCCCTCATCGCCGACGGTGCCGAGGAGGTGAAGTCGGCGTAGCAGCATCCCGGCGTGAGGGCCGCGAGCACCGACTCCGCCACGGGCCGTGATGCTTTCGCCGCTGTGAGGACGAGGATGACGTCGGCGCCGTCAGCGGCCTCCGCGGCAGTTGCGGTACGGCTGACACCTGGGGGCGTCTCCGTCGGGCCGGGATCGAATCCGACCACGGTGTGTCCACTGCCCACCAGGGCCGCGGCGTACTTGGCACCCGCCTCGCCCAACCCGATGACGGCGCACCGCAAAGCCGTACTCTCCGCGTCGGACATCAGTGGCCGGCCTTGATGTCGGCGCGTCGCGCGGTCTCGTCCGCGAACTTCGCTTCGGCGGCGATCAGCACTCGCTCGGCCTCAGCCTGCGGCACGATGACCACGCCGTCTGAATCACCGAGAACCAGATCGCCCGGTGTGACCGCGACTCCACCGACGGCCACGGTCGTGCCGAGCTTGCCCGGGCCGTACTTGAACGGTCCGGCGGGTGTCACAGCGCGTGCGAACACGGGCATCGCGATCTCGCCGAGGACCTCCGCGTCACGGATCGCGCCGTCCACCACGAATCCCGCCAGTCCGTTCACCTTGGCGCGTTCGCCCATCAACTCGCCGAGCAGCGCCCGGCTTTCGTCGCCTTCGCCGTTGACCACGAGAACATCCCCGGGCGCCGCGAGGCGCAGCGCCTCGTGCAGGACCTTGTTGTCACCGGCGCGCGTCCACACGGTGTAGGCCCGACCGACGAGGGTGGCGCCGGACCAGACCGGTTTGATGCGAGCGTCCATTGCGCCCAACCGATCCATCGCATCTGCCACGTTGGCCGTCGGCAGCTTTGCGTAGCGGGCGATCAGATCCGTTGCCAGATCGGCGGTGTTCGTTGTCATCAGCTGTGCTCCTGGGTGACTGCCGGCATGAGTTCCTTGTAGGTGGTTTCCTGCTCGGTCCATAGCTGCTCGTACTGCTGTGGGTCGAGGTAGCGCGTCTCCAGACCCAGGTCGGTCATCTTGGTCTGTACGTCTTCGTTCTCGATCGCCGACTTCAGCGCGGATTGCAGTTTCTCCGCGACAGGCTCGGGTAGCCCTGCCGGCGCCGAATATCCGCGCGCGGTCGTGGAGATGACGTCGAAGCCCGACTCCTGGAACGTGGGAACGTCGGGCAGGAACTTGCTGCGTTGTGAGTCCATCACACCCAGAACGCGAATCTTGTTCTGCTTGACGAGGTCGATGACGTCGCTGGTGCTGCCGACATAGACGGGGACGTGATTGCCGAGAAACGCTGCGACAGCCTGTGATTGGCCTTCGGAGAAGTGGACGGGCGAAAGATCGGCGCCCGTCACGTCTTTAATCTGCGCCAGCGCGAAGTGTTCACCGGTCTGGATCCCTGTTGTGGTCGCGGTGATGCTTCCCGGATTGGCCTTTGCGGCGTCGATCAGTGCCTTGAGGTCGGCGTAGGGGCTGTCGGGTGCGACACCGATGACGGCAGGGTCGACGACCTGCATGCCGAGCGGTTCAAAGCTGGCACGCGTGTACTGGGCGCCGCGGGCGGGATCCAACGGTGAGACCACCACCGACGGTGAGCCTGTGGCGCCGATGGTGTAGCCGTCGGGCTTGGCGCTCGTCAGCTCTGTGTATCCGATCTGGCCGCCGGCACCGGGACGGTTGACGACCTCGACGTTGGTGCCGAGATTCTCCTCGAGTTGGGGCGCGACGAGGCGCGCTGCGGTGTCGACGGCGCCGCCCGGTGCGAATGCCACGACCAGTTCGATGGGCTTGTCGCCGGGGAAGTCACCCCCGGCGCCGCCACCTTCGGAGGTGGGACGGCCGCAGCCGGACAGTGCCAGTGAGGTGACGACGGCGGTGCTCACTGCGATGCGTAAATACCTGCGGGACATGGGTTCTCCTTGATTGGTGGGTCAGACGAAAGGGTCGTTCTAGGTTTCGGGATCGTCTTGCAGCATCTTGGGTTTGCGGAGCTTGAGCAGCGGGCTGAGCACGATCACGGCGGCCACGACGAGCAGGACCGCACTGATCGGGCGGGTCAGGAACACGGTGGGGTCGCCCAGCGAGAGCTCCAACGATTCGCGCAGCGAGCGTTCCATGAGCGGACCGAGGACCAGCGTCAGCACCAGCGGGGCCAGAGGGATGTCGAGGCGTCGCATGGCGAGGCCGAGGAGGCCGGCGCCGATCATCACGAAGACGTCGAAGACCGTGAAGTTGATCGTGTAGGAGCCGACGACGAGGAACAGCAGGATGATGGCAGCCAGCACGGGGTAGGGGATACGAAGAATGGATGTCCACAGCTTCACCAGCGGCACGTTGAGGGCCAGCAGGATGATGTTGCCGATGAAGAGGCTGGCAATGATGGCCCAGGCGACGGTCGCGTCCTCGGCGAACAGTGTCGGTCCGGGGGTGAGCCCCTGCTGGAGAAACGCACCCATGAGCACGGCGATGGTGGGAGACGCGGGGATGCCGAGTGTGAACAGCGGGATCAGTGCGCCGTTGGCGTGCGCGTTGTTGGCTGTTTCAGGCCCGGCGACACCTTCGATGGCGCCCTTGCCCAGCTGGTCTCGATAGCGGGAAAAGCGCTTCTCCGCACCATAAGCCAGCAGCGATGACACCGACCCCGTCATACCGGGGATCAGTCCGAGCGCCGAACCGATGACGGTTCCACGGCCGATCGACGGTGTGCTGCGCCGGAAGTCCTCGCGGGTGGGCATGAGGGACCGGAAGCTGGGGGCTTTGGCTGCTGCGATCTTGTGCCGTCCTGCGATGAGGAGTTCGGACAGACCGAACAGCCCGACCACGATCGCGACGAAACTCACTCCGTCGAGCAGTCTTTCGGAGCCGAACGTGAATCGCGGGGCTCCCGCCACGGGGTCGATGCCGATCATGGCGATCAGAAGGCCGATGACTCCCGAAATCAGTGCGCGGATCATCGATTTGCCCGAAAGCGCGACCAGCAATGACAGCCCGACCATCACCAGCGCGAAGAATTCCGGTGGCCCGATCTTGAGCCCGAGAGAGCCGAGCGGTCTGGCCGCGATGACGAGCAGGATGGTGGCCGCCGTTCCGCCGACGAAAGATCCGATCGCGGCGATGGTCAGCGCCGAACCGGCCCGGCCCTGCTTGGTCATTTCGTAGCCGTCGATGGCGGTGATGGCCGACGCTGCTTCGCCTGGGGTGTTGAGCAGGACGCTGGTGATCGTTCCGCCGTACGTGGTGCCGTAGAAGATGGCTGCCAGCATGATGATGGCGCTCGCGGGGTTGAGGTTCATCGTCAGCGGTACCAGCAGTGCGACGCCGGCGACGGGACCGATGCCGGGTAGGACGCCGATCAACGTGCCGAGCAGGCAGCCGATCAGCGCGAAGGCCAGGTTTTCCAGCGTCAGGGCCTCGGCGAAACCGTTGGCGAGATCGAGCAGAACGTTCATGGTCTACAGCCCCACTCCGGACAGGAACGGCAGCGAGGACAGCGGCAGCTGCACGGCGAGCACGCGATCGAACAGAACGAAGACGCCGATGCTGCCCACTGCGGCGACGACCGCCGCGATCCACCAGCGTTGCCGGCCAAGGATGAGTAGCTCCAGAAAGAGGAAGGCCGCCATGGAGATCTGGAAGCCCACGAACGGCATCGCGATGGCCAGCACGATGAGGCCGCCGACAACGCCGATGACGTAGGTGCGGTCCAGGGGTTCCGGGTCCGCTTCACCGGCCGCGTGGCGGCGTTCGACGACGGCCTGTACTGCCCAGATCGCCGTCAGGACGAACAGGGCGGCGCCGAGGATCAGCGGGAGCAACCCTGGACCGGGACCCAGCGTTGTCCACAGCCCTAGCGACACGGATTCGACAGCGACGTAGAGACCCACGGCAGCCAGCACGAACTGGCCGAGGGGAACGAGAGCGCGCTGCATCAGTGAGCCCGGTGGCGACGCTGTGGGCGATGTTTCTTGATCGCGGCTTGTCATGGAAGCACCATCTCTAGTTTCATACTGTGATAGTCACTATCACTTGATGTAGTAATGGTGGTCACAGTGCGCAGCGAATGTCAAGCATTGAGTGTGTCGAGTGCCACAAGCGCAGGTGAGCGCCACCGAGGGGGTGATTCCTTCCCCGCGGCCTTGCGCAGCGCGCTGAGCGCCTTCCTCGTTCGGGACGCGTCAGCTCGAGACGGGAATTCGGTTACCCAGATTCGTTGCTGCCCAACGAACTTCAGTGACCAGTCGCGAAATTTGGGACTCGGTCAGGGTGTCGGCGGGCCCGGTGACGCCCAGGACGGCGGCCAGCTTCCCGTCGGGGGATCGCACTGGTGCGGCCACCGAAGCGATTCCGTAGCTGCGCTCGCTGACCGAGATCGCATGGCCTTCGGTGCGGATCGTGTCCAGCTGGGCCAGCAGGTCGGCTCTGGTCATCGAAGTGCCGGACGCGAGCGTGATGGAGTCCCCGCCCGGGAGCGTCGCCTCGAGCTCGTCGGCTCCCATCTCGGCGAGCATGACCTTGCCGGCGCCACCGAGGTGGAGCGGCAATCGCTCGCCGACCGGCAGTACATAGCTGAGCGGATTCGAGCTCTCCACGCGCCCGATGAGGACACGCGAATTTTCGACCCGAACGAAGAGCGACGCGGTGTAGCCGGTGCTGCTCGCCAACTGCTGCAAGGTCGTCTGCGCCAACAGGCTCAGCGGATTGGACACCATGAACGCGTGGGCGACGGCCAGGGCCGCGGGACCCGCGGTGTAACCGTCGGCGGTCCGAGCGGCGTACCCGCGGTCGAGCAGGACGTTGACGATGCGCTGCGCGGTGGCGATGTGGAGGCCGCTACTGCGCGCGATCTCACTCAGTCGGATGGGTTGCTTTGCATCCTGCAGGACCGCCAGCACATCAAACGCGCGGTCCAGGGACCGCATGTTGCTGTTGGGGGCGGTCATCGTGGCCTCCGCGAGATCGTGTGGTGATCGACGCTATCACTGTACGAGAGTGGTGGCTGCTGCCTTCGACAGCCTGCCCCAGTCCGGTCTCACTGACACCGCGTGCGAGGCCGTTTTACCGCGGTAAGTCCCGTGTTCATCTTTTGTTCACGTGGAGCGGTGTGCGCGAACGACTTCTGTTCTGCGACATGAAAATTAGCGATTAGAAGTAGGTGGTCGAGGGAACACGTCTGGCACGGCAAGACCATCGGGACGCCTGATCCCTTGCGCGTCTTGCCCCCTATGTAGCTCAACCACAGAAAGGTTTGTCATGAACCGCATGATCTTCTCGGCCGGCGCGTGCACGGCCGCCATCGCCGCCGCGTTGACCTTCTCCGGAACCGCTCTGGCAGATCCGGAAGAGCCGGCGCCCGCTGTTGACGGAACGGCTTCGGAGGGACCCAGCGCGGCAGCCGAGATCGCCGCTTTGCAAGAGCAGGGCAAGTCCGTGCAGATCGTCGGCAACGACGGCGCGGCACCGCTGGAGAGCTGCGACGTCGCCAAGACGACTGAAGGCGAGGTCGCCAACACCGTGATGGTCGAGGTGTCCTGCCCCGTCACCGACTTCTGATCTCCCCGCACAACGCGGCGCTCGGGCGATGCTGCCCAGGCGCCGCGTTGTCATATGTGGTGGCGTCGAGTTTCGAGCGGTTCGGACGGGGCATCCCGCGGTCATCAGTTGATGGGAGGACCAACGATGACCGAACAAAGGGCTGAGCCAACGACCGGTGAGCTGATCAGTCAACTGTCAGAGCAGACCTCGCATCTGATTCGTGCCGAAATGAAGCTGGCGCAGAAGGAATTCCAGGAATCCGCGAAGCACGCGGGGATCGGCGCCGGGCTGGTGGGGGCGGCCGGGCTGCTCGCGATTCTCGGGCTCGCCACGTTGGCCGCGGCTGCCGTCGCGGCACTGTCGCTGGTGTTGCCGATCTGGGCATCCGCTGTCTGCGTCGCGGTTGTGCTGTTCGTCTCGGCCGGTGTGGCCGCGCTCATCGGGAAGAAGCAGGTCCAGCAGGCCCCATCACCGACCGCCGAATCGGTCGACAGCGTGAAGGCCGACATCGCCGAAATCAAGGGAGCACGCCATGACGCCAGAACCTGAACCGCGCTCAGATCCGAGCATCGACGCGCTGAAAGCCGACATCGAGCAGACCCGCGTCGACCTGGGCGAGACCGTCGGCGCCCTCTCTGACAAGTTGGACGTCAAGAGCCGGGCCAAGGATGCGATCGCCGACGTCAAGGACACGGTGGCACAGCGCGGTCACGACGTCGTCGACTCCGCAAAACAGCGGCCCGCGTTACCGGCCGCTCTCCTGGTCGCGGCATTGCTCGGTGTCGCGCTGGTCATCTGGCGACGGCGCCGCTGAGCGTCAGCGGTCCGGTTCGGTCAGTTCGGGCGCGATCTCTCGCGTCGCCATTCCGCCTTCCCGGTCATGGTCGACCGGTCCGGGCGGATCGGTATCCCGATCCTCAGCGTCGTCGCGCGCGTGCTTGTCCATGATGACGGGCATACCCCGGAAAAACAGGGGTCACACCGGCGTCAGGAATCGACCTTGCTCTGGATGAAGACCGAGAACCATCGCGCCGAGGGATCGGCGTCCACGAGCAGAGCTTTGGCCAACAGCGTCAGAGGAATCGCCAGCAGAGCTCCCAGCGGGCCGAGTACCCAGCCCCAGAAGATCAGCGAGGCCATCGCCAGTGTCGTCGACAAGCCCGCGGTATCGCCGACGACCTTCGGTTGAATGACCGTCTGCACGACGAAGTTGATGATGCTGTAGACCACGATCACGATCAGCATCGTCACCGGGCCGCCCTCCAAAAGACCGAGTAATGCCGGCGTGACGAGCCCTAGGACGAAGCCGATATTCGGGATGTAGTTCGTGATGAACGCGAGCAACCCCCACAGGATGGGTAGCGGAATGCCGATGATCCAGAGCGCCACCACATCGAGTGCAGCGACGATGAGGCCGAAAACCGTTGAGACCAAGAGGTACTGACGAGTGCCGTGGCTGAAGGTGCGCAGCGCTTCCACCAGCTGCGGTCGATCGCGTTCCACCAGGCTCAGCCTGCGACTGTAACCCGCGGCATCCGCGGCCATGAACAGCGCGAGGGTGGCCACCAGAAGCAGCGCCGACAACACACTCGCGGTGCTGCCCAGCGCCGTCCCGACAACGCTGAAGACACGGTTGGCATCCATGCTGAGGGCCTTGTTGACCTGCTCCTCGCCGACACCGTACTGCCCCATGAGCTGCCGTGCCTGCCCCAGCAGAGCGTCGAACTTCTCCTGGTACTGCGGCAGGATCGTCGCGAACCGGGCGATCGAGACGACGAGCGCGGCGATCAAACCCAGCAGGACCGCGTAGATCACCGTCAGCGTGATCGTCACGGTGGCCCACCCAGGAAGTCCCCTGCGCCGCAACCAGTTACGCAACGGATGAACCGCTACGACCAGCATGAGCGCCAGGAACGCGGGGCCGAGAATACTGGCCGACGCCTTCATACCAGCTATGACGACCACTCCCGTGGCGAGACCCAGCAGGAGCAGCACGGCCCGCGGGAGCACCCGCGTGGACTCTTCTGATTGCGCGATGGTCACCGCTGTCCCATACCCGGGTGGCCGTGCGCTATCTGACCGTGCGGCGAACGTCAGCCGAACAGTGCCTCGGGCGTCGCGTGTGACGCGGTCAGGCGTACGCTGCTGGTCGTGATCGAGATCTCCCTGGGCGAGATGCGCAACTGGTTCGGCTTCGGCGTCGCGGGCAATTTCGCGGGCCACCTCGAACAGGCAGGCGAGGCGGTCGATTTCGTCAACGTTGCCAGCGAGGGCGCCGCGCCCAAGGGCATCTTCCCGTGGTACGCCCCGGGGTCGGACACCTTCCTCGGAGAGTTCCCGCTGTCCAACGACGCCATCGTGCTCCCAGCCGAGAGTGACGGTCCGCTCAACCTGCAGATTGAGCCGGAGGTGGGGCTGGCGTGCCGCGTGGTCTGGGAGGGCGACACCGTGGTCACCCTGCAGCCGTTCGCGCTGGGAGCCTTCAACGACTGCTCGATCCGGCGCCCCGGCGCACCCAAGATCAGCGTCAAGAAGAACTGGGGGCCTGAGTCCAAAGGGGTCTCGAACGAGTTCTTCGACATCAGCGACCTGACCCCGGACGGTCCGACGGCAACTCTGCGCCTGGTCTGTTTTCTCAACAGCGGTGGCGAAAGCCACGAGTACGGCGTCGACAGTCCCCTCATCGGCTACTCGTATTACGGCGAGGTGCTGCTGGACTGGATTGTCGAACGGTTGGCCAACCAGAAGGGCTCGCCGGACACGCCCCTCGAGGATGTCGGCGCATTGATGGTCGCCAGTGGTCATCCAGAGAACGTGTTGATCGGTATCGGCGCCACCCGGTACACCCCGCTCGGGGAATCGACGTTCCTCAAGCAGGGCGATGAGGCGGTTGTCCGCGTGTATGACACCGCCTCTGATGAGGCGGCGGAGTTGCGCCAGAGAGTTCGGTAGCCCTAGCCACCATTGGCCAGCGCGCCTCAGTTGGGTGGAATTTTTCGCAGTACTTCAGACATTCCATCTGATAACGCCGCCGGAGCGGCCCGACTGAGGAGACTTTGATGTCTGATCGCCGTTCTGTTCGACGCGCCCTGATCATGGCCGGCGTCGGCGGTGTCGCCGCCGCAGGCCTGCTCGGCCCCGGAACCGCCAGCGCCCAAGCCGCCGAGGCGTGTTCCGATGTGGAAGTGGTGTTCGCCCGTGGCACAGCGGAACCCGCAGGGCTCGGACTGGTCGGGCAGGCGTTCGTCGACGACCTGCAGAACGCGCTCGGCGGCCGTACTGTCAGTGCATACGCAGTGAATTACCCTGCCTCCTACGACTTCCTGCAGTCGGCTCCGGCCGGCGCCGACGATGCCAGTGCGCACATCCAGGCCACCGCGGCGGCATGCCCGAACACCAGTATTGTTCTCGGCGGATACTCCCAGGGCGCCGCGGCCATAGACTTGATCACCGCAGATCCCAACGCCGCCTTCGGATTCGGACGTCCTATGCCGCCGGCCGTCGCCGACCATGTCGCCGCAGTCGCGGTGTTCGGCAACCCGTCGAACAAGATCGGCCGGCCGTTGACCGCCATCAGTCCGCTCTACGGCTCCAAGACCATCGACCTCTGCAACGGGGCCGACCCCGTGTGCTCCGACGGTAATGATCGCCCCGCGCACAGCCAGTACGTGCAGTCAGGATTCGCACAGCAGGCAGCCGACTTCGTTGCAAGCCGACTCCCCGCACCGACTCCGTCGGACGTGATCCGCAACACGTCGGCAGCCGTCGGCTGACGCGAACCGCCTCACACCTGACCACCGCCGTGCGACAGTGCCCACGTGGCGCAACGCGTGGCGGTGATCGGGGCCGGGCCCGGGGGACTCGTCTCGGCCCGGTGGTTGCTGAGCCGGGGCTTTGAGCCGACGCTGTTCGAACAGGAGCCGAACCTCGGTGGTCAGTGGAGCGGACTGCCGGGCATCAGTGGTGTCTGGCCCGGTATGCACACAAACACCAGCCGCATTCTGACGAGTTTCAGCGATCTCGCCCACCAGGGCGTCTGTACATTCCTGCCGAACGAGGACGTCCTGGACTATCTGCGGCGGTACGCCGCGATGTTCGATCTGGAACGTCGAATTCGGCTTTCCTGCAAAGTGACTCAAGTCAGCCGGCGGGGTACACGCTGGGCTGTGGAGCACGAAGGCTCCACCGAGCTCTTCGACAAGGTGGTGATCGCCAGCGGCCGATTCCACGCGCCGCTGGTGCCCGAGGTGCCCGGGCTCGATACATTCACCGGTTCTGGCGGCGTGGTCACGACGTTCCAGTTCCGCGGCGCGGACAGCTACCGCGGTAAGCGCGTTCTGGTCGCGGGCTGCGCAGTGAGCGCGCTGGAGATCGCGTCCGAACTGGCCCACAGCGGTGCGGCCCGAGTTGTCGTCACGCAACGCAGGCAGCGTTACGTGTTGCCGAAGTTCGCCGCGGGCGTGCCGTCGGATCACAGGATCTTCACCAGGTACGGCGTACTGGCCAACGAGGCGCTGCCGCCGGCCGAGGTCGATCGGCAGCTGCGCGAGATCGTCGTCGAGGCCGGCGGCAGCCCAGAACAGTACGGAGCCCCGGAACCCGCTGCGTCACTATTCGCGGCGGGCGTGACGCTGAGCCAGCACTACCTTCCGCTGGTCGCCGAGGGCAGGATCGCTGTTCGACCCTGGCTCGATTCAGTGTCGGGAAACGACGTCGCCTTCGGGGACGGCACCACCGAGCCCTTCGACGCACTCCTTTTCGGCACCGGTTTCCGGCTCGACCTGCCGTTCCTGAGTGAGGACATCGCCGGCGTGCTCGACGTCGACGCGGTCCATCTCGACGCCGACCGATCCACCTTCCATCCCGACCTTCCCGGGCTGGCGTTCGTCGGAATGTGGGATCAGTCGGGCGGGTATTTCGTCCCGCTCGAACTGCAGGCGCGCTGGATCGCCTACACGTGGGGTGGCGCCATACCTCCTCCCGATCCGTCCGAACAGCATGACGCGATCAGGGCCTACCGGGCACGCCGGGAGATGCCGCAGAAGACGCGAATGAATCTGGCCGCGTTGACATTCGCGCGCGCGGCCGGCTGTGAGCCGAACCTGGACAGGTGGCCCGAGTTGCGCCGCGCGCTGCTATTCGGCCCGCTCGCGCCGAGCTGCTTCCGGTTGGAGGGCCCCGACGCGCTTCCCGGGGCCGCTGAGATGTTCACCCGCGATGCGGCAGCGTTCGGTGCGATCACCTCGAACGAGATGACACCGCGAGAGCAGGCGTACTGGGAGCAGGTGAGGTAGCTTCTCGACGCGCGCAGCGAGGGTCTTAGGCGACGGTTGCGTTTGTGTCTCGTGCGTGTCGGGTAGCGCTACGCGTGAGCGACATAGGAGAGGAACAGCTGATCGTCCTGCACAGCCGTGCGGCACCGCGGCCACACCGTCGTCGTCGGTGCCGAAATTTGGGAACCACCGCGGGCCTCCTATGCGCAGCGGTGTCGGTCGCAGGCTGCGCATGGGCGGGGTCCTCCGAGACGCCCACTGGTTCGTCGGAGCTGTTGGCCGCGCTCTCCGCGGCTGGTCTTACCGTCCCTAACCCGCTCGATACGACATCTCACGAGTGTCGGACCGTTGGCTGCGCACAGTCTGTGGTCACCGACACTGTGAGAATCACGTCGTTTCCGACGACAGCCCAAGCGAAGAGTTTCGCTGCGTCCCGCGGGCTTTACCAGGCGGGGGAATTCGTCGTCGCGTTCGCTCCCCCGCTCACCGAGGCAGACCGGGTGCCGTACCGCACGGCGATTCGGCGATTCGCCCATTGATCCGCCGGCGGTACCGAGCTGCGGCGCCACGTAGGAAGACCTCATGAACGATCTGGACATCCGGATCCGTACCCACGGCACAACGATGCGCATGCCGCGCAGCCGGGGAGCCGTGACCGGTTTTTGGTTGATCCTTCTCGGACTCTGGGGTGCTCTGAATCAACCGTGCGATCGCGTCGTTGGGAGCCTGGCTGAGCGCCGTCGCCGGCGGTTTACTCGACAGATTCCGCCGTCGACCTACAACGTCGGATCGCTGATGGCTGCCGGGCGCCGCGGGCACCCCATTCCCGGTCCGTCTTGCCGTGCCGATAGTTTCACTCGATGAGCCGAGGCGATGGTGGAGCACGGTATCGATCCGGCCCCCTCGAAGCCATCTGGCAGCGACGCACGGTGTTCGTCGATGCGTGGCGCAGCCGGCTGTGGCCGGTTCCCGCCCTCGGCGTCGTCGTCGCGATACTCGCCGGAATCGCGGTTCCCGAGCTCGACGCCACCTTTGACGCGCAGATGCCTCCGGCGGTGTCGTCTTACCTGTTCGGCGGCGGGGCCGACGCGGCGCGAGAAGTGCTGGGGGCCATCGCGACGTCGCTGATCACCGTGACGTCGCTGACCTTCTCGTTGACCGTGGTCACACTGCAGCTGGCGAGCAGTCAGTACACACCGCGGCTGCTGCGAACCTTCGCAGCGGATCGATTCGTCCAGCGGACCCTGGCGCTGTTCCTCGCCACTTTCGTGTACGCGCTGACGGTTCTGCGCACCGTCCGCAATGGGGGCGACTCGGGAGGCGAGTTCGTCCCGCAGATCGCGGTGACCGTGGCGTATCTGCTGGGCATGGCCAGCGTGCTGGCGTTGGTTCTGTTCCTGGGGCATCTGGTCCGCCAGATTCGAATCGAGACCATGCTCGAACACGTGTCGTCGGACATCGAGCAGTCCGCCCAACGCATGCTCGATCTGCTCGACGACACCCCGGATCACGACTCCATGCCGCACCCACCCGCCGATGCGTCGGTGATCACCGCTCGCTCGTCGGGTTTCCTCGTCCAAGTCGACGAGCAGGCGCTGCTGGCGGCCGCCGTCGAGGCCGACGCGGTGATTTGGATCGATCGCCCGGTCGGCTCGGACGTTCTAGCTGGGGTACCGGTGGCATTGTGCTGGCCGGCCGACGCGACGGGCGCTTCCCTCACAGGCGAGCGATTGGCACGGTTACGCGAGCGTGTGTCCGCTGGCCTGAGCACCGGGATCGAGCGCACTGCGACGCAGGACATCAGTTACGGACTGCGCCAGCTCACCGACGTGGTGGTCCGCGCCCTGAGTCCCGGCATCAACGATCCGACCACCGCCATACACGGGCTGAATTCGTGCAGCGCGACATTGTGTGCACTTGCCCATTACCGGTTGGGACCCCGGCCGCTGCGAGACGACGAGGACGTGCAGCGGGTGGTGTTGGCCCGGCCAGACCTGCCCGACCTGCTCGACCTGGTCTGCGGACAGCCGCAGTTGTATGGCGCCAGCGACCCCGCCGTACTGGCCCGGCTTCTGTCGTTGCTCCGAGAATTGGCCTGGGTAGTCGTTCTGCCGGCGCACCGGTTGGCCATCCTCGATCGTCTGCAGCGATTGGAAACCGCGGTCGCCGCAGAAGATTTCGACAGCACGGATCGCGGACGCCTGGATCGACTCGCTCAACACGTCCGCGATGCGTTGGATCGGCGCTGGGCACCAACATGATTCGGCACGAAGATGCCGGCAGCAGGCGCGACTATGCACAAGATCACCGGCGGTCATGACGGACGGCCTTTCCTCTGAGGAGCAGAAGCGACGGGCAGCTTCCGCATGCAACCTGATTGTTGCGAAATCGCAATAATGACGGGGTGTTTGGGCGTTGTGGCGTGCGAATGTTTATCGGACTCGTATGGTCGCCACAGGACTCTCTAAGGTCACTGCGATAGCGGCGGGCGTGGCATCCGAATCTGTGCAGCCAGGTATCAGGAGACGGCTTACGGGGAACAAGCGGTGATGCGATCACCGACGTTATATCTACGTAGTTCGGCGTTGGCCGTTGCCGCAACGCTGATGGTGTCCGCCGTCGGATGCGGTGAGGATCCGGTCCTGGACTCGTCCAGTCGCGGATCGGGGTCACATACCGACGACACCTCGGTTGAGAACGCCTACATCGTGCCGTCCTACGTTCCCGGCAGGTGTGCTCTCCAACTCGACGCCGGGGGTGCGATGCGCTTCACGATCACGAACAACCGGCCGGCCGAGACCGAGCGTCTACTCGGCATCTCGACAGATGCGGCAGAGCAGGTCCGTGTCGTCGGCTCCGTGGCAGTTCCGCCCGAGTCCACCGTCAGCTTCGGTGAGCCCAACGTGGAACCGGGTGCTCGCGACGCGAGCGGCCCGCCGGTGCTGCTGGACCGCTTGGATCCCGATCTCGTGCCCGCGACAAGTGCTGATGTCACCTTCCATTTCGAGCGCGCCGGCGATCTGACGTTTTCGGTACCGGTCGAGGCGTGCCCGGTTCAAGAACGGTGACGGTGCCCGCGACGGGCAGCTTGGACGTGTCAACAATCAGTGCGGATCTCGAAGTGTGCGGTCGTGGTCTCGGCGGGATCGTCCTGATAGGACCCCATTGCGGTGCCGGTGATGGTGAAGGCGCCTTCCGTGACTTCTGCATCGGCGCCAACCCCGGGTGGAGTGGACGGGGCCCTGACGGTGGCGTTCCAGGCGCTACCGGTGAAACCGCCCAGGTTTTCGAGCCGGACCAGCAAGGCTGTCACCGTGTCGCCCGTACGGACCTGCGCGGTGAAACCGGGGTTTTCCTGGACACTCTCGATGAACCACACCCATTCCACCTGGTCACAGGTGACCCGCGGGGGTTCTGCCACCTCGTCGCCGTTGACCAGCACTTGGGCGGTTCGGGTTCCGAGCGCCTCATACCCTGTTGAGCATCCTGCCGTCACCAGAGGCACGGCCATCATCGCGTACGCCACCCGTAGCTGCGCGGTGCGTACCGCCGCCCGGGCCGATTGAGTGTCCATACGGAGAGGTACCCCAGCGCCACCGGCTCATACGGCTTTTCGCTGTCGCGATAGCAACGCCGTATCAAATCGCCCATTCGGGGTACCGGGGTGCTCATGAAACTGCGATTGGTATTCGTGGGCCTGGGCGCAGTGGCGCTGATCGTCGGTATCGCCGGCTTGTTCGCACCCGTGTCGGTGTCGGCAGAGGGCACGGTCATCGGTTGTGGGAGCGTGACCAGTCCCGACCTGTCTGCCGCCCGCGACAACGACGACGCCGGCGCTGCCAACGCGGTGGTGCTCGGCGACCTGGTGAGCGACGCGAATTTCACCCGGCTGTGCGAGATGAACCTTGAGGATCGACGGCTCTGGACGATCACGTTGGCGGCGGCGGGGGGACTGATCGTGATCGCCGCCGTGGCGCAGGCGCTCCTCTCGCGCCAGGCGACGTCCTCCCGCTGAAGACCCCGGCCGATGGGGACATGGCACCCAGCGGCTGACGAAGAGGACATCAGCAAGATTCACGATTCTCTGATGCCCTTAGCATGGCTGATGTGGCGGAACACCTCGACACCGGTCAGCTGGCTGCGCTGTCGGCCGTCGTCGAGTTCGGCAGCTTCGACGCCGCCGCCGAGCATCTACATGTGACCCCGTCAGCGATCAGCCAGCGCATCAAGGCCCTCGAACAGCGGGTCGGGCAGGTTGTGGTGCTGCGTGAGAAGCCCTGCGTGGCGACCGCGGCGGGGGCACCCCTGCTGCGGTTGGCGGCGCAGGTGGCCCTTCTGGAGGCAGAAGCGCTCTCCGAGATGCGCGGCGGCACGTCCGGGTCGCCCACGGTCGCTCTCGCCGTCAACGCCGATTCGATGGCTACCTGGTTCACCGAGGTTTTCGAGCGGCTGCCCCACGTCCTGTTCGATGTCCGCATCGAGGATCAGGACCATTCCGCGCGGCTGCTGCGCGAAGGCGTCGTGATGGGAGCTGTCACCACCGAACGCAGACCGGTCGGCGGGTGCCGCGTCAAGCCGCTGGGAGTGATGCGCTATCTGCCTGTGGCCACACCCGCGTTCGTCGAACGTTTCCTGCCCGACGGCTTCACCAGGCAGGCCGCGGCCCAGGCTCCGTCGCTGGCGTGGAACCGAGACGATGCCTTGCAGGATCAGTTGCTGCGTAAAGTATTTCGAACGGACGTGCGGCGACCGACCCACTACATCCCGACGGCGGCGGGCTTCGGCGCAGCGGTTCATGCCGGCCTGGGGTGGGGCATGTACCCGATCTCGCTGATCGACGCGTCGTTCGTCCCGATTGCCGACCAGCACCTGGACGTGCCTCTGTTCTGGCAGTGCTGGAAGCTTGACAGCACCACTGTCGCCGAGGTCACCGACGCCGTCGAATCGGCGGCCGCGGGCCTGCTCCGCGCCGCGTGACGACCGCCAGGGAGAATCGCTGGCATGGGCACGCCGGTCAGGGTCAGGATCCTGGGTGTCGGCATGGGTCCGCAGCACGTCACCCCCGAGGTCGCCGACGCTCTGCGCACCGTCGACTACGTGTTGGCCGCCGAGAAGTCCGACGACGACCGGTTGCTGGCGGTGCGCAGGCGGATCCTGCAGGCCCATCCCGGCCCGAGCGGCCCCGCCGAACTTGTCACACTGCCCGACCCTCGGCGCGACCGCTCGACCGGACTCACCACCGCCGGATACGAGTCCGCGGTCTCCGACTGGCACGAGGCCCGCGCGGCGCAGTACACAGACCTGCTTCTGGACCGGGGTGGGACGGCGGCGTTCCTGGTGTGGGGCGATCCGTCGCTGTACGACTCGACGATCCGCGTCGTGGACAAGGTGAGGACGCTGCTGGCGCCGAAATCGGTGGACCTCGATTACGACGTGCTGGCCGGCATCAGTGCACCGCAGCTGCTGGCCGCCAGGCACCGCATCGTGCTGCACGACGTCGGCAAGCCTGTGCACGTCACAACGGGTCGCCGGTTACAGGAAGCCGTTGCCTCGGGGCAGGACAACATCGTCGCGATGCTGAACCCGCCACCCGAGCGGATCGATTTCAGTGGTCTGCAGGACTGGATCATCTGGTGGGGTGCCAACCTGGGGGCCGCGGGCGAGCGGCTGCTCAGCGGACGGCTGGGCGACACCCTGCCCGCCATCGCCAAGGCGCGCGCCGATGCCGAAGCGCACGACGGCTGGGTCATGGATGTGTTCCTTGTCAGGGCGACCGGATGACGGGGCTGCTGATCGCAGGCACCACCAGCGATGCCGGTAAGACGACGGTCACCGCGGGTTTGTGCCGGGCGCTGGCGCGACGGGGCCTCAAAGTGGCGCCCTACAAGGCCCAGAACATGTCGAACAACTCGATGGTGTGCCGAGGACCCGACGGGCTGGACGTGGAAATCGGTCGCGCGCAATGGGTTCAGGCACTGGCCGCGCGGGCCACGCCGGAGGCGGCGATGAACCCCGTCCTGCTCAAACCCGGCAGCGACCAGCGAAGCCACGTCGTGCTGATGGGCCGGCCGTGGGGGCACGTAGCCTCCTCGGATTGGCTGGAGGGCCGCCGCGCACTCGGTGAAGCTGCGCACGCTGCCTTCGACGACCTCACCTCGCGGTACGACATCGTCGTTGCCGAGGGCGCGGGAAGCCCCACCGAGATCAACCTGCGCGCAGGCGATTACGTCAACCTGGGGTTGGCCCGCCATGCCGGTCTCGCGACCGTCGTCGTCGGCGACATCGACCGCGGAGGGGTCTTCGCCGCGTTCTTCGGCACTGTCGCACTGCTTTCGCCAGAAGATCAGGCACTGGTCGCCGGCTTCGTCGTGAACAAGTTCCGCGGAAACCTCGATCTGCTGGCGCCCGGTCTGCGTGATCTCGAAAGGCTTACCGGCAGAAGGGTTTACGGGACTCTGCGTTGGCATCCCGACGTGTGGCTGGATTCCGAGGACGCGCTGGATCTGCAGGGCCGCCGGGCCGCGCAGGACGGTGCGCGTCGCGTCGCCGTGGTGCGACTGCCACGCATCAGCAACTTCACCGACGTGGACGCGCTCAGCCTGGAACCCGATCTCGACGTCATCTTCGCCTCGCACCCCGGTGCGCTCGCAGACGCCGACCTGCTGGTGCTGCCCGGCACCCGGGCCACCATCGCCGACCTGGCCTGGTTACGGACACGGGGCCTGGACCGCGCCGTGCTCGCTCACGCCGCGGCGGGAAAGCCAGTGCTCGGTATCTGCGGTGGCTTCCAGATGCTCGGCCGTGTCATCCGTGACCCGCACGGCATCGAGGGCATGCCCGCCGAGGTCGAGGGCATCGGGTTGCTCGACGTGGAGACGGATTTCGTTGCGGAGAAGACTCTCCGCCTCCCCGAGGGACGTTGGCGTGACACGGCCGCCAGTGGCTACGAGATCCATCATGGCCGCGTCACCGTGGACGGTGGGGAGCAGTTCCTCGGCGGGGCGCGGTCGGGCCAGGTGTTCGGCACCATGTGGCATGGTGCGCTGGAGGGGGACGAGCTTCGGTCACGCTTCCTGGGTGAAACCCTCGGTCTGGTGCCGTCGGCGGTCTCGTTCGCGGAGGCTCGGGAGAACCGCCTCGATCTGCTCGGGGATCTCGTCGAGGAGAGCCTCGACGTTGGTGCGCTTCTCGAGATTGCCGAACACGGTGCGCCACCGCATCTTCCGTTCTTACCTCCGGGGTCGCCGTGACGAGCGTCCTGCTGCTGGGAGGCACCGCCGAGGCCCGTGCGCTGGCCGAACTCCTCGTCACCGACGGCCTCGACGTGACGTCGTCGCTGGCGGGGCGTGTTACTGATCCGCGCCTGCCGGTCGGCGATGTACGTATCGGTGGTTTCGGCGGGATCGAGGGCCTGCGCGCGGAATTGGCGGACTACGCGGCAGTGGTCGACGCGACGCATCCATTCGCCAGGAACATCTCCGCCAACGCCGTCGCCGCCTGCGCGGCCGCCGGCGTACCGCTGCTGCGGCTGGAACGTCCCGGTTGGGCGGCGCGGTCAGGCGACTTGTGGCACTGGGTGGACTGTCACGAAGACGCCGCCGGTACCGCCGCCAGGCTCGGGAGACGGCCCTTTCTGACCGTGGGGCGCCAGGAGATCCACCGGTTCATCCCCGCCCTGTACGACCACGCCGTTCTGGCGCGGGTCGTGCAGGCCCCGCAGACACCGCTGCCGCAGACGTGGCGGTTGCTGATGAGCCGAGGACCGTACGCGCTGCCGGAGGAACTTCGTCTGATGCGCGACCACCACACCGACGTGCTCGTCACGAAAGACTCTGGCGGCGAACACACCTGGCCCAAGATGGCGGCCGCCGAATCGATGGGCGTGCCGGTCGTCGTCGTGCGGCGCCCAGCCCGCGCGCAAGGTGTTCCGACCGTGCACGACATCACCGAGGCGGCTGTCTGGGTACGCGACCTGGCTGGTGCGTCCGGGTGAGAATCCTCGTCACGGGCGGCGTCCGGTCCGGCAAGTCCCGCCATGCCGAGCAGCTCCTCGCCGACGCGGGGCACGTTACGTATGTCGCCCCGGGGCGGCCCGTGGACGGGAGCGACCCGGATTGGGACGCGCGCGTCGCCCACCACCGGTCGCGTCGACCTGCGCATTGGCACACGGTGGAGACCACCGACGTCGCCGCCGCAGTGCGAGATGCCCGCGGTGCAGCGCTCGTCGACTGTCTCGGCACATGGCTCACCGCCGTGCTCGACGAAGGCGAGTTGTGGGAGGTCGATGCGCGCAGCGCGGCCGGCGAGATCGAGATCCGGACCGCGGCGCTCTGCGACGCGCTGTCCGGCGCGTCGGACACCGTCGTCGTGACCAATGAGGTGGGGTTGGGAGTGGTGCCGTCGCATCGGTCCGGCATGCTGTTCCGCGACCTGCTCGGCACAGTCAACCAGCGGGTCGCTGCGGTATGCGAGGACGTCCATCTCGTGATCGCGGGCCGGGTGCTCATCCTCTGATGGCTCGCGGCCGTGCCTGAGGGCGACACCGTCTACGCGCTGGCGCGTCGCCTCGACCGCGCCCTGCGGGACCGCGTCCTCACCCGCGGCGAGCTACGCGTGCCCCAGCACGCCACCGACGACCTCGCCGGGCACACGGTGCTCGCCCATGACACCCACGGCAAGCACCTGCTCACCCGCCTGTCAGGGGGTCTGACGCTGCACACGCATTTGCGGATGTCGGGGTCGTGGACCCTTTCGACAGAGGGACGCTGGCTACCCCGCAAAACGATGCCCGACGTGCGGGTGATCCTTCGCACGGACGGTCCGGCGGCCTATGGGATCAGCCTTCCCGTCGTCGACCTGCTCCGCTCCGCCGACGAGCATGACGTCGTCGGGCATCTCGGTCCGGATCCGCTGCGCGACGACTGGGATCTCGACGAGGCTGTGCGGCGTCTGACGAGCCGACCGGATCGCCCGCTGGTCGCCGTCCTTCTCGATCAGCGGTGCGTGGCCGGCTTCGGCAATCTCTGGGCCAACGAGCTCTGCTTTCTGCGGGGGCACAATCCCTGGACACCGGTCGGGGCGATCGATGCCCGCGCGCTGCTGGTCCTGGGTGCGCGGGCGTTGCGCCACTCGGCGACCGTGCCCGGCGCCATGCAGGTGACGACCGGGAACCGCCGCAAGGGCGAAAGTCATTGGGTGGCAGGCCGGGCGGGGCGGCCCTGCCTACGATGCGGGACGCGGGTGCGTGTTGTGGCGGAGGTCGCGAACGACCCGGAGCGGCGCCGCACGTGGTGGTGTCCCGTGTGTCAGCCGGCTCAGGATTCGGGTGCGGGGACATGAGCCTCCCACCGAGCGCGGCGTTGTGCATCGGTCTGCTCCCACCACGGTGGCGAACCCCGCTCGCCCAACGCGATCTTGGCGGTGTTGACGCCTGCGCGTGAGCGGGCCTCGTCGTCGGTGCCGCGGGTACGGCGCACCTCGCGACGCCAGGCCATCAGGATGCGGGTCAGCTCAGCTCGGCGGTCTTCGGGGATGTCGGGATCTGTTGCCCGCCAACGCCTTCCGTTGATGATGAGGTAGTGCCCGTCCTCGGTGGTTGGCGGGGGAGTCATGAACCGTAGCGCTCGTGGTGCACCACGCTGGTCAGCGACGAGCGGGCACGCCAGCCGAAGCGCTCCAGATCTGGGATGTCGGGCAGGTTGGCGACCTTGCCGACGCACAGCCAGGCGATGGGGCGGACATGATCGGGCATGCCGACGAGCGTGCGGAGGAACTGCTCGCGGTAGAAGGACACCCAGCCGATTCCGATATCTTCGACAGTCGCTGCCAGCCAGAGGTTTTGGATGGCGCACACGACCGAGTACAGGCCGGCGTCAGGGATGGCGTGGCGGCCGAGCACTTGCGGCCCACCACGGGTCGGGTCATAGCCGACGACAATGCCGAGGCCAGATTCGCAGATCCCCTCGATCTTGATGCGGTCGAAGGTCGCGGCACGCTCGCCCGACAACCCGGCGGCGAACAGATCGCGTTCGCCGGCGACGTGGTCGCGAAAGGCTTGCAGGGTCTGCGGTGATCGCACGACGATGAAGTCCCAAGGCTGGGACATGCCTACCGACGGAGCGGCGTGGGCGGCCAACAGAATTCGCTCCAGGACATCCTCGGTCGGGGGGACACCCGTAAACTCGCGGCGGGTGTCACGGCGCCGGTTGATGACGTCGTAAAGCGCTGCCGCACAGTCACTCACAGGAGACCGTCCCGCCGTACAGAGCGATCACGCGCGGGGTCGTAGAGGTGGCTTTCCCCTGCGCAGGGATCCGGCCGGCCTGCAAGCGCGCGTCCCACGAGGATGACTGCGGCCTGCCGCAGCTGAGCGTCTTCCACCACGTCCGCGATGTCGGCAATGGTGCCGCGCAGCACCAGCTCCCGCGGTTGTGACACCCGGTACACGACGACCACGGGGCAGTCGGATCCATAGTCGGGTTCGATCTCGGTCATCAACCCTCTGATCCCGGTGACGGCCAGGTGGAGCACCAGCGTGGCTCGCGTCGCGGCAAAAGCCTTGAGCGACTCGGTCTCCGGCATCGCGGTCGACCGCTGCTGGGTCCGCGTCAGCACCACCGACTGCGCTACCAGTGGGACCGTCAGCTCCCGGCCTACCCGGGCGGCCGCCGCCGCGTACGCGGGAACCCCCGGAGTGACGGACCACGGCACACCGGCGGCGTCGAGTCGGCGCGTCTGCTCCGACACCGCGGAGTAGACCGACGGATCCCCGGACACCAGCCGCACGATCCGCATTCCCGCCCGGTGGCCGTCGACGACACGGACGGTGATTGCGTCGAGGTCGAGTTCGGCGGTGTCGACGAGTTCGGCCTCGGGGGAGCAGTGGGCCAGCACGTCGGGATCGAGATAGCTGCCCGGGTAGAGGACGAGGTCGGCATCGCCGAGCAGCCGGGTGGCACGGACGGTCAGAAGGTCCGCGGCACCAGGTCCCGCCCCGACGAACTGCACGGCCCGGTCATTCATCGAGGGCGAGTCTAGGCGGGCGGCCGCGCTGGCTATGCAGTGGTCATTGCCGGAGGCTGCGTCGCCGCCGGGTCGGGGTTGGCGATCGGCAGCCCCATGAAGCGGCGGGCGTTGTCGCCCATGAAGTCGTAGGTGCGGCGCACATCCATACCTTCGGCGTATTTCCAGAAGCCCTTCGGTTCGGCGAGGCCTTCGGGATGTGGATAGTCCGAGCCGAACATCACCTTGTCCCACCCCACCGTGTTGACGACGTCGGACACACACCCCTCCCAGAACGGGCTGACCCAGATGTTGCGTCGGAACACATCGAGCGGATGTTCGGGGAAGTTCTGCGGCATCTTCTTGGTGAGCTCGTCGAAGTCGTTGAACAGCGGGAAGATCCACGAGCTGCCGTTCTCCACGCTGGCGATGCGCAACCTCGGGAACCGAGTCAGCGTGCCGTGGCAGATCAGGCTGGTGATCATGTCGGCGATCTCGCGGTGGCCGAGCACCATCCAGCGGAACGCGCTCATCGCCATGAAGTTCTGGGTGTGGGGCGGCTCCCATTTGCCGACGTAGTCGTCGAGCGGCGGATAGCTCGCATGCAGGACGATGGGCAGTCCGCTGGCTTCGACATCGCGCCAGAACGGGTCGAACTCGGGAAGTGCCGGCGAACGCCAGCCACGCAGGCCGTTGACCGGGCCAGGCTTGATGAGCGCCACCTTGGCGTCGTTGGCCAGCAGGAATTCCAGTTCGCGCTGGGCGCCGTCGACCTCGGAGAGGTTGATGATCGGGGTGGAGAAGACGCGGCCCTCGTAGTCGAAGGTCCAGTGCTCTGCCATCCACTCGTTGAGCGCATGGACGACGGCCAGGGTCAGCTCGGGATCGTCGGCGGTGGCGTGTTCGATGAGGCTTGCGAGCGTCGGGTAGTTGAGTGCCTCGCGCACTCCCTGACGGTCGAGTTCGGCGACGCGGTCGGCGGGGCTGCGCGTGGCCGCGGGTGCTGCGATTGCCGGGCCCTGCATCTCACGCAAGGTCAGGCCCTCGGTGTTCTCACCGGCGAAAAACTTCTCGTGGGCGCCGGGTGCGGCGACTCGTTCGAAGGTCGGATTGGGGATGAAGTCGGACACGTGGTTGTTGATGACGATGCGCGTGTGTCTGCCGAACTGTCCGTACTGGACGGCGCGGGAGTATTTCGCCGGCAGAAACTGCGTCAGGGCCTCGGCCGTCTCGTACATGTGCTGATCGGCATCGAAGATGGGCGCATCCCGGAACTGCTCGGCGGAATCAGTCATGGAGCTACCTTACTGTAATGCCAACGGTAGCGATCGTCGAAGATCTACTGGGGTAGCCCCTTGTCGAGCACGTCCAAAGCGGTGAGAACCGCTTCCCCGAACAGGGGTGATTGGTCGGCGGTGGCCATCAGGACCCCTGTGATCGCGCCGGCAACGACGGGTACCACCGGATCTTCGCGGGGCCGGTTCAGCCGGACCGCCACCGCATCGGCAAGCGCGCGCACGGTACGCAGGTACTCGTCGTGGAGCGCTCCTCTGACTTCCGGCAGCGTGTACATCAGGTACTGGCGTGAGGCCATGAAGTCGAACTCTTCGCGCGGCATCCTTCCGAACACCTCGGCCAGCGCGTGCCGGTAGGCACCCACGGGGGACAGGTCAGCGGGGGCCTGAACGAAGGCACTGATGATCGGCTCGACACAGTTGTCGGAGACCAGCAGGGATTCCTTGGACGGAAAGTAGCGGAAGAAGGTCCGCGGAGACACGTCGGCGGCTCGTGCGATCTGTTCGACGGTCGTGTTCGCGTAGCCGTTGCGCTCGAAAAGCCGGAAGGCCTCCCGCAACACCGTTTCGCGAGTACGCATCTTCTTGCGTTCCCGAAGACTGGGTTGGGGACCACCGTCCATACCCACGATTGTCGCAGTCGCGGCGGCCGATACGACCCGTCATCCGCCGGTAGGTTTGTGACGTTCTGTTAATGATCGTGAACTCCGCCCGCACGGGATCGACTGGCGGACAGGCCCACTTGCACTAGGGTCTGCCGCGCTTGCGGGGCGGCTTGCGATCGGGGTCGACGACGATACCCGCCGCCACCTCGAGGTCGTGTAGTGCGGGCTCGACCTGGTCGGCCAGATCCGCGATGTCGGCGGCGATCTCGGGCGTGGTGATGAACCCGAAATCGATCCACCCGCAATAGCTGAAGCAGGTCACGTTGAGTGCGACGTCGAACAGCAGCGGTCCCAGCGGCATCAGGTGCTCGACCCTCGCACCCCCGAGGTAGAGCGGGAACGTCGGACCGGGGACGTTGCTGATCACGACGTTCATCGGCGCGATGTTCTTGCCGATACCGCTCGCGGCGTACGCGCGCGACGCGAGCGCGAGCAACCCCGGCGGCGTCGTCTCCGTGTACCCCATGATCTGGTGGGCGGTAAGGGCTTTCGTCATCTCCTTGGCGCCCTGTGTGTAGGAGTAGATCGCTTTGATGCGCTCGGCCGGATCGGCGACGTCGGTGGCGAGCACCACGGTCATCGCGTTGACCTGATTGCCGACGGTGTCGTCCTTCTCGGATCGGGTCGACACGGGAACCTGGGAGACGAGGGATTTGGTGGGCAGTTCGTCTCGCTTTTTGAGGTAGCTGCGCAGCGCGCCCGACACCAGCGCGAGCACGACATCGTTGATCTTCACGTCGAATGCCTGCTTGACGGCTTTCACGCGGTCCAGCGACACGCTTGCCCCCGCGACCCTGCGATGTGGCGAAATCGGGCCGTTGAAGCGGACTTTCGGCGCATCGAAGTAGCGCGGCGGCTTGTTGTCGATGTTGCGGACGGCGATCTGCTGGCGTACCGCCTGTTCGACCAGCCGAGCAACCCGATATGGCGTCTTGACCCACACGTTGATCAACCCGTTGACTGCCTGTACCTCGCGGCGCGGGGGTTTCACGCCGACGAGCGAGCGCTCCACATCGACGGCCGCCTGCCGGGGTTCCGGTGTGACGTCGAGCAGGATCTCGCTGAGCCCCGCGCCGGAAACACCGTCGACGATCGCATGGTGCATCTTCGTGACGACGGCGACCCGGCCGTTCTCCAGGCCTTCGATGAACCACAGCTCCCACAACGGTTTCGACCGGTCCAGTTTGTACGACATCAGGCGTCCGACCAGTTCGTCGAACTCGGCTCGCCCACCCGGCGACGGCACGCCGATGCGTCGGATGTGGAAGTCGACGTCGATGTCGTCGTCTTCGACGAAGTAGGGCCTGTCGAGGCCCAGCGGCGCGCCCTCGACCCGCCACCGCAACTGCGGAAGTTCGGGCAGTCGGCTCACGATCAGGTCCCGAACCAGTTCGAAACTGAACGCCGGCGCTTCCGACGGGTCGCATACGGCGATCGCGCCGATGTGCATGTGCCATTTGAGGTTTTCAGCGAACCAGAAGGCGGCATCGACGCTGGACAGGCGCATCTGCAAGAGCGTACGGCGATGTCGGTATCGGCGACGTGGATTGGGGTTATTGTCAGCGTTCCATCACCGACGTGACGCTCGGCCGGCACAGCGGCCGGGCGATTGCAGCAAATGTGCCGGGCGTCAATTGTTCGGTGGGCTGGGATTGCGCGGCATCAGCGTGGCTCGAGAACATCCGGCCGAACTCACCTGGAAGCTGCGGCGAGTATGTCGATGAACTCGGCGACGAGCAGGTCGGCGTCGGTTCGGAACAGTGCGCTCATCGCGATGGTCAGCGGAGTCCGAACGCGCGTGGTGGTGATGCCATCCTGGACGGCGGCAGAGCTCGCTGGGACGAGCGCCACCCCGAGCCCGGCGGCGACCATCGCCAGCTGACTGCTGATCGACAGAGCCAGATGTTTTGCGCGCGGGGTGAATCCGGCGTTACGACAGCACGCGGCAACCTGGTCGTGGTAGTCAGGTGTGCCCGAGCGTGGGATCCAGACCCACGGCAGATCGGCAGCCTTTCCCAGATCTGTCCGTACGCCGCGAGGTAGCTCCCATCCCGCCGGCGCGGCGAGCACGAACGGCTCGCTGGTCAACGTGACGTGCCGAAGCCAGGTTCGCGCGGGACCGTGGCGTACGACGGCGATGTCGATCTCGCGCCGCTGCAACAGTTCTGAGCCCAGATGTGTGTCGACCTCTCGCACGGTGACGTCGACGCTCGGGTGCGAACGGCCATAGGATGTCAGTGCCCGCGGCAGCACGTGCGTGAAAGCTGTTGTCACTGCTCCGATACGAAGCTCGCCGAGCTGCCCTTCGGCGGCCAGTCGCGCCGCTGTCTCTGCGTCGTCTGCCGCGGCGACCATCCGCCGGCAGCGATCGAGAAAGACGGTTCCCGCCGACGTCAGCACCACGTGCCGCGTCGTGCGGTTCAGCAGCAGCACCCCGAGTCGCTTCTCGATCGCCTTGACCGCCGACGACAGCGGCGGTTGCGACATCTGTAGCCGCTCTGCGGCCCGGCCGAAGTTCAGTTCCTCGGCTACCGCGATGAAGTACCGCGCTTCCCGCACCTCGAGCATTGATATGCGCTTCCTATAACTGAAAGACGAAACTAGACCTTCTCACGATAAATGATGTCGGGTGCAATGGTCGGGTGCCTTTCAGACCACGTTCCGCATCGGTGACGGTCGAGCGTCGCCTCGTCTTGACTCTGTGGTGCGCCGGTCTCGCCGCGTTCGCCGCGATGTACGCGCCGCAGGGACTGTTGCCGCAGATCGCACGCGAGGTGGCGGTGGACGCGTCGCACGCGGCGCTGCTGATCTCGGCCGCGACACTGGGTCTCGCGTTGTCGGTGCTGCCGTGGGCCTGGGTGGCCGATCAGGTGGGGTTGCGTACAGCAATGCGGGCGGCTGCGGCGTTCGCAGCGGTCTGCGCCGTCGTAGTGCCGTTCCTCTCGAGCTTCGAAGCGATGCTTGCGGGCCGCCTGGCGCATGGAATCGCGTTGGGCGGCATCCCAGCTCTCGCGATGACGCTCTCGCACGACATCGCCGTTCCCGCCCGGGCGGCGACCATCGCAGGCAGCTACATCGCGGCCACGTCGGTCGGAGGCTTGAGCGGACGCCTGCTCGCCGTCCCGATCGCCAACTGTTTCGGTTGGCGGACGGCTCTCCTCGTCCTGGGCGTGACGGTGGCGGTGATGATGGTCGCGATGATCGGGCTGATCCCGGCCTCCGCAGCGGGCAGGCGATCCGACGGCGTACTCCAGACGATCCGGGGGCACCTGCGCAACCGTGCGGTGTGGCCGATCCTCGTCGTCGGCATGCTGTTGTCCGGCGCGGTGATGACCGTGTTCAACTATCTGCCGTTCCGGCTGGCCGCCGCGCCCTACGGACTCGAGCCCGCGGTCATCTCGCTGGTCTTCCTGACCTACCTGGGTGGGACCGCCGGGTCGCGGGCCACAGGATGGCTCGGCAAGCGCTTCGGTCCCGCGGTGGTCCTGGCCGCCGCGGGGGTCTTGGTCGTGGTCGGCGCGGTTGTCACCGTCGCAGACCGGCTGACAGTGATCGTCGCGGGCGTGGCGATGTTGACCATCGGCTTCTTCGTCGGGCATGCTGTCGCGTCCAGCATGGTCGCCGCCCGCGCCGAGATCGGGCGCTCGCAGGCCACCGCGCTCTACACCATCGCCTATTACTCGGGTTCGAGTATTTTCGGCTGGCTGGGCGGGATTGCGTGGTCAGGCGGGCAGTGGGTCGCGGTCGCCCTGATGGTGATCGCGCTCGGGGCGGCGGCCACCGGGTTCACCACCCTCAGTTCTCGGGAGCCGCGCCGCGGACCATGCGCAGCGTCTCGGCTCTAAGATCGCATCCGTCGAGATTCGTCGTAAGCCCAATGCCGCAGAGCGGCGTCGCCAGCTGTGCGACGCCGCGATTGCGTTGTTGGCAGAGGAGGGGCCGCGAGGCCTGAGCCACCTCAAGGTGGACCGTTGCGCGCAGGTTCCCGACGGGACCACGTCGTTCTACTACCGGACCAGGGCGGCGCTGTTGCATGGGGTCGCCGACCAACTCGTCCGGTACGACGCCGAGGCGTTCACCGAGGCGTTCAAGGACGCGCTCAACAGCAGCGGGGACGAGATCGCCAGGGTCTTGGCCGCGCAGATCCTGTCCATCCGCGAGGAACCGCAGCTGTCGCGCACCCGCGCGCGGCTCGAGCTGACGATGCTTGCCAGAGGAGATCCCGACATCGCCGCGGGATTCCGGGAGATGGCGGAGAGCTTCCGCGCCGTCGTCGAACGCCTTGTCATCGCCACGCAGTCCGGAAGCGGGCCGCTTCACCGCGCGCTAATCGACGAACAGGCATCGGTGGTCATATCGTATCTGGGCGGGCTGATCTTCGCCTTCGCCAACGGCTCTCCCGAGCCGATGACCAGCGACGACATCATGCGCCAGATCCGCGCGGTGATCGTGGGCGTGGCGATCGAGACGGACACGGACCGTTTTTCGGACCGGTAGGGAGCACGCACAAAACTCCGGCCAACCGGTAAGGTTCACCTAACTAAGGGTGTGCTTACTTACTTCGTGGTGTCGAGAGAGGGGCGGCTTCAGCGTGCCTGACAATTCCACGTTCTCGCCGATTCTGGGATTCGCCACCGAGACCGGCAACTCGGCGATGGTGGCCAAGAAGTTCGCACAGGCGGCCAGGGGCGTCGGGATCGATGTCGAACCGCAGTACCTCAACGACCTCACCCTGGAATCACTCTCGGCGGCAACCCATTTCGTCGTCATCACGGCAACCTACGGAGACGGTGAGTTGCCCTACGACGCCGAGGTGTTCTGGGAAGAGCTCCGCGGCGACGGCGCAGGTCGTCTCGACCATCTGTCCTTCGCGGTCTGCGGCCTCGGGGACAGCTTTTACCCGTTCTTCAACAACGCCGCCAAGCTCGTCGATGCCCGTCTCGCGGAACTCGGCGCGAGAAGACTGATCGACCGTGTCGACTGCGACCTGGACTTCGAGGAGCCGTCCGAAGCCTGGACCGCCACCGTCGTCAACATCCTCGGCGAGCTGGCCTCGGCGCCGTCGCACTCGCAGCTCGCGGAAGTCGAACCCTCGCAACAGGATTCACGATGGAGTCGGCGCAATCCGTTCCCCGCCCGACTGATGGTGAACCGGTCGCTGACCGCAGCGGATTCCGGCAAGTCGGTACGCCACTACGAAATCGACCTCGCCGACAGCGGCATCAGCTACCGGGCGGGCGACTCGGTGGGCGTGCATCCGATCAACGATCCCGTGCTTGTCGAGGCGGTGCTCAGCCATTTCGGTGTAAGCGCCGATTACGCCGTCGCAGAACAGGATAAGCCGCTCGGTGTGCTGCTCACCGAGCACCTCGAGCTCCGGATCCCCACCGCCGCGTTACAGGCGCTGGTGGCGTCGCACACCCGCGACAACGAAGCGGCCGCGATCCTGCGCGGTGAGGACTCTGCTGCGCTGACGAACTGGCTCTACGGGCGCGACGTGCTCGACCTGCTCCAGCTCGCCGATCTCGGCGTCGACGAAGTTCTTCCCACCCTGCGTCCGCTGCAGCACCGGGACTACTCGATCGCGTCCAGCCCGCTGGTCCATCCCGGGCAGATCCACCTGACCGTGGCCACTGTCGAGTACGACGCGCGCGGACGCGCGCACCGCGGTGTCGCGTCCGGGTTCCTCACCGACCGCGCGGAGAATGCACGAATTCACCTGGTGCCCAACGACAGCTTCCGTCTGCCTGCTCCTGACGCACCGATCGTCATGGTGGGACCGGGCACCGGCATCGCCCCGTTCCGGGCTTTCCTTCAGGAACGCCAGGCAACCGGCGCGACGGGTCAGTCGTGGCTGTTCTTCGGCGCCCGGCACCGCGCCACCGACTTCCTGTACGGCGACGAACTGACCGCCTTCCACAAGTCCGGTGTGCTGACGCGGTTGGATTGCGCGTTCTCCCGCGATCAGGCCGCCAAAGACCATGTACAACACCACATGCTGGACAACGGTGCGGAGCTGTACCGCTGGCTGCAGGACGGCGCCTATTTCTACGTCTGCGGCGACGCCGAACGCATGGCCAAGGACGTCCACCGCGCACTCCACGAAGTCGTAGCCACCGCAGGCGGGCTCGACGAGGCGGGCGCCCACGCCTACGTCAACAACCTCATCACCACGCACCGCTACCTGCGCGACGTCTACTGAACCAACCTTCGCCGAAACTGCATTCCACGCGCTGATTTCGCGGAAAACACCGCGCGGAATGCAGTTTCGGCGGGAGCTACCCGATGAGGGACTCCAGCGGGGTGCGCGCGAAGTACACGGCGAAACCCACAGCGACGATCCACAGGAGCGGGCTGACCTCACGGGCCTTCCCTACGGCGGTGCGCATGACGGCCCAGGAGATGAATCCGACGCCGATGCCGTTGGCGATCGAATAGCTGAACGGCATGACTGCGACGGTCAGCACAACGGGGAGCGCGACCGACAGCTCGGACAGATCGACGTGACGGATGTGCGAGATCATCATCGCGCCGACGACCACCAGCGCGGCGGCCGCGACTTCGGTGGGCACCATCGACGCCAAGGGTGAGACGAACATGGCCGCCAAGAACAGCACGCCCGTCACCACGTTGGCGAGCCCGGTTCGCGCGCCTTCCTGAATTCCGGCGCCCGACTCGATGAATACCGTTGTCGACGACGACGATGTCGCCCCGCCGACCACGGCACCAGCACCCTCGACCACCAGCGCGGAGCGCAGCCGCGGGAACGTGCCGTCCTTGGCGGCGATCCGCGTGTCCTGAGAAAGCCCGGTCATCGTGCCCATCGCGTCGAAAAAGTTCGCGAAAACCAGGGTGAAGACCAGCATCACCATCGCGAGCACGCCGATGCGGCCTATCCCCGAGAAGCTGACGTCGCCGACCAGCGAAAGGTCGGGCATCGCAAAAGGTGACCCCGTCAGCGTCGGCACGGACAGGCTCCATCCGCCGGCCTTCTCGGTCGCCGGGCCCAGATGCCAGATCGCCTCGATCACGACGGCGGCGACGGTGCCGGCAACCAGGCCGATGAGGATGCCGCCGGGCACTTTTCGGGCCACCAGGATGCCGGTCAGCAGAACTGTCAGGACGAAGACCAACGTCGGGATCGTCGTGATGGAGCCGAGCCCGCCCGAACCCAACCCCACCGGTGGCGACGGAACCCCCGTCGATTGGATGAATCCGGAATCCACCAGCCCGATGAACAGGATGAACAGCCCGATACCCGCGGTGATGGCGAGTTTGAGTTGCATCGGCACCGCTTCGAACACCATGCGGCGCAGGCCGGTTACCGCAAGCAACACGATGATGACGCCGTTGATGACGACAAGTCCCATCGCCTCAGGCCACGTGAGGACACCGACCACTGTTGTCGCGAGGAAGGAGTTCAGACCGAGACCCGCCGCGAGCGCGAACGGAAGCCGGGCGATCACGCCGAACAGGATCGTCATGACACCGGCAGCCAACGACGTGCTCGCCGACACCGCAGCGAAGTCGAGTTCGTTGCCGTCGACGTCCGCAGAGCTGGACAGGATGATGGGGTTCAGCACGATGATGTACGCCATTGCGATGAATGTGACGACACCACCGCGAATCTCGGTAACCAGCGTGGACTTGCGGGCCGTGATCTCGAAAAAACGGTCCACCGGGTTCACCGATGTCCTAGTACTGCGACGTCGGCGCCGTCACTGCGCTCGCGGCCAGCGGTGCAACTCCAGCCGCAGCGGCGATCACCGCCGCGCCGAGATACCGCCGAACGGTTCGGGACCTCAGTTCGCGAAACATGTGCTTCCCTTCTCAGCTGGGCATACCGGTGGCGACCCGGGGTGCGTCCCGTTCGGGCGGCACGTCGAGCACGAACTCGGACACCCGGGCCCGATGCTGTTCGGCACTGCCGAGCAGTGCGGCGTCGGTGTAGGCCCGCTTGTAGTACAGGTGGGCCTGATGCTCCCAGGTGAATCCGATACCACCGTGGACCTGAATGGCGTCGGTCGCAACCCGGACGAACGCCGCCGAGCACGTCGCCTGGGCGATGCTCACGGCGAGCGCAGGATCATCGGACCCGTCCGTAAGCGCCCACACCGCGTGGAAGGCGGTCGAGCGGGCGTGTTCGAGTGCGACGAGATCGTCGGCGAGCCGGTGTTTGACCGCCTGAAACGACCCGATCGGCCTGCCGAACTGCAGCCGGTTCTTCGCGTAGTCGACCGACAGATCGAGCAGATGCTGTGCCGCACCGACCTGCTCGACGGCGAGCAGCGCCCCACCGACGTGCAACGCGTGCGTGATGACGCGTTCAGCCTCCTCGGGACCGGCAAGCAGCTTCGCCGGTGAATCGGCCAGCTCGACAGTGGCCTGCGGTCGAGTCAGGTCGAGCGTGGTCAGCGGGATGCGTTGCACGCCGGCACTGTCGGCCTCGACGGCGTAGAGGCCGACCCCGTCGGAGGAGTTGGCCGCGACGAGCAGAACGTCTGCCGCGCCCGCGTCGACCACACGCTCCACCGTTCCCGACAGCGTCCAGCCCTGGCCGGTACGTACCGCCGCGACGGACACGGAGGCGGGATCGAATGCGCCCGCGTCATCGGCGACGGCGAACGCCGCGGTACGCGTTCCCTCGACGAGCGGTCCGAGCAGATCACCCTCGCCGGACGTCGCGACCAGCGCCGGAATGGCCAGATACACCGTGCCGAACAGCGGGCCGCAGGCCAGCGCCGCGCCGAGCTGCTCCACGGCGACGGCCTGATCGACCAGCGAGCCGCCGGCGCCGCCCGCGGATTCCGGGACAGCCATGCCGAGCACACCGAGCTCGGTGCCGAGCCGCGCCCACACCTTCGCGTCGAACGGAGGGTCCGAGGTCATCCAGCCGCGGACGGCGCTCTCGTCGACATGGTCGGCGCAGAACTTGCGCACGGCGGCGCGCAGCTGGCCCTGCTCCTCACTGAACACGAACTCAGCCGTGCCCGGAAAATCAGCCGTGCCCGCAAAATCAGCCACGCGGGATCTCCTTCCACGGCATCCCCGCGTCCGCGCGCAGGTCTCCCGGTAGGCCGAGCACCCGCTCGGCGAGGATGTTGCGCATCACCTCGGAGGTGCCCCCTTCGATGGTGTTGGCGCGGCTGCGCAGGAACCGTTGCTGAATGGGGCCCCGCCAGTCGCTCGCGTCGCCGTCGCGGCTGTCCATCGCGTAGCCGTCGTACAGAATGCCCTCGGGCCCGAGAAGATCCATGCAGAACTCGTAGATGTGCTGGTTGAGTTCGGCGCCGACGAGCTTGCCGATCGAGCCCTCCGGACCGGGACCACCGACCGTGGCCGCCGCCCTGGACCGCTCCGACGTCAGCCGTTGCGCTTCGCTGCGCAGCCACAAACCGGCCAGCCTGTCCCTCATGACCGGGGTCTGCAGGTCCGGGCGCGAGGTCCACAACGCCACCGCATCCGAGATGGTGCCTGCGCCGCGGCGATTACCGCTGCCGCCGAGCGCGCTGCGCTCGTTCATCAACGTCGTCATCGCCACCCGCCAGCCGTCGCCGACCGCGCCGAGCCGGAACGCGTCCGGGATCCGGGCATCGGTCATGTAGACCTCGTTGAACTCGGCGTGGCCGGTCAGCTGCCGCAGCGGGCGCGTCTGGACGCCGTCGCCGTGCATGTCGATGACGAAGTAGGTCAGCCCTTTGTGCTTGGGCATGTTCGGATCGGTGCGCGCGAGCAGCAGTCCCCACTTGGCTCGGTGCGCGAGGCTGGTCCACACCTTCTGACCGTTGACGATCCAGGTGTCTCCGTCGAGGACCGCCGTCGTCGCCAGACCCGCAAGGTCAGAGCCGGCCCCCGGCTCGGAGAACAGCTGACACCAGATGTCCTCCGTTGTTGCGAGCGGACGGAGCAGCCGTTTGCGGATCTCGTCGGTCTGGGCGTGCTCGCGCACCGTGGGTGCGGCCATGCCGTAGCCCATCGGGTTGAGTCCCAGCGGCACCGGTCCCCCCGCGCCCTGCAGCACGCGATCGGCGACCGCCTGCAGACCGCGGGACACGCCGAGGCCCCCGAAACCTTCGGGAAAGTGCACCCAGGACAGGCCCGCGTCGTAACAGGCGCCGAGAAATTGCGGGATCGGAACAGACTTCGGGTCGTGCTCGGCGACGACTCGCTGCGCGGCCTCGACTACCCGGTCGGCATCAGTGCCCATACCTGCACACTAAATCAGTGCGCAGGCGCGGCGAGCGTTTGGGCGAGTTCTATTCGATCGCCATCCCGTTCCCGTTGGATTCTGGGCTCGTCACGCTCATGCCGCCATCCGAGACGGCTCCGCCGCCGGCCCAGCGTTTGATCCCAGGGACGCTGACATCGAGCAACTCCAGCGCGCGACAAACTGTTTGGTTGACGATGTCTTCCACAGTCGTCGGCAGTGTGTAGAACGCCGGCACCGGTGGCATGAGGATGGCGCCATTGGAGGTAGCCCGGGCCATCAGGTCGATGTGTCCCGCGTGTAATGGCGTCTCGCGCAGCAGAAGCACTACTCGCCGCCTCTCTTTCAAGCACACATCGGCAGCGCGGACGACGAGTTCGTCGTCGTAAGAGTTCGCGATTCCGCTCAACGTTTTGACGGAACACGGGGCCACGAGCATGCCCGTGGTGACGAAGGATCCCGACGAGACCGCGGCACCGATGTCCCGCGGATTGTGCACGTGGTCGGCGAGTGCTTTGACCTCGTCGGGTCGAAAAGCCGTCTCGTGGAGGATCGTACGGTGGGCAGACGGTGTGAGGATCACGTGGGTCTCGACGTCCATGTCCCGGAGCAGCTGCAGCGCGCGCACACCGTAGATGGCACCGGAGGCGCCGGTGATGGCGACAATGATGCGTTTCATTCGGACTCCTCGCTGAATTGCCCTGCCGCAGCGGCGATGGTGGCGACAGCACGATTTTCGGATGGCGTCGGTGATCGGCCGGCGCTGACGGTCACCACACTCCGCATAGCCTCTGCGGCCCGGTCGGCGGGCTTTCCGGTCGCGGCTGGCGCCTCGAAATCTATTGGCATAAGCGATAATTCATTGATCTCGATGAGCTCGGCCGCTAATTCGAGGGCCTTCACCTGCTCGCGAAGGTCGTCGGTCGCAGAGTTGGGAGCAGGTGCGGGTCCGGTCTTCAACCGGGTGCGAATGTCGCGTAACGGCCGGACGACCTCGCGATTCCAGCGCTGCGTCCGTCGCCGTGCCGCCACGAGGTCTTGCGCGCGGAACGCGCGGCCGCGCACGGCGCCGATGTAGGCCGCCAACAGTAGGACATTGACGTCGGAGTCAGTTCCATCTTGTAGCAGCAACGCCGCTGACGAGACGCCGTCGACAGCGTAAACACTGAGTGCGAATTGTCGAAATTCTGACTCTTGCGAGGTCATCGCCAGGTCGCGCGCCGCGCGCCTCTTGCCCTTGCGGACCGGACGCGGTACATGTGTACTTTGCTAGCAACCACCACGCAGAGAGTATGAGGCACGCCCGGTGGCATTTCAGGATTTTCGGGAGTTCCTCGACGCGTTGCGTGTTCGAGGTGAACTCATTGACGTCAGTCGGCCGGTGTCACTCGACCTCGAGGTTGCGAAAGCGATGCGCAAAAGTGCCTCTGTCGGCGGACCGGCCGTCGTGTTCACAGATAACGGCACGCAATTCCCGCTCGTCGGCGGTGTCTACAATTCGCGGGCGAAGGCGCTCATCGCCTATGAGGCAGACGAGGACAGCGTGATGGCACACATTCTCGACGGCCTCGCAAAGCGCATCGCACCGGTCATCACCGAGGATGCACCGGTCCACCAAAACGTGATCTCCGGCGACGACATCGATCTGTCGATATTGCCGGTGCCGCGATACAGCCCGGACGACGGCGGGCCCTACATCACACCGGGCATCGTGGTCAGCCGCGACCCGGAAACTGGGATACCCGACATCGGTCACTACCGATTCGAGGTTATCGACGACCACACGTTGTCCTTCCTGGCGATGCCCAACCACCGGTTCGGTAAGCACCTAGCCAAAGCGATTGCGCAGGGGGCCAGGACGTTTCACGCTGCGCTGGTTGTCGGCGTCGACCCCATGCTCGCCTATACGAGTCCGATCCAGGTCCCCGACGACACCGACGATTACGAGGTTGCCGGTGGTTTACGAGGGGCGCCCGTCGAATTGGTGAGCTGTAAGTCCATCGATCTGCATGTGCCCGCGCACGCGGAGTTCGTTCTCGAGTTCGAGGTCGACTTCTCCACAACGGTCTTCGAGGGGCCGCTGGGTGAGTACACCGGTTATTACACGCCCGGCTCGATGAAGCCCATCGCCAGGCCCCTCGCTCTCACCTTCCGCGACAAGCCCTACTTCCAGGCCTTGCTCACGGGTAAACCGACAACCGAAAACCATGTCCTCAAGCAACTGGCCTTCGAAGCGTCGTTCCTGAAGGCGATGCGGACCACCTTTCCGACCATCGAACGGGTGGCCATCCCACCGTCGGGCGGGGTCAACTTCCGAGTGGTCATGGCGATGCGACCGCGCTTCACCGGCGAAGCCCGCAGTGCGATCCTGACCGCGATGGGGTCAAACGTCCGACCCAAAACCGTTGTCGCCGTCGACCCCGACATCGATGTGCAGAACTCCGAAGAAGTGGAGTGGGCCATCGCATTTCGGTCGCAACCGGCACGTGACGTCATCATCGTCGAGGACCTCCCGGGAGGTCCACTGGACCCCACACTCGACGAATCGCTGACCCCCGATCGACGCACCGGGTCGGCACTCGGAATCGACGCCACATACCCCTTCGGCACCGCCGTCAAGATCGCCGGCGAAGCCTGCGGGCCCTCCGTCGCCGAACATGGCAGAGAGTTCGTCGAGGTGGCCGATGTTCCCGGCTGGCGTGAGTACGACTTTCCCGAGCTTTCCTGACATCGAAAGGCGTTCTATGCCAGAAATCCATCACGAAATTAAGATCGCTGCCTCGCAGGAACAGGTATATCGGGCATTGACCACACCCGATGGGATCAAGGGTTGGCACACGCCGTTGGTGCGGGGGACTGGCGACGTGGGCACTGAATGGGTGTTCGCCTTCACCGATCATCCCGATTTCGGGTGGCTGGTGGTCGCTTCCGAGGAACCGACCCTCGTGGGATGGCGGTGCACAAAGGGTCCAGGGGACTCGGCAGGTACCTCAGTGACCTTCACGCTGACCCCGGCCGGCGCAGGCCGAACGCTTGTGGAACACGTCCACGCCGGCTGGCCCGGCACGGACGGCAATTTCCGCAAGTGCAATACCACCTGGGGCGTGCTATTGCACCACTTGCGGGATCACGTCGAATCGGGCCGAATCGCACCGGCTTTCAACTGAAAGGTACCTCGTGCCACAGCAGAGCTTGACCGAGTTCGTCAGGGACATGGAGAAGGCGGGTCTGCTGGTCCGCATAGCCGAGGAGAAACGGGTCGACGAGCTGCCCGCGGTGATGGAGGCCAACCCGTTGACGGCAGTACTGGTCGAGAAGGTCACCGACTGCGAGTTCCAGTTCCTGGCCAACGCCTACTCGAATCAAGAGCAAACCGCCTGGGGTCTTGGCTGCGACAAGACCCAGAGCGGATACGTGATGACCGAGCGTGCGAAGGGCCGGATCAAGCCCGAGGTCGTCGACACCGCGCCGTGCAAAGAAGTGATCCTCACCGGCGATGACGTCGACCTCACGCGGTTGCCCTTGTTTCTGCACCATGACCGCGACGGGCACGCCTTCACGAACGACAACCTCGTGATCAGCAAGCATCCCGACACCGGGGTCTACGACTGGGGCATCTATCGCAGCATGTTCCGCTCGAAGAACGAGAAGATGTTCGACATGACGTGCACGTCGCACCGTCAGCGCATCAACGCCATCGCCGCGCAGGAGAAGGGCCAGAATCTCGAGGTCGCCATTGTCATCGGTGGACCGATCGTCGACAAAGTCGCCTCACTGACCGGTGTACCGCCCGACACCGATGACTTCGAAGTACTCGGCAGTTTCTACGGTCACCCCGCGAAGCTTGTTCGGTGCGAGACCATCGACGTGCTGGTCCCGGCCAACGCCGAGATCGTTCTCGAGTGTGAGTTGATGGCCACGGAGGGCCTGACGCATGACGAAGGCCCCTACGGGGAGTTCACCGGGATGTACGGCGGCGGCATCAAACGCAACTACCGGGCGGTCGTCAAGGCGATGACATTCCGCGCGGGCGGCATTTATCAGCACGCCACCATCGGTGGCCAGCACCCCTGGTACACCGACAACATGCTGCAGCTTCCCGCGCTGGAGGCTGACATTTTCGGCGCCTTGCGATTCTCGGGTATCGACGTCAAGGAAGTGCGATGCGACCTCGGAGGTCTTTCCAACATCGCCTATGCCCGGATCAAGCCGCGGGGTGCCGGCGATGGCAAGCAGGCATTGGGAATCATGCTGACGTGTTCGAAGCTGGCGCTGCCCAAGATTGCCATGGTGTTCGACGAGGACATCGACATCTGGGACGACAATGCGGTCAAGTTCGCGATGGCGTTCCGGTTCATGCCGCACCTGGACACTGTCATCATCCCGGGCTGTAACACGATGACCGTCGACCCGATGATCGGCTCGGACGTCGCCCCGGGCACTGCGTCCAAACTGGGGATGGACTGCACCATTCCGATGGGACCGCAGTTCACACGGACTCACTTCGACCGCAGCACTGTTTTCGTGCTCGGTGACCCGCCGTCCGACGTGGTGGTGATGACGGAGGAGCAGCTCACCTGCGACATGGAGGCGCTGATCGGTGAGGCGCCCAGGACCTGGAAGGAAATCCTGCAGCACTACCACGGACAGCCCTATAAGACGGTCTACCGAGCCTTCAGTAATCTGCGACCACGGCTGGGCCGATGCGACGATCCGCCGTGGTATCGGTACACATTCTCAGACAGCGACTTCGCCTCGGTCGTGCCATCACCGCCCCCGTCGAACTTCGACCCGCGGCATCGGATCTGATACGCGCAGCTCCGCCGGCGCCGGATCAGCGAGCAGTCAGCCCGAGGCGCTCGTCGTGCGCCCTGTGGCGACGTTGGAGGAGGAAGCGGAGCCACCGAACATCAAGTAACACAGTGATCCTTAAGCGGTCTTGGTGAGCAGGGGGAGCAACTGGCGGCGCGCGACCATCGCATCGGCGAAATGGTTGAGCGCCTCGGGGACCGAGCCGGTCGCCGGGAAGTCGATCCCGGCGGCATTGAGGGTCTCCTCGACCGCGCGGCTGGCGATCATGGACCACTCTTCGCCCGCGGCGGTGCAGAGGTCATCGATGACGAACAGCAGCGAAATGGCTTCCTCGCTAAAGGAATCGATGTCGCTGAGGTCCAGGACGAAGGGCTTCTCCGGAAGGATGAAGCGGTCGATGTAGCGCCCGGCGCGCTCGACGTTGCGCACGTCGAGGTGTCCGGAGACCTTGACGACGGTGGCCAGCTGACGACAGTGCGCCCGAATGTCGGCGCCATCGCAGTGAAACGTCGGATTGCCGTACATCGCAGCCTCCCTCGCACTCGTTGGTTGTGGGCTCGTTGGTGAGCGACACAACCATCAAGGTAGTGAGCCAATTTAAGGCCGCTGGCAGTAACGACTAATTGTTCGGTAAGAACCTGGGGCACACCTGCAGCAAACTCGTCGGTAACTTAGTCCCGGCGCAGCTGTTGGGCACCCGTATAACCCATCCACGGGTTGTAGTCGGCGAGCAGCTCCTCCTGGGGCGGACGCTGCTCCTCGGTGACGTGCTGGAGGTTGATCCGGATCCGGTACCAGATCGAGCTCGGCCCCCGCATTCCGTCCACGAGAACGTCTGCGGGCGTTAGCTTTTCGGATGCTGACGGGTACTTGTCGCGCCACTGCGCCAACGCGGCCAGCGCCTCGTCCTTGGTCTTCGTCCGCGCGATCTCGATGAGCGGCATCGCCGACGCGCGGCGTCCGTCGACCGATCTGTTGGCGCCTTTCGGCGCCTTCTCGGCAGGGCCGAGCGTCTCGGCGAGGTCGAGCAGGGACTCCAGACCGCCCGCGGTGTCGTCCATGCCTTCCCATGGGTCACCGTGGTCGGCGAACCGCTGCGGCACGGTGGCGACGGTGAACGCCTCCGGTCTGCATTCAGCGACCTCGTCCCAGAACAGCGGCGTCGACACCCGCGCGTCGGGGGTGGCGCGCACCGAGTAGGCCGACGCAACGGTGCGGTCTTTGGCGTTCTGGTTGAAGTCGACGAAGACGCCGTGCCGTTCCTCCTTCCACCACCGGGCCGTCGCCGATTCGGGGGCGCGTCGTTCGACTTCGCGCGCGATCGTCTCGGCCGCCAGCCGGACGAGCTTGAACGGCCACCGCCGGTGGATGCGGGCATAGATGTGGAAGCCCCGCGAGCCCGAGGTCTTGGGCCACGCCACCAGCCCGTGCTCTTCGAGCACCTCTCGCGCGACGAACGCGACGTCGAGGATCTGCCGCCATCCCACCCCGGGCATCGGGTCGAGGTCGACGCGGAGCTCGTCGGGGTGGTCGAGGTCGTCGGCGCGCACGGGATGCGGGTTGAGGTCGACGCAGCCGAGGTTCACCGCCCAGATCAGGCCGGCGGGGTCGTGCAGAACCGCTTCCTTGGCCGACGTGCCTCGTGCGTATTTCAACTCCGCGACGTCGACGAAATCCGGGCGCTTCTCCGGGGCGCGCTTCTGGAACACGGCTTCCTCGGCGATGCCCTTGACGAACCGTTTGAGGATCATCGGACGGTCCTGCACGCCGCGCAGCGCTCCGTCGGCGACCGCGGCGTAGTAGTGCATCAGGTCGAGCTTGGTCAGCCCGAGGTCTCCGAACACCACCTTGTCGGGATGGGTGATGGGCACCAGCTGCCCGCCGATCTCGAAATCGTCGTGAGCGGGCATTTCCTCATCGTAGGTTTCCAAGCCGGACTGCGACCGCCGTCACATAAGGTTGACGCATGTCCAAGCTCAGCGATCTTCCGTTGCAGGCGCTCGCCACCGTTGGCCAGTCGCTCGGTAAATATCTCGAGCGCGGTTCGGCTGAGCTGCACTACGCCCGCAAGATGTTCGAGGCGGGTGCGCTGAAACTGGAGCCGCCGCAGGACATCGCTGCGTTCGTCGCCGACATCCGGCGCTGGGGTGAGATCGGGATGATCCCCGCCCTCAACGCGCGTCGCTACCCGAACCGCGACGCCGTCATCGACGACTTCGGCGAGTTCACGTTCAAAGAGCTCGACGACGCGGTCAACGCGGTGGCCAACGGACTGTTGGCCAAGGGCGTCAAGGGTGGCGACGGGGTCGCGATTCTGGCTCGCAACCACCGGTGGTTCCTGGTGTCCGTCTACGCCACGGCCAAGATCGGTGCCCGCATCATCCTGCTCAACAGCGAGTTCTCCGGTCCGCAGATCAAAGAGGTGTCCGAGCGCGAGGGCGCCAAGCTCATCATCTTCGACGACGAGTACACCGCCGCCGTCTCTCAAGCCGACCCCGAACTGGGCAAGCTGCGCGCGCTCGGCGTCAACCCCGACAAAGACGAGCCGTCCGGAAGCACCGACGAGACACTCGAAGACCTCATCGCTCGCACCAGCGCCATGCCGCCGCCCAAGGCGACGAAGCATTCGTCGATCATCATCCTGACCAGTGGCACCACCGGGACCCCCAAGGGTGCCAATCGCAGTGCCCCGCCGTCACTGGCGCCCATCGGTGGAGTGCTGTCGTCGGTGCCGTTCAAGGCGGGCGAGGTGACGTCGCTGCCCGCGCCGATGTTCCATGCCCTCGGATTCCTGCACGGCACCATCGCGATGATGCTGGGTTCAACGCTGGTGCTGCGCAGGCGGTTCAAGCCGGCCACGGTGTTGGCCGACATCGAGAAGCACAAGGCCACCGCGATCGTCGTCGTGCCGGTGATGCTGTCACGCATGCTCGACGAGCTCGACAAGACTTCACCCAAGCCCAACCTGTCGTCGCTGCGCATCGTCTTCGTGTCGGGCAGCCAGCTCGGCGCCGAGTTGGCCACCCGAGCGCTGAAGGAACTCGGCCCGGTCATCTACAACCTGTACGGCTCCACCGAGGTGGCTTTCGCGACGATCGCTGGGCCGCAACATCTTTCGATCAATCCCGCCACCGTCGGGCCCGTTGTCAAGGGGATGAAGGTCAGGATCCTCGACGACAACGGCAACGACGTGCCCAAGGGACAGGTCGGTCGCATCTTCGTCGGCAACTTCTTTCCATTCGAGGGTTACACCGGCGGTGGTGGCAAGCAGATCATCGACGGTCTGCTGTCCTCCGGCGACGTCGGTTACTTCGACGAGAACGACCTGCTCTACGTCAGCGGCCGCGACGACGAGATGATCGTCTCCGGCGGCGAGAACGTCTTCCCCGCCGAGATCGAGGACCTCGTCAGTGGCCACCCTGAGGTCGTCGAGGCCACCGCGCTCGGCGTCGAGGACAAGGAGTGGGGTCACCGGCTGCGCTGCTTCGTGGTCAAAGTCCAGGGCGCATCCATCGACGAGGACGCGATCAAGGCCTACGTGCGCGACAACCTCGCCCGCTACAAGGTGCCGCGTGAAGTGATCTTCCTCGACGAGCTGCCCCGCAATCCCACGGGCAAGATCCTCAAGCGCGAGCTGCGCGAGATGGACATTCCCGACTAGCACCGCGAGCGCGCAAATCTGCACGCGGGCGCGCCGGGCAGTCCCGGCATTTCACGCGCGCTCGTCGCAGGAATATCGCGCATCTCGTGGTGGTAGTACTCACCCGTGAACATCGATCTGACCGGAAAGACCGCCCTCGTCACGGGCTCCACGCAAGGCATCGGCCTGGCAATCGCGCAGGGACTCGCATCCAGCGGCGCTCGGGTGGTGCTCAACGGCCGCAGCCGCAACCGCGTCGACGAGGCGGTCGCGACGATCAACGGAGACGCTGTCGGCGTGGCTGCCGACGTGGCGAGCGCCGACGGGGCGCAGACGCTGTTCGGCGAGCTGCCGCACGTCGACGTCCTGGTCAACAACCTCGGCATTTTCGGTGCGGTGCCCGCGCGCGAGATCACCGACGAGCAGTGGCGCACCTATTTCGAGGTCAACGTGCTCGCCGCCGCGCGGCTCATCCGCCACTACCTGCCCGGCATGGTGGAACGCCACTGGGGCCGGGTACTGCAGATCGCCAGCGATTCGGCCATCGTCACGCCTGAGGAAATGATCCATTACGGGGTCTCCAAGACGGCGCTGCTGGCGCTCTCGCGTGGCTTCGCCAAGGATGCGGCGGGTACCGGAGTCACCGTCAACTCGGTGATCGCCGGACCGACGCACACCGCCGGCGTCGAGGACTTCGTGTACCAGCTGGTCGACCGATCACTTCCGTGGGAGAAGGCGCAGCGCGAGTTCATGCGACTGCACCGGCCGCAATCGCTGATTCAGCGGCTGATCGAACCCGAGGAGATCGCAAACATGGTCACCTACCTGGCGTCGCCGCTGGCATCGGCGACCACGGGCGGCGCGCTGCGTGTCGACGGTGGCTACGTCGACGCGATCCTTCCCTGACCCCGCACCACCGTCAGGGCGAAGCCGCGATGGCCTCGGCGACACGACGGCCACTGACAAGAGCGCCCTGAATCGAGGCGGTGTCCCGGTGGTCCCCGCACACCCAGAGCCCGTCGTCCACGCGGATCGAACGGCGGACACGTAGTGGGGGTGGTTGGACGGGCAATGCTTCGGGGATCACGTGTCGGGCGATGAGACTCCACCTCGACGAGTCGGTGCCCAGGATCTCGCCTGCGTGCGACTGCATGGCCGCCTGCGACGGTGGTTCAGACCCGGGCCCGAGCAGGGCAGATGCGGCGACGAGGTGCCGTCCCGCGGGTGCGTATGTCGGCGCTGCCTTGCTGATGACCGCAGCGTTGACCAACGGCCCTGAAGGCGTAGGTCGGGCGTCCACCCACAGCATCGCCGGTCCGGGGAGAGGACGGTCGGCGGCCCACCAGTCGGTGACCACGCCCTTCATCTGCGGAGCAGGAACCCCGGTCAGGGTTTTCGCTGTGCTCGCATCGGTGGCCACCACGACGTGACGGGTCCGCACGACGTCGTGTCCGTCGGTGACCGTCCAGCCGCTTCCGTCTCGTTCGACTTGATTCACCCTGCGCTGCAGTTCGATTCGGTCGGCGATCGGCGCGGCAATCGCCCGCGGAAGCGCCTGCATGCCGTCGGCGGGTAGGCCCGGCACGCCCAGCGCGAACATCCGGACGAGCAACAACACGAACGCATTCGACGTCGTCCCCCTGTCGTCGAGGACCACACCGGCGAGGAACTGATCGAGAACTCTGCGCGGCAAGCCGTGCACTCGTGCCCGCTCCAGGGCTGCGTACAGCGAATCGTCGCGCGTCGGCGCGGTCAACGCGCCAGCACGCAGAGCCGGGCTCACCCACCGCGCAAGCGCCCACAGCTCTCGAACACCGAGGCCCGCAGTCGCCAGCATGCGCGGAAGTCGACCGGGCGAACGGAGCGGATGCGCCCACACCCGCGACCGGTCCTGATCACGCAGAACCATACCGGCCTCGAAGGGCTGTATCCGCAATGACGAAACATCAACGGCCCGTGGCAGTTCCGGGTACGCGGGGTTCAGAACCTGGAAGCCGCGATCGCAACGAAACCCGTCGACGACGTCGGTGCGGACTCGGCCGCCGATCGTGTCCGCGGCATCCCAGACTGTGACCGCCAAGCCGCGTTCGTGCAGAACGGACGCGCACCGCAACCCCGCCAGTCCGGCGCCGATGACGAGGACGTCGCAGTCCCCACCAGGGTGCCGTTGCTCGGACGCCATAGAGCCGTGATACCCGGTGGTTGGCGCGGGACTCCCGGTGAGACCCGGCATGTCACAGATCGGTAAGCGGTGCGGAGCTCACGTGCTGCCCGCTCGATCACCGCGCCGGTACTCGCTGGGTGTACGTCCGAACCAACGGTTGCACGCGCGGGTGAGCACGCTCTGTTCTGAGTAACCCAGCAGGTGCGCCAACTGGTCCAGGCTGACATCGGTGTCGCGCAGATAGTGCTCGGCGGTCTCGCGGCGCACCTTGTCCACGATGGCCTCGAATGATGTGCCGTCGGCGGACAGTCGTCGCTGCAGGGTGCGCGGATGGAGATCGAAATGGGTAGCCACCGGCCCCAGGCTCGGTGCCCCCGTCGGGAGCAGGGCCCGAATCAGTTCTGCCACAGATAGGGCCATCGCCGCCGGGCGCACCGGCGTCAAACTCCGCACGTGGTCCAGTGCCGCGTGGTCGGCCTGGCCCGATGTGCGCAGCGGCCGGCGCAGGTCGGTAACGCGCAACGTAAAGCCGGCGACCGGTCGGGAGAAATGGCACGTGCAGCCGAAATCGCGGATGTACCGTGCTCTTTCGGTCAGTGCCGAGTGCGGGAATTGTGCTGCCAGCGGCGAATAGTGGGACCCCAGCAGGCTACGGAATATCTGCAGCGCCGCCATCAGGTACAGCTCGATCGACTGTCGGCTTTGCGGGGGTGGATCGAGCATGAAGCGAAGCTCCATCGCCGTGTACTGCGAATTGCCCAGCGGCCGCAGTGTCAGTGCCAGCCCGGGGCTGTGCGCACCGATAAAACCCGTGAAGATGTTCAGTGCGTCGGCGAAAGTAGCTGCCGACTGCGCCGCGACGCCCACCGGACCCAACGTCTCGATCCCCCGCCGCGCCGCGAGCCGACGTCCGAAGTCGGGCGTGCCGGTGATCTCTGCCGTCGACTCGATGGTCTGGATCGCCGCCCGCAGCTCGATGAACCGGTCTGGGCGACCGGCGTCGTCCGGTCGGACACCGGCCGCGGCCAGGATCGGGTCCGGATCGAAGTCGAGTTCGGTCACCAGTTCCCGGTATTGGAGCAGGCAAGTGGCCCGGATGCTGTGCACCGTCGAAATGTCGCGGCTGTGTCGTCTCAAGTCAAGACGAGCGTTGACGAGCGCGTAAGAATCGGCGCGTGAAGTCACTGTGTCGGAGGGGAGCGCGCGCCCAGGTGGGCGACGCGCTACGGGAGACTCGGCAGCCGTCCGTCGGCCACGGCAACCGCTGCGGGTAGGAGATCAGATGCGGCTCGTGGTGGACCTCAACCGGTGTCAGGGATACGCGCAGTGCGTACCACTGGCGCCGGAGGTGATGCGCATGCTCGGCGAGGAGGCACTGGCCTACGACCCGAATCCGGATGTTTCCCAACGGCAACGCGTGCTGCGGGCGGCTGCGTCCTGTCCGGTACAAGCGATCGTGGTGGAGGTCGATCCGCCCGAGGACCGGGACAGCCTGTGACGGTCGACCTGATCGGGGAACTCGTCGACTCGTTCCGCAGGACCGGTCGCATCGTCATCGTGGGTGCCTCGCTGGCCGGGTTACGTGCCGCAGAAGCGCTGCGCGACGGCGGATTCAGCGGAGCGCTGACGATCATCGGCGATGAACCCCACGAACCCTACGATCGGCCGCCGCTGTCCAAACAGGTTCTCAAAGGCTGGGTAGCCGCCGATCACACGAAACTGCCGCGGCTGCGCCGGGTCGACGCGGACTGGCGCCTGGGTGTTCCCGCGACCCGTCTGGACCGTCGCGCCAAACGCGTTCACCTGGCCGACGGCTCGGCAGTGGAGTACGACCGGTTGCTGATCGCGACCGGCGTGCGGGCCCGGCCGTGGCCCAACCCGGTTGAGGCGGCGCTGGATGGGGTGTTCACGCTGCGCACCAGCGACGACGCTGCCGCGTTGCAGGCGGCCCTGCACGCGGGACCGAACCGGGTGCTCATCGTCGGTTCGGGCTTCATCGGGTCCGAGATGGCCTCGGTGTGTCGTGAACTCGACCTCGCCGTCACGGTTGCCGAACGGGGCCCGGCACCGCTGGTCGGCGCGCTGGGTGGAGTGATCGGCGAACTGGCCGCTGCGCTGCAACGCGGTGCCGGCGTCGATCTGCGCACCGGGGTGTCGGTGCTCGGGCTCGACGGCGACGACTCCGGGCACGTACGCAGCGCGCGCCTGTCCGACGGCACAACGCTGACCGTCGACGTGGTGGTTGCCTCGCTGGGATCGATCCGCAACGTGGAGTGGCTCGACGATGCCGGGTTGGCGACGGGATTCTGGGGGGTGGCCTGCGACGCCGGCTGCCGCGCCTTCGACATCAACGGTGTGGTGACCGACAACGTCTTCGTCGCAGGCGATGTGGCCCGAGCCCCACACGTGCTCTACGAGTACCAGTTCATGTCACTGGAGCACTGGGACAACGCGGTGTCGGGCGGTGAGGTCGCGGCGAACAACATGATCAATCTGGAGACCGGCCGCAAACCGCATCTGCCGCTGCCCTCGTTCTGGTCGGGCCAGTTCGGGGTGAACATCAAGGGCGTCGGAGTGTGCTCCTTCGGCGACGAGATCGTCTTCACCCAGGGCTCGCCCGAGGACTTCCGGTTCGCGGCAGCGTACGGCCGCCGCGGACGGGTGGTGGGCGCCGTCACCTTCAACCACGGTAAGTGGCTGCCGTACTACGCAGACCTGATAGAGCGCTCGGCACCGTTCCCACCGCCGCCACCCGGCTTCGACCAGCCGCTACGCAGCGAGCCCATCCCTGCCCGCTTCCCCGACCCCCGCGTGCCCACCGGGATTCCGGACGTGGTTTTGACCGGGCACGATCCGACCGACCGCGGCGCGGAATTCCTGCGCCGGTGATGCCCGAGGAAACCATGACGAACGCATCACAAGCCTGGGCGCAGGCGATGGCCTTCGCCCACCGAGCCGACCCCTATCCGTTCTTCGCCGAATTGCGCAAGACGCCGGTCGCGCGGGTCGCCGACGACCTGTACGTCGTGACCGGATACTACGAGCTCATGGCGCTGGCCCACGACCCGCGGGTGACTTCCGATATCCGGCGTAGTCCCCTCAGCGCGGATCGGGCACCGGCCGAACCCGCCGACGACGTTGAGGGTTATGGTCCTGAGCCCAGCTTGATCGTCACCGACCCGCCCGATCACGACACCGCGCGTCGCCAGGTCAGCCGTCATTTCGCCCCGCCCCACTCACCCGACCTGATCCCTGGCATGGAGCCGGCGATCGTCGCGCTGTGCAACGATCTGCTCGACACGGCGAAGGCCGACGGACGCACCAGGATCGACGTCGTCGACGACTACGCCTACCCGGTACCTGTGATGGTGATCTGCAAGATTCTCGGGGTGCCGCTGGAAGACGAGCCGCGGTTCCACGCCTGGATCTTCGACATGCTCGCCGGCGTGGACTTCGGCCCCGATGCGACCACCGATGAGGGACGTCTTCGAGCTGCCAAGGCGCGCGCCGCCCAGGCCGAGCTCCGCGACTACCTGGCCCAACTGATCGAAGGTTTTCGCGGCGGTGGGGGTCACGGATTGCTGGCCGCGCTGGTCAACGACACGTCCGGACCGGACGGCGCGATGCCGCCCGCGCAGGCGCTGGCCAACGCGGTGCTGCTGCTCATCGCCGGGCACGACTCCACCGTCAACACCATCTCCAACTGTGTGCTGACCTTTCTGCGCAATCCCGGGACCGTCGAACTGCTGCGCGACCGTCCGGAACTCATCCCTCGGGCGATCGAGGAGGTGCAGCGCCTGCAATCGGCGGTGCAGTTCTTCCCGAGCCGAAGCGCCACTGCTGACATCGAGGTCGGTGGTGTGGTGATCCCGAAAGGCGCCGCCGTTCATCTGATGTACGGCGCGGCCAACCGTGACCCCCGCCGGTTCACCGACCCGGACGTATTCGACGTCTTTCGTCCGGACAATCGGCACTTCGGTTGGGGCAGCGGCATTCACACCTGCGTGGGGGGACCGCTGGCGCGGCTTGAGGTGAACCTCGCGCTGGAGATATTCCTACGCCGCGTCCACCGGCCACGCTTGGTCACCGACTCGCCGCCGTATCGGCAGAGTCAGATCTTCCGCGGGCCGCGGCATGTTCTCATCGACGTTGAGGCGATCGGAGACTGACGCGATCCCGCCTTAGTTGACCCCTCCGACCATGAAGGCCGCGCCGGGGATCGCCAGCGCGACCAGCATCAGTAGCAGCAGGAACCACGCGATGCCCTGCCAGGCGACCCATCCGCCACCGGCTTTCCACACGCGGTAGGCGCGGACGAGCGCACCTGCACCTCCGAGGAACAGGAACAGCGGCACCAGCGAGGCGGCATACACCGAGTCGCGGGCGCCGAACGCATAAAAGGCGAACGCCAGGCCGGCCACAGCGACGACGGCGACGCCGTACAGCGCAGCAGCCCGAAACGCGCCCGGCTTGTCCAGCCTCTTCTCGGCAAAATCACGGTCGTTGCTCATCGTCGGACGGGTTCCCTGAATTTCGGGATGCATTCCGCGGCACGGGCTTTTCAACTATCGACGTGCTTGTCAATACCCTCCGCGAAAACCGTTGTCGTCGCTGACATTTTGTGAGTCCCCGGCAAATGCCCATGGTCCGGGCACAAACTGCCAAATTCGTCGTAGAGTCTTCGGGGTGATCGGTGGTGTGGAGCGACTGCGGGGTGATAGCGGGACAGTCGGACCCCGCTCACTGTCCCTGCACTAGGCCTCGGTCGATCCGTCGATGCTGAGACGTAGCTCGTTGGGTGTACACGTCGGGAACTGGTGGCGGCAGGTCGACCATTTCGACTGGTTCCACGAGTACATGCAGTCGCGGCGTCTGCTGCACGTCTCGCGCGGGGTGATCGTCATCGTCACCGTGTCGCTGGTCGCCGTGGCAATAGCACTGAACTTGAGCCAGTCCGACGCCCGTGGCGGCCTCGCCGCGGCACTGGGATGGACTGCCGTCGCCAATGGGATTGGCTGTGCGATGTTGTGGCTCATCAGTTGGCCGTCGCGATTCGAATCGGTGGCGTTTGTCGTGATGCTCGACGTGAGCATCGCCATCTTCTGTCTTGTTCAAACAAAGCAGATGGTCGGACTGGTCGGCGTCACGGCGTTCGCGGTCACCGGCGGCTACATCGCGTGCTGCCACACGTCGAGGCTGATGGCGTACCACATCGCGACTGTCGCCGTCGTCGGCGCCATCCTCGGCTACCGCTACGTGACAGGTGGAGGCGACGCGTTCCTGGCCCTGGCCGTCGTGGCGCTCGGACAGGTCATCAACACCTTGGTTCCGTTCTGGCTGCAGTTCGTCGTGCACACCCTCGGCGGAGACGTGGTGGATTCAGATCGCGATCCATTGACGGGTCTGCTGAACCGGCGAGCTCTGTTCCAGCGACTCAGCGTGGCGCTGCTGTCGAAACGCGCAGGCGAGGAGTTCCTCAGCGTCTCGATGATCGATCTCGACCGGTTCAAGAACCTCAACGACACCAGTGGTCACGACGTCGGCGACAAGGCACTGATCGCGGTCGGCGACATCCTGAGGACGGTGTCGCCGGATCGAACCCTCGTCGGTCGGATCGGAGGCGAAGAGTTCCTCATCGCGGAGTTTCTCGACAGCGAGCACCCAGGGCCGGTGCCCCAGGACGTCTGCGACGCCATCGATCGGATGCCGTACCGGGTCACCGCCAGTGTCGGGGCCGCCATCGGAAGGATCGCCGACGTCTCGCCGCGGGAGTTCGAGGACTTCGTGTTCGCCCTCTACCGCAACGCCGACCGGGCGATGTACGAAGCCAAACGCAACGGCGGCAACCAGATTCGACATCTCGTGGTCACCGAGTGGCGTTAGGCGCCGCACCGGCCGCCGTGCCGTTTACGGGTCGCGGGGCAATCCCAGCAACCGCTCGGCGATGATGTTCAGCTGCACCTCGGAGGTACCGCCGTAGATCGTGGTGGACCGGCTGGCCAGCAGATAGTCCGCCCAGCGGCCGGTGATCTCCGCGGGGTCCCCGACGACAGCGTCCGTCCCGAACGAGGCCACCGCGAACTCGGCGTAGCCCTGGCCCGTCTTCATCGACAACAGCTTTGAGATCGCCGCGGCGGGCATCGGGTCGCCGCCGGCCAGCGTCAGCAGCGTGGACCGCATATTGAGCACTTTGGCCGCATGCCCTTCGGCGATCAGGATGCCCGCGTGGTTCTGTGCGATCTGGTCGAAGTGACCCTCTCCGACGAACTCGACGAACTTGTTCAGGCTGGGCAGGAACGGCGGCTCGCTGCTGCCGATCGAAACCCGCTCGTTGGTCAGGGTGTTGCGGCTGACCTCCCAGCCGCGGTTCACCTCGCCGAGTACCAACTCGTCGGGGACGAACACATCGTCGATGAACACGGTGTTGAACATGGCGTTGCCGGTCAGCTCGCGCAGCGGCTTGACCTCGACGCCCTCGCTCTTCATGTCGAGTAGGAAGTAGGTGATGCCCTGGTGTTTCGGAGCGCTGGGGTCGGTGCGCGCAAGCAGGGCACCCCATTCCGAGTACTGAGCACCCGTCGTCCAGATTTTCTGCCCGGTGATTCGCCAGCCGCCTTCGACCTTGGTGGCCTTGGTGGTCAGGCTGGCCAGGTCAGAACCCGCGCCCGGCTCGGAAAACAGCTGACACCAGATCATTTCGCCGCGGAAGGTGGGCGGCAGGAATCGTTCCTTCTGTTCGTCGGTGCCGAACGCCACGATCGAAGGAATGATCCATGCGGCGATACCCATGGCGGGACGCTTGACCCGCCCGGTCGAGAACTCCTGGGCGATGATGATCTGCTCGATCGGGTTCGACGCACGTCCCCACGGCACCGGCAGGTGGGGTTGCACCCAGCCTCCCTCGGCGATCGCGGCGTTGCGTTGCTCCCGCGGGATCTCTTTCAGTTCAGCCACTTCCGCGCGGATCTGATCGCGCAGCTTCTCGGTCTCGGGGTCCAGGTCGATGTTGAGCTCGCGCATCCCCGTGGTCGTGGCGATGTCGACAACCCGTTGCGGGTAGTCGGACGCGCGGCCGAAGCACGCCGCGAGCACCAACGCGCGTCGGTAGTAGACGTTGGTGTCGTGCTCCCAGGTGAAACCGATACCGCCGTGGACCTGGATGCAGTCCTGCGTGCAGTGCTGTGCGGCGGCCGGAGCCAGCGTGGCGGCCACCGCGGCGGCGAACCCGTAGGCGCTGTCCGGGTTCTCGCCGGCCTCGTCGATCGCGCGCGCGGCATCCCACACCGCGGCGGTCGCGCGCTCCGTCTCGGCGATCATGTTGGCGCACTTGTGCTTGATGGCCTGGAACTGGCCGATGGGGCGGCCGAACTGCTCGCGAATCTTCGCGTACGCCGCTGCGGTGTCGGTGGCCCAGCGCGCGACACCGATCGCCTCCGCCGACAGCAGTGTGGACATCAGTGCGCGCGCATGCGCCCGGCTGAGGTTGCCGAGCACACGGTCCCCCACCGCTTCCGGGCCGAGCTCGACGGCGTTGGCGCGCACGTGGGCGACCGGGCGAAGCGGGTCGACGCTCTGCACGGGTTCGATCTCGAGGTCGGCGGCGTCGAGGACCACCCACTCCTCGCCGGACTCGATCGACACCGGCAGGACGAGGACGGCCGCCTGCGCGGCGGCGGGAACGGCGCGGGCTTCGCCGCGGATGACCAGGCTGTCACCCTGCCGGGTCGCCGTCAGGCCGGAGTCGAGGGCGTACGCGGCGATGAGATCGCCGGACGCCAGGTCGTTGAGGATCGCGGCATCTGGGTCGTTGGCGGCGATCAGCGCGCTGGCGATGGCTGACGGGACGAACGGTCCCGGGACCGCGCCGTAGCCGAACTCGGCGACGGCGATGGCGAGTTCGAGGATGCCGAACCCCTGTCCGCCGACCGACTCCGAGAGATGTACGCCCTGCAGGCCCTGCTCGGAGGCCGGCTTCCAATAGGGAGGGGGATTCGGGATCGGTGTTTCGAGGGCTTCGTGAAGCGCCTCCGACGGAGCGACCCGTTCCACGAACGCCCGCACGGAATCGGCGAGGTCGTTGTGCTCTTCAAGGATCGCGATAGGCATGGCTGCACCTTTCACCTCGTCGTGACCGGCCCCAACCGGTTGGTTGGGACCGAGGTTACCCCGCCACCTGGTTCACCACGTTGACCAGGTCGCGTCCGTCACGAAGCCGTTCGCAATTGTCGAGCGCGAACTCCAGGTAGCGGCGCATCGTGTCGGCGGTGTACCAGGTGACGTGTGGCGTCAGCACGACGTTTCCGAGAGTGAGCAGCGGATTGTCGGCGGGGACCGGTTCCACGGAGAACACGTCCAGGCCCGCAGCGGCCAGGCCACCGGTCCGCAGCGCGTCGACCAGAGCCGCCTCGTCCACGATCGGACCTCGGGAGGTGTTGACCAGGATCGCGTCGGGTTTCATCAATGCCAACGCGTCGGGTCCGATGAGTCCGCGGGTGGCTTCGGTGAGCGGAAGATGCAGGGAGACAATGTCGCTCTCGGCCAGCAACGCCGACAGCCGGCGCCATCCGGGCTCGCCGTCATCGCGGGTGCTGGTGTGGAGCACCTCGGCGCCCATGGCCACCAGGATGCGTTCGACCTGTTTGGCGATACTGCCGTAGCCGACGAGACCGACGGTGCAGCCGCCGATGTCTCGGACTGTCTCACCGAGCGTCGGGTCGGAGGGCCAGCCCTCACCGGCGCGGGTGGCGCGATCCAGCTCCGGCAGCCTGCGCAGCGCGGCCAGCATGAGCAGCAACGTGCCCTCGGCCACCGACGGCGCGTTCGCGCCGGGCATGTTCGCCACGGCGATACCGCGGGCGGTCGCGGCGGCGACGTCGATGGTGTTCACCCCGGCGCCCAGTTTGTGGACGAGCCGCACCTTGACCGCTTTGGCCAGGTCCTCCGCCGAAACGGGCCGCAGTACGTGCCAGATCACGTCGGCGTGAGGCAGCTCCCGATAGAACGTCTCGTCGTCGTCTTCGGCGCAATACCGCACGTCGAGCCAATCCGTCTGTGAGGCAAGGAATTCAGTGACCTTGTCGCCCGGAACGAAGTGGGCGAGGACGGTCACCAGCGGCGGGCGATCCACTTGGCGATCGTATCCGCCTTCTCCGACCGCGAACCGGGCGTCGTGAAGTAATGGTCGGTGTCCATGGAATGCAAGGTCTTGTCCGTGCTGCCGAGGGCATCGTAGATGCGTTGCGCGTCGGACGGGAACACGCCGGTGTCCTGCTCGGCGTTGATCACCAGTGCGGGACAGTCGATACGTGCCAGGTGCGGCTCGGCCCGTGTCTGCGCGTGCCGCAGGCTCCACATTCCCAGCCAGTTGCGCAGAGTGCACGCCGCCGCGATGCCGTGGGTCGATCGATTGGCTCTGGCCGGGACGCCGGCATAGCACATGTTGGCGGGGCGCTTCGTCGGTTCCAACGTGGGATCGACCATGCGGGGATCTGCCCAGGTCCGCATCACGGTGAACGGGCGGTCGGAGAATCCGGCGGCGCGGACCCGCAGAAGTTCAGTCTCGGCCCAGTCGGTGATCGCCTCGTTACGCGCGATCTGCGCGGTGCGGTAGCGCTTCACGAAGTCCGCGTCGTATGTCGGACCATTGCGTTCGTTGAACAGGTCGAGATCCGGATCTGTTGCCACAGCATCGTTTTCGTCAACGACCGAGGCGTCCATCCAGGCGGTGAGCACGTCGGGGCGACCCGGGTGCGCTGCGCTGGCGACGTAGCCGTCGGCCGGCGGCAGATCATCGAGTCCGGCTGCGGGCCGCATGCCCTCAAGCGGGGTGACGTGCCTGTCGACGGCGTTGGCCTGGTAGGCCGCCATCAAGGACCCACCGCCTGAATTGCCCAGCAGGATCACGGTTTCGATACCCTGCACCCCGCGTAGCCAGCGAACCCCGACACCGATGTCGACGAGAGCGTGGTCGAGCATGAAACTGCTCTCGAAACCGCGGAACCGGGTGTTCCAGCCGAGGAACCCGATTCCGCGGGTGGCCATGTAGTCGGCCAGATAGTGCTCGGAGAAGTCGATCTGATAGTGCGTGGCGATCATCCCGACCTTGGGTTTGCGTCCCATCCCGCGGTGGTAGAGGCCCTGACAGGGGTGCCCGCCCGAGCCTGCGCGCCGCGCCGTGGTCGAGTCGAGGCCGACGAATTCCCTGGTGACGCCGGGCGCTTGGGGGGCCGGGGTTCGGCTCATAGGTGTCCGGTCTCCCCGTCGTAGTGGTCCGGTAGAAGATGTCGTCCTGACGATCCGAAACTGAACCTGATGTTAGATTCAGTGCCTGCCCCGTGGCCAGACTTTTGGTCTTCCAGGAAGGCGCGACGATGATCAAGCCGCAGAACACCAACACCGAATTCGAACTGGGCGGCATCAACCATGTCGCGCTGGTCTGTTCGGACATGGCGCGGACCGTCGACTTCTACAGCAACGTGCTGGGCATGCCGCTCATCAAGTCGCTCGACCTGCCCGGAGGGATCGGACAGCACTTTTTCTTCGACGCGGGTAACGGTGATTGCGTCGCCTTCTTCTGGTTCGCGGATGCCCCGGATCGCGTCCCGGGTATCTCGTCGCCGGATGCCATCCCCGGCATCGGCGACATCGTCAGCGCGGTCAGCACGATGAACCACCTCGCGTTCCACGTACCTGCCGAGAAGTTCGACGAATATCGGCAGCGGCTCAAGGACAAAGGTGTCAGGGTCGGCCCGATCCTCAACCACGACGAAAGCGACATGCAGGTCTCGGCGACCGTGCATCCCGGCGTGTATGTGAGGTCGTTCTACTTTCTGGATCCCGACGGAATCACTCTTGAATTCGCTTGCTGGACAAAAGAATTCGGCGAGAGCGATACCAAAGCGACACCGCGGACGGCGGCGGACCGCCGCGTTCGGGTCTAGTCGCGATAAAGGTCGGGGTCGGCGAGCTGATCGATGAGCGCGCCGAGTTGGGTGGCCAGTTGCGCGGGTGTGAAGTGGAGGTCGCCGGACAGCCACGCGCTCAACGTCTGCGTGACGCCCCCCACCACGAAATGCCCGGCGGCCTTGATGCGGTCGTTGGGCTCGAGTTGCAGCGCGGAGCCCGCGTGCTGACCAGACAGCAGCGCGAACAGCGCGCCGGACTCCGCACGCTTGCGCACCACCACGGGGTTGTCGAGGTGTGCGCTGAACAGCAGGCGCCCGACCCGGACGTCTCCGGAGATGGTGCGCACGATGTTGGCCATGCCCTCCCGGCTCTGTTCTCGGGCGGGCGCGGCGGCCACAGCCGCCTGGGTGGTGGCGGCGATGTCGGCGATGACCCAGTCGAAGACGGCCCCGACGAACACGTCCTTGTCGGTGAAGCTCTCGTAGAAATATCGGGCCGCCAAACCTGACTTGGCGCAAATGGCCCGCACCGTGAGGTCGGCAGGGTTCGGATTGCCGCCCAGCAGATCCAGGCCGGCTTCCAGCAGCCGCCGTCGGCGCTCGGCGACTCGCTGCGGAGCCTCCACCCCCCGATACGGACGTACCTGGGCCATGCCTTCCATATTGACACCTGGCCGGACGCGGGAGCAATATCAGGAAACACGCGTTCGCACATTTGGCGCGCGGAATCACGGCATCGTCGCCGAGAGGAGCATCATTCGATGACGCTGAACGAATCGGTCGACACATTTGGCGGCAGCCGGTCGCGGCGCTCGGCGCGCAGGGACGAGGGGATGCTCGGCCTTGGTCTGCTCGCCGGCCCGGCCAACGTGATCATGCAACTGGCGCGGCCGGGCGTCGGTTACGGGGTGCTGGAGAGCAGAGTCGAGAGCGGCCGCATCGACCGGCACCCCGTCAAGCGAGCCCGCACCACGTTCACCTACCTCGCGGTGTCCACCAACGGCACTGCAGAGCAGAAGGCCGCGTTCCGGCGTGCGGTCAATCGCGTGCACGCCCAGGTGTTCTCCACCGAGGACAGTCCCGTCGAGTACCACGCGTTCGACAAGAACCTGCAGCTGTGGGTCGGAGCCTGTCTTTACCGAGGCGTCGTCGACGTGCACCGAGTTTTCGTGGGGGACATGGACGAACAGACCGCGGACCGGCTGTACCTGCAGGGCCGCGCACTGGCGACGATGCTGCAGGTCCCCGAGAGTATGTGGCCCGCCGACCGGGCGGCGTTCGATCGATACTGGGCGGCCGCGGTCGACGACGTGCACATCGACGACACGGTGCGTGACTTCCTCTTCCCGATCGCGGCGTCCCGGCTGCGCGGGGTGAAGTTGCCGGACCCGCTGCAGCGGCGTGCGGAGAGTGTGGCGCTGCTGATCACCTCCGGCTTTCTTCCGCAGCGCTTCCGCGACGAGATGCGGCTGCCGTGGGATGAGGAGAAGCAACGCCGCTTCGACCGGCTGGTGACGGTGCTGCGGACCGTCAATCGCATCTCCCCGCGCTTCGTCCGCGAGTTTCCGTTCAACCTTCTGCTCAAAGACCTGGACTGGCGTATCCGCACCGGCCGCCCGTTGGTGTGACCGGGCCCCGTCGGCCGCACCGGTGCGTCTCGACACCTTGCCTGAGTGATGCTAACTTCAGCGCGAAGTTAGCTTAGCCAAACTTAAGCCACGCAAGGGAGACGGCGGGGGGCGGGCGCCCAGGACTGGGCGGATGACCCGTCCCGCGACACAGAGTTCATGGACATTGGTAGTCATACCGTCGCGGCCCCGCCCGCTTCAGGCCGCGTCGATCAGGACGTGGTCAGCCGCTTCGCCACGTGCTGCCGCGCGCTCGGACTTGCCGTGCACGATCGCCAGCGCCCCGCGGATCTCACCGCTGCGCGCTCGGGCTTCGCCGCGCTGACGCGCATCGCCAGCGATCAGTGCGACGCATGGATCGGCCTGGCCGCGTCCGGCGACGTCTCGCCGCAGGTGGTCGAGGCCATCTGGCACACGTCGGCGGGCACCGCGGGCGTGCTACAGCGCCAGATCGAGCTTGCGCCCGGGGCGCTGGGCTTCACGTATGACAGCGGTCTGTATCTGCGATTCCGGGCCACCACCCCCGACGATTTCGCCCTCGCCTACGCCGTCCGGCTGGCTGACGCCCACCGCTACGAAGAGGCCGACGAACTTGTCGCGGAGCAGCTCGACCGTCGTTGCGACTGGCTGGATGCCCGCTGGATCCGTGTGGCGATCTTCTACCGCACGGCCCGCTGGTCGGATGTCGTCCGCATGCTGACCCCGTTGGTCACCGACGAGACCCTCGACGAGACGTCCGCGCATGCTGCCCGCATCGCGCTCGGTATCGCCCTGGCGCGTCTGGGCATGTTCGCCCCGGCGCTGTCACACCTCGAGCGCTGCGAAGGACCGATCGCCGTGGCGGCCGTCGACGGGGGACTCGCCAAGGCGCTGGCGCTGCGCGCTCAAGGCGAAGACGAGGATGCCCGACAGCTGCTGCAGGAGCTCTACGCCGCCCACCCGGAGAACGGACAGATCGAAGAAGCGTTGCTGGACAACAGCTTCGGGATACCGACGACGACTGCCGCCCGCATCGAGGCGCGGAGCAATCCGTGGGACCCGGAGACCGAACCGGGTGAAGCCGATTTTGTCGATCCCGGCGCCAAGGACCGCAAGGCACACCTGCTCGTCGAAGCCGAGGCCGAACTCGCCGAGTTCATCGGGCTCGAGGAAGTCAAGTATCAGGTGGCGCGCCTGAAAAGCTCCGTGGCCATGGCGATCAAGCGCCAGGAACGCGGCCTGACGGTGGCGCAGCGCACCAACCACCTGGTATTCGCCGGGCCCCCCGGCACCGGCAAGACGACGATCGCGCGCGTCGTCGCCAAAATCTACTGCGGGTTGGGCCTTTTGAAGAAGGAGACGGTCCGCGAGGTGCACCGGGCCGACCTGATCGGCCAACACATCGGCGAGACCGAGGCCAAGACCAACGCCATCATCGACAGCGCGCTCGACGGCGTGCTGTTCCTCGACGAGGCGTACGCCTTGGTGTCGACGGGGGCCAAGAACGACTTCGGCCTCGTGGCGATCGACACCCTGTTGGCACGCATGGAGAACGACCGCGACCGTCTCGTCGTCATCGTGGCCGGCTATCGCAAGGACCTCGACGCGTTCCTGGACGCCAACGAGGGCCTGCGGTCCCGCTTCACCCGAAGCATCGACTTCCCGTCGTACTCACCGAAGGAGCTCGTCGAAATCGCCACGCGGATGGCCGAAAAGCGTGACTCGCGTTTCGAAGAAGCGGCCCGCTCCGACATGGAGACGTTGTTCGCCCACTTGGCGGCGTCCACGACACCGGACGCCAACGGTGTCGAGCGCCGCAGCCTGGACATCGCAGGCAACGGCCGCTTCGTACGCAACCTCGTCGAACGGTCCGAAGAGGAGCGCGAATACCGGCTGGACCATTCCGACAACGACGATTTCACCGACGACGAGTTGATGACGATCACCGCCGGTGACGTCGGCAACTCGGTCGCGCCCCAGCTGCGCGGTCTCGGCCTGTCGGTGCCGCAATGAGCGGGCCGGACGGCGAACGGCGGTCATTCACGTCGCGGACGCCGGTCAACGAGAATCCCGAGAGAGTCGGTTATCGGCGCGGTTTCGTCACCCGCCACCAGGTCACCGGGTGGCGATTCGTCATGCGCCGCATTGCTTCCGGTGTAGCGCTGCATGACACCCGGATGTTGGTCGACCCGCTGCGCACCCAATCGCGCTCCGTGCTCGTCGGCGCGCTGATCCTGGTCACCGGGTTGATCGGCTGCTTCCTGTTCTCCCTGATCCGGCCCGCAGGTGACGCAGGCACCGATCCCGTTCTCGCCGATCGCGATACAGCCGCGTTGTACGTCCGGCTGGGCGATCAACTCCACCCGGTGCTGAACCTGACCTCGGCGCGGCTGATCACCGGTAGGGCCGACAACCCGGCCATGGTGAAAAGCAGTGAGCTCGACCAGTTCCCGCGCGGCAACATGCTCGGTATACCCGGTGCCCCGGAACGCATGGTGACCAACCCGAGCCGAGACGCGCACTGGACGGTGTGCGACGCGGCAACCGGAAGCGTCACCGGTGTCACGGTGATCGCAGGACGGCCCGCCGAAGGTGGTGAGCGCGCCGCCGCACTTGCGGCCGGACACGCGGTTCTCGCCGAGAACGAAGGCAGGACCTGGCTGCTGTGGAACGGCAAGCGCAGCCCGATCGATCTTGCCGACCGCGCCGTCACCGGCGGTATCGGGATCGGTGTGGACGCCGTTGCGCCGCAGCCCATCGCCTCGGGCCTGTTCAACGCGATCCCGGAATCGCCCGCGCTCGTCGCCCCGGCGATCGTCGGCGCGGGCCTACCCTCGGATCTGGGGCTGCCCCAACCGTTCCCGGTGGGTTCGGTCGTCGTCGCCTATGACACCGACGGCTCGGCGAACACGCTGCGGCACTATGTCGTGCTGATGGACGGGCTGCAGCCGATCTCACCGGTCGTCGCAGCGATCCTGCGTAACAGCAACTCCTGGGGCCTGGCGCAGCCGCCGCGGTTGGAAGCCGACATCGTCGCCCGCACCCCGGAAGCCTCCGCGATCGACGTCGATGCCTACCCGGCGGAGCGCGTCACGCTGGTCGACACCGCGACCGATCCGGTGATCTGTGCCGAGTGGGCGGAACCCGAAGGCGCACAGACAAGTTCACTGAGCCTGTTGTCGGGCGCCACGCTGCCGATCCCCGACGGCCTGCGTACCGTCGGCCTCGTCAGCGCGGGCACTCCGGGCGGACCCGCCAACCAGGTCGCGTTACCTCCCGGTACTGGCTACTTCGTCGAGAGCAGCGGATCGCTGTTCTGGGTGAGCGACACCGGCGTTCGCTTCGGCATCGACTCAGCCGAAACGGTGGAGGATCTCGGGCTCACCTCCGCACCGCTGCCCATTCCCTGGTCGGTGCTGTCCCAGTTCGCCGCAGGCCCGACGCTGTCGCGCAGCGACGCGTTGCTGGCCCACGACACGCTGGCGCCCAACCCCGCGCCGGCGCGAGTGGAGCAACTCACTCGTTTGGAGAACCCATGAGCAGGCTGATCTTTGAACACCGCAGGCGGGTTCCCGCCCCGGTGGTTCGCAAGGGCACCATCACGATCGAGCCGCCGCCCGAACTGCCGCGAATCGTTCCGCCGTCTCTGCTGCGCCGCGCGCTGCCGTACCTCATCGTCATCCTCATCGTCGGGATGATCGTCGCGCTCGTCGCGACGGGTCTGCGGCTGATCTCGCCGACCACACTGTTCTTCCCGTTCGTGCTGCTGCTGGCGGCCACCGCGCTGTACCGCGGCACGGACAACAAGATGCGTACCGAGGAGGTCGACGCCGAACGCGCCGACTATCTGCGGTACCTGTCCGTCGTCCGGGACAACGTCCGGGCCCATGCTGACGAACAGCGCGCCGCACTCGAGTGGTCACATCCCGAACCGGCTGCGCTGATGAGCATTCCGGGGACCCGCAGGCAGTGGGAACGCGATCCACACGACGCCGACTTCCTGGTGCTGCGAGCCGGTGTACACGATCAGGCGCTCGCCGCCACGCTTCGGGTGAAAGACACCGCCGACGAAGTCGACCTGGAGCCGGTGTCGCACACGACGCTGCGTGGCCTGCTCGACACCCAGCGCATCCTGCACGACGCCCCGACGGGTATCGACCTCACCAGGGTGTCGCGGGTGACCATACTCGGCGACGTCGGCGAGGTCGCAGGAGCGCTGCGCGCATGGATCGGCCAGGCGATGACGTGGCACGACCCGTCGGTCCTCGGAATCGCCTATGCCGGGCCAAGTTTGGAGACGAGCTCGTGGTCGTGGCTGAAGTGGCTACCGCATGTGGACGTGCCGAGTCGCGTCGACGGTGTCGGTCCGGCGCGCTACCTGGCCTCTGATGCCGCCGAACTGCACAGGATGCTCGCACCAGCTCTGGCCGAACGGGGCGCCTTTGCCGGAGACGGAACGGCCGGCGCCAAACACCTGCTCGTCGTCGTCGACGACCCCGAAGCCGATCCGGACGACTTCGTCGGCCGCGGGGTGGCGGGCGTGACGCTGATTCACCGGTCGACGCGAGAACCGCACCTCGAGCAGTATTCCGATCCCGAACGGCCCATCCTGCGCATCGCAGAGGGGCGAATCCAGCGTTGGCAGAACGGGACCTGGGCGGCCTACATCGACCGGGCCGACCATCTCGCGTCCGCCGACGCCCGGCACATTGCGCGCCGGTTGTCGCGCTGGGATTCGAATCCGAGCCACGGCCGGTACACCACCACCAGCGGCGCGACGTTCACCACGCTGCTCGGCATCCCTGACGCCTCCGCACTCGACGTCGCCGCGCTGTGGGCGCCGCGCAACCGCGACGACGAGCTGCGGGTGCCCATCGGCGTGACGTCGACGGGTGAGCCGCTGATCTTCGACCTCAAGGACGAAGCCGAGGGCGGCATGGGGCCGCACGGTCTGATGATCGGCATGACGGGCTCGGGCAAGTCTCAGACGCTGATGGCGATCCTGTTGTCCCTGCTGACGACCCACTCCGCCGACCGCCTGATCGTCATCTACGCCGACTTCAAGGGCGAGGCGGGTGCCGACATCTTCCGGAAGTTCCCGCAGGTGGTCGCCGTCATCTCGAACATGGCCGAAAAGCGCTCGCTGGCTGACAGGTTCGCTGACACCCTGCGCGGCGAGGTGGCACGCCGCGAACAGCTGCTCAAAGAGAGCGGACGGCGCGTGCAGGGCAGTGCATTCAACTCGGTCACCGAATACGAGAACGCCCGCACCTCCGGGGCCGAGGAAGCCGTCGACCTACCGCCTATTCCGACCCTGCTCGTGGTGGCCGACGAGTTCACGCTGATGCTGGCCGAGCACCCCGAGTACGCCGACCTGTTCGACTACGTGGCACGCAAGGGCCGCTCGTTCCGCATTCACCTCCTTTTTGCGTCCCAGACGCTCGACGTCGGCCGGATCAAGGACATCGACAAGAACACCTCGTACCGGATCGGGCTCAAGGTTGCGAGCCCCAGCGTGTCCCGGCAGATCATCGGGGTCGAGGACGCCTATCACATCGAGTCGGGTCGTGACCACAAAGGTGTCGGCTTCCTGGTCCCCGCGCCGGGCGCCCTCCCGATCAAGTTCCGCAGCACCTACGTCGACGGCATCTACGAGCCCCCACGTGTCGACAAATCCATCGTCGTGCACGCGATTCCGAAACCGCAGCTGTTCAGCGCAGGCTGGGTGGACCCCGAACCCGACACCGTCATCGTCGACGACGGCGCCGATGTGGAGGTGCTTCCGCCGCGCAAGCTGATCGCCACGATCGGCGACCAGCTCGCCCACTACGGCCCGCGTGCTCCCCGGCTGTGGTTGCAGCCGCTCGACGAAGCGATTCCGCTGCGCAACGTGCTGGAACGCTCCGGTGTCTCGCCCCGCCAGTGGCGTTGGCCGCTCGGCGAGATCGACCGGCCGTTCGACATGCGCCGCGACCCACTGATCTTCGATGCGACGTCGGCGGCCGCCAACATGGCCATCCACGGCGGTCCGAAGTCCGGAAAATCCACGGCACTGCAGACTTTCGTGATGTCCGCTGCCGCGCTGCACGCTCCCGGTGAGGTCACCTTCTATTGCCTGGACTACGGCGGCGGTCAGTTACGCGCGCTCGACGAGCTCGCGCACGTCGGCAGTGTGGCCTCGCCGCTGGAGCCAGAACGGATCCGGCGCACCTTCGGTGAGCTCGAGCAATTGCTGCGGGCCCGCCAGCGGCACGGGGCAGCAGTCGGGCCCGGCGACACCGGCTCCGGCTATCAGGACGGCTACGGCGAGGTGTTCCTCATCGTCGACAACCTGTACGCGTTCAGCCGTGACAACACCGACACCTTCAACACGCGGAACCCGCTACTGGCCAAGGTGACCGAGTTGGCCAATACCGGAATGTCCTACGGCATCCACGTCGTCATCACGACCCCGAACTGGCTCGAGGTGCCGCTGGCGATGCGCGACGGGCTCGGCCTGCGGCTCGAGCTGCGGCTGCACGACGCCCGCGACAGCAACGTGCGCGTCGCCCACGGGTCCAACACAGCGCTGCGCCGTCCGGCCGAGGGTGTTCCGGCCGACCAGCCTGGCCGCGGCCTCACGATGGATGCCGAGCACTTCCTGTTCGCGCGGCCGGCTCTGGACTCGATCCCAGCACTCAACGCCCGCTACCCCGGGCAGAGCGCACCGCCGGTTCGGCTGCTTCCGACGAATCTGTCGCCGAGGGCGTTCGGCTCGCTATACCCGGCGCCCGAACGCGTCGTCATCGGCCAGCGCGAAGAGGACCTCGCGCCCGTCACCGTCGACTTCGCCGACAACCCGCTGATGATGGTGTTGGGGGACACGAAGACCGGCAAGACGACGCTGCTACGTCACCTCATCCGCACCATCCGGGAGAACTCGCGTGCCGACCAGGTCGCGTTCACGGTGATCGACCGGCGCCTCCAGCTGGTCGATGAGCCGATCTTCCCCGACAACGAGTACACGCCCAACATCGATCGAATACTGCCTGCGATGCTCGGCTTGTCGGGGCTTCTCGAGAAGCGGCGCCCGCCTGCGGGTCTGACACCGCAGCAGCTCAGCGGGTGGACGTACCGCAATGGCGGCAAGGGCAATGGCTCCGGCAATGGAGATGGCCCAGGCAACCACCTCCTTTACCTGATCATCGACGACGTCGACCAGATCCCCGACGGTCCCGCGATGAGCGGCCCGTTCGCCGGACAACGGCCGTGGACGTCGGTGATCGGGTTGCTGGCGCAGGCATCCGAACTGGGCCTGCGCGTGATCGTCACCGCGCGCGCGGCCGGCTCGGCGCACGCCGTCATGACGGCACCGCTGCTGCGGCGCCTCAACGACCTGCAGGCGACGACGCTGCTGCTGTCGGGAAACCCGCAGGACAGCGGCAAGATTCGTGGCCACCGGTTCAGCAGACTGCCTGCCGGCCGGGCCATGCTGCTCGACGACTCGGACACTCCCGCGTTCGTCCAACTTATCAACCCCCTCGCCACCGAAGGCGTGACCGCACAATCCGGACCCAGCGGAAAGGAATACAGCTGATGACCCTGCGAGTAGTTCCCGAAGGTCTCACGGCGGCCAGCGCCGCGGTGGAAGCGCTCACCGCGAAGATGGCCTCCGCCCACGCGGCAGCCGCCCCTGCGGTGACCGCCGTCCTGCCGCCTGCCGCCGACGCGGTGTCCCTGCAGACCGCAACCGGATTCAGCGCCAACGGTTCTCAGCACCAGGCGATGGCGGCTCACGCGGTCGAGGAACTTGGCCGCTCGGGAGTCGGCGTCGGTGAATCCGCGGCGAGCTATGCCAGTGGCGACGCGATGGCCGCATCGACCTACCTGATCGCACGCGGGGTCTGACATGAATTTCCCGTCGCTTCGCTCGCCCGGATCATGACCGCACCTATCTGGATGGCGCTGCCGCCCGAAGTGCACTCCACGCTGATCAGCAGCGGTCCCGGCCCCGGGTCGCTGCTGGCCGCAGCGGCCGCCTGGCAAGGTCTGAGCGCGGAATACGCTGCTGCGGCAGCCGAACTCACCACCATCCTGGCGGGCGTGCAGTCTGGTGCATGGGAGGGCGTGAGCTCCGAGCAGTACGTCGCGGCCCACACCCCGTATCTGACGTGGCTGGCCCAGCAGAGCGCCAACAGCGCTGCCGCGGCAGTCCAGCACGAGACGGCGGCAGCCGCGTACACCACCGCACTGGCGACGATCCCGACCATGCCGGAACTCGCCCTCAACCACACCACCCACGCCGTCCTCGTCGGTACGAACTTCCTTGGTATCAACACGATCCCGATCGCGCTGAACGAAGCCGACTACGTGCGGATGTGGATCCAGGCGGCCACCGCGATGGCGACCTATCAGGCGGTCTCGGGGGCCGCTCTCGCGGCGACTCCCGTGTCGACCCCGGCGCCCTTCGTGCTCAAACCCGGTGTCGGGGAGGCCGGCAGGGCAGCCGCTGACTTCTCCGCGCTGGCCGCGCAGCCGATGGCTGCCGATGCCGGCGCCGCCCTGAGTGTTTCGGGGATCATCGAGGACCTGCTGCGGTTCTACGGCGAGATCCTGCGGTTCCTGTTCGAGCCGATCATCAGGTTCTTGATGGATCCGATCGGCAACACGATCCAGCTGATCACCGACTTCCTGACGAACCCCCTGCAAGCCCTCATCACCTGGGGTCCATTCCTGTTTGCCGTCGTCTACCAGGTCGTCTCCTGGGTCGGCGCCTCGATCCTCTACCCGTCGCTGTTCCTGCTGCCGCTGCTGATCACCACGCTCGCGATCGTCGCCGGTGTGCTGGACCGTCTGCTGGAGATGCTGAACATGCCGCCGGCGGACACACCCGCCGAAGAGCCTGTGGCGGACCAGCCCGCACCGGCCCGATCCGACCAGACGAACCCACCTCCCGTGATGTCGGCGCCGCCCGCCCCTGGCACCGCCCCGGTGTCGCCGAGCACCGTCAGCACCGGAACGGCGCCTGCCCCAGGTGCTCCCGCCACCGCGGCAGCGCCGTTCGTGCCCTACGTCATCGCGGGACGCGATCCCGGCGAAGGGTTCTCGCCGACTGTCCGCGACACCACAGGTGCCAAGGCGCCGGCCGCAGGCATTCCTGCCGCGGCATCGGGCGTGGCCGCCTCGGCAGCTGAGCGGCGCAAGCGCCGTCGCCGTCAGAAGGACGACATCAAGGGCCGCGGATACGCCGATGCGTACATGGATTATGACGACGAGCCCGACCCGGGGCCGCCCGCAACGCCCGAGCCCCGCGTCACGGCGTCCGCCCGGGGGGCCGGGCCGATGGGATTTTCCGGAACGGTCGCCAAGGAAACCGAAGAAGCCGGCGGCATGACCACCCTGGCAGGAGGCGCGTTCGGTGGGGGCCCCAAAGCGCCCATGCTGCCGGGGTCATGGGATTCGGCCGATGAACCCGACGATCGAGAAATCCACCACAACAGAGAGGAAAACCCATGAGTCTCTTGGATGCTCATATTCCCCAGATGGTCGCTTCAGAGGCGGCGTTCGGCGCCAAGGCGGCACTGATGCGCAGCACCATCGCCCAGGCCGAGGGGGCTGCGCAGTCCGCGCAAGCCTTCCACATGGGTGAGTCGGCAGGCGCATTCCAGGCCGCACACGCCCGCTTCGTCGAGGTCTCGGCGAAGGTCAACGCGCTGCTCGACATCGCCCAGGCCAACGTCGGTGACGCCGCAGGCTCGTACGTCGCCGAAGATGCCGCGGCCGCCAGCAACTACCCCGTCGTCTGATCGGAGCACCGCACATGTCGCAGATCATGTACAACTACCCGGCGATGCTCAACCACGCCGGTGAAATGGCCTCGTACGCAGGCGCGTTACAGGCCATCGGTGCTGACATCGCCAGCGAGCAGGCCGCGCTCAGGAGCGCCTGGCAGGGCGACACGGGGATGACCTACCAGGCCTGGCAGGCACAGTGGAACACCAGCATGGAGGAACTGGTGCGGGCCTACCGTGCGATGGCGAGCACCCATGAGATGAACACCACCTCGATGGCCGCCCGCGACCAGGCCGAAGGCGCCAAGTGGGGCTGACAGGTATCAGTGCGCGCTAATGCCGTCGAGCTGACCGCCGACTCGGCCTGGTATCTCGCCGAGACCCTCGGCGCGGGGTCCTATCCGTGGGTGCTGGCGATCACGCCCGCCTACACCGACCTGTCGCAGCGGGCGGACTTCGAGCGTGAACAGTCCGAGCGGTTGACCCGCGCCGGGGTGTTGACTCCGGATCGAGTCGTCGATCCTGCGGTGGCTCAGTGGGTCCGCACAGTCTGCAGGCCCGCGCAGTGGCTCGAACTCAGATTCGTGGGTGCGCGGGGCGCGATGCTGCGCGGCATCGTCGCGCGCGACGGGTCCGGCACGGTCGTCGCGCTGCGCAGCGGGGGACTGGTCACCTTCACCGAGATCACCATCGACCATCCCGAGGCGCTGGTGCCTGTGCTGACGGTCGGGTTGTCCGGGCGGGTGCCTGCCAGATTCGAGGCGTTCTCGCTGCCCGCCCGTGTCGGGGCGAAGGCCGACGACCAGATCCGTGGCGGCGCAGCTGTTCACGACCTGCTCGACTATCTGGGAATCCCGCCGAGTGCGCGCCCCGTGGTGGTGGCCGCATTCGAGCAATCCCGGACTTATGTGGAGATCGTGGCCGGTGCGCATCGTGACGGACACCGCGTGAGTACCGACGTGGGGGTCAGCGTCGTCGATACCGAACTCGGGCGGGTCCTCGTCAGCCCGTCACGCGCTTTCGACGGCGAATGGATCTCCTCCTTCACGCCAGGGTCCGCGCCTGCGATAGCAGCGGCGGTGGAGCGCCTCACCGCTGCACTGCCGCAAGGCCCCTGGTTCCCCGACCATCCGATGACCCGAGACTTCGACGAACGCACGGCCGAGAGAGAAGAAGAAAGATGCCAGAGTCTGCTTTGAGAACCGACAACGCACTCGGTGCGGTGATGCCGATCGTCCGGGTCGCCGTTCTCACCACGACGGAAGTCGACGGTGAGCCCGACGGCAGCGGCCGGCTCACCGAGATCGCGCTTCCCGCGCAACTCCCGCTGCGGGAGATCATCCCGGCAGTGCAGCGCATCGTCGCTCCCTCAGATGACACTGTCGGCGCCGCACGACTTCTGAGCTTGGCACCGATCGGCGGTGCCCCCTTCAGTCTGGACGCGACGCTGAACACGGTCGGAGTCGTCGACGGTGACCTGCTCGCTCTCCAGCCGGTACCTGCGGGACCGCCCGCGTCCCGCATCGTCGAGGACATCGCCGATGCCGCCATGATCTTCTCGAACGAGCGTGAAAAGCCCTGGGGGCCAGCGCAGATTCAGCGAGGGGCGACGCTCGCAGTCATTGGCCTGATTCTCGTCGCGACGGCCTTGGCCGTCGCGCACCGGCTCGTCACCGATTCAGTGGTCGGGGTGTTCGCCGTCAGCGGCGTCGCCATAGCCGCCGTCCTCGGTGCACTGCTGGCCAGGGCGGGCTCGCCGCGGCTGGCAACGGCGCTCGCCGCGGCCGCGCTGCCCTCGGTCGCGGCGGCCTTCGCGCTTGCGGTGCCGGGCGAGTTCGGACCGCCGGGGGTGCTCCTCGGCGCAGCGGGTGTCGCGGCGTGGTCCATCATCAGCATCACCGTGGGCGAGCGCGCCATCGCGCTGTTCACCACTGTCGCGGCCACTGCACTCGGTGTCGCGCTCGCCGCCGCTGCTGCGACGCTGTGGACGCTCAACCTGGTCACCGTCGGTAGCGCACTGATTCTCGTGGCGCTGCTGATCACTGTGCAGGCAGCCCAATTGTCGGCGATGTGCGCGCGCCTTCCCGTCCCGGTGATCCCCGCCCCGGGAGACCCGACACCATCGGCCCCCTCGCTGCGGGTCCTCGAAGACCTGCCGCGCCGCATCCGGGTAAGCGACTCGCACCAGACCGGTTTCATCGCAGCGGGCGTGCTGCTGGCCGTGACCGGTTCGGTTGTCATGCTGTGGCCCGCCGTCACCGGAGGCGGCACGGTGTCTCCGTGGGCCTGGTACCTGGTGGCGGCCGCCGCGATCGCCGCCGCGCTTCGGGCTCGCGTCTGGGACTCCGCGGTGTGCAAGGCATGGCTTCTCGGCCACTCCTACCTTCTGACGGTCGTGCTGCTGGGACTGTTCGCGGCATCGGGTCAGTACCTCGCGGCGTGGGTGACCTCGGCCGTGCTGGCGGTGCTGGTACTCGCATGGGCCGTGGCGGCGCTCAACCCGCGTGTCGCACAGCCGGATACGTATTCGCTGCCGATGCGCCGCGCTCTCGGTTTCGTTGCCGCGGGACTCGACGCGTCGGTGATCCCGGTGATGGCCTACCTGGTCGGCCTGTTCGCCTGGGTCCTGAACGGGTTCTGACACATGAGGTTCGAGCGCGCCTTCGCCGTGCTCGCGGTGACCGCCGGTGTCTTCGCGAGCACTGCACCGCCGACGGGCGCGATCGCCCCGCCCGAAGTCGACCCGGCGGCCACTCCGCCGTCGGGCAGTGCGGGACCCGTCGAACCAATGGCGCAGCGCAATCCCTGTGTCACGAGTGGCGTCATCCCCGGCACCGACCCCGGCGCAGTGAGGCCGAATCAGGTCTCGCTGAATCTCGTCGCAGCGTGGAAGCACAGTAAGGGGGAGGGCCAGCTGGTCGCGGTCATCGACACCGGTGTGAAGCCGGGTCCGCGACTGCCCAACGTCGAGGCGGGCGGCGACTTCATCGAGTCCGGCGACGGCCTGACCGACTGTGACGGGCAGGGAACCCTCGTCGCGGGGCTTATCGCCGGACAACCTGGTGCGGACGGCTTCTCGGGCGTCGCGCCGGCCTCTCGCATCCTCGCCATCCGGCAGAGCTCGCCCCGCTACACCCCGCGAGACTCGGGCGAGGATCCCGTCCTGACGCGCGCGATCGTGGACACCCAGACGCTGGCCCGCGCCGTCGTGCGCGCAGCCGACATGGGCGCCCGTGTCATCACGATATCCGCGGTGACGTGTATTCCCGCCGGCCTCGCTGTGGATCAGAACGAACTCGGTTCGGCACTGCGCTACGCCGCCGTCGAGAAGGACGTCGTAATCGTGGCGGCCGCCGGCGACACCGGCACGGGCTGCGCGGCTAATCCGCTGTCCGACCCCGCAATGCCGTCGGATCCCCGCAATTGGAACGGCGTCACCACGCTGTCGATTCCGGCATGGTGGCAGCAGTACGTGCTGTCCGTCGGCTCGCTCGGGCCATCGGGGCAGCCCTCGCCATTCACGATGGCGGGACCCTGGGTCGGGATCGCCGCGCCCGGCGAGAACATCATGTCGGTGAGCAACGACGAGGTCGGCGGCCTGGCGAACGGCATGCTCAACAACGAGCAGCAGATGGATCCCATCAGCGGTACCGGCTACGCGACGGCCTATGCGGCCGGCGTCGCGGCGTTGGTCCGCAGCAGGTTTCCGACTCTGACCGCTCGCGAGGTGGTCAACCGCCTGACCGGCACGGCCCACGGCGCGGCTCGTTCGCCGTCGAATCTGTCGGGTGCGGGCACGATCGACCCGGTTGCCGCATTGACCTGGAATGTGCCTGCCGCTGCCGACGCGGACCCTGCTGCCGTGACGCAGGTCGCCGCGCCTGCCGTGCCCGGGCCGGACGACCCGCTGCCTCGTGCGGTGGCGTTCGCCGGGGTCGGGGCGCTGGTGTTGCTGGTGCTTGCCGCCTTCGTCGTGACCGCGAAACGAAAGGACCGTTCGTCATGATTGTCCGCCTGACTCTGGCCGCACTGTTCGTGGTGCCCGCGGCGATGGCCTATCCGTGGCAGACGACCGCTGACCGTTGGCTGCTGGGGGCCGCGGTGGCGGCTGTCGTCGTTCTCTTCGCCTGGTGGCGTGGACTTTTCATGACGACCATGATCGGGCGGCGCATCTCGATGCTGATGGGACGGTCTGACGTGGGCACGCGGCCCGGCCGGTACGCCACCGTGGTGCTGCGCGTGGCGCCCCGCGGGGCCACCGAATTGCCGCTGACGACGGTGGCCGGTTACGTGGACCGCTACGGCATCAGCTTCGACAAGGTCCGTGTCGTCAGTCGCGAACTGGGAGCGGAGCGGACCACCTGGATCGCGCTCACGCTGGGGGCAGCCGACAACGTCGCGGCACTGACGGCACGGTCGCCGCACCTCCCGTTGCAGGACACCGCGCAACTGTCCGCGCGACGGCTCGCCGACCACCTTCGTGAGCTCGGCTGGGAGGTTTCTCTCGACGAGGCGCCCGCCGCGCCGGTCGCCGGGACGGCCAAGGAGACCTGGTGCGGACTCGCCGACGGCGACGGATACGTGGCGGCCTACCGGGTGAAGGTCGACGACCAGTTGGCCGAGACCCTGGATTCCGTGCGGGCCACCGGAGCGGGCGAGGTCTGGATCGCAGTCGAGTTCACCGGCAGCCGAACACAACTCGAGGTCGCCGCGGCCTGCGCGCTGCGTACCGCCGAACGGCCGACGGGGCGGGCGCCGTTGCCCGAGCTCACCCCCGAGCGGGGCAGGCACCGCGCCGCGCTGTCCGCGCTCGCGCCCGCATCGGACCGGCGGCTGTCGGCGCACCCCGTTCCGATCGACGCGCAGACTCTGACCCAGCTGCGGTGGCCCGCGGGCGCGACGCTCAGTCGAACATGAACGGGGCGAGGAACCGCGTCATGCGGCGCAGGTAATCCGGCTGGCTGACGTGCAGGACATGGTTTCCCGGAAACCAGTGAAATGCGCAGCGATCCCAGTGCTTCCACAACATCTCGGCTTGCTCAGGTGGGGCCAACCGGTCACCGAGGCCCGCAATGATCAGCCTCCGCTCCTTGGCCGGCAGCGGCCGGTAGTTCAGCGGCGACGAGTACATCGTTGCCGACTCGACCAGCGCTGTGTCGGTGCCGGCGATCCAGTCCCGCAGCGCGACAACCTTGTTGGCGGGAAACCACTCGTCGACGGTGCGGTCAGGTGTGACGACCGGAACGTTGGGGATGACGGCCTGGATCCTGTCGTCGACGCTGGCGATCAGCGCTGAGGTGTATCCACCCAGTGACATCCCGGTCAGCGCGATCCGGTCCACACCGGTGTACTCCAGATAGTCGAGCAGAGAGCGGAAGTCGTACACGGCCTGGGCCATGGCTTCCGCGAAACCCGCCATTCCGTGCGCGAAATATCCGTGACCGCTGAACGGCGAGTACTTCTCGGCGCGAGAGCCGTGGAACGGCAGCGTGTAGAGCACGACGTCGTAGCCGCAGCGGTAGAACCACGGAAGCGAGAAGAACAAGCCGTTGAACAGGTAGGCCGAGCCCATGAACCCATGGATCAGACACAGCGTGGGTCGGGGGCCGTCGTCGTGGCGCCAATGCTGGGCGTGCACGACGTTGTTGCGGACGAATCCGGCGCATTGATCGCGCATGTCCGGGTTGACGGCGGTAAAGCTGCTCCGGAAGCGGATGTTGCTGACATTGCCCTTCGCCACCCATTCGGCAACCGGGTTGGCCGGCCGCGACGACACCCGTGGCAACGTCTGCGGTGCCGGGAAGGACACCTGCGGATCTTTCGCCGCGGCCAGCTCGGCGTAGAACTCGAGGTGCTTGCGCTCGGCGGCGGTCTCGGACCGGCGCAGCGCACCGGCGATCGACGGCACCATGGTGGCGCTCAGCAGCGATGCGATGGACGTCCGCAGCGCCAGATCGGCCATCGCCGACGAATCGACGATCATCCGTTGCCGCAGCGTGAGATCGACCCGACGCGGCAGTCCGCGCGCGGTCGCGTCGGCGCCCGGCACGTCTGGGACCGGGATCGGTAACTCCTCGACCGGTACGGATTCGACGGGCACTCTGTCGGGCTCCACGCCTCGCATGTTAACGCGGTGGGTCGAGGTCGGTGACAGACTGGCGTCATGTGGAATCCGGACGTCTACCTCACCTACGCCGATCACCGCGGCAGGCCGTTCTACGACCTGCTGTCACGCGTCGGTGCACGTGAGCCGCGCCGCATCGTGGACCTGGGCTGTGGCCCGGGCAATCTCACCGCGACGCTGACCGAGCGCTGGCCCGGCGCCGTCATCGAGGCATGGGACTCCTCGCCCGAGATGGTGGAGGCGGCGCGAAACCGAGGGTTGGACGCCCGGGTGGGCGACGTGCGGGACTGGACGCCCGCGCCCGATACCGACATCCTCGTCAGCAACGCGACGCTGCATTGGGTTCCCGAACATGCCGAGCTGCTGGCGCGGTGGGCGGGGCAACTCGCCGCGAATTCGTGGATCGCGTTCCAGGTGCCGGGCAACTTCGATGCGCCGTCGCATCGGGCGGTCAGCGAACTCCTCCAGCGGCCCGAGTGGTCAGAGCTGTTGCGCGACTACCCCTTCGAGAGCGCCGAAATAACGCGTCCCGCAGTCGGATACGCAGAGCTGATGACCGACGCCGGATGCACGGTGGACGCATGGGAGACGACCTACGTGCACGAACTGACGGGCGAGAACCCGGTGCTGGAATGGATCCACGGGACGGCGCTGCGCCCGGTGCGGGCCGGGCTGAGCGACGCGCAGTGGCAGCAGTTCAGAGCAGACCTGATCCCGATGCTGGATGCGGCCTATCCCAAACGTGCCGACGGCATCACGTTCTTTCCGTTTCGCCGGATCTTCGTGGTGGCGCAGGTGAAGTAGGTCAGCCCCGTCGATCGTCAAGCAGCGCGATCACCTTGGCGACAAGCTCGTCGATGTCGGCACCCGTGGTGTCGAGAACCAGATCGGCGCTCTCAGGCGGTTCGTAGGGGGCGTCGACACCGGTGAGTCCCTTGAGTTCACCCGCCCGCGCCCTGGCGTAAAGACCCTTCGGATCCCGCTTTTCGCACTCTTCGCGCGGTGTCGCCACGTACACCTCGATGAAGGGCAGCTTCGCCGCGTCGTTGAGAGCGCGTGCGATCTCACGGTCGGATTTCAGCGGCGAGACCAGCGATGCCAACGCGACGACACCCGCGTCGGCGAACAACCGCGTCAGATGGCCCACCCGGCGGATGTTCTCGGCACGGTCGCCCGCCGAGAAACCAAGGTCATCGGACAGTCCATGGCGGATATTGTCTCCGTCGAGCAGATAGGCGACCTGACCGGAATCAACGAGTGCGCGCTCGACCGCGACCGCGACGGTCGATTTGCCTGACGCCGGAAGACCGGTGAACCAGATCGTGGCACCCTTCTGCCCTGTGGCCGAACTTCGGTAGCTGCGCTCCAAAGACGATGGATGCCAACGGATATCGTTGCGGGTCTGCTCGCCCGGTTTGACTTCGCGAGCCTCGACGATGGTGCCGGCTCCGACGGTGTCGTTGGAGGACTCGTCGATCAGGATGAACGCGCCGCTGTCGCGGTTCGCTGTGTACGGATCCGCGACTACGATCGAGCTGGTGCGCAGCGTCACGGAACCGATGTCATTGAGCACCAGATCGACGGGATTGTCGATCTCGTCCAGGGTTTCCGGATCCAGTCGCGAATGCAATGCCTGCACCGTCGCCCGGACAGTGCGCGCGCCCTGCTTCAGTGCGAGCCGGTCACCGGCACGCAGCGGGGTGTCGCGGAACCAGCACACCGTCGCATCGAGTTCGCGGGCCAGCACGGGAAGCACGGCATCGTCGACCCCGCTGACGAACACATCGCCGCGGCCGACGTCGATGTCGTCGGCCAGCTCGATCGAAACCGACAGCGGCGCAACGGCGGTCGGCCGATCGTCATCGAGGGTGTCGACGGCAGTGACCGTCGACCCGGTGCCGGCGGGAAGACTGACGACGGGATCACCGATGCTGAGAGTGCCTGCCGCCAGGCGGCCTGTGTAGCGGCGGCGCTGCTGCGGGCTGGGGCGCGACACCCACTGCACCGGAAGCCGCAGGCTCCGGGCTTCCGCGTGAGGTGCCGTCAGTTCGACGGACTCCAGATACTCCAGCAGCGTCGGGCCCTCGTACCACGGGGTGTTCGTGGATCGGTGTACGACGTTGTCGCCGAGCTTGGCCGCGACGGGGATGACGGTGATGTCGGCGCCGCCGAGGCGGGCCGCAACCTGATGCAATTGCGCCTCGACCTCGCCAAAGCGCCCCTGATCGAAATCCACCAGGTCGATCTTGTTGACCGCGGCCACAAAGTGTTTGATACCCAGCAGCTTTGCGATCCTGGCGTGTCGATTTGTCTGGCGCAACACACCGGCGCGGGCGTCGACGAGCAGCACCGCGACGTGGGCGTTGGACGCACCGGTGAACATGTTTCGGGTGTAGCGCTCATGGCCCGGGGTGTCGGTCAGGATGTAGCTGCGGGTCGCGGTCGAGAAGAACCGGTAGGCCACGTCGATGGTGATGCCCTGCTCGCGTTCGGCGCGCAGACCGTCGGACAGGGCAGCAAGGTCGGCGACGCCCTCCTCGTCGGTCACCGCTTCCAGATGATCGAGCGGGAGGCTGTCGGTGTCGTGGAGCAGCCGCCCGATGAGCGTGCTCTTGCCGTCGTCGACCGATCCGGCGGTCGTGATCCGCAGCAGTTGTCTGGTTGCGCTCATCAGGTTCTCCGCTTCTTCGCGCAAGCGCTCATCAGAAATACCCCTCGCGTTTGCGGTCCTCCATCGCCGCAGCTGACGTTCGGTCGTCAGCCCGCGTTTCACCACGCTCCGATACGGTGGCGGCCGAGATCTCGGCGATCACCCCGTCGATCGTCGTCGCTTTCGAGCGCACGGCGCCGGTGATCGTCAGGTCGCCGACGGTGCGGTAGCGCACCCACTCGACGGCCGAGGTCTCGCCATCTCCCGGCTGGGCATACTCGGAAACGGCCAGCAGGATTCCGTCCCGCTCAAAAACCTCACGCTCGTGGGCGAAGTAGATCGACGGTAACTCGAGCTTTTCCAACTGGATGTAGCGCCAGATGTCCAGTTCGGTCCAGTTGCTCAAGGGGAACACGCGGACCTGCTCACCCCGTCGGATCCGGCCGTTGTAGAGCGACCAGGGCTCGGGCCGCTGGGCCCGCGGATCCCACTGGCCGAACTCGTCACGGAAACTCAGGATCCGCTCCTTGGCGCGGGCGCGCTCCTCGTCACGGCGAGCGCCTCCGAACGCCGCGTCGAAGCGACCCGCTTCCAGCGCATCCAGCAGGGTGCGCGTCTGCTGCCGGTTGCGGGACGCTCCGGGGCCCGGGTCGGCCACGCGGCCCGAGTCGATCGTCTCCTGCACCGACGCGACGATCAGCTTGTGGCCCTCCCAGGTGACCCTGCGATCGCGGAACTCTATGACCTCGGGGAAATTGTGGCCGGTGTCGACATGCATGACCGGAAAAGGAAGCGGGCTGGATGTCTTCCCGTCGCTTCGCTCGCCCCCGCGGCGGAACGCCTTCTCCGCCAAACGAAGAAGCACGATCGAGTCTTTGCCCGCCGAGAACAGCAGGACGGGACGTTCGAGCTCGGCGACAACCTCGCGGATGATGTGCACCGCCTCGGCTTCCAGCAGTCGCAGCTCGTCGACGTGCACGGTGTCATACGTCGTGCTCATGTCGGTAGCCCCTCCCTGTCGGCATCGGCACGATAGCGGTCCACCCATTCGTCCGAGCGGTGATCGGCCTGACGTTCCAGCACGGGGGCGGGCGCAAGCCTCGGATCGAGACCGAGCTGTTCGAGGATCGACGCGACGACCTCGGTGAGGTTGCGCCACAACACCGGATAGGGCACGTCCATGGGTTTCACGTCCTCTTCGGCGAACCAGTTCCGCCACCCTTCGTCCTGGGCGCGCAGCATCGTGACCACGTGCGCGATTGCACCTGCGTGGTACTCCGCGCGCGCGTCCCTGACGGGGTCGGGCCGTCCTCGCCAGACTCGGGTCTGCACGGCTCGCCAGAACGAAACCGCCTGCGACACAACGTCGGGGCGATGGACATAGATCAGGACGGGATCGGTCCCGATGACATCGCGGATGGCCGACAGCAGTCCGGTGCCGGAACGGTCGGGCAGGCCTTCGGAGCGCTGGAGCAGCAGTGGGGTCTGGTTCCACATCAGTTTTCCGCCCCAGATGCCGTTCGGGGTGCGCCCCACGGTGCGGATGTAGTCCCGCCAGATCTCCGGGGGCGCAAGGTCGGGCTTGCCTTCGTCGAGCGGGTCGAGGAGCCGAAGAATGGACTCGTCCTCGACACCGTCGAACCACTGCCGCGGTTGTGGCGACTGGCTGGTTGTCGGCAGGTACTGGAAGAACTCACCCGGTTCGCCGGCAACGCCGGTCGCCCTCAGTGACTCGACCAGCAACGTGCTGCCGCTGCGCTGGGAGGCGAGCACCAGATATGCCGTCGGGCTGGTCATGCGCGAGAGCATAACCGCCTCTCCCAGCTGTGGCAGCAGTGGGATTTTTGATCACGCTGAGCGGATCTATTGCCGGCTTACATGCTCTTCTGCGATGCCACGATCAGCGGCATTGGCCTTGCGACTTGGCAATTCAAGACCCAGCACGTGGCGGTAGGTTTCGGTGTAGCGCTCGGCGATCCGGGTACCGGCGAACTCGGAAGGGATCACGTCGTTGGTCTTCTGCCGCCAGTCGTTGAGCAACATCGCCAGTTCGTTTCCGATCGCTTCGGCCGCGTCGGTGGCGTCAGCGCCCAGCAAATTGCGTGCCTCCGACGGGTCGGCCGCCAGGTCATAGAGTTCTCGTTGAGGACGTGGGTCCTGGGACAGAGGTCCGAGCACCCGACCTGGCGCGCTGTCGGCGATGTCCCAGGGAAGATCGAGCAGCGGACGTGCCGCATAGTTCTCGATGTAGCTGTAATCCTTTGTCCTGACAGCGCGTATCGGGTCGAAAGAATCGTGGTAGGTCTTCATCGTGTAGACCTCGGTTCGCACGGAGTCGGCGGTCGGGTTGACCAATTGCCTTGCATGTGAGAGTCCTTCGACGTCAAGCGGCACCTCGACGCCGAGCAGTTCGAGCAGGGTGGGCACCAGGTCGACACCGCTGAACAATTCGCGGTAGACAGCGGGTGCGGCGTTCCGGTCGCGCGGCGGCCGCACGATCAGCGCGATGCCCGTGCCGGCGTCGTACAGCGTGGACTTGGCGCGCGGCAGCGCCGGTCCGTGGTCGGTGACGAAGACGACCCAGGTGGCCCGGTCGAGGCCGGTCGTCTCGAGAGTGTCCAATATTTGCCCGACTGCCGCGTCGGCGACGGCGATGGAGCCGTAGAAATCGGCCAGGTCCTGGCGGACGTCGTCGGTGTCGGGCAGGAAGTCCGGCAGTGTCACGGCATCGGCGTCGGCGGGCTGATAACGGTCGTGCGGGTACGGCCGGTGCGTCTCGAAGAACCCTGCGGTGAGAAAGAACGGCTCTGCGGGTGGTTCGGCCAGCCAGCCGGTCACCCGATCGACGACGTACTCGCAGTACGAATTGGACACGTCGAATTCGTCGAAGCCGAGCCGTGCCGGATAGGAGGTCTCGTGCTGCATCCCGAAAAGCGCTGTGTACCAACCCTTGTCGGAAAGAATCTGGGGAAGGGTGTGGACTCCGGCGCGGTATTCCCAGCCATGGTGGGCCAGGCCGACCAGCCCGTTGCTCTGCGGATAGCGCCCGGTGAACAGCGAGCCTCGCGACGGCGAGCACAGCGGCGCCGTTGCGTGCGCGGCGGTGAACAGGATCCCTTCTGCCGCGAGCTGGTCCATCCGTGGGCTGTGGACATCGCTGTGGCCGTAGGCCCCGAGGTAGCGGCCCAGGTCGTGCCAATGCACGAGGAGGACGTTGTCCCGGTGCGCTGTGGTCATGCTGTCCTTTCGTGTGTCGAGGCTCCACGCAACGCTCGCCGTTGCGATAGCGCAACCCTTTGACGATGTGAAGTTTGACCGTAAGCCGCGGTGATAGCGAGGCTACGGTGGCGGCCGCGATACCCGAGCGTGTGGGACGGTTACCGGGAGATGGCGCGGCTCTAGGGGTGGTACGGGACGCCGACGGCGCGGAACACGAACTCCGGTGGGGCGTCGAAGGCGAGCGTCGTGCGGGGGAGTTGTGCGAGCACGTCCCGCGGGACGTGTTCCTTGTAATGCAGGGAGAGATCCCCAGAGCAGCGGCTGTCGATGGCGGCGACGTCGACGTCGAGGGTCAGTCCCGTTTCGGAAATCTCAGCCTTGACCGGGCCCGCCTGCGGCGCATCCCACCGCAGGTCGATGGTGCGGCCCGCGAGCTTGGGCACCGACGACAGCGTTCCGAGTACTCGCTGCCTGGTGATGACCAATGAACCCACGTAGCTTGCGATGCTTCCCCCCGACCGCAGACCGGGCACGGTTCCGCGGAATCGCCGCGTCACCGCAACGTACTCGGAGAGAAAGAGCACGCCTTCGGCTTCGACCTCTGCGCGCAACGCACTGGGCAGCTTGCCGATTCGGAACAGTTTCCGGAGTAGAACGGCCATGCTCGAACGGTAGCTCAGCGCGGTACACCGAGAACCCGGTAGACGAACGTAGGCGGAACGTCGAAGGCGACGGTGCGCGTCGGCAGCCGCATCAACTCCTCGGCCGTCAACTCCGTCTTGAACGTCAACGACAACGTTCCCGAGAACTGCGGATCCACCCGCGACAGGTCCGCGATGTCGAGCACCAGACCGGTCTCGGACAGCGTGCCCTGCACCGCGCCGGATCGAGGTGCCGTCCACGGCTGGTCCACTGCACGCCCGGACTGCCCGGGTACCGCGCCCACCGTCGCGAGTACGCGCTCGTTCGTCAGCACCAGCGCCCCGCCGTAGCCGCGCGTCAGACCGACCGACCGGCGCCCGGGAATCTGCCCGGTGAAACGGGCCCACACCGCGATGCAGTCCGTCAGATGGATGATGCCTTCAGCTTCCGCTTGGGTGCGCATGTCTGCCGGAAGTTTGCCGATGCGGAACAACTTCCTGATGAAGCCAGCCATGTTCGGAGCATAGCCACGGGCGGCAAATTTGCTCAGGGAATCGTGGTACAGACTATTCACGTGAAAGTGCACACCAGATGGCTTCTCGGCAGCGCTGCGGTTGCCTTCGCCGTCTACCTGCTGCTGTGGGTCGGTTATGTCCAGGGCTGGCCGTGGCTCGTCCGCATGGACGCCGCGGCCCTCGACCCGCTCTATCGATTCGGATCGGGCCGTCCCGGCTGGGTGTCGGCGTGGGACATCTTCTGCACCGTGCTCGGGCCGGGGGCGTTCCGGATCGCGGTGGTGGCGGTCATCTTCATGGCGTTTGCGCGACGCCGCGTTCGCCTGGCGGTGTTCTTGATCATCAGCGTCGAGCTCAGCGGTCTGGTCACCGAGACCGCCAAGCACTTCGCCGATCGTCCCCGGCCCGCCACGGCGATGGTCGATGCGTGGGGGACATCGTTCCCGTCCGGCCACGCCCTCGGCGTCATGGCGGCCGTGGCGGCGCTGCTCGCCGTCTCACTCCCGGCCGTGGATGCCGCGAAGCGAGCCTGGCTGCTCGCATTAGGTGCGCTCGTCGTGCTGACCATCGGCATCGGCCGGGTCGTACTGAACGCCCACCATCCGTCGGACGTGCTGGCCGGCTGGGCGCTGGGCTATGCCTACTTCGTCCTCTGCCTGCTGCTCGTGCCTCCGCGGCTGCCCGTCACACAGCAGGACGAAAGACCGGCAGCGCTCGATATCGCACGCTGAAGCTGGCCTCCTCCAGTTCGGTGCCGACCTCCCCATCCAGCGCGAGGACGGTGGGCCCGTCGGGCGCCCGGAACGCGAACTCCGGCACGCGCAACTCGTGATACAGCGGACTGCGCGTCAGCCGCCCGAACGCCAACGCGGTGACGATGCGCAGTGTGCTCAGCCGGCGGCCCGTCTCCAGGATCCGGACGTCGAGCAGGCCGTCGTCCATCCGGGTGCGCCGCGACGGCGCGAAACCTGTCGGCAGGTACGTCGAGTTGCCGAGGAAGAACAGCGACGTCTGCAACGTCCTGTTGTCGTATTCGATCCGGATCGGCTCGTCCCGCCGCAGTGTGTGGAACATGGCGTAGATGCCGGCGAGCGGTTTGCCGATCTTGTGTTCCAGCTTCTCCCGGGTCTGGACGAAGCGCGGATAGGCGCCGATGCTGGCCGTGTTGATGACCATCTGCTTCTCGTTCAGACACACCATGTCCACGCACGACACCGTGCCCCGCTGGATCGCCGCCACGGTCGCCGCCGTGGTCTCGCACCCGATGTCCTTGGCGAAATGGTTGAAGGTGCCTGCTGGGAAGACCGCCAGGGGTACACCTGCGTCGACAGCCACCGCCGCCGCGGCCGCGACCGTTCCGTCGCCGCCGCCGATGCCGAGAACCTCGCTTCGCTGCGCGGCGGACTTCAGCACCTCGACGACGTCGTCCTCCTCGCCGAGCTCGACGATCTCGGCCTTCGGCAGCGCGTCGCGGACCTCGTCGAGCACCCGCGCGCCGGTTCCGCTGCCCGAGGCGGGGTTGATGACGACCGTGACGCCTTTGCCGTCCGGTCGCGCCGGGGTGTCGACCCGCAGCGGTTGCCCGGCGCTGGGCAACCGAGTGTCCACCACCGGAGGCACGACTCTCGCGCCGAGCACCGCGATGCCGGCACCGATGCCGAAGCCGGCCAGGACATCGCCCGGATAGTGGGCGCCGGTGGCCACCCGGGACATGCCGACCAGCCCGGCCAGCAGCGCCAGGCCCAGCCCGACCGCCGGGTTCTCCAGCCCGACGCCGACCGCGAAGGCCGCCGCGCTGGCCGAGTGCCCTGACGGCAGCGAATTCGACGTCGGGTGGCGCCTCGTCTGGCGGGCCAGGGGTATCACGGCCCAGTTGGGTCGTGGTCGTTTCCAGATCCGCTTGGCGCCCTGATTGGTGACGAGGCTTGTCAGAGCGAGCGTGGCGACGCCTCGGGTGGCCCCGCGTTTCATGGATGCGTTACCGAACACCATCAGCCCTGCCGCGATCGCGAACCACAGCTTGGAATGGTCGGCGGCCTTGGTCAGTCGCGGCATCACCGCGTCGAGGAGCGGGCTGGGGGACTCCGCGACAGCTTCGAAGACCTCGCGGTCCAATGTTCCGAGGCCTTCGCCGATCTGGCGAATTCCACGGCCGCGACGACGTAACGATCGCTCAACACGGAGTTTCATAACGCCCAACCTATCGGCCGTCGTCTATTGACAAATTTATTTGTCAAAGCGCACCATGACATACGTGCTGGATGTAGAGGTCATCGGCGATCCCGCCGCGGCGGTCAGCGCCCTCGATCCGATCCGTGGCAGGCTGCTCGCCGAACTCGCTGAACCTGCGTCTGCTGCGACGCTCGCTTCGCGCGTCGGGATCACCAGGCAGAAGGTCAACTACCACCTGCGAGCGCTGGAGCAACACCGTTTGGTGACCGTCGCAGGCGAACGCCGTTGGGGCGGACTGACCGAACGATTGCTGGTGGCGACCGCGTCGTCCTATGTGGTGTCGCCCGGCGCGCTAGGGCCGGTCGCCGCCGATCCCGACCGCACCACGGACAGGATGTCGGCGAGCTATCTGATCGCCGTGGCTGCGCGCGCCGTCCGCGAGGTCGGCGACCTATGGCACGCCGCGCTTGACAAACGGAAGCGCCTCGCGACGCTGACGATCGACACCGCGGTGACGTTTCGGTCGGCAGCCGACCGTGCCGCGTTCACCGACGATCTGGCCCGCGCCGTCACCTCGCTCGTGGCGCGCTACCACGACGAATCCGATCCCCGCGGCCGACCTCACCGGCTGGTCCTGGCCGCTTATCCGATGCCCACGCGAAAGGACTGACAATGGCGATCAAGAAGACCGACGGCCGCCGATGGGTCGAGATGGAGTTTCTCGTTCCCGGCACACCCGAACAGGTGTGGGATGCGATCGCCACCGGGCCGGGGATGAGTGCCTGGTTCACACCGACCAAGGTCGACGAACGTGTCGGTGGCGCAATCGAATTCGATTTCGGCGACGGTTCGGTCAGCCCCGCGGTGATCACCGAATGGGAGCCGCCGGCACGGCTCGGCTACGAGGAACACGGCTGGAGTGGTGATGCGCCGCCGGTCGCGACGGAGGTCGTCGTGACGAGCCGCTCCGGTGACCGCTGCGTGGTGCGAATGGTGCACAGCCTGTTCACCGATCGCGACGACTGGGACGACGAACTGGAGAGCTTCGAGACCGGGTGGCCGGGCTTCTTCGATGTTCTACGCCTGTACCTGCGTGAGTTCCCGGGGCAACGCGCCGCCAATGCCGTGGCGATGACGCAGCATCCCGCTGACTTGGTCCAGGCGTGGTCGACGGTGGCGTCGGCACTCGGGATCGCGGGTGTCGACGTCGGGCAACGCTTCCAAACCCCCTCGGGAGCACCGGAACTGCATGGTGTCGTGCGCCGGATCCACCAGGCTGAGGACTTCCGTGACGTCATGGTGCGGCTCGAGGGGCCCTGCCCCGGGATCGCGGTCATCGGCGGCTGTTCTCCCGGCGGCGAGGCCCGGATGATGGTCAGCCTCTACCTCTACGGCGACTCCGCAGCCGACACCGCCGCAGCAGAAGCGCCGAAATGGCGTTCGTGGATGGCACAGTTGGTGCATGCCGACAGCGCCGCGACGTAAACGTCACAGGAAGTTGGTGCGTCTGGCGGTTCTGCTGGCTGCCGCACTGCTCGGCTTCGTCACGGCGCCGCCGGCCGCGGCGTTCTCGCCGTGGTTCGCCAACTCCGTCGGGTCGGCCACTCAGGTGCTCGCCGTTACGGGCGCGGGTGGTTCCGACGCGAAGCTCGACGTGTGGGAGCGCACCGCCGCGGGCTGGCAGCCCGTGACCGGGGGCGTCGGAATACCGGCCAAGATCGGCGAGAAAGGCATGTCGCCCAACCACTTCGACGGGTCGATGATGACGCCCAAGGGTGTTTACACCCTCGACTTCGCGTTCGGTACTGAGCCCGATCCGGGCAGCGGCCTGAAGTACATCCAGGTCGGACCCGACCATTGGTGGGACGGCGACATGAAAAGCCCGACGTACAACACGATGCAGGTGTGCGACGAGGCGAGTTGTCCGTTCGACACGTCGCTGAGCGCCGGCACCGAGAACCTCGACATTCCTCAGTACGCACATGCCGTCGTCATGGGTGTGAACAAGGCGCGCATCCCCGGGAAGGGAGGCGCGTTCTTCGTGCACAGCACCGACGGTGGAGCCACCGCGGGGTGTGTGGCGATCGACGATGCCAAGCTCGTGACGATCATGCGCTGGCTCCGGCCGGGGGCGATGATCGCCATCACCGAGTGACTCAGATGTTGAGGGCGCGCCCGGCCTTGACCTTGAATTCCAGTGCGTCCAGCTTCATCGACGCGTCGTAGGTGCGGTCGTAGCCGGTCTCGCTGATCTTCCAGCCGTCGGCGGTCTTGCGGTAGCGGTCGTGGTAGAAGCCTGCTCCGATCAGCATGAAGTTGAAGTCGGGGGCGATCACCCGGTCCTGGAGGTACCAGATGGCGGTCGCCTCGTCGCCGTCGACGGTGATCTCGGGGTGGTTGACGCGGTGTTCGGTGAGCACTTCGGGCCCGAGCGAATTGCGCATGAAGCCGACGAGTTCATCGCGATTGGTGAAGTGGTGCTCCTCTCCGATCGACTCCCCGTAGCGGCCGACGACGTCCTCGGTGAGAGTGTCGGCGAAATCGTCCCAGTGCTTGGTGTCCAGTGCCCGGAGATAGCGGTATTTGACCTGCTTGATGTCGTCGATGTCACTCATGCCGACATTGCAACACACCGCCCCCGCGGTCTTGTGGACAGACGCCGAATTTTGTTCATCGGCGGTCTCACCGGGCGTTCGGTGGAGCGGAGTGTCAGGTGCGGGCCATTGGCGTCGCGGTCTAAGGTGTCCTGAACATGAGCGACGCGCTGGGGTTGTCAGTCGGCACCACCAATCTCGTCGCGGCCACAGTCGGCAACCAACCGGTCATCCGCCGGTCGGTGTTGGTGCTGCACGAGCACCGCGCCCCCGAAGTCGGCGACGCTGCTGGACATGCGGGCGGGGTGGTGCTGTCCGGCTTTGTCGAGCGGGTCGGAGATCCGGTGCCGCTGGTCGGCGCTGACGGAAACAGCTATCCCGCCGAGCAATTGGTCGTCGAGGCCCTCGAATCGATGGCGGCGTTGGCGACAACCGCTGGTGCCGCGGATGTGGCGATCGCGGTGCCTTCGTACTGGAGTCACGAGACGACGGCCGCGTTGGCGGAGACACTCGCCACGAGCGACGTCCTCGCGCCGGCGGGTGCCCGTCTGGTCCCGGACGCCCAGGCTGCTCTGACCGCGCTGAACGCCGGCCCCGGCCTGGATCGGCGCGGCGTCGCGGTGCTGCTCGACTTCGGCGGCGGTGGCACCAGCATCACCGCCGTCGATGCGTCCTCGGCGTTCACCGTGATCGGGGGCACCGAGAGGTACGCCGAGTTCGCCGGCGACCAGATCGACCAGGCGCTACTCGGTCACGTGCTCGCGGGCTTCGGTGGGGCCGACGCCGATACCGGCCAGACCGCCGCGGTCGGCTCGCTTTCCCGGCTGCGCGACGACTGCCGCTCGGCCAAGGAACGACTGTCGTCGCAAACCGCTACTGAACTGGCGGTCGATCTGCCCCGATTCCGTGGCGACATCAGGGTCACCCGAGCTGAATTGGAAGAGCTCATCGCCCGACCGCTGGACGGTGTTTTCGTGGCTCTCGAAGAACTGTTGGCGCGCAACAACATCGGCTGGAACACGGTGACATCCGTGGCGATTGTCGGCGGCGGGGCATCCATACCGATGCTCACTCAACAGTTTTCGCAGCGACTACGGATTCCTGTGGTGACGACACCGCAGCCTGCCCTCGATGCGGCCGTCGGGGCGGCATTGTTCGCCGCGTATGGGCGCAACGCCGACACCGCGACCGTCGCGGCGACCGCCATGGCGCCGGTGGTGTCTCCGCCGCCCGACAGTTCTGACAGCACCTACGCGCTGGCGTGGTCACAAGACGACTCTGCGGACGACGACGTCGTTCCCTACCGCGGCGGGGTTCTCTTCGGCGAGGACGAGCCGCAGGAGCGGCCGAACCCGTACGCACTGCCCGAGTCCTACGCGGCGACCGAGGCCATCACGCGCGACGACGAAGATGGCGGGTTGAGATCCCGGACACCGCTCACGCTCATCGGTATTGTGGCCGCGGTCGCCCTGCTCGCGGTCGGCGGCGCCGCGATTGCCCTGACCAGTGTCGACTCTTCCGACCGGACTCCTCCGACGCCGGGCAACGCGCCGCTGAGCAGCGCACTCGTACCGTCCAGTGCACCACCGCCGGCCGAAACCGTCACGATTCCGCAGCAGACGCCGCAGCCGCCGGCTCCGGCGCCCACCACGGTGCAGGCGCCGCCCCCGGTGGTCACGACGCCGCCGACGGCCGCCCCGACGACGACCACCACGACCACGACGACCACAACGACGACCACAACGACGACGACAACCACGACGACGACGCCGACCACGACCACGACCGTGCCGACGACGACCACAACAGTTCCCACCACGACGCCGCCCACCACCCCGCCGACGACCGAACCACCCACGACAGAAGCACCCACGACGACGGTTGCCGCCACGACGACGACGTACCTGACCGTGCCGTTCCTGCCCGACCCGATACCGATCCTGGTGCCCGCCAACCCCTGATCGATCGAAGCTGTTCACCTGGTGGTCATTCCCCGGGCAAGAAATAGGGTTTTCCCCGATTCCTCCCGGGGTTCCCCGCGCCTAGGTTTACAACGTCGGTCCGATCGGCTGCGGAGGGGACAGCCGATCGGCCGGCTCTTCCGTGTCGAGCAACCTTCCAGCGCGCGGGCACGCCGACCGACTTTTCCGCCACCCGGCGAGGCGGCCCGCTAAATCGTTGTCGAAGAGGCCGTTTCGATCCAGCGTCGGCCCGCCTTCGCCGCGCGCCCAAGGGCTCCGCACTCGCCGATGTAGGCGGCGACCGCACCGACGCCGGGCAGCATGCCCAGGTACTTCAACGGGCCGCGCGGGTGCGGCCGCTTCGCCAGTTCGTCGCCGATGGCGTCGAAGAGACCGAGCAGATTCCAGAGCGCCTTGGCGATGCCTCCCGGGCTGTTGGGTATCGATGCCAGCGGCTTGCTGGTGTCGCGGTCGTACACGACGACCGACAGATCGCGATCGCACAGCACCGCGGCCAGCATGCGGACCTGGGTGCGCTGATCAGTGGTTCCGAGCTCGCGGGCGACCGCGCAGAGCACGGTGGCCTGGCTGACGAACCCGAGGAGATCCTGGATCGGAAGCTGTCGCCCCACGACGCCGAGTACGCCGGGGAAGGCGACGGCGACGGTGTTCAG
>NZ_LWCS01000019.1 GCF_001650495.1 Mycolicibacterium iranicum | reverse complement strand
CCTTCGACGACATTGAGGACGTTGGCCGACAGCCGGGCACCCGGCGCGACCTCGACGGTGACGTCTTTGAGAATTTCGGCTTGCTGGCCGGTGACCGTGAACTTGCCGGGCTGCGGCGCCAGGCCGCCGACCACCTCGTACTCCACGGTGAAGGGCGTTTCCGGGAACGGATGCAGGCCAACATATTTGGGGTCGATCGTGTACGTGTACAGGCAGACGGTATTGCTCGGGTCGCACTGCGAGGCGGTGACGTTGACGGTGATCTGGAACTCCTTGGCCGTCGGCACAGACGGCGGCGGCGGTGTCGGCGGCGTGTATCGGGGCGAGGTCGCTTCCTGCTGCTGGTCACGGCTGCCGAAGATCACGAAGGAGGCGATGCCGATACCGCTGGCGAGCATCCCGACGATCGCCACGGCAGCGAGCAACTTTCGGAGCGTAGCTTTCGCCATGCCCAGCAGGGTAGCCGTACGGGTCAGTCCACGACGCGGTTGCCTGCTTCATCCCAGTGCGCAGCCACCTTCTTGCTCGGTTGCACACGGGGCGGTTCGCCCGGCATCTTCGGATAGCTGGGCGGATACGGCAGATCTCCTTCGCCGCGTTCCTCCTCGTCGGCCTTGACCATGTCCAGGAGCACATCGATCGATTGGGCGTTCTCGTCGATACCCGCCCACGGGTCGGGTCTCGACGCGACGAAGTCCGGCACCGTCTGGATCGTGTAGTCGTCGGGTTCTGCGTCGCGCAGCTCATCCCACGTCAGCGGTGTCGACACCGTCGCGATCGGCGTCTTGCGGGCGGAGTAGGCCGACGCAAACGTCCGGTCCCTGGCGTTCTGGTTGTAGTCGATGAAAAGCCGCTCGCCCCGTTCCTCTTTCCACCACGACGTCGTCACCGCATCGGGGGCACGCCGCTCCACTTCACGAGCCAGTGCGATACCGGCGCGGCGCACCGCGATGAAATCCCAGTCGGTCGCGATGCGCAGGAAGACGTGCACGCCGCGTCCACCCGAGGTCTTCGGGTAACCGACCAGACCCAGCTCGTCGAGCAGCGGTTTGAGGACACCGGTGGCCACCTCGCGGGCCTCGGCGAAGCCGGTGCCCGGTTGCGGGTCGAGATCGATGCGCAGCTCGTCGGGGTGCTCGGTGTCCGGGCAACGCACCTGCCACGGGTGCAGCGTGACGGTGCCCATCTGCGCCGCCCAGACGATCGCCGACGGATGGGTGATCTTCAACGCGTCGGCGGTGCGTCCCGAAGGGAATGTGACAGTGCATGTTTCGAGGTAGTCGGGATGCTTCTGCGGTATCCGCTTCTGGTAGATCTCCTCGCCCTCGATGCCGTCGGGAAACCGCTGCAGGTGCACCGGCCGGTCCCGCAGCAGTGTGACCATCCTGTCGGCAACCGACAGGTAGTAGTCGACAAGCTTGCCTTTGGTACCGGCAGAACCGAGCTTCGGGAAATAGGGCTTGTCGGGATTGGTCAGCCGAACCTTGACCCCGTCGACGTCGATTTCGGTTGCCGGACTTGCCATCAGCGGGCCACCCTTCCCGTCGCTTCGCTCGCCCCGGTCTCCAGGACGTCGTAGAGGTCGAAGTGCAGCGGCACGTCGAGCTGATCGAACCGACAACTCTGCGGATCGCGGTCGGGCCGCCAGCGCAGGAACTTCACGGCGTGCCGGAACCGCCTGCCGTCGTGCTCCTGGTTGCCCTCCATCTGGTCGTAGGCGACCTCGCAGACCTTCTCGGGCCGGACGGGTATCCAGCGTTTGTCGGCGGCGGAGTTCCACCGGCTGGGTTCACCGTCGCGCATGTCGTCACCGATACGCAGAGGTTCCAGATCGGCGAGCAGCGACAGCCTTGCCTTGGCGGTGAACGACGCTGCGCCGCCGACCATTTGGAGCTCACCGTCGTCGCGGTACAAACCGAGCAGGATCGATCCGATACCTTCGCCGCTCTTGTGGATCCGGTAACCCATGGCGACGCAATCGGCGTCGCGGTGGTGTTTGACCTTGATCATCTCCCGCTTTCCGGGAAGATACGGCCCGTCGAGACGCTTGGCGATCACGCCGTCGAGGCCGGCGCCCTCGAACTCCTGCAGCCACTGCGCGCCGAGTACGGGGTCCTCGGTGGTCCGCGTGACGTGGCACCACTGCTTCTCGTGAACCCCCTCGGTCAGGGCCTCGCGGCGCACGCGGAACGGCTCTTTCATCAGCGAGGTGTCCCCGACGGCGAGGGCGTCGAACCCGATGAAATGCGCGGGCGTCTCCACGGAAAGCTTGCGCACCCGCGACTCGGCGGGATGGATGCGCTGGCTCAGCGATTCCCAGTCCAGGCGGGTCCGTCCGCCGATCTCTCGAGGGACGACGATCTCACCGTCGAGTACGCAGCGGGGTGCCAGCTCGTCGCGCACAGAGTCCACTACCTCCGGGAAGTACCGCGCCAGGTCCTTTCCGCTGCGCGACAGCAACACCACGTCGTCGCCGTCGCGGAAAACCAGTGCCCGGAAGCCGTCCCACTTGGGTTCGTAGGACCACACCCCGGGTTCGCCGGGCACCTTGGTCGCAGCCTTGGCCAGCATCGGCTCCAGCGGCGGTCTTACGGGCAACGCCATACCAGTCATACTCACGCAGACCCGGGTACCCCGACAATGTCATCGGAACTACCCGGGGGCGGGAACGGGCTACTGGGCGCCCGACATCGAGGGCAGGAACGTGACGACCGCAGGGAATGCGATCAGCACCGCGACGACGACGAGGTCGGCCGCCACGAACGGCACGATGCCGCGGAACACCCGGCCCAGGTCAGCCTCGCGCACCGCCCCCGAGTAGACGAACGCGTTCATGCCCACCGGAGGCGTGATGAGCGCCATCTCCGCGACCTTCACGATCAGGACACCAATCCAGATGCCGTCGAAGCCGTAGCCCGTCAGGATGGGATGCAAGAGCGGAGCGGCGATGAGAATCATCGAGATGCCGTCGAGGAACATGCCCAGCGGCAGCAGCACCGCCAGGCAAGCCACCAGGACCACGTACGGCGGCAGGTCCGCGGCCGTCACGGCATTCACCAGGCTGGTGCTTGCCCCACTGAGCGCCAGCACGTAGGTGAACACGCCGGCACCGACCATCAGCAGGAAGGTCATCGCGGTCAGCCCGACCGCCTCCCGCAGCGACTCTTCGACATTGCGCAGCCACGCAGCGGGACGGCTGCGCAGCAGCAGGATGATCAGTGCGGCGAAGGCCCCGAACGACGCCGCCTCGGTGGGGGTGGCCACACCCAGATAGATCGTGCCGACAGACACCGCGAAGATGACGACCAGATAGAGGAATCCGGTGATGTCACGCCCGGTCGGTTCGCCAGGCTCATCGGCGACTTCGTCCCGTCCGTCGACGACTTCGTCCCGTCCGTCGACGACTTCGTCCCGTCCGTCGACGACTTCGTCGCTGGCCGAATCGGATCCGGCTCCGACACGCACCAGTTCCCGATCGGCGACTCGGCGGCGCTGCCATGCCACCAGCGCGACGATCGTCACCGCGTAGGCCGCGATGGTGAGCAACCCGGGGCCGATCCCAGCGATGAGCAACTGACCGATGCTCTCCTCCGTGACGACGCCGTAGAGCACGAGGACGATCGACGGCGGAATGAGCACGCCGAGCGTGCCGCCGGCGCAGACCACACCCGCGGCGAGTCGGATGTTGTAGCCGGCGCGCACGATCGCATCGGTCGACACCCGCGCCATCGTCGCGACGGTGGCGACGCTGGACCCGGTGACCGCGGCGAACATCCCGGATCCGGCCAGGGAGGCCAGCGCGGGACCACCCGGGAGCCGCCGGAACGCGGAGGTGGCCAGGTCGAAGGCCGCCTGGGCGAGTCCGGCCCGAACGGCGAACACACCCATCACGATGAACAGGGGAATGATCGTCAGGGAATAGTCGGCCGCCGTCGAGAACGGTTGATTGGCAACAGTGCTGACGCCGGCACCGGTGCCGCGCAGGATCAGCACGCCGACCAGTGCCGACACCATCAGCGCGAGGCCGGCATGCAACCGGACCGACAGCAGCGCGAAAAACAGGACGAGGACGACGACGAGTGCGCCTATGGTCGCGGCGGTCATCGAGGATCTCCGTTCTGCGCGGCACGCAACGTCGAAAAGGTATGCAGCTCACGCCAAACGGCGACGACGAAGAATGCTGCGAACGACAGCAACACGACTACTTTCGCCGGCCAGGTGGGCAGCCGCAGGATGTCGTTCGTCGTCTCCCCACGCTCCACCGCGCTGATCAGGACCTCAGTCAGCCCCCAGGTCATCAGCGCGCCGAGCCCGACCAGCACGGCTGCCCTCAGCACCGAGAACAGCACCCGCGCCCGCGCACCGAACCGGCGTTCGACCAGCTCCACGGAGACGTGGCGGCTGTCGGCCTCCGCCGATGCGAGACCCAGGTAGGCGGTGGCCACCAGCAGCATCGTCGACAGGTCGACAGTGCCGAGAATGGAACGGTCCCTGAGGTTTCTGCTCAGCACGTCGCCGACGGTGAGCAGGATGATGATCAGCAACAGCAGCCCGGCGATCAGACCCATCACGCGGATGAGCCGAGCCAGCGGGCGCGGCAGGTCGGACTCGGCACTCATCGGTCCTGCCCCTCCAAGCACTCGACGAACGGGTCGGCGTAGGTGGATCGCCCGGACTCCTCGGCGATGATCCGGCGGAAGTCGGCCAGCACACCCTCGGCGTCGTAGCCGCGCTCGGTGTAGCGGTCCACCCACTGCCGGTCGATTCCCGCCTGCTGCTTCCAGTCCATTACCGCACCGGCGGGCATGGCCGACAACGGTGTTCCGGCTTCGCGGAGGTCGGTGCAGGCCCGATTCCCCAGCGCGTCCATCTCCTCGAGCCCGTTGACGATGGCATTCTCGGAGGCCTGGGCCAGCGCGTCCTGAATCTCTGCGGGCATCCGCGCCAGCACCTCGGCGTTGATCACCACGATCGACGAGCCGTACGTACCGATGCCGGGGTCGACCAGGTTGGGCGTGCTCTTCGCCAGCCCGAACGTCGGCAGGTTCGCGATCGCCAGCGAGGTGTATCCGTCGACGATGCCGCGCTCCATCGACTCGTAGACGTCGGTTGCTGTCATCGCGACCGGATTCGCCCCGACGGTGAGCAACGCCTCGGAGGTCAACCCGCCCGACCGGATACTGCGACCTGCGAGATCTGCTGGCACAGCGGCGCTTTCGTCGAGACCCAGCACGGCGATGCCGACCGGGAGCGGGAACAGCAGGCTGACGCCCTGCCGGTCGAAGTCGTCGCGGTAGGTAGCGTTCTCGGTATAGAGCCGCTCCGTTGCCCGCATCTGGACCTCAGGATTCTTGGTCTCGAAGGGCAGTTCGATGACGGTGTACATCGACAGGTCCGACGCGGAGTAGATCGAACCCACCTGCGCGAGGTCGGCCCGTCCGTCCAGGGTGGCCTGCAGCGATTCATCAGCCCCGACCAGGCTCTGCGAGTAATGGAAGCGCACCTGGACGCGGCCGTCGGTGAGTTGCTCAACCTCCTGCGCCCACCGCTGCACGGTGCGCGACTGATCCGACGTCGGCGACGAATACGTGGTGTAGTGCAGGACGTACTCGCCGTTGCGCTGCGCGCACGACACCAGCGCGAGAGCGGCGATCACTGCGGCCGCCGCGGCGATCATCCGTCGTATCCGGTACACGTCAGGTCCTCGGTTCGACCCGGTAGCGCCGCAGCGCCAGGGCCGGATTGACGGTGCGGACACTGTCGAGGCGGTCGCGTTCCAGCACGGCGACGCCGATACCCTCGGCTTCACCCAGCGACGCAAGGGGAATGCCCATCGGGTCGAGGATCGCGCTGTTGCCCGACCCTGCCGGGGCGATCTGGTCGGCGGCCAGCACGTAGACCGTGTTCTCGATCGCTCGCGCCCGAATCAGCGTGTTCCAGTGATACTCCTTGAGCGGTCCGGGAACCCACTCGGCGGGCAGTGCGGCGACATCGGCGCCGGCGTCGACCAGAGACCGCGTCGATTCGGGGAACCTCAGGTCGTAACAGGTCTGCATGCCGATCGTGAAACCCTCCAGTCCGAGGAGCTGCGGGGTGGCCGGATCGGCGGCGAGCACGCGATCGGATTCCCGGTAGCCGAACGCGTCATAGAGGTGGACCTTGCGATACACGGCGGCCACGGCGCCGTTCTGCAGCGCCACCAGGGTGTTGTGGATGCGGCCGTCGGAGGCGGATTCGTTGAGGCCGACAACGACAGACAGACCCAGCTCGGCGGAGGCCTGAGCCAGTCGAGTGACTGAAGGCCCGTCCAGCGATTCAGCGCTGAGGACGAAGCGGTCATCCATGGCAGACGCGGTGAACACGGCGAATTCGGGCAACACCACAAGCTGCGCGCCCAGGTCTGCCGCGCGCCTCAGCAGGCCGACCATCGTGTCGATATTCGCGTTCTTGTCTTCTCCCGGCGCGAACTGGCCGATCGCCGCGGTCAGGCTCATCGGACGCTCGCCTCGCTCTGGCTCTGGTCTGCCTGGATCTGGCGGATGTGCTCGCGCGTCGCGGTGAACCCGTTGAGCATCGCACCGAACTGCATCACTGCGACGATGGTCTGGGCGCCCTCGGCCAGGGCCAGTTTCTGCTCGGGTTCGGTCCAGGCCGGAAGCACCCACGGCTTGCCCGCGGCGTTCGCAGCGCGCCCGAGATGGCGGATGTCGGCGAGATCAGCCTCCGTCGCCGCGTAGGCGCCGCGGTCACGACGCAGCGACAGGTCGGACGGCCCGATGAAGATGCCGTCGACGACGGGCAGCGCCAGGATGGCGTCGATCTCGTCGAACGCCGAGCCGTCCTCGATCATCGGGTAGCAGTGGACGGTGCTGTCCTGGGCGGTGACCCACTCGTCGGTGAAACCGCGGTAGTTCGAGGTCCGTCCGCCGGCGAACGACCGATCCCCCAGAGGGGGGAACTTGGCGAAGCCGCAGACCTCGGCCGCGTGTGCGGCTGAGGTGATGTGCGGGATGGCGACAGCGTCGGCTCCGAAGTCGAGAGCCTGCTGGATGGGACCACGCTCGGGCCCCAGCACCTTGGCGATCACGCGCATTCCCTTGGCCCGGATGAACGGGATGATGGCATCGAGTTCGCGCAGGTCGAAGAGTCCGTGCTCGATGTCGAGGACCACGGTGTCGTAACCGGCCAGCTGGCCCATCTCCACGGCAGGAACCGACGGTTCGGTGAGCCAGATCGCGAGGCGGGGATCCAACTCGGCCCTGTCGGCGGTGATCGAGCCGTTCGTGTGGGGTGTGGACATTGCGCACCTTCCCGTGCAGAGAGCGGACATTCAACACGTAGACATGTTGTATACACGAAGAATGCACTGAGTGTAATGGTTGAATGGCACCATGTCAGTGCCAACGACCCGATCCGCGCGACCGGCCAGAACGTCTGCAGGCCAGCGGGCCTACGAATGGATCCGTGACGCGATCCTGCGCGGCGACTTCGCCGAGGGTGAGTTCATCGACGAAGTCGCACTGTCGGAACGGGTGAACACCTCACGCACCCCGGTCCGGGAAGCACTGCAACGCTTGCAGGTCGAGCGGTACATCGACCTGCTCCCGCGGCGAGGGGCGCAGGTTCGGGTGGTCACCGCTGCCGAGATGCGGGAGATCTACCAGGCGAGAATCCTGCTGGAATCCGATGCGCTGCGCGGGATCTGCCGCCGCCAGGCCGGAGCGCCGGACGACGCCGAGGCGTTGCTCGCCGAGATGGAACAGGCCGGCAATGCTCGGGACTGGAATGCCTACGCCCGGCTCGACTACCGCTTTCACGCTGCGATCGTGCGCCATCACGGCAATGCCGTCATCGCCGATCTGTACGACGCGCTCCAACCTCGCCAGGTCAGGTTGGGGACGCGCACCATGATGGAAGCACCCGGGCGGCTGCCGACCATCGAGAGCGAGCATCGACAACTCGTCGCCGCCATGCAGACCCACGATGCCGACACGTGCGTGAGCGTGCTCTCCACGCATTTGCGCGAAGTGCCGGAACTCGTGGATGCGTTCGGCGGCAACGGGTAGCGGCGCCGCGGTGGTGCTCTACCGTTACGCCCGTGCCGACTGATCCGCGCGGGCTGAGGACCGACGCGCCGCTGCTCGACGCGTGGCTGCGGTTCCAGGAGGAATCGCCGACTCCTTTCACGATTCCCGGACACAAGCAGCGCCACGACCTCGTCGGCGACGTCGTGGCAGGCGACGTCCCCCTGTATGCGGGCCTGGACACCATGAAGCTGAGCGCAGGTGTGCTCGCCGACGCCGAGGCACGCGCGGCGCGGCTGTGGGGTGCCGACATGTGCCGGTTCTCCGTCGGTGGTTCGACCCACGCCAACCAGGCAGTGGCGCTGGCGCTGGCCGACCGGGACGGCGCGTCGGTCGTGGTCAGCCGAACCCTGCACCGGTCGATGCTCCTCGGTCTCGTCCTGGCGGGCCTCACCCCGCTGTGGGTTCGCCCCGACGTCGACTCGGCCACCGGGCTTCCACTGGGTGTCGCCGCCGGATCAGTCGATGAAGTGCTGAACGCGCATCCCGACGCCGCCGCGGTGCTTGTCGGCGACCCTTCCTACGTCGGCACCATCGGTGACGTCGCCGCGCTGGCCGCCGCCGCCCACGCCCGCGAGGTCCCGCTGGTGGTTGACGCCGCCTGGTCTGCACATTTCGGCTTTCATCCCGAATTACCAAGGCATCCACTGCAATTGGGCACCGACGCGATGGTCACGAGTGCACACAAGACGCTGCCCGCCTGGAGCCAGGCCGCCCTGGTCCTGGCCCGCGGCACCCGGATCGATCGGGCCCGGCTCGACGCCGGCGTGGAGGCCACCCACACCACCAGTCAGGCGGGCGCGATTCTCGCGAGCATCGACGCCGCGCGGGCCCTCCTGGAGCGTGACGGGGAATCGCTTCTGGGAGAGGCGCTGTCGGCGGTGCGAGCCGCTCGCGAGCGTCTCGGATCCGTCGCCGGTCTCGTCGTTCTGGACGGGACTGACGTCGATCCCCTCAAGCTGACGATGGTGCTTCCCGGCACGGGGGCCGACGGCATCGCCATCGAAGACGACCTGCTGACAGCGGGACTGCCCGTCGAGGCCGCCGAACGGGACATCATCGTCGCGCAGGTGTCCTTGGCCGACACCACCGAAACGCTCGACCGTCTCGTCGACGCGCTCATCGCGTCCATTGCGCGGCACCGCGGACCGGCACGGCCGGTCGTCACCGGCGCGGCATATTCGGTGGCTCCGGTGACCGTCATGCCGCCGCGCGCCGCGTTCTTCGCACCGCACGACACAGTCAGGCTCCGAGACGGGATCGGACGCGTCAGCGTCGAACTCGTCGCTCCCTACCCGCCGGGCATCCCGATCCTGGCGCCGGGGGAGGAGGTCACCGCCGATGTCATCGGCGCGCTGGAGAAAGCGCGTTGCGACGGCATCCGGATCGCCTACGCCGCCGACCCGACGCTGACGACGCTGCGCGTCGTCCGATCATCGAAGGCCTAGCCCCGTGCAGCTGCCCGTGATGCCGCCGGTGTCGCCGATGCTGTCCAAGTCGGTGAGCGAGATCCCCGAAGGGGCGTCCTACGAGCCGAAATGGGACGGCTTTCGGTCGATCCTGTTCCGTGACGGCGACGACGTCGAACTGGGCAGCCGCAACGAGCGGCCGATGACCCGCTACTTCCCCGAACTCGTCGATGCGGCACGCGCCGAATTGCCCGACCGGTGTGTCATCGACGGCGAGATCGTCATCGCCACCGAGGACGGGCTCGATTTCGAGGCCTTGCAGCTGCGTCTGCATCCGGCGGCGTCCCGGGTCCGGATGCTGGCCGACCAGACGCCCGCAGCGTTCATCGCCTTCGATCTGCTCGCCCTCGGCGACACCGACTACACGGCTCGCCCGTTCGCGCAACGCCGCGCAGCGCTGGTGGACGCGCTGAACGGCGTCGGACCCACGTTCCACCTCACGCCCGCCACGACGGACGTCGCAACCGCGCAGCGCTGGTTCGACGAGTTCGAGGGCGCCGGACTCGACGGCGTCATCGCCAAACCGCTCGAGGGGCTGTACCTGCCGGACAAGCGGACGATGTTCAAGATCAAGCATCAGCGCACCGCGGACTGCGTGGTGGCGGGGTACCGCCTACACAAATCGGGTGACGACGCGGTCGGGTCACTGTTACTCGGCCTCTATGACGCGGACGGTTCGTTGGCGTCGGTGGGGGTGATCGGCGCGTTCCCGATGGCACGGCGACGCGAACTCTTCACGGAGCTGCAACCGCTGGTGACGACCTTCGACGACCATCCCTGGAACTGGGCGGCCCACGTCGACCCCGAGGTGGTGCGCCGTTATGGCGGCGGGTCGCGGTGGAACGCGGGCAAGGACCTCTCCTTCGTGCCACTGCGGCCCGAGCGCGTCGTCGAGGTGCGCTACGACCACATGGAAGGCCGGAGATTCAGGCACACAGCGCAATTCAACCGCTGGCGGCCTGACCGCGACCCCCGCTCCTGCACCTATGAGCAGCTCGACAAGCCTGTCGTGTTCAGCCTCGACGACATCGTGCCGGGCCTCGGCCTGCGGCGCACCTGACGGTGGGTGAATTCTTCCCGCAACGGCTGCGTGCGCGTGACGTTCGGTCTAGGGTCGGCGGGTCACGATCAGCCCGTCACCCCGGAAAGAGCACGTCATGACGCAACGGACCCACCTGCCCATTCCCAGTAGGCCGCGGACGGGATTGATCACCTACGACGCCAAGGACCCCGACACCCACTATCCGCCCATCGAGCCGGTACGCCCGCCCGACGGCGCACCGAATGTGCTGGTCGTCCTGCTCGACGACGTGGGCTTCGGTGCCTCCAGCGCCTTCGGCGGGCCCTGCGAAACTCCCACAGCCGAAAGGTTGGCCGCAGACGGATTGCGATACAACCGCTTTCACACCACCGCGCTGTGCTCCCCGACTCGGCAGGCCCTGCTGACCGGGCGCAATCACCACTCGGTGGGCATGGGCGGTATCACCGAGATCGCCACCGGGGCACCCGGGTACAGCTCGGTGCTGCCCAACACGATGTCACCGATCGCGCGCACCCTGAAACTCAACGGCTACAACACCGCACAGTTCGGCAAGTGCCACGAGGTCCCCGTGTGGGAGACCAGCCCGGTGGGGCCGTTCGACGCCTGGCCCACCGGCGGCGGCGGATTCGAGTACTTCTACGGGTTCATCGGCGGCGAGGCCAACCAGTGGTATCCGACCCTGTTCGAGGGCACGAATCCCATCGAGGTGACCAGCACGCCCGAGGACGGGTACCACTTCATGGCCGACATGACGGACAAGGCACTCTCGTGGATCGGTCAGCAGAAGGCACTCGCCGCGGACAAACCGTTCTTCGTGTACTTCGCCCCCGGCGCGACCCACGCCCCGCACCACGTCCCCAAAGAGTGGGCAGACAAGTACCGCGGCCGCTTCGACGACGGCTGGGATGCGCTGCGGGAGAGGACGTTCGCGCGGCAGAAAGAGCTGGGCGTGATCCCGCCGGAGTGCGAACTGACCGCCCGGCACGCTGAGATCCCGGCCTGGGACGATATGCCCGAGGAGCTCAAGCCCGTACTGCGCCGACAGATGGAGGTGTACGCCGGCTTCCTCGAGTACACCGACCATCACGTCGGTCGGCTCGTCGACGGCCTGCAGAGCCTCGGCGTTCTCGACGACACGCTGATCTACTACATCATCGGCGACAACGGGGCGTCGGCCGAGGGCACGCTCAACGGCACGTACAACGAGATGCTGAACTTCAACGGCATGGCGGCCATCGAGACCCCGGAGTTCATGGCCGAGCGCCTCGATCGGTTCGGCGGCCCCGACTCCTACAACCACTACTCCGTCGGCTGGGCGCACGCGATGGATACGCCCTACCAGTGGACCAAGCAGGTCGCCTCCCACTTCGGCGGCACCCGTAACGGCACGATCGTGCACTGGCCCAACTCGATTCACGCCAAGGGTGAGATGCGTTGGCAGTTCCACCATGTCATCGATGTCGCGCCGACCATCCTGGAGGCTGCCGGACTCCCGGAACCGCTTTTCGTCAACGGCGTGCAGCAGCATCCCATCGAGGGGGTCAGCATGCTGTACTCGTTCGACGACGCCGACGCGGTCGACCGCCACGAGACCCAGTACTTCGAGATGCTGGGCAACCGCGGGATCTATCACAAGGGCTGGACGGCGGTCACGAAACACGGCACGCCTTGGCTGCTGGTGGGGGTGGACAAGCCCGCATTCGACGACGACGTCTGGGAGCTCTACGACACCACCGCGGACTGGAGCCAGGCGCGCGATCTGGCGGCGGAGATGCCGGAGAAACTCCATGAGCTGCAACGGCTCTGGTTGATCGAAGCGACCCGCTACAACGTGCTGCCGCTCGACGACGACACCGCCTCTCGGATGAACTCGGATCTCGCGGGTCGTCCGGTGCTGATCCGGGGCAACACCCAGCTGCTGTTCCCCGGCATGGGGCATCTCTCGGAGAACTGCGTGCTGAACCTGAAGAACAAGTCGCACTCGGTGACCGCGGAAATCGAGGTGCCCGATTCCGGAGCGTCTGGCGTGATCATCGCCCAGGGCGCCAGCATCGGCGGTTGGAGCCTTTATGCGCATGACGGGAAACTGAAGTACTGCTACAACCTCGGCGGTATCAAGCACTTCTTCGCCGAATCCGCTGATCCGCTGCCCGCCGGAGATCATCAGGTGCGAATGGAGTTCGACTACCGCGGCGAGGGTCTGGCGGGAGGCGGCACGGTGCGCCTGTACATCGACGGCACGGAGGTCGGCAGCGGCGAGGTGGAGGCGACCCTGCCGATGGTTTTCTCCGCCGACGACGGCTGCGATGTCGGCCTGGACTCCGGGTCGGCAGTCTCCCCCGACTACCGGGCGGGCCAGACCGCGTTCAGCGGCCGGATCAAAGGTGTTCAGCTCGCCATCGCCGAGGCCGCGGTCGCCGAGAACCACCGCGTTTCCCCGGAGGAGGCGTTGCGGGTGGCGATGGCGCGACAGTAGCGGGTGGCAGTTCACGGCGTCGTCGTCAAGTTGCTGCCAAACCGGAATGGCCGCCCCGGATAGCGACTTATAGCGGGCATGGACCTCGGACTCAGCATTCCCATCCTCGACATCGACGGCGGCACCACGGCGATCGGCCCCGAACTCGCCCGGGTAGGCACCGCCGCGGAGGCGGCCGGCGCGAACTCACTGTGGTTCATGGACCACTTCTTCCAGATCGAACCGACCGGACTGCCCGCCGAAGCGAACATGCTGGAGGGCTACACGCTGCTCGGGTACCTGGCCGGACACACCTCGCGGATCAGCCTGGGGTTGCTCGTCACGGGCGTCACCTACCGGCACCCCGGCCTGCTCGCCAAGACCGTCACGACCGTGGACGTGCTGTCGGGCGGCCGCGCGGTACTGGGTATCGGCGCGGCGTGGTTCGAGCGCGAGCACGTCGGCCTCGGAGTTCCCTACCCGCCGCTCGCCGAGCGGTTCGAACGACTCGAAGAAGCGCTGCAGATCTGCAACCAGATGTGGGACCCCGCCAACAACGGCCCGTTCGAGGGTAAGCACTACCGACTGCAGGAGACGCTGTGCAACCCGCAGCCGATCAACAAGCCGAAGATGCTCATCGGTGGCAGCGGCGAACGCAAGACGCTGCGACTGGTCGCCCAGTACGGCGACGCCTGCAACCTGTTCGGCACCTCGCCCGACGAGGTCGCCCACAAATTGCGCGTATTGCGCGGGCACTGTGACGACGCTGCGCGCGACTACGACGCCATTCGCAAGACCATCATGGTGAACGATCTCAGCCCGGCGCCCGACACCCGCGACGAATTCGTCAGGCTCATGGGCGATTACGCGAAGCTCGGTATCGACGAGGTGATCGTCTTCCCGCCGACCGGCTCGCCGGCTCAGTGGATCGACAGCATCGCCCCCACGGTGAAGCAGCTGGCGGAACTGAGCTGAGTCCGCCTCGCGGCTGAGCCTTGACCTGAACAATTGTTGAGGTTGCAGCCTGGGTGCATGAAACAAGTACTCAGCGATCTGTGGGAGACCCGGACCGATTCGCCGTTACCCGGCCTGACCACCCACGCCTATCTGTGGACCCCGTCCAACATGCTGTTCTACTCCCCGGCGACCGACGCGGAGTTCGACGAACTCGCCGAACTCGGCGGGGTGCGAGACCAGTACCTGTCCCACCGTGACGAAGCGGGCCCGACGCTCAAGAGCATCGCCGCCCGCTTCGGCTCGACACTGCGCGCGCCAAAGGACGACATCCCCGACATCCGAGCGCACGCACACGTCGACGTACCGGTCAGCGGCAGGCACACGGACGACAACGGTATCGAGATCATCCCCACTCCGGGGCATTCGCCGGGCAGCGTCTGCTACCTGCTCTCCGGTGCCGAGGGTCGCTATCTCTTCACCGGGGACACGCTGTTCCGCAGCTCCGACGGGCACTGGTGGGCAGGCTACATCGAGGGCTTCCATCAGCCCAGCGACGCCGACACCATTGCCGCCAGCCTGCGCGTGCTGGCCGACCTGACGCCGGACTACGTGATCTCCAGTGCGTTCCAAGGTGATTCGGCGGTCACCCGCATCAACCCCGGCCACTGGCGGGGTCACATCGCACACGCGATCGCGGGCCTGCCTACCGGCGCGCGTACATAGCGACCAGCCCGCGGGCTACCGCGAACCGCGGGCCGTGCACGCCGTCGATGTTGGCCCGTCCCACCACGACCGGCACACCGCGGAGCGCTTCGCCGACCGTGCGCATCAGCTCGTCGTCGAGCGCTCCACCACCCGCCAGCACCATCGCGGCGGGCGGGTCGTCGAATGCTCCGAGGCATCGGGCGATATTGGCCGCCACCGTCGCCTGCTTGATGGCCAGGCGCAGGCTTCGCCATTCCTCGGCGGCAAGGCGATCGGAGAACGGCACAAGGCCTGCGCTTCCCCGCGTGCACAGCCGGCCGATGGCGTCCGAGGATGCCGGTGAGTCCAGGAACACCCTGCGACCGTCCTCTTCGTGCGCGACGTGTGGGCCTTCCACCCGCACAGCCGGGGTGCGCTTCACGGTCTCCGCCAAAGCGCGCGGTATGCCGAGCACCCGAGCGACGGCTACGGTGATCGACTCCCCGGCACCGGCCGCCACCACAGCCTGGTGCGGTCCGATGAGATCTACTGTGCCGCCGCCGATATCGCACACAAAGGATTCGGAAGGCAGCCCCGGTGTGGTGCGCGCTCCCCAGGCCGCCGCCTCCGGTTCTGTCGCCAGCGTCTGCGCCGGCCGGCCCGTCAGATCGGTCAGCACGGCCGCGGCGTCGGCCGCTTCTTCGGCGGCCAGCAATGCCACCACCGTGCCCACCGCGTCGGCGACACCGCGCCGCAGCCATGCGCCGTTGTCGATCGACGCCAGGTCGGTGAAGAACGCGTCGTGGACGGCGAGCCCGCCGGACGCAGCAGGTACCGCCCGCAGGCGCACGCCTGTCACCCGCCCCGGTACCGAGCGGCGCAGGACCGCGTGCGCCTCGGCAGGCGTATACCGCACCGTGACAGTGCCCGTGCCATCCTCGCCCCGAATGTCGACCCAGTCGTCGTCCGCCGCGGGAGGCACTGCGGGTTCGGTGCGCGGTGTCACCGCGATCGCCGCCGAATCGGCCAGCTCCCTGCAGAATTCGGCCACCTCGCGCAAGCTGCCGGGCGGAAGTCGCAGTGCCGCCGACAGCGCGATCGGGTCCGCCATCGCCCGGTAGGCGCGCCCTTCTTCGACCACCTCGACGGCAACCAGCGCACCCGGTGCCAGTCCCGTCACGTCCGCCTCGTCGACAACCGGCACATCCACCGGGATTCGGTTGCGGATCAGCACAGCATCGTCCTGCGCGGCCACCACACCGACCACCTGCCAGCCGCGTTCGATCGACGACGTGATCTCGCGCGCAGCTACTTCGAAGTCGGTGGTGTCGTCGACGGAGACCACCACAGGCCCGGACACGGGATGCCCACCGAGGTCGACGAGCCGAACGTGCTGTCCGACACCGTATCCAGCACCCGCCGGGGTGCTGGCGTCCGGCCGCCGCAAACTGCGCACCGGGGAGGACGGCGAGAAAGCGGGCGGTATCGGCGCGGTCGCGGTGTCGACCGGCCGCAATGCCGACAGCAGGAGTTCGTCGGCGACCACCCCTGCGCTGACCTGGATTCGGTGCAGCAGGGCCGCCGCACCCCGGAGCGATTCCACGCTCCCCTTGCGTCCCCGGGTGGGCGCCTGGTCGTGGGCCATCGTGATGACGGCATCGCCCTCGACTCGGGCCAGCATGATCTCGGTGGTGTGGTTGCCGATGTCGATGCCGGCGACCGTGCGGGTCAACGCAGAAGACCGCGGCGAGCGTAGACGGCCGCGGCCTGCTCGACGAGCGCCGCGCACCGCGGCGCTCCGCCGGCGAGCAGCGACGTCCGCAGCTCCTCGAGCTCCGCGGCTGTCGATCGGTGCGGTCGGAGCGCCTCGTACAGCACCATGACCTGCTCGTCATCGATCGTCGCCAATTCGGCTGCGCGGCGGAAGTTCTCGGCAAGCTGGGGATTGCCGCCCTCCTCCGCGACGGCCGCCTGATGGGCCAACACCGCCGGGTCCATCCGAAGATCACCCAGCCCGAGCTTGCCGTCGACGGCGTTCTCGAGCGTGATATCACTCATCGCTGTTCCACCTTCACAGTCATGGGCGGCTGTCCCGGCTCGCAGGCCTCACGCTCCAGTGCGACCAAGGCGACCGCCCTGGCGTGGTAGCGCGCGGAGATCGACTCGTCGGTGCCGCCTGTGAAGATGGGCACCGGTGCCATGCCCTTGGCGTGGCGGGCGGCGTTCTTGCCGAGCTCACGGTACATTTTCGCGGTCAGCAGGGGTGCCACGCTGAACAATTCGAGGTTGGCCAGCGGGGCCAGATCGCGGCGATGGATCAGTGCTGTGCCCTTGCCCTGCAATCCGATTCCGATACCCGAACCTGACAGCCGCGCCGCGGTCAGCCCGATCAGTCCGACGTCGATGGTGGAGCGCACCCGCACCGTCCTGGCGATGCAGCCCTCTTCCTCCAGGCCCGCCGAGATCTGCCGCAGCACCTCCCCGATCGTCAGCCCGCACAGGCTCAGCCATACGCTGCGGCCCCACGCGGGTGACAATCCGATGCACACTTCGCGAGGGTCGCTGCCCTGCACCGCAGGCTCGATGTCGGTGACGGTGACGTGGCCTCCATGCTCGTCCTGGTCTGCCGTCAGTTCGGCCCCGCTGCGCGCCTGACGGATGCCGTCGATCTCTGCGCGGCGCTGTTCGGACAGCGCGTAACCCGTTGCAGGACCGATGTAGTCGTTGGGATCGGTCAGCTTGGACAGCACCCGGAACTCGTCGTCGAAGATGGCCGAGGTCTGCAGCTGGTCACCGCGGAGTCGCTCGCGCGTCAAGGTCGCGATGGCCTCGGCTTCTGCAATGTAGCCGGTCCGGTGGAGCGACGCGATCACGTCGAACACCGTCAGCTGTTTGGCCTCGATCGACGCCGCGGCTTCGGCGACCATCCTCGGGTGCCCGGCAGGTAGGTCCCGGGAACCGTTGGCGGCCACCACGTCCTCCACGCGGGCGTCGTCGTAATCGGCCAGGCCGAGATCTCGGTAGACAGCCTGCACAGCCTTGGCCGCGCGCCGGCGCACCGCTTCGAGGTGCTCCGGCGGTACGGTCCGCAGCCCGCCGTCGGCGCCCCAATCGCGTTGCAGCACCAGGAAGTCGTCCATGTCGTCGGAGTTGAAATTCGACAGCGCGAACGCGTTGTCGTAGCGCGGAATAGAACCGAAACCCGAGAAGATGAAGTCGGCGCCGGCCAGCAACACCGGCAGCGTGTGGGCGCTGCGGCGGATGTCGGACTCGGAGATCAGGTTGTCGTTGCCCGCACAGGATTCGAGGTCGCGCATCATGACCATCAGGTTCTCGGCGAGCAGCTCCTTCATACCCTCCGGGACCGAGGCCACCACCCCGACCCCGTCGATGCCCCCGTTCTGTACGCCCTGGGAGCCGAGAGCGCGAGCCAAGGAGACACAACGGGATTCGAGATAGAGGATCGAGCACTTCTCGGCGGCGCCCATCAACACCTCGGCACCGCCACCACTGGTGACGCGCATCTTCAGCCCGCGCGATGCGTACGCCGAAGTCAGGATCGCCTTGCTGAACGGAGTGTCGTCACCGTCGACGAACACCTGCTCGGTGCCGTAGATCGAGATCGTCTCGGCGTAACTGGTCAGCCCTCGCAGCCCGAGCCGCAGCTCCAGCGCCTCCTCGATCGAACACTGCGCCATCGCTCCCGGCGTCCCGACCTGTGAACCGATCAGCAGCGCAACGGCATTCGACGGCGCATCGCCCAGAACCGGGACCGTGGTCTCCACCTCACGGAACCCATAGGCCACTGCCGAGGCCGCATCGGCGGCGATCAGCAACGGGTCGTCGAGCTGGTTGGTGACGTGCGCCTGATTGCTGGGGGTGCGCCGCGCCCGCATCTTGGCCATCGCCATCTGCATCTCGACCGGCGACATCAGCGCGATGACACGAGCCAGCTTCGCCGGGGTGGTGCCACCGATCAGGCGCACCACCTCTGCGCGAGGCACGTTGATGTCCACCGCCATCCGCGCCAGCGTCATGTCGTCGAGCCCCATCGCCTCCTCGGCGACCTCGAGGTCGATGCCGTATCGGGCGATGAATTCGTCGATGACGTCGAAGTCGCCGGCGTCCTTGCCGTCCAGCTGAGTCACCTCCCCGCCCCTGAGCACCAGGGACGGGGAGGGGTCATGGGGGCTGCGCATCGCCACCAGGCCGAGCGCGGCATCTGGGACGCTGAACCCGTCGAGGTTGACCGGCTTCGAGTTGAGTACCCGGAACCTGCCCAACTCGTGTGCCAAGACGTCCTCCTACTTGCGAACTAGTCCCGGATTTCGCTGTCCTCGTAGACGATCCGTCCGATCAGCTCGTAGCGTCGCGGGTCGTTGAACTTGAAGTACACCGCGATCGCGGCGCCGAGGGCGAACAGGCCGACCACGATCCATGGTGTCATCTTGAACAGCAGCGTGCCGGAGGCGGCTCCCGCTGCGGTGTCCTTGTGCACCCACAGCAGATACACGACGTAGAGCATGCCGACCCCGCCGAGCAGTGGCGCGAGGAACGTCTTGAACCAGTGCGCACTCGATGGGTGGTTCTTGTGGAAGTGGAAGAACGCGATCACCGCGAAGGCACACAGCGACTGCACGATGAGGATCGCCATCGTGCCCAGGATGGCGAGCAGGCCGTACAGGTGGACGTAGGGATCCATGCCGGCCGCGAAGAACGCGAGAACGAGCACCAGCGTGATCGCCGACTGGACGAAGGACGCGATGTAGGGCGAACCGTGCTTGTGATGGGTGGCGCCCAGTGTCTTCTGCAGCCCTGACGACAGGCCCTCACGACCGAGCGCGTACAGGTAGCGCGACGCACAGTTGTGGAACGCCATACCGCACGCGAACGAACCGGTGACCAGCAGCAACTTGAACAGCGCAATCGCCCAGTCCCCGTAGGTGGCCTGCACGGGATCGAAGAAGATGTTGCCGGCCGTCGCGGAATCCTGGGCCAGCTCAACGGCTTTCTGCGGCCCCGTACCGGCGATGGCCATCCACGAGATGAAGACGTAGAACAGTCCGACACCGAGCACCGCGATCATGGTGGCGCGAGGGATGATCTTCTTCGGGTTCTTGGACTCCTCGCCGTACATGGCCGTTGACTCGAAGCCCACCCACGACCAGAACGCGAAGAACAGGCCGAGCCCGGCGCTGGCACCCACGATTCCCGCCGCCGGCGTGAACGCACCGACCGGATTGAGCGTCTCCGCGACCGCGAAACCCTCAGGGCCGCCACCCCTGAACAACACGGCCAGAGCGCCGAGCGACAGCATGAAGATCTCGGTGATCAGGAAGACGCCCAGCACCTTGGCGGTCAGGTTCACGTCGAAGTAGGTCAGCACGCAGTTCAGTACCAGCATCAGCAGCGCCGGCACCAGCCACGGCACGGTGATCCCGAACTGCGTGGCGGCGAAGTCGGCGAAGAAGTAGGAGAAGATGCCGATCAGCGAGCCCTCGAACACGATGTAGGCCATGGTGATGATCAGGCCGCTGGCCATGCCCATCACGCGGCCGAGGCCGTGGGAGATGTACCCGTAGAACGCGCCGGTCGCGGTGATATGCTTGGCCATCGTCGCGTAACCGATCGCGAACAGGCCGAGCACGATGGTGGCCGCCAGATAACCGGCCGGGGCATGCGATCCGTTTCCGAAGCCCACAGCGATGGGGACGTTACCGACCATCGCGGTGATCGGGGCGGCAGTCGCGACCGCCATGAAGATGACGCCGACCGTACCGACGGCGTTTCGCTTGAGGCGCTGGACTGAATCCGCCGGCGCGGTTTCGCGGGGAACGACGTCTTCGCTCATCTACTCGATCCCTTCAGGGCGATGGAAAGCCGCTGGTCCAGCCAACACTCGGACACATTGTGGCTTGGGCCACAATGGTGGACCTGAGACATATTGGCACTACCAATTAAGGCGCGCAAGCGCTGGAGCCGATTCATTGACATAAATGGTCGTACCTTTTACGTTAGGGCCGTGCACGACTACGGCGCATTCTCGTTCGAGTCCAAGGCCCAGGTTCTGGAACTGTCGAAGAAGTTCTGGAACCCCGACAAAACGCAGTTCTGGACTGACTCCGGCGTCGACCTCGTCATCGACCGCAGGCAGGATTACTTCCTCTGGGACATGAGCGGTCGCCGGCTCATCGACATGCACCTCAACGGCGGCACGTACAACCTCGGCCACCGCAATCCCGAAGTGATGCAAGCAATCATCGACGGGATGCGGTACTTCGACATCGGCAACCACCACTTTCCCTCGGTCGCACGGACCGCCCTGGCGCAGCGTCTGGTCGAGTCCGCCCCGGCCTCGCTGACCAAGGTGGCATTCGGGTCCGGCGGCGGCGAGGCCATCGACATCGCGCTCAAGAGTGCCAGGCACGCGACGCAGCGCCGCAAGATCGTCTCGATCGTCAAGGCCTACCACGGCCACACCGGGCTGGCCGTGGCCACCGGCGACGACCGTTTCGCCAAACTGTTCCTGGCAGACCGCCCCGACGAGTTCGTTCAGGTCCCGTTCGGCGATGTCGACGCCATGGATCAAGCGCTGCGCGGCAGGGACGTGGCTGCGGTCATCATGGAGACCATTCCGGCGACGTACGGCTTCCCGTTGCCGCCGGCCGGTTACCTCGAAGCGGTGAAGGATCTCTGCGAGCACTACGACGCGCTCTACATCGCCGACGAGGTACAGACCGGGCTGATGCGCACCGGTGAGATGTGGGGCATCACCAAACACGGCATCGAACCCGACATCATGGTGACCGGCAAGGGCCTGTCGGGCGGGATGTACCCGATCACGGCCACGCTCCTCAGCGACCGTGCGGCACAGTGGCTCTACCAGGACGGTTTCGGGCACATCTCCACATTCGGAGGCGCTGAGCTCGGGTGTGTCGCCGCCATCAAGACGCTCGAGATCACCAGCAGGCCCGAGGTCCGCACCTCGGTCCACGAGATCGCCGATTTCTTCGCCACAGGCTTGGCCCGCATACAGGCCAAGCACCCCGACTGGTTCGTCGGAATCCGGCAGAACGGTGTCGTCATCGGTCTGGAGTTCGACCATCCCCAGGGTGCGAAGTTCGTGATGCGCGAGCTCTACGAGAACGGCGTATGGGCGATCTTCTCGACGCTGGATCCCCGTGTCCTGCAATTCAAGCCGGGCCTGCTGCTGAGCCTCGAACTGTGCCACGACGTCCTCGAGCGCGTCGAGTTCGCTGTCGAGCGAGCGCAGCTCGCCGCTGCCGAAGCGGCCGCCGCGAAGTAGTCTCCGACGATGGCAGTAAGTGATGACGTCGCGGTCGCCGAGGAGGCGCTGGCGGCATTCGACCTGCCGCAGGGTTCGGCACTCCGGCTCCTCAACCTGTCCGAGAACGCCACCTATGCCGTCGAGGAGCCCGGCACGGGGCACCGCTCGATCCTGCGGGTGCACCGCAAGGACTACCATCGTCGCGACCAGATCGAGTCCGAGCTGAGCTGGCTGGACGCGTTGCGCCGCGACAGCGACCTCGTCGTGCCGACGGTCCTACCCGCCCGCGACGGCCGTCGCGTCGTCACCATCGAGCACGACGGTGTGGAGCGTTACGTCGTGCACTTCGAAATGGTCCCGGGCGCCGAGCCGGACGAGAACACGGTTGGCACAACCGATTTCCACACTCTCGGCCACATCACCGCGGCCCTGCACGACCACGCCCGCCAGTGGCGACGCCCTCCGGAGTTCAGTCGGTTCGCCTGGGACTGGAAGCACAGCCTCGGCGACTCACCCCGGTGGGGCCGTTGGCGCGACGCGGTCGGAGTGGGCGCCCAGGAAGCCGCTGCGCTCGGCCGTGCCGAGAAGCTGCTGCACGACCGGCTCGCCGACTACGGCACCGGGCCCGATACGTTCGGTCTGGTGCATGCCGACCTTCGGTTGGCCAATCTGCTCGTCGACGGGGACACCATCACCGTCATCGACTTTGACGACTGCGGATTCGGTTGGTATTTCTACGACTTCGGCACGGCGGTGTCCTTCTTCGAGGATCATCCATCGGTGCCCGAATGGCAGGACGCCTGGGTCAGCGGTTACCGCAGCCGACGTCCGATGGACGCGCGCGACGAGGACATGCTGGCATCGTTCGTCCTCTTGCGCCGGCTGCTGCTGCTGGCCTGGATGGGAACGCACAGTCACTCCAAGGAATCCCAGGCCATCTCTGTCACCTACGCCGCGGGCAGCTGCGCGCTCGCCGAACGCTACCTCTCCTCCGACGGCCACCGGCTGACCTGAGCTCAAGTGAAAGGCGCGATCCACATGTTCAATTCGCTGCAAGGCCGGTCGGCCATCGTCACGGGTGGGAGCAAAGGTATTGGGCGAGGCATCGCCGAAACGTTCGCCCGGGCCGGCGTCAACGTCGTCATCACCGGACGGACCCAGGCCGACATCGACACCACCACCGCGGATCTCGCGGACACTCCCGGTTCGGTCACTGGGATCGCCGCCGATGTGACGAGCCCCGACGACTGCCGCCGCGTCGTGGCGACCGCCGTCGAACGCAACGGCGGCCTCGACATCGTGTGCGCCAACGCGGGCATCTTCCCTTCCGGCCGACTGGCCGACCTCACGCCCGAGGACATCGAGCAGGTCATGGGCGTGAACTTCAAAGGCACCGTGTACATCGTGCAGGCTGCCCTGGAACCGCTGGCCGCGAGTGGGAACGGCCGGGTGATCATCACGTCGTCGATCACCGGCCCGATCACCGGATTTCCCGGCTGGTCCCACTACGGCGCGAGCAAGGCCGCACAGCTGGGCTTCCTGCGCACTGCGGCGATCGAGTTGGCGCCCAGGAAGATCACCGTCAACGCGGTGCTGCCGGGCAACATCATCACCGAGGGCCTGATCGAGATGGGCCAGACCTACATGGATCAGATGGCCGCGGCCGTGCCCCAGGGTCGGCTCGGTGCGGTCGCCGACATCGGCAACGCGGCGCTGTTCTTCGCCACCGACGAGGCGGCCTACATCACCGGACAGTCGCTCGTGGTCGACGGCGGTCAGATTCTCCCCGAATCGCCGGAGGCACTCGCCGACCTCTGACGGGGGCCTATCCTAGATTTGGTCATACCAAATTGATCGGCCAGGAGGTGCCGTGCCCACCCAGACCGAGGAGCTACGGCGCCGGATCGTGGCCGAGATCAACGCCGGGGTCCCTGGAACCAAGCTCGGCAGCGAACGCGAGCTCGCCGAGCACTACCGGACCAGCAGGTCAAGCCTGCGCCAGGTGCTCGCCGCGCTGGAAGAAGCCGGGCTCATCGACCGCGTCATCGGCCGCTCCGGGGGGATCTTCATCAGCCACGCTCAAGTGCAGCGCAACCTCTCCGACGTGGTCGGCGTCCCGGCATTCCTGGCCAGTCAGGGTTACATCGCCGGGACGCGGGTGCTGTCGACCAAGATCGGCGCGCCCGATGCCACGACCCGGCAGGCGCTCGGTATCACCGCCGACGACTTCGTCATCGAAATCCAGCGGGTTCGCCTCGCCGACGGGTCCCCGATCTCCCTCGAGCTGGCGCAGTTTCCGGCCGACGCCTTCCCGGGTCTGCTCGAGCAGCAACTGGGCGGCTCCCTCTACGCGATCCTGGAGAGCAAATACGGGCTGGTCGCGTCCCGCGCAGACGAGCACATCGAGGCAGTCAGCGCGACCCCCGAGGAAGCGAAAATCCTTGGGATCAAGCCAAAGTCAGCGTTGCTGCTGATCACCCGGGTCACCTACGACCAGAACGACAGCCCATGCGAATTCTCGCGTGACCTCTTCCGGGGCGACCGCACCCGGCTGGCCGTCACCGCGCAGGGCCGCGGCGTCAGCGCCCAACCGTCAGGAGCTGCGGCCTCGGTGGCACTGCAGAACCAAGCGGGGTGACGAGCCCACCCGGCGCAGGCAGGTTCGCGCCGAGTCCGTCGGCCGATCTGCACATCGGCAACCTCCGAACCGCTGTGCTCGCATGGCTGTTCGCTCGCTCAACCGGTCGCCGCTTTCTGATGCGCGTCGAGGATCTCGACGACCGCACCTTCACCGACATCGGCGAGCGCCAGCTCGCCGACCTCGCCGCCATCGGTATCACGTGGGACGGCCCTGCGACTCGCCAGACCGAGCACACCGAACGCTACGATGCCGTCGTCGACACCCTTCGGGACAGTGGTCTGCTCTTCGAGTGTTACTGCACCAGACGAGACATTGCCCAGGCACCGCGGGCGCCCCACGCACCCGAAGGCGCCTACCCCGGCACCTGCCGGGACCTCAGCGACCCGCAGCGCGAACGGCGTCGGGAGGAGACGGGCAGACCGCCGGCGCTGCGGCTACGCACCACTGTCACCGAGTTCACCGTGCAGGACGTCCTGCACGGTGACTACACCGGAACGGTCGACGATTTCGTCGTGCGCCGCGGTGACGGTGTGCCCGCCTACAATCTCGCCGTGGTCGTCGATGACGCCGCATCGGGGATCGACCAGGTGGTGCGCGGGGACGACCTGCTCTCGTCGTCGCCAAGACAGGCCTACCTGGCCCGACTACTCGGCCACCGGCAACCGGTCTACGCCCACGTGCCGCTCGTGCTGAACACCGACGGCGCGCGTCTGGCCAAACGGGACGGCGCGGTCACCCTCACCGAAATCGGAGTGGCTGAGGCGCTGACCCAGATCGCCGACTCATTGAGGTTCCGGGCACGCACCGTCGAGGAGATGCTCGACGAGTTCGATCCTCAGCGATTACCGCGCACACCGTGGGTATACCGGCCCGGGTGAGCAGAACCCTTGGTCGGCGTCGCGCACATTGCTACGGTCCGCCGATGCACTACTCACGACGAGTCCTGCTAGCGCTGTTCGGCCTGCTCGCCGTGCTACTCACGTCCTGCGGGTCGTCGGGCGGCGGCAACTCCGTCGAGTCCAGCGGTGTGCTGCGGGTCGGTACCGAGGGCACTTACGCGCCGTTCAGCTATCACGACCCGGCGACCGGTCAGCTGACCGGCTACGACGTCGACGTCGCGCGCGCCGTCGGCGAGAAACTCGGCGTCGACGTCGAGTTCGTCGAGACCCCGTGGGATTCGATCTTCGCCGCACTGGAGGCCAACCGCTTCGACGTCGTGGCCAACCAGGTCACGATCAGCGAGGAACGGCAGCAGAAGTACGACCTTTCCGAGCCGTACGCCATCGGCGAGGGCGTCATCGTCACCCGCGCCGACGACGACTCGATCAAGACGCTGGCCGATCTGCGGGGCAAGACCGCCGCCCAGAGCACCACGAGCAACTGGGCACAGGTTGCCCGCGATGCGGGGGCGCGCATCGAATCGGTGGAGGGCCTAACCCAGGCGATGGCGCTGCTGAGCCAAGGTCGGGTGGACGTCGTTGTCAACGACAGCCTGTCGATCTACGACTATCTGGCCACCACGAACGACACCTCCGTCAAGATCGCGGGCACCACCGGCGAGAAGAGCGAGCAGGGCTTCGCAGCACGCAAGAACAGCGGTCTGCTACCCGACCTCAACACAGCCATCGAAGAGCTCAAGGCCGACGGCACGCTGGCCCAGATATCGCAGAAGTACCTCAAGACCAACGCATCCGGAGGCCAGGACGCCCCGCAATCGCAGCCGAGGTCCGCGCTGCAACTGGTGCTCGACAATCTGTGGCCGCTGGCGAAGGCCGCCCTGACGATGACGATCCCGCTGACCATAATCAGCTTCGCCCTCGGTCTGCTCATCGCGTTGGGAGTCGCTCTTGCCCGCTTGTCGTCCAACGTCGTGATCTCGAACCTCGCACGCTTCTACATCTCGCTGATCCGCGGAACCCCGCTGCTGGTGCAGTTGTTCATCGTGTTCTTCGCGCTGCCGGAGTTCGGCGTCAAGATCGATCCGTTCCCGGCGGCCGTCATCGCGTTCAGCCTCAATGTCGGCGGCTACGCGGCCGAGATCATCCGCTCGGCGATCCAGAGCATCCCGAAGGGGCAGTGGGAGGCAGCGGAAACGATCGGCCTGAACTACGTCGGCACGCTGCGACGGATCATCCTGCCGCAGGCCACCCGCGTCGCGGTGCCGCCGCTGTCGAACACGCTGATCTCGTTGGTCAAAGACACATCGCTCGCATCGACCATTCTGGTGACCGAGCTGTTGCGGCAGGCGCAGATCATCGCCGCCCCGACGTTCGAGTTCTTCGCCCTCTACGGCACGGCCGCCGTCTACTACTGGGTGATCTGCCTGGTGCTGTCGTTCGGCCAGGCAAGATTCGAACGACGACTGGAAAGGTACGTGGCGAAGTGAGTACAACCGAGGCGCAGAACCGCATCGTCGCCCAGGACGTGTACAAATCGTTCGGTGAACTCGAAGTCCTCAAAGGCGTTTCGTTCACCGTGCCGCGGGGGTCGGCAACCGCGATCATCGGCCCCTCCGGATCGGGCAAGACCACACTGCTGCGCACCCTCAACGCCCTCGACAAGGCCGACTCCGGCGTGATCCAGGTCGGCGACACCGAGATCGACTTCTCCCGACCGATTCCGAAGGACCAGCTGCGCCGCTACCGAGCGCAGAGCGGCTTTGTGTTCCAGTCGCACAACCTCTTTCCCCACAAGACGGTGCTGGAGAACGTCACCGAGGGACCGGTCGTCGCGCAGCGCCGCCCCGGGGACGAGGTCGAGGCCGAAGCCGTCGAACTGCTGGAGCAGGTCGGGTTGGCCGACAAGCGCGACCAGTATCCGTTCCAGCTCTCCGGTGGCCAGCAGCAGCGCGTCGGCATCGCCAGGGCGCTGGCGCTCAAGCCCAAGGTGGTGTTGTTCGACGAGCCGACGTCGGCCCTCGACCCCGAACTCGTCGGTGAGGTCCTCGGGGTGATCAGGGATCTCGCTGTGGAGGGCTGGACGCTGGTGGTCGTCACCCACGAGATTCAGTTCGCCAGGCAGGTTTCCGATCAGGTGCTGTTCACCGACGGCGGGGTGATCCTCGAGCAGGGGCCACCCGCCGCCGTCATCGGCGACCCTCAGGAGGAGCGGACGCGCCAGTTCCTGCAGCGAATCCTCAACCCTCTGTAGGTCACGGCTGATTCGCTTCTTTCACCTGCCCGGGATTCAGGCGAGGCCTTTGAGCATGAGATTCCAGTACATGAACGGCAGCCCGTACTTCTTGAGGTACCAGTAGCCGCGGTGCGGCTTGGTCGGGTCGAGCAGCGGAAAAGAGGGCCTCAGGTTCAACTCGTAGTCGAACTCGGCCAGCAGCATCGCGTGGGCGGAGGTCACGATGGGGCATGAGCCATATCCGTCGTGGGAGGCATGGGGCGGCCTGCCCGCCAGCAAGCACTCGATGTTGTCGACCACCACCGGGGCCTGTTTGCGTATCGCGGCACCGGTTTTCGAATTCGGTGACGATCCGGCGTCGCCGAGACTGAACACGTTGGGATACCGGAGGTGCTGCATGGTGTGCTTGTCGATGTCGACGTAGCCTCCGGCGTCACCGGTGGACAGCGGGCTGGACTTGATCCAGTCCGGGGCGGATTGTCGCGGGGCGGTGTGCAAGACGTCGTAGGGCAGCACGGTGTCGGACCCCTGCGCACCCAACGGAGTCACTGCTACTTTGTGCGCTGCGCCGTCGATAGAGGTCACCTCTGCGTTGGTATGCACGGTGATCCCGTAGCCGGAGGCGATCACATCGAGGTTGTCGGCGATGGCTGGGATACCGAACAGACGCGGCGTCGGTACGACCAGGTGGACGTCGATGTCGTCGAGCACGCCTTGCTTTCGCCAGTAGTCACTGGCCAGATACGCGATCTTCTGCGGCGCGCCGGCACATTTGATCGGGCCGGAGGGCATCGCGAACACCGCGGTGCCCGAACGCAGGTTGCGGATGAACTCCCACGTGCGGGGCGCGAGATCGAAGCGATAGTTCGACGAAACGCCGTCCTTCCCCAGCGCCTCGGTCAGACCTTCGGTGCGATCCCAGTCCAGTTGGATGCCCGGGCAGACGACGAGCACGTCATACTCGTACTCCGCACCGTCGACGCACGTGACCATGTTGGAGTCCGGATCGACCCGCGCGGCGGCGTTCTTGATCCACGTCGCCGCCTCGGGCATCACCGAAGCCTCGGTCCGTACGGTGGTGGACGCTTTCGCCTGCCCGCCGCCGACCAAGGTCCACAGCGGCTGGTAGTAGTGCACCTCGGACGGTTCGATGACGGCGACGTCGGTGTGACCGCGGCGCAGCAGGCGGGCGGCCACCGAGATGCCCGCCGTTCCGCCGCCGACGACGAGGATTCGATGCTTTGCGGTTGTCATGGTTCTTCCTGGTTCTTCCTGTCGCTCAGGCGTTCTGGTGGGATTCCTCCCAGGCGCCGAAGCCGCCCAGGATGTCGCTGACATCAGCAAAGCCTTTGCGGCGCAGCAGACTCGCGGCCACCGAGGACCGGTAGCCACCGGCGCAGTACACGACTGTCGGGGCAGCCGGGTTCAGCTCACCAAGCCGAGCAGGTAGCTGCCCCAACGGGATCGGGATCGCGTTCGGGATGGTGCCGGCGGCGACCTCGCCGGGGTTGCGCACATCCACGATCTGCAGGTCGGCGAGTTCTTGTGCGCGCTGGTCGAACGCCTGCGCGGTCAGCCGGGAGGCGACGGCCACGCCGTCTGGGTGGTCGAGCATCGCCTCGACCGGATGATCCAGGTAGCCGATCACCCGGTCGAACCCGATTCGGGCCAGTCGGGTTTTGCCCTCCAGCTCCTGACCCGGTTCGGTGAACAGGACGATGTCGACGTCTGTCGGAATCACCGATCCCGCGAACTCGGCGTACCGGCCCTCCAGGCCGATGTTGACGGCGCCGCGCAGGTGGCCCAGGGCGAACTCCTCCGGGCCACGCCCGTCGATGAGGACGGCGCCGTAGTCCATCGCATCGCGGACCTGCTGGTAGCTCATCGCGGTCGGCATTTTGGTCTCGTCCAGCAGCTCGCGGTCCTTACGGTTGAGGATCGCGTCGTAGACGAAGTAGCCCGGCGCGGGCGGCTGCCCTTCGGTCACCAGTGTCATGAACGTGGCCTTGTCCGGGGCCCGCAGCGCATAGTTGGTCGCTTTCTGCTCCCCCATCGTCGACCACAGGTCGGTGGACAGGTTCTTGCCGCAGGCCGAGCCGGCACCGTGGGCGGGATAGACGCGGGTGGCATCTGGCAGTGTCATCAGCTTGTCGTGTAACGAGTCATACAGCTTGTCTGCCAACTCTTCTCGGGTGAAACCGATCGAGGCAAGCAGGTCGGGCCGACCGACATCACCGATGAACAGCGCGTCACCGGTCAGCACGCCGTAGGGAACCTGGTCGCCGGCGTGCTCGTAGACCACGATGCTCAGTGATTCGGGAGTGTGGCCCGGGGTGTGCAGGAACTGCAGGGTCACCTCGCCCAGCGAATAGCGCTCGCCGTCGGCAACGCCCATCGATTCGAACTCCGTCTCGGCGACCGAGGAGTAGACGATCTTGGCGCCCGTGGCTTTGGCGAGTTCCAGGTGGCCGGACAGGAAGTCGGCGTGAAAGTGGGTCTCGATGACCAGTTCGATGCTGTAGCCGTTTTCCTTGGCGTCGGCCAGATACTCGGCCACGTCACGCTGCGGATCGACAACCACTGCACGACCGGTGGTTTCGTCGGCGATCAGGTATGACGCGTGCGACAGGCAATCCAGGTAGTACTGGATGAACTTCATTTCGGAGGTCCTCTCATCTCGGTAGCGGGGCGGCTTCTGACATCTACGATGCCTATACCCCTATGGGTATGTCAAGTACCTGTGGGGGTATTCCGATTCCCTCTTGTATTTACCCCCAGGGGTATGTGTATCATGCGGTGAATATACCCCCCGCAGTATCTGGTACCTGCGATGCCGCCGTACCGAAAGGACACGTCATGACCGCCCCGACCACCATCGATTCGCAGACCCTCGGTGAGATGCTCGGCTCCGATCAGCCACCACGAGTGCTCGACGTCCGCACACCGGGCGAGTTCGAAACCGCCCACATAGCAGGCGCCTACAACGTCCCGCTGGATCTACTCCGAGAGCACCGCGACGAGATCGTCAAGCATCTCGACGAGGACGTGGTCCTCGTCTGCCGCTCAGGCCAGCGTGCTGCGCAGGCCGAGGAGGCGCTACGCCACGCCGGCCTGGCCAACGTGCACATCCTTGACGGCGGCATCACCGCCTGGGAGGCCAAGGGATTCGCGGTCAACCGCGGTGCGCAGCGCTGGGATCTCGAGCGTCAGGTGCGCCTGGTGGCGGGCTCCCTCGTACTGACGAGCATCCTCGCCAGCATCGCCGCACCCAAGCTCAAGTGGCTGGCCGGGGCGGTGGGCGGCGGCCTGACCTTCGCCGCGCTGTCCAACACGTGCGCGATGGGCATGCTGCTGTCGAAGCTGCCCTACAACCGCGGCGCCGCCTGCGATGCCCAGGCTGTGGTGTCCCAGCTTGTCGGCTCATCCCAGAAGGTGAGCTGACCGCCGTGATCGCGCTCACCATCGGACTGGCCGTCTTCGTCGGCGTCGCACTCGGATTGCTCGGCGGCGGTGGCTCCATACTCACGGTCCCGCTTCTGGCCTACGTGGCCGGCATGGACGCCAAGGCGGCTATCGCCACCTCGCTTCTCGTGGTCGGTGTCACCAGCGCGATCGGCGCGGTTTCCCACGCGCGCGGAGGCCGGGTGCAGTGGCGCACCGGCCTCATCTTCGGCGCCGCCGGCATGGCCGGCGCCTACGCAGGCGGTCTGCTGGCCCGGTTCATTCCGGGCACAGTCCTGCTCATCGGGTTCGCGCTGATGATGATCGCCACCGCCGTCGCGATGCTGCGGGGACGCAAGAACGTCGCGGCGAACGCAGGTGAGCATCGGCTGCCGATCCCGAAGATCATCGCAGAGGGGTTGGTGGTCGGGCTGGTCACCGGCCTGGTCGGCGCCGGTGGCGGCTTCCTGGTGGTTCCTGCCCTGGCGCTGCTCGGCGGATTGCCGATGCCCGTCGCGGTCGGCACCTCGCTGGTCGTCATCGCCATGAAGTCCTTCGCCGGCCTCGCCGGGTACCTGTCCACCGTGCACATCAACTGGACGGTGGCCCTGGGGGTCACCACCGCGGCCGTGGTGGGTGCCCTCGTCGGCGCCCGGCTGACCGCGATGGTCAACCCCGACTCATTGCGAAAAGCCTTCGGCTGGTTCGTATTGGTGATGTCGTCGGTCATCCTGGCCGAGGAGATACACCTCGGCGTGGGTATCGCCGCTGCTGCGATCACCGTCGTCGCCGCTGCAATGACCTACGTGTGTCACCGCTACGCCCACTGCCCGCTGCACCGCCTCGTCCGCCCGTCGACCTCCGGCCGAGCCGCGGCATGAACGCCGACGAGGATGCCGTAACTGCGGTGCTCAAAAGGCTGCGCAGAGCAGACTCTCGGCTTCGAACTTTCGGACTCCATGTTCGAGCAAGCGAAGAAACCGGGGTTGGTTCGCTAGCGCCGTGAGAGGCTGTCCGACATGGCAACCCCGGAAGCAGACGTCCTCATTGTCGGCGCGGGACTGTCGGGGCTGATCGCCGCGCGCACAGTTCTGCAGGCGGGACTCACTCCGCTGGTCCTCGAGGCCGACACCCGGGTCGGCGGACGGATCCTGACCGAGGAACTGGGCGGTCTGCCGATGGAACTGGGCGCGCAGTGGATCGGTGACAACCACCACCGGATGTTCGCGCTGGCCGCCGAACTCGGGGTCGAGACCTACCCGCAGTATGACGACGGCGAAACGTCCTACGAGCTGGCCGGTACAGGAGTCCTGCGGGGCAACGAGTTTCACGCCCGCTTCGGCGATGAACTGGCCGAGCTGGAGAAGGTGCTGCGTCGCCTCGACGAGCTGGCTGCCGAGGTGTCACCGGCCGCGCCCTGGACCGCCCCGCACGCCGCCGAGTGGGACGCCATCACCGCGGGTGCGTGGTACGACGCCCAGGGGCTGTCGCCGGTGGCGCGCACGCTGCTGGAGATCTGCACCGTCGGAATCCTCGCCGTCCCGACCGTCGAGGTGTCATTCCTGCATCTGCTCTTCACGATCCAGACCTGTGGCGTCACCTCGGAGCTGTTCGCCGAATCCGAAGGCGGCGCGCAGACGACGCGATTCGTCGGAGGCACAGCGGAGATCCCGAACCGGCTCGCGGCCCTGATCTCCCAGCACATCGTCTTCGAGTCGCCGGTGCAGCTGATCGAGTACGGCACCGACAGTGTCACCGTTCACTGCCGCGGGGGACGGAGCGCCAAGGGGCGACGGGTCATCGTCGCGCTGTCCCCGATGCTCGCCGGGCGCCTCGGATACGACCCGCCGCTGTCGGGCTACCGCGACCAGCTCACCCAGCGGATGCCGAACTCGGCGGCCATGAAGGCGTTCTTCATCTACGACGAACCGTTCTGGCGCTCCGACGGCCTCAACGGCCAGCTGATCTCGGACGTCGGGCCCGCCCGGATGTCGAACGACACCTGCATCCTCGGCGACAACCACGGCGTCATCCTGCTGTTCCTCGAGGGTGAGCAGGCCCGCACCCACAGCCACTGGTCGGAGCAGGAACGGCGGGCGGCGCTGACCGCTGAACTGGTGCGCCACTTCGGAGGGAAGGCAGCCGAACCGCTGCACTATCTCGACGGCGAGTGGGGCAGCAGGCAGTGGACCCGCGGCTGCTACAACGCGAACTGCGGACCGCTGGTGTGGACCACCTACGGCCCCGCACTGGCCGAGCCGATCGGGCCCATCCACTGGGCCTCCACCGACACCGCCACCGAATGGAGTGCCTACATGGAGGGCGCCGTGGAAGCAGGTGAGCGGGCAGCCCGCGAGGTCATCGACGCCTTGACCAACTAGACCGCAACACGCAGGAGCTCAGCAAGCCCCGTGCGGTGCAGCATCTCGGCTTTCAGCCGGTCTTGAACGGCGAAACCCACGTCGGCTCCGTCGTGGGACGGATCAATGTGCACCCGGAACGGGCGCTGCCCGTGGGCGGTGTCGACGACCGCCACGACCGCCTGCGCGACCGTCTCGGGATCGGCGTCCGCGGGCACGATGGCATCGAATGCCTCACGCACCCGGGCGGCGAAACCGGCGTAGGGACCGTGCTCGTACGACTGCACCACTGCGGCGTCCACAGGATCACCGGCATGGGCGAAATGGTTGGTGCCAGAATTGAAAGCGCCGGGCACGATGATCGACGTCTCGATTCCCCACAGCGCAAGTTCCCGTGAGTAGCTGACCGCCAACGCATCCATCGCTGCTTTCGCCGCGAAGTAGGGTCCCAGGTAGGGCGGCGTGCCGCCCGCTGCGGAGCTGCTCGACATCCACAGCACCAGCCCGCGGCGCTGCGCGCGCATCTGAGGCAGAACCGCGCGGTTGACACGCTGTGCGCCAAGCACATTGATGTCGTACAGCGCGGCGAGTTGCTCCGCGCTGAATGCCTCCGACGGTCCGAACACCATGTGGCCTGCGTTGTGCAACACGACGTCCAGGCGGCCATGCTCGGTGATGATCTGCGACACCGCCGCCGCGACGGAGTCCTCTGATTGCACATCGAGTTCGACAGTGCGGAGATCCGCGGCGTGATCATCCGCGTAGGCAGCGATCGACTGGACCTGCGGCGCGTTGCGACCCGTGGTGCCCCGCATCGAGGCATAGACGGTGTGCCCGGCATCGGCCAGAGCCTTCGCGCTCATCAGGCCGAATCCGCTGGATGCCCCTGTTATGAGGATGATCTGCTTGCCCATGGCTGCCGTGCCCTCAATTGCCATGCGGGTCAGCACTGTTCAATGTCTCGACGACCTTGTCGTAGTCACCGCGCGCTTCGCCGTAACGCAGAAACTTCACGCGTTCGACCTGGATCTCGGTGGCCTCCGGCTGCGATTCGAGGATGCTCATGACCTCGGCGACGAAGTCCTCCAGCGGCATCGCGAAGCTGCTCTCCCGCTGTCCGGGCAGCAGGTCCGTGGCGACCGAGGGCGGTATCAGTTCCTTGAATTCGACGTCGGTGTCGGCGAGCTGCAATCGGATCGACTCGGTGAGCATGTGAATGGCAGCCTTCGACGCGTTGTAACTCGGCGTGGCTTGCAGGGGTGCGAACGCCAGCCCCGACGAGACCGTGACGACGGTGGCCGACGGGCGAGACTGCAGGTGCTCGATGAACGCAGCGAGCAACCGGATCGGGCCGAGCACGTTGGTGGTAACGACGGCTTCGGCAGACTCGAGGAAGCCTTCGGGGCGATGCCAGTCCTCGACCTTCATGACGCCGGCCATCGTGATGAGGGTGTCCAGTTCGGGATACGTCGCGATGACGTCGGCAGCGGCAGCCTGGATGCTTGCCGGATCGGTGGTGTCGATCTGAACCGTGCCGAACTCAGGGCGCTCGGCGGCGATCTTCTCGAGAAGGTCGGCGCGCCGGCCGCCGACGATGACGGTGTTGCCCCGGTCCGCCAGCGCATTCGCCAGAGCGAGGCCGATGCCGCTGGTCGAACCAGGGATGAAAACGGTGTTTCCGGAGATCCTCATGCAGCTAGTCCTTTCGGTACGTGGTTCTGCCGGTACAACTCGACGGTGCCAGAAGCACATCCATATCTGCCATGCATTTCTATGATGAGAAGCATGCATGTCATGCATACCCTGCGGGCTGACCTGAATCTGGTGCCCACCTTGGCCGTGCTCCTCGACGAGCGGCACATCTCCCGATCCGCGGCTCGTCTCGGGTTGAGTCAACCCGCGACAAGCCGGGCCCTGCAGCGCCTTCGAAACCTCCTCGGCGACGAGCTCCTCGTCCGGGACCGGGACGGCTTCCGACTCACCGCCCGCGCCCAGGTGCTGCATGCCCAGCTGGCCGAGGTGCTTCCCGCCCTCGAAGCCCTCGTGTCCCCCGATTCGTTCGATCCGGCCTCGGCGAACACTCCCGTCGACATCGCATGTACCGACTTCGCCGTCCACACCTACGGGGCTGCCATCTGCGCGCGGCTGGCGGCCGACGCGCCCAATGCCCCAATCCGGTTTCACAGCTGGCGATTCGAGACCGCCGCCCAGCAAATCCACAGCGGGGGCGTTGATCTCGGACTCTTCGGCGGGTTCATGGCTTCTGACCTCGCGTCGTCCGAGCTGCTGGACGAGCGGTTCGTCTGCGTCGCCGACGGCGACCACCCGACGCTGGGAAGCGATCTCGGCCTCGACGAATACTGCCGGCTGCGACACCTCGTCGTGGATGTCGCCGACGGCATTCAGCCCGACGTCGATTTGCCGCTGCGCGCACAGGGATGGAAGCGCACGGCGGCGGTCACGGTGCCGTACCACTCCGCGGTGCCGCTGATCCTGGCCGGCACCGACCTGGTGGCGACGATCCCCGCAAGTTTGGCCAACGGTTGGACGCGCGCGCACCACATTCGAATCATCCCTGCGCCGAAAGCGTTTCGGCGGCTGCCCTACCGGATGATTTGGCATCCCGCCTACGACAACGACCGTCGACACCGCTGGTTGCGATCAGCGGTACGCGCAGCCGTGGCCGATTCCCGCGCTACCGGGTGACGATCAGCAACTCCGACATCCCGCGCAGCGTGACGTTCTGCTTGTAGGTCGGCTCCTCGGCGAGTTCGGCGTTCGGGAAGCGTGACGTCAACGCGGTCAGTGCCACGGCGGCCTCCAACCGTGCCAGCGGGGCGCCGAGGCAGAAGTGCGGTCCCTTGCCGAAGCCGAGATGACGGATCGTCTCGCGGTCGGGATCGAATTCGCCGGGCCGTTCAACGGCGTCGGGGTCGCGGTTCGCGGCGGCCGTCAACAGCAGCATGTTGTCGCCCTGCGGGACCGTGGCGCCTCCAATCGTGATGTCCTCAGCGGCAATTCGGCCGACCAACTGCACCGGCGGGTCATAGCGCAGCGTCTCCTCGGCCACCGCCGTGGCCCGCTGCGGATCGGCGACCAGGGCCGACCACTGGTCGCGGTCACGCAGCAGCGCCAGGACCGCGTTGGCGATCAGGTTCACCGTCGTCTCGTGACCGGCGATGAGGAGGAGGTTGCAGGTCGCGGCGATCTCGTCCTCGGTCAGTTGATCGCCCGATTCCTCGACGTGGATAAGCCCCGACATCAGATCGTCGCCCGGATCCTTGCGGCGCTTGGAGATCAAGTCGCGCAGGTATCCGCGCAGCCACAGCCCCGCCTCCATCCGCTGGTCGAAGTTTCCGTCGGACGATCCCGTCACGGTCAAGAACGGATCGAGCCCCTGCGCGAGCAATGCCGACGCGGCGCTGAACTGCGGCTCGTCCTCCAGCGGCACGCCGAGCAGGCGGCAGATCACCGCGACCGGAAGCGGATAGGCCAGCCCGGCGACGGCGTCCCACGCCCCGTCCGGTCCTGCCTCGTCGAGTAGACCGTCGACCATCGCGACGATGTCGGGTTCCAGTGCCTTGACGACCTTCGGGACGAACGCCTTGCTGACCAGCCTCCGCAACCGGGTGTGGTCCGGCGGGTCGAGGAACAGAAAGCCCGGCGGACCGAACGGACGCGGCTGCGCGCCCTCGGCGATGGCCCGCTTGGCCGCCGTGGACTTCAGCCGATCACTCGCCGCGGCCGGGTGGCGCAACACCTCGTCGCAGTGGGCGTAGCTCGCGAACACCGTGAGGTTGTTTTCCGGCAGCTGGATCGGCCCCTGCGCCCGAATCTGGTCGTAGACGGGATAGGGATCTGCCCTGACGGCGGGATCGAGCATCTGCATGAGCAGTGACTGCGGTTGGGCTGCGGTCGTCATGTTCGTATTGTGCATGCGTCTAAGAAGGTGCTGGTCAGGCATCAAGTGCCGAGAGCACGCCCGTCAGACCTTGCTTGCGTAATAGCGCCCCAGGACGTGCTCACGCAGCTCGTCGAAACGGCCGGCCGGGATCGCGGCACGGATGTCGTCGAGCAGGCGGATGACGAACCGTTCGTTGTGGATCGTGCACAGCGTCGCGGCCAGCAGCTCCTTGGCCTTGAACAGGTGATGCAGGTAAGCCCGTGTGTAGTTGGCGCACGTGTAGCAATCGCATTCGGCGTCGATCGGCGCGAAATCGCGGCGATACCGCGACCCGGTGATGTTGTATCGGCCGTACACCGAATACACCGCGGCGTTGCGCGCGACTCGCGACGGCGACACGCAGTCGAACGTGTCGGCGCCGGCTTCGACGGCGGCGAAGAGGTCGTCGGGCTCGCTGATGCCCAGCAGGTGTCGCGGTTTGTCGGCGGGCAGTTCACTGGTCACCCACCCGACGATGGTCGCGAGATTCTGCTTCTCCAGTGCGCCGCCGATGCCGTACCCGTCGAAGCCGCGACCGTCCTCGTCGACGATCTCGGTCAGCCCGCGCGTCGCCTGCCTGCGCAAGTCCTCGTACTGCGCACCCTGCACTACCCCGAACAGCGCCTGCGGCGGCTTGTGTGACCGGACCTTCGAGAGCCTGCGATGCTCGACCAGGCACCGCACCGCCCACTCGTGGGTGCGCTGCACCGAACTCTCCTGGTACGCGCGGGTGTTGACGAGCGTGGTCAGTTCGTCGAACGCGAAGATGATGTCGGCGCCCAGCTGATGCTGGATGCCGATCGACACCTCAGGCGTGAACCGGTGCGTCGACCCGTCCAGATGGGACCGGAACGTCACACCGTCGTCGTCGACGTGGGCGAGCCGCTCCTTGCCTTCGGCGATGATGTCGTCGGCCTGGACCCGATCGGTGTCCATCGCCAGCACTTTCTTGAACCCGACGCCCAGTGACATCACCTGGAACCCGCCGCTGTCGGTGAATGTCGGGCCCGGCCAGTTCATGAACGCGCCGAGACCGCCCGCCTCGTCGACGATGTCGGGACCCGGCTGCAGGTACAGGTGGTAGGCGTTCGCCAGAACAGCTTGTGCACCAACCTGTTTCATGGTCTCAGGCAGGACGGCTTTGACGGTGGCCTGGGTGCCCACCGCGATGAAGGCGGGGGTCTGGATGTCGCCGTGAGGCGTTCGGATGGTTCCGGTGCGGCCGAGCCGTCCCGGCAAATCCGCGTCAACGCTAAAAAACGGGCCGGTCACGTCGTAGATTCTGCACTGTGCGCACACACTGGACTGGAACCGCTTCGGTCATGGCGGCCGCGCTGGCACTGGCCGGGTGCTCGTCACAACCTCTCGAGTACACCCCGCAGCCCGGCACCCTCGTCGCCGGGACCGCGCAGATCACCGTGAACGGTGCCGATGTGGGCACCACCGACGCTGTGCAGTGCGACCCGGTGGGGAGACTGACGATGATGAGGACCGGCGACCCGGGCAACCCTGAGGCACCGGGCATCTCGGCCATGATCGAGAGCCAGGACGAGCTCGTCGTCCGCGAGGTCGGCATTCTCGACCTCGGGGGCTTCACCGGCAGCTACAACGACGGCCTCGGCGGCGAGGCGACGGTGACGATGACCGGACGCACCTACGACATCCAGGGAATCGCCGACGGTTTCGACACGGACAACCCCAGCTTTCGAACAACAGGCAACTTTCAGATCAAGATCGCCTGCTGAACGAATTTCTGTGATCATACTGCTCGAGATGATTCGCGGTCTCGGCGAATCACGTGACGCAAAGGAGAACCACGATGAACCGCAACATCCTCGTTGCAGTGGGTGGCGCAGCGATCGTCATCGCAGGCCTGTCGGGCTGCGGCTCAGATAAGTCCGAGACCTCCGGGGAAACCTCGCAGGCGGCTGCAGCCGAGGGCAAGAGCACCGTCACCATCGACGGGACCGACCAGGAGGTCACGGGCACCGTCGTCTGCTCCGACATGGGCGGCAACACCAACATCGCGATCGGCGACGCGACGACCGGCATCGGCGCGGTAGTCACCACGGGCGATTCGCCCAGCGTCGTCTCGGTAGGGCTCGGCAACGTCAACGGCGTCACGCTCGGCTACGCCAGCGGCGCAGGTCAGGGCGAAGCGAAGGTCGAGAAGGACGACAAGACCTACAAGATCTCGGGCACCGCGACGGGCGTCGACATGGCCAACCCGATGCAGCCGGTCAACAAGCCGTTCGAAATCGAGGTGACCTGCCCCTAGCAGGGCAACCGCTAGAAGGGTGTGTAGCCGGCGGCCGACTGCCGCAGCTGCCAGATCTGCGCGGGACAGAGTTCGTTCACGGCCTGATTGATCAGGTATCCCGCCTGGTAGTAGTCGGTGGTTCGGAAGTCGGCCTTCACCTGGTTCACCAGATCCGCGTAACTCATCTTGGATGAGACGCGCGCGCAGATCGAGTTCCCGTAGGCGATCGCGGCATCCGCATTCGGGAAGTTGTAGCCGGGACGCACGTGGACGTTGACCAGATAGGCAACGACGTCGGCGTTCGATGCCGGCGCCGCGGCCAGAGCGGCCGACGACAACAGTCCGACGGAGAGGACCCCTACCAGCGACTTCATGGGGCTTGAGCCTACGCCCTGAGGCGCGCTGCGGTGGCAATGCGGGCAAAGCCTGCCCGCGGCCACCCCCCAGCGATTTAGGGTGTACGCCATGAAACTGATGGCAGTGACGGCGATCGCCGGTGGCCTGTTCGCAATGCCACTGATCGGTGCGGGCAGTGCTTCGGCGCTGCCGAGTGTCTGCGACGGAGCAGACTGTGTGCCTTACGTGAACACCGAGGCGCAGCTCGGCGAGCACTGCACCCAGAACACGCGCTACAACTACGGTTTCGACGGTTCCGGCAATACCCTGGCCTGCAACTCGAAGAGCACCTGGATCTCGTCGCCTCCGCTGGTGGGCGTCCGGACGTTGCGGTCGCCGTGCGACTCCTCCGGTGTCGCGCAGAGTCCTGACGGGGTTCCACTCAAGTGCGACGGCGGCGCATGGTCGGCCGACTACTGGACGATGTTCTACGGCTGACGAAAGCCGCCGCCGCTGTAGATGAGCGGCAGCGTCGCCGATGTCGCGAAGCCCGGTGGCGCCTCGCATACCGCGGGAACTGCGTTGAGCACCTGCATCGCCGTCGCGACGTTCGCCGATCGCACGTGCTCTTCCATAGTGGCTTCGCGGTGCAGGCTCGCGAGTGAGAAGAAGTGCGTCTGCATGGTCGGGTCACCGTCAATGGTCAAGGTCCAACCGTGTCGCGGCTTGGGCCAGTGGCCCGGGTATTCGTTGCCGACCGTCCACAGCGTCTCGATTTCCACCAGAGGTTCCCCGTCGCGGAGTCCTGTCCAGTTCCACCGTTGGCCTGCTGTCGTCCCGGCTCGCAGCACATGGTCGAAGATCTGGTGATCCCGCTGTGCGGCAACGGCTTCGACGGTCGCGGTGACCTCGTCGAGATCGGCGTTCAAGGTGTCACCGATGAACCAGACCTGCTCGGAGAAGATCGAGCTGTTGAACGCCAGGAACTCGGTGGCCGTCGGACTGATCGACTCCACCGGCTCGCCGAAAGCCATGTTGTCGAAGGTGATTCCGGTGCTCTCGTACACCGACCAGTCGGCGCGCTCCTGCAGCGTGATCTTGTCGATGGTCCGGCTCATGCCGGACAGTGCCAGCGGCAGAACGCCCGACAGGTTGCCGGGGTTCAGACCGCTGCCGTGCACCGAACTCGCGCCGTCCTCGCAGGCGGCCAGCACCCTGTCGCGATCAGCGGTCGCCATCCGGCGGGGGTGGAACATGAACGCCGTTGTGGCGACGTTCTTCCCGCTGGCCAGGACGGCGCAGACGTCGTCCACCCGCGCGGTACGCGGCGTGTAGAGCACACAATCGGCGTCCATCGCGAGGATGTCGTCGACGTTGGTGGTGGCGGCGATTCCGATCGGGTCGCGACCGAGGATCTGACCGATGTCGACCCCGTGCTTGGCGTTGGAATACACCCTCGCGCCCACCAGCTCCAGACGGTGACCCTTGTGCTCCTCGCGTCCGCGGCGATCGAGAATGGCCGTCATCATCTCCGCTCCGACAGCGCCGGTGCCCCACTGAATCACCCGATACACAGGCGAACGGTAGCAGCATATGGTTACGGCCGTGACCAATCGCATCCAAGAATTGCTCGGCGTCGAATTCCCGGTCGTGCAGGCCCCGATGACCTACATCGCGCGTGCGGAACTTGCTGCGGCGGTGTCCGAGGGCGGCGGACTCGGGATGCTGGAGACGCTGACCCCGGAGGGCCGGGCGGACCTGTTGCGAGTGCGCGAGCTCACCGACCGTCCGGTCGCCGCGAACCTGATGATCCAGGGCTGGAAGCGGGATCCGTCGATCGTCGACATCCTGGCTTCGGCCGGGGTACGACACGTCTTCACCTCCGCCGGCGACCCCGCGCTGTTCACGTCGCGGTTGCACGACGCCGGCATGACGGTGGTGCACGTCGTCGGCTCGCTCAAAGGCGCGCTCAAGGCAGCCGACGCGGGTGTCGACGCGCTGGTCGTCGAGGGTGTCGAGGGCGGCGGGTTCAAGTCCGCGCTCGGTGCGTCGACGATGGTGCTGCTCCCGCTGGTGGCCGAACGAGTTTACCTGCCACTCATCTGCGCGGGCGGCATCTGCGATGCCCGCTCCGCGGCGGCGGCGGTGATCCTGGGCGCCGAGGGTCTGCAGATGGGCACGCGCATGCTCGCCAGCGCGGAGGCTGCGGTGCACGCGAAGTTCAAGGACGCGATCGTCGCCGCCGACGATGCCGGCACGATCCTGCTCGACGTCCCCGGCAACCCGACGATGCGGGTGCTGCGCACCGGACTCGCCGCGCGCATCGGCGACCACGACCCGTCGGCACAACTGCTCGGACGCATCACCGACCTGTATTTCGAGGGCGATCTCGATGCCAGCGTCGCCAATACCGGTCAGGTGTCGTCCAGGATCACCGACCTGCAACCCGCCGCCGAGATCGTGCGCCGAACCTGGAAGGACATCCAGGCGGTATTGGACGAGGCACGAATGCGGCTCGGTTGAGCGATCCGGCAATGGGGCACACTCGTGGACATGGACGGTGATTACGAGGGCGACTACGGCGATGGCGGACCCGACGACACCCTGGGCCCGACCGAATCGCTCGACTCCGACGAGGTCCGCAACGACGACGGTGACATCGTCGTCGACCCGCCTGATCGCTGGATCGAAGCAGAAGAGCACCAGACCCTCGACGAGCAGCTCGCGGCGGAGGTGCCCGACATCACGCCCGACGAGGAGCCGCTGGACGACCGACCGACGCGCCGCAATCTCGGGCAGATCGACGGCACCCCCGAAGACGGCGACTCCTTCTTCACGGTGGTCGACGACGACGAACACCAGCGTGTCCCCGGCGACGACGAGGCGGACACCATCATCGAGGATTAGCGTGACCTCATGGCCGCGAAACGGATTCTGTGCTTTGGCGATTCGCTGACATGGGGTTGGGTGCCCGTCGCCGATGGCATGCCCACCGAGCGCTATCCGCGTCAGGACCGCTGGCCGGGAGCCCTTGCCGAGCGATTGGGCCCTGACTACCTGGTCCTGGAGGAGGGCCTGTCGGCGCGCACCACCAATGTCGACGACCCGGCCGACACCCGCTTGAACGGGTCCAAGTACCTGCCTGCGAGTTTGGCCAGCCACCTGCCGCTGGACCTGGTGATCCTGATGCTCGGAACCAACGACACCAAGGCGTATTTCGGTCGTACTCCGTTGGACATTGCGCTGGGTATGTCGGTTCTGGTCACCCAGGTGCTCACGAGTGCAGGAGGGGTGGGCACCGGGTATCCGGCGCCGCGCGTGCTGGTGGTCGCGCCGCCGCCTCTGGTCCCGATGCCACACCCGTGGTTGCAGTTGATCTTCGACGGCAGCCAAGAAAAGAGTGCCCGACTCGCGGAGGTGTACGCGGCAATGGCGTCGTTCGTGAAAGTGCCGTTCTTCGATGCAGGTTCGGCGATATCTACCGATGGGGTGGACGGACTCCATCTCACCGCGCAGGCGAATGCCACTCTGGGAAGGGCCCTCGCAGAGCAGGTGACGCGAATTCTCGGCGACGGCTAGGTCGACTAAGCCCGGATGACGACCGGACCCAAGGCCTCATAGCGTCGCGCGTCATCGGGGCTCAGTTCCGACCCCGTGACGATCGATTCGAAGTCGGGCACCTTGGCGAAGCGGCAGAAGCTGCTTTCGCCGAATTTCGAGTGGGCGGCCACGAGAATGGGCCTTCGCGCCACCGCGACCGCGGTGCTCTTCACCGCGGCGACGGCAGGGTCGGGAGTGGTCAAGCCGTGCTCCAACGAAATCCCGTTCGTACCGAGGTATGCCACATCGATCACCAGGCTCGCCAGCATGTCCACCGCCCAGTGATCCACCGTCGCCAACGTGCGGCCCCTCATCCGTCCCCCGAGCAGAAGCACCGTCACGGTGCGGCTGTGCGCGAGCGCCTCCGCCGCCAGCAGCGAGGACGTCACCACCGTGAGGTCTTCTTCGGCGAGACGCTCGGCGATCAGTCGAGGGGTGAATCCTTCGTCCAGATAGACGGTCTCGGCTCCGTGCAGCAGCTGGGCGGCGGCGCTCGCGATCCGGTGTTTCTGCGCGAGGTCCACCTGGCTTCGGTACTCGACCCCCGATTCGAACGCCGCCGTCTCCATCGGTACCGCGCCGCCGTGCACCCGCTTGAGTAGACGGCGGCCGGCCAGCACCTTCAGATCACGTCGGATCGTCTCGCTCGCCACATCCAGTTCGGTCGCGAGGGAGGCCACGTCCACCCGCCCGCGGGTGCGGGCGAATTCGACGATCCGGCTCTGGCGACTCTCGGAATCCACCAGAACAGGCTAGTTTCCAGATTGCATCAAGATCGATCTGACCTCGTCTGCAGTCTTGGCCTCCCGCAACCGGGCCACCTCGTCGGCCTTGAGGAACACCTGGGCGATTCTGGTCAGCAGAGCCATATGGTCCTTACCGGCTCCGGCGATACCGACGACGAACTCCGCCGGCTTACCGTTCCAGTCGACCGGTTCGGCGTAGCGGACGAACGACAGACCGGTCCGCCGGATGGCGTCTTTGGCTTCGTTCGTGCCGTGCGGAATGGCCAGGCCGTTGCCCATGTAGGTGGAGATCGAGCTCTCGCGTTCGTGCATCGCGTCCACGTAGGCGGGCTCGACCGCTCCGGCGGCGACCAGCAGCTGCCCGGCCTCGTTGATCGCATCTGCCGTCGACGTCGCCGAACCGTTCATGACGATCGACGACAGAGGCAGTACGTCATCGCCGGGAGCCTCGGCGGGCTCCTCCTCGACCACCGCCGTCGCCACCCCGCCGCCGTTGGTCGACTTCAGCTGCTCGACGATCTCGTCGTAGCGCGGGCTGCTCATGAAGTCGTCGACGGACACGTGGATCGCCGAACCCGTCTTCTGGCTCGCCCGCGCCGTCAGATCCCGGTGGGAGACCACCAGGTCGTAGGTATCGGTGAGATTGGAGATCGCAGAGTTGGTGACTTTGACATCCCCGAAGCCGGCTTGCTGAATCTTCCTGCGCAGCACCGAAGCTCCCATGGCCGAGGAGCCCATGCCCGCGTCGCAGGCGAACACGATCGACCTGATCGGCCCGGTTGTTCCGCCCGCGGCGCCGACGAGCTGGGAGGCGACGCTCGACTTCTTGCCCTTCATCGACTCCATGGACGCGGTAGCTGATGCCAGATCCGGTTCGTCGGTGGCCTTGTCGGTCTTGAGCAGGAACGCGGCCACGAGGAACGACACCGTGGTCGCACCGAGCACCGACAGCGTCACGCCGAGGAAGCTGCCGCTCGCGGTCTGGGCGTAGATCGCGATGATCGATCCGGGGGCGGCCGGTGCGCGCAGACCGGAACCGAACAGCACGTTGATGAAGACGCCGGTCATGCCGCCCAGGATGGTGGCGATGATGAGCTTCGGCTTCATCAGCACATAGGGGAAGTAGATCTCGTGAATGCCGCCGAAGAACTGGATGATCGCCGCGCCGGGAGCTGACGCACGGGCGACACCCTTACCGAAGAACATGAACGCCAACAGGATTCCGAGGCCCGGGCCCGGGTTGGTCTCCAGCAGGAAAAGGATCGACTTGCCGGTCTCGAGTGCCTGCGTGGTGCCGAGCGGGGTGAGCACGCCGTGGTTGATGGCGTTGTTGAGGAACAGCACCTTGGCGGGTTCGATCAGGATCGACGTCAATGGCAGCAGGTCGTTGTCGACGAGGAAGTCGACCGCGTTGCCCGCGCCGCGGGTGAACGCCGAGACGATCGGTCCGATGGCGAAGAAGCCGAAGATCGCAAGGATCATGCCGAGGATGCCGGCCGAGAAGTTGTCGACGAGCATCTCGAAGCCGGGCCGGATCTTGCCCTCCCACAGCGCGTCCAGCTTCTTCATGCACCAGCCGCCGAGCGGGCCCATGATCATGGCGCCCATGAACATGGGGACGTCGGCTCCGGTGACCACGCCGATCGTCGCGATCGCACCGACCACCGCACCGCGGTTGCCGTGCACCATCCGACCGCCGGTGTATCCGATCAGGACCGGCAGCAGATAGGTGATCATCGGGCCGACGATCCCGGCGCCGTCGTAGGAACCCCAGCCGCCGATCTGTGCGACCCAGCCGTCCGGGTTCTTCAGGCTCGCGAAGATGCCCTGCAGCCAGCCCTGCTCGATGAAGAGGGCGGTGATCAGGCCCCAGGCGATGAAGGCGCCGATGTTGGGCATGACCATGTTCGACAGCGCGGTGCCGAATTTCTGCACCCGCACCCGTACCCCCGTGCGCGGTGGTGCGTCCTGGATCGCTTGTGACATTGAGTCCTCCGATTCACATGGCGACCGGTCTGGTGATACCAGTCACATACATGCAGTACACCGCATAAACGGGCATCAATGCAAGCATTCGGTCAGAATCGGTCAGGAATTGCGGTGGTTTTGTGCCCGAATGGCAGATATGGTGGTGCACAGCACACATGCAGATCGCCGCACCTGTCGAGAGGACAACCCATGAAGGCCCTGCGCTTCTACGCCCCCGAAGATGTTCGACTCGAAGATGTCCCGGAGCCCACCTGCGCGCCCGACGAGGTGAAGCTGCGTGTGCGCAACTGCTCGACCTGCGGCACCGACGTCAAGATCTTCTACAACGGCCATCAGAATCTGACCCCGCCGCGCACCATCGGGCACGAGATCGCGGGCGAGATCGTCGAGGTGGGCGCCGACGTCAACGCAACCTACGGCAGCGACTGGCAGGTCGGCGACCGCGTACAGGTGATCGCGGCGGTGCCGTGCGGTGAATGCCACGAGTGCCGCAAGGGCTGGATGGCGGTGTGCCAGAACCAGACCTCGATGGGCTACCAGTACGACGGCGGCTTCGCCGAGTTCATGATCGTGCCGCGGCAGGTGCTCAAAGTCGATGGACTGAACCGCATTCCGGACAATGTCGGCTTCGACGAAGCGTCCGCGGCGGAGCCGTTCGCCTGCGCCATCAACGCACAGGAGCTGCTCGGAATCGAAGAGGGCGACACCGTGGTGGTGTTCGGCGCGGGACCGATCGGCTGCATGCACATCCGCATCGCGCGTGGCGTGCACAAGTGCGGGCCCATCTATCTCGTCGACGTCAACGACGCACGGTTGAAGATGTCGGCCGACGCCGTCAACCCCGACGGCGTCATCAACGCCGCCGACGTCGACGTGGTCGAGAAGGTCATGGAGCTGACCGGCGGACGGGGCGCGGACATCGTCATCACCGCCACCGCCGCCAACATCGCTCAGGAGCAGGCGATCTCGATGGCCGCGCGCAACGGCCGCATCTCGTTCTTCGGCGGTTTGCCCAAGACCGACCCGACGATCACCTGCGATTCGAACCTCGTGCACTACCGCCAGCTGCACATCCACGGCGCCAACGGCTCGGCGCCCGAGCACAACAAACGGGCGCTGGAGTACATCTCGACCGGCCAGGTGCCGGTAAAGGATCTGATCACGCGGCACATTCCGCTCGACGACGTGCTCGATGCGTTTCAGATCGTCAAGAAGGGCGAGGCGATCAAGGTGACGGTGGAACCCGCCCCGGCCGACGTCCCCGCGGGGGTCTGACGAGCTTCGGCGAACCTTTGCCGAATCTGCACACCCAGGTATAGGCTCCCCCTCGCCGGAGACCGCAGGCACGACGTTCGTGTTTCTGGCACCGGGGATGGGGGCAACCATGGGTCGACACAGCCTGTCGTATGTCGCGTCACTGCAGGGTGATTCGACGGCCGCGTCAAAAGCCGCATCATCCGCAGGATGTGTAGGCCGGGTCGGACTGCTGGCCGTCGCGCTGGGTATCGGGGCCGCCGTGGCAGGCGGTACTGCGATTGCCAGCGCGGAACCCTCTGCGAGCGCCGGTGCGAGCTCCGCGCAGTCGTCGGACCATTCCCGCACCACCAAGAGCTCGGCCACGCGTGCGTCCCATGACACGGACGACAGATCCGACGCCAAGACCGACACCGGTCCCACAGCGGACGACGATCCCGGCTCGACCCCGTCGTCTTCGCTCGACGGTGTCCGCCGCGGCGGCGATCGCGACGCCGCGGATCCCGAGGCTGACGTTTCAGCGGAGGCGGACGAGACCGCAGGAGAGGCCACAGAGCCGGCCGCGGAAGAGGCCGCGCCGGACGCGCCCGCCCCCGACGACGAAATCTCTACGGAGTACGGCGACATCGGCAAGTGGATGCTGGATTCGAGCGGGGACATCGCCGACTACGGCGGTTTGCCGTACGAGGGCAGGACGGTGCTGGAAGCGATCAACGTCGTTATCGTCGATCCGACATCGCGGTCCTCATTGGAGGCCACCTGGCGACTCAACGCCGCCATGCGCCGGGCCGGATTCCCGCCCCGCCTCATACACAGCACCGGCTTCCGCGGGCTCATCGACGGCGAGCGCTATCGCCAACAGCCGCGAGGACTTCTCGTCGGCTACTCGGACGATTTCTTCCTGCTGCCCAACAACCACGGCCGGATCTTCGGGCCCGACCCCGTCGAGACTGCCAGTGGATACGTCTGGAGCGGCTCGTTCAGCACCGAGGAGTTCGTCTTCTATCGTGGGCTTCCCCGCCATGGCTATGTGTCGTCGAATGTGGCCCGGGACGCCCTTGCCGCACAGCTGCTCGCCGGCGGGCGTGCAACCTCGGGAGGCATGGTCTCTCTGGAGAACGCCTACCACACCGACACGACGACGACCGGCGATCACGATGGCTTTGCGGTGGTGGTCACGCTGAACGGATTGCGCGCGGCCGCTGCCGCCAAGGACGCCGCGACACAGGTTACCCGCGAAGCAGGCACTTCACGTACATGCGTGGACGCCGACCTCTCGGCCGCCTCCCCGGCGCTCTCGTGCGGATCGGCCGCAGCGGCCCGGTAGGGAGCTACGTCCGGGGCTGACGCGACGCTCGGGCGACGGTCGTGATCGACAGCCGCGTGCACCGAGTTGCCAGCGCCCGCCGCCACTCGATCGACCATGCGGGAGTTCTACGGTGGTGTAGATTACCGGTCCATGAGTTTGCAAACGAATTGCTGACTCCGCCTTTGCGTTACGAGACTGACCGGCTGGCAAATTGGATATTGCCGGCTGACCGCCGGACTTCGGAGGCAACCATGTCAATGGTTGGCACAAACGTAACTTCGCCTTGCCCGGAAGTTCACCCCGTCACGGCGATGCCAACGGCGGTGGGCGCGGCGTGAGCGGGCCCGCAGGCAACATGACCCCGAGCTGCGACGAGGGCGCAACAGGGCTCCCAGCAAACGAGATTGACGCTGATATCCGTCGCCTGATGCTTCGCCACATGATGGTCACACGTGCTGTTGACGACGAGGCCGGCCGACTACAGAATCAGGGGTCGGTCGATTTGTGGCTCTCGTGCCGCGGGCAGGAGGCTGCACAGGTCGGTTCTGCGATGGCCCTGGCCGACACTGCCACCATTTTCCCCAGCTATCGGGAGCACGCCGTCGCCATCGCCCGGGGCATCGACGGGGTCGACGTGGTCGCGCAGTGGGCCGGCCGCACATTCTGCGGATGGAAGCCGCGAGAGCATCGATTCTTTCCCTATACGCTCGTCGTCGGCGCGCAGACCCTGCACGCCGTGGGCTACGCGCTCGGACAGCGGATCCAGGGCGCCCCCGACCCTGTCGCCGTCTACTTCGGCGACGGCGCCACCAGTGAGGGAGACGTGTCGGAGGCGATGAACCTCGCTGCCGTCGAATCAGCGCCGGTACTCTTCGTCTGCCAGAACAACGGGTGGGCCATCTCGAAGCCCAGCAGCGACCAGATGCTGACCGGAATCGCCACGCGCGCCAACGGGTTCGGCATCACCTCCTGGTCGGTGGATGCCACCGAACCGGACAGCACCTACCTGCACTGCCTCGAGGCATGGCGCCACGTGCAGACCACCGGATCACCGGGCCTGATCGAACTGCGCACCATCCGCACGGCCGGACACAGCAGCTCGGACGCCCACACGCTGTATCGCAACCACGACGAGATCGCCGCCGCGGCCGCCAACGATCAGGTCACCGCGTACCGACAGCTGCTGCACGGCGAGGGTGTCGTCGACGATTCCTGGCTGCAGCACGCGGACGCCGAAGCGACGGCGGCTGCGCAACGCCTGGTCGAGGCGCTCGGCCGATGACCAGCACCCGCACCGCCAGCCTGGCGGATTCGCTCAACGGCGCGCTGCACCGACTGATGGAAGACGACAGCTCTGTCGTGCTGATCGGCCAGGACATCGGCGCGCTGGGTGGCGTCTTCCGGGTCACGCGCGGTCTGCAGGAACGCTTCGGCCGCAACCGTGTTCGCGATGCGGTGCTCGCAGAGTCATCGATCGTCGGACAGGCCATCGGGATGGCGATGAGCGGCCTGAAGCCCATCTGCGAGATCCAGTTCGAGGGGTTCGTCTACCCCGCCATGAACCAGATCATCACCCAGGCGGCGAGAATCCCGGCCCGGTGGAACGACGACATGCCCCTGCACCTGGTGATCCGCATCCCGGTCGGCGGCGGGATCAGGGCCGTCGAGCATCACAGCGAGTCCAACGAGGCACTCTTTGCGCACTCACCGGGACTGCACGTCGCCTACCCGTCCCATCCCGACGACGCGGCCGACATGCTCGCGTACGCCGTCGATCTCGGAACACCCGTGGTGTTCTTCGAACCCAAGCGCCTGTACTGGAACCGCCGCCTCCAAGCCCGCGAGACCCCGCATCCGAGTGGTCCCGAAGGTGCCCGCGTGGTTCGCCGTGGCGGCAACAAGCCCGACATCACCGTCGCCGGATACGGGGCGATGCTCGATGACGTGCTCCGCGCTGCCCAGGCGCTCGAGGGCTCAATCGACGTCGAGGTCGTCGACCTGCGATGGATCGCACCGATGGACACCGGCACGGTGATCGAATCGGTCGCTCGGACGGGGCGCCTCCTCGTCGTGCACGAGGCGGTCGAATTCTGTGGTGTCGGAGCCGAACTCGTAGCCGCCGTGACCGAGCGCGCCTGGGATACGCTGCGCACGCCGCCACGGCGGTTGGCACCGCAACGAAGGACCTACCCGCCCGCCCACTTCGAGAAGGACTACCTCGTCGATGTCGCCGGCATCGTGAGCGCGATCGAGGAGACGTGCAAATGAGCGACCGCATCGACATCCTGGTGCCGGAATTCGGTCACGGGCTGACAGAGGCGCTCGTCGTCGAATGGCTTGTGACCGTGGGGGACAAAGTCGAGCGCGGTGACATCGTCGCCGTCCTCGAAACCGACAAGAGCAGTGTGGACTTGTTGGCCGAGAAGCCGGGCACGGTGGCCGAGATCGTCGTCGCCGCCCGGTCGATCACGACTTCCGGTTCCGTGTTGTACAGGCTCGACGAGTGATCTGAAAGGCGAAACGATGCCATCCATCGATGAACGAATGAACCCGATCGTGCTGAAGTTCGTGCGGCGCCGGGTTCCCGATGCCGAGGTCGCCGATTTCGACAAGGCGATCTGGGATCTGGACCTCGACTCGCTCGACATCGCCGAGATGGTCGAGGTGCTCGAACAGGAGTTCAGCGTGAACGCCGACCTCGAAAAGGTCGACGACTGCACCAGTCCCGCGCAGATCAAGGACTACTTCCGGGCACTGATCGGGACCGAATGAGCGCTGGGATCGTCGACATCGCCACGGCGACCACCGGAGAGCACATCCCGAACTCCTTTTTCGACGCGATCGGGCTGACCGACGAGTGGATCCGCAGGCGCACGGGCGTGGGTGCGCGATGGTGGATGGACGATTCCGATGAGCTCGACGACGTCGCCGCACGTGTCTGCGCACCGCTGGTGGAACGCCACCGCGACCGGGTCACCTTCTCCGCGCTGATCGTCGTCAGCAGTTCGGCCGGAGGGGCGGTGCCGGGGATCGCGCAGAGCGTCGCGACGAAGTCCGGCCTACCCACCGACATCTTGGCGTTCGATATGAGCGCTGCCTGCAGCGGTTTCGTCTACGGCTTGATCAATGCGCTGTCGCTGTGCGAGTCGGGCGACGGCGGGGCGGTGATCGTGTGCTGCGTGGAGGCGATGTCGCGGATGCTCGACAAGAACGACCGCAACACCGGTCCCCTGTTCGGTGACGGGGCGGCGGCCGTCGTCGTCGAGCGCCGACCGGAGTTCCGTAAGCACCAGTGGCACGCCGGATGTGACGGTGAGGGTGCGGATCTGATGCGCGGCCAGCTGGGCAAAGGTATTGCGCTCGACGGCATGCGCGTCTATCACCGTGCAGTGCGGATGATGTCGGACACCGTCAATCGCTTGCTGGACAACGACATCAAGCCCTCGATCCTGATCGGCCACCAGGCCAACTCCCGAATACTGGAGCGTCTGCAGGAAATCGACACCGGCGGTGCCGTATTCGTCGACCGCGTCGAGAACTTCGGCAACACATCGTCGGCGTCGATCCCCCTGGCCCTCGGGGCGTGTGTGGCAGAGCGCTCCATCCCGTTGTCGGGCAGGGCGATGCTCGTCGCCTACGGCTCCGGCGAGGCGTGGGGTGGTGTCGCCGTCGACTACGACCTCACCGACGCCGCCGATGCCCGATAGTCAGCGGACAGTCCTCGTCACGGGGGCCTCCCGCGGAATCGGGGCCGAGGTCGCGGTGCGGCTCGCCGGTGCCGACCGCCACATCGTCGTCAACTATCGCGAAAAGGCCCGCCGTGCCGACGAGATCGTCGAACGCATCAGAGCTGCCGGGGGCACGGCGGCTTCCGTGCAGGCGGACCTGTGTGACGAATCCGCCGTCAAGGCAATGCTTTCCGCGATCGACCGGCTGGATGTCCTGGTGCTCAACGCTTCCGGCGGCATGGAACGTGGAATCGACCCCGGTTACGCCATGCGGGTCAACCGGGATGCTCAGGCCGCGCTGGCACGGCGGGCGCTCGAGGCGATGCCCGCCGGCGGGCGCATCGTCTTCGTCACGAGCCACCAGGCGCACTTTTACGACACCAAGCCGGTGCCACCCGAGTACGAGGCCGTGGCGGCGAGCAAGCATGCGGGCGAACGGGCACTGAAGAACATGCGGGCGGTCCTCGAGCGGCATGGCGTGGAGTTGGTCGTGGTGTCGGGCGACATGATCGAAGGCACCTTCGTGGTGCGTCTGCTCGACCGCTCCAACCCCGACGCTGTGGCACGCCGCCGGGCTGCGGGCCGGCTGCCGACAGTCGAGGAGTTCGCCGAGGCGATCGTCGATGCCGTGGACGCCCCGGGCATGGATGGGCGCACGGTCTACGTCGGCGGCGCGGACTACCTCGGACGGGCCTGACGTTTCAAAATCCGGTCGTTCAGGTATCCACCCCGGGTGGCTCGACTTCGAGCCGAACTCTGCGGAAGGACGCATGATGGGTGCCGACGACAAGGCAAGCAACAAGATCGACGACCTCGGCGGCAAGGCCAAGGAGGGCCTCGGCAAGCTCACCGGAGACAAGAGCACGGAGAACGAGGGCAAGTTCGACCAGGCCAAGTCCAGCCTCAAGGACGCCGGCGAGAAGGTCAAAGACGCCTTCAAGAAGTAGCTGTCAAGGAAAGCCCCGCACCTGCATCGCAGGCTGCGGGGCTTTTCCGTGTGGCGGTGGCGGAGGGATTTGAACCCTCGGACGGGGGTTACCCGTCACACGCTTTCGAGGCGTGCTCCTTAGGCCGCTCGGACACGCCACCGTGTGGCAGCTTACCGATGGACGCGTCGCGGACCAAAACGTCGCCGACCTCCCACGAGCGCGCGCAAAAATGCCGCTCCGCGCGGCGCGTCGGCGTACAGACCCGCGGTATCGCGGTGCTGGGGGCGTCAGCGCCGGCGCGCGAAGAACTCTTCCAGCGGCGCCGCGCACTCGGCTTCCAGCACTCCGCCGCGCACCTGCGGCCGGTGGGTGAGCCGCCGGTCTCGGACCACGTCCCACATCGAACCCACGGCACCCGTCTTGGGCTCCCACGCGCCGAACACCACCCGCCCGATGCGGGCCATCACCAGCGCGCCCGCGCACATGGTGCACGGTTCGACCGTCACCGCCAGGGTCGCGCCTTCCAGCCGCCAACCGTCACCGAGGGCGCGCGCCGCAGCGCGCAACGCCAGGATTTCGGCGTGCGCAGTCGGATCGCTCAGCTCTTCGCGGGCATTCGCCGCCCGCGCCAACTCTGTGCCGTCCGCAGCGACGACGACCGCGCCGATCGGCACATCGAGTGGGCCCGCCCGACGGGCGGCGGCCAGCGCCGTCCGGATCAGGTCTTCGTCGGTCACCTGCTCCGGCCCGATTACCGGTTCACCGGTTGAGGCGCTCGAGCACCGCCGAGAGCTCGTCTGCGAACCCCATCTCACGCGCGATCCGGCCCACCTGCTCGTCGGCGTAGAGGTCGTCGCTCTCGTCGAGGATCACCCCGAGCACCGCCTCGGGCAGCCCGATGTCGGAGAGCACACCGAGGTCACCCTCCTCGAACGGGTCACACCGCTCGAGTTCCTCCTCGTCGATGTCGGCATCGAGCTTCTCCAGCACCTCAGCCGCGATGTCGTAGTCAAGTGCCGCAGTGGCGTCCGACAACAGCAACCGCGCCCCGGACGGAGCGGGCCGCACGATCACGAAGAACTCGTCGTCGATGTCCAGAAGGCCGAAAACTGCTCCCGCGCTTCGAAGTTCGCGCAATTCCGTCTCGGCAGCTGTCAGGCTGGTGAGGGCGGCAGGCCGCATCGCACTGCATCGCCACTTGCCGTCCTCCCGGACGACGGCCACGCCGAAGCCGTCCGGAACGTCGGTTGCCCGCTCCTGCTTCTGTGCACTGTGCGCTCCCATAGGCGCTAACGGTAGTCCCCTACCTGGGGCTTTACCAGCGCGCTCGTAGTCTGGGCACGTGACGAATACACCCGTGTGTGTGGTCGGCCTCGGGTTGATCGGTGGTTCGCTGATGCGGGCGGCCAAGGCGGCAGGCCGAGTGGTGTTCGGCTACAACCGATCGGTCGAGGGCGTGGGGGCGGCCCGCGTCGACGGTTTCGACGCGACCACCAACCTCGACGAGGCTCTCACGCAGGCCGCGCAATCCGGCGCGTTGGTCGTGCTCGCCGTCCCGGTGCCCGCGCTACCGCAGATGCTGCGTCATGTCCGGGCCACGGCCCCCGACTGCCCACTGACCGACGTGACCAGCGTCAAGGGCGCCGTGCTCACCGAGGTCGCCAAGGCCGGGCTGCTCGGCAGGTTCGTCGGCGGCCATCCGATGACCGGCACTGCCCACTCGGGCTGGGCGGCCGGGGACGAGCATCTTTTCCGGAACACCCCATGGGTGATCAGCGTCGACGACCACGTCGACGCGGGAGTGTGGGCCACGGTCATGCAGCTCGCGCTGGACTGCGGCGCCTTCGTCGTCCCGGCCCGTTCCGACGAGCACGATGCGGCCGCAGCGACGATCTCGCACCTGCCGCATCTGCTCGCCGAGGCGCTCGCCGCGACAGCAGGCGAGGTCCCTTTGGCGTTCTCGCTCGCCGCAGGGTCCTTCCGCGACGGCACCCGTGTCGCCGGCACGGCACCAGACCTGGTCAGGGCGATGTGTGAGGCCAACGCTGCCCAGCTGGTGCCTGTTCTCGACCGGGCTCTTCATCTGCTGATCGATGCTCGGAACAAGCTGGCCGAGCACCATCCGGTGGCAGAATTCGTCGAAGCCGGTCATGCCGCGCGGATCCGCTACGAGAGCTTCAGCCGCCCACAGATCGTCACGACCATCGTGGGCGAGGACGGCTGGCGGGACGAACTGGCCGCAGCCGGGCGTGCGGGAGGCGTGATCAGATCCGCTCTGCCAACCCGGGGTAGTCGACGATGAAACCGTCGGCGTCTACCGAGATGGTCGTGTCCGCCACTGGTGAAGTCAGCTCGATTCCGTCTGCGGTGGCCGTATAGGTGATGGTCGCCACGTCGACCACCAGGTCAGGCACCCAGACGTAGACGACCGGCATGGTCACCGACTCTCTGCTGCCGGGCAGGATGCCGAGGCGACGGATGGGCAGGGCGTTGAAGAACGGGCTGAAGACCGCATCGACGTCCAGCGCACCGTCGAACGCCGACCGACGGGCCTGGCCGGAATGTTCCTGGACCATCCACATGTTCTCTTCGTCGCGCGCGATCGAAAGCTGACGCTCCCGCTCGGCCAACGTGACGGTCAGCGACAATCGCTTGGTGGCGCCGTGTTCGTCGGTGACCAGGTCGTAGGACGCGCTGAACCCGGGATGCGCCTTCGTGGCGGCGGCGACCACTCGGCCGTAGGCCTTGATGCGTTTGCCCGAGAGCTGCACACGCACGGACTCCATCCGCGGATCGTCGTGTGCTCTCCACGTCAGAACAGCCGGCCACGTGTTTCCGTCCGAGCGCTCGGCTTCACTCATGTCTCTACCGTAGTCGGCGGGTCACTGCGTTCGTGGCGGGCTTCGGAATCGCGGCGAGAACGAGATTCGAGTGCGACCTCGTCGTCGAGGAACGGCTGCGGCATCGAGCCGGGACGACGCAGCCTGCCGGTGCCGGGCACCGATGCCCACACCGCGAATGCCAGGGCGCCGTCCAGGATCAACGCGAGCACCGTGACCATCAGCGCGCCCACCAGCGCGAGGTAGAACTCGCGCACTTTGATGCCGTCGATGAGATATCGGCCGAGCCCGCCCAGACTCGCGTAGGCGGCGACCGTCGCCGTCGCGACGATCTGCAGGGTTGCGGTCCGCAGGCCCCCGAGGATCAGCGGCAGCGCGTTGGGCGTCTCCACGCGCAGCAGGATCCGCGTCTCCGTCATACCCATCGACCGGGCGGCATCGCCCACCAGCCGGTCGACGTTCGCGATGCCCGAGTACGTGCCCGCCAGCAGCGGCGGAATGCCCAGGAGCATGAGGGCCACCGTCGGCGGGATCAGCCCCAGCCCCCACAGGAGCACGCCGAGGAGCAGCACGCCCAGGGTGGGCAGCGCCCGCAGAGCGTTGACGCCGGTGACGACAAGGAACGTGCCCCGGCCGGTGTGGCCGATGAGCATGCCGAGCGGCACCGCGATCAACGCCGAGAAGAACACTGCGATGGCCGTGTACTGGAGATGCTCGAGAATCCGTGCCGTCAGACCGGCGGGGCCGCCCCAGTTGGCCGCGGTGAAGATGAACGACAGCGCTTCCTGCAGAAAGTTCATGCCCTCGCGCCCGCCTTCGCCGAGGACGTCTTCGCCGCCCGCGTCCACGGAGTCAATGCCTTGCCCGCCAGCATGATGAGGGTGTCGATGACAATGGCCAGTACGAAGATCGCGATGATGCCGGCGACGATCTGGTCACTCTTGTTTGCTTGATAACCCTCGGTGAACCAGGTGCCGAGGCCGCCGATACCGATGACCGAGCCGACGGCGACCATCGAGATGTTCGTGACCGCGACTACGCGCAGGCTGGCGATCAAGACCGGAAGTGCCAGCGGCAGTTCGATTTTCAGCATTCGTGTCAGCGGTCTGTAACCGACGGCGGTGGCGGCGTCGAGCACTGCCGGTGACACCGCGTCGAGCGCCTCCGGTACCGCACGCACCAGCAGCGCCACCGTGTACAGGGTGAGCGCCACGATGACGTTGGCCTCGTCGAGGATTCGGGTGGGGATGATCAACGGCAGCACCACGAACAGGGCAAGCGACGGGATCGTGAAGATGATGCTCGCCGTCACCGTCGTGAGGCGCCGCAGTACCGTGGTGCGTTGCACGAACGCGCCCAGCGGAACGGCGATCACCAAACCCAGGACGATCGGGATCAGCGACAGCCGCAGGTGAATCAGAGTCAACGCCCACAGATCGTCGAGGTGTGTGAACAGATAGCGCATCAGATCCCTACCTCTGCCCCGGGCCGCTTCGCTCCTGCCCTACCCCCAAATCCGGGATGTGACGCTGCTTCTGCAGAAGTTCGAGGACATCGGGTGCGCGCACCCCGCCGATGAGGTGGCCCGCGTCGTCGACGGCGACCCCCAGCCCCGTCGGTGAGGACAGCGCTGCGTCGAGTGCCTGCCGCAGGGTGTCGTCGGGACGGAAGAACGAGCCGCCGCCGATGGTGCAGTCGTAGAGGGAATTGCCTTTGCGGTGCAGCGCAACACCTTCGGCGTTCATCCACGCGTACGGCGTCTTGTCGGCTTTGGTGACCAGCACCCAGTCCTCGGGACCGAGATCGAGCCCGTCGATGTCGGATTCGGGAGCGTTCGGCACGTCGTGCAACGGCAACCCGGTGGCATGGAAGAACTGAAGGCCACGGTACCCGCGGTCGGCGCCGACGAACGACGACACGAGTTCGTTTGCGGGGTTGGACAACACGAACTGCGGGTCGGCGTACTGCTGGAGCACTCCACCCCGACCGAAGACGGCGACCTTGTCTCCGAGTTTCACCGCCTCGTCGATGTCATGGGTGACGAACACGATGGTCTTGCGCAATTCGCTCTGCAGTCGCAGGATTTCGGTCTGCAGGTCCTCGCGGACCACCGGGTCCACCGCGCTGAACGGCTCGTCCATCAGCAGAATCGGCGGATCGGCGGCCAGCGCCCGCGCCACCCCGACGCGCTGCTGTTGCCCGCCCGAGAGCTGGGCAGGATAGCGATCGGCCAGCTTGGGATCCAGGCCCACCCGCTCGAGCACACCGAGCGCGGATCTGCGTGCACTGCGCCGTGATTCGCCACGCAGCACCGGCACGGTGGCGACGTTGTCGATGACCCGCAGGTGCGGCATCAGCCCGGCACTCTGGATCACGTAACCGATCCCGAGGCGCAGCTTGACCGCATCGACCTTCGTGACGTCCTGACCGTCGACGGTCAACGTCCCCGAGGTCGGTTCGATCATCCGGTTGATCATCCGCATCGACGTGGTCTTGCCACAGCCCGACGGACCGACGAACACCGTGAGGGTGCCCTCCGGCACCTCCAACGTGAGGTCGTCGACCGCAACCGTGCCGTCGGGATACTTCTTGGTGACGTTCTCGAACGTGATCACGCGCGTCAGTCCCCTATTTGCCCATCGGTTGGTTGAAGCCGTTGTCGGCGATCCATTTCTCCGCGGCTTCGTCGGGATCGATGCCCTGGTTTCCCTCCACCGAGGTGTTCAGTTCGATCAGAGCTTCGGTGGTGAGCTTCGCGCTGACCGCGTCCAGCACCGTCTTGAGTTCGTTCGACATCTTCTGAGAGGCGACCAGCGGCACCACGTTCGCCGCCAGGAAGACGTTTTCCGGGTCCTCCAGCACGACCAGGTTGCTCTGTTCGATCGCCGGGGAGGTGCTGAAGATGTTGGCCGCGGTGACCGTTCCGTCGGTCAGCGCCTGCACGGTCGCGGGACCGCCGCCGTCACTGATCGCGATGAAGTTGGCGGGGGCGATGTCGAGACCGTACTTCTCCTTCAGACCCACCAGGCCTGTCTGTCTGGTCTGAAATTCCGACGGCCCACCGACTTTCACCTCCGGGGAGCGCGTCGCGAGGTCGGCGATGGACTTCAAGTTCCAGCGCTGCGCGGTCTCCTCGGTGACCGCCAAGGTGTCCTTGTCCTCGGCCGGCGACGGGTAAAGGATCGACAGATCACCGGGCAGCGCCTTGAAGAGTGCCAGCAGCACCGTATCCGGTGTGGTGGCGGTGCTCTTGGCATCGAAGTACTGCAGCAGATTGCCGGTGTACTCCGGGATCAGGTCGATCGAATGATCCTGCACCGCCGGGATGTACGTCTCGCGGCTGCCGATGCCGAACTGGCGGGTGATCGTGAAGCCGTTGGCCTCCAGGACCTGCGCATAGATTTCGGCGATGATCTTCGACTCGGTGAAGTCCGCCGACCCCACCTTGATCGTCTTCAGGTCGCCGGATATCTCGCCACCACCGAGCGGATTCGAACTGCCGCACGCTGCCAGAAGTAGTGTGACCAGAGCCAACATCGCCGCGACGGCGGAGCTCCTGGATTGTCGGGACCGTTGCATGCGAACGTCCTTTCGGTTTCGCCGACCATACGTCACGCGCGTTTCGGTTTCATTCAAAGCCGCGAGGGGCAAAGATGGAGCCATGACCAGCGATCCGTTCGCGTCACCCGACCAGCCGGCCTTCGACGCCCCCGGCACTCCGCCTTCGGGCACCCCGCCGCCGCCACCTGAATCGGCGGTGAAGTTCACCAAGGCCGCCGCCATGTGGGGCTCGCTGGCCTTCGGTTTCCTGGTGCTGATCGTGCTGCTGATCTTCATCGCGCAGAACACCGAGTCGACACCACTGCAGTTCCTCGGCTGGGAGTGGTCGCTGCCCCTGGGCGTCAGCATCCTGTTCGCAGCGGTCGCAGGCGGTCTGCTGACGTTCGCGGTCGGCGCCGTCCGGATCTTCCAGCTGCGGCGTGCCGCGAAGAAGAACCTCAAGGCCGGCCTGTAGCGGCTCACCGAATCGCGACGAGCTGCTCGATCGAATCTCGCGGGAGATCACCGTCGACAGTCGCCGTGACGGACATGTTGTTGACGGTGATCTGACCCTTGTGGTTGTCCAGCCACGCAGTGTCGGCCGCATCGCGTCCGGTCGCGATCCGGACCATGGACTGCCGCGGAGCCAGGCACGTCGCGTCCACCACCTGCCACTGCCCGTCGACAAACGCCTCCGCGACGGCGTGGAAATCCATCGGCTGGCACCCCGGCGCGTACACCGACACGAGCCGCGCGGGGACGTTGACGGCGCGAAACAGGGCGATGACCAGGTGCGCGTAATCGCGGCACACACCGGAGCCGGCCAGCAGCGTGTCGGCGGCGCCGTCGATCGGATCGCTGGAGCCGGGCACGTAGCTGAGCCGCGCGCCCACCCAGGCGGGCACCTTCTCCAGAAGCTTGACGGAATCGGCGATGTCACCGAATTCGGTGGCCGCGAAACCGAAGAACTTGTCCGCCTCGGCGTAACGGCTCGGGCGTAGGTAGGTCACCACATCGAGGTCATTGACCGGGGTCGGGTCGGCGTGCCCGATGACCGTCGCCGAGTAATCGACCTTCAGGTTGCCCACCGGTGCCTCGAACCTGTGGATTCGGTTGCCGTGGTCGCCGCTGATCTCTTGCACTTCGCTGAGCGGAATCTTCCTGCCGTCCAAGGTGAACGACAACGACTCCGTCACCTCGGCTCCGGGTTGGGGTGCGACAGCGATCTGGAATTCCAGCGTCGTCGGGTCGGTGATCTCGATGTCTAGTTCCGCGCCGACGTCACGTTTCATGGCTGGCCGCTTCTTTCCGGTCCGAGAGAGGAATTTGTTGGGGCGCGTTAAAGGCACGCGCTTCTCTACCCACCGGTGACCAGCGGTGAAACCTTCAGATCACGACAGAGCCGACAGCCCCGCTGCGACGAACGGCCTTACGGCGTCATCCACCTTGTCGGTGCCCTCGGCGACCCCGCCGCCGACCCTTGCCCGGTAGGCGATGCCAGCGGCGATGATGGCGACCTTAAAGTACCCCAGCGCCATGTAGAAGTCCCAGTGATCGAGGGGCTTTCCGCTGGCCAGCGCATAGCGCTGCGCGAGGTCGTCGGTCGGCGGCATCAGGTCGCACGCCCACGCCGCGTCGTCGTGGACGACGTTGAACGTCGGCAGGCGGTACACACACATCAGGGCGGCGTCGCTGAGCGGGTCGCCGAGCGTCGACATCTCCCAGTCCAGCACGGCGGCGACCTTCGCCGGGTCGTTGTCGTCGAGGATCGTGTTGTCGATGCGGTAGTCACCGTGCACGATCGAGCTCCGCGTCTGCTCCGGCACGGACTCGGCCAGCCGCTCGTGCAGCTTCTTCACGTCGGTATCGGAGGGGTCGTCGTCGCGTTTGACCAGATCCCACTGCGAACCCCAACGCCGAACCTGGCGTTCGAGGTATCCGCTGGCCTTGCCGAAGTCACCGAGCCCGACCGACTCGGGATCGACCTCGTGCAGATCGGCGAGCACCTGGATCAACGAGCCGACACATGCGCTGATGACGGATTCGTCGCCGAGCGCGGCCAGCTGCGGGGTGTGCCGGATGACGCGTCCGGGCACCCGCTCGACCATCTGGAATGGGGCGCCGAGCACAGCGTCGTCGTTGCTCATCGTGATGGCGCGCGGGACGGGCACCGCGGTGCCGGCCAAGGCGGCCACCACCTTGTATTCGCGGGCCATGTCATGGGCCGACGGGGTCAGCCCGTGCAGAGGCGGGCGGCGCAGCACCCACTCCGACGCGTCGTCGCCGACAAGGAAGGTCAGGTTCGATCTGCCACCGGAGATGAGCTCGGCGCGCAGGTCGCCGCTGCGGGGAATCCCGACCTCACGCAGATGTCGGTCCAGGGCGGCGAGGTCCAGTCCTTCGAGCTCGTTCACGGCGTTCTGTCTACCATCTACTATTTCTCGGCAGCAGATCCCATACATGTTCGGTGCCGTTGACGCTGGCGACGGCGAGACGCTCGCGGCTGGACGACCACAGCAGCCTCGTGACCGAGGCGTAGTCGACATGGAACGACAGCAGGCGTTCGGTGCCGAGGATCTTGTGCAGCAGCACGTTGATGACGCCACCATGGCTGAACACCGCGACAGTGTCGTCGTGATCGGCGCTGGCGACGAGGTCGTCGATGCCCGCGGAAATGCGCTCCAGAAAGGCGTTCTCGTCCACGCTGCTCGGCAGATGCCCGTCGATGAGCCGTTGCAGTTCCTCGGGATGCTCCCTCGCGATCTGTTCGATCGGGATGTAGTGCGGGAGGTCGCGATCGTATTCGGCGAGCCGATCATCGATCTCGATGGGCAGGCCGAGCTTGTCGGCGACGGGCCGGCCGGTCTCGACGGCCCGCACCTGCGGGCTGCTCACCAGACGGGTGATGGGGAAGCGGGCCAACGCGTCGGGCAGGCGTTTGGCTTGTTCGATGCCCTCTTCGGACAGGCTCGGATCGGAGCCCTGCCCGGGTTCGCTGCGCAGCGGTAATGCATGTCGGACCAGAAGCAATTGCACCGTGACACCATATGGCCCGTGGCTGGATATGCGGATCGGCTGTTCGACCTGACCGATCGCGTGGTGCTGGTCACCGGCGGCAGCCGCGGGCTGGGCCGCGAGATGGCCTTCGCGGCGGCGCGGTGCGGCGCCGATGTCGTCATCGCCAGCCGCAAGTACGACAACTGCGTCGCGACCGCCGACGAGATCGCCGCGTCGACGGGCCGTGCGGCGTTCCCCTATCAGGTGCACGTGGGCCGGTGGGACGAACTGGGCGGGCTGGTCGACGCCGTCTACGACCGGTTCGGCCGGGTGGACGTGCTGGTCAACAATGCCGGGATGTCGCCGCTGTACGAGTCGCTGTCCTCGGTCACCGAGAAGATGTTCGATTCCGTGGTGAACCTGAACCTGAAGGGCCCGTTCCGGTTGTCGGCGCTGATCGGGGAGCGCATGGTCGCCGACGGAGGCGGTTCGATCATCAACGTCAGCTCCAGCGGTTCGATCCGGCCCGCCCCCGACATGCTTCCGTACGCGGCCGCGAAGGCCGGGCTGAACGCGATGACCGAGGGGCTGGCGAAAGCCTTCGGGCCGACGGTGCGGGTCAACACGCTGATGGCCGGGCCGTACCTCACCGACATCAGCACGGCGTGGAACCTCGACGGGACCGACAACCCGTTCCGCGATATGCCGCTGCAGCGCGCCGGCGAGCCACGCGAGATCGTCGGCGCGGCACTGTTTCTGATGTCGGACGCGTCCAGCTTCACCACCGGCTCGATCCTGCGTGCCGACGGTGGATTGTCCTAGCGCGAAGCTAGTTCGTCGTCGGTGGTGGCGGTTCGTAGGGGTGGTACCACTTCCATTGGGCGCGTTCGCCGGTCGGCCCGCGGTAGGCGGGGACCTTGGGCGCAGTTGTGGTCGGTGGCCGCGCCAGCGATCCTCGGCGCATCACGTCCCCCTGGCCGTCGGTGACCATCAGGCGCTGCGCGGGGCCGGTGATGGTGATCATGCCGCGATGATGGGCACGATGGTGATACGGGCACACGAGTGCAAGGTTGTCGAGTTCGGTCTGTCCACCGTCTTCCCAGTGGACGAGGTGGTGGGCATGCAGACTGCGGGTGGCCCCGCAGCCGGGCACGACACACGTGCCGTGATCACGACGCTCCAGTGCTCGGCGCAGTCGGCGGCTGATCGTGCGCGTGGACCGGCCCGAACCGATCGGCTGCCCGCACCGCTCGAACCACACCTCGCAGGTGGCATCACACAGCAGATACTGGCGATCAGCATCGGCAAGCACCGGACCCAAATGCACACTGGCGAGGGACTTCTCGATGTCGAGGTGCACCACGACGGTGGTGTGCTGCCCGTGCGGGCGCCTGGCGACGTCGGCGTCCCAGCCGGTCTCGACCAGGCTCATGAACGCATCCGTGGTGGTTGGCATCGGCGGTGTCTGCGCCACCTCGTTGACCACGGGATCGTCATCGGCAACGAAGACGACGTCATCGTTGTCGACGTCGTTGTCGACGTCGTCGTCGGAGTCAGGGTCGTTGCCGTTCTCGGGGCCGCGGTCACGCTTCCAGTCCGCAATCAACCTCTCCCGATGCGAGGCCAGCGAGGCATCGACCTTGGCAGCCTCCAGGTTGTGCACCCGGATCCGATACGTCGTGTACCCACCCTTGACCGTCTTGGTGATCGACGGCCCCGGCTCCGGCCGCGGCTCCGGATCTGGCCGCGGCTCTGCCGCCACCGCCGTACGCAATTGCGCCACCGTCATGCTCTCCGCCAGATGCATGTAATGACTGTCCGAACCGGGGCCAGACCGCTCGGCAATCACCCCCAGCTGATCCAATGACAGTCGACCCTCCCGCATTGCAGCCGTGCACTGCGGCAACTCGTCCGCCCGGTCCGCGATCGCCATCACCGTCTGCGCGTTGCGCGGCGACACCCCCGTCTTCCATGCGATCAGCTCGCCCATCGACCGACACCCGGTCGTCGACCACAAACCGTCCCGATGGATCTCGGCGGCGATCTCCACGATGCGCCCGTCGATCGCATTGCGCTGCCCGGTCAGCTCCGACATCTCGTCGAACAACGCCTCCAAACGCGCCATCCGGGGAGGGCTCGGTTGGTAAGACGGTACGGCCGACGGCATGACTCCATGATGCTCCGGGGCACCGACAAATTCGGCGCCCGGAGCTACGGCGTAATGATGTTGAAGTTGGGGTCCGGTTTGTCGAGCACCGACACCAGCGAGGCGAGAACGGCTGCATCCCCGGTGATCTCGAGACCGGGTGACGAGTTGTCCCCCGCCGCCAGCGTGAGCAGCCGCAGCTTGGACGTCAGCGTGATAGTCGCCTGCGCCGTCGCCTCGTCGGCTGCCATCTTCCGGTACACCAGCACGCCGTTGCGCAGCGAAAGCCGATAGTTGGTCGCGGTATCGAGGAAGGTGACGTCGATGGCGAGATCGAGATCCCATGCGCGAGGACCGTTCACACTGATGGCAAGTACGTCGAACATCTGCTCCGGAGACAGCTGCGACACCATCGTGGTCGACGTCGTCTGTGTCGGCGTGCCGAAGTTGCCTTCGCGCAATTCGGTGGCGCCGGCCAGATAGAAGTTGCGCCATGTCGCGGTCTCGGCCCCGTAGGCCAGTTGCTCCAGAGTGTCGGCGTACAGCGCCCGAGCCGCGGCATGATCCTCGTCGGTGAAGATCGCGTGGTCGAGAAGTGTTGCCGCCCAGCGGAAATCGCCGTCTTCGAACGCTGCCTGCGCCAGCTCGACGACACGGTCGAGCCCGCCCATGGCCGCAACGTAACGCGGTCCGATCGCCTCGGGCGGGTGTGCCCACAGTCGAGCCGGGTTACCGTCGAACCAGCCCATGTACCGCTGGTAGACGGCTTTGACGTTGTGGCTGACGGAGCCGTAGTACCCACGCGCGTGCCAGGCCTGCTCCAACGCGGGTGGCATCGCGAACGTCTCTGCGATCTCGATGCCGGTGAACCCCTGGTTCAGTTGACGCAGCGTCTGATCGTGCAGGTACGCGTACAGATCTCTTTGCAGAGAAAGGAATTCGACGATGCGGTCCTTGCCCCACGTCGGCCAGTGGTGCGAGGCGAACACCACGTCGGCGCGGTCGGCGAACGTGTCGATCGCCTCGGTGAGGTAACCCGCCCAACCGTGCGGATCGCGCACCAGGGCCCCGCGCAGCGTCAGCAGATTGTGCAGATTGTGGGTGGCGTTCTCGGCCATACACAGTGCGCGGAATCGCGGGAAGTAGAAGTGCATCTCGGCGGGCGCCTCGGTGCCGGGCGCCATCTGGAACTCGATCTCGACGCCGTCGATGGTGTGCGTCTCGCCGGTCGCGCGAATGTCCACAGTCGGCACGATGATCGCAACCTCGCCCAGCGACGGGGTCTGCCCCAGCCCGCAGCCCACCTGGCCCCGGGGGCCGCGCTGGAGCACGGCGCCGTACATGTACGCGGCGCGCCGCGTCATCGCCGTCCCCGCATAGACATTCTCCTGCACAGCGTGTTCGGTGAAACCCTCCGGTGCGAGCACTGCGACCTTGCCCGCGTCCACCTCGGCCTGAGAGGTCACTCCAAGGACACCCCCGAAGTGGTCGACGTGACTGTGGGTGTAGATGACGGCTGTGACGGGGCGGTCACCGCGGTGCTCGCGGTACAGGGCGAGTGCTGCGGCCGCGGTTTCGGTCGAGACCAGCGGGTCGATCACGATGATCCCGGTGTCGCCCTCGACGAACGTGATGTTGGACAGGTCGAAGCCACGCACCTGATAGATGCCCGGGACCACCTCGTACAGCCCCTGCTTGGCGGCCAGTGTCGACTGTCGCCACAGGCTCGGGTGCACGCTCGTCGGCGCGTCGCCGGTGAGGAATGCGTAGACGTCGTTGTCCCACACCACACGGCCATCGGCGGCCCTGATGACACACGGGCTCTGCGCCGCGATGAATCCTCGGTCGGCGTCCTCGAAATCTCGCGTGTCGTCGAACGGAAGGGTGTCGAGATGGCTGCGGTAGGCGTCTTCGATCGTCGGGGTGGGCGGCTTGCTCTCCATATTGCGAAGCCTGCCACGTCCGGCCCCGTCGCGGTGTTGACTGGCGCAATGCTGACTAACGCCAGTGGGGGCACTCGACGAGTCGTCACCGGACACGATGCGTCCGGAAAATCCGTCTTCGCCAGCGACGAGATGGTGGAACCGCGCAGGCCGGTGCTGCTGCCGGGCTCCGAATTCACGATGCTGTGGGGCGGTGACGAGACGCCGCACTTCCCCGACGACGGGTCGATGCCGAACTGGCGCACCTACTTTCCGCCCGTCGGCGGGTTCCGGTTCTCGATGTTCACCCTGCCGCCGGGCACCGCCACCGCACGCACCGACGACCTCACCACCGAGGAGGCGATCGCCGACGGCGAGGAGAAGCTGCCGGGCCTGCTTGGATACATGGAGCTCGACGATCCCGGCATGCACACCACCGACACCATCGACTTCGAAGTGGTGCTGGAGGGCACCGTGATCCTCGAACTCGACGACGGCGCCGAGGTGACACTGCATCCCGGGGACACCGTGGTGCAGAACGGAACTCGGCACCGGTGGCGCAACCCCGGCGACGTCCCGGCCCGGCTGGCACTGTTCGTGTGCGGCGCCGAGCACGACAAGGTCACCCGTCCCGGCTGAGCCCCCTAGAACCTCGCGGCGGGGCGAAATTGGCGCACGGACCCCCTCCCGACGCCCCATAGGCTGCTTGCCGTGGAGGGTTCGGTCGAGGTCGTCGTGTCGGAACTGCACGCGGCAGCCGAGCGGCTGCGCGACGCCGGACAGCGGCTTCAGGACGGGCTGTCCAGCGTGGACTTGGAGACGCGGCAGCTGCTCGGTTCGGGGTGGAAAGGTGGCGCGGCCTCGGCGTACGCGCCCGCGTGGGACCAGTGGCACACCGGAGCCGGCCAGGTCGTGCGCGGCCTGCAGACCATGGCGGACCTGCTGAACCTCGCGGGCAAGGAGTACGCGAAGACCGACCAGCAGTCCGGTGACGCGCTCAACGCGACGATGCAGACCGGCGGCGCAGGTGCGCCCGCTGGAGGTGGTGGCGGCGGTGGCGGAACTCCGGCCGCGGGTGGTGCGGCTGCGCCGCCCCCCGAGCCGCTGACGGGGTTGGCCGAGATGATGAACCTTGAGCAGCTGGGATCGATCGCGGAGTCCGCGCAATCGGCTCCGCAGCAGCTGGGTGGCTTCCTGCAGCAGGGCGCCCAGATGGCCGGCGGATTCGTCGAGCAGGTGTCGTCGATGGTCGAGGGGTCCGCTGCCGGCGGGGACACTCAAGACGAGGGGCTTCCGAACCTCGAACCGCAGCCGGAAGTCGATCGCGATGCGAAGCACGAGGATGAGCGGTGAGCGGCCTAGTGGTCGACTTCGATGCGTTGCGTGCCGCGATCACGCACATGGAGGAGTTCGGTCGCGAGGTCACCGAATGCCTTGACGACATCGAGCACACGATGACGATGCTGCGCGGCTCGTGGGAGGGCGCCGCGTCGGATGCGCAGACGCAGGCCCAGAAGCAGTGGGAGACCGGCGCGGAGCAGATGAAGGAAGCGCTCACCGCGCTGCAGAAGGTCGCCGACACCGCGCACAAGAACTACACCGACGCCGTCGCCAAGAACGGTCAGATGTGGCAGGCATGACAACCGGGGGGCCACGGGGTGCGGATCGAGGTTGACCCGGAGGCGCTGATCGCCGCGGGTCAGCAGACCGGTGCGATCGGCGCGCAACTGGCTCAGCTCTCCGATGCGCTGGGCGCGGCGCTCGGCGGCGGCATCTCGTCGGGCATGGATCCGGCGGGGATGAACTTCGGCCTGAAGTACGGCCACCAGGCCGGCGAGTTCACCTCAGCGGTGGCCGACGCGGCCAACGCCTTCGCGTCGGTGGGCATGCTGTTGCAGGCCACCGGCTACAACTACCGCAACGCCGATGCCGCCGCGACGATCGGCGGTGCGGGGCCTTCGGGCGGCCTCGGTGCCGAGCCCCGCAAGGCCTTGCCCGCGCACGTGCCCGCCGGCCCCAATGGCGTCACCGTCCCGCCGCCGGACAAGTGGTATCTCATCCAACCGTTTCTTCAGGTGCTGCCGGGAATCGGCTTCTTCTCCGGGACTGCGATGACCTGGCCGTCGGGCAACGCCTCGATCATGGGCGTGACCGCGGCGCAGTGGCGCAACTTCGCCACCGGGTTCGCGCTGATCGAGCCGCAGATGAGCGGGATCACGAGCGTCGTCGGTGCCCAGCAGATACCCGAGGGCGCGGCGATGAAGACCGCGCTGGAAAGCCTGGGCACCGCGATCTCGTCGCTGGCCGAGGTGTCGAACTCTGTCGCACAGTCGATTACGGACTTCGCCTCGGGCGTACAGGCGACCCAGGACGCGATCCGACGGATACTCGACCGGCTCTCGCTCGACGGCCTGTGGGACACCGTCAAGGGAATCTTCACCGGTGAGGCCGACGACATCCTGCGCGAAGTCGCCCACGACGTCGGCGCGGTGCTGAACAACTTCCAGCAGCAGGTGAAGGGCATCGTCGGCTTGCTCGATGAACTCACCGGCGTGATCGGCGAGGCGGCGACCGCCTTCCAGAAGTGGATCCGCCCGATCCTGGTGGAGAACTTCGGCGAGGGTGTGGGCAACCGCCTCGCCGACGGGCTGACGCTGTACACCGACATTCAGGTGGGCGCGGTCACCGGGTTGATCGGCACCGTGTCCGGGGTCGTGGCGATGGCCGACCCGGATACGTGGAAGGGCATGGCCGAGATGGCCCTGTCGGTGGCCAAGGATCCGTCGACGCTGCCCGGGGTGCTGGCCAACATGGGTAAGGAGTTCGTCGCCTGGGACAAATGGTCCGGCGATCATCCCGGCCGGGCGGCGGGCGAGGCCGCGTTCAACATCGGCTCGCTGTTCGTGCCCGGGGGTGCGCTGTCGAAGACGGGCAGCGTCGCCAAGGGCCTGAGCCTCAGCAGGCACGTACTCGAAGAGGGGCGGCTACCCAAGCTCGGCGAGCTGGGCAGCTGGACCCGCGGGGCGCCCAACACTATTGAGGCACCGCACGTTCCGGAGTTCAACCCGGGCGGGGCCGGCGGTGTGCCGCCGCTGCGGCCCGAGGGGATTCCCGGCGGCGCAGGCCCCGGTGCATCGGGGACGGGTGCAGCACCGAGCGGGTCGACGCCGTCAGGTGGCTCGCCGTCGGGCAACAGCCTGTCCGGCGGGGGTCCGCGTCCTGGTGAGCCTTCGGCTCCGGCGGCTCGGCCGTCCGGTGCCGAAGGTGGCCCCGGACCGCGCGCACCGGTCGACGCGGGAGGAGGCGCCTCGCAGGGCCCGTCGGCATCGCCGAATGGAGCGTCGGGCGGGTCGACGCCTACGGCGTCGCCCGACGGGGGCTCGGAGACAACAGCAGAAACCCCCGCTCGCTCGGCCCCTTCGCATACGACGTCCCCCGAGGCAACAACCGGCGGCATGTCGGAATCGAGCCCGCATAGTGGAGGGTCCGCAGATGCCGGCGGAACCCACGATGCGGGCGATCCGGGGGCTCACTCCAATGTCAGCGAGCCACTCCCCGGTGACGATCACCGCAGGCCACCTGTCGACGACGCTGCGCACGACGAGCATGCGCGGGTCTACTCGATGATGGACGGCAGCGAACACACCACAAAGTTCGCACCGGAACAACTCCTCGACAACCGCCGAATAGACGATGCTCTCGCGGCGCACGGCGTCAGTAAGAGCCATTTCGTCGACTTGATCAACACCGCGACCGATGCCTTGACTGCGGACCAACGTTATTTGTTGAACGCTGTTCGCGATGCATTGCCCGCGCCGACTGCAGATACCGTCATGCAGAAGGTCATTCCACCCGGATTCTTCGACTCCGAAGGAAACTTTGTCCGTAGCCGAGCTGACGACTACATCGCGGGACCGCCAGGGATGACGCCTGACCGTGTCGGTGGCGCGGTGACTGTCGCCGGAGACACGGCGCATCTGTCCTCGCCAATGGCCATCCACGACGGCCTACGTCTCGATTACACCGACTCTCCGTTCACGGCACATGATCCTGGGACGCACGTGATCCGCTTCCAGGCAGATCCGGAGTTCGAGTGGTCCTACGACGTACCAAGGAAGTCCGACATGGGCGGCGATGGCAGGTTCGATTCTTGGGATGATCCGTTCACCGGCAACGGATTCACCAAGGCTGGTGACGACGTCATCCCGGAATACGTCGGCCGAGACATAACGATGCATGAAGGAGCTGAGATGTGGGAGGTACTCGACAGTGGTAATCAGAGGCTGGTCGCCGTGCTCCAGGGTGGCAAGTGGATACCGCAAGGTCAGCATCCGTGATTGACGTGCCAGTCTCCGGTCCTGTTGCCGTGTACCGCGGTCAGCGGGTCCCGATCGTATTCAGCGGTAAAGAATGGGTAGCGCTACGCAGTGACCCCGGCGCAATCCCCGACGGCTTCGAATCCGGGACGTCACCGGTCGGCCAGGGTCATTCGGGACCATGGGTGAAGGTCCCCCGATCTCGCATTGATGACATTGTGCTGATTCGGGTGACCGGAACGATCCGCGGTCATGAGGTGGCTGTCAGTCAGAGAATGCCTGACGGACGCGTGAGGGTCACTTTCATCGGACCGCCCGCCGTGGCTCGCGAACTGGGTCTGGACGGTGACCAATACATGGGATGGAGTGGATTGTTCGAGCCGGAAGACTTCGACAGCATCGAGGTGGAAGAGACGCGACGTGCCTGACCGTTTGATTCTGCAGAAGCTTCTCAACTCCGCCCTCGCAACGGCCATCGTCGATACCGGCGACGACCAGGTCGGCGGCTACGTCACGGATGCCATGGCAGTTGTCAATTTGCGTACCCCACAACAACTTCTATCCGCCTACGGTGTCGAAGGCGCACCGCAGTTCGTCGACGTCGTCAGATTCGAGCAACCACGTCTAGCGTCGTTAGAACCGCCCGACAACGCGCCGCGCCCCTGGCCGACGTTCCCGAACGGTTTCCTTCGCGGCGACTCTCTCGCTCGAATCTGGAGCATGAGCCGGACCCGATACCCCTACGGATCTGAGTATTGGCGAATTCGAGCTGACGGTGAGCAGAAGGTCCTCTCGCGTTATGAAGGGGTTGCCCGAGGCTGGCTCAATGCGAAGCAATGGCGCCCGCCCAGCCCGATGGTCGGCACACTGGCCCGGTGGCGCGGCAAGGAGTACTTTGCCGACATTGTTTCCGAAACTGTCCATCTGACAGCGATCACCGCCGACGGCCCGACGGGGTTTCAGCCGGTCCGTGCCAATGTCTGGTCAGCGAGCATCCCACTTGCCGAAACCGAAATCTTCGAGCGCATCTACACCGCGGAGCTCGACGGTGTGCCAGTCCGCATCCTAAGGACATCGGGCAGAACGGCCGAAATACTGCTTCTCACCGACGATCCTGATCACGCGCAACGGATCGGCGCCGGCTTGATCGAACCCGGTGTCTACGAAATCGTCGTGGATACAGGGCGACTCAGCAATGTACGCGGAATTGAGAATCAGTGGGCTCCTTAATGAGTGGATAAGGCGGCGCATTGTGCCTGTAGCAGAGCTGATTCAACTCCTTGCCTCCACAATGGCCGACCATGATCTCAGCCTCGAAACAGTCAGTAATCGAGTTGGCGCCGCCCACAGCGGCTGCAACTCTCGGCTTTTCAGACCACTGCCACAGCGCAGCTTATGCTTGCACTGTCCGATGCATATGATGATCTTCAGGCTCCCGGTCTCGGCGCTAGCGAAACCAAAATGATGTCGTGGCATCCTGACCTATTACTTGAGCATTTCGATTCAGCACGAGGAGCATTGAGATCCGACGATTGCGCGCAAACATCGGAGGTGCCGCCGTGGCTCAGCTGACCATCGACAGCATCGATTGGGACCAGTCGGGCGGCGGCCTGCCTCACGCGATTCCTGAGTTGCAGAGCCAATTACCCGAGAGCGGCAAGTTGGTGCGCCAACTACCCGGAACCGACAGAAGTGACTACTTCCTTGTTGTTCTCCAAAAGCCGATCCGCTTCCATCCGCAGCCCGACTTCGATTGGACGCGATGCCAACCTGAGTTCCTCGGTCGAGACGACGCAGGTGAATTCCTGTGGATTTACGCTGTGATCGTTTGCAGTCTGGCAGTGGGAACGCAGCTACACCGTGGCATGAAGAGCTTCCCGGTACAGCTTGCACTGGTCATCGACAACACGGTCGGCCGGGACGAAGCCCTAGCTTTTGACAAGTGGAAGTACGCGGGTCAGGCCCTGGTGACCGACGTCCCTGGGATGCCGGAGTAGTGAGCAATGCAGAGTCCCATCGAACTCAGAAAGCGGGCTGATTCTGCATGGGATTGGACCTGTACACCACCGTCGACGGAGCAAACGTTCTACGGCTGACCTTCGGGGTAAGTGCCGTTGACGTCGGCTAGGACCCCGTCACCAACCCCAGCACGGTCAGGCCGAACACGCCGAACAACAGCAGCGTCCCCGCCACGTCCGACACCGGGTTCGCGCCCACCGCCGCTGTCACCACGCCCAGCAACACCGCCAGCGCCACAAACACCAGCCGCAGAACCAACAGAAAGCGTTGCCGCACAACAGCACTGAGTACCACACCGGGCACGGTCCGCACCACCCACACCAGCGGCACCACCAGCGCCAACCCCAGCAAGCCGGCGACAATACGCGGCAGCACCGTCGGCATTCCGTCGTCGTTCGCAGCCATCACCACGACCAACGCCACCGCCAGGAACACCACCGACGCCGTCGCCATCCGCAACACCCGGGTCAGCGCCAGCCCGACATTGTCAATAACCAACGGGCGCAACGCCGGATTCGCACAATCGGCCGTCAGGAGCCCCCGCACCGCCTGAGTAAGCGTCCCCCACCTCAGCCGGCTCACCGCCAGATTGTGGTGTGCTACTGCGTGATCGGGCGCGATTCGCAGCGCCTCCAGGTACTGCTGCTCAGCGGCTTTCGCACCCCATACCGCGCGGAAGATGTCACCGCGCAACACCAGAACGTCCGGGTTGGCGGGGTCCAGCCGCAGCGCGTCGTCGAGCACCGCCAACGCCTGCCGATCCTGCCGCGACTCGTGCAGTAGGCCGGCATACGTGTACAGCGCGAGCGGCGACCGCGGGTGCTCGGTGACCAGCCGCCACGCCATCGACAGCGCGTCGGAGAGACGGTCCTGCCCGTGCAGCGCGAGCGCACAGAGCCGCATCGCATGCTCATTGGACGGCTCGACGCTCAACACGGACCATGCCGCCGACGCCGCCGCCCCGTAGTCTTTGGCGCCCAGGCTCGCCTGCGCGGAGGCCGTCATCGTGGCAACGTCGGACATCACCGAAGAATTTTATCGGCGGGCGCGGGGGGCGCCGCACACCTCTTGCCGGGCACGCACCCCGGCGCGGCCCGCACCCTGCACGCGAACGTCATTCGCGCATAGCCAGGGCGAGGCGGCTGATCTCGGCGTTGCCGTGTCCCGCGACGACGGCGGCGTCCGCGTAGCGCTTCATCGCCTTCAGGGCGCCCGCGTCGACGCCGCTGCTCTCTGATGCCGCGATCAGGTGCGCCAGGGACGCGGCGACTGAGCTCACCGACGCGCTGGCGTCATCGTGCCGGTCCGCTTCGATGCGTTCGGCGACCTCGGTGAAGACGGGCGGCAGGATCCCTGTGATCCCGAGCGCATGCGGCAGCAGCTCGCCCGGTGTGATGCCCTGTGCCCGGGCGGTTTCGAGGGCATGCAGAAAACCGCCAGTGGCCGTCCAGAAGACATCCAGAAGGGCAATGTCGTAGGCGGCGGCGCGCCCGAGGTCCTCACCGAGCCATGTGGCTCGCCCCAGGACCTCGAACAGCGGCTGGTGCTGGTCGAACACGTCGCGGGGCCCGGCGTAGAGCACGCTGGTATCCGGCGTCCCCATCACGTCGGTCGGAGTCATGATGGCGCCGTCGAGGTAGCGTCCGCCCGCGTCGGCGACCAGCTTGGCGGTGCCACGGGCCCGGTCGGGCGTATCGGAACTCAGGCCGACCACCAACCGTCCTGTGACGGCGGCGCCTGCAGCGGCGAGTACTGCGTCCACGGCGTCGTGGTCGACGACGTTGACGAGGGTGACGTCACCGGCGGCGACAGCCTCGGCAGGGTTACCCGCCCATCGTGCGCCCCGGGAAAGCACCTGCGCGGCTTTGGACTCCGTGCGATTCCAGACGGTGACGCTGTGCCCGGCATCAAGGAGCGCGCCTGCCAGGGCCTGGCCCATCGGGCCCAATCCGATCACGGTGACGGTGGTCATGCTGCCTCCTCCGGGCTCTTGATGCTCTCGATGACGCGGGCGAAACCGTGGTCACCGAATCCTGCGTCGACCTGGCGTTGAATAAGCCGCTGAACTGTGTCGATGAGGTCGGTGCCGATGCCCTGGGACCGGCCGGCGTCGATGATGTCGCTGAGATCGCTGAATACCAGGCTCTGTTGCCCGGGCACCGTGAAGTCTGCGCCGTCGATGACGGTGGCGTACTCGACGAGCGACGGCGCGAGAGCCTGCAGCCACGGCACCGCCCGCTCGGCGAACTCCGTTGCACTCACCCCTGCGCCTGCGACCATCGCGGCGCCCTGGAAGAAGCCGGCGAACATCGCATACATGCCGGCGAGGAGGGCGAGGTCATAGAGCGAAGCCATCCCCGCATCAGGCCCGAAGTAGTCTGCGGATCCCCAGACTTCGAGCAGTTCGCGGTGTTTGTCGAACACCTGGCGCGAACCGCTGTAGAAGACCGTGGACGCCGGTGTGCCGATCATTTCCGGGGTCGCCATGATGCCGCCGTCCAGGTAGTCGATCCCGGCGGCGTCGGCCCATTGAGCGAGCTCACGAGCGGCGTCGGGCGACGTCGTGGTCAGGTTGATCACCCGCCGCCCGCGCAGGTGAGCCGCTACCGGATCGAGCACGTCGTGCACCGAAGCGTGGTCGTACAGGCACACGACGATCAGAGCGGAAGCGGTGACGGCGGCGGCGACCGTGTCCGCGGTGAAGGCACCGTGGGCTTCGAGTGGTTGTGTCTTTGCGGCGGAACGGTTCCACACCGTGGTGCGGTGGCCTGCCTTGCGCGCCGCATCGGCGAGCGCCGAGCCCATCTCACCCGTCCCTAGGAAACTCACTGAGGTCATGGCACCATCGTTGACAGGCGCGAACTCTCCGACAAGTACCCACTATTTGGTGCGGTAATTACTTGAATGGAACTAATGGGCTTTAGCTGCAGGGAGGTCGCCATGACGGCGCTGGGCAAGTACACGTGCGGCCTGGACGCGGCGATGGCCGTCGTGTCGGGCAAATGGGTGCCGTTGATCCTGTGGGAGCTCAGCGACGGCCCGGTGCGGTTCAACACGCTGCACCGCAACCTGGCGGGCATCTCGCAGAAGATGCTGACCCAGCACCTCAAAGATCTTCAGGCCTACGGGGTGGTGCACCGGGAGAGTTATCACGAGGTGCCACCCCGAGTGGAGTATTCGATGACCCCGGCGGGGCGTGAGCTGCTGGAAGCGCTTGAGCCGATGGGCAATTGGGCCGAGAAGTACATCGGCGTCATCTGCGCGGCCGATGCAGGCTAAGTTCCGTGTTCGGCGAGCCACTGCTGCCCCCGCCGTTTCGACGCGCGTGACAGCCACGCGTCCTGGATCAGCTCGCTCAGTTCGGTGACACCGATTTCACCAAGTCGGCTGGCGCGCACCAGAACCGACGGGTGGCCGTTGAAATGGTCGGTGGTGAAGAACGGCGAGTGGGGATCCTGGGTGAGCGCGCGCTTGTCGTCCTCGGATTCCACCCAGATGACGATGACGTCGGCGTACCGCTCCCCGGTGTCCGGGTCGAAGGCATCCGGGCGAGGCGTGCGGAAGAACACGAAAGACTTGCTGCCCACCTGGTAGATCGAGTTGCCCGCCTTGGGCCCGACCACTCTCGTCACATGCGGCATGGACGACGCGATCGCGTGGACGTCGTCGACGGTGGCGGGACGGTCACGCATCTCGGTTAACCTGGTGCAGGACGACGTCGGTCAACTCGCCGTCCTGGACGGTCGCTGTCATGTACGTGCAGTGGGGTTGTCGTCGCCGGTCGGTCGGGGACCCCGGATTCAACAGTCGCAAACCGCTTTTCGCGGTGGCGTCCCACGGTATGTGGCTGTGCCCGAACACGAGCACATCGGTGTCGGGGTAGAGCTTGGCCATCCGCTCGTCACGCCCGGCTGAGCCGCCCGTCTCGTGGGTCACCGTGAAGCGCAGGCCGTCCAGTTCGACGTCGGCCCGTTCGGGCAGGCGCGCGCGCAGTTCCGGTCCGTCGTTGTTGCCCCAGCAGGCCACCAGTCGCTTCGACCGTTCCTCCAAGGCGTCGAGCAGGTCAGGCTCGACCCAGTCCCCGGCGTGGATCACGACGTCGGCGTCATCCACCGCAGCCCACACCGCGGAAGGCAGGTCTTTGGCGCGCTTGGGCAGGTGCGTATCGGCGATCAGGAGGAGGCGCACCCCTCCAGATTAGGCGGGCGGGGATGGCCAACCGTCGGCGCGCCAACACACCATGTCGATCTCGACGAGGCTGCCGACGGCCAACCCGGTGACGCCCACGCACGTCCGCGACGGCAACCGGCCGGGAAACCATTCCGCGTAAGTGACGTTGAACGCGTCGTAGTCCGCCCAGTCGATCAGGTAGGCCCGCACGGACACGACGTCAGCAAGTACTCCGCCGCACAGCTCGACGACCCGCGCGAGGTTGCGCATCACCTGGTCGGTCTGGGTGGCCACGTCGTCCCCGACGACCGTGCCCGTCACGTCGGTGGGCATCTGCCCTGTGACATAGAGGGTTTCACCGGCAGCAGTGGCATGGGCGAACGGCGCGACGCCCGGCGGGACACCCTGCTCGGGAGTGAACGTGTAACTGCGAATGCCGGTCACGGCGTGTGCCTTTCCTGCGTGACGGGTTTCCAGCCCGGCGGCGGATCTTCGCCCACGCGGCCGTCGATAGCTTCGCGGATCAGGTCGGCGTGGCCGGTGTGGCGACCGTACTCTTCGATCAGATCGCACAGCAGCCGGCGCAGGCTGGCATGGTTGCCCGCCTCGTCGTGGACCGCGCCGAGCTGATCGAGCCCGCCACGGTCGAGCGCCGAGAACAGCCGCGCCCGGGATCTGGCGACCGCGTCGTGCCAGAACGCATAGAGCTGTGCCGGGCTGTCGGCCGCGGCCGACGTGAACGTCCAATCCTCGGTGCCGTCGTGCAGTGACGCCCACGGCTCGCCAACCGCCTCACCGGCAAGCTTGCAGGAGAAGAGATAGTCCTCGTTGAAGGCCAGGTGCTTGAGCAGCCCGCCGAGTGTGAGCGTGGAGGCGCCCACTGTGGCCGTCAGAGCGGTGGCGTCGAGGTCGTCAGCCTTCCAGAGGAACGTCGCTCGGAGACGTTCGAGAGCCCCGACGAGATGGTCGACCTCGTTGCCTGCGAGGGGAGGTTCCCAAGGGGTGTCACTGTCGGCCATGGGCCTAGTGTGCGCACAGATCGTGCGTCAGCTGCGCACGTTCTGCTCATCCAGCCGTGTCACGTCCCCGTCCTGCGGCCCGTGCGCATTGCCGACATGCGCCTCGGCCCGCATCCGCTCACGCATGTGCGGATAGTGCAGCTCGAATGCCGGCCGCTCCGAACGTATGCGGGGCAGCTCGGTGAAGTTGTGCCGCGGCGGCGGGCAACTGGTGGCCCACTCCAGCGAGTTGCCGTGCCCCCACGGGTCGTCGACGGTGACCGGTTCGCCGTACCGCCAACTCTTGAACACGTTCCACACGAACGGCAGCATCGAGACGCCGAGAATGAAGGCGCCAACCGTCGAGATCACGTTGAGCGCGGTGAAACCGTCAGTGGGTAGATAGTCCGCGTAGCGCCGCGGCATCCCCTCGTTGCCGAGCCAGTGCTGCACCAGGAACGTGGTGTGGAAGCCGATGAACGTCAGCCAGAAGTGCAGCTTCGCGAGCCTCTCGTCGAGTAGCCGCCCCGTCATCTTCGGGAACCAGAAGTAGATGCCCGCATAGGTGGCGAACACGATGGTCCCGAACAGCACGTAGTGGAAGTGCGCCACGACGAAGTAGCTGTCGGTGACGTGGAAGTCCAGCGGCGGGCTCGCCAACAGCACGCCTGACAAACCGCCGAGCAGGAACGTGGCGATGAAACCGATTGAGAACAGCATCGGCGCTTCGAACGTCAACTGGCCTTTCCACATCGTGCCGATCCAGTTGAAGAACTTGATACCGGTCGGGACCGCGATCAGGAACGTCATGAAACTGAAGAAGGGGAGGAGAACGGCTCCCGTCGCGAACATGTGATGCGCCCATACCGCCATCGACAGGGCCGCGATGCTGAAGGTCGCATACACCAGAGTGGTGTAGCCGAAGATCGGCTTGCGGGAGAAGACCGGGATGACCTCGCTGATGATGCCGAAAAACGGCAGCGCGATGACGTACACCTCGGGGTGGCCGAAGTACCAGAACAGGTGCTGCCACAGGATGACGCCGCCGTTGCCCGGGTCATAGACATGCGCGCCGAGATGACGGTCGGCGGCCAAGCCGAAAAGCGCCGCGGTCAGCAGCGGGAAGATGAGGAGAACCAGGATCGAGGTCACCAGGATGTTCCAGGTGAAGATCGGCATGCGGAACATCGTCATGCCGGGTGCGCGCATACAGACCACGGTCGTGACCATGTTGACCGCACCCAGGATCGTTCCGAGACCGCCTACCCCCAGCCCGAAGATCCACAGATCAGCGCCGACGCCGGGTGAGTGAATGGCATCCGACAGCGGTGCGTAAGCAGTCCAGCCGAAGTCCGCGGCGCCCCCGGGGGTGATGAATCCCGCGAGCGCGATGAGTGCACCGAAGAGAAACAGCCAGAACGACAACGCGTTCAGCCGCGGAAAGGCGACGTCCGGGGCACCGATCTGCAGGGGCAGCACCAGGTTGGCGAACCCGAAGACGATAGGGGTTGCGTAGAACAGCAACATCGCCGTGCCGTGCATGGTGAACAGCTGGTTGTACTGCTCGTTCGACAGGAACTGCAGTCCCGGCGCGGTCAACTCGGTCCTGATGAACAGCGCCATCAAGCCGCCGATCATGAAGAACGCGAAACAGGCGACGCAGTACATGATGCCGATCAGCTTGTGATCGGTCGTCGTGATCAATTTGTAGACGAGATTGCCTTTGGGCCCTATCCGAGCTGGAAAAGGCCGCTTGGCAACCAGCGATTCGATTCTCTCGACGGTGGCCACGGGGGCAGTCAAACCGACACTCGATGAGCGTCAATAGGGCCGAAAGTCGCTAATGAGGATGCTGCGCGCCCGAAGGGACTCGAACCCCTAACCTCCTGATCCGTAGTCAGGTGCTCTATCCATTGAGCTACGGGCGCATGGTCGTGCATGTTCAGTTGTCAAGCCGGCGAGCCGGCGTCCTGCGCGGAGGCGAGAGGATTTGAACCTCCGGCCCGCTTTAAGGCGGGCAACTCATTAGCAGTGAGTCCCATTCGGCCGCTCTGGCACGCCTCCCGACGTTTACCGCCGCGCCGATGAGAGTACACAGGCCCTACGGTGCGAAGCAAAGCAGATCGATGCGGGCCATAAACTGTCCCGGTGCCCGCCCGTCTGCGCCCCGAACTCGCCGATCTGCCCGCTTACACGCCGGGCAAGACGGTCCCCGGTGCCATCAAGATCGCCAGCAACGAGACCGTCCACGGGCCGTTGCCCAGCGTGCGCGCCGCGATAGCCAAGGCCGCCGACGGGATCAACCGCTACCCCGACAACGGGTACGTCGAACTCAAGGAACGCCTCGCCAAGCACGTCAACGTCGCCCCGGAACACATCTCGGTCGGCTGCGGCTCGGTCAGCCTGTGCCAGCAGTTGATCCAGATCACGTCGACCGTCGGCGACGAGGTGCTCTTCGGTTGGCGCAGCTTCGAGATCTACCCGCTGCAAGTCCGCACCGCCGGCGCCACACCCGTGCAGGTCCCCCTGACCGACCACACCTACGACCTCGACGCGATGCTCGCGGCGATCACCGACCGGACCCGGCTGATCTTCGTGTGCAACCCGAACAATCCGACCAGCACCGTCGTCGACCCCGACAAGCTGGCCGCCTTCGTCGAGGCCGTCCCGCCGCACATCCTGGTTGTGCTCGACGAGGCCTACATCGAATACATCCGCGACGGCCTGGTGCCCGACAGCTTCGGCCTGGTTCGGGCCCACAGCAATGTCGTTGTGCTGCGGACCTTTTCGAAGGCCTACGGACTCGCGGGCCTGCGCATCGGCTATGCCGTCGCCGACCCCGACATCGTGACCGCACTGTCCAAGGTCTACGTCCCGTTCACCGCGACCAGCGTCTCTCAGGCCGCGGCGGTCGCGTGCCTGGACGCCGCAGACGAGCTCCTGGAGCGCACCGACGCCGTCGTCGCAGAACGCGCTCGGGTGTCCGCAGCGCTGCTCGACGCGGGCTACGGCATTCCGCCGTCGCAGGCCAACTTCGTGTGGCTGCCCCTGGTAGGGCGTGCCCAGCAGTTCGCCGCCGATGCCGCCAACAATCGCATCATCGTGCGTCCCTACGGGGACGACGGCGTCCGGGTGACCGTCGCGTCCCCCGAAGAGAACGACATGTTCTGTGAGTTCGCCGGACGCTGGATTGGAGACAACGCATGACATCGACAAAGACCGCGCGCGAGACCTTCACCGCGCTCACCCAGCGCTCCGACACGCTCACCGATGCCGAACTCGACGACTTCTGGTACACCCTGAAGCCCGCCACCGTGGAGTTCATGATCGGTGAGTGGAGGGGCGGCGAGTTCCAGACCGGCCACAAGGCCAACGGCTTCATGAAGCGGCTGAACTGGTTCGGCAAAACCTTCCACTCCGCCTCCGACGCCAAACCGCTGGTGTGCCTCGATGCGGACGGGAACAAGTTCTCCAACACCGAGGCCATGAACGGCGAGGCCAGCCTGTGGATGGAGGAGTTCCGCGGCGAGATGGTCGCGTCGATGGTCTACGACGGCAAGCCCGTGCACGACCACTTCAAGGTCGTCGACGACAACGCCGTGATCGGCATCATGAACGGCAAAGGCGCACTCGACACGAGTTCAGGGACCCCCCGTCACCTGTACTTCTACCTCGAACGGGTGTAGCCGCATATCGTGGCCGGGATGAGGACGCACGTGCGGGTGACCGCCGCGATGATCGGGCTGGCGGCCGTGTTGGGCACGGCGGCGTGCACGCAGACCACCGAAGGCGTCGTCGCGCAGACGACCGAACCCGGTCCACCCCTGCCATCGGCAGACGACACCCCCACCGACGAGCCGAGCATCCCCGGACTGCCGGGCCTGCCCGACATCGAGATCCCGAACCTGCCGCTGCCGACGCGCAACACCGACGTTCCCGAGGTGCCCGCGCCCGCCAACTCGCTCGAGATGACCTGCGACGAGTACAACGCGCTCGACGAGGCGACCCGGGTGGCCGTGGTACGCGAGATCCTCTCCCAGGAGGGCAATCCGCTAGGACCCGACGGTGAGTTCGTCGGCCAGATTCTGGCCGACGCGGCCTGCCAGTTCCTGCCGAGCGCGACCGTCAGCGAGGTCCTGATGGGCGGCGGTCCGCCCTAGGAGTCTGCTGACCTGTCCCGTCACGCATCCACATTGCTGGGCAGGGTCGGTGCAGTGTCGCCGTACTCGTTGATCGGGGTGATCGCCACTGTTCCCTCGGGAGAAATCGTCAGCCCGAAGACCGACCAGTACAGCCCCACGCTCGTCGGATCGACGGTGAACGTCATCACCGTTTCGGTGCTGGGATCCCGAACCGTCACAGTCGCATTCGATTGCGCCAGAGGCGCGGCGCCTGCGAACCGGTGGACGTAGAACACGTACTCACCAGGTGTCCTCGTGTTGATGTCGATGATCTCCGGGCCGAAGCCGTTCGTATCGTCGGAGCGCAGGACCACTGCCCGTTCCCCGGTGACGGTGGTCGTGCCGTCGACGTTGTACCTCGGGCTGCTGAAGAAAACGTGGAAACCGGAGCCGTCTCCCATCGCCGACGGTCCGAGCAGGTGCGCGTCCAGGTCTCGCGGATCGTCGTCCCAGGTGAGCTCGATGGTGACCGCCGGAATGACTTTGACTGTGACAGTTGCCGTGCCGCTCGCGGACCCGTCGGAGACGGTGTAGGAGAACGTGTCGGTGCCGCTGAAGTCAGCGTCGGGTACGTAGGTGATCGTGCCGTCGGTGTTCACGGTGGCGGTGCCGTTGGCGGGCGCACCGTTCACCGCGACACCCGTCAACTCACTGCCCTCGACATCGGCGTCGTTTGCCAGCACGTCGATCACCACAGAGTTGTCCTCACCTGTGACGGCGATGTCGGCGCCTGCCGCCGGTGCGTCGTTGACAGCGGTGACGGACACCGTGACGGTCGCGACATTGGCGAATGAGGTTCCGTCGTCAGCGGTGTAGGTGAAGGAGTCGTCGCCGAAGAAGTTCGCGTTGGGCGTGTACCGGATGGTTCCGTCGGCGTTCAGCATGGCGACGCCGTTGGCCGGGCCCGCAACAACCTGTGGTGTGAGGGCGCCCCCATCGTTGGTGTCATTGCTCAGCACATCGATGTCCACCGCCGAATCCTCGGCGACCACCGACGCGTCCGGATTGACCACTGTGGGTGGTTCGAACGAATCTTTGAGCAGTACAAGCTGACCCGCGGCGGTCACGGATTCCGTCACGACCAGCAGGCCGCGCGCGCTTTCGCGCTCGAGGAACGTGACGTTCTTGGCCCCTGGCACCGCGACCGCTTCGATGAGGGCCCGCTTGCGAAGGTCGAGCACCGCAACGGAGTTGTCGGTCAGCGCGTAGCCGCGGTTGCCGTCAGCGCTCACGTCGATGGCCTTGATGTCGGAGCCGACACGGATGGCACCCTTTTGCGCCAGCGCTTCGCCGCGGGCGTCCATCTCGGCCACCAGGGCGCCGTCTTCTCTGACCACACCGGCGTAGAGGCGGCGACCGTCGCTGCTGGCGCGTAGCGCTGTGACGTCACCCCCGAGCTCAAGTCTGCTGGATACCCGAAGGGCGTCCGTCGCGGCAGCACGTTCGGGCATCCCCAGGGCGGTCCGCAACATGGCGGAGCGCCGGTTGATCTGCACCGTCGAGACCCTGCCGCGGGCGCCGACGTACAACCGGTCGCCGGCGGAAGACACAGCGATCTTCGGTGCCGCGACCCGAAGCTCCTGAGCGGACAGCCCTCTGGCGACCGCGGTCTCCAGATCGGTCTCCACCATGCCCACCACGCGGAACGTGGTCGGGTCGATCGCAAGAACCCGGCCTGCCGAATCGACGGTGTACACGCGGTCGGCCCTGCCCGTCAGGCGCGAGCGAAGGACGGCGAGGTCGGTCACGTCCCCGACGTCAATGCGGTTGATGCCCTCCCGCAGGGGGTCGGTGTCGATCTCCCGATTCGTCGCGAGGTCGATGAGCGACAGCGTCCCGTCCAACTTGTTGACGACATAGGCCCGGTCGGCATCGAGTGCCAAGGCACCGGGACCCCTGCCGACCTCGATCGTGGCGCCGACGCGCCAACCGTCGGTTTCCAGCATCGTCACGGTGTCATCGGCGGCGTTGGTGACGTAGGCGCGGGTGCCGTCGTCGGTCACTCTGGCCTCGACCGGCTCCCGTCCGACGGGAGCCGCGTCTACGGGCACGACGTCAACGACCGCAACGACGTTGATGGTGACGGTGACGGGTGCGCTCTGGTTCACACCATCGGTGACCCGGTAGGTGAAGGTGTCTTCACCGTAGAAGTCCTGTTTCGGCGTGTAGGTGATGATGCCGTTCGGGTTGACGACCAGGCTGCCGTTCGTCGGTGGGGTTGTCGATGACACGGTGATGGCGTCGTTGTCGACATCGTCATCGTTGGCCAGTACGGCGATGCTGACGACCGTGTCCTCGTTGGTGGTGGCGTTGTCGGCGGTAGCGACGGGGGCGTCGTTGACCGCGGTGACGTTGATCGTCACCGTCGCGATGTTGCTGGTCGCCACGCCGTCATAGGCGACGTAGGTGAAGCTGTCGGTGCCGGTGAAGTCCTCGTCGGGGGTGTAGGTGAACGATCCCGCGCTGACGGCCAATTGGCCGTGGCCCGGGGCACCGACGATGGTGATCAGTGTGTCGCCGTCACCGTCGCTGTCGTTGGCAAGCAGGTCGGCAGGGGTGAACGTCAAGGCGTTGTCCTCGGCGGTGGACAGCTGGTCATCGACGGCCACCGGCGCATCGGGTACGGCGGACACCACGACGGTCACCGTGGCGGTGTCCGTGCCACCGTCTGCGTCGGAGACCTTGTAGGTGAATGAGTCGGTGCCGGAGAAGTTTTCGGCGGGCGTGTAGGTGAACGAGCCGTTGGCCTGCACCACGGCGGTGCCGTGGGACGCGCCCGTGGCGAGCAAGGCGGTGAGTCCGCCTGCCGGCGATTCGATGTCGGTGTCGTTGCTCAAGACGTTGCCGGCTACCGGCACGTCCTCGCGGGTGACGACGCTGTCGTCGGCGGCGACCGGCGCGTCATTGACCGAGCCGACGGTGATGTTGACCGTGGCGGTGTCGATACGCCCGAAACCAGGCTTGAGGAAGACGTTGAGTCCGTGGAAGTGAAAGCCCTCATCCTTGATGGTGTAGGTGAAGCGGTCGGTGCCATTGAAATTGGCGTTCGGGGTGTAGGTGAACATGCCGGTGTCCTCGTCGAAGACCACGGTGCCGTTGGTCGGCTGGGTGAACGTCTGCACCGTGATCGGGTCGGCGTCCGCGTCGGTGTCGTTGGCCAGGGGATCGATGACCTTGGCGGTGTCTTCTGCGGTGGCCACCTGATCCATCACGGCATCGGGAGTCCGGTTGAACAGGAAACGCTGGAGTTCGCGGATGATCCCGCCCAGCATCGTGGACATCAGGAGCGGACGCACCGGAGCCGGTCCGTGCGGCCCGGGCGCAACAAGCGGCGACAACAGCGCCGAGATCATGGTGACCTCTGTGGACGCGGCCGCATTCGATTGAGGCAGCGCCGCGCCGTCTCCGGTCGCCGGGGCCGCGACGGGCACAGATTCGGTCGGCTCCTCCGAGTTGGTGGCTTCGGTCGAGGCCTCGCTCTGCTCGTCACCGTCGGATTCCGAGTCATCCGGTGCTACCGATGACGAATCCGGCTGTGCCGCTACGTCAACCGGCACGTCCTGAGTCGGGGCATCGCTCTGATCGTCCGTCGACTCGTCCGGGTTCTCCTCATCGCCCGACGTGGAGTCGTCGTCCGGTTCCGCTGGTTCGTCGGCGTTGTCGAGATCGGCGGCGTCGTCGAGATCATCGGCGTCGTCGAGATCGTCGGCGTTGTCGAGATCATCGGACTCGGCCGTATCCGGGCCCTGCGAGCCGGTGCTTTCGGAGTTCGCGTCCTCGCCGATGTCCGAGTTCGACTCATCCGACGGCGATTGGTCTGCGGACTTCGCACCTGCTTTGCCCTTCGAACGCGTCGGCCCCGAGGCGGGAGACGGGTCATTCGCAGCGGATCCCGAGTCAGCGGATCCCGAGTCGTCGGCATGCGCTACCCCGATGCCCACGCCTTGACCGGAAACGATCGCGAAGCCGACGCCCAGAGCCACGGCCAACGCGCCCACCCGACCGATGCATCGGGCAGCGCCGACGGAAACGCCTGGGATCGTTGACACCCCGGACTGCTGATCAACGGGCAAAGCGGCCGGGTCGACGTTTCGGTGTCGTCCGCGACCCTTGGGGCGGGCTGAGTGGGGCTGGCCCTGGCCAGCACGAATGTTCAGAGCAGCGGCCATGTCGAAACCCATCATCCTTGGGAAGCCCGTCGAGGCGTCCATTGAGAAGTTTGCTGTGGCCATATTTACCGGGGCGAAACCTACGTCGCTAGGGGGTTCGTTCGTTCGTCACCGAACGTTCTTCCCCCGGCATGGCCAGGTTGGCCGCACGAACGCTCGCAGCGGCCGATCAAGGCCGGTTCACGAAGCCTGAAAGGTGGCACCCGAAATCGAACCGGGACGGGTCACGCATCCGATCCGCCCGGCACCGGCGATCAGATTTCATGGCAAACATCGCTTTTCGGACTCTCAGTGCGGCCGTCCAGTTGTAGGCTCGATAGCGTCTTCACGGCGGTGCGACGGTCCGCCGACATCGGCCCTCAGGCAGTCGACAGGTAGGCGCTCCCGACGCACCGCCAAGGGGTGACGGCGCTGTCTGTCGGGTGTCGCCGAGCTGTACGCAGAGGGATGTTCACCTGAAGTTGAATAGTTTGCTGATTCGTCACCCTGCGGACGGCATGCCGTCGGCGGCTAGCCTCTGTTCCCATGAGCACTTACGAAGCCCTCACCGTCGACATCGCCGACCACATCGCACAGGTGACGCTGATCGGGCCCGGAAAGGGCAATGCGATGGGTCCGGCGTTCTGGGCCGAGCTGCCCGTGGTGTTCGCCGAACTCGACGCCAACCCCGAAGTGCGGGCCATCGTCCTCACCGGATCGGGCAGAAACTTCAGCTACGGCCTCGACCTGATGGCCATGAGTGGCACATTGTCGGCGGTGATGAGCGAAGGAGCGACGGCCAAGCCTCGCGCCGACTTTCACGCCCACCTCAAGACGTTGCAGCAGTCCATCACCGCGGTCGCCGACTGCCGGACCCCGACGATCGCGTCCGTGCACGGCTGGTGCATCGGCGGCGGTGTCGACCTGATCTCCGCTGTCGACATCCGCTATGCGAGCGCCGACGCGAAGTTCTCGGTGCGCGAGGTGAAGCTCGCGATCGTCGCCGACGTCGGCTCGCTGGCTCGGCTGCCGTTGATCCTGTCGGACGGGCATCTCCGCGAACTCGCACTGACGGGTAAGGACATCGATTCCGAACGCGCGGCGCGAATCGGTCTCGTCAACGACGTCTACCCCGATGCCGAAGCCTCGCTTGCTGCCGCACGTGCCACCGCAGCCGAGATCGCCGCCAACCCGCCGCTGACCGTTCACGGCATCAAGGATGTGCTCGACGAGCAGCGCACCGCACAGGTCTCGGCGAGTCTGCGGTACGTCGCCGCGTGGAACTCGGCGTTTCTGCCGTCGAAGGACCTCGGCGAGGGCATGAAGGCGATGTTCGAGAAGCGTCCGCCGAACTTCACCGGCGAGTAGTCCGGCGCGGCAAGGTCTCGGGCAACGCCGCAACACACAGCAGGCTGACCGTCGCCAGGCCGCCCATCATCAACGCAACGCCCCACCCGCCGAAGTGGGCGGCCAGCACCGGCGACAGCACCGGCGGCAATGCGCCACCGATGATCGCGCCCATCGTGTGCGAAAGCGCCGCGGCGGTGTAGCGGTGCTCCGGTGCGAACGTCTCCGGCAGGAACGCCGCCAGCGGCCCCATGCACAGACCGACGAAGGCGTAGGTGACGATGATGACCACTCCGAACACCAGGTGATTCTTCGTCTCGACGAGCGGGAAGACCGCGAACGCCCACGGGGCGGCAAACGCGAAGGCGTACAACGTGATCCGACGCCGGCCATGGAAGTCGCTGAGTATCGCCGTGACTGCCGCGCAGCCCACTGCACACAGACCGCCGACGACGTTGACGAACAGCACCATGTCGGTCGAGTAGTCCAGATGGTCTGCCGCGTAATGCGTGATGAAAGTTCCTGCCTGGAAAACCAGCATGGCCGCACAGATCGCGACGCCGCCGGCCAGCAGCACCGAGCGGCCCTCTGTCCGCAGCAGGGTGACGAGCGGAATGCCCTGGACTGGCTTCGTGGCGGTTTCTGAAAAAACCGGCGTCTCCTTGACTTTGAGCCGAATGATCAACGCCGCGACAATCAGTACCGCGCTCAGGAGGAACGGGATTCGCCAGCCCCACTGCATGAACGCCGGGCTGTCCTCACCGAAGACGAAGTGGACCGCCAGGAAGACGAAGTTCGCCATCACCAGTGCGGTGCCCAACCCCAACTGGGTGAACATGCCGTAGAACCCGCGCCGCTCCGCAGGCGCGTTCTCGGCACTCATCAGCACCGAGCCGGCCCACTCCCCGCCGACGGCAAAGCCTTGCATCAGTCGCAACATGATCAGCAGCAGAGGGGCGGCGATCCCGATCGTTGCTGCGCTCGGGATGAGACCCACGCCGACCGTCGCGACACCCATCAACATCAAGGTCGCGACGAGGGTTTGCTTGCGGCCCAGCCGATCTCCGAAGTGGCCGAACACCGCAGCGCCGACAGGTCGTGCGATGAACGCCGCGGCGAACGTTCCGAGTGAAGCCGTCGTCGCCATCACGTGGCTCAGCTCGGGGAAGAACACCGTCGGGAAGACCAGCGCCGCGGCCGTGCCGTAGATGAAGAAGTCGTAGAACTCGATCGCCGAACCGACGTAGCCGGCGGTTGATATCCGTCGCAGGTCTCGCTGATCACCACGGTCCGCATCCATGGCCGTGATCGTGTTCGCTGTCATAAGCGTCATTGTTCGCCCAGCTACGGCGCCCGGCCCAGCCGCCGATCGGCCCCAACCACGTCCACCGATCGGGGGACCCGACATTCGTTCACACGGTGCTCATCGTCTGGATGACGGCACGATTGCCGCCGCTGCGCTTGGCGCTGTACATCGCGGCGTCAGCGATGTGCACCAGCTTGTCGATTGTCAACCTCTGCCTGGCCGCCGCCTCCAACGGCACGACCGCTGCTCCCACACTGGCTGTGATCGCGTGGGGCAGCGCCGAAATCGCTTCGCACAGCCGTGCCGGCAGCCGCTCCGCTTCGGCGCAATACACCGCATCGGTAACGAGGAACTCCTCTCCTCCCGCTCGCCCGATGATGGCAGTCGTCGAGTTCGACTGGCGCAGTGCCCATCCCACAGCGGTCAGCACCTGATCGCCCGCGGGGTGACCGAAGGTGTCGTTGATCAGTTTGAACTTGTCGAGGTCGATCATGATCACGATCAGGTGCCGATCTCCCCCCGGCGTCGTGAGCAAAGTTCTGGCCCGCTCGTAGAACGCGCGACGGTTGAGAACGCCCGTCAGCGCATCCTGATCCGAGCGCACGACGTCAGCTCCGAGGGTGCGCACCAGCGCCTGAACCGCCAGCGGCACACCGGCACTGACCTCCACGATCACCCAGAATCCCGAAATGGCGATCTGACTGCTGACACCCGCTTCGACGACGCGGATCGCACATACCGCGGCGAGGACAACCGAGACGGCCATGCTGACCGCGACGGCCTTGACGCTGTGAAAAATCGCCAGATACACGCCTAGCACCACCAGGCCGCTGCAGGCGACCAGTGATTTGACGGGATCTGCCACCAGGATGCACGCGACAAAAATCAGTCCACCACTGACCACCAGCGCCAGCGACTGACGCCGGGTCGGCCAACCCCTCACGTACACCACAGCGAAGCCGACGCCCACGGTGACCGAGGCGATCAGCAGGACGATGCTCACGACGTTCGACGGTGGGCCGACCAGCCCCAGCGGCATCGGCACCAGAGCGGCGCAGAACACCACCATCAAACGGCGCGTCGGGACGGCGAGTCCGCGCGCATAGAGGTAGCGGCTCAGCCATTCGAATTGGCCGGACTGCCGCCACCAGCGGGCCACGAAACCGTCCAACCGGGTGTCCTCCCGTGCGATTCCTCGCCAGTCTGCTCTACATCGCGAGCGGATATAGACGTAGTCGAGGAATCGTCGCAACGGGAAAGATGTCAGCGTTTGGCGGTGGCGGAGGGATTTGAACCCCCGGACGGTGTTAGCCGTCTCTCGCTTTCAAGGCGAGTGCATTAGGCCGCTCTGCCACGCCACCGCGGGACAGTCTAGACGCGGCCGATTTTGGCTGACGTTCCGCCGGCTTTGAGACCCGCGCTGATCCGGCGGCAGTTCTCCCCCATTGCCGTAACCTGCGGGCGGCTCAGCCGGTCGAGAAAGTGTGCACGGACCGCGGCCCCATAGGTCTCCATCGCCGACCCCAGTGCCGTTCTCCCCTCCGGCGTGATGCTGGCGAGCACTCCGCGCCCATCGTCCGGGCTGGCGCCGCGGACCACGAGCCCCTGCACCTCCAGTCGGTGGATCTGGCGCGTCACCCGACTGGGCAACGACATCAGCGATTCCGCGACATCGCCCATCCGAGCCGCCCCCGTCGGCGACTTGGCGAGCAGATCGAGTAGCCGGACGTCGTTCAAGGTCAGCCCGTGCTCATCTGACAGCGACCGGTTCATGGTCGCGTACAACCGCAGTGCAGCATCCAGAAAGTTCTGCCATGCCCTTTGCTCAGCAATGTCAAGACCTGGCGTATCACTCGCCGTGCGTCCCCCGATGATCCCCTCCATTGGCCCATAGTAGGTCCGTGGCGGTGTTGCCGTTGGGGAAATTAATGGCTGTTTCCGCAGCGTAGTAGCGTTGCGCCAATGCAAGCGATTGTGGCGGACCCACCTGGCGAGCTCACCTGGCGGTCTGTGCCGGACCCCGAACCGGGCTACGGCGAGGTTCTCATCAAGACCGTCGCTGCCGGCATCAACCGCGCCGATCTTCTGCAGGCGGACGGGAACTACCCACCGCCCCCGGGCGCCAGCCACATCCTCGGACTGGAGGTGTCCGGCACGATTGCGGGCGTCGGCGAAGGTGTGTCGCAGTGGTCGGAGGGTCAACCCGTGTGCGCTCTGCTCGCGGGCGGCGGATACGCCGAGTTCGTCACCGTTCCCGCAGGCCAGGTCCTGCCGGTTCCCGACGGCGTCCCGCTGCCCCACGCGGCCGGACTCCCGGAGGTCGCGTGCACGGTGTGGTCGAACGTGGTGATGACTGCGGGTCTGACCGCTCCGGAGCTGTTTCTGGTGCACGGTGGGGCCAGCGGTATCGGAACCCACGCGATCCAGGTTGCGAAGGCGCTCAACTGCAGGGTCGCGGTCACCGCCGGTTCACGCAACAAGCTCGATCTGTGCGCCGAATTGGGCGCCGACATCACCATCGACTATCGCAACGAAGACTTCGTGAAGATCGTTCGGGACGCCGACTCGGACCACCCGGGCGCTGACGTCATCCTCGACATCATGGGAGCGGCCTACCTCGACCGCAACGTCGAAGCGCTTGCCAGCGGTGGCCGGCTCGTGATCATCGGCATGCAGGGCGGCGGCAAGGGGGAACTCAACATCGGCAAGCTGCTCGCCAAACGCGGCAGCGTGATCGCGACCGCGCTGCGGTCCCGGCCCGTCACCGGACCCGGCGGAAAAAGCGACATCGTCGCGGCCGTCACCGCGCAGGTCTGGCCGCTCGTCGCAGACGGACTGGTCCGCCCCGTCATCGGCGCGGAATTCCCGATCACCGAAGCCAAGGCCGCGCACGAGCTGCTGCGTTCCAGCGATGTGTCAGGAAAAGTTATTCTGCGCGTTGACGTTTAGCGGCTAGCCGAGCGAGGCGAGCGCACGGACCAGCTGGTCGACCTCGGCCGAGGTGTTGTAGTGCGCCAGACCGATCGTCACCGCTCCGCCGATGTCGTTGACGCCGATGACGTCCAGAACCTGCGAACTCGCGTTGGCGATCGCGAGAATTCCGTTGTCGGCGAGTCGCTGGACCACGTGCTCGGCCGGCACATTGTTGATGGCGAAGGTGACCACCGGGATCCGCACCTCGGGGGCACCGATCACGGTGACGGTCGGCAGCGACCGTAGCGACATCAGCAGGTATTCGAAGAGCCCGTCCAGATATGCCGACGCCGACTGCATCGACACCGACAGCCGCTCCCTGCGCGTCCCCTGTGCCGAATCATCAAGCCCGGCAAGATATTCGATGCTGGCCACCACCCCGGCGAGCATGCCGAACTGATGCGATCCGAGCTCCAGGCGCTCCGCCCCGGTGGCATGCGGATTGAGCGACACCGAGCCGAACGTGTCGATCATCGTGGGGTCCCGGAACACCAGGGCCCCGATCGGCGGACCGCCCCACGCGAGCGCATTCAGCGCGACGACGTCGGCGTCGGTCTCCTTGATGTCGATGAGTCGATACGGTGCGGCCGCCGAATGGTCGACGACCACCAGACCACCGACCTCATGCGACAGCTTGGTGACCTCACGCAGTTCGGTCACCGTCCCCAAGGTCGACGACGCCGACGTGATCGCGACAAGCCGGGTGGGCCGGGTCACCAGCCCTTCCCACTGCCAGGTCGGAAGCTCGCCGGTCTCGATGTCGACCTCGGCCCACTTCACCTTCGCGCCGAACCGGTTGGCGGCCCGCAGCCACGGTGCGATGTTGGCCTCGTCATCCAGACGGGTCACCACGACTTCGTAGCCGAGCCCCAGCCGCACCGACGCGGCGTCGGCGAGCGAGGTCAACAACACGGCACGGTCGGCGCCCAGAACGACGCTGGACGGGTCGGCGCCGACGAGGTCGGCGACGGCCTGCCTGGCGGCGGCGAGCACCGCGGCGCTGCGCCTCGCTGATGGGTGGGCGCTGGATGTGGTCGGCATTGACCCGCGAAAGGCGGTCGACACCGCGCGGCCGACGGAGTCGGGCAACAGCATGCCGTTCTGGGCGTCCATGTGCACCCAGCCATCGCCCAGTGACGGGTGCAAACCACGCACCCGGGCGACGTCATATGCCATGTCAGCCCACCTTAGTGCGTCTGGGAAATTCGCCGTACCACCCGTTTTGTCGGACAGTGCGACGGCCGCCCGACCTCGCCGTTTACCGCCCGCACCCGACAGGGCACGGGTCATCCGGCCAGCAATACTAGTCGAGTCACACTGTGTCACGGAGGGCCACCGGTGCGCCTGTCGCCGTTCGCAGGCGGATGAATTCGCTGGCCACCGGCGGTTCTCCGGCCCACCTGCTGCGTCCGTCAGTCGGAGGACCAGCGTTCCTTCGCTGGACAAATCCCGTACGTGGGAGAAGATCTACGACGACGGCGAACGCGTCGCGCTAGTCGCGGAGCCCGAACGTAACAGGCGAGAAATGCTGGGGCACTCTTAGAGATATGGCTACCAATTCCGACGACGACCAGATCGAGATCATCGGTGACGGCGAGAGCGACATCGACGCCCGCGGTGACGGCAAGTCGCTGACCGACCTCGTCGAACAACCCGCCAAGGTGATGCGGATCGGCACCATGATCAAGCAGCTGCTGGAGGAGGTGCGCGCCGCCCCGCTCGACGAGGCGAGCCGTGGACGGCTCCGCGACATCCATCGCACCAGCATCAGCGAGCTCGAGGACGGCCTCGCGCCGGAACTGCGCGACGAGCTGGAGCGGCTCACCCTGCCGTTCACCGAAGACGCCGTGCCGTCGGACGCCGAGCTGCGCATCGCGCAAGCCCAGCTGGTCGGCTGGCTGGAAGGCCTCTTCCACGGCATTCAGACGGCGCTGTTCGCCCAGCAGATGGCGGCCCGCCAGCAGCTCGAACAGATGCGTCAGGGCGCGCTCCCTCCCGGTGTGAGCATTCCCGGGCAACGCGGCGGGCCCGGACATCCCGGCACCGGTCAATACCTGTGAGAGCCGCGTGACCGGCCCTCACGACGAACCGTTCATCGAAACCCGCGATGCGTGGGTCGAGTTCCCCATCTTCGACGCCAAGACCCGGTCGCTGAAAAAGGCGTTCCTGGGCAAGGCCGGCGGGGCGATCGGACGCAACGAGTCCAACGTCGTCGTCATCGAGGCGCTGCGTGACATCACGCTGTCGCTCAAGATGGGAGACCGCGTCGGGCTGGTCGGACACAACGGCGCAGGCAAGTCGACGCTGCTACGGCTGCTGTCAGGAATTTACGAGCCCACCCGAGGGGTCGCGTCGGTGCGCGGACGTGTCGCCCCGGTGTTCGATCTGGGCGTCGGGATGGACCCCGAGATCTCCGGATTCGAGAACATCATCATCCGGGGTCTCTTCCTGGGGCAGACCCGCAAGCAGATGCTGGCCAAGGTCGACGAGATCGCGGAGTTCACCGAGCTCGGCGATTACCTGCAGATGCCGTTGCGCACCTATTCGACGGGTATGCGGGTGCGCCTGGCCATGGGTGTCGTCACCAGCATCGACCCCGAGATCCTGCTGCTCGACGAGGGTATCGGCGCGGTCGATGCGGATTTCCTCAAGAAGGCGCAGTCGCGCCTCGCAGATCTGGTGTCCCGGTCCGGAATCCTGGTCTTCGCGAGCCACTCCAACGAGTTCCTTGCCCGACTCTGCAACACGGCGATGTGGATCGACCACGGCACCATCAAGATGGAGGGTGAGATCGAAGACGTTGTGCGTGCCTACGAGGGCGAGGACGCGGCGCGACATGTGCGAGAGGTGCTCGAAGAGAACGCGCGGGGAAATCGGTCCGCATGACCGACTCCGTATGCGCAGTCGTCGTCACGCATCGTCGGCCGGACGAACTCGCCAAGTCGCTCGATGCGGTCTGCTCACAGAGCCGAGCTCCGGACCATCTGATCGTCGTCGACAACGACGACGACGAGGTCGTCCGTGATCTCGTTGCCGCGCAACCAGTTCCGACGACTTACCTGGGGTCACGCCGAAACCTCGGCGGGGCGGGCGGTTTCGCGCTCGGCATGCTGTACGCGTTGAGCTTGGGCGCCGACTGGATCTGGCTGGCCGACGACGACGGTCGTCCGCAGGATTCGGAGGTCCTGACGACCCTGTTGGCCTGCGCCGAGCAGCACGGCCTTGCCCAGGTCTCGCCGATGATCTGCGATCTCGACAATCCTGACAAACTCGCCTTTCCGTTGCGGCGCGGGCTGGTCTGGCGGCGCTGGGTCAGCGAACTACGCACCGACGCCGAGCTTCCCGATCTGATGCCCGGCATCTCCCATCTGTTCAACGGTGCGCTGTTTCGCGCCTCGACGGTCGAGGCGGTCGGGGTGCCGGACCTGAGACTGTTCTTCCGGGGCGACGAAACCGAGGTGCACCGCAGGCTCCTGCGTTCGGGTCTGCCGTTCGGCACGTGCCTGCAGGCTGTCTACCTCCATCCGCAGGGCAGCGACGAGTTCAAGCCGATCCTGGGCGGCCGCATGCACACCCAGTACCCCGAGAACGAGATCAAGCGCTACTACACCTACCGCAATCGCGGATACCTGCAGTCCCAACCCGGGATGCGCAAGCTCGTCCCCCAGGAATGGCTGCGCTTCGGCTGGTATTTTCTGGTCTCCAAGCGCGACCCCGCGGGATTTCGGGAATGGATTCGCCTGCGCCGCCTGGGCCGACGCGAAAGGTTTGTACGCAGATGACCATCATGGATGCCGCGGCGCAGTCCAAGACGTTCTCGCGGGCATGGGGCGATCTGGTCTCGGGGTTCGGCAAGCGTGAGCTCTGGTTGCATCTTGGCTGGCAGGACATCAAACAGCGCTACCGACGATCGGTGCTGGGACCGTTCTGGATCACCATCGCCACCGGCACCACCGCCGTGGCGATGGGCGGCCTGTACTCGATGCTGTTCAAACTCGAACTGTCCGAGCATCTTCCGTACGTCACGCTCGGGCTGATCGTCTGGAATCTGATCAACGCGTCGATCCTCGAGGGCGCCGAGGTGTTCATCGCCAACGAGGGGTTGATCAAGCAACTTCCGACCCCGTTGTCGGTGCACGTCTACCGGCTGGTGTGGCGGCAGATGATCCTGTTCGCCCACAACATCATCATTTTCGTGATCATCGCCATCGTTTATCCGAAACCATGGAAGTGGACAGACCTGACGGTCATCCCGGCGTTGATGCTGATCGCGCTCAATTGTGTCTGGGTCGCACTGTGTTTCGGAATTCTGGCGACCCGCTACCGCGACATCAGCCCGCTGCTCGCCAGCCTGGTGCAGCTGCTGTTCTTCATGACGCCGATCATCTGGAACGAGTCCACACTGCAGGCCCAGGGCGCAGGCGGCTGGGCGAAGATCGTCGAACTCAACCCGCTGCTGCACTACCTGGACATCGTGCGTGCGCCGCTCCTGGGAGCCGACCAGGAACTGCGGCATTGGGTGGTGGTCATCGCTCTCACCGTGGTGGGCTGGACCTTCGCGGCTCTGGCGATGCGGCAGTACCGGGCGCGGGTGCCGTACTGGGTGTGACCCTCAGCTGCTCAGCCCGATGACGTCGGGCTCCGGCCCGAAGACGAACCGTCTGCCTGTCATCGACTGCGGCGTGATCCGCACGAAGCGCTCCTTCTGGGTGGCGACCCAGGGGTAGAGGCCTGCGCGCCGGGCCTCGGCGATCTCGTTGGCGGTGGCAAGGAGCTTGGCCTTGCCGCGCACGATCACGCTCCAGCCCTCGGCAACGTTGTGGTCGTCGGCTTCGAAGACCACATACTCGTTGAGCGCGGCAGTCAGAAGTTTGGTGCCTTCGGCGGTACGGAACAGCAGGGTCCTGTTCTGCACGACGAAATTCACCGGGAAGATCTCGGTCCAGCCGTTGACGGTCGTCACCAGCCGACCCAGCGATACCGAGCCCAGCAGGCCCCAGCTTTCGTTCTCGGTGAGTTCGGTGACCGGTGCACCCGATGCCGTTGTCGCGTCCATGGCATCGATCGTCGTCTCCGTCGGATATCTCCTCTAGAGTCCAATGGCACTTCTCGGGAACCTCTACCGTTATGCGAATATGAGCATTCCGCCATATCAGCCACCCCCGGGCGCGGGCAACACCCTGCTGTGCCCGAAGTGCGCCGGAGTCATGAAGACCTACGAACGCAACGGCGTCCACCTGGAGCAGTGCGAATCCTGCCGTGGCATCTTCCTCGACTTCGGGGAGCTCGAAGCGCTGACGCAGATGGAGAACCGCTTCATGCAGGCGGCCCCGCCGCCGATGCCCCACCAGGGATACGGCTACGGTCCAGGCTGGGGAAAGCGCGGTAACAAGCACTACCGCAAACAAGGCATGGGGCGGTTGTTCTTCTCCAGTTAGCCCATCCCCGCGCACGCCTCGACGAGTGCCTGCTGCGCTTCGTCGGTGTCTCCGTGGGCGAGTCCCGATGCGGCCGAATGGACGACGGCTGCACGCGCGAAAGGTTCGAGGACAGGCCACGGGTCACCCTCTGTCAGCGCCGGCCCGTCGTAGGCGTCGAGGAATGTCGCCCAATCGCCGTCCGGAATCAGCCCCGCGGCCCAGAATCCCGCGGGCCGCGCCAGGTCCCACACCGGATCGCCGAGGCCCACGTCGTCGATGTCGATGAGCTCCCACCGCACCGCCGTCCTGCCGAGCTGGCCGAGATGCCAGTCGCCGTGCACCAGCGTCATCGGCCGGCCCGGCGAACCGGCGCGCCACACGACGTCCGGCAGGTTCGCGGCGGCAACCTGGACGGTACGGGGAGCCGCGCTTGGCCTGCCCCGCAGATTGTCGACCGCGCGCCGCAGCCGTTGCGGCCAACCGTGTGTCGGGCCGCCGACCGTGACCGGTTCGGTGTGCAGCGCCGCCAGCACAGCGGCGGCTTCGGCCCATGGCGCTGATTCCGGGTCGGCAACAAGAACTTCCACCCGCGGCCAACTGGTTTGCCAGCGCAGTCCGACAGGCTTTGGCACGACGGAGAGCGGAGACACCAGCGCCTCCGAGGCCGCGGCGATGCGGAGGCGCTGCGCCAACTGTTGTGGGTTGGTTCCGGCCCGGTGCAGTTTGTGGACGACGTCGCCGTCGATGACGATCTCCGCGCCGGACCGGGTCTGCACGTTGTCGACGGTAGGCGGTCAGCGGCGCGGGATCTCCGCGTGGACCGCGACGTTGATCCGATTCCACGCGTTGACGGTGACGGCCAGGGCGATGACCTGACCGAGTTCCCGGTCCGAGAACACGCCTGCCGCGTCCTCGTAGACGTCGTCGGGAACCCCGTCTGCGCCGAGCGCCGTGATGGCTTCGGTCAGCGCCAGCGCGGCGCGCTCGGTCTCGTCGAACAGGTCCCCGGCCTCGGTCCACGCGGAGAGCACGTCGAGCTTCTGCTCGCTGACACCCATCTTGCGGGCGTCCCGGGTGTGCATGTCGAGGCAGAAGGCGCATCGGTTGATCTGCGAGGCGCGGATTTTGATGAGCTCGCCGAGTTCGGGATCGACGTCCTTGGCCGAGGCGCTCGACAGCGTCATCATCGCGTCGAACAACTCGGGGGAGGTCTTGTAGATCTTGATGCGGCTCTGGGTCGTGTGTGTCTGTGCCATGACTTCGACGCTAATCCGGAATGCCCCGCAACGGTGGTTCAATATGGCCATGCGTTCATGGGCCAATTCTGGGATGCGGGATCTTCACCTGGACCTCCGCGAAGCCCTGACGCCAGGTGCCCGCGGCACCAAGGACGCACTCATCGCAGCCCTGCGCGACTCGGTACGGTCCGGCCGTCTGACGCAGGGCACGGTGCTGCCGCCCTCGCGGACGCTGGCCACCGACCTCGGGTTGGCCCGCAACACCGTCGCCGACGCCTACGCCGAACTGGTCGCCGAAGGCTGGCTCGCGTCGCGGCAGGGTGCAGGGACGTGGGTTGCCGGCACCAACATCTCGCCGGAGAAGCCGGCACTGCCGTCGCGCCCGTACGGAGCCCGCGTCACTGCGCTGCACAACCTCATGCCGGGATCTCCCGATGTCGCGGAGTTCCCGCGGGGCCAATGGGCGACCTGTATGCGCAGAGCACTGATGAACGCGCCCACAGAAGCCCTCCGGATGGGCGATCCACGCGGTCGGCCCGAAATACGTTCGGCGCTGGCCGAATACCTCGCCCGCGCCCGCGGCGTGAGGGTGTCACCGGACACGGTCGTGATCTGCGCCGGAGTCCGCCACGCAGTGCAACTGCTCGTCCGGACGATCGGCGGCCCCATTGCCGTCGAGGCGTACGGGCTGTTCCTGTTCCGGGATGCCATCGACCAGTGCGGGGTGTCCACCGTACCGATCGGTGTCGACGAAAAAGGGGCCACCGTCGAAGAACTCGACGGACTCGACGTCAGCTCTGTGCTGCTGACACCCGCCCACCACAACCCGCTCGGGATGTCCCTGCACTCCTCGCGCCGCACCGCCGTGGCCGAATGGGCCGAACGCACAGGAGGGTTCGTGCTCGACGACGATTACGACGGCGAGTTCCGTTACGACCGTCAGCCGGTGGGCGCGCTGCAGGCGTTACGTCCCGACCGTGTCGCCTATCTCGGATCGACGAGCAAGAGCCTCTCGCAGGTCCTCCGCCTCGGGTGGATGGTTCTGCCAGAACAACTCGTCGATCCCGTGATCGCCACGGCAGGGGGCCATCCGTTCTACGTCGACACGATCTCCCAGCTCACGTTGGCGGAGTTCATCGCATCCGGGTTCTACGACCGGCACATCCGGCGGATGCGCATGCGGTATCGCCATCGCCGCGACGCTCTCGTCTCCGCCCTCGCCCCGTTCGAGGTCGCTGTTGGCGGGCTGGCCGCCGGCGTGAATGCTCTTGTCACCCTCCCCGACGGCGCCGAACCCGAGGTGCTGCGACGAGCCGCGGAGGCCGGCATCACCGTGATGGGGCTTTCGATCATGCGGCATCCGCTGGCCGGGCCCGCCGTTCCGGATCGCGACGGTCTGGTCGTGGGGTTCGCCGCACCTGCCGAACATGCTTTTCCGGCAGCGGTTTCCGCACTATGCGAGGTGCTGCGGGCCAGCGGGTTGTAGCTTCGTGGCATGTCCGATGGACGCCGCCCGATGAATCTCTACGAGAGAGCGTTGGAGCGCTTCGGCCGGTCGAGCGCCGGCCTGTGGTTCGTCACGCGCGTCGCGCCTCGGGTCGACCCGACGCTGTTGCGGTTGAGCGGCGGGCGGGTCAGCAGCGTCTATCCCATCCCGGTGATGCTTTTGACAACGATCGGCGCCAAGAGCGGGCAGCCGCGACAGTTGCCCTTGCTCTACGCGACCGACGGGGATTCGCTGATCGTCATCGCCTCGAACTACGGTCGGCCGGGACACCCTGCTTGGTACCGGAACCTGACCGCCAACCCGACGGTCGAGGTGCTCGCCGGAAAGCGTTCCGGCACATACACAGCCGTCGAGGTCACCGATCCGGCCGAGCGTGCGACGGCGTGGGACAGAGCCCTCGACGTGTACGCCGGCTATGGAGACTACGAGATCAGGGCTGCGCACCGGACCATCCCGGTGATCCGGCTGGTGCGCGCGTAACAGGTCCGCGGTGAGTGGGGCACTGGCTCTTCGCAGTCAAGGGTTATCCCCAACCTTCGGCCTTGGCCTTGGTTATCCACAGGCTCGACCGACAAGAAGCTCGACAGGGGATAGCCCGGGGCATAATAGAACGTATGTTCGATTGTTCAGTTCCGGAGCCCAGCCAGCTGGCCGGGCTCACCGCTGCTGAACTCATCGACGCCGCTACCACCACCGTGCGCGCTGAAAACGCCGCGTGTGCCCGCAAACTCGCCGTGATGGCCGAGTACTTCATCCGCCGCACCAACCTGGCTCCCGCAGATCGACTGAATTGGTGGGTAGACCCCGACGCTGCCGTCACCGCAGCAATCGCCGCCGCCCACCACATCACCCAGGGCCTGGCTCTGCACCAGGCTTACCGCGCCGTCGTGCTCCGCGACCGCCTTCCCAAAATTGGGGCCTTGTTCCTGGCCGGACTTATCAGCGACCTGCTCGTGCGGGCGATCGTCAACCGCACGGCATTCATCGTCGACACCGAGCTGATCGCCGCCGTAGACGCCGACCTGGCCGCGGAGATCCTCGGCTGGGGACCGCTGTCGATCAAGAAGACCGACGCGGCCATCGACACCATCGTCGGACGCCACGACCCTGACGGCGTGCGCCGTGCCCGGCCCGGCGACCTCGACCGCACGGTCGAATTCGGCCAGCCCGGCGACGCTCCTGGATACAGCACCATCTTCGCCCGACTTTTCGCGTCCGACACCGCCGCCGGGGAGCGCACCGTCACCGCGATGGCCTACAGCGTCTGCGAAGCAGACCCGCGCACCCTCGAAGAACGCCGCAAAGACGCCTTCAGCGCCCTCATGCACGGCATCACCACGCTGGCCTGCCAATGCGGCACCTCCGACTGCCACGCGGCCACCAACCCCCGACCGCTACGCGACATCACGGTCTTCGCGATCACCGACCAGACGACCCGCACCGCTGAGCCGCAAGCCGCGACCGGACCGCAGGACGACGAAGACTCATCGGCTGAGGCGGAGGCGCCGTCGGACGTTGTGACCCAAACCCGACCCACTGGTGAGGAGGGTGCGTCCACGGCGCGTCCTTCACGGCGCACGACACCCACTGCGGCGAAAAGCCGTCCTGCGTATCTCTTCGGCTCGGGGTTCATGCCCGCACCTCTCTTCGAGGCCATGCTCGACGGCGGCACAAAGGTTCGCGCCATCGTCCACCCCAGACAGGCCGGACCAGAATGCGGCCGTTTCCCCTCGCGCGCTCTCGCCGCGTTCGTCCGTTGCCGCGACCTCACCTGCCGCTTTCCGGGTTGCGACAAACCCGCCACCGAAGCCGACATCGACCACACCGTGCCCAACCCCGTTGGCCCGACCCACGCGTCAAACCTCAAATGCCTCTGCCGTTTTCATCACCTTCTGAAAACCTTCTGGGGTGGGCACGACGGCTGGCGTGACCGCCAATACCCTGACGGCACCATCATCTGGACCGCACCCACCGGCCACACCTACACCACCCACCCCGGCAGCAGACTGCTCTTTCCGATGCTGTGCCTGCCCACCGCCAACCTCTGGAGCGGTGACCCACCCGACGTCCCCAGCACCGGGCGAAAAGCCGACATGATGCCGAGGCGCACACGCACCCGGGCGCAGACGCGCGCCTCGTATACCGCCACCCAACGACTCCGCAACCGCACCGAACGCCTCACGCACAATGCGTTGACAAACGGCGACGTCCTCCCATCCACTGACGACTTCATGGGCGACCCCGGCGAATACGGCAGCGATCCGCCACCGTTCTGAACGTGGATCGTCACAGTAAGCTGCGCGGGTGGCCGAGCCCCCGATGTCACCGCAGCTGAGCCTGAAGACGCAGATCTGGCGCTTCGTCGTGACCGGCGGGTTCTCTGCGATCGTGGACTTCGGCCTGTACGTGCTGCTGTACAAGGTCGCCGACCTGCAGCCCGACGTCGCCAAGATCCTCGGCTGGATCGCAGGCACGACCACCGCCTACCTGCTCAACCGGCGTTGGACGTTCCAGGCCCCGCCCAGCACCCGACGACTGGTCGCGGTGTGGGCGCTCTACATCACCACGTTCGTCGTGCAGGTCGGCCTCAACCACGTGCTCCTGCGGGCTTTCGACTACTCGGCCACAGGCGTGGTCGTCGCATTCGTGATCGCCCAGGGCACCGCGACGGTCATCAACTTCATCGTCCAGCGCGCGGTGATCTTCCGGTGGGCGGGAGCGTAGCGACCCGGGGAAAGATCGCGCTGCGCTGACCCGACCGCCATAGGCGGTACCCTCTGTGACGATGTTGAGCACCGAGTTTCCGACCACCGCGAAGCGGCTGACCGGCTGGGGCCGCACCGCTCCGTCCGTCGCGCAGGTGCTGTCGACGCCGGATCCCGAGGTGATCGCCAAGGCCGTCGCGCAGGCCGCCGAGAACCCCGGCCGGGGTGTTCTCGCCCGCGGCCTGGGCCGCTCCTACGGCGACAACGCCCAGAACGGCGGCGGCCTCGTCATCGACATGAATGCGTGCAACCGCATCCACTCGATGGACGCCGACAGCCACCTCGTCGACGTCGACGGGGGCGTCAACCTCGACCAGCTGATGCGCGCCGCCCTGCCGCTGGGCCTGTGGGTCCCCGTCCTCCCCGGCACCCGCCAGGTCACCATCGGCGGCGCGATCGCGTGCGACATCCACGGCAAGAACCACCACAGCGCCGGAAGCTTCGGCAACCACGTGCGCTCCATGGACCTTCTCACCGCCAACGGCGAGATTCGCACCATCACCCCGTCCGGACCCGACCGCGACCTGTTCTGGGCCACCGTCGGCGGCAACGGGCTCACCGGCATCATCCTGCGCGCCACCATCGCGATGACGCCCACCGAGACGGCGTACTTCATCGCCGACGGCGACGTCACCGCGAGCCTCGACGAGACCATCGCCTTCCACAGCGATGGCACCGAGGACAACTACACCTACTCCAGCGCATGGTTCGACGCGATCAGCCCACCGCCGAAGCTCGGCCGCGCCGCCATCTCCCGCGGATCTCTCGCCACCCTCGACCAGCTGCCCAGGAAGCTGCGCAAGAACCCGCTGAAATTCGATGCGCCCCAACTGCTCACGTTCCCCGACGTGTTCCCCAACGGCCTGGCCAACAAGTACACCTTCGGACCGATCGGCGAGCTCTGGTACCGCAAGTCGGGCACCTACCGCGGCAAGGTCCAGAACCTGACGCAGTTCTACCACCCGCTCGACATGTTCGGAGAGTGGAACCGCGCCTACGGGTCCGCCGGGTTCGGCCAGTACCAGTTCGTGGTACCGACCAGCGCCGTCGAGGAGTTCAAGGCGATCATCGTCGACATCCAGCGCTCCGGCTTCTACTCGTTCCTCAACGTGTTCAAGCTCTTCGGCCCGGGAAATGAGGCGCCGCTGAGCTTCCCGATCCCGGGCTGGAACGTCTGCGTCGACTTCCCGATCACCGCCGGCCTCAACGAGTTCCTCAACGGCCTCGACAAGCGGGTCCTCGAATTCGGTGGCCGCCTCTACACCGCCAAGGATTCGCGCACCACCGCGGAGACCTTCCACGCCATGTACCCCCGCATCGACGAGTGGATTGCCGTGCGCCGCAAGGTGGATCCCGACGGTGTCTTCGCCTCCGACATGGCCCGACGACTGGAGCTCCTCTAGATGGTTTTCGATGCCACCGGCAATCCCCAGACGATCCTTCTCCTCGGCGGCACCTCGGAGATCGCCCTCGCGATCGCCGAGCGCTACCTGCGCAACGCCCGCGCCCGCGTGATCCTCGCCGACCTGCCCGGGCATCCCCGCAAAGACGCCGCAATCGCTCAGCTGCAGGCCGCAGGCGCCAGGGCTGTCGACTGGATCGACTTCGACGCCCTCGACACCGACAGCCATCCGGCCGTCATCGACGAGGCCTGGGCGGGCGGAGACGTCGACGTGGCGGTTGTCGCGTTCGGACTCCTCGGCGACGCCGAAGAACTGTGGCAGAACCAGCGCAAGGCCGTGCAGATCGCCGGGATCAACTACACCGCAGCGGTTTCCGTCGGTGTGCTGCTCGGCGAGAAGATGCGCGCGCAGGGCTCCGGCCGCATCATCGCGATGAGTTCGGCAGCTGGCGAGCGCGTGCGCCGCTCGAACTTCGTCTACGGCTCCACCAAGGCCGGCCTCGACGGCTTCTACCTCGGGCTCGGAGAAGCGTTGCGCGAGTTCGGTGTTCGCGTGCTCGTCATCCGGCCCGGTCAGGTGCGCACGACGACGACGATCGAGCACTGGAAGGCGACCGGCGCCAAGGAAGCTCCGTTCACCGTCGACAAGGAAGATGTCGCCGAACTGGCGGTGACGGCGTCGAACAAGGGCAAGGACCTGATCTGGGCTCCCGGGCCGTTCCGGTTCGTGATGATGGTGCTGCGCCACATCCCACGCCCGATCTTCCGCAAGCTGCCTATCTGATGCGCACCGCGCTGGCCGTCACAGGCCAGATGGTCGCCGCCACGGCCGTCGCCGCGCTCGTCGCGGTCGTCAGCTTGTTCGCCATCGCCCGCGTCGAATGGCCGGCGTACAACTCGTCCAACCAGTTGCACGCACTGACCACCGTCGGTCAGGTGGCCAGCCTGATCGGGCTCCTCGCGAGCGGCGTCGCCTGGCGCAGAAGCAGACAACTGATCGGCCGCATCGGCGCCGTGCTGTTCCTGTCCGCCTTCTCGGTCGTCACGCTCGCGATGCCGTTGGGCGCCACCAAGCTCTATCTGTTCGGCATCTCGGTCGATCAGCAGTTCCGTACCGAATACCTGACCCGCCTCGCGGACCAGCCCGGTCTGCACGACATGACCTATATCGGCCTGCCGCCGTTCTACCCCGCCGGCTGGTTCTGGATCGGCGGCCGGCTCGCGGCACTCACCGGAACACCCGCCTGGGAGATGTTCAAGCCCTGGTCGATCATCTCGATCACCATCGCCATCGCGCTCGCATTCGTGCTGTGGTCGAGCATGATTCGCTTCGAGTACGCGCTCGTCGTGTCCACAGCCACCGCCGCGGCCGCCCTCGCCTACTCCCCCGCCGAGCCCTACGCCGCCATCATCGCCGTGCTGCTGCCGCCGGTGTTCGTGCTCGCCTGGTCGGGTCTGCAAGGCAAGTCCCGACAAGGCGGTTGGACCGCCGTCATCGGCACGGGCATCTTCCTCGGCGTCGCCGGCCTCTTCTACACACTGCTGTTCGGCTACGCGGCCTTCACCCTCGCGGTCATGGCTGTGCTGCTGGCCGCGGCCCGCCGGCACTGGGACCCGCTGCTGCGGCTGGCCGCGATCGCCGCCATCTCCGGGCTGATCATGCTGATCACCTGGGCCCCGTACCTGCTCGCCGCAGCCCGCGGCACCCCGGCCGAATCCGGCACCGCGCAGCATTACCTGCCGAAGGACGGCGCCGAACTGTCCTTCCCGATGCTCGACTTCACCCTGCTGGGCGCGCTGTGCATGCTCGGCACCATTTGGCTGGTCGTCCGCGCGCGCAGCTCCACCCGGGCCGGCGCTCTGGCCGTCGCAGTGCTCGCCGTCTACGCATGGTCGCTGCTGTCGATGCTGACCACGCTGGTGGGCACCACCCTGCTGTCGTTCCGCCTGCAGCCCACCCTGACGATCCTGCTCGCCGCCGCAGGCGCGTTCGGCTTCATCGAAACCACCCGGATGGTCGCGGCCCGGGTGACCCAACCCAACGCCCGCCGCGTCGTCGCCGTCGCCACCGCGGTCGGCTCGGTCGGCGCCGTCACCTTCGCCCAGGACATCCCCGACGTGCTGCGCCCCGACATCGTCGTCGCCTACACCGACACCGACGGCTACGGCGAACGCGCCGACCGGCGCCCGCCCGGCGCCGAGCAGTACTACCGGGAGGTCGACGCCCGCATCCAGGAAGTCACCGGCCGGCCCCGCAACGAGACCGTGGTCATGACCGCCGACTACAGCTTCCTGTCCTACTACCCGTACTACGGGTTTCAGGGTCTGACGTCGCACTACGCCAACCCGCTCGCGCAGTTCGACCAGCGCGCGGCCGCAATCGAGGGCTGGGCGATGCTCACCGATGCCGACCAGTTCATCGAGGCGCTCGACGCGATGCCGTGGGAGCCGCCGTCGGTGTTCCTGATGCGCCGCGGCGCCAACGACACCTACACGCTGCGCCTGGCCGAGGACGTCTACCCGAACCAGCCCAACGTGCGGCGATATCACGTGGCCCTCGATGACGCGCTGTTCGACGACCCACGGTTCGACGTGTCCACCGTCGGACCGTTCGTGCTGGCCATCCGCAAGCCAATTACCATCTAGCCCCGTGGTCGAGCAGCCGAGGAACCACCGCACCGCGCGCCTGATCGCGATCATCGCCGGGCTGCTCGGTACGGTGCTGGCCGTCGCCACCCCGCTGCTTCCCGTCAACCAGACCACCGCACAACTGAACTGGCCGCAGAACGGTGTGCTGCAGAGCGTCGACGCCCCACTGATCGGCTACGTCGCCACCGATCTGGACATCACGATCCCGTGTAGTGCCGCGGCGGGCCTGGACCGCCCCGGCCGCACCGTGCTGCTGTCCACGGTCCCCAAGCAGGCCCCCAAGGCCGTCGACCGAGGCCTGCTCATCGAGCGCGTCAACAACAACCTGCTCGTCATCGTGCGCAACACCCCGGTCGTGAGCGCGCCGCTGGACCAGGTGCTCAGCCCCGAATGCCAGGAGCTGCGCTTCACCGCACATGCCGACAGGGTGACGGGCGAGTTCGTCGGCCTGCAGGCCGAACCGGACCGCGACAATCCGGACGCACCTCGCGAGCCGCTGCGCGGCGAACGCGGCGGATACGACTTCCGCCCGCAGATCGTCGGCGTCTTCACCGACCTGTCCGGCCGCGCACCCCCCGGCCTGGAGTTCTCGGCGACCATCGACACCCGCTACAGCAGCTCGCCCACGGTGCTGAAGCTGCTCGCGATGATTCTCGGCGTCGCCATGACGATCGTGTCGCTCGGCGCGCTGCACGTCCTCGACAGCGCCGACGGACGACGCCACAAGCGCTTCCTGCCGCCGCGCTGGTGGTCGATGTCGCCGCTGGACGGACTGGTGACGGCCGTGCTGGTGTGGTGGCACTTCGTCGGTGCCAACACCGCCGACGACGGCTACATCCTCACCATGGCCCGGGTCTCCGAGCAGGCCGGCTACATGGCCAACTACTACCGCTGGTTCGGCACCCCCGAGGCGCCGTTCGGCTGGTACTACGACCTGCTCGCGCTGTGGGCGAACGTCAGCACGACCAGCGTGTGGATGCGGTTGCCGACGCTGCTGATGGCACTGGCCTGCTGGTGGGTCATCAGCCGCGAGGTGATCCCCCGGCTGGGCACCGCCGTCAAACACAGTCGCGCCGCGGCATGGACGGCCGCGGGGTTGTTCCTGGCGTTCTGGCTTCCGCTGAACAACGGTCTGCGACCCGAACCGATCATCGCCCTGGGCATCCTGCTGACGTGGTGCTCGGTGGAGCGCGGCGTGGCGACCAGCCGCCTGCTTCCTGTCGCGGTGGCGATCATCATCGGCGCGCTGACACTGTTCTCCGGGCCGACGGGCGTCGCCGCGGTCGGCGCTCTACTGGTAGCCATCGGACCACTGAAAACCATTGTGGCCGCTCACACTTCACGATTCGGCTACCTCGCGCTACTTGCGCCCATCGCCGCGGCGGGCACCGTGACGATCTTCCTGATCTTCCGCGACCAAACGCTGGCGGCCGAGCTGCAGGCCAGCAGCTTCAAGTCGGCCGTCGGCCCGAGCCTGGCCTGGTTCGACGAGCACGTCCGCTATTCGCGACTGTTCACCACCAGCCCCGACGGCTCGGTGGCGCGCCGCTTCGCCGTGCTCGCCGCGCTGCTCTCGCTGGCGGTGGCGATCGCGATGACGTTGCGCAAGGGCCGGATTCCCGGCACGGCGGCCGGTCCAGGCCTGCGCATCATCGGCATCACCGTCATCGCGTTCCTCGCCATGATGTTCACGCCCACCAAATGGACCCACCACTTCGGGGTGTTCGCGGGCCTGGCCGGCTCCATCGGCGCGCTGGCGGCCGTCGCGATCTCCGCGGCAGCGATGCGCTCACCGCGCAATCGCTCCGTGTTCGCCGCCGCCGTGCTGTTCGTCACGGCGCTGTCGTTCGCCACCGTCAACGGCTGGTGGTACGTCTCCAACTTCGGTGTCCCATGGTCGAATACCTTCCCCGAGTGGAAGTTCGGCTTCATGACAGTGCTGCTGGGCCTGTCGGCCGTCGCACTGCTCGTCGCCGCATGGCTCCATTTCTCCGGCCGCGACAAACCACCACCACCGGGAATCCAGCCGCTGTGGAAGCGGATTGCTCAGTCGCCGTTGGCAATTGCCACCTGGGCACTGGTGATGTTCGAGGTGGTGTCACTGACTGTGGCGATGGTCGGGCAGTACCCGGCGTGGACCGTCGGCCGGTCCAACCTGCAGGCACTGACCGGCAAGACGTGCGGAATGGCCGAGGACGTCCTGGTCGAGCAGGACGTCAACGCCGGACTGCTGTCCCCGGCCGGCACCGTCCCCGTCGGCGAGGCGCTCGGCGACGTGACCGCTGAAGGGTTCAGCCCCAACGGTATTCCGTCGGACGTGTCGCCCGACCCCGTCAGCGAGGAGCCGGGCGCAGGCAACTTCGCCGACAGCGACAGTGGCGTCGTCACCGGCAGCGAAGCCGGCACCGAAGGCGGAACCACATCCGCTGCGGGCGTCAACGGCTCCCGCGCGCGCCTCCCCTACGGTCTGGACCCCGCGCGCACGCCGGTGATGGGCAGCTGGCGCAGCGGCACCCAGCAGCCGGCGTTCCTGCGCTCGGCCTGGTACCAGCTGCCCGCCGGGTGGAGCGAGCAGGACCGGTCCGACTCGCTGCTCGTCGTCGCGGCCGCCGGACGGTTCGACCCGGGCGAGGTCGTCGTGCAGTGGGCCGGGCCCGACGGCGAACCGGCGGGCAGCGTCGGCTTCGGCGATGTCGGCGCCGCGCCGGCGTGGCGCAACCTGCGGGCGCCGCTGTCGTCGATCCCGTCTGACGCCACCCAGATCCGTCTGGTCGCCACCGACGACGATCTGAGCCCCGACCACTGGATCGCCGTCACACCACCGCGCATCCCCGAACTGCGCACGCTCCAGGACGTCGTCGGGTCCACCGACCCGGTCCTGCTGGACTGGCTCGTCGGGCTGGCCTTCCCGTGCCAACGTCCGTTCGACCACCGCAACGGCGTCATCGAGGTGCCGAAGTGGCGAATCCTGCCCGACCGGTTCGGCGCGGAAGCCAACTCGCCGGTGATGGACTACCTCGGCGGCGGCCCCCTCGGCATCACCGAACTGCTGCTGCGCGCGGTCACCGTGCCGACCTATCTGAAGGACGACTGGTTCCGCGACTGGGGTGCGCTGCAACAGCTCGTGCCGTTCTACCCCGACGCCGAACCCGCACGGCTGGATCTCGGGACCACAGAACGCAGCGGGCTGTGGAGCCCGGCGCCACTTCGGTTGAGCTAGGCGCGGCACGCCGAAACCGACGCCATAGGAACGTCGCCTACCATCGAGCCTCGTGCCTGCCCCGACCGCCCGACTCGTCGCCGTCATCGCGGGGCTCGCCGGGCTGGTGTTGTGCGGGCTCGCACCGCTACTCCCGGTGAAGCAGTCGACGGCCACCATCGTGTGGCCGCAATCGGCCAACGCCGACGGATTCGTCAGCGACATCACCGCGCCGCTGGTCTCGGGCGCGCCGCGATCTCTTGAGGTCACGATCCCCTGCGCGGCCATCGCGACGCTGCCCGAAGACGGCGGTCTGGTGTTCTCCACCAACCCGCCCGGCGGCATCGACGTCGGCCGCAACGGGCTGTTCGTGCGCGCCAACGCCGATGTCGTCTACGTCGCGTTCCGCGACACCGTCGCCGCGGTAGCGCCCCGCGAGGCGGTCACGTCAGGTAACTGCAGCGAACTCCGAATCTGGGCCAACGTCGGTGCGGTCGGCGCCGACTTCGTCGGCATTCCCGGCGCCGCCGGCACCCAGCCGCCCGACAAACGTCCCCAGGTCTCGGGCGTGTTCACCGACCTCGACGTGGCGCCGGACGCAGGCCTGAACGCCCGCATCGACATCGACACCCGGTTCATCACGACACCGACCCTGCTGAAGCTGGCCGTGATGGTGCTCGGGGTGATCTGCGTCATCGCCTCCATCGTCGCGCTCGCCGTGCTCGACCGGGCCTCCGGCCGACGCGTCCCGCGCGAACTCAGACGCCGCCGCCGGGCCGGGCTGTGGACGTGGCTCACCGACGCTGCCGTCATCGGCAGCCTGCTCGTCTGGCACGTGGTGGGCGCCCCGACGTCCGACGACGGCTACAACACCACGATCGCCCGCGTGTCCGACGAGGCGGGTTACCTCACCAACTACTACCGCTATTTCGGGGCCTCGGAGGCGCCGTTCGACTGGTACCAGAGCGTCCTCGCGAACATGGCGTCGATCAGCACCGCAGGCGTCTGGCTGCGGCTGCCCGCCACGGCCGCGGCGATCGGTACCTGGCTGATCCTTTCGCGCGGCATGCTGCCCCGGCTCGGCAGGCGGCTGTCCGTCAACCGCGTCACGGTGCTGACCGCGGGCGCGGTGTTCCTTGCGGCATGGCTGCCGTTCAACAACGGGCTGCGGCCCGAGCCGCTGATCGCGTTCGGCGTCGTCGCAGTCTGGATGCTCACCGAGATCACATTGCAGCGGCGCGTCCTGTGGCCCTACGCGGTCGCGATCGTCGTCGCCGTCTTCTCCGTGACGCTCGCCCCGCAGGGACTGGTCGCGGTCGCGCCGCTGCTCGTCGGGGCGCGCGGGGTCACGCACATCGTCTCCGTGCGTCGTGCGGCCGATGGTGTGCTCCCGGCCCTCGCAGCGTTCGCGGCGGCCGCATCCCTCGTCTTCGTCGTCGTGTTCCGCGACCAGACCCTGGCCACCGTCGCCGAGTCCGTTCGCATCAAATATGTCGTCGGACCGACCGTGCCCTGGTATCAGGAATTCCTGCGGTACTACTACCTCACCGTCGAAGACAGCGTCGACGGCTCTCTCGCCCGGCGCTTCTCGGTGCTGATCCTGATGCTCTGCCTGTTCGGCGTGATCGCCGTGCTGCTTCGGCGCGGCAGCGTTCCCGGCGCCGTCAGCGGGCCGGTGTGGCGGCTCGTCGGCGCCACCGCGATCGGGCTGCTCCTGCTGACACTCACGCCGACCAAGTGGGCGGTGCAGTTCGGCGCGTTCGCAGGCCTCACCGGGGCGCTCGGCGGAGTCACCGCGTTCGCGTTCGCGCGCGTCGGCCTGCACAGCAGACGCAACCTCGCGCTGTACGTGACGGCGCTGCTGTTCGTGCTCGCGTGGGCGACCTCGGCCATCAACGGCTGGTTCTACACCGGCAACTACGGCGTGCCCTGGTTCGACAAGCAGCCCGTGATCGTCGGCTACCCGGTGACGACGATCTTCCTGGTACTGGCCATCGCGTGCGGGCTGTTGGCGGGCTGGCTGCACTTCCGCATGGACTACGCCGGACACACCGAGGTGGCCGACACCGGTCGCAACAGAGCGCTGGCCTCGACCCCACTGCTCGTCGTCGCCGTGATCATGGTCGTGCTCGAGCTCGGATCGATGCTGAAGGCCACCGCCGGGCGCTACCCCGTCTACACGACGGGGTCGGCCAACATCAACGCCCTGCGCGGCGACGGCTGCGCCATGGCCGACGACGTCCTCGTCGAGGCCGACACCAACGCGGGGATGCTGCAGCCCGTCCCCGGCCAGCGGTTCGGCGAGTACGGCCCGCTGGGCGGCGAAGACCCGGTCGGCTTCACCCCCAACGGCGTCAGCGACACCCTCGAACCCGCCGAACCCGTGGCCGCCAACCCGGGCACCGTCAACTCCGACGGGCCGGTCGACAAGCCGAACATCGGCGTCGGCTACGCCGCCGGGACAGGCGGCGGATACGGACCCGAGGGCGTCAACGGGTCGCGGGTGTTCCTGCCGTTCGGGCTCGATCCGGCCACGACGCCGGTCATGGGCAGCTTCGACGAGAACACCGTCGCGGCCAAGGCGACCTCGGCCTGGTACCAACTGCCGCCACGGACACCCGACCGCCCGCTCGTCGCCGTCGCCGCGGCCGGCGCGATCTGGTACTACAACGAGGACGGTTCGTTCAACTACGGGCAGTCGCTGAAGCTGCAGTGGGGCGTGCACCGCCCGGACGGCTCCTACCAGGAGCTCAACGAGGTCGACCCGATCGACATCTTCCAGCAGAAGGCGTGGCGCAATCTGCGTTTCCCGATGTCCACGGCGCCGCCGGAAGCCAACGTGGCGCGCATCGTCGCCGACGACCCGAACCTGTCCGAGGACCAGTGGTTCGGGTTCACACCCCCGCGCGTGCCCGTGTTGCAGACCGCCGGCGAGTTCCTCGGCCGCGACACCCCGGTACTGATGGACATCGCCACGGCCGCCAACTTCCCGTGCCAGCGTCCGTTCGCCGAACACCTCGGGGTGGCCGAGCTGCCGCAGTACCGGATCATGCCGAACTTCAAGCAGATCGTGGTGTCGTCCAATCAGTGGCAGGCCGCAGAGGACGGCGGACCGTTCCTGTTCATCCAGGCGCTGTTGCGAACCGAGTCCATTCCCACCTACCTGAGCGGCGACTGGTACCGCGACTGGGGATCGCTTGAGCGCTACCTGCGTGTGGTGCCCGCCGACGAGGCACCCGACGCGGTGATCGAGGAAGGGTCGACACGAGTGTTCGGCTGGAGCCGCGGCGGACCCATCAGGGCCCTGCCGTGAACGAAGTGAACGGCAGCAGAGTCGCCGGAGCCGTGAACGAAGTGAACGGCAGCAAAGTCGCCGGAGCCGGGAACGAAGTGCGGATCGCGCGCCTGGTCGCGACGATCGCGGGCCTGCTCGGTTTCGTCGCCGCGGTGGCCGTCCCGCTGCTGCCGGTCACCCAGACCACGGCGACACTGAACTGGCCGCAGAACGGGCAGTACGAGAACGTCACGGCGCCGCTCATCTCCCAGGCCCCGGTCAGCCTCGACGCGACGATCCCGTGCGGCGTGATCCGCGACATGCCCGCCGATGGCGGACTGATCCTCGGCACCGCGCCGGAGCAGGGCCGCGACGCCGCACTGAACGCGATGCTGGTCACCGTCAGCGAGGAGCGCGTCGACGTGATCGTGCGCAACGTCGTCGTCGCCAGCATCGAACGCGAGCGGGCGGCCGGGTGTTCGGACCTTCGCATCACTTCCACCATGGAGGGCACCTACGCCGAATTCGTAGGGCTCACCCAGGAGGACGGGTCCCCGCAGCGCACCGGCTACGCCGACCCGAATCTGCGGCCCGCCATCGTCGGCGTCTTCACCGACCTCACCGGCCCCGCCCCGCCGGGCTTGTCGTTCTCCGCCGACATCGACACCCGCTTCACCACGCATCCGACCACGCTCAAGCTGGCCGCGATTCTGCTCTCCATCGTGTGCACCGTCATCGCACTGCTCGCGCTTTGGCGACTCGACCGGCTCGACGGCAGGCGGATGCACCGCCTCATCCCGACGCGCTGGCGCACGCTGACCGCCGTGGACGTGACAGTCCTCGGCGGGTTCGCGATCTGGTACGTCATCGGAGCGAACTCCTCCGATGACGGCTACATCCTGCAGATGGCCCGGGTCGCCGACCACGCGGGCTACATGTCCAACTACTTCCGCTGGTTCGGCAGCCCAGAGGACCCGTTCGGCTGGTACTACAATCTGCTGGCGCTGATGACCCAGGTCAGCACCGCCAGCATCTGGATTCGGCTGCCCGACCTGATCTGCGCGGTGGTGTGCTGGCTGCTGCTGTCACGCGAAGTACTCCCCCGACTCGGCCCGGCGGTCATCGCCAGCCGCCCCGCCCTGTGGGCTGCCGGCCTGGTGCTGCTCGGCGCGTGGATGCCGTTCAACAACGGACTGCGCCCCGAGGGTCAGATCGCCACCGGGGCGCTGATCACCTACGTGCTGATCGAGCGGGCGGTGACGTCGGGCCGGCTCACGCCCGCCGCGCTCGCCATCACCACCGCGGCGTTCACGCTCGGCATCCAACCGACCGGGCTGATCGCGGTCGCCGCGCTGGTCGCCGGCGGACGACCGATTCTGCGGATCGTGATGCGACGCCGGCCCGCCGTCGGACTGTGGCCGCTGCTCGCGCCGCTACTCGCGGCAGGCACCGTGATCCTGGCGGTGGTGTTCGCCGACCAGACCCTGGCAACAGTGTTGGAAGCGACCAAGATTCGCACCGCGATCGGTCCGAGCCAGGAGTGGTGGACCGAGAATCTGCGCTACTACTACCTCATCCTTCCGACCACCGACGGCGCGATCGCGCGCCGGGTCGCATTCCTGTTCACCGCGTTGTGCCTGTTCTCGTCGCTGTTCATCATGTTGCGGCGCAAGCGCGTTCCCGGTGTCGCCCGCGGGCCCGCGTGGCGGTTGATGGGTGTCATCTTCGCCACCATCTTCTTCTTGATGTTCACCCCCACCAAGTGGATCCACCACTTCGGCCTCTTCGCTGCGGTCGGCGGCGCGATGGCCGCACTGGCGACCGTCCTGGTGTCACCGCTGGTGCTGCGGTCGGCGCGCAACAGGATGGCGTTCCTGTCCGGGGTGATGTTCATCCTCGCGATGTGCTTCGCCTCCACCAACGGCTGGTGGTACGTCTCGAACTTCGGCGCGCCCTTCAACAACTCGGTGCCGCAGCTCGGCGGGGTGACCGCGAGCACGGTGTTCTTCGTGCTGTGCGGTGTCACCGCGCTGTGGGCGTTCTGGCTGCATCTGCGCAACAAGCAGCAGTCGCGAATCGTCGATGTACTCACCGCCGCACCCATCCCGATCGCCGCCGGCTTCATGGTGCTGTTCATGGTGGCCTCGATGGCGATCGGCGTCGTGCGCCAGTACCCGACCTACTCCAACGGCTGGGCCAACATCCGCGCTCTCGCGGGCGGTTGCGGTCTCGCCGATGATGTCCTCGTCGAACCCGACTCCAACGACGGCTTCCTGACGCCGGCGCCCGGACGGTACGGCCCGCTCGGGCCGTTGGGCGGCACCGATCCGACGGGCTTCTCCCCCAACGGTGTGCCCGACCGGATCATCGCCGAGGCGATCCGGCTGAACAACCCGCAGCCGGGCACCGACTATGACTGGAACCGCCCGATCAAGCTGTCGCGGCCCGGCATCAACGGCTCGACGGTCCCGCTGCCCTACGGCCTCGATCCCGCCCGTGTCCCGGTGGCAGGCACGTATTCCACAGGGGCGCAACAGGAAAGCCGCCTGGCGTCGGCGTGGTACGAGCTGCCGCCCGCCGACGATGCGCACCCGCTCGTCACGATCACCGCGGCAGGCACGATCACCGGTGTCAGTGTCGCGAACAACGTCACCACCGGGCAGACCGTCGAACTCGAATACGCCACCCGCGGTCCCGACGGCGCTCCGGTACCCGTGGGCCGCGTCACCCCCTTCGACATCGGCCCGACCCCGTCGTGGCGCAACCTGCGCTACCCGCGCTCACAGATCCCCGACGACGCGGTCGCGGTGCGTGTGATCGCCGAAGACCTCTCTCTGGGACAAGGTGATTGGATCGCGGTGACACCGCCGCGGGTTCCCGAGGTCCGCTCCGTGCAGGAGTACATCGGCTCGACCGAGCCCGTGCTGATGGACTGGGCGGTCGGGCTGGCGTTCCCATGCCAGCAGCCCATGCTGCACGCCAACGGCGTCACCGAGATCCCGAAGTTCCGCATCTCGCCGGACTACTACGCCAAGCTGCAGAGCACCGACACGTGGCAGGACGGCATCAACGGCGGCCTCCTCGGGATCACCGATCTGTTGTTGCGCGCGTCGGTGATGTCGACCTACCTGTCCGACGACTGGGGTCAGGACTGGGGTTCGCTACGCCGCTTCGACACGATCGTCGACGCCGAACCAGCGCAGATCGAACTCGGCGAAACCACGCATTCGGGGCTCTACTCACCCGGGTCGATGCGCTTCCAGCCGTGACCGACACCGTCCGCCTCGGCCGCGCCACGCTGTCGCGGGTGGTGGAGACGCGCATCCAGATGCGCACCTCGCTGTTCGGGCAGACCCCAGCAGAAGCGTGGCAAGACAACGCGGCATTGCTCGAACCGCTGTTCTGGGACCCAGCCGCCGGCGAGTGGAAGATCGTCATGCAGACGTGGGTGCTGCGCGTGGACGGCCTCACCGTGCTGGTGGACACCGGCGTCGGCAACGACCGTGACCGCCCGCACATGCCTCCGCTGCACCGTTTGAACACCGGATATCTCGGCGCCCTGGCCGACGCGGGCGTCACGCCGGACGACGTCGACGTCGTCATCAACACCCACGTGCATACCGACCACGTCGGGTGGAACACCCGCCTGGCCGCCGCGAGCCGCGCAGACACCGCAGACGGCACCTGGGTGCCGACGTTTCCGAACGCCCGATACCTGATCCCCGAGCTGGACTACCGATACTTCGCGCCCGACGGCGCCGGTGACCGCGAGGGCATGCGGATCGTGTTCGCCGACAGCATTCTTCCGGTCGAATCCCAGATGGAGCTCTACTCCGGCGACCATCAGCTCAGCGAATCGCTGTGGCTGCGGCCCGCCGCGGGGCACACACCGGGCTCGTCGGTGGTGTGGCTGGATGCGGGAGTGCCCGCGGTGTTCGTCGGCGACCTCACCCACTGCCCCATCCAGCTGCCGCGCCCCGACGATCCCTGCGCTTTCGACGAGGACCCTGTGGCTGCCGCGATCACCCGCAACCGCGTGCTGACCGAAGCGTCGCGGCGCCGCGCCGCGGTGATCCCGGCGCACTACCCCGGTAGCGGAGGGGCGACCGTCGTCGCGCGCGGAGACGGGTTCATGGTCGACGACTGGCTCGAGCTGCCCGCGATCTAACCCGTCGTCTGCTGGTTGTCGTTCGCGCTGGGATCGGTGTTCTCCTGCAGGATGTCGTCGTGGCAGTCGGTCTGGTTCTGCCCCGTCTGCTCCATGCACACGAGCACCGGCGTATCCGGGGGCGGGGAACCCTCGACCGGCGCCGGGGCGCTGTTCGGGCGCGGGATCTCGCCCGGGTACAGGGACCACAGCGGTTCCCCGGACGACGCCAGCCGAGCACAATAGGCCGGCTCACCGCCCTGGGTGATGCCCGCCCCGCCGAGAGTCGCGCAGTCGGCGCCGACGACCACGACCGGTAGGGCCACCGCGCCCGACGGAGCCGCACTAGACGTGGGTTCTTTTGCTTCCGAACGGATTTCGTCCTTCTCGAAGACCGCGAGCAGCACGACGGCGGCGACGGCCACCAGTGACAGCACGAGTGCGGCGACGACCAGGATTCGGCCGCGGGCTCTGCTGGAGGCGGGTGCCGGTTTGGTCGGTGGTTTGGCGTGCCGGGGCCCCGCGGCCGCGCCGGCGTGCCGCGTCGCATCCGGATCGTCAAGTGCGCCGGGTTGAATCGTTGCGCTGCGGTTGGCCAGCGCCCGCGCGAAATCCACACACCTGTCGAAACGGTCCGACGGCGACTTCGCCAGAGCCTTCTCGAAAGCCGCACCCAGACCGGACAGTTCGGGTCGGTGCACCGCGATCGACGGTGGCTGCGCCGTGAGATGCTGGCTGATGACGATCGCCGGGTTGGAATGCTGAAACGGCGGGCTGCCAGTCAGAAGTTGAAATGCGGTGGCGGCCAACGCATACTGATCGGCGCGGCCGTCGATGCCCTCATCTGCCGTCAGCTGCTCGGGAGCCGAATACGCCACCGTGCCCACCGTCATGTTGGTCCCGGTGAGCGCGCTGACCTCACCGACCCGGCGAGCAATCCCGAAGTCCGCCAACATGATTCGCTCGTTCTCCGTCTCCGGATCGGCGATCAGGATGTTCGCGGGCTTGACGTCGCGATGCAGCAGGCCGCGCTGATGGGCGTAATCGAGCGCCTCCCCGACGGCGGTGACCAGCCGGATGACCAATGCCGGCGGCATGCCGTTCGGATACCTGTCGGCGAGCAGACGCGCGGCGTCGGTGCCCTCGACATGGTCCATCGAGATCCACAGCCGGCCCTCGAACTCGCCGGTGTCGTGCACCTGGACGATGTGCGGATGCCACAGCGTGGCTGCGATGTCGGCCTCCCGGTTGAACCGCTCGCGGTACTCGCCGTCGGTGGACACCGCGGCCGACAGCACCTTCAGCGCGTCGTAGCGGGGCAACCGCGGGTGTTTGGCCAGATAGACCTCACCCATGCCGCCGGAACCCAACATCCGCGAGATGGTGTACCCCGAGATCACCTCGCCGTCGCTCAGCGGCATGCGCACATCCTCACGATCAACGCGGCGGAGCGAGGTAGGGGAACTCCGAGAGCAGACCGGTGGGCGTGTGGAAGCCCGGAAGTCCTTTTTTCCCGTTGGTCAGGAACTTCGACCGGAAATCGGCGACGTCGTCGGTCAACGCGCGTCCGTTCGGATACCGCGCAGGCTTGGACGGGTTGTAGGTCAACATGTCCGGCAGCGTGCCCTCGGACTCGATCGCACCGATCGCCTCGTTTCTGGAGTAGCCGCCGGTCTCGGCCATCAGCTCGATGAGGTGGCCCATCCAGTGCGCCTGGTCGCGGTTGGGCTCCCCGGAGCTGAACGCGGCCAGTTCGTCATCGGTGCCGAAGAACCCACTGATCCACGGGTGGGCGGCGCGGTCGGCGTGCACCCATGTGCCATCCTCGACCAGACTGCAGCGGGCCCAGATACGGACATCGGGCTCGGCGCCGAGATAGGCGGTGGGCAATTCCACGGCCATCGCGATGACGTTGGAGTCCGCGAACGACGGATCGCTGCGCGCACCGGCGAAGAACACGAACGCGCCGCCACGGGAACGCCAGACGTGCGGCTCGTCGTCGAATGACACCTCGACTCCACCGAAGATCTCCGACCCCGACGCGGAATTCACCCGCGCCTCGGCCTGAAGGCCCAGCCGGACGTCGACACGCTGTCGACCGTCCACCACCTCCGAGAACACGAAGTTGAACGCGATGTCATTGCGCAGGTCACCGTCGTTGTCGATGCCGATGCGGTAGACCGCACCGGGATACAACGCGTCGGCCTTGGGGTTCGCCGTCAGGATGAGGGTTGTCCGCGCGGGATCGTTCGGCGACTCGAAAACGAAGAGATCGCACAGGTCAAGGCGCGAATCGCCTAGGGGGGCATCCCGCCTCAGCCCCGTGAAGTCAGTCGACACGGTGTCCATCCAACCGCACCCCGCCGCTAGATGGGCGTCAGGCCGTGCTTGCGTTGCACCCGGTTGATCTGCTTGTCACGCAGCAGTCGCATGCAGTTGCGCAGCAGGAGCCGGGTCTGGTGCGGCTCGATGACGCCGTCGATGAAGCCGCGTTCGGCCGCGATCCACGGCGTGGCCAGGCTGGTGTTGTAGCCCTCGATGAAGTCGGCGCGGATCTTCTGCACCTCGGGCGCGGTCGGGTCCGGGAACCGCTTGACCAGCAGCTGAGCCGCACCCTCGGCGCCGATCACCGCGATGCGGGCCGTCGGCCACGCGAAGTTGAAGTCCGACGTCAGCTGCTTGGATCCCATCACCGCGTACGCGCCGCCGTAGGACTTACGGATCGTGATCGTCACCTTCGGTACATCGGCCTCGACGACAGCATTGAGGAAGCGGCCGCCGCGCTTGATGATGCCGCCCTTCTCCTGCTCCACGCCGGGCATGAAGCCGGGAGTGTCCACGACGAACACCAGCGGGGTGTTGAACGAGTCGCAGAACCGGACGAAGCGGGCGGCCTTGTCGGATGCCTCGTTGTCGATCGCGCCCGACATGTACATCGGCTGATTGGCGAGGATGCCGACCGGACGGCCGTCCACGCGGGCGAACGCCGTGATGATCGCCGGGCCGGACTGCTCGCCGACCTGGAAGACGTCGCCGTCGTCGAAGATCCGCAGCAGGATCTCCATCATGTCGTAGGCCTGATTGTCGGCGTCCGGCACGATCGCATCGAGCTCGAGGTCATGCGGGGTGAGCTCCGGCTCCAGCCCCGGGTTGACGATCGGCGGATCGTCGAACGTGTTGCCCGGCAGGAAGCTCAGGTAGTCGCGCACGTACTGGAACGCCGCGGCCTCGGACTCCACGACCTGGTGGATGTTGCCGTAGCGGGCCTGCGCGTCCGCGCCGCCGAGCTCGTCGAGCGTGACGTCTTCGCCGGTGACGTCCTTGATGACGTCGGGGCCGGTGACGAACATGTAGCCCTGGTCGCGCACCGCGACGACGAGGTCGGTCTGGATCGGCGAGTAGACGGCACCGCCGGCGCACTTGCCGAAGATCAGCGAGATCTCGGGAACCAGGCCGCGCAGCAGCTCGTGGCGGCGGCCCAGCTCGGCGTACCAGGCCAGCGACGTCGCCGTGTCCTGAATGCGGGCGCCCGCGGAGTCGTTGATGCCGATGATCGGGCAGCCGACCATGGCCACCCACTCCATCAGGCGCGCCACCTTGCGGCCGAACATCTCCCCGACCGAGCCCTGGAACACCGTCTGGTCGTGGCTGAACACGCCGACGGGGCGGCCGTTGATGGTGCCGTGGCCGGTGACGACGCCGTCGCCGTAGAGCGCCTCGGGATCACCCGGGGTCTTGGCGAGCGCGCCTATCTCCAGGAAGCTGCCCGGGTCCAGCAGCGAGTGGATGCGCTCGCGCGCGCTCGGGATCCCCTTCTTCGCGCGTTTCGCGACTGCCTTCTCACCGCCGGGTTCCTTGGCCAGCTCCAGCTTCTCGCGAAGTTCTGCCAGGAGTTGGGCGGTGGTGCGTTCAGTCACTTGCTCTCGCTCTCAACGGCATTGATCGCCTCGCTCAGGTGGGCGCCGACTTTTGCAATGTACGGCTCGTCGATCGCCTGAATGTGCTCGCCCCCGATGGGCACGACCTCCAGATCCTTCACGAACTCACCCCAGCCGCCGTCGGGCTGGCGGATCGCATAACGCGGCTCGAAGAAGATCGCGTCGTCGTGGTAGCGGTCGGCCATGTAGAGGGTGACGTGGCCGTCGTATGGCTGGATCTCGGCGGTCTCCAGCAGCCGGTTGTCCAGATAGGACGTGCGCTGGTGCTCGATGATGCCGCCGGGGATGTCGACCCCGCTGTCCTTGACGGCGTCGAGGATGTACTTCACCTGGCCCGCATCGTCGAGAGCCTCCAGCTCCTCGTACGGGATCGGCGGCACCTCGACATTGAAGGTGCGCTGCGCGAACAGCGCGTAGCGGTCCCAGCGGGCCCGCGTCTCCTCTTTCGTCTGCGGGATCTCCTCGCCGGGACGCACCATGTCGATCAGCCCGACGAACCGGACGTCGGCGCCCTCACGCTTGAGCCCGATCGCGCAGGCGTACGCCAGCGCGCCACCCAGCGACCACCCGACCAGGATGTAGGGGCCGTCGCCCTGGATCTCCCGCAGCTTCGGCAGGTATTCGGCGGCGCGTTCCTCGACCGAACCCTCGACCCGCTCGAAGCCGTACATCGGGGTGTCCGGCGGAAGCCGCTTCAGCAGTGGCTCGTAGACGACGGTCGAACCGCCCGCGGGATGGAATACGAACACCGGGATGCGGTCGGACCCCTCCTTCCGGGCCCGGATGGTGCGGACGAACCCGTCGAGCTCACCGGCGTCCATCTGGTCACGCACAGCGACGGACAGGTCCTGGATGGTGCGGGCCGCCTTCACCTGCTCGGCGGTGATGGTGCCGTCGGCGCGCTCGGAGAGGCGCTGCGCCATCCTCTCGGCGACGTCATCGGCGATCGAGGGCAGCTCGTTGAAGATGCCGCCTGGCGACTTGCCGGTCACGATCGCCCAGGTGGCGAACGTGACGCGCTCGGCCGCGTCGCGCGGCGGAACGTCGGCGCCGAGCGCCTCGGTGACCGCCTCCTGGGTCAGCACCTGCGCGGCGAGGCCTGCCGCGCTGGGCTTGCCGCCCGTGGGGCCGCTGGGGTC
>NZ_LWCS01000018.1 GCF_001650495.1 Mycolicibacterium iranicum | reverse complement strand
CCGTATGGGCAGCCCCAGTACGGTCAGCCCGCCTACGGGTCGCCCTATCCCCCGCCGCCGCCGCAGCCCTATCAGGGCGGCATGGGCGAGCCGTTCCCCGCACCGGCGAAGCGGACCAACTGGTGGGCGATCGTCTCGCTGATTTTCGGCATCATCGGCGGCATCCTGATCAGCCTCGTCTGCGGCGTGATCGGCCTGATCAAGGCCAAGGATTATGGGAGCGGCCGCGGTATGGCGATCGCGGGCCTCGTGCTGTCGGCGCTGTGGATGGTCGGGGTGCTGATTTTCGTCATCGTCGCCGTGAGCAGCGACCGCGTCACAGCGACCGACGTGAAGGTCGGCGACTGCCTGGCCGAGATCCCGGACGGTGAGCGTGTGCTGACAGTCAAGACGATCAGCTGCGACGAACCCCACGCCGGCGAGGTCTTCGCCGTGCTGACCATGCCCGACGGTGACTTCCCGGGACAGGCAGCGGTGGAGGCCTATCACGAGAAATGCAGCCCCGAGCTGGTCAGCTACTCGCCGCAGTCGATGCTCGACGACTCGGTGCAGCTCTACGTGCTCTACCCCACCGCGGAGACCTGGGCCAACGGCGATCGGGTCGTGACGTGCATCGCCACCCTGGATCCGCCACGCACCGGTTCCATCAAGGGCTGACTTCGTCGATAGCGGTACCTCGGGTACCGTTCTCGCATGACTTCGGAGCATTTCGACGCGGTCATCGTGGGAGCCGGGTTCGCCGGAATCGGCGCTGCCATCCAGCTCAAGCGGATGGGCATCGAGAATTTCGTGATCCTCGACCGCGAGGACGACCTGGGCGGCACCTGGTACGTCAACCATTACCCGGGCCTCGCCGTCGACGTTCCCACGACCACGTACTCCTACTTCTTCGAGCCGAACCCCAACTGGTCGCGGCTCTTCTCGACCGGCAGCGAGATCAAGCAGTACGCCGACGATGTCGCCGACAAGTACGACGTGCGCCGCCACATCCGGTTCCGCGTGACGGTCGAGGGCGCGCGGTGGGACGAGGATGCCAAGCTCTGGCGGGTGGGCCTCGCCGACGGCACGACGATCGACGCCCGGTACCTGCTCACCGCCACCGGCTTCCTGTCGCAGCCGCACATGCCCGACATCCCGGGCATCACCGAATTCGAGGGCCGAGTCATCCACACCACCGCGTGGGATGACTCCTACGACCCGACCGGCGAGAAGGTCGCCATCATCGGTACCGGTGCCACCGCAGTGCAGTTGATCCCGGAACTGGCGAAAAGGACCGCCGATCTCACGGTCTACCAGCGCACACCGATCTGGGTGGTACCCAAGGTCGACATCCGCTTCTCCGAGCGCGCCAAGCGCATTTTCGCCCGGTTTCCCTTGACGCAGCGCATCATCCGCGCCATCACCGACACGATCTATGAGCTGATGGTGTCGGTGGCGGTGTTGCACAATCGGCAGACCCGCGGTCGGTTCAACATCGCGGCCGGCGATCTGGCCAAGATGTTCCGCTTCGCCACCATCCGCGACAAGGAGCTCCGGGCCAAGCTCACACCGGACTACGACTTCGGTTGCAAGCGGCCGACGTTCTCCAACAGCTACTACCGCACCTTCACGAAACCTCATGTTCACCTGCAGGACAGCGGGATTGCGCGCATCGAGGCCGACGGCATCGTGGCCAATGACGGCACGAAGACGGCAATCGACACCCTGGTGCTGGCGACTGGCTTCGACCTGTGGGAGGCCAATTTCCCGGCCATCGAGGTCATCGGCCGCGAAGGCCGCAACCTCGGCAAGTGGTGGCGCGAGACCCGATTCCAGGCCTATCAGGGCGTGTCCATGCCGTATTTCCCCAACTATCTGTCTCTGGCCAGCCCCTACGCGTTCCTCGGGTTGAACTTCTTCAACACGATGGAGTATCAGATGCGGCACATGGACCGCCTCTTCGGCGAAGTGAAGCGGCGCGGCGCAACGACTTTCGAGATCACCGAGGATGCCAACACACGCTACCTGGACCGTATGACCCAGCTTCTCGGCGATTCGCTGTTCATCAACGGCAGTTGCGCCACGGCTCGCTCCTACTACTACAACCCGGCCGGCGAACCGACCCTGCTGCGCCCGATGTCGACCAAGGACGCCATCCGCGAAGCGGAGGACTTCCCGATCAGCGACTACTCGATCGTCTAGTATTCGCCTGTGCCCAAAGAAAACTCGCGTGCCGCCACGGTCACCGGTCTAGCGCTGGCCGCAACCGGCCTCTCCCACTTCGTCGTTCCGCAGGTGTACGAGGGCGTGACCAAGGCAGCATTCCCGACCGATACCCGGCAGCACGTCTACATCGACGGCGCCGCCGAAACGGCGATCGGGCTCGGCATCGCGTCGCCGAAAACACGCAAACTCGCCCTCGCCGGGCTCGTGGTGTATCTGCTCTACATGGCTGTCAACGTCGCCCGTAATCGGTAGCGACACGGCACCGTGACCTCGCCCGACGAGCCGGTCCTGCGCCGTCGCCTCGGCCTCTTCGACACCGTCACCCTCGGCCTGGGCTCCATGGTCGGGGCCGGCATCTTCGTCGCGATGGCTCCTGCCGCGGCGGCTGCGGGCACCGGGATGCTCATCGGCTTGGCCGTCGCCGCGGTCGTCGCGGTGTGCAACGCGATGTCGTCGGCCCGGCTCGCGGCGCTGTACCCGCAATCCGGCGGCACCTACATCTACGGCCGTGAACGGCTCAGCCCTTTCTGGGGCCATACCGCCGGATGGAGTTTCATCGTCGGCAAGACTGCGTCGTGTGCCGCGATGGCGCTGACCGTGGGTTACTACGTGTGGCCGGCCTACGCCAACGCGGTGGCCGTCGCGAGCGTGGTCGCGCTGACGGCCGTGGGTTACGCCGGAATCCAGCGGTCGGCGACACTGACCCGGATCATCGTGGCACTGGTGCTTTCGTTGCTGGCCACCGTCGTGGTCGTGATCCTGGGTTTCGGCAGCGCCGACGCGTCCCGACTGGCGCTGGGAGACGACTTCAGCGTCTACGGCGTCCTGCAGGCCGCCGGCCTGCTGTTCTTCGCGTTCGCCGGATACGCGCGCATCGCGACGCTCGGCGAAGAGGTCCGTGATCCCGCGAGGACGATCCCGCGCGCCGTAGGCCTGGCACTGGCCATCGCCCTCGTCGTGTACGCCGTCGTCGCCGTCGCCGTGCTCGCCCAGCTGGGCAGTGCCGGCCTGGGATCGGCCGCTGCCCCCCTGTCGGAGGCTGTGCGGGCCGCGGGTTTCCCACAGTTGAGCCCCGTCGTCAGCATCGGTGCGGCCGTCGCCGCGCTGGGTGCGCTGTTGGCCCTGCTGCTCGGAGTGTCGCGCACGACGCTGGCAATGGCGCGTGACCGCTACCTGCCGCGCGCGCTGGCCGCTGTCCATCCCCGACACGGAACCCCGCACCATGCCGAACTCGCGGTCGGCGCCGTGGTGGCCGTCGTCGCCGCACTGGTCGACGTGCGGGCCGCAATCGGCTTCTCGTCGTTCGGGGTGCTGCTCTACTACGCGATCGCCAACGCGTCTGCATGGACGCTCGGTGCGCGCTTCGTTCCGGCGGTCGGTCTGATCGGTTGTCTCACATTGGCTTTCACGCTGCCGCTGACCTCAGTCCTCGCGGGTGCGGTCGTCGTACTCCTCGGCATGGTGGCTTACCTGACTAGCGGGCGTCACCATCATGGTGTGTAGTCGCTGAATGGTGTTCACCTGGAAGCTGGTCGAATCGAAAGCCGAGCCCGACTTCGTCGTCGCGCCGGACGAGCGGCTGAGCTGGTCACGCACCCTGGGCCTAGGCGCCCAGCACGTGGTCGCGATGTTCGGCGCAACCTTCCTCGTACCCGTGCTCACCGGCTTCCCGCCGGCCACCACGCTGTTGTTCTCCGGTATCGGCACCATCCTGTTCCTGCTGATCACCGGCAACCGACTGCCCAGTTACCTGGGTTCGAGCTTCTCGGTGATCGCGCCGATCACCGCGGCGATCGCGGCGCAGGGCACCGGCAGCGCACTCGGTGGCATCGTCGCGGTCGGCGTCCTGTTGATCATCGTGGGTGGGGTAGTCCACGTCGTCGGCACACACTGGATCGACGTCACGCTGCCGCCCGTGGTGACGGGCGCGATCGTCGCACTCATCGGGTTCAACCTGGCACCGGTGGCCAAGCAGAATTTCGAGACCGGTCCGCTGCTCGGCATGGTCACGCTGGTCCTGCTGGTCGTCGTGCTCGCGTTCTTCCGCGGGATGATCGGCAGGCTCGCGATCTTCATCGCCGTGGTCGCGGGCTATGTGCTGGCACTGTTCCTCGGCGACGTCGACACCTCGGGCATCGCTGCCGCACCGTGGATCGGGCTGCCCGAGTTCCAGACCCCGACGTTCTCGCTGTCGGTCCTGCCGCTGTTCTTGCCCGCGGTGATCGCGTTGATCGCCGAGAACATCGGACACGTCAAGTCAGTCGGCCAGATGACCCGCACCGACGTGGATCCTCTGATGGGCCGTGCGCTGGCCGCCGACGGCGTGGCGACGACGCTGGCAGGAATGGGCGGCGGTTCGGCGACCACGACGTACGCCGAGAACATCGGTGTCATGGCCGCGACGCGCGTGTACTCCACGGCGCCGTACTGGGTTGCCGCCGGCGTGGCGCTCGTGTTGTCGTTGTGTCCCAAGGTGGGTGCGGCGATCGCCGCGATCCCCGGCGGGGTGCTCGGCGGTGCGACGGTCGTGCTCTACGGCCTGGTCGGCATCCTCGGTGTGCGGATCTGGCTGACCAACCACGTCGACTTCTCTCGACCGATCAACCAGATGACGGCGGCCATCCCTCTGATCATCGGTATTGCCGACTTCACCTGGAGCGCAGGAAGTCTCACGTTCACCGGCATAGCGCTGGGCTCGATCGCCGCGCTGGCCATCTACCACAGCATGCGGCTGCTGGGCTTCAGGACGGGTCGAGAAGAGCCGACGGACCGCGATTCATCAGCTGCCTTCCCACAATGACGCGCTGAATCTCGCTGGCGCCCTCCCAGATCCGCTCGACGCGCAGCTCGCGGAACAACCGCTCGGCGACGTTCTCCCGCATGTAGCCGCGGCCGCCGAAGATCTGGACGGCACGGTCGGCGGCGCGGCCGGCCATCTCCGAGCAGTACAGCTTGACCATCGACGCCTGCCCGTGCAGGGTCTTGCGGTCGAGCCCGGCGTCGATCGACCTGGCGACCTCGTACAGCATTGTGCGCGCGGCGAACAGCTCGGTGGCGCTGTCGGCGAGCATCCCCGCGACCAGTTGATGGTCACCCAGTGGGCGGCCGCCGACAATCCGGTCCCTCGCGAAGGCCGTCACCTCGTCGAGGAGGCGTTGCGCCGCGCCGACGCAGCGCGCGGCGACCATCATCCGCTCGAACCGGAACCAGTCCTGGGTGAACGTCATCGGGCCACCCTCGGTGCCCACGAGGTTCTCGACGGGCACCCGGACGTCGTTGAACGCGACGATCGGGTGCTCGTCGGCGATATTGTGCGAATACTTGGGCGAGCGAACGACTTCCACGCCCGGCCAGGGTAGGTCCACGACAAGCAGGACGTGGTCACCGGCATGCGGGCCGTCGGGCAGCACGGCCTCGACGAACACGTAATCGGCGAGGTTGTACGAGGTGACGTGCCACTTCACGCCGTCGATGACGTACTCATCGCCGTCCCGGCGTGCGGTGGTCTGCAGCGCCGACACATCCGAGCCGGCGAATTCCTCGGTGATCGCATACGCCTCATGCTTCTCTCCACGCACGGACGGCAGCAGCCACTTCTGGAGCTGATGATCGGAAGCGACTTCCGGCCACCACTGGGGCGGCGTGGCCATTACCCAGCCCAGCCCGTTGGTCACCCGACCACATTGCTCCTGTACCAGGATCTGCTGTAGCGCCGTGCACCCCCGGCCGCCCACCGAGGTGGGCATGTTCGTCGCATACAGGCCTAGGGCCAGCGCGCGGGCGTGATGCTCTGCCGTCACCTCCTTGGGCAGGACGCCACCTGCGAGCTCGGCCTCCACCTCAAAGGGCATCAGGGATTCGACGAATTCGCGGGCGGTTTCGCGGATCTGCAGATCCTCGTCCGTCAACCCATACATGCGGACGCCCCTCCTCTTGACTGAGCGTTCAGTCTATGTCAGCGTTTCGTATTATGACCAGCTTCCACAACGCCGACGTCGTGGTGGTGGGCGGTGGGACGGTCGGGGCGTGGACAGCCGTGCTGCTCGCCGAGAAAGGCGACCTAGACGTCGTACTCGTCGAGGCGAGCACGCTCGGTGACGGCGCGAGTAGCCGCGCCGCAGGCATGGTGCGCGCCCAGGGCGGCACCGAGACGGCCATCCGGCTCGGGCTCCGCAGCCAGGAGTTCTACGCCCACAGCGGTGACCGGTTCCCACTCGACTGCGGGTTCGTGCGGCAGGGCTACCTGATGCCGTGCTTCACCGACGACGAGGTGACCCAAGCCCACGACCGCATCGCCCTCCAGAAATCACTCGGCCTGGACGTCGAGTGGTGGTCCAGCGATGACATCGACAGTCGTAGAACAGGTCTGGCGCGCGGCGTCACCCGCGGGGCGTCATACGCGCCGGGCGACGGATACATCGACGCACCCCGCAACGTGCTGGCCTACACCGCGGCACTCACCGCCGTCGGCGTCGACGTGCGTGAACGGTGCGCATTCACCGGCCTGCGGACATCCGGCGGCCGTGTCGTCGGCGTGGACACCTCCGAGGGCCCCATCGACACCGACCGCGTCGTCCTCACCGGCGGGCCGCAACTCGCGGACGTCGGCGCCCGCGCCGGTGCGAGGATCCCCGCGGGTGGTGCCCGGCATCAAGTGGTGGTGACGGCGCCGCTGGATGTCGACATCCACGAGCTGCCGATGGTGTTCGACGTGTCGTCGGGGATCTACTGGCGCCCCGGCGAAGCGGGCGGGCTGCTGTGGGGCATGAGCAATCCCGAAGAGAAGCCCGGTGTGGCACAGGATTTCGACAACGCCTACTACCATGCCGTGTTGCCGAGAATCGAGTCCCTGTTCCCGGCCGTCACAGGCCTCGGACTGCGGCGCACGTGGGCCGCGACGATCGACTACACCCCCGATCACCTGCCGATCCTCGGCCCTCTGCTGACCGGGGACGGGCCGATCGACGGCACCGTCGTCGCGTGCGCCGCCGGTCACGGCATGATGTGGGGACCGGCGGTCGCGCAGGTCGCCGCGGACCTGACGACGACCGGTGTGTGCGAGTGGCTCGATCTCACCGACCTCGGGCTGGACCGGTTCGACGCTGACGGCACCAGCCGCGTTGCACCCGAACCGATCTCACTGCCCTTCCCGGACAAGGCCTACGAAAGGATCTGACGATGACCACCCCCACCGTCCTCACCTCGCTGCTGCCCAGTGCCGCCGACGCCGAACTGGAGGATTGGGGACAGCTCGCGGAAGCCACGGGTGAACCGATGGCCGTCCACGGGCTCGAGCTGTGGGTCGACGGCGCCAAGTCTGCGGGCATCTGGCAGGTCACCCCAGGCCCCTCGTATTGGAAGCAGGAGGAGAACGAGGTCATCTACGTGCTCTCGGGCCGGATGACGGTCACCCCCGACGGTGGCGAACCCCTGGATGTGAATGCCGGTGACATCGCGGTCTTCCCGCTCGGGTGGTCCGGAACGTGGGTCATCCACGAGACTCTGCGCAAGGTCTACGTGATCTTCTGAGTCAGGACATCCACGGCCACCGCGCCGCGCGGTGACACGATGACCGGGTTGGCCTCCACGGCGTCGTAGGTGCAGGCGAGGTCGACCGCCATGTGCCCGAACGCGACGACGACGTCGATGAGCGCCTCGACGTCGGACGGCGGTGCACCACGCCAGCCTTCCAGGAGCGGACGGATCCGCAGCGAATCGACGAGTTCTGTTGCCCTGATCCGCGATAGCGGCGGGCAGGCGATGGCGCGGTCGGCGAGCAGTTCCACCATGGTGCCGCCGGCGGCGACTACCACGAGCGGACCGAATGCCTCGTCGCGGATGAAGCCGACGGACACCTCGACGCCCGGTTGAGCCATCGCCGAGACGGTGACGTCGGGGCCGAGGTGGCTCACCGTCTCATAAGCCTGTCGCAGCGCTTGCGCGTCTGAGATGCCGAGGACGACCCCGCCGACATCGCTCTTGTGCTCTGCAGCAGCCGTTTTCAGAACCACCGGGTATCCAATGACCCTTGCCGCGGCCACGGCCTCTTCGACTCCGGATACGCCGCGGGTCTCGGTGACCGGGATCCCGTAATGCGCCAAAAGGTCGAATCCCGTCGCCGAGGTGGGCCGCGGCTGATGGTCGGGCGTGTCGATAGGCAGCGGCCACAGCGCCAGATGACCCATCGCAGCAAGACCACTGCGAACGCCTTCGAGTACCGGTACCCCGTTGTCCCGCAACTGCTTGGCAACGTCGCGATCGATGGCCGACGGGACCGACGCCAGCACGGCCAGCGGGGCGTCGGTGTCCTCGGCCACGTCCAGGATGGCATCCGCGTAGGCGGTGTCGCCATCGAATTCCTCGACCAGATCCACCGCCAGCGCCGTTACCGCCACCGCGGCGTCGTCGCTGATAGCGCGCAGACATGCGCCGAAAAGGTCGCGAGTGTCGGCGCCGGTTCCCCACACGTCGAGAGGGTTGGTGGCGGCCAGGCCGTCGTCGAGATGTTTCCCGATCGTCCTCAGCGTGACCTCCGACAGCGGCGCGAAGTCCAAGCCGAGTTCGTGTGCTACATCGGCGGTCAGTGCGCGCTCGGCACCGGAGTCGTGGACGGTGGCGATCCTGCCGCCGCGGGATCTCCGGCCTGCTGCGAAGATCTCGAGCGTATCGGCCAATTCGGCCATATCGCTGACGTGCACTGCACCGAGTGATGCACACAATGCCTGCCAGGCCGCGCTCTCACCCGCGAGTGCACCCGAATGGGCGGCCACCATCGCCCTGCCCCGCGGTGTGCCGCCGACCGTCAAGATCACCACGGGGACGCCCTTCTCGGCCGCTCGCAGCAGCGCACGCTTGAGACGCGGAAGCGATCTCGGCGTCTCCAGCAGCAGCGCGATGATCCGCGTGCCGGGATCGTCGAGCGCATAGTCGATGTAGTCGGCAGTGTCGGTGACCAGCTCTTGACCCGAGGAGACCGCGAGGCGGAACCCGAAGCCGCGGTTGGCGCGCAGCAGCGTGGAGAAGGCCGAGCCGGAATGAGTGATGAGACTGATCGTGCCTTCCGGCAGCGGATCCGGCTCGAGATAACCCAGGGCGCGGACTCCGTTGGCCGCGTTGACGAAACCCATGCATCCCGCGCCGCACAACGCCATTCCGGCGCTCAGAGCCAGATCCCGTACCTCGTCGCGCAGTCCATGAGCCGAGCCGAACAGCACTGCCGAGCGGGCACCGGCACCAGCGGCCGCCTTCAGTTGGTCGAGCAGAGCTGTGTCAGGCACGCCGAGGAGGACCAGGTCGACCTGGTCGTCGATATCGGAAATGGACTGCAGACAACGCCTTCCGTGGATCACGTCGTAGCGCGGGTTGACCAGATGCACCCGCGCGCTCCCCCGCGCCGCCTCGATGACCATCCGTTCACCGAAGCTGCCTTCCCGCGGGCTGGCACCGACGACGGCGACCGAGCGCGCCCCCAGCATCGCCGCGACGGCGGCCCGACGATCAGTCATCGCCGCCCTCTGCTCTTCGCGCGAGCGCTCATCGCTTCCGGAAGCGCTTCTTGCCGTCCGCCAGCGCCGCCCTCGCTGCCTGCCACCCTGGGATACCGCACACTCCGCCGCCGGCGTGCGTGCCCGAACTGCCGTTGTACAGACCGGAAATGGGGGTCCGGTAGTCGGCGTAACCCGGTGCGGGACGCATGTGGAACAGCTGGTCGAGCGACAGCTCGCCGTGGAAGATGTTGCCGCCGATCAGACCGTACTCCTGCTCCATCTCATACGGCCCGACGACGTCGCGGTGCAGGATGGAGGACTTGAAGCCCGGTGCGACCTGGTCGTAGAGGTCGATCAAGCGGTCGGTGTAGGCGTCGAGCTCCTCGGCGTGCGGGGCATCGGCCCATTCGGCAGGCACCCACTGTGTGAAAAGCGACATGATGTGCGTGCCATCGGGATTCAGTGTCTTGTCCAGGGTCGTGGGAATGACGCCGTCACTGAACGGCATCAGTGCCGGCCTGCCGACGCGGGCATCCTGGAAAGCCGCCTCGATGTACTCCATGGTCGGCGCCATCTCGACCGAACCGGTGTGGTGTTCGGCCTGGCCGGAGCTCGGGTCCGCGGTGAAGTTCGGCAGCTCGGCGAGCGCGAGGTTGATCTTGACGACGCCGCTTCGAGTCTTGAAATGCTGTATGTCACTGACAAAGGTATCCGGAAGTTCGTGACGTGGAACATGGTCGAGGAAGGCAATTTTCGGATGCAGAGTGGTGACGACCAGCGGCGCGTGTATCTCCTCACCGGTGTTGAGCACCGCACCGCGAACCTCCCCGCCGCGCACGATCAGTTGGGAAACCCGGGCTTTGGTGCGGATCTCTGCGCCGAACGATCGTGCCGACCTGGCGATCGCCTCGGACACCGCGCCCATGCCGCCCTCGGGATAACCCCAGCTGCCGAGCTGACCGTCGCCGACGTCGCCGATCGAGTGGTGCGCCATGACGTAGGCGGTACCCGGTTCGTACGGACCGGCCCACGTGCCGATGACGCCGTTGACCGCAAGGGCGCCCTTGATCTGAGGTGATTCGAACCAGTCGTCGAGCAGATCGGCGATGCTCATCGTCAACAACCGGGTGATGTCGCCCATCATCCTGGTCGTCGTGCCGCGTTGGCTCCAGCCCAGTTTGGCCAGCGCCAGCAGATCCGAGGGATTGCGCGAGCCGATGTTCGGCGGCACCTGGGTCAGCAGTGGGCCCATCACGTCGGCGATGCCTTCGAGCCAGCTGTTCCACTTCGGCCAGGCGTCGGCGTCTTTCTTGGAGAACTTCGCGAGCTGTTCATAGGTCCGGGCCGGGTCGTCTTCGTGGATCGTCAGGGACCCACCTTCGGGGAAGGCCTGGTAGTACGGCCCCATGGGATGCACCTTGTACCCGTGCCGTTCCAGGCTCAGCTCGCGGACGATCGTCGGGGGCATGAGGCTCATCACGTAGGACAGCCGCGTGACGCGGAGGTGCGGCGCGTCGTCCCAGGGTGCCTCGGTGGTGGCGGCGCCGCCGAGTGAGTTCCGCGATTCCAGCACCAGGGTTCTCGCGCCGGAGCGGGCCAGATACGCCGCAGAGACCAAGCCGTTGTGACCGCCGCCGATCACGAGGGCGTCGTAGGTGTTCGCCATGGCAACCTCTTCACTGGGTTTGACTGACTGTTCAATCTAACCAAGTGTTAGGCTGCAGACAAGAGCAGCGACGCTACTTGGAGGGGAGCACGGAGACGATGGCTGAGCCCGCACCCGCGACTGAGCAGAACGAGGGAAGGCGCGTCGACATGCTTCGCGCCGCAGCGGAGCTGATCTGCGAACGCGGCTTCGGCGAGACCCGCATCGCCGATGTCGCCAAGCGCGCGGGCGTCAGCTCCGCGCTCGTCATCTACTACTTCGGCACCCGCGATCGGCTTCTCGTCGATGCGCTGCGTCATTCCGAGGAATCGTTCTACGAGGCAGCCGAGAACATGCTTGCCGAGACTCCCTCGCTGCGCGAACGGCTGTCGCTGCTGATCCGGTGGACGTGTGTGCCCGAGGGCAAAGACGAGATCCCCGGCGCGTGGGGGCTGTGGTTCGACCTGTGGGCGCAGGCTTTTCGGCACGACGAGATCAAGGCCGGACGGGTGGAACTGGACGCGCGTTGGCGCACGATGATCGTCGACGCCGTGTCACCCGATGTCGACAAACGCAAGGTGGATGTGCGCCTGTTCGCGATGGAGTTCGCCGCGCTCCTCGACGGTCTCTCGATCCAGGTGGCACTCGACGACCCCGAAGTCGATTCCGATGTCGCCTACGACATCGCGATGCGGTTCGCCGAGCGCGAGCTCAACCTGGCACCGGTGAAGGCGTCATCGAGGCGCTGACACCGAGCACGCGCACCGCGTCGTAGGTGCACACACAAGTGACCTGATCGCCCGGCTGATGCGGGACGGACTGTGGACCGGACAGGTTCGGCACCTCCACGACGAGGTCCGACGGCGCGCCGACATCGACGTGCACCTGTGTGCAATTACCAAGGTAGACGATGTGTTTGACGTTTCCCTTGATGGCGTTGACCCCCGGGGCAATCGGCGCGTCGCCTGCCTGGACGGCGATGCGCTCGGGTCTGATGACGATGGCAGCTCCCTCGGCAGGTGGGCCGCCGGCGGTGGTCACCTCCAGGACACCGGCGTCGAAGATGTTGGCCGCACCCAGGAATCCCGCGACGAACGTGGTGGCCGGCGCGGAATAGACCTCCTGGGGCGGCCCGACCTGTTCGATTCGCCCGTCTGCCATCACCGCGATCTGATCGCTCATCGTGAGCGCCTCTTCCTGATCGTGGGTGACGTAGACGAACGTGATGCCGACATCGCGTTGCATCGAACGGAGTTCGAGCTGAAGTTGCTTGCGCAGCTTGGCATCCAGTGCGCCCAGTGGTTCGTCGAGGAGTAACACCCGGGGACGCAGCACGAGCGCCCGGGCCAGTGCGACGCGTTGCTGCTGACCGCCGGACAGGTGCGCCGGCTTGCGTTTGGCGTAGGAGCTCATGTCGACGAGTTCGAGTGCCTCGCCGACCCGCTTCGTGGTCTCCTCCCGCGAAACCTTTCGATACTTGAGCCCGAAGGCAACATTCTCGGCGACCGTCATGAACGGAAACAACGCATAGGTCTGGAAGACGGTGTTGACCGGCCGCTTGTGTGGCGGGTCGCCAGCGACGTCGCGGCCGTCGAGTTCGATACGCCCGGAATCGGGCTTCTCGAACCCTGCGATCATCCGCAGCGTGGTCGTCTTTCCACAGCCCGACGGACCGAGCAGCGAATAGAACTGCCCTCCAGGGATTTCGAGGTCGATGCCCGTCACCGCAGGAACTCCGTCGAAGGATTTCGCGAGCCCGTCCAGCCGGATCGCCCCGCCGGTCACGGGAATCCGCCGCTCAGAGGGACGTGCCGATCGGTACCGCGGCGGGCCGCGAAGAGGGCACCGCGGCGGGCCGCGAAGAGGGTTCGGCGGCGGGCCGCGACGAGAGCACTGTCGCAAACCGAGCGAAGTTCGACGCGAACCTGTCGACATCCTCGCTGGTGTGCTGCACCGACAACAGCCATTGCTCTACCTTGCCCCAGGGTGGGAGAAATACCCCACCATTGTGCTGCATAAGCCAGTGCAAGTGGCCCAATCGGGCGTCGATCTCCAGGAAGTCGCGGAACTCCCGGACCGGGTCGCGCCGGAATGTCACACAGCCCTTGGCGCCGGCGGTCACCACGTGCCACCCGAACCCGTGCTCGGCGACCGTGACCTCCAGCGCGTCGCGTAGCCGCGCAGACATCGCGTCCAGGTGTGCGTACCGCTGCGGCGTCAGCACCTCCGACAGCGTCGCGCGGGTGGCCGCCATCGCCAGCGGGTTGCCGTTGAACGTCCCGACCTGCTCGTAGCGCCCGTCGGCGATCAACGCCATCACGTCTCGGGTGCCTCCGATTGCGGCCACCGAGATGCCGCCGCCGAGCGCCTTGGCGAGGCAGACGAGGTCAGGCGTCACACCGCTGCGGGCGGTGACGCCGCCGGGCCCCGTGGTGAAGCCGGTCTTGACCTCGTCGTAGATCAGCAGGGCTCCGTCAGCGTGCAGGAGGTCACGGACTGCGGCGAGGTAGCCGTCGGCCGGCGGGATGATCCCGGCGTTCATCATGATCGGCTCGAGGATCATCGCGGCCACCCTGCCACGATGGTCATGGAGTGCGCGCGCCACGGCGTCGGGGTCATTGAACGGCACGATGACGACCAGATCTCTTATGGCACTTGGAATTCCGGAGTTCCCGGGCACGCCGTGGGGCGCCGAGCGCGGTCCGATCTCATCGGCCTCGGGCAGAACCGAAACCTGCACCGAGTCGTGGTGCCCGTGATAGCAGCCCTCGACCTTGATGATGAGATCGCGCCCGGTCGACGCTCGTGCCAGATGGACGGCATCCATCGTCGCCTCGGTACCCGAGTTGGCGAACCGCCACAGCGGTAGGTCGAACCGGCGCGCCAACTCGCCCGCGATCCAGATCGCGTCCTCGGTCGGTTGCGCGAAATGCGTGCCCCGCCGCACGCGATCACTGACCGCCGCCACGATCGCCGGGTGCGCGTGTCCGGCGATCGAAGCGCCGTAACCGCCGTGCATGTCGACGTATTCGGTGCCATCGACGTCGTAGACCTTCGAGCCGCTGCCGTGGCTCATCCATACCGCCTGCGGCTGGGCGATCTGCCAGTTCGAGGTGGCGCCGCCGGCGAGATGCGCGCCGGCTTCGGCGATCAATTCCGTACTCCGCGGCTGGCGCCGCAGGAATATCTGTTCCTGCGCACCGATCAGCTCGTCGATCGTGGCCAACCCTGGTTCTGTCGCCGAAACTGACACAGCCAAACCTCCGCTGGAATCGGTTGACTGAGCATTCAGTCTATGCGAGAGTCCTACCAGCGACAAGCCGCGAAAGCAACGGGGAGGTTCAGATGCCAGAGCCCACCACCCGCAGACAGTTCCTGACTCGCGCAGCAATTCTCGCTGCATCCGCGCCCACGCTCGGGGCGATGCTCAGCGCCTGCGGTGGCGGGTCGGGCCCGTCCACCGAAACGCCCACCCTCAAGCTGGCAACCCCCGACAGTCCGGTGCTGTGGGACATCCCCGAGGACAACAAACCCATCGCCGACGGCCTCGCCCCCGAGAAGGGCACGCTGAAGCTCTACAGCTACGCCGATTACGTCAGCCCGGACGCGATCAAATCGTTCGAGGACAAATACGGCGTAGCCGTCGAGATATCGACGTTCAACGACGGCGGCGAGGCCCTGACGAAACTGCGCAGCGGTGTGGACTTCGACATCTACAACGCCAACTACACCGAGATCAGCCGGCTGGTCAACGGCGGCCTTCTCCGCCCGCTGAACCACACCTACATCGAGAACATCAAGAACGTGTGGCCCGGCTTCACCAACCCCTGGTACGACCAGGAGTGGCGCTACAGCGTGCCTTACACGATCTACACCACGGGGATCGGCTGGCGGGTCGATCAGGTCCCCGAAGATATCGGCGCTGTCGCCAATCCCTACGACTCGCTGTGGGATCCGAGGTACAAGGGCAAGACTGCCGTTCTCGACGACTGGCACACCACAATGGCCATGGTGCTCCTGCGCGCGGGCATCACCGACATCAACACCTCGTCCGAATCCGATCTCGCGATGGTCGGCGAACAGCTCAAAGCACTCGTCGCGGCCACCTCGCCGAAGGTCACCATCACGGCCTACAACGATCTCCCCGCCGGTCAGCTCGGCCTGGCGGCGATGTGGTCCGGCGACATCATCAACGCTCAGGCCTACCTCCCCGAGGGAACCGGGCCCGAGATCCTGCGCTACTGGTTCCCCGCCGACGGCAAGGGCATGGTCGACAACGACATGCTGGTGACGCTCAGGGGCGGTAAGAATCCGGTGCTCGCACACCTGTTCCTCAACCACATGCTCGACTCCGAGGTGGCGATGCAGAACTTCTCGGCCATCGGCTATCAGCCGCCGCAGAACTCGATCAAGCCCGCGAATCTCGTCGCTGACGGCTTCATTCCCGAGAACCTCTCCTCGGCAATCGTCAATCCCGACTGGTTCGATACCGGGTACCGAATTCTCGAGCTCGACCCCGCCAATGATGCCGCGTGGCAGAACGTCTGGCGCACGTTCAAGGCGGGCGGGTCCTGAACCGCGCCCGCGGGATATGGCCGGCACTTGCAGCGCCAGGCATCATCTGGCTGCTGCTGTTCTTCGTCGCACCCATGTACGTGGTGCTCTGCATCGTGTTCGGGGCGGTCGACCCCATCTTCCGCACGGCAGTTCCGGTATGGAACCCTGCGCAGTGGAACCCTTCTCAGTTCACCTACGTCCTGACCCACATCGTCGGCGAGAACGGCGTCTACGGGCCGGCACTGCTGCGCACCGGGGTGTTCGTCCTGACTGCCAGCGTCCTGTGCCTCCTTATCGCGTTTCCGGTGGCGTACTACGTCGCCCGCCTGTCGGGTAGACGCAAGGGGCTGTTGCTCACGCTATTGATCGCGCCGTTCTGGATCAGCTACATGATGCGGATGTTCGCCTGGGTCAACCTGTTACAGGACGACGGCCTGGTGAACGCCGTACTCAGCCTGGGTGGCCTGTTCACGCCGGACATCAACTGGCTTACCGGTCAACCCGTCGTCGTGATCCTCGGATTGGTGTACGGCTATGTGCCGTACATGATCCTGCCCCTCTACGCAGGCCTGGACCGGCTGTCCCAGCCGGTCCTCGAGGCATCGCGCGACCTCGGCGCCAACCGCGTGTCGTCGTTCTGGCGGGTGACGTTGCCGTTGAGCAGACCCACCATCGTCGCTGCCGTGCTGCTCACCTGCCTACCCATGCTGGGCGACTACTTCACCAGCGACATGCTCTCGGCGTCGCCGAAGACGGCGATGGTGGGCAACCTGATCAACGACAGCGTGCTGACACCGGGGCAGACCGGGCAGGCCGGCGCGTTCGTGTTGCTGGTGTTCCTGGTCGCCCTGATGCCGATGCTGTACTACATCAGAGTCACCGCGCGCCGAGACGACGTCGCCCAATGAGCCGGCGCATGAAGGGTCCCGTGGCGTGGTGGAACGATCCGTGGCGCCCGCCGCGGGTACTGGTCGCCGTGACGATCGGCTACCTGTTGTGGTCACTGCTACCGGTGCTGGTTGCCGTCGCGTACTCGTTCAACGACGGCCGGTCGCGCACTGTCTGGCAGGGCTTCTCGTTCCGGTGGTACTGGGGTGACGAGACATTGTCGGTGTGGCACGACGCGACCCTGCACAACGCACTGTTGCAGACGCTTAAGCTGGGCGTGATCACGACGATCATCACCGTGCCGCTCGGCGTACTGTTCGCCATCGGCATCGACCGGTGGCGCGGCAGGTTGCCGTCTGGGGCCAATTTCCTGATGCTGCTGGCATTCGTGCTGCCGGAGGTGCTGCTGGCGGTGTCGCTGCTGTTCGTGATCACCACCGTGGCGCTGCCGATCCAACTCGGCACCACCGCGCAGGTGATCGGCCTCGTCACGTTCCAGGTTTCCTATCCCGCCGTACTGGTGCGTGCTCGGCTGGCCACCATCGGCCCCCAATACGAGGAGGCCGCAATGGATCTCGGTGCGTCACCACTGGGGGCGCTGCGCCGGGTGATCATGCCGATGCTGATGCCTGCCATCTTCGCCAGCACGGTGCTGGTGTTCGCCGACGTCATCGACGACTTCGTGATGGTCCGCTACCTGTCCGGCGGCGCCGCGTCGGAACCCGTGTCGGTGAAGATCTACAACACCGCCCGTGGCGCACCGACGCCCGCTCTCAATGCCCTCGCGACGCTTTTACTACTCACCGCCCTCGCTGCGGTCACCATCGGCTACCTGGTGTTCCGCCGGATGACCCGCAACGACGACACCGCAGAACGCGGTATCGGAGCCTTTGCAGGCGAGATGTGACCGACTAAGCTGACTGTATGTTCAAACAGCAGGCTCCGGCTCCCGTGCCCGCCGACGGCCTCGCCGCCGCGCTGGCCCCGTTCGGCCAGTCGCGCATGTTGCCCCGCGAGGCGTACGTCGATCAGGCCGTCTTCGACTGGGAGCAGCGCAACATCTTCTCCGGCTGGACATGTGTCGGCCACGCGGGCGATCTCGCCGCCGTCGGGACCCAGCGGGCAACCGGCAACGGTCCCAATGGAATTCTGTTGGTCCGCGGCGAAGACCGGGTTCGGGCATTTGCCAACACCTGCAGGCACCGCGGCCACGAACTGCTTGCGTGTAATGCGACGACCCGGGGCCGCAGCATCGTGTGCCCCTACCATGCCTGGTCGTACAAGCTCGACGGAAGCCTGCGCAACGCACCGGGGTTCGGTGAGATCAACGGATTTGACGCCGGCGAGTTCGGGCTCGCCGAGCTGCGACTGGTCGACTGGCACGGCTGGTTGTTCGTCGACGCCAGCGGTGAGGACGTCGAGTTCTCCCATCACGTCGCGGGGCTGGAGGACGTGGTCGGACCCTACCGACCGGAGGATCTGCGGATCGTCGCCCGCCACTCCTACGAGCTGGCCACAAACTGGAAGGTGATCGCCGAGAACTACCAGGAGTGCTACCACTGCGCCAGCATTCACCCCGAGCTGTCCCGGATCAGCCCACCCACCAGTGGCGAGAACATCGACCTGGCGGGGTCATGGATGGGCGGGTGGATGGCGATCGTCGACGGCGCGGAGACGATGTCGTTGACCGGCAAGAGCGGGGGCGCCCCGATCAGAGGTCTCTCAGAGCGTGAACTCCGCAGCGTGATGTACCTCGTGGGCTTTCCGAATCTGCTGGTCAGCCTTCACCCCGACTATGTGATGACGCACCTGATGACACCGCTGGCCGCCGACCGCACACATGTCGAGTGCTCCTGGGCCTTCCCGAAAGATGTTGTCGCTCAGGAGGATTTCGATCCGTCCTATGCGGTGGACTTCTGGGACCTGACCAATCGGCAGGACTGGGCTGCTTGTGAGTCCGTGCAACGCGGGCTGAGTTCACCCCATGCGAAGCCCGGCCCGCTCGCCCCCGACGAGGACGGCGTCTACGCGTTCGTCACACGCGTGGCTAAGGCATACGCCGGTCGCGCTGATCACGCGCAGGCACCCCGTTGACCCCCTCGACCGACTGCGCGTAGGTGCCGATACCGTAGGCGGCCGCGGATGCCATGACCGCCAGCGCGTCCCGGTCGATGTTGTCGATGTTGTCGAGCCGGGTGTGATAGTTCGGATCGAAGGCGACTCCTTCGCGGCCGCCCCAGAGTCGCGCTTGCACAGGGGTTTTGACCTGTGACGAGCCGGTGGTCAGGCCGCCGACCGGAACGCCGGCGGCCAGGAAGGGCGCGTAGTCGGTGACTCGCTGCAGCGGAATGTCCGCCGGGCGCACGCCCGTCAGCAGCAGCCGTCCGGCGAGGGTGCGCTCGATGCCGGCGCTGCCGTCGGGCGCAGGCGTGAAATCGCCCGTCTGGGTCGACTGGTCGCCATCGTCGGTGAAGTAGCCTGCGTTGGGCGAGCCCAGCACGTCGAAGTTGAGATACAGCGCGATGTCGTCGAGCTGCTCCTTGCTCAGGGAGCGCAGGTATGTCCTGGAACCTTCCTCGGCCCCCCAGAACGCGAACCGCACCGCGTTGGCCGTCCCGGGCTCGCCGCCGAGTTGCAGCGCCGTCTCCAACACTGTGGCCACACCCGATCCGTTGTCGTTGATACCGGCTCCCGACTGCACGCTGTCGAGGTGCGCGCCGACGACCACGACGTTCTTCGTATCGCCGGTCTTGGTCTGCGCGATGACATTTCGCGATGTCGTCATGACGGGCTTGTTGTCCAGGACGAGCGTGACCTCGGAATCGGTACGGCGCAGGGCGGCGTCCGCTGCCGGGTCGATGATGCCGACCGGCACCGTCAGATCGTTGTAGTAGCCCGGGGTGAACAGTGTGGGCGGAGCACCCACGGGCCGCGTCGGCGTGGCCTGGCTGACCACCAGCACCCCGACGGCGCCTTCCCCGACGGCAACGCGCTGCTTGTCGACGATCGAGCACCCGGTGTCGTCGACGACGGCGATCGCCTCGGCCACCGAGACGGTGCCGTAGTCGGCGGCCGTGCATCCGGCCGGCCTGCGGGGTCGCAACGTGATCGCCTCCAGCCCCCCGGGCGGCGTGGTGATCATCAGGGAGGCCTGCTCTACCCGGAAGTTGCGGCCCGCAACCGTCAGCACCGGCCTACCGCCTCGGGAACCGGAGAGCCGTTCGAACTCCGGCGTCTGAACGTCGAAACCCTTGTCGCGCAGCGATTGTGCGACATAATCCACGCTCGCCTGATAGCCGGGTGACCCGTCAGCCCGGTTCCCGTCGTTGGCGTCGGCGATCTCCTGCAGCTTGAGGAGGTGGCCGTAGACACCGTCGATGGTCACCTTCTCGGCAAGGTCGGGACCCCACTGCGCCACCGGCGGCGGTGCACTCGGTGAGGAGCAGGAGGCGACGAGTGCACTCGCCGCGACGATCGCAGCAGCCAACCGCCGAGCACTCATGGCGTGGTCAGCTGATGGCGGGTGCGGTCCTCCCGCAACGGGATACCGTTGCGGCCGCGCTGGTCCTGCGCGTACAACGCCACCGCGTAGGCGACCCCGCTGCCGTGGATCCGCATGGCCGTCTCGTCGATCTGCTCCAGGGTGTCGGTGGCCTTGTGATAGTTCGGGTCGAACGGCTGGTCGGCCTCTCCGCTCCACAGCTCGGCCTGCTCGGCCGACATCTTCTCCCCGGCTCCAGAGAACAAGCCCCCCGCGGGCACACCCGCCCGCGTGAACCCGTCGTAGTCGGACCGGCCGTCGAACGACGTGTCCTCCCCGGGCTTTCCGGCGCGGTCGAGGTAGGCCATGAGGGTACGTTCGACCCCCGCCGAGCCCTCGGGGACCCGCGGCACGCCTGCGCGGGGGTCCGGAGTGGCGGACTGGTCGCCGTCGTAGGTGAAATACCCAGGGTTGGGGGATCCGAGCATGTCGAAGTTGAGGTAGAGCGCGATGTCCCGCAGCGCCTCGATGTCCAGTGACGCCACGTAGTCGTTGGAGCCGAGCAGCCCGGTCTCCTCAGCGCCCCAGAAGGCGAACCGGACGGCGTTGGCCACCTGGGGTGAGCTTCCCAGTTGCAGCGCGGTTTCCAGCACTGCGGCCACACCTGAACCGTTGTCGTTGATGCCCGGGCCCTCCGGCACGCTGTCCAGATGGGCCCCGACCACGACCACGTCGGCGGTCGATCCCGTCTTGGTCTGTGCGATGACGTTGCGGGTTCGCTCGATCCGGACGCCGGCGTTGAGATTGATCTCCGCACGTGCGCCCGGCTCTCGGCGCAGTTGCTCGCCCGTGGCCTTCGTGACGCTGATGACGGGAATCTTCACCTCGGTGGAACTGCCGAGGGTACCGCCGGGGATTTCTTCGCCGTCCTCGTTGTTGGCCACGATCAGCGCCACCGCGCCGCGTTGCGCAGCCACCGCCTGCTTCCCGCCGAACGGGCAGGAACCGCGGTCGACGAGCACGACCGCGCCCTCGACGGGGAGACCGTCATAGTCGCTGGCGGTACATCCGGGGGTGTCCTCAGATCGGGCGACGACGATCGGCCCGGACGTCCCGCCCTCGGGAGTGCCGAGCGTGTACTCCATCGGCTTGGCCTCGACCCTGGTGCCGGCGACGGTCAGCGAAGGCTCGTCCGCCCACGGGATCTTGACCTCGAACTCCGGTGTATCGACGTCGAAACCCTTGTCCCGCAGCGCGTCGGCTACATAGTCGACGCTCGCGTCGTAGCCGGGCTGACCGAGGGCGCGGTTACCGCCGTTGGCATCGGCGATCTCCTGCAGCTTCGTCAGGTGCGTCATCATGGCCTCGAAGGTGACCGACTGCGCCAACTCATCGGCGAACTCGCTAGCAGCAGCCGGGTCGGGCGCCGGTTGCGGCGCCGGACTGGGTTCGCGCCCACAACCGCCGACCGTCAGCACAACGGCAGCCAGCACGGTCATGAGTCTTCTGCGGGTCACGACCACCACGTTAGCGCGGCCCGCGGCGGTCACCGAGGTAGTCGAGGATGGCCTCGGCGGCGACCTGCGGTCGCTCGATCTGGAGGAAATGCCCGGCCGCGGGAATCACGATCACTCGACTGCCTGGTTCGAGGACCGGCAGCATCGGCTCGCAGTAGCCGGCCTGCATAGCGCCGTCCTGCTCCCCCTGCAGATGCAGGATGGGTACCTGTGGTAGCTCGAAGCACCACTTCTGCAGTTCGGCGTACCGATCGGCGGGTCGCGACGGGCGGACCATGGCGCGGTAGTAGCCGACCGCGGCCCGGCGGTGCGCCGGGCTCGGCAGCGCGGTCAGCGCCTCGTCGAGTTCGGTGGCGGTGTCGTAGCCCGCCGGTCCCCAGTCGTGCCACAGCCGCGGGATCACCCGGGGCAGCAGCCGTTCGGGCAGCCCGGGTAGCTGAAAGAACAAGATGTACCAGCTGTTGCGCAACTGACGCGGCATCATCCGCAGCTGACGCGCGATTGTTCCACGGGTGCGGTTTATCGCCCCCACCGGCGGCACCGCGATCGAAATATGTTCGGCAAAGGGCGTATCCGGATACGCGGCGATCGCATTCGTCGCGAATGCGCCCCAGTCGTGACCGATCAGCACGGCGTCCGCGGGTGACCCGAGTTCCCTGTGCACGGCCAGCGCGTCGTACATGAGTGCGCCGATGTGGTAATCGCCGTCGGCGGCGGGCCCCGTGGGAGCATATCCCCGCAAGAACGGGGCGACGACTCGAAAACCCTTGTCGGCCAGCATAGGCGCCAGTTTGTGCCATCCCCACGCGCTGTCGGGGAAACCGTGCAGGCACAGCGCAAGCCGACCGTCGGGTGGTCCCCACGACAGCGCGGCGACGTCGAGGTGGGGCAAGCTGAACGTCAGTGCGTCCGGAGCGGTCATCGCAGCCATGCTATGCGTCGCGGCGGTTCACCGTGACAAGTGCCGCGACGAAAATCACGCCGACGATGCCGGTGAAGTAGCCGAGCGAACCCCATGCGCCCCAATGCATCGCATACTCGGGGAACAGCCACTGGACGTCGAGAAACCGGAAGACGTTGGCGAACGGCAGGTACGGTCCGATCTCCCAGCCACGGCCCGGCAGGTTTCCCAGCAACGGCTCGACCAGCAGCGGCCACAGCAGCAGAACCGTCACCGCACCCGCGGTGTGCCGAAGCAGCACCGCGACCCCCACGCCGAGGACGGCCGCCAGCGCCGCATACAGCGCCAGTCCGGCCGAGAAACTCACCGTCGCGGCCACCGTCATGCCGTCGGCAACGCCGGGCTCGGCGACCAGCCTCGCGACCATGACCGACCCGAACACCATCACCACCGCGGACCCAGCCGAGAACACGGCCGCGACAAGCGCTTTGGCGCACACCACCGACGTCCGATGCGGGGTTGCCATGAAGGTGGTCGCGATCAGTCCGCTGCGGTACTCGCTCGTCACGGTCATCGCAGCGACGATCATCAGCACCGGTACCCCGAAGACGGCGACACCCAGACATGCCGACGCGACGGTCATGCGCTCGTAGCCGTAGGCGACCGATGCCTGCAGGGCCGCCAGACCCAAGCTCAGCGTCGCCGCGGCGCCCGCCGACCACAACGGGGACCGCAGGGTCGTCAGCTTGATGCGCTCGGCGTTCAGCACGGGGCCGATCACTGCGACCTGCCCCGGTATTCGGTGGCGTCGTCGGTGGAAGCCAGGTAGGCCTGCTCGAGCGACACCTGCTGCGCGCTGAGCTCGTGCAGCGCGATCGCATTCCGTGCGGCGAGTTCGCCGACCGCGTCCGTTGTGGTGTCGCGCACCGTCAGACCTGATCCGTCCTCCTGCACGCTGAGGCCGGCCGCGGTCAGGACGGCGGACAACTCGCGCAGCTGCGGGCTGCGCACCCGGACGTCGGCACCACCGGAGCGACCGACGAACTCGGCCACTGACGTCGCCGCGATCAGCCTGCCCTTGCCGATGACCACGAGACGGTCGGCGGTGTTGGCCATCTCCGAGAGCAGATGGCTGGACACCAGCACGGTGCGGCCCTCCGCCGCCAGGGTGCGCATCAGCGTCCGCACCCAGTGGATGCCTTCGGGGTCGAGGCCGTTGACCGGTTCGTCGAACAACAGCACCGGGGGATCGCCGATCAGTGCTGCCGCGATCCCGAGCCGCTGGCTCATACCCAGAGACAGCGTGCCGGCGCGCGAGCCGGCGACCGCGGAAAGCCCCACCATGTCGAGGACGTCGTCGACCCTGCTCTTCTCGATGCGGTTGGTCGCTGCGATCCAGCGCAGGTGGTCGCGCACGGCGCGGTTCGGATGGACCTGCCTGGCGTCCAGGAGCGCACCGACCGCGCGCAACGGATCGACCAGCTGCCGATAGCGCTTGCCGTCAATGGTCGCGGTGCCCGAAGTGGGGTGGTCCAGGCCGAGAACCATCCGCATCGTGGTGGTCTTGCCCGCGCCGTTGGGGCCGAGGAATCCGGTCACCACCCCGGGCTCGACGGTGCAGGTCAGCCCGTCGACGGCCCGGCGTGTTCCGTAGTCCTTGGTCAGACCGTGCAGCTCGATCACGTCGCCGCCACGACCAGCTCGGCGACGGCGCGCATCCCGTCGGCATTGGGATGCAGCGGACCAGGCCGACCTGGAATCGGGAGGCCGAAGCGGGTGGTCCATGGATCGGCCGACCACGCGTGGTGGTCGTGGCTGGCCTCGGCCGCCCGCACCAGGCCGCAGCCGCTGACTCGCGCCGCGTCTGCGGTGAGCTGCTGCAGCGTCGTGGCCATGTGCCTGCCGAGGGTGACCTCGGGCTCGCGTAGCGGAGGTGCCGCACCGGTGGCAGGCAACAGTGTCAGATAGTCGACGAACAGCACGGTAGCCCGTGGTGCACGGAGCCGGATTTCGCGGCCGACGTCGATCAGCGCGCCGCCCGCCTCCGCGAGTGCGACGTAGCGGGCGGACGGATCGAGCAGTTCTCGAATTCGGCGGCCCAGCAATGGGACCGAGCGCACCACGCGGGGCAACCCGGCGGCGAACAGCATCGGGACGTAACCCGCGTCGTTACCGCCGATCGTCACCGTCACCAGCGTCTCGGTGCCGTCGAGCGCGTCGATCTGTGGCGGCGCGCCCCGCTGGGATTCGGACAGCACATGCGCTGTGGTCGCGCCCGAATAGGTGACGTCCACCAGATCGAGGCCGAGCGTGCGGGCCACGAGGTGCGGGTAGTTGCGTGCCGACCGTCCCGCCGCCCGAGGTGATCCCGGTGCCCGCGGCGTGATGCCCGGCCCCGCCGCCATCGAACTGCCCAGCGCCACATACCGTTTCATCAGAGGCTGGGGCTGCTTGCCTGTGCCCAGAACCTCTTCGGGATACGACCGGCTCGCCGCGCCAGGTAGCCGGCACGCACCGCGGCAGACATCGCGGCGGCCATCGCGGGAGGGTCCGACGCGCGGGTGACCGCGGTGGCGAGTAGCACGGCGTCGCAACCCAGTTCCATCGCCAGTGCGGCATCGCTGGCGGTGCCGATGCCGGCGTCGAGGATCACCGGCACACCCGCCGCTTCGACGATCATCTCGATGTTGTGCGGGTTGGCGATGCCGAGGCCGGTACCGATCGGCGATCCGAGGGGCATCACCGCAGCGCATCCGGTGGCTTCGAGACGCCGCGCCAGCACCGGATCGTCGTTGGTGTACGGCAGCACTACGAATCCGTCGTCCACGAGTTGTTCTGCGGCCCTGACCAATTCGACGGCATCGGGCAGCAGGGTGCGCTCGTCGGCGATGACTTCGAGCTTGACCCAGTTCGTCTGAAGCGCCTCGCGGGCCAGCTGGGCGGTCATGACCGCCTCCGCTGCGCCGCGACATCCCGCGGTGTTGGGCAGCGGGGTGATGCCGAGCCGGGTGAGCAGATCGAGCACGCCCGTGCCGCCGTCGGCGTCGACGCGGCGCATCGCCACGGTGGTCAGCTCGGTCTCGGAGGCGACGAGTGCAGACTCCAGCACCGCGAGGTTGGCGGCGCCACCGGTGCCGAGGATGAGCCGCGACCCGAACTCCCGTCCCGCGATGCTCAGCTTCCCCGCCGAGAAGTCGGCCGTCGTGAAGTCAGCCACCCTGCACCGCCGTCACCACTTCGATCTTCGCCCCATCACTCAACGCGGCGTCCCACTGCGACCGGGGGATCACCGACCAGTCCACTGCGACGGCGATCCCTTTCTCCGGGATGCCGAGCTGGTCGAGGAGCGCGGCCACCGTTGTCCGGTCGTCGACCTCCATCGCCTCATCATTGACTGTCACTCTCATTCGGCGACCGTCACCTCCCTCATCCCTCCCACCAGCTCGGCGGCGATCGTCTCCACGGTCCATGGCGCGAGCAGAAAACCTGACCGGCCGTGGCCTACGGCCACCAGTGTGCGCTCGTCGAGTCGCCCGACGAGCGGAAGGTTGTCGGGTGTCATGGGCCGCAGGCCCGCCGCCGCCTCGGCGAACTCGTACTCGCCGAGACCCGGCATCACGGTGCAGGCGTCGTCGAGCAGGTCCCGCACACCGGTGACGGTCGGCGAGGTATCGCGGCCGTGTTCGTACTGCGTCGCGCCGACCACCACGCCGTCGGCGCGCGGCACGACGTACACCTGCCGCCCGCGCACCCGGGCGCGGACCACGCGCTGCGGAACCGGCAGGCACCCGCGTCGCCAACGCAGCCGCAGCACCTCACCTTTGACCGCACGCACCGGCAGCCCGGGCCACAGCGACGGCGCATCGATGCCATTGGCGAGCACGACGGTGTCGGCATCGGCGGCGTCGGCCAGCGAGCCGGCCGGCGGTGCCCACTCCACTCCGAGGCTCTCGCACTGAGACGCGAGCGCCTCCACCACCGCACGGTTGTCGACCGCGAGCTCCGTCGCCGCGACGAACCCGTGCCGAATTCCCTGAGCGAGAAGCGGTTCCACGTCGCGGGCCGCGGTCGTCATCGCCACCGGATGGCCCTGCCCGGACAGCCAGGCGCCGACTGTCTTCAGATCGGCGGCGTCGGCCTGGTCCACCGCGACGACGAGGGACTCGCGGGCGGTGACAACCTCGGCCGGCAGGCTTGCGAGAAACTTCTCGTGCCACAGTGACAGCGATTCGAGACCGATCTTGAGCAGCTGCTCCTCGCCCGGCCAGCCTTCGCTGTGGGGTGCCAGCATGCCGCCCGCGACCCAGGACGCCCCGGGTTCACCCGTGCGGTGGACACGTACGTGCCAGCCGTCGTGGGCGGCGCGGCGGGCCACGGTCAGCCCGATGACACCACCGCCGATCACGGCCAGTCTGGGCATGTACTTTCGCTCCCTTCGCCGGCATGACCCGGATCAGGTGTGACGGTAAGAGCCGGCGGCTCACTCTCAGTCCCCGTACCCGGGACTCCCGTGTTGGTCGGCTACCAGCCTACGTGGCCGCGGCGCTAGCGTTCGAGTGTGTTTGAACCCCGTCTCTACCTGTGCACCGATGCCCGCCGGGAACGCCGCGACCTTGCCGAGTTCGCTGATGCCGCACTGTCAGGCGGGGTCGACATCATCCAGCTGCGCGACAAGGGCTCGCCCGGGGAGAAGCAGTTCGGCCCGCTGGAAGCCCGCCAGGAACTGGAGGCGCTGGAGGTCCTGGCGGACGCGGCGCACCGGCACGGGGCCCTTATGGCGGTCAACGACCGCGCCGACATCGCACTGGCCGCGGCCGCCGACGTCCTGCACCTGGGCCAGGACGACCTCCCGCTCACCGTTGCTCGCGACATCGTCGGTCGCCTCATCATCGGTCGCTCCACACATGACATGGCACAGGTGGGGGCTGCGGTGGCCGAGGATGTCGACTACTTCTGTGTCGGGCCCTGCTGGCCCACGCCCACGAAGCCGGGCAGGCCCGCACCAGGTCTCAACCTGGTGCGGGCCGCCGCCGCACTGAATACCGACAAGCCGTGGTTCGCGATCGGAGGAATCGACGTCGAACGGCTGCCCGAGGTCATGGAGGCCGGGGCGCGCCGAATCGTGGTGGTCCGGGCCATCACGGCGGCGGACGATCCGAAGGCCGCGGCTGAACAGCTGGCCGGAATGCTCAATTCCGCGGTGTGATCAGGGCTGGGGGTCGACCCTCAAGGGCAGCGATGCGGTGACCTCGCGCAGGCGGTCCCAGCTCGCCGCGAATCCAGGGTGCAGCGGCAGGTCGGCCACCTCGTCCTCGGCGACCCAGCGCAGCTCGGCGCTTTCCCGGTTGGGCACCGTGTCGAGCTGTTCCTCGGCGTCGGCGATGACGGTCGTGTACGTCCAGCCGGAGTTCTCGGCCGTGACGACGGTGGTTCGCACGGTCAATTGATCCGGGGGCAGACCAGCTTCCTCGTGGGCCTCGCGCACAGCGGCCTGCTCGGCGGTCTCGTGGCTGTCGCGGGCGCCGCCGGGGAGTCCCCAGGTTCCGCCCTGATGGCTCCACGGCGCTCGGTGCTGGAGCAGTACGGCTGCGCATCCGTCGGGGCCTGGCGCCCGCAGCAGGAGGCCCGCCGCGCCGTGTCTGCCCCAGAATGCAGCGCCGGTCGCCGAGACAACCCAGCCGTCACCGTCGCCACGCACGGGTTCAGGATACGAAACCGTCGCGAATTCGTGGCATCTGAATCCGCACGCGTCGCTCCGGAAGCTCTTAGAATTCTTTTATAGAGTTCGAGAAACGACCGTCGGAAAGATCGAGTCCAGGATGAGGTCCGCGCAGACGTGACTGTGGAGTTGGCGCACCCATCGACCGAACCGCTCGCGTCGCGATCACCGATAACCCCGTCGCATCCGCGCTGGTGGTTCCTCTGGACGACCCCCGGCCGCATCCTCAGCATCGGCATGGTGCTGGCCGCGCTCGTGATCGCCAGCGCGTTTGCGACGTCGACAACGATCAACGACCGTCAGCGGGCGCTGACCACCGTCCTCAATCACACCGAACCGCTGGCGTTCGCCGCGGGCCAGCTGTACACGACGCTGTCGGTCGCCGACGCCGCCGCGGCCACCGCTTTCATCGCGGGTGCCGAACCGCGCGCCGTGCGACAGCGCTACGAACAGGCCATCACCGACGCCTCCGTCGCGGTGACCAGAGCCTCCAGCGGCCTCACCGAGGAGCCCCTGGTTCAGCTGCTCGGCCGGATCAACGCGCGCCTGGCCGTCTACACCGGGCTGGTCGAGACCGCGAGGACGAACAACCGGGCAGGCAATCCGGTCGGTTCGTCGTATCTGTCGGAAGCATCCGCGCTGATGCAGCAACAAATCCTGCCCGACGCGCAACGGCTCTACGAGGAGACGTCGGCGCGGGTCGATGCCGAGACGACCGCCTCGACCCGGATTCCGACGCCGGTGATTCTCGTGGTCACTGCGACGCTGTTGTTCGGGGTGTTCGCCAACCGCTGGCTGGCCAAGCGGACCCGGCGGCGCGTCAACATCGGATTCGTGGCGGGCGGCCTCGCGGTGCTGATCATGCTGATATGGGTCGGTACCGCGCTGATAATCTCGACGACCGACAGCCGCAGCGCCAAGGAGACGGCCGCCGAATCGCTCAAGACCGTGACGACGCTGGCGATCACCGCACAGCAGGCCCGCGCCGACGAAACGCTGTCGCTGATCCGCCGCGGCGACGAGGACGTCCGCAAACAGTCCTACTACCAGCGCATCGACGAGATGAAGCAGCAGCTCGCCCGCTATGTCGAACGCGACGACTCCATCGACAAGAGCGACCTCTCCAACGCGGCGCAGCTGCTCGACCGTTGGCGCGCCGCCGACGACCGGATCACCGCCTACATCGCGGTCGGCAACTACCAGGCCGCGACGCAGGTGGCGCTGGGCACCGGCGAGGACGATGCGACGCCCGCCTTCGACAAGCTCGATGAAGCCCTGACGAAGGGCATCGAGCAGAGTCGGAACCAGCTGCGCAACGACATCGTCAACGCCCGGCGGGTGCTGTCCGGGGCGACGGTGGGCGCCGCGGCGCTGTCTGTGGTGGCGGCGATCGCGGTGGCGCTGGGGATCTGGCCGAGATTGAGCGAGTACCGCTGATGAGCGCTTGCGCGAAGAAGAAACTACCGCTGATGAGCGCTTGCGCGAAGAAGAAACAACCGCTGATGAGCGCTTGCGCGAAGAAGAAACAACCGCTGATGAATAGTGCATGGGGTGCCGTGATCGCGGCGGCCGCGGTGCTCACCGGCTGCGCGGAGTCGGCGCCCGCGGTGCCTAATGCCAGCGTCACCTTGGCACCACCGACGCCGGCCGGGATGGAGGAGCTGCCGCCGGAGTCGGCGCGCCCGCCCACCGCGGCCGATGACGACTGCGACCCGCGGGCCAGCCTGCGGCCGTTCGACAACGAGGCCGAGGCACAGGCCGCGGTGGCCAACATCAAGGCCCGCGGCAGGCTGATCGTGGGGCTGGACATCGGCAGCAACCTGTTCAGCTTCCGCGATCCGATCACCGGGGAGATCACGGGGTTCGATGTCGACATCGCCGGAGAGATCGCCCGCGACATCTTCGGTACGCCCTCGCAGGTGGAATACCGGATCCTCTCCTCGGCCGATCGCGTCGAAGCGCTGGAGAACAACGAGGTCGACGTCGTCGTCAAGACGATGACGATCACGTGCGAGCGCAAGAAGCGGGTGAACTTCTCGACCGCGTACCTGACCGCCAATCAGAGAATCCTGGCGCCGCGAGATTCCAACATCACGCAGTCGTCGGATCTGTCAGGCAAACGGGTGTGCGTCGCCAAGGGCACCACCTCGCTGGAGCGCATCCAGCAGATCACTCCGCCGCCCCTGATCGTCGGCGTCGTCACCTGGGCCGACTGCCTCGTCGCGCTGCAGCAGCGCCAGGTCGACGCGGTCAGCACCGACGACTCGATCCTTGCCGGCCTGGTGTCGCAAGATCCGTATCTGCAGATCGTCGGCCCGTCGATGAACGAGGAGCCCTACGGCATCGGCGTGAACAAGCAGAACACCGGTCTGGTCCGCTTCGTCAACGGCACCCTGCAACGCATCAAGCAGGACGGCACCTGGAACACGCTGTACCGCAAGTGGTTGACGGTGCTGGGCCCCGCGCCTGCTCCCCCTGCCGCGAGGTACTCGGACTGATGAGCGAAGCCATCGATCCGGACCGGGACGAGGGCCCGGGGACCCAGCCCGCGGGTTTCGCGGAGCTTGCCGAGCTCTCCGACGACACGATGTCGACGATGCGGCCGATGGCCACCCAGGCGGTGTACCGGCCCAACTTCTTCGATGACGACGAGGACAGCGACGCGCTGCTGCACAGCGGGGACACCGAGCCCCAGGACAATACGACGGCGATCACCCGGCACATGTCCCCGACGCGCAGGCTGGGTGGCGGCCTGGTCGAGATTCCGCGGGTACCCGCGCGAGATCCGTTGGCCGCGTTGATGACCGACCCTGTCGTCGCCGAGTCGAAGCGGTTCTGCTGGAATTGCGGCAGGCCTGTCGGCCGGTCCTCGAAAGACGGCAAGGCACAGTCGGAGGGCTGGTGCCCGCACTGTGGCAGCGCGTATTCCTTTCTGCCGCAACTCAATGTCGGCGACATCGTCGCCGACCAGTATGAGATCAAGGGCTGCATCGCGCACGGTGGCCTCGGGTGGGTTTACCTGGCTTTCGACAAGAACGTCAACGACCGGCCGGTCGTCCTCAAGGGTCTGGTGCACTCCGGTGACGCCGAGGCGCAGGCCATCGCGATGGCCGAGCGCCAATTCCTGGCCGAGGTGACCCACCCCGGCATCGTCAAGATCTACAACTTCGTCGAGCACGAGGACAAGCACGGCAATCCCGTCGGCTACATCGTGATGGAGTACGTCGGCGGAACCTCGCTCAAGCAGGCCACGCTGCTCAAGCACCACTCGCAGATCCGCCTGCCCACGGCGGAAGCCATCGGCTTCATGCTCGAAATCCTGCCCGCCATGGGCTATCTGCACTCCATCGGCCTGGCCTACAACGACCTCAAGCCCGAGAACATCATGGTCACCGAGGACCAACTCAAGATCATCGACCTCGGTGCCGTATCGCGGATCAACTCGTTCGGGTATCTGTACGGGACGCCCGGCTACCAGGCCCCCGAGATCGTGCGCACCGGACCGACGGTGGCCAGCGACATCTACACGGTCGGGCGGACTTTGGCCGCGCTGACGATGCGTCTGCCTACCAGGCGGGGCCGCTATGTCGACGGGCTGCCCGAAGACAATCCGGTGCTCACCGAGTACGACTCGTTCGCCAGGCTGCTGCGGCGCGCCATCGATCCCGACCCGCGCAGGCGTTTCCAGACTGCCGAGGAAATGTCGAGCCAGCTGATGGGCGTGCTGCGCGAGGTGGTTGCCAAGGACACCGGTGTGCCGCGGCCGGGCCTGTCCACGACGTTCAGCCCGTCCAGATCGACCTTCGGGGTCGATCTGCTCGTCGCGCACACCGACGTCTACCTCGACGGCCAGGTGCACTCGGAGAAGCTGACCGCCCAGGAGATCGTCAAGGCGCTGCAGGTTCCGCTGGTGGACCCGACCGACGTCGGTGCGACCGTGCTGTCGGCGACGTTGCTGAGTCACCCTGTGCAGACTCTGGATTCGCTGCGCGCGGCCCGGCACGGAGCACTGGACTCCGACGGCATCGACCTGAGCGAGTCGGTCGAGCTGCCGCTGATGGAGGTGCGTGCGCTGCTCGATCTCGGCGATGTCGCCAAGGCCACTCGCAAGCTCGAGGACCTCGCCGAGCGGGTCGGCTGGCGCTGGCGGCTGGTGTGGTTCCGTGCCGTTTCGGAGCTGCTGACCGCCGACTATGATTCGGCGACACAGCATTTCACCGAGGTGCTGGATACGTTACCCGGCGAGTTGGCACCCAAGATCGCGCTGGCGGCCACCGCCGAGCTTGCAGGCCACTCAGATCGGCACAAGTTCTACGACACGGTGTGGTCCACCGACCACGGCGTGATCTCGGCGGGATTCGGCCTCGCCAGAACCCAGTCCGCTGAGGGCGACCGCGATGCCGCGGTCCGCACACTCGACGAAGTCCCCGCCACCTCGCGACATTTCACGACGGCGCGATTGACGAGCGCGGTGACCCTGCTGTCGGGGCGGTCGACGAGCGAGATCACCGAGCAGCACATCCGCAACGCCGCCCGGCGGGTCGAGGCGCTGCCCGACACCGAACCCCGTGTGCTGCAGATTCGCGCCCTGGTGTTGGGAACGGCGATGGACTGGCTGGCCGACAACACCGCCAGCACCAACCACATCCTGGGATTCCCGTTCACCGAGCACGGATTGCGGCTCGGCGTCGAGGCGTCGCTGCGCACCCTCGCTCGGGTGGCGCCCACCCAGGCGCACCGCTATGCGCTGGTGGATCTGGCCAACAGCGTGCGCCCGATGTCTACGTTCTGAGTTCGATGTAGGCGCTGACCACGTCGATCAGCGTCTGCAGGTCGCGCGAGCTGTCCATCGGCTCGTGCCACATCATCTGCGCGGCGACGATGCCGCGCAACGTATTCCAGATCAACGTGCCGACCCGGGTGGCGTGCGGAGCCGACAGCCCTTCGCCGAGCTGGCGACCGAACGCGGTGAGCTGGGCCATCAGATCGACCAGGTGGGCGTTCACCGCTTCAGTCCGGGCACCGCGGGTCGATATCAGAATCTCGATGGCGGCGCGCGATGTCGGGCTCGAAAACGCCTGCCAGACAGCGTTGACGACAAAGGCTACTCGTTCGCGCCGGTCGAGCTGCGCTGTCTCGGACTCCAGAGCCTGCAGTGTCGCCAGAAGTTCGCCGAACCCCGTGTCTACCACGGCCATCAGCAGTCCGTCGAGATCGCCGAAGTGGTACTGAACCACTCCCCAGGTCACTCCCGCACGGTCGGTGATGCGCCGGACGCTGGGCGGGGCGAAGCCGTCGTCGAGGATGCAGCGGACCGTCTCGTCGATGACGGCCGCACGGGTGCGCTCCGCGCGGGGCTGTGCGCCCGTGGGTGGTCGTCGCGGTGCGTTCATCGTCGCGAGGCGGTGATGGCCATGGCACCGTCTACCACATCACGCCACGCAGCTGGTCCGAGCCGCGGAGGGCGTTCGCCGCGAGGATGCCGGACTTCGCTTCGCACACCGCGTCGATGGCGTTCACGGCCCGTGCCGCGGTCGCGATGACACCGCCCTGGTTGTGGTCGATGCCGGATGTGCCGACGTGGGTGTTGATCTCGATGCCGGGACTGCCCTCGACGATCACCCGGTGCACGCCGGGATGACCATCCGGCGGGAAGGGCCAGTGCGGGGCCGCGGCGGGGGTGAGTCTGTTCACGTGCTCCATTGTGAGGACGGCACGGCCGCCGGAGACTCCCTCGACACCGAATTTCACCGCGGCGACGTGGCCGGGATCGACGCGCATCATCGTGCAATCGATCGTCTGCGGGGTCACCCATTTCTCGTGCCGTTCCCTGACCTCGTCGAGTTGGATGCCGAGATCGGCCGCGAGGCTGCGAACCTGGGCGCCCCACATCGAGGCCAGCACGCCAGAGCTGAAAAGTATCGGCGTGTGATCCGGTGTGGTTCCGAAACCGAAAGTCACGCCGGTGAACTCCGCATCGTCGTAGGTGCCGTAGTCGAAGATCTCCTGCACCGTCACCGCGGTGGCCCTCGCCGCCAGACTCAGCGCGGCGTACACCAGCGTGTCACCGGAGAACCCGGGGTCGATGCCGTTGATGTACAGCGTCGAATCGCCGTCGGCGCAGGCCTCTTGCAGGGGTCGGCGAAGCCAGTCGTCGGCCTGCTCGGGTGCCACCATCCAGACGAAGGAGGTGCCCACCACGTTTATACCGGCCCGCAGGAACCGGCTGATTTCGTCGAGCGCCTCCATCGGGCGGGTCTCGGCCTGTGAGGTGTAGACCACGCATTCGGCGTCGAGTGCCAGCAGAGCGTCGATGTCGTCGGTCGCGGTGACGCCGACGGGTTCGGTGCGCCCGCAGAGTTCGGCGGCATCGCGGCCGAGCTTGTCAGGGCTGTTCGCGTGGACGCCGACGAGTTCGAGGTCGGGACGGTCGATGACGGTGCGCAAGGCGTGGATTCCGACATTGCCGGTGGAGAACTGGATGACCTTGCGCATCAGTGGACGCTCCTCACAGCAGGTCGGTGATGGTCTTGAGACCCGATTCGTAGAGCACGCCGGGCATCATGCCTCCGTCGATCTCGATCGTGGTGCCGTTGATGAAGTCCGCCTCGCCCGAGGCCAGGAACGCGCAGGTGCGGCCCACCTCGGCCGGTTCACCGCCGCGCTTGAGCGGTATGGCGTCGAAATATGTTGCGCCGGTGGGGTCGTCTTTGGGCAGCACGAACGAGCGAAAGTTCTCGGTGATGGTGGGGCCGAGCGCAACGCAGTTGACCCGGATGCGCGGACCCCATTCCTCGGCCAGCGACCGCGTCAGATGATTCAGGCCGGCTTTCGCCGCCCCGTACGACACCAGCGTCGGGGAGCCTGCGGGGTGGCCCGCACCGCTGGAGACGTTGATGATGCAGCCGGTGCCGTCCTGCATCTTCATCTGCCGGCAGGCGCGGATCGCGAACCACAGCGGGCTGATCAGGTTCATCTGAACGGCGAATGCGTGGAACAGCATCGTCCGCTCGAGGTCGTCGTCGGATGCGGGGGCCCCCTGGATGCGGGAGACCAGGGCGGGCACGTCCTCGACGTGCGGCGTCGGGACCGTTCCGCCGGCATTGTTGACCAGAATGTCCACTCGTCCATAGGTTTCCGCCACGTGTGTGACCAACGCGTCGATGGCGCGGTGGTCGCCCTGGTCGCACACCAGCTGCGCGGAACGCTGCCGCCACTGCGGATGCTCTTCGGTACCGGGGAGGGCGGCCAGGGCCGAACGCGAGCAGCCGATGACGGTCGCCCCTGCGCGCAGGAGCTCGTGAGCGATGCCGACACCCACGCCCCTGCTCGTTCCGGTGACGATCGCGATCTTTCCGTCGAGCACACCTGCCACTTCTGGTCCTCTCCGCCGGTGAACGAAAACATTACAGGCTTAATTATTGATGCGGCAGCAACAACGAATTCCGTTGCTGACTGCCCTCAGCCCAGGTGAATGCACCTGAGGTGGTTGAACCACCTCACGTCAGACGCCCTAAAACTCCAGGTGAAAGCACATGAAAGAGATTCTCGACAACGTATGGTCATGCCGCGGATTCCGTAGTAATGTGACCCACCACACACGGTGACGTCATCGGCGCAGCTTTGAGCATCTAGGGCCAAATCCCCTGACCTCACCCGCGATACGCAACGAAATTCTGGCCATCTCTCTGCCAAGGGAGGCTCATACGTGTCCCTATCAGAACCGCTGCCAGCACCGGCTACCCAGCGGGTGTTCCGGCCGGATCCCACCTCCTTCGACCTGCGCGAAGAGCATCACCGCGCGACGTTCTCCGCCAGCCAGCTCTCGCCGTCGACCGTTCTGGTGACCATCCACGGTGAGATCGACGCGACCAACAGCACGGCCCTGGCGAACTACATCGAGAAGCGCCTCGGCGCCTCCCGAAAGCTCATCCTGGACTTGCAGACCGTCGAGTTCTTCGCCGCCGCGGGCTTTGCCGCGCTGTCCAACATCAACGTCGTCTGCGCCCGCCGCGGCGTCCGGTGGTCGCTTCTGACCGGCACCCAGGTGCGCAGGCTGTTGAAGGTCTGCGACCCGCTGCGTGAACTGCCCGTCACCGAGCCGTCAGCGAAGTACTCCCGCACACGCGCGAGCGATCGCAAGCTCCTCATTGGTCGGCACAACTAGCACGGTCGTCGCAGCGCCGTCGGTCGACACGCGCCGGGCATTCCTGTTCGGGCTCCCGTTGAGTTGATTGTCGAGTTCGATACCGAACGCCTCGAGGCCCGACAGGGCGTCCCGCCGGACCGCAGCGTCGTTCTCCCCCACTCCCGCGGTGAAGGTGATGACGTCGGTCGTGCCGAGCACCGCGAGGTAGGCGCCGATGTACTTGCGCAACCGATGGATGTACACGTCGTAGGCCAATTGGGCTGCTCCGTCGCCTGATTCGATCCGGCGGTGCAGTTCCCTGAAGTCGATCTCGCCGCCGAGGCCGCGGACACCCGAGCGCCGGTTGAGCATCGACTCGACATCCTCCACGCTCATTCCCGCTTCCCGCCACAAATAGAAGATCAGGCCGGGATCGACGTCTCCGGAGCGGGTTCCCATCACCAGCCCCTCCATCGGGGTGAGTCCCATCGACGTCTCCACCGGCCTGCCGCCGACGATGGCCGAGGCCGAGGCCCCGTTGCCGAGATGCAGGACGATCTGCCGCAGCGATTCCAGCGGTGCGCCCAGGAAGCCGGCAGCCTGCTCACTGACGTACTGATGCGACGTCCCGTGGAATCCGTAGCGCCGGATGTGCCACGTGTCGGCCACCTCGGCATCGATAGCGTAGGTCGCCGCCGCCGGGGGGAGGTCGTGGAAGAACGCAGTGTCGAACACCGCGACGTGCGGCAGGTCGGGCAGTGCTTTGCGGGCCACCTCGATTCCCTCGATCGCCGGTGGATTGTGCAGGGGCGCAAGGGGTGCCAGCGCCTCGAGGCGCTCGATCAACGCATCGTCCACAACGGTCGGCCGGTACAGGTCGGGGCCTCCGTGTACCACGCGGTGCCCGACGGCGACCAGCCCGAGGTCTTCGAGCCGGTGCCCGTCGGAGGCCAGCGACTCGAACACGACCTGCATCGCCGCGGCATGATCCGCGACGCCCCCGGAGTCGCCGATTCGCTCGACAATGCCATCGGCCACCAGCTCGCCCGAATCGGGTTCGACCACAGCGTATTTCACCGAGGACGAGCCCGAGTTGAGCACCAGCACCGAACGGGTCATCGCGGAGTCCCCTGCGCTTGAATGGCGGTGATGGCCACAGTGTTCACGATGTCTTCCACCAGTGCGCCGCGCGACAGGTCGTTGACCGGCTTGTTCAGGCCCTGAAGCACCGGCCCGATCGCGATGGCGCCCGCGCTGCGCTGCACGGCCTTGTAGGTGTTGTTGCCGGTGTTGAGGTCCGGGAAGATCAGCACGGTGGCATGGCCAGCCACGGCGGAGTCGGGCATCTTCGTCGCAGCGACGGACGGTTCCACCGCGGCGTCGTACTGGATCGGGCCCTCGACCCTGAGCTCGGGCTCGCGAGATCGCACCAGTTCGGTTGCCTTCCTGACCTTGTCGACGTCAGCGCCGGTGCCCGAGGTGCCCGTGGAGTAGGACAGCATCGCCACCCTGGGATCTATGCCGAACCGGGCTGCGGTACGGGCCGACGAGATCGCGATGTCGGCCAGCTGCTCGGCGGTCGGATCGGGCACGATCGCGCAGTCACCGTAGGCCAGTACCTCGTGTGCAAGACACATCAGAAAGATGCTCGACACGGTAGAAACGTCCGGCAACGTCTTGATGATCTCGAATGCCGGCCGGACGGTATGCGCGGTGGTGTGCCGGGCACCCGAGACCATGCCGTCCACCATGTCGTTGTGCACCAGCATCGTCCCGAAATACGAAACATCGTGGATGATTTCGCGGGCCTGCTCGACGGTGACGCCCTTGTGTGCCCGTAGATCCGCGTACTGCTCGGCGAACCGGTCGCACAGCTCGCTGGTTTGCGGATCCAGCACGGCCGCAGCCGACAGGTCGACACCGAGCTCGGCAGCACGCGCCCGGACCTGCGCCTCGTCGCCCAAGATCGTGAGGTCGGCGACCGCGCGCTGCAGCAGCCGGCCCGCCGCCCGGAGGATGCGGTCGTCGTTGCCTTCGGGCAGCACGATGCGTCTGCGGTCCGCACGCGCCTGGTCGAGGAGTTGATGGGTGAACATCTGCGGGGTCACCACGGACGGGATCGGGATCGCCAACTGCGCCAACAGATCCGCGGTGTCGACGTGGGTGTCCATCAGCGTCAGCGCGGTGTCGATCTTGCGCTGAGACGTCGACGTCACCCGACCCCGCGTGTCGGCGACCCGCCTCGCCGTTTCGAAGGTGCCGAACCTCGTCTCGATGATCGGCAGCCGCTGTCCCAGTCCTGACACCAGCGACGCGATCGACGGGTGCAAGGTGAGTCCGCCGTTGAGGATCACCCCGGACAGCGACGGAAAGCCTTCCGCGGCATGGGCACTGAGCACGGCGAGGACGACGTCCGAGCGGTCGCCCGGTGTGACGACCGCGACGCCGTCGGTGAGCCTCTCCAGGACGTGCTCTGCTGTCATCCCGGCGACGAGAACGTCGAGCACCTCCCGGTGCAGCAGTGCGGGATCGCCCTGCACGACCGTGCCGTCGACTGCGGCCTGCAACTCCGCGACCGACGGCGCCACCAACAGCGGCTCCTCCGGCAACACGTAGCTGCGCGGTCCGATCTTCTTCAGCGCCTCGCGCACCTCGGCGAGCTGCGCAGGATCACACCGGTTGGCCACCACCGCCGCTGTGTAGGCGTGTTGAGCGGCGATCTCGTCGACGCAGACCTCGACCACCTGGGCGACCTGCTCCGGAGTCCGACCCTTGCCTTTGACGGCGAGCACCACCGGCGCGCCGAGATTGGCTGCGATGCGGGCGTTGACCGACAGTTCGCTGGGTGCGGCCACGTCGGTGTAGTCGCTGCCGACCACGAGGACGGCGTCACATCGATCGGCGACCCGGTGGTACCGGTCGACGATCTCGCCGAGGGCGGCTTCGGGGTCGTCGTGCAGTTGGTGATACGTGACGCCGACGCAGTCGTCGTAGGAGAGGCCGGCCGTCGTGTGGTCGAGCAGTAGCTCCAGGATGTAGTCCCGGCGCGCACCGTCGCCGCGCGTGATGGGCCGGAACACCCCGACACGGGCGACGGTCGCCGCGAGCCGGTGCAGGATCCCCAGTGCGATCGTCGACTTTCCGGTGTCACCTTCCGGCGACGCGATATAGATGGCGGAGATGGCCGGGTTGGCAGCATCAGGCACGGGTCAAGCCTACGGCGGAGCTAACTGGCGGTCATGTCGACCGGCACCCTCAGTGTCGCGAGCAGTCCGCGATGGTCGGCGCCGGGCACCACCAGGGTCTGGGCTGAGGCCGCCGACGAATTCTTCGTCAGGATGTGATCGATGCCGATGAGCGGTGGCCGCTGGCCCCGGCCCGGATAGGACCGGGTGAGCCCCGCGCGGGCGTCGACGCCTGCGTCGCCGTAGCCGTTGTCGAGGAGCCGGCGAAACGGCGCCATCTCATAGGTGGCGTTGAAATCTCCGGCCACGATCACCGCACCGGCACCCGCGGTGCGGCCGATCTCGCCCAGCGTGTCCGGGAACAATCCGATGTCGGAGCGCCATGCGTCGATCGGCATCGGCCACGGCGCCGCGAGGTGCACCGACAACACGGTGGTGTCGACGCGCACGCCGGGGATACTGATGCGGGCCCCGATCATCGGCATCGCGTACCCGTCGATGCGTCCGGAGTGCACGATCGGGTGACGGCTCCAGATGCCGATCCCCGCCGCCATCGGGGCGGGCACGATCACCCGGTGCGGGAACACGGAGTCCATCCCGGCCTGTGACAGGCCATCGGCCGCCTCCTGCGTCATCTCCTGAACGGCCACGACATCGGCGGTGTTGCCGGCCAGCGCGACGAATGCAGCCGGATCGGCCTGCCCCATACCGAGATTCGCGGTCAGCACCCGCACGTCGACCGATGCCGTCGCCGACGGCGACGGACCGCCGAAGACCGGGTAGCGGGGCAGGTACACCCACAGCAGTGCCACAGTGACGGCGAATGCCACCAGCGTGAGGACGAACCGCCTACCCAGCCCGAACAGCAGCACCGCCGCCGGCGCGGCGACCGTCAGGTAGGGCGCTGCCGCCGCCAGGATCAGTGTGGGATGCCCCGAGATGGGCAGGTAGCGGGCCGCCAGTCCTGCTATCGCGACGGCGAGGGCACCCAGGCCCAGCAGCGTCGCGAGAAGTCGGATCATCGCGCGTTCGTGTCAGCCGAGCTTGCGCAGCCTCGGCTCCAGGTCGCGTTGGAACAGCTCCAGGAATCGGCGCTGGTCGTGCCCGGGGGCGTGGAAGACGAGGTGATTGAGACCCCAGTCCACATAGTCCTTGACCTTGGCGACCGCCTCGTCGGGATCGGACGCGACGATCCAGCGTTTGGCGACCTGCTCGATGGGCAGCGCGTCGGCGGCCTTCTCCATCTCGATCGGGTCGTCGATGGAGTGCTTCTGCTCAGCGGTCAGCGACAGGGGCGCCCAGAAACGCGTGTTCTCCAGTGCCAGTTCCGGATCGGTGTCGTAGGAGATCTTGATCTCGATCATCCGGTCGACGTCGTCGGGGTTCTTGCCTGCCGCCTCGGCGCCTTCGCGCATCGCGGGGATCAGCTTGTCCTTGTAGAGTTCCTCGCCCTTGCCGGAGGTGCAGATGAACCCGTCGCCGGCGCGGCCCGCGTACTTGGCGACCTGCGGACCTCCCGCGGCGATGTAGATCGGGATGCCGCCCTCGGGCACGTCATAGATGCTGGCGCCCTTCGTCTTGTAGTACTCGCCGTCAAAGTCGACGCGGTCGCCCAGCCACAGTTCCCGCATCAGCCGTACCGACTCGCGCAGCCGTGCGTAACGCTCCTTGAACTCCGGCCACTCACCCTCATAGCCGGTCGCGATCTCGTTGAGGGCCTCCCCGGTACCGACACCGAGGAAGATCCGGTCCGGGTACAGGCAGCCCATGGTGGCGAACGCCTGCGCGATGACCGCGGGGTTGTAGCGGAAGGTCGGGGTGAGCACGGAAGTACCCAGCTGCAGCCGTTTGGTGCGCTCACCCACCGCGGTCATCCAGGCCAGCGAGAACGGCGCGTGACCGCCTTCGTGCCGCCAGGGCTGGAAGTGGTCGCTGACAGTGGCGCTGTCCATGCCGTGCTCTTCGGCGGCGACAGCCAGCTCGACGAGTTCGCGGGGCGCGAACTGCTCCGCCGACGCCTTGTAGCCCAATTTCAGTTCAGCCATAGTTATGTTTCTACACTCGCCTCATGGCACCGCTCGTCACGGCCGTCACCGATCGCGTCCACTTCGCGCACACCGACCTGGTGAACTGGACGCTGGTCACCGACGGTGACGGTGTGATCCTCATCGACGCGGGCTTTCCCGGCCACCGCGACGAGGTGCTCGGCACCCTTCGCGGTCTCGGTTTCGGCGTGGACGATCTCCGCGCAATCCTGTTGACGCACGCCCACATCGATCATTTCGGGACCGCCATCTGGTTCGCGTCGCAACACGGCACGCCGGTCTACTGCCACGCCGACGAGGTGGGCCACGCCAAACGCGAGTACCTCGAGCAGGCCTCCCCGATTGCGGTGGCCGCCCGCGCCTGGCAGCCGAAGTGGCTGAAGTGGTCGGTGTCGATCATGGGGAAGGGCGCACTGACGCATGCGGGGATTCCTGCGACGGAGTCGCTGAGCGCGGACATCGCCGCCGGGCTGCCGGGGGCACCGCAGGCGGTTCCGACCCCCGGCCACACGGGTGGGCACTGCTCCTACGTGGTGGACGGGGTCCTGGTCAGTGGCGACGCGCTGATCACCGATCACCCGGTGGCGGCGCGTCGGGGTCCGCAGCTGCTGCCTTCGGTGTTCAACCACGACGAGGCGGCCTGCCTACGCAGCCTGGAGGCGCTGGGCATGCTGGATGCCGACGTGCTTCTGCCCGGTCACGGTCCGGTCTGGCGAGGACCGATGCGCGAGGCGGTCGCGCAGGCCCGGTCACGTTAGGGTCTGATAGCCCAGCAGGAAGATCGCGGTGAGAGCGAGGCCGCAGGCGACGACGATCGAGGGCATCAGGATCATCGCGTCGAGTTCGTCGTCGTCGAGCACATCGTCCTCGAAGCGGCCGAACAACACCCGCGCGATGCCGGTACGCCGGAAGGCATGCACGATGCCGCGCACCATTCTGGTGTCCCGCCTGCGGCCGACGACAAGGCGCGACACCCCGCCGAAGACGAATGTCAATGCGGCACCGGCCAGCAACAACCAGCCCACGGTCGCTTGCGACACACCGGCAAGCCTATAGGTCTACGTCGACGACCTTGGCCCACATCCGCGAGACCGGTACCGCTGCAAGCGCTTTCGTCAGCCAGCGCCACCGGGATCGGCCCAGAGGTCAGGCCAGTTCCTTGAGGAACGCCACGGGATAGACCTCACCTTCGGCAGGCAGCGGTTCGTCCAGCCGGGTGTAGCCCATCGAGAGATAGAGCGCCACGGCCTCGGGCTGACGGTCACCGGTGGTCAGGTAGATCCGGCGGTACCCGAGCGCGGCGATGTCGGCCTCCAGCCGCGCCACCAGGGCGCGCCCGTACCCGAGGCGGCGGTGACCGCTGTCGGTCCAGATGCGCTTGAGCTCTGCGGTGGTGTCGTCGAACCGGCGGAACGCGCCACCGGTCACGGGTCGGTCGCCGCGCAGACCGACCACCAGCGCCCCGCCCGGGGCGGCGAACTCTTCGGCGGGGTACCCGCGCAGCCAGGCGCGCACCCGGTCGCGTAGCCCGCCGTAGCGGTCGGCATACTCGACGGCGAGTTCTTCGATCAGTGGCGTGGCCAACGGATCGTCCTGACCAACCGCCACGAATCGCAATTCACTCGCGGGCCCAGCAGACATCACCCTGCTCAGCCGGGTCACGAGCTGGTCCGCCGTCACCGACCACCCGTGGTCGTGATCGTCGAACGCCTCCTGCGGCAGCAGTGAGTGTTCGATCGACATCAGGGTTGCACCCTCGCCGTGCGGTTCGAACGCGACATCGACGATGCTCTGCGCCGTCGGGTTCGACCAGCCGGAGTGGCTCCAGGTGAAGCGCAGTCGGTGGGGCCGCTCGATGTCGAGGAACTGACCGGTGATGAGTACCAGCGGTGTGTCGTCGCCGTCGTCGACGTCGAAGCGCACTCGTCCACCGACGTGGGCCTCGACAGTGATCGCGACACATCGCGACGGACGCGGGCACATCCAGTCCGCCAGGGCCTCGGGGTCCAGCCATGCGTCGAACACCACGTCGGGGGTGGCCGGTAACAACCGCCGCACCCGCACCACCGGAGTATCAGCGCTCATCGGAGGCCGCCCTTTTTCGCAACCGCTCCGAAAGCGCATCGGCGCGCGCCGTCCAGAACAGGGTTTGCTCGTCCATCCATTGCCGGGCTTCGGAAAGACCGTCGGGCTGCAGCGACAGCCAGTGCTCGCGACCCCGCACCTCCCGGCGGACCAGGCCGGCGGACTCGAGCACGCCGATGTGGCGTGATACCCCGGCGAAGGTCATCGGCAACGGGGCGGCCAGGTCGGTGATGCGCGCATCACCGCTGCGGAGAGTTTCAAGCAGCCTGCGGCGGGTCGGATCTGCGAGCGCGGCGTACGCACGATCCAACACCGAATCTTCAACCATTCTGTTGACTATAGCGGCGGGCCGTGATCTTCTGGAGTCGCATATTCAACCGATATGTTTAACGATTGGATCGACCGTGAAGCCACCCCGCATAGCGTCCGCACACGACTGGCAGGCTGCCCATTCCGACATGCTGGTCAGAGAGAAAGAGTTCACCAGGGTCCGAGACGCGTTGGCCGCGCAGCGCAGACGGATGCCGTGGATGCTCGTCGACCGCGAGTACCGCTTCGAAGGACCCGACGGTACGGCCACTCTGCTCGACCTGTTCGCCTGCCGCAGGCAACTGATCGTGTACCGCGCGTTCATGGATCCGGGCGTGGGCGGCTGGCCCGAACACGGTTGCGTGGGATGCTCTTTGATGGCCGACCACGTCCCGAACCTGTCGCACCTGAACGCACGCGACACCACTCTCGTCTACACGTCGCGCGCCCCGCAGTCCGACATCGCGCGGATTCAGAAGAAGATGGGCTGGAACATCCCGTGGTACACCATGATCGGGTCACCCGACTGGTTCGATGTCGACTTCGGCGTCGACGAATGGCACGGCACCAACGCGTTCATCCGCGGGGACGACGATCGGATCTACCGCACATACTTCGTCAGCGGACGGGGCGACGAGTCGTTCGTCAACACGTGGAATTTCCTCGACATCACCGCCCTGGGCCGTCAGGAGACCTGGGAGGACTCACCCTCGGGATATCCCCAGACCGCGCCGTATCAGTGGTGGCGCCACCATGATTCGTACCCAACCGGGCCCCTTTCCCCGAAAAGTTGACACGTGTAAAGTTCCCCCGCATGGACAACATCCGTGGCAAGACCATCGCCATCACCGGAGCTGCGCGGGGCATCGGATTCGCCACCGCGGAAGCGCTGCTCAATCGCGGCGCGCGCGTCGTGATCGGCGACCGCGACGTGGCCATGCAGGAGTCCTCGGTCGCCAGCCTGACCAACCTCGGACCCGTGTCGGGGTATCCCCTCGACGTCACCGACCGGGCGTCCTTCGAGACGTTCCTCGACAAAGCCCGCACCGACGGTGGCGGCCACATCGACGTCCTCATCAACAACGCCGGCGTCATGCCGGTCGGACCGTTCCTCGACGAGACCGAGCAGTCGATCCGCTCCTCCCTCGAGGTCAACGTCTACGGCGTGCTCACCGGGTGCCAGCTGGCGCTGCCGGACATGGTCAAGCGGCGTCGCGGCCACATCATCAACATCGCGTCGCTGTCCGGCCTCATCCCGTTGCCGGGCCAGGTCGTGTACGTCGGCGCCAAGTACGCCGTCGTCGGCCTGTCCACCGCGCTGGCCGACGAGATGGCACCGCACGGCGTGGATGTTTCGGTGATCATGCCCCCGTTCACCAACACCGAACTGATCTCGGGCACCAAGTCCGGCGGCGCCATCAAGCCGGTGGAGCCCCAGCAGATCGCCGCGGCGATCATCAAGACCCTGGAGAAGCCGAAGACGCATGTGTCGGTGCCGCCGCCGTTGCGGTTCACCGCCCAGGCCGCACAGATGCTGCCGCCCAAGGGCCGCCGGTGGATGAACAGGAAGCTGGGCCTCGACGACGTCTTTCTGGACTTCGACGTCGCCAAGCGCAAGGCCTACGAGGACCGCGCACGGGCCGCCCAGGGCGTCGTCGAAGGGCCCGGCAAGAACTAGGCGAACGCGGGGATCGGGTCACCCATTCGATAGGACTCGATCGCATCGATGTGCTCGAAGAGCTCGTCGAGGTTGAACTGGTAGTCGGCGTCAGTCCCGACCAGGACGACGTGCGCGATCTGGCCGTCATCCTCTGGGGTCAGCAAGATGACTGTCGCGTCGGCTCTTTCAGCGCCGTGGTCGACGTCCGCGGCCGAGTCCGGCCAGATCCACAACACACCGGCTTCGTCATCCTCGGGGAACACCCAACCGCGCTCGGTCAGCTGAAAATCGAAAGTCTCGAGCTCCGCTGCGATTTCGATCTTCTCGAGGGCATCAGACGGAATCCATAGCCGATCCCGCGCATCCTGCCGTTTCTTGCGGCGCGCCCTCTTCTTGTCCGATGCGCGCGACACTCAGGTCAGCGCCTGGTCCAGGTCCGCGATCAGATCCTCCGTGCCTTCCAGCCCGACCGAGATCCGGACCACGCCGTCACCGAGCCCGATCGCGGCACGTCCTTCCGGCCCCATCGCCCGGTGGGTGGTGGTGGCGGGATGGGTGATCAGGGACTTCGCGTCGCCGAGGTTGTTCGAGATGTCGACGATCTGCAGCTTGTCGAGCACCTCGAACGCGCGCTCCTTCGAGCCGCCTGCGAGCTCAAAAGTGACCACGGTGCCGCCGCCGGTCATCTGACGTTTCGCCAGGTCGTACTGCGGATGCGACTCCAGGAACGGGTACTTCACCCAGCTCACGGCCGAATGCCCTTCCAGGAACTCGGCGATCCGGTGGGCCGACGAATTCTGGTGCTGCACACGAAGAGCCAGCGTCTCCAGGCCCTTGAGCAGCGTCCACGCGTTGAACGGGCTCAGCGCCGGGCCGGTGTGCCGCATCAGCTTCTGCACGGGTCCGTCGATGTACTCCCTGCTGCCGAGGATGGCTCCGCCCAGGACGCGGCCCTGCCCGTCGATGTGCTTGGTTCCCGAGTACACGGCGACGTCGACCCCGAGCGGAAAGCCCTGCTGCAGGATCGGCGTGGCAAACACATTGTCCAGCACCACCTTTGCACCGGCAGCGTGCGCGAGATCGCACACCGCGGCGATGTCGACCAGCGACTGCATCGGGTTCGACGGTGTCTCGAAGAACACCGCTTGAGTCGGGACCGAGAGTGCCTCCTCCCACTGGGAGAGGTCTTCACCGTCGACGAACACGGTCTCGACGCCCCAGCGCGGCAGGATCTCGTTGCACACCACGAAGCACGAACCGAACAAGCTGCGCGCCGCCACCAGTCGGTCGCCTGCACCCAGCAACGCACCCAGCGACGTGAACACTGCGGACATGCCCGTCGACGTCGCGAAGCACGCCGGAGCGCCTTCCAGCAGACGGAGCCGCTCCTCGAACATCGAAATCGTCGGGTTGCCGTAGCGCGAGTAGACGTAACGGTCGATCTCGCCGGTGAACGCCTTCTCCGCATCGGCGGCCGTCTCGTAGACATATCCGGACGTCAAGTACATCGCCTCGGCGGTCTCGTCGAAGCCCGACCTCAGCAGCCCGCCGCGCACGCCGATGGTGGCTTGGCTGACGCCGTCGGGCAGTGCGGCGGGAATCCGAACGGAGGGCACCTCGCCGGTCATGACTGCACCCACGGAAGTCCGACGGCTTTCCACCCGGTGCCGCCGCGGTGCTTGTTCTCGTCGAGGTTGCCCTCGAACCCGTCGAGAATGTTGTAGGACGGCGCGATGCCCGCCTCGGTCGCAGCCTCGGCAGCCCCGATGGATCGATTGCCGGAGCGGCACAAGAACACGACAGGACGCTCGCCGGGGGTCACCCCAGCCGCCTTCAACTCGTCGACGAAGCCGTCGTTGTGGCTGCCGTCAGTGCGGTTCCACTCGATGTAGACGACCTCACGTCCCAGGCTCGACGTGTCGGCCACCCCGACGAAGCGCCACTCGGCCTCGGTGCGACAGTCGACGAGCACCGCATCGGGTGTGTCGCTCAGCAGCTTCCAGGCCTCCTCGGGCGTGATGTCTCCGGCATAGCTCACGAGCGTGAGTCTCCCACAGCTAACTGGGGCCGGTCGAACAGACCTTCCAGGTTCCGCCCTCGCGGGCGAACGACATCTCGACGGTCTCCTTGGCCTCTTTGTCATTGTCGAAGTAGTAGGTGATATCGGCGGTAGCGCTATCCCCGTCGACAACGACGGCGTCGACCCGATCGACGTAACGATCACCACGCTTGGCGACCGAATCACGTTGAGCGTCCAGCACTTCGGACTCGTCGCGCTGTTGTGCGGCGCAGGTGAACGCCTGGAAATCCTGGTAGCTCTCGCGCTGCAGGGCGTCGTTCTGCCCGGAGGCGGCGCGCGCTATCTGCTGCGCGTCGGTCAGGTCGTCACCGGAGAACACGTTGATCAGCCAGATTCCGATCACGACGGCCACAATGATGGTCAAGGCCCCGAGAAAGGGGGCGATCCCCGACTTGTCGGTCGGCTCGGTCGGCTCGGTCATTCCGTCACCCGCAGCCTGCGCAGTGCCGTGGCCACGCGGCGCGCGCGGTCACGCGCCACGATCGGATCCGGTGCGGTCGCGAGCGAAAGCCCCAGCCACGGCGTCCCGCCGGGGAAGACCCGGATGTCGCTCTCGGCAACGGCCAGCGCCTCGGCCACCACCGTCCGCAGTACTCCGGTGTCGGCGGCAGCTCCCTCATCGCCCGCGTAGGTCACCTCGACGGCGCCCGGCGAGATCATGATCGTGTCGACCGGCAGCCCCAGAACCGCCCTGGCATGCAACTCGAACTGAGATAACCGCTGGGAGCGCAGCGTGACCAGCCCGCTGTCATGCAGGCGCGGCCGGACGTCGGAGAAGTAGACCTCGTCGCCGCGAACCAGCAGTTCCACCGCGAAAACGCCGCGCCCGCCGAGAGAATTGACGATACGCGCCGCGATCGACTTCGCCGAGTCCAACGCAGCCGGCGAAAGCTGTTGCGGCTGCCAGGATTCCAACGCGTCGCTGGTCGTCTGATGGTGGCCGATCGGCTCGCAGAACGACACCGTCGGGCCCGAGGGACCGGTGGTACGCACCGTCAGCAGCGTCACCTCGACGTCGACCTCCACCACGGTCTCGGCGATCACCCGCTGCAGACTGAGCTTGCCGCCCGCGACCGCGCTGCGCCACGCCGGCTCTACGTCCTCGGGCCGCAGGAGCACCGATTCCCCCTCGCCGGGAGCAGCAGCGACCGGCTTGACCACCAGCGGGAAGCCGGCGTGCTTGGCGATCGCGGTGAGCTCCTCCGCCGAACCCGCGAACCAGAACGGCGCGGTCGGCAGCCCCAACTCGTCGGCGGCAAGCCGCCGCAAGCCCTCCCCGTCCAGGGAGAGTCGGGCGGCGCGTGGCGTCGGAAACACCTCGACGCCGTCGCGCCCGGCGATCTCGACCAGCACTTCTGTCGCGACGGTCTCGGTGTCGGCGACCACGTAGCGCGGGTTCTTCTCGTCGATCAGCACCGTGAGCGCCTGTACGTCGGCGTGGTCGTCGACCGACACGACATCCGCACCGAGATGTTCGAACGCCAGCGCGAGCTCACGGGTTCGGTCGCCCGCACCCAGCAGCATCACCGTTGTCTCACTCATCGATTTCAGCCTGCCAGACGGATGCAGAGAATCGGAACACCAGTGGTCCGCTGCCTGCGATCGTGGCTGCGGAACGACCCGGACTGGCGATCCCTGGATGGGTTGGGTGCGCGCAGGGACACTGACGGCATGGACCAACGACAGTTCGCGGACTTCCTGCGCACCCGACGCGAAGCTCTGCGACCCACGGATGTGGGGCTGCCCGCCGGCGTGCGCAGGCGCACAGCGGGACTGCGCCGGGAGGAAGTCGCGGCGCTCGCGCTCATTTCGACCGACTATTACAGCCGGATGGAGCAGCAGCGCGGTCCGCAGCCTTCGGTGGACGTACTGGCGTCGCTGGCAAGAGCCCTGCGCTTGTCGCTGGACGAACGCGATCACCTGTTCCGGCTGGCGGGCCACAACGCGCCGGCCCGCACCGTGCCGGGAGAGCAGGTCAGCCAGGCCACGCTGCGGATCCTCGAGCGCCTGCAGGACACACCGGCCCAGGTCATGACGGCGCTCGGGGAGACGTTGCTGCAGACCCCCGCCGCACGGGCCCTGCTCGGCGACGAGACCGTCTACACCGGTTTCGCGCGCAGCATTCTGTACCGGTGGTTCACCGACGACGCGGCTCGCCTGGTGTATCCGGTCGAAGACCATGCCGCGCTGGGACGGTCGTTCACCGCGGGAGCCAGGTTGGCCTACGCCCGGGACGGCACCGGATCGAGGGCGGCCCGTATCGTCGAGGATCTGCTGGATCGCAGCGCCGAGTTCGCCGCGCTGTGGAAGCGTCACGACGTCACCCAGGCCCCGGAGCTGCACAAGCGGATCGCACATCCGGCGCTGGGGGTGCTCGACCTGCAATGCCAGAGCCTTCACGACCCCCTGCAGCTGCACATCCTGCTGGTGTTCACGGCAGAGCCGGGCACCCCCAGTTACAGAAAACTGGCGGCGCTGGGGGCGGATCCGGAGTCCTACCTGCGTGACCCACCCCTAACCGGGGATCGCCGATCCGTGGATGACACGCCCCTGAATGCACGCTGAGGCCGCAGGCAGCGTAGGGGCATGACGCGCAAAGCAACAGTGGAAGTTCCCGACCTGACCGGCCGATTGGCCGTCGTGACGGGCGGCAGCGACGGTGTCGGCCTGGGGCTGGCCGAACGGCTTGCCGCCGCAGGCGCCGAGGTGGTGCTGCCGGTCCGCAATGCCGAGAAGGGCAGGCACGCGGTGGACCGCATCCGTGCGGCGGTGCCGGGGGCGCGCGTCACCCTGCGCCGGCTGGACCTGGCGTCGCTGCAGTCCGTCGCCGACATCGCAGGCGAACTGGATGCCGAGGGGCGACCGATCCACCTGCTGGTCAACAACGCCGGGATCATGAACCCGCCCAACCGCCAGACCACAGCCGACGGTTTCGAACTGCAATGGGGCACAAATCACCTCGGCCACTTCGCGCTGACCCTTCGCCTGCTCCCGTTGCTGCGTGCCGGGGGTGCGCGCGTCACGACGCAGTCGAGCATCGCGGCGGCTTCCAATGCCATCAACTGGGACGACGTGAACTTCGAGAAGTCCTATTCGGTCGGCAAGGCCTACAGCCAATCGAAGATCGCCAACCTGATGTTCGGCCTGGAGCTGCACCGCCGCAGCGCGACTGCCGGGTGGGGCATCACCAGCAACGTTTCTCATCCTGGTGTGACTGCCACCAATCTGCTTGCTGCTCAGCCTCATATGGGTCGCAGCAGAGACACACTTTCGGTGCGCCTGATCCGCTTCACCGCCCGGCGGGGCATCTTCACGCAGACTGTTGATCAAGGCCTGCTCCCGGCGCTGTATGCCGCCACAAACCCCGCTGACCAGGGTGGAAAGTTCTACGGTCCCAGTGGTTTCCGCCATCTCTCCGGGCCACCGGCCGAACAGGACGTCTATGCCCCCGCCCGCGACATGGCCGACGCCGCGCGACTGTGGGAGCTTTCCGAACGTCTCACCGGGGTCCGAGTTCCTCCAGGAACGTCTGCATCGCCGCACCGAGCGCAGTGAATACGCGGTGGGCGGCGACGAGGTCATCGTCGGCCAACCCGGCCATGCTGTCGTGGGCATGTTCGGCGAGGGGGGTGAAGAAGCCGCGCGCGACGCCCATGCCGTGGTCGGACATCCGCAGCCGCACTCTGCGGCGATCCGCAGGGTCGGCTTCGCGATGCAGATGCCCGGAGTCGACCATCCGCTCGACGAGATAGGTGATCGCGGCGGCCGACACGCCCATTCTCTGCCGCAGCTCCCCCGCGGTCAGCGGGTCGCCTGCCCCTTCGGCGACCATCACGTGCAGTAGGGCGCGGAAGTCGTTGGCCGTCACGTCGTGTAACGCGGCGAACCTCTGCCCGACCGCGTCGGAGGCGGCGGTGAGTGCGCGCATGTCGGCCGCCATCAGCGCCTCCAGCGCAGCTCTATCGTCCTCGTGCACCACGACAGCATAACCGAAGTTTCAGTTGCTTAATGATTAAACATCTGAAATATTGGTCGGCATGAGCCGCCGCTACTCCTGGGTGATCGCGATACTCGTCGTCCTCGTCTCCGGTGCCCTGATGGGTTTCCTCGGAAGCGATGACTCGGCCGGCCAGTCACCCGTGGCCGTGCCGCCCGCGTCGGAGTCCGCGCGCGCCGATGCCGCGCGCACCCAATTCCCGGGCGGGGATCAGGTACCCGCGATCCTCGTCGTCACCCGCGACGACGAAACACCCCTCAAACCGACCGATCTCGCGGCGGTGACCCAGACCTTCTCCGGGGCGCCGCCGCAGGTCTCCGAGGACGGCGAGGCCGCCCTCGTGATCGTCCCCCTGTCTGCGGAGCTGTCCGGATTCGACCTCGCCGACAAGGTGAAAGAGTTGCGCGCCAAGGCTGCCGACGACCTGCCCGACGACCTGCGGGCCCAGGTCACCGGCGGTCCGGCGTTCGGCGCCGACATCGCCGACTCGTTCTCCGGCGCCAACTTCACATTGCTGGCCGTCACCGCGGCCGTCGTCGCCCTGCTTCTCATCATCACCTACCGCTCACCGGTGCTGTGGCTGGTGCCCCTGCTGGTCATCGGGTTCGCCGACCGCGTCGCCGCCGTGGTCGGCGCTGCCGCCGCCGAAGCGCTCGGCCTGAGCCCCGACGGATCCACCGGCGGCATCACCAGCGTGCTGGTGTTCGGCGCGGGCACCAACTACGCACTGCTTCTGATCTCTCGCTATCGAGAAGAGCTGGGCCGCAGCCACTCTCATCGCGAAGCACTCGACACCGCGGTGCGGCGGGCGGGTCCGGCGATCATCGCCAGCAACGCGACGGTGGTGCTGGCACTGCTGACCCTGCTCTTCGCGTCATCGCCCTCCACCCGCAGCCTCGGCGTGCAGGCTGCAGCGGGTCTCGTCGTCGCAGCGGTGTTCGTCCTGCTGGTCCTGCCTCCCGCCCTTGGGCTGTTCGGCCGAAAGCTGTTCTGGCCGTTCATCCCCGCCGTCGGCGCGACGCCTCTCACCGACGGCGGCGTCTGGCACCGCGTGGCGGCTGCCGTCGCACGACGCCCGGGGAGCGTCGCCGTGGTGTCGATCGGCGCGCTGGCGCTGCTGTGCACGGGCCTGCTCGGGACACCGGTGGGTCTGTCACAGACCGAACAGTTCAGAGTCCAGGCCGAATCGGTGAGCGGCTACGACACACTCGCCGCCCACTTCCCCAGCGGCCTGACCGATCCCGCCAGGGTCATCGCCGCCACGGATCGCTCTGCCGATGTGCAGCGCGCCATCGCCGAGACCCCCGGCGTCGTGTCGGTGATCCCGGCAGGTTCCTCACCGAACGGGCTCAGCCAATGGTCGGTCGTGCTCGAAGCAGCCCCCGCCTCGGATGAGGCCTTCGAAACCGTTGACGCACTCAGAGATTCGGTACACGCCGTGGATCCGGATGCGCTCGTGGGCGGGTCGGACGCCACAGCCCGCGACGCCGCCGGGGCGGCCGGGCACGACCGGGCAGTCGTGATCCCCGCGATCCTTGTCGTCGTCCTGCTGGTGCTGTACGTGCTGCTGCGCGCGGCGCTGGCCCCCCTTGTCCTCGTCGGGGTCACGGTGCTCAGTGCCCTCGCGGCGCTCGGACTCGGCGGCTGGGCCAGCGTTCACGTCTTCGGGTTCCCGGGGCTCGACAACACCGCGCCGCTGTTCGCGTTCCTGTTTCTGGTCGCGCTCGGTGTGGACTACACGATCTTCCTCGTCACACGCGCGCGGGAGGAGACACCGGAGCACGGCACCCGCGACGGCATCGTGCGGGCCGTCTCGGCCACCGGCGCGGTGATCAGCAGCGCGGGCGTCGTCCTTGCCGCCGTGTTCTGCGTACTCGGGGTGCTGCCGCTGATCGTGCTCACCCAGGTCGGCATCATCGTCGGGCTGGGCATCCTGCTGGATACCTTCCTCGTACGCACCGTGATCATCCCAGCGCTGTTCACGTTGATCGGGCCGAGGATCTGGTGGCCGGCGCTGCGCGACAACAAAGACGGTTCTCAAGACCGAGGACCCGCCGGGCGACACCGCGCCGACTCGGTTGCGGGTCAGTCCACGCGCTGAACGGGGACTTCGTCTTCGGCGGGTAGCGTCGACAGATGACCCAGGCTGCACCCGAGCTGCCGCCGCTGCACATGCGGCGCGACGCTTTCGACCCGATTCCGCAGCTTCGCGAGATCCGGGAGAACGAAGGCGTCCGCACCGTCACCAACGCGTTCGGCATGCAGGTGTATCTCGTCACCCGCTACGACGACATCAAGACCGTGCTCTCGGACTACACCCGGTTTTCCAACGAACGCCCGCCCGGTTTCGCCGTTCCCGGCGCACCGCCGCTCGACGACGAGGCCCAGGCCCGCGCACGCGCGGGTAACCTCCTCGGCCTGGACCCGCCCGAACATCAGCGGTTGCGCCGCATGCTGACTCCCGAGTTCACGCACCGAAGGATGACGCGCCTGCAGCCTCGCATCGTCGAGATCGTCGATGCCCAACTGGACGCGCTGGAAGCGGCGGGGCCGAATGCAGATCTGGTCGAGCACTTCGCGCTGCCGATTCCGTCGCTAGTCATCTGCGAACTGCTCGGTGTGCCCTACGCCGACCGCGACGGCTTCCAGAAGCGAAGCGCCCGCCAACTGGACCTGTCGATCCCGATTCCCGAGCGATTCGAGCTGCAGCGCCAAGGCCGGGCTTACATGGCCGGCCTCGTCGAGCGTGCGAGAACCGAACCGGGCGACGACATCCTCGGCATGCTGATCCGCGATCACGGCGCAGACCTCAGCGATGACGAGCTGATCGGCATCGCCGGGCTGCTACTGCTCGCCGGCCACGAGACGACGTCGAACATGTTGGCGCTGGGCACACTTGCGCTGCTGCGTCACCCCGATCAGCTCGCCACAGTGCGCGACGAACCCGCCGCCGTGGGCCCCGCGGTGGAGGAGCTGCTGCGGTGGCTGTCGATCGTCCAGACCGCCATCCCGCGGATCACCACCACCGACGTCGAGATCGCCGGCGTCACGATCCCCGCCGGGCATCTGGTGTTCGCGTCGCTGCCCTGCGGCAACCGCGACGGTGAATTCGTCGAGGCGCCAGACACTCTCGACATCGCACGAGGCGCCCCCGGTCACCTGGCGTTCGGGCACGGCGTCCACCACTGCCTCGGCGCGCCACTGGCGAGGATGGAGATGCAGATCGCGTTCCCCGCACTGCTGCGCCGGTTCCCGGCTCTGGCGCCGGCCGAAGACTTCGCCGATGTGCAGTTCCGCTCGTTCCACTTCATCTACGGTCTGAAGTCGTTGGAGGTGCGCTGGTGAGCGAGAACAAACGAGTCGTCGCCGATCGCGATCTGTGCATTCAGGCGGGCAACTGCGTGATGGTGGCGGGCGAGGTCTTCGACCAGGACGACGACGGCATCGTCGAGATCCTCCACGAAGACGTCAGCGACGAGGAGGCCGAGCACGCAGCGGAGGCCGTCAAGCTCTGTCCGGCGAGTGCTCTTCGTCTGGAAGATCGATGACACCGGACCGCACCAGCATCAGCAGGCTGACGACCAGCACCCAGATCGGGAACGCGACCGTCATCCACCGGCTCAGATCGCAGGCCACCAGCACGCACACTGCCACCAGATAGGTGACGATCACCAGCCACGTCGGCATCAGCCGCGTCCGCAGCCAGATGGTCGCCAGCGAGATCATGAACACCGCCGCCATCCGCAGTGCGTACGTGTTCGACAGCGCCATCAGCAGACCGTGACCGAAGGCGGCGAGCTGGCGGTCGGTGTCGGATACGTCGACCTGACTGACCGCGAGCAGTCCGGCACCGACCGCTGTCGAGGCGAAGATCATCGCCAGGAACAGCAGGCCACTGCCCAGGAAGACGGTCGAGAAGAACTTGTCCTCCAACGTGCCCAGCCCGTCGCGCACCACTGCGATGAACCACAGGAACGCGATGCCGGAGAACGGCATCAGCACCACCGCGATACGCAGCTGGTGGCTTGTCCCCTCCACCCACTGCGAACCCAGCGCGCCGCCTTCGGGCAGCGAGATCCGGATGAGTATCAGCGCCGCCCCGAACAGCAGCGCGAACAGCACGCCCGCGAAGGCGGCGGCTTTCGGGGTGGTGAGGTTGCGCAGGTGGCGGTCGGCCGGATGCGTCATGGCCTCATCGTGGCACGGGTCCTAGTCGGTCACAGTCTGATTGCCGCCGGCGTTCTTGGCGCGATACATGGCCGCATCGGCGCGCTCGATCAATTCCCGGATCAGACTGTCGACGTCACCACCCGAGGCCTTCGCCGTCGCCGCGCCGATGCTGATGGTCGGGACCGCGGGAGTCTGGCACCGCGACACCATCAGGTGCAGAAGTTTCGCGAGGCGCCGCAGGCATTCGGTGCCCCCGTCGACGACGACGACGAACTCTTCGCCCCCGGTACGCGCCGTCACGGACCGGACACCGAGACTGCTGACCGCATCACGAGCAGCGTCGGCCACCGCGACGAGGACCCGATCGCCGGCGTCGTGCCCGTAGCCGTCGTTGACCGCTTTGAACTTGTCGATGTCGACGGCGAGCACGCCCACGTCCATCCCGCGACGCGCGACCAGTTCCTGCACGTGGTGCTCCAAGCCGCGCCGGTTGTACAACCTCGTCAAGGGGTCGTGCATGGAGTCGACGGCACCCACCCGCAACGCGAGCAGATAGGACTGCACGATGACAGGAACGGCAGACAGCGGGAGGAGCACGAGGATGCGCACCGTGATGACCGACAACGGCCAGTTGCCCTGAAGGATCGCCCAACAGAACCACGCCGCGAGCACCCCCACGGTGAAGCCCAGATGGACGAGGAGAGCCCGCGGTCCGTGCACGACCACGATGTAGATGCCGTTGGTCGCCAGGAGCGCCAGCCCCGGCATCGAGGTGAACGCATCCTGATAACAGGCCATCACCACGACGACGGCGAGGTCGGCGTAGATCGCGAAAGCGATGGATTGCCGTTCGGTCGGCCACCGGCCGAAGATCCACCGCAGGCCCAGGAACACCGAGCTCGCGGCCACCGCGAGCACAAGGTATCGGGCGGCGACCCGTCCGTCGTCGAAATAGGCCCACGCCACGGTCAGCATCGCGATCAGCCCGTACAGCAGCGCCAAAGAGCCGATGAACACCTGGTGCAGCCGCAACAAACCGCGGGAGCGGTAGTGCCTGACCAGCCATTCGAAGTCGTTCGGCTGCCGCCACCAGCTGAGAAGGAACTCCCTCAAGCCCTTCTCGTCCTTCTCCATCCGCCCCCAGCGCCCCGTTAAGGCTGTCCGGCCAACAGCCTGATCATCAATCCGTTCGCCTCGGCGAGCAGGTTGCCCCCTGGGTCTCGGAGTTCGGCGTTGACGAACGCTTTGCGTCCCTGCGTCTCCCGAACCCAGCCTCGCGCGGTCAGCACAGTGTCGATCGGTGTGACCTTCCGGTAATCCACGTGCAGGAAGGCTGTCCGACTGATCGGACGACCGGCTGCGTGGATCACCATGCCGAACACCGAATCGAACAGCAGTGGCAACACTCCCCCGTGAACGGCGTAGTTCCCGCCCACCGAGAACCGGCTGAACTTTACCTCCAGCTCTACGCCGTCGGGCTCGAAACTGGTCACCTTGTAAGGAGGCATCAGCAAACTGCCGGCGCCGGGCAGCGATGGAACGCGATTGGCGGGCCCGACGCCTTCGGCCGCCTCGAACGGACCGAGGAGTCCGGCGAGTTCCTCGGCGAGCTCAGCCGCGCGGTCCCAGGTTCCGGCGTCGGCGTCAGCCGATACGGCCAGGTCCTGCGCGCGCCGCATCGCCGTCAGGAACCGCCCGAAACCGGGCCCAGGGTCGGCAGGCGTGAAGTTGGGAAATCCGCCGTGGGTGTCGTATTCGGGGTCGAGCGCTCTGGGGTCGTCGGGGAAGCTCACGCGAGAATGTCTCGGCGCACGATCGTCTGCTCACGGCCCGGTCCGACCCCGATGCACGAAATGTGAGCTCCGGCAAGCTCTTCCAGCCGGAGTACATAGTCGCGCGCCTTGGCTGGAAGATCGTCGAACTCGCGGGCGCCGCTGATGTCCTCCCACCAGCCGGGCAATTCCTCGTAGACGGGTTCGGCGCGCGCGATGTCGCTCTGCGTCATCGGCATCTCGTCGGTGCGCTTGCCGTCCACGGTGTAGCCGACGCAGATCGGGACCGTCTCCAGGCTCGACAGCACGTCCAGCTTGGTGAGGAAGTAGTCGGTGATGCCGTTGACGCGCGTGGCGTAGCGGGCGATGACGGCGTCGAACCAGCCGCAACGGCGCGGCCGCCCGGTGGTCACGCCGACTTCGCCACCGGTTTTAGAGAGGTATTCGCCGTAGTGGTCGAACAGCTCCGTCGGGAACGGCCCGGAGCCGACGCGGGTGGTGTAGGCCTTGAGGATTCCGAGCACGGTCGTGATGCGGGTGGGGCCGATCCCGGAGCCGACGGAGGCGCCGCCCGCGGTTGGATTCGACGAAGTCACAAAGGGATACGTACCGTGGTCGACGTCGAGCAGAGTGCCTTGGGAGCCCTCCAGCAGCACCGTCTCACCGTGTTCGAGCGCCTGATTGAGCAGCAGCCGGGCATCGGCGATGCGGTGCTTGAACCCCTCGGCCTGCGCAAGCAGGTTCTCGACCACTTCGTCGGGGTCCAGCGCTTTGCGGTTGTAGATCTTGACGAGCACCTGGTTCTTGAATTCCAGTGCGCCGCTGATCTTCTCCGCCAACAGCGCCTCGTCGAGGACGTCGGCAACGCGGATGCCCTGACGCGCGATCTTGTCCTGATAGCAGGGCCCGATGCCACGGCCGGTGGTGCCGATCTTCTTGTTGCCCGCGTACCGCTCGACGACCTTGTCCATCGCCACGTGGTAGGGCATCAGCAGATGCGCGTCGGCGGAGATGAGCAGCCGATCGGTGTCCACCCCGCGCTCTTCCAGCCCCTTCAGCTCGGTGAGCAGCACGCCGGGGTCGACGACCACCCCGTTGCCGATCACGTTGGTCACACCCGGGGTGAGGATCCCCGACGGGATCAGGTGCAGGGCGAAATTCTCACCTGTCGGCAGCACGACCGTGTGCCCTGCGTTGTTCCCGCCCTGGTAGCGCACCACCCACTGGACGCGCCCACCCAGAAGGTCGGTGGCTTTTCCCTTGCCCTCGTCGCCCCACTGGGCTCCGATGAGGACGATTGCCGGCATTGCAGACCCTCTCGCGTCTTTCCGCGCATTGCACGCTTCGCTACTGTGTGCAGCCGGTGACCCACCCTATCGGATCGACATCAGGCCTGATCAGCAGCTCGATCAAAGGAGCGAGGTGAATACGTCCGAACTCGCCGTCGTTCGGCCGGGTGACCGTCGCATTCCCCGCGCGTTGCGCGACCTCCCCGTTCTCGACGGTGCGAGCGAGGGACTCGTCGACCACCGACGCCTCATCGTCGTCGGGTCGCACCGAGACCTGTCCGCGGTGCTCAGTCGGCTGTTGCGCGCCGACCGGCTCGACATCGAGGTCGCCCATGTGCAGCGTCCGTGGCAGGTCAGACGGGCATGTCGCGGCGTCGCGACCCGGGTGCCGCTGGTCCGCGACGAAACGGGCACCGTCATCAGCGGGGCGGCCTACTGGCTGCCCCAGAACGGTCAGCGCACGATCCGCGGTGAGGCGATAGTCGACGACGAGCTGCTGTTCGACGGCGAGGCGACCGCGGTACGGATCGAGCCGATCGCGACGATGCCGGGGCTGCGCGTCGCCGTCCTGACCGGGCGGATGCGGCCGAAACGCTGGATCAGCGGACGGGCGGCCCAGCTCGGCACTACCGGCGCGCTGGTCGTGCGCGACGGCGACCCAGCATCTCGGCCTGTTCGCCGCTCGACGTTCTACCGCCATACCGAAGGCTGGCTGCGCGTCTAGCCTCGACGCTGTGAGCATTCGCCCGTTGCGCCAGTCGGTGCGGCCGAGCCCGATCTTCCTGGCGCTGATCGCGGTCACCGCCGCCGGCGGGGCGCTCGCGTGGACGACGTCAGACCCGCGGAATCCGCTGGCCTACGTCGGTGTGTTCGTCTTCGTCATCTTCGGCTGGCTGGTGACCCTGTGCGTGCACGAGTTCGGTCACGCGTACTCCGCCTACCGGTTCGGTGACCGCGACGTCGAGGTTCGGGGCTATCTGACGTTGAACCCGTTCAAGTACTCCCACCCGCTGTTGTCGCTGGGCCTGCCCGTGCTGTTCATCGCCCTCGGTGGGATCGGGTTGCCCGGCGGGGCGGTGTACGTGCAGACGGCCTACATGACGAAGCGGCAGAAGACGCTGGTGAGCCTCGCCGGGCCAGCGGTCAACGTCGTGTTCGCGATGCTGCTGCTCGCGTTGACCCGGCTGTTTTACGACCCCGACCACGCGGTGTTCTGGGCGGGTGTGGCGTTCCTGGGCTTCCTGCAGATCACGGCATTCCTGCTGAACATCCTGCCCGTGCCGGGGACCGACGGGTACGGGGCGCTGGAGCCGCACCTGAGCCCGGAAACCCAACGTGCGGTCGCGCCCGCCAAACAGTGGGGACTACTGATCCTGCTGCTGGTGCTGCTGGCGCCGGGCCTGAACCAGTGGTTCTTCGGCGCGGTGTACTGGCTTTTCGAGTTGTCCGGTGTCCCGCGCGTGCTGTCGCAGATCGGCGGGGAACTCACCAGGTTCTGGTCTGCCTGGGTCTGACCCTTGCAACATATGCGTTAATCTGCATATATTGCTCGGCATGGGAGCAGGACATGATCACGGCCACGGGGGTGACACCAAGGTCTCGCGGATGGTGCTCGCTGCGGGCATCCTCACCGTCTTCTTCGCGATCGAGCTGACCACCGCCCTGGCGATCAACTCGATTGCCCTGCTGGCCGATGCCGGACACATGCTCACCGATCTCGTCGCGATGTTCATGGGGCTGACCGCGGTACTGCTGGCCAAGCGCGGCAGCACGTCACCCTCCCGGACGTACGGCTGGCACCGCGCCGAGGTGTTCACCGCCGTCGCCAACGCCGTGCTACTGCTCGGTGTGGCCGGCTTCATCCTCTACGAGGCATTCGAGCGGCTCGGCGACGCGCCCGACATCCCGGGCGTCCCGATGATCGCTGTGGCGCTGGCCGGACTGATCGCCAACGCCGTCGTCGTGTTGCTGTTGAGGTCGCACTCCCAGCAAAGCCTCGCCGTCAAAGGCGCCTACATGGAGGTTGTCGCCGACACCGTGGGCAGCATCGGGGTGCTGATCGCAGGCATCGTCACCGTGACCACCCGCTGGCCGTACGCCGACGTCGTCGTCGCGGTGCTCGTCGCGCTGTGGGTGCTGCCCAGGGCGATCGCGTTGGCCAGGGCGGCGCTGCGGATCCTGTCCGAGTCCTCCCCCGACCATGTCGACGTCGAGGAGTTGCGGGACGCGCTGCGCGCTGTCGACGGGGTCACCGAGGTGCACGACCTGCACGTGTGGACGCTGGTGCCGGGCAAGGACATGGTCACCGCCCACCTGACCAGCAGCCGCGATTCCGCGCTGGTACTCGACGATGCCCGCGCCGTCCTCACCGCGCGTGGACTCGACCACGCGACGGTTCAGGTCGAACCACCCGACACTGCTGCCGACTGCGAGTGCGAGAGCCAGAACCGCTAGCTCAGACCGAGTTCGCCGCGCGCCCGCGGATCGCAGTCGTCGAGCAGGTCGAGGCAGCGCTGATACTCCGGGGTCTCACCGATCGCCTCGGCGGCACGGGCCAAAGCCGCGACGCACCGCAGGAAACCCTGATTGGGTTCGTGGGCGAACGGCACGGGGCCGAAGCCTTTCCATCCGTTGCGCCGCAACGCGTCGAGCCCGCGGTGGTAGCCGGTGCGGGCGTAGGCGTACGCGGCGACGGCCTGGTCGGCGTCGAGCGCCTGCTCGGCGAGCACCGCCCACGCGATGGACGCCGATGGGTGCGCGGCAGCGACCAGTGAGGGGTTCTCCGACGCGTCGAGTTCGGCCTCCGCGGCGGGATCGCCAGGCAGCAACACAGGTTCCGGTCCGAGGAGATCACCCATCCGAGTCATGGGCCCCATTGTGCCGTGTGGGTGCGGGCGACCGTCACCGCGGATGGCTAAGCTTCCGCGGTATGTCGAACCCCCAAGGGCCTGACAACTCGGACGAGCCCACCGAGCAGGCGGCCGCGGCCGCCGACTCAGAGCCCGCCACCGAGGTGTTCGCCCCCGCCGAATCGCACGGCGACGAGCTGACGGTGGACCCGAACGAGCGGCGCTTCACCGCGCCGTCGGGGTTCGACGCCGGTTCCACGCAGATCATCGACCGCGCAGGCGACCCGGCAACCGAGCAGTTCTCGGTGCGCGACCCCGGTACGCCCACCGAGGGCTTCTCGGCCCAGAAACCTGCTGCACCGCAGATGATTCCGCCGCGCGGCGAGTCCCCCAAGCCGCCCAAGGCGAAGCGGAAGTGGGGATGGGTCATCGCCATCGTGCTGATAATCGCCGCGCTGGTCGCCGCCGCGGTGGTGGGCACCATCCTGCTGACCGGCGGCTCGTCGCCGACGGTGTCGCAGGAGGACAACGTCCGCACCACCATCCAGAACTACGACGCGGCCATCGAGAAGGGCGACCTCGCGACGCTGCGCAGCATCACCTGCGGAACGACGGCAGAGGGCTACAACAACATCGAAGACAAGAAGTGGGCCGAGACGCACCGCCGGGTCGCCGAGGCGGGCCGCTACCCCGTCGTCGCCAGCATCGACCAAGTCGTCATCAACGGCGACCATGCCGAAGCCAACGTCACCACCTTCATGGCTTTCGCGCCGCAGACCCGCTCCACCCGCAGCTTCGATCTGCAGTTCCGCGACGACCAGTGGAAAATCTGCCAGGCCCCTCAGTAGCCCGGCCACCCTTGGAGCGCCTCAGCGCGCCGGCTAGCCCGCGGAGACGCTGCGGCCCGCGCTGTGCAGATCGTTGCAAGCCTCGACCACCCGCTCGCTCATCGAGGCCTCGGCCTTCTTGAAGTAGCTGCGCGGGTCGTAGACCTTTTTGTTGCCCACCTCGCCGTCGACCTTCAGCACGCCGTCGTAGTTGGTGAACATGTGGCCGACGATGGGGCGGGTGAACGCGTACTGGGTGTCGGTGTCGACGTTCATCTTGACCACGCCGTAGCGCAGTGAATCTTCGATCTCGGACTTCAACGAGCCTGAGCCGCCGTGGAAGACGAAGTCGAACGGCTTTGAACCGGCTTCCAGTCCGAGCTTGGCCGACGCCACCTTCTGTCCCTCGGCGAGCACCTCCGGCTTGAGCTTGACGTTGCCCGGCTTGTAGACGCCGTGCACGTTACCGAATGTGGCGGCGAGCAGATACTTGCCGTGCTCGCCCGCGCCGAGCGCTTCGATGGTCTTCTCGAAGTCCTCGGGGGTCGTGTAGAGCTTGTCGTTGATCTCGGCTTCGACGCCGTCCTCTTCACCGCCGACGACGCCGATCTCGATCTCGAGGATGATCTTGGCCGCGGCGGCCTGCTTGAGCAGCTCCTGGGCGATCGAGAGGTTTTCATCGATCGGGACCGCTGAGCCGTCCCACATGTGGGACTGGAACAACGGGTTCTGCCCCTTCGCGACGCGCTCGGCCGAGATTGCCAGGAGTGGCCGGACGTAGGTGTCCAGCTTGTCCTTCGGGCAGTGGTCGGTGTGCAGCGCAACCGTGATGTCGTACTTCGCGGCGATCACGTGCGCGAACTCGGCCAGTGCGACCGCACCTGTGACCATGTCCTTGACGCCGAGTCCCGACGCAAATTCCGCACCGCCGGTGGAGAATTGGATGATGCCGTCAGAGCCGGCGTCGGCGAAGCCCTTGATCGCGGCGTTGACGCTCTCCGAGCCGACACAGTTGATCGCGGGAAACGCGAACGAGTGCTCCTTGGCGCGGCTGAGCATCTCCGCGTAGACCTCGGGCGTGGCGATGGGCATGGCGATTCCTCTCGGCTGGCGTGTACCGAAGTATGTCAAGAATGCCCCAGCTTCACAGCCCTGGGACGAGATGCCGCACGCCGGTGGCCGCGGCCAGCCGGTCGGCGGGCAGCCCGGAAATGCAGACATGCTTTGGACACCACGTCCGCCGATCCGGCGCAGAAAAACCCGAACAGTACCTCGTCCGAGGGGACCACAATCATCGTCAACAACTAACTCCACGAGGGTGCTGACAGTTGGACCCCCGAGTGTGGGTGCGCTGGGCAATATCGTCACGCGGCGGCTCGGCATGGTCGGGTCGGTGTCGGTGGCGCATCCCTCGATCGGCGCACCGAGCTACGCCGAGATGTCCTGCAGCGACAGCAGTGCGCACGCTTCGAGTTCGGCCGCGGCGGCATGTGCTCGATGCCCTCGACATAGTCAGCCATCGTCGGGACGCCAGCGTCGGCGCGACCCGCGACAAATCGGCTGCTTCCCTACACGGTCAGCACCCTGCGGTAGCGGGCGCGTCCCTCATCCATCGCGGCGAACGCTTCGGCGGCCTCGGCCAGCGGCTGCTCCTCCACCATCGCCCGCACCCCGGTCAGCAGTGCGAAATGCAGCGTCTCCTCGACGTCGCGCGCCGTGCCCGACGGGTGACCGGTCACCGACAGCCCGGAGTTGATCAGGTCCAGCGGGCTGATCGGCAGGTTGTCCGCCGACACTCCGACGACGACCAGCTCCCCGGCCGGGCCGAGCCCACCGACCGTCGCCGCCATCGCCTCGGCGTTGTTGGCAGTGGCCAGCACGACCGCCGCGCCGCCGAGCTTCTGCAGTTCCTCGGCAACGTCCTGTGCCGTCGAATCGAAGTAATGGTGTGCGCCGAGCTTCTTGGCCTCCTCGGCCTTGCCGGTACCGCGACCGATAGCAACTGTCTCGAACCCCATCGCCTTCGCCCACTGCACGCCGAGGTGTCCCAGTCCGCCGACACCGAGCACGGCCACGACGTCGCCTGCTTTCGCGCGCGTCTGCCGCAACCCGTTGAACGTCGTCACCCCTGCACAACCCATCGGCGCCGCCTCAACGAACGACAGACCCTCGGGAATTCTCGCGAGCGCGGTCCACGGAGCCGTCACCGACTCGGCGTAGCCGCCCGGGTACTGCCAGCTCGGCACCTGCATGCGCACGCACTGCATGAACTGGCCCCTGCGGCACGGGACACAGCGGTTGCAGTTGCCGCCGAACCAGCCGACCGCCACCCGGTCCCCGGCGGCGAAGTCTTCGACATCGTCGCCTACTTCGGCAACCGTGCCCGCGATCTCGTGACCCATCGTGAGGGGCCACTCCAACCCGGGAAAGTGGCCGGCGTGGAACTCGCGGTCGGTGCCGCAGACCCCGCACGCGGCGACGGCGATGCGGACATGGCCGGCGGGAGGGGGCTGCGTCTCGACGTCGACGAGGGTGAGTGCTTCGTTGGCTGAGGCGACCTGCACGGCCTTGTGTGTGGGCATGACTCAGCCTATGCCGCCGGTACCCTTGGGGCCGTGGTCGTCGACAATCTCGCGCTGATGCCCGATTTCCTGGACCCCATCAACCTTCTCAGCTACTTCGGCACCTGGGCACTGATCGGGTTGCTGGTCGTCGTCTTCGTCGAGTCCGGGGTGCTGTTCCCGATCCTGCCCGGCGACTCGCTGCTGTTCGTCGCGGGCATGCTCGCCGCGGGCATCCAGACTGCGTCCGCCGAAGGCAACGTCGCGGCGGTGAACTTCCAGCTCTGGCAGCTGCTGCTGTTCATTCCGATCGCCGCGATCCTCGGCGCGCAGGTGGGTTACTGGATCGGCCGCAATGTCGGCACCGCGATGTTCAAACCGAACGCGCGATTCCTCAAGCAGAAGTACCTCGACGAGGCCCACCTGTTCTTCGAGCAGCGCGGCCCGTTCGCGATCGTCATCGCCCGCTTCGTGCCCATCGTGCGGACGCTCGCCCCGATCACTGCGGGTGCGGCCAAGATGAACTACGCGGTGTTCACGCTCTACAACGCCGTCGGCGCCATCGTCTGGGGTGCCGGCCTCACCCTGCTCGGGTACTGGCTCGGCCGCATCGAGATCATCCAGAAGCTGCTGGAACCGATCGTCATCGGCATCGTCATCCTCTCGGTGCTACCGATCGCCTTCGAGTGGTACAAGCGCCGCAAGGCCGCCAAGCAGGCCGGCATCCCGACGCCGCCCATGGACGCGGGCGAGCAGACGACCTAGGGTCGCGAAGCCTCGAGCGCACGAATGAGGCTCGCGGCATCCCAGGGCCCCCTGTGCCGCTTGCCGTTGACGAACAGCGTCGGCGTCGCGTTGAGGTCCATCGCGTCGGCATCCTCGGCGTCGTCCTCGACGCGGTGCAGCACCGTCTTGGAGTGCACGCGAACGTCCTGGTCGAACTGCTCGATGTCGCAGCCGGCCGCCACCGCGTAGCGGTAGATGTCAGACCACTCGAGGTCGTCCTGATGGGCGAACAGCTGGCGCGCCATCTCCCAGAACTTGCCCTGCAGCGCCGCAGCCTCGCTGGCCCGGGCGGCGTCGAACGCTCGCGGATGCACACGCTCGAGGGGGAAGTGCCGCCAGACGTAGAGGAGGTCGTCCCCGAAGTGCGCCCGCACCTCGTCGATCGAGCCGGTGGCGCGACTGCAGAACGGGCACTCGAAATCGCCGTACTCGACCAGCGTCAGCGGCGCGTCGGGCCGCCCCCGGGCATGGTCGCGCTCGGGGTCGACGGGCCGGAGCAGCGTGAGCCCCACAGGCTCGGGCGGACTGATCCAATCGGTGATCCGGAAGATCGCCCAGCCGAGCAGGAACGCGAGGACCGACGCCGCGAGCACGCCGATGCGTGCCTGGTCCTGCCTGCTGGGGTCCGAGATCGCGATGTCGACGATGAAGAGCGAGATCGTGAAGCCGATGCCCGACAGCGCCGCGCCGCCGGCGATCCTGCGCAACGTCAGACCCGGCGCGAGCACGCCCACTCCGGTTCTGCGGATCAGCCAGGTCGCGCCGGTGATGCCGACGAACTTGCCGATCACCAGACCGGCGACGATGCCCCACGTGAGCGGTGACCGCAGGGCGGTCGTCAAGCTCTGGCTGTCCAGCCGGACGCCGGCGTTGACGAGCGCGAACAGCGGCAGGATCACGAACGACACGGTGGGTCCGACCGCGGTCTGTAGCCGTTCGTTGATGGAGATCGACTCGCGCAGCGAACGGCTCGCGGCGCGGGCGTACTCCGAGTTCGGCGATTGCCGGAACGCCCGTATTTGTTCGACGGCCTTCTCAACCGGACGCCGCGTCGGGGTGAAGACGGGAATCAGCAGCGCGACGGCGACACCGGCCAGCGTGGGATGGATGCCTGCCATGAAGAGCGCGATCCACAGCGCGACGCCGAGCACCGCATACGCCGGCCCCCGCTCCTTCGGCAGGAACCGCACCAGCGCCAATGCGACGATCAGCACCACCGACATCACCAGGGGGACGACCTGGATGGCGTCTGAGTAGAACAGCGCGATGGCGATCAGCGCACCGACGTCGTCGACCACGGCCAGCGTCAGCAGGAACAGCCGCACTCGGGCAGGGAACATCGGCTTGATGATGGCCAGCGCCCCGACGAGGAACGCGGTGTCGGTGGAGATCACCACCCCCCACGCGTGGGCGTTCTCGCCGGACGGGTTGAAGGCCAGGAACACCACGGCGGGCAACACCAGGCCCGCGGCGGCAGCAAGCACCGGCACCGCGGCGCGCGACCGGTCGGTGAGCTCGCCGATGGTGAATTCGCGGGTCACCTCAAGGCCGACGATGAAGAAGAAGAACGTCATCAGCGCGTCGTTGACGATGTGCTTGACGGTCATCTCGAAGTGATGGCTGCCGACGGTGACGCCGACATGGGTGTCCAGCAGCGCCGTGTAGCTGTCGGCCCACGGCGAGTTCGCCCACAGGATCGCGATGACGGTGAAGGTCAGCAGCAGTGCCGCGGCGGTGTTGTCGGTGGTCCTGGTGGCCTTACTGCCACGGGTACGCCGCGACGGCAGCAGCGGGAAACCCCGCTGGGAGGTCGGTTCGCTCACTCGGGGTTCGGCTCCGAAACGGCGTTCTCCACGACATGGGCCGCTTCCATCAGCATCCAGCCGGCCAGCTGCACCGACAGATCGCGCTCGGGGATCTCCGAGGAGTTGACGGCGCCTTCCACGAATTGCGCGTCTTTCGTTCCCGCCGTGGGCAATTCGGCTGGGCGGTCCCAGAACGCCGCGAAGAGCGGCAGACCCTCGGCCGTCTGACGGTTCTCCCACGCGGCGCGTCCCGATGTCAGCACCAGCTTCGCGGCGGTCTCTCGGGCCTTCTCATCAGCCTCGGCGTCACCGGGCAGATCGGTCGCAACCAGCGCCAAGTAGCGCGCCAGGATGCCGTTGAACAGTCCGCCGTCACCGCCACCCGCGCCTTTGATGATGCCGTCAGGCGCCATGTGCTCGGCGACGGCAGCGACGAGCCGGTGCACCCGCTCGGCATGGCGTGGATCCTCGGTGCGCGCCGCGAGTTCGGTCTCCGCGCCGAGCACCACACCCTGGCAGTAGGTGTACTGCGCACGCACCAGCGAGCCGCCTTTGATGCCGTCGAACACCAGATGCGTGTCCGGGTCGATCAGCGTCTCGTCGATCCAGTCAGCCATCTGTTGCGCTCGGCGCAGCCTGTCCTCGTAGCGGGCGAGGAAGATCGCGGCGGGCCCGTTGGCCGGCGCGTTGAAGAACTGGTCCTGCTTGCGCCACGGAATGCCGCCGCCATCCTCGGGCACCCACGAGGTGAGGAACTGCTCGGCGAGCCGGTGCAGCGCTTTCGGACGAGCCACGCCGGTCAGGCGACCGGCGCGCTCCAGCGCAAGTGCCAGCCACGCCATGTCGTCGTAGTAGTTGTTGGTCCACTTGCCGATGTTGCGGAATCGATGCCCGCGGATCTGGCGCGTGATCGAGGTGAGGCGTTCGAGCTTCGGATCGCGCAGCTGGGCGTCGACCAGGTTGTCCAACAGGTGGGCCTGCCACCAGTAGTGCCAGGTCCCGAAGCGGCGTTGCCTGCCAGCGGCCGGCCAGGCCACCACGCCTAGCTGCGTACCCGGCAGCCCCCACAGTTTCCGGAGATGCCGCGTGGCGATGGCGGCTTCGGCGCTGGCGGCGCGGTTGGCCCACATCTGATCCATGCCGTTGATCCTGCCCTACCAGCTGCCCATAGGCTATGAGACAAATATGTCTCATTTGAGCTATTCTTGTCGCATGTTGTCCACCCGCGATCAGCTGCTGCGCGCCGCTGCCGACTTCCTCGGCCGGCGCCCCAACGCGACGCAGGACGAGATCGCCTCGGCCGTCGGCGTGAGCCGCGCCACCCTGCACCGGCACTTCGCCGGTCGCGCCGCATTGATGTCCGCGATCGAAGAACTCGCGATGGCCGAGATGCGGGAGGTTCTCAAGACCGTGCGACTCGACGAAGGTCCGGCGACCGACGCGCTCCGCAGGCTGGTCACCGCCTGCGAGCCCGTCTACCCCTACTTCGTCCTGATGTACAGCCAGAGCCAGGAAACCGACCTCGAAACCACGATCGAGATCTGGGACGAAGTCGACTCCGCCATCACCGAGCTGTTCCTGCGGGGGCAGCGCGAGGGCGAGTTCCGGCCGGAGCTGACCGCCGCGTGGCTCACCGAAGCGCTCTACGCCCTCATCGGGGGGACTGCCTGGTCCATCCGCGCCGGCCGCGCCGCCGGCCGCGACTTCGATCGCCTCATCATCGACCTTCTACTCAATGGAGTGACGAAATGACCCGCCGCTGGTTCGCTCTCGGCGTCCTGACCATGGCTGTGCTACTCATCGGCATCGACGGCACAGTCCTCGCCCTGGCAACCCCGTTCATCAGCGCCGACCTCGGCGCCACCGGCACGCAGATCCTGTGGATCGGCGACATCTACTCCTTCGTGCTGGCAGCACTGCTCATCAGCATGGGCAGCCTCGGCGACCGCATCGGACACAAAAAGCTGTTGCTCACCGGCGCAATCGCTTTCGCGGTGTTCTCGGCGATGAACGCCTACTCGACAAGCCCGGAGATGTTGATCGCAACCCGTGCCCTGCTGGGCATGGCGGGTGCGACGTTGGCGCCGGCCACGCTGGCGCTGATCCGCGGCCTGTTCCCCGATCAGCGCGAACGCAGTATCGCCGTCGGCATCTGGGCGTCGGCCTTCTCCGCGGGCGCCGCACTGGGCCCCGTCGTGGGAGGCGTTCTGCTGGAGCACTTCTGGTGGGGCTCGGTGTTCCTGATCAACATCCCCGTGATGGTGGTGCTGCTGGTCGGCGGCCTCGTGCTGCTGCCCGAGCACCGCAACCCGGACCCGGGTCCTTGGGATCTGCCCAGCGTCGGACTGTCCATGGTCGGCCTGCTCGGTCTCGTCTATGCGATCAAGGAAGGCTTCACCGGACTGGCCCACGGTATCGGCGCCGACATCGTGGTGGCCGGCGTCGTCGGCGCAGTCGCACTCACGGTGTTCGTGCGCCGTCAGCTGCGGCTGCCGACGCCGCTGATCGACGTACGACTCTTCGCCAATCCACGTTTCTCCGGAGTGGTGTCGGCGAACCTACTCTCCGTCCTCGGCCTGTCCGGGCTGGTGTTCTTCCTGTCTCAGTACTTCCAGCTGGTGCACGGCTACGGACCGCTGAAGGCGGGGCTGGCGGAGCTGCCGGCCGCCATCACCGCCACGGTGTTCGGCGTGCTCGCCGGCGTGGCCGTGCGCTACTTCTCCCACCGCTCGGTGCTGACCGCGGGCCTGGCACTCGTCGGGGTCGCGATGGCGGCGCTGATGACATCGCTGATCGTCTTCACCCCGATGGCCCCGTATCTGCCGCTGGGCATTTCGCTGTTCGTCGTGGGCGTAGGACTGGGCCTGGCGTTCACGGTGGCCAGCGACGTGATCCTGGCGAGCGTGCCGAAGGAACGTGCAGGAGCGGCGGCTGCAGTGTCCGAGACGGCCTACGAGCTGGGCATGGCGCTGGGTATCGCGACTCTCGGGTCGATCGTGACCGCGGTCTATCGCGGCATCACCGTCGCCCCCGAAGTGCCCTCGGGAGTCGCCGACCAGGCCCGCGATTCGCTCGCGAACGCGATCCACGCCGCGCAGACACTGCCCACCGACCAGCAGAACACCCTGCTCGACGCCGCGAAAGAATCTTTCACACAGGGCCTTTCGCTGGCCGCCGGTGTCGGCGCCGCGCTGCTGCTGACGTCGGCGGCCGCGGTGTGGTGGCTGCTGCGCCCCCGCCCGGATTCACCAGGCCTTTCCGAGGTCGGCGTGCTGGCGGATCCAGGCATGCATGGCGATGCCGGCGGCGACGGCGGCATTGATGCTGCGCGTCGATCCGAACTGTGCGATCGAGACTGTTAGCACTGCACCGGTTTTCGCGTCCTCGGTGATGCCGGGGCCCTCCTGCCCGAAGACCAGCAGGCACTTGCGCGGCAGCAGCGTTTCTTCCAGACGGGACGCACCGGGGACGTTGTCGACCGCCACGACAGCCAGGCCCGCCGAGGCTGCGAAGTCGAGCAGGGCCGCAGTCGTCTCGTGATGACGCAGGCGCTGATAGCGGTCGGTGACCATCGCACCGCGCCGGTTCCAGCGGCGGCGGCCCACGATATGCACGGTGTCCACCGCGAATGCGTTCGCAGTCCTCACCACCCCGCCGATGTTGGCGTCGTTGCCGAAGTTCTCGATCGCGATGTGCAGCGGATGCCTGCGCCGGTCGATGTCGGCGATGATCGCGTCGCGGGTCCAATACCGGTAGGCGTCTACGACATTGCGGGCGTCACCGGTGCGCAACAGCTCGGCGTCGTATCGCGGGTCGTCGGGCGGGTCGCCGTCCCAGGGTCCGACGCCGGGACCCCCACCCCATTCGGTGGGGCCGGGCGGGTCCGTCACTGCGAGACGTCCTGTTTCCACAGCGCCGCGTGCGTCCCCGCCAGCGACACCGTCGCGTACAGCAGGGCCTCGTTGATCTCGCCCTGCGTGCACAGCGATGCACGCAGCTGTACGCCCTCGCGTGAGGCTTCGGGCAGCACCAGAACAGAGGCACCGTAGATACCGCACGCGTAGCTGAGGCCCCTGCCGGGCAGCGTCGGTGCAGCGAGCACCATCATCGGCCCACCCCGCTTCGCCGAGTCCTCGCGGTACCGCTGCGCCAGGCCTCCGACCTCGAGGCCGAGCAGCATGTAGCCCTTGCCCTCAAAGGCTTTCGGTTCGCCGAGCGCCGTCGGGGCCAGCTGGGCGCCGTCTTCGGAGAAGGCGTCCACGCTGCTCGTCTTCAGCGTCAGGCCGGTGTCGTTGGAGTTGGTGGGCAGCACGCCGATGGGGAACGCCGCCGGATAGGCCACCGTGGTTCCGGCGATGCGGTCGCGCGGCGAGTACGCGTAAACACCCCGAACCTGCGACTGATCCCGTTGCGGACCGAGGCAGACCGTTCCCGTCAGTCGATCGGGAGTAACCGACAACGGTTGTATGTCAAGGTTTGTCGAGTCACCGCACGCGCCGATGCCGTTGGCCTCGATCGGGTGGGCGAGCGCACCGTACAGACCGAAGCGGAGATCCTCGGGGTTCGCCGGGGTCACCCCCTCCTTCGCGGGGGCCGCATCGACGTCGACGAGCACGTACTCGGCGTCGAATCGCAGATTGGCCATCGACATGTTCCAGCCGAGGATCTCCAGGGACTCACCCATCGACGCCGTCGCAGCGGAGAAGACGTCTTCGCGATCGCCCTCGTCACCGGAGCACGATGCGACGGCGAGCACGATCGCTGCCAGGACGGCGATTACCCGCACAGGTTCTCAGGTCCTGCCACGACCCTTACCCACCACTTTGGTCAAGGCGCGCACGATACTTCGCGGCACGATGCGCCCGCCGGTGGTCAGCGCCTTGTACTGCAGGCCCGGAATGATGACGACCTTGTCTTTTGCGATACTGGCCAGCGTCTCCCGAACCACGTCTTCCACCTCGAGCCACAGGAAGCCGGCGGTGCCCCCCATGTCGATTCCGGCCCGCTCGTGAAACTCGGTACGCACGAAGCCGGGACACAGCGCGTGCACTCCGACGCCGGTCCCACCGAGGGCGTTGGCCAGCCCCTCGGAGAACGACACCACCCACGCCTTGGATGCCGAGTAGGTCGACCCGCGGCCAGGAAGGAGCCCGGCGACGCTCGCGACGTTGAGCACGGTGCCCTCGCCGTCGGCCAGCATGGGTGGCAGCGCGGCGTGGGTCAGCTGCATGACCGCCGTGACGTTGACGTCCAACTGTGCCTTGAGGACGTCGTAGTCTGCGGTCCAGAACTCCCCCGACGTTCCGAAGCCGGCATTGTTGACCAGCACTCGCACGCCGCCGCGGCGCAAACGCTCCGCGACGGCGGCGCGATCGTCGGCCTCGGCGAGGTCGGCGCGGATCACTTCGACATCGGCCCCGGCCTCGTCACGCAATTCGGCGGCCAGGGTGTTGAGTCGCCCGGCGTCACGCGCGACCAGAACCAGGTCGTAGCCGTCCACTGCGTAGCGGCGGGCAAACCCCTCACCGATCCCGGCTGTCGGTCCGGTGATCAAGGCGACGGGGCGTGGCATGCCCCAGAGAATACTTATCGCTGATAGTTGGGCGACTGCCGCCCGTTGTGCTCTGCGGGCTGCTGAGCCGGCGGCGCGGGACGCCGCAGCGGATCAGGTCGGGGCTGACCCGCGTAGCCCGGGGGCAGCTCGCGCCCCGCGGGCGCGGGGGTGATCGGTCGGCTGGGCGAGCCGCTGCGACGCGCGACGGGCTGTCCGGTGGACGCGGTCGGCATCGGCGGTAGCACACGCAGCAGGTCGTTGAACTGGCGTACCGTGCGCAGCCCCTCGTCCCATTGGGCGCGGGTGCTGGTCACCGGCATGCTGATCAGCGTCCAGTTGCCTTCGTTCCACATGATCTCGGCGCAGTCCGGCGCGGTGTGGGCGAACGTCACCATCCTGCGGTCGCAGGCGCGGCGGGCGGCGTCGAGGTTGGTCGAGTAGACCATTCGCGGGCCGATCGCCCCCAGCAGCCAGATGTCGCTCTCGCGAGGTTCCTTGATGCCTTTGAGACGCATGTCGACGGTGACGTTGGTGCCGACCTTGCGGTGCAGCGCGATCACGGTGGCGACGTCTTCGAGATCGAAGATGAAGACTGCCTCGCCGCGGATCTGCCCGAGGACCACGTTGCGGGCGGTGACATCGCCGACGGTGGACATCACGCCGCGCTTCCAACGCTTGAGGATGTCGCCGGACTCCTGCTCGTAGTCGAAGCCGTGCGACTTGGCCCAGGACTTGCGCCGTCGGCCCAGTCCGCGCCGACGGTCGAGGTCGACGTACAGCAAGACGGCCGCACCCACGAAACAGAGTGCGGACAGGGTGAACCAGAGCGGGACCATTGCCTAAAGAGTATCCGCTCTTGGGTGCGCTCTCCGAATCCGAATTTGTCACAACCTCGTCTCAGGCTGACCGACCGTCGCGGAGGCGCGCCGAACGCATACTGGCCCGGTGAGCGATCTCTCGGGAAAGTCCTACCTTGTCGTCGGCGCCAGCGGAGCACTCGGCTCCCGCATCGCCCGCGGCCTGCGGGAACGGGGTGCGGCACTGACCGTGACCGGTAGGTCCGCCGAGGCGCTGGCTGCCGTGGATGGCGCGCACGTGGTGCCCGCCGACCTGCGCGAACCCGACGCCGCTCGCGCCGTGGTGGCTGCCGCCGTCGACCGGCACGGCCGTCTCGACGGCGTCGTCATCGCCGCAGGTGTCGTGGCGTTCGGCCCGTTGGCCGAGATCGACGACGACACCGTCGACGACCTCGTCCTGATCGACTTCCTGGCACCGCTGCGCGTGATGCGCGCGGCGCTACCTGTGCTCGACGCCGGTGGTGTCATCCTGGGGATCAGCGCCGTCGTTGCCGAGAAGCCGCTGCCGAACATGGCGGTCTACTCCGCGGTCAAGGCTGCCACTGCGGCGCTGTTCGCCGCGGCCCGCACGGAAGCGCGCAGACGCAAGATCCGCATCGTCGACGTCCGACCGCCGCATACCGAGACCGGGCTGGCCGGCCGCGCCATCGCCGGCGAGGCGCCCAAACTGCCGACGGGCCTGGACCCCGACGCGGTCGCCGAGCGGATCATCGCCGCATTGCTCAGCGACGAGACCGAGCTCGCGAGCACCGCCTTTTCCTGAGCGTGCAGACACACACTCGCGTGACCTCCCTGGAGATCACGCGAGTGTGTTTTCGGTGGCGGTGAGAGCTCAGCCCAACTGTCGGGTCTTCGCGCAAGCGCTCACCCCAGGACCAGCGAGTCGCCGTCCGCGCTGACGTTGACCGGAACCACGTCGCCGTCGTGCACCTCGCCGGCCAGCAGCATCTTGGCGAGCTGATCGCCGATGGCCTGCTGTACCAGCCTGCGCAGCGGCCGCGCGCCGTAGATGGGGTCGAACCCGCGGTCGGCCAGCCACTTCTTGGCGGGCAGCGACACCTCGAGTGCCAGCCTGCGCTGCGCCAGCCGCTTGGCCAGCTGCTGCAACTGGATGTCGACGATCGAGACCAGCTCCTCGGGGTTGAGCCCGTCGAAGATGATCACGTCATCGAGGCGGTTGATGAACTCCGGCTTGAACGCCGAACGCACCGCGGCCATCACCTGGTCCTCGGAACCGCCGGCGCCCAGGTTGGACGTCAGGATCAGGATCGTGTTGCGGAAGTCCACGGTCCGCCCCTGGCCGTCGGTCAGCCTGCCTTCGTCGAGCACCTGCAGCAGTACGTCGAACACGTCCGGGTGGGCCTTTTCGATCTCGTCGAACAGGATCACGGTGTACGGACGCCGTCGCACCGCCTCGGTCAGCTGACCGCCCTGGTCGTAGCCGACGTATCCCGGGGGTGCCCCGACCAGGCGAGCCACCGAGTGCTTCTCGCCGTACTCGCTCATATCGATGCGCACCATCGCGCGCTCGTCGTCGAAGAGGAACTCCGCCAACGCTTTTGCCAGCTCGGTCTTACCCACGCCGGTGGGCCCGAGGAACATGAACGAGCCCGTGGGCCGGTTCGGATCGGCGACGCCGGCGCGCGAACGCCGCACTGCGTCCGAAACGGCCTGCACCGCCTTCTTCTGGCCGACCACGCGCTTGCCGAGCTCCTCCTCCATGCGGAGCAGCTTGGCCGTCTCACCTTCGAGCATCCGGCCTGCCGGAATGCCGGTCCACGCCTCGACCACTTCCGCGATGTCGTCGGGTCCGACTTCTTCTTTGAGCATCACGTTCTCGCGAGCCTCGGCGTGCGGCAGCGCGGCGTCGAGCTTCTTCTCGACCTCGGGGATGCGTCCGTAGCGCAGCTCCGCGGCCTTGGCCAGGTCGCCGTCGCGCTCAGCTCTGTCGGCCTCGCCGCGCAACGTCTCCAGCTGCTCCTTGAGCTCGCGCACCACATCGATGGCACTCTTCTCGTTCTGCCACCGGGTGGTCAGCTCGGACAGCTCTTCCTTCTTGTCGGCAAGCTCCGCGCGCAGCTTCTCCAACCGGTCCTTCGACGCGGCGTCTTCCTCCTTGGCCAGCGCCATCTCCTCGATCTCGAGGCGACGCACCAGCCTCTCCACCTCGTCGATCTCGACGGGCCGGGAGTCGATCTCCATGCGCAGCCGCGACGCAGACTCGTCGACCAGGTCGATCGCCTTGTCGGGCAGGAAGCGCGAGGTGATGTAGCGATCGCTCAGGGCCGCCGCTGCCACCAGCGCGGAGTCGGTGATGCGCACGCCGTGGTGCACCTCGTACCGGTCCTTGAGGCCGCGCAGGATGCCGACGGTGTCCTCGACGGACGGTTCGCCGACCAGTACCTGCTGGAAGCGGCGCTCCAGCGCGGCGTCCTTCTCGATGTACTTGCGGTACTCGTCGAGCGTGGTCGCGCCCACCAGCCGCAGCTCACCGCGGGCCAGCATGGGCTTGATCATGTTGCCCGCGTCCATCGCGGATTCGCCGGTGGCACCGGCGCCGACGATGGTGTGCAGCTCGTCGATGAACGTGATGATCTGGCCGGCCGAATTCTTGATGTCGTCGAGGACGGCCTTGAGCCGTTCCTCGAACTCGCCGCGGTACTTCGCACCTGCCACCATCGAACCGAGGTCGAGAGACACAACGGTCTTGTCCCGCAACGATTCCGGGACATCGCCTGCGACGATGCGCTGGGCCAGGCCCTCGACGATCGCCGTCTTGCCCACGCCGGGTTCGCCGATGAGCACCGGATTGTTCTTGGTGCGACGGCTCAGAACCTGGACGACGCGACGGATCTCGGTGTCCCGGCCGATCACCGGATCGAGCTTGCCTTCCTTGGCGCGTGCCGTCAGATCGGTGGAGTATTTCTCCAGCGCCTGGTAGCTGCCCTCGGGATCCGGGTTGGTGACGCGCGCGCTGCCCCGCACCTTCGTGAACGCGTCACGCAGGGTCTGCGGCGAGGCGCCATGACCCGAAAGCAGCTTGGCGACGTCGTCGGAACCGGTCGCCAGACCGACGAGCAGGTGCTCGGTGGAGACGTACTCGTCATCCATCTCGGTCGCGAGGTGTTGCGCCCCGGTAATAGCAGCGATCGCGGCAGGACTGAGTGGAGGCTGCGAGCTCGAGCCGGTCGCCGAGGGGAGCCGGTCGAGTAGACGCTGCGTCTCGGCGCGGACAGTCGCGGGTTCGACGCCGACGGCCTCCAGGAGCGGTGCGGCAATGCCGTCGTTCTGAGTCAGCAGTGCCATCAACAGATGGGCGGGGGTGATCTGCGGGTTGCCCGCGGCGGTAGCCGCTTGCAGCGCCGAGGTCAGGGCCGCCTGGGTTTTGGTCGTCGGGTTGAACGAGTCCACGACACCTCCCTTTCATGTACGTAAGGGCCGCGCGAGGCGCCCTTGGAATGCTTGTCCTGTTGCACAACGCCGTCAAGGTTGAGTCTGTTCCGCTCAACTCTAGGCTTTTTCCCACAATCGTCAACAGACACGGACGCCGCGTGCTCGGAGGCTTCGGTGATCGGCGTTACGGTCGGCACATGTCCGACGCAGGCGACTTCGAGTTCGAGCGGAAGTTCTTCGTCCGCGAGATGCCTGCCGTCGCGGCGTCAGATCCGACTCCCCTGCTGATCGCGCAGGCCTACCTGTTCGCCGCAGACGGCTACGCGGTGCGCGTGCGGCTCCAAGGGCCGGCACCTGCGGAGCTGGACGCCGCACCACCCGAGCTCGTGACGGCACTCGGTGACGAAGCGATGGGCACGATGACCGCCAAGGGGCCGGCGGCGGGCGGCACGCGCTATGAGGCCGAACGCGAACTCGATCCTCTGGTGGCCGGTCAGATCGTGTCGCGTGCCGCACACGTCATCGTCAAGGTCCGCTCCTCGGTATGGCTGGGCGAGGACGGCTGGGTCATCGACCGATTCCTCGGTGGCGACGCACCGCTGTTGCTCGCCGAGGTGGAACGCGACGGACCGGTGATCGATCTGGCCATCCCGTCGTTCTGCACCACCGAGGTGTCCGACGATGACCGCTTCCGCAACGATTACCTGGCCCACCGTCCGTTCGGAACGTGGGCGCAAGAGTATCTGCGCGAACTCCACGTGCTCGGCCCGAGATTCGTGAACAGCCTGGGGCAGAACCAGTTCGACGGCAGCTAGCTGTTGCGGAACACCACCCAGCGCAATGCGCAGTACATGTAGACGGCCTCGCAGCCGCCGGCCATCAACCGCGAGATCCGGTAGTCGATCCCCAGATCGGTCAGCAGGGTCGACAGCGCAAGGATGAATGCGAGGTAGTTGATGACGACCACGACGATGTAGATGGTGAGCTGCGGGCCCACGGGCGCGTGCGAGCGGAAGTTGAAATACCGGTTGAGTGCGTAGCTCAACCCGAACGCGCACGCGTAGGCCACGGTCACCGCGACGGGGTACGGCGCACCGATGCCGCCCCGCAGCCCGGTCAGCAGGACGAGATCGACGCCGAACGTGAAGCTGTTGATGAGGCAGAAGCCCAGCAGCGTCGGCGGGACGATGTTCGCCAGCCCGAACGGCAGGAGATCCACGATTCGTTCGCACCAGCGGTGAAACCGTTCAGGCGCGAGGACGGGCACGTGTTCACTGTGACGTCGACAGATGTCGCGACCGTGAGCGACTGGCTAACGCCAGGCCACGGATCAGTACTCGACGCGAAATCCGCCGATCAGGCTGACGACATTTCCGTCGGGATCGCTGAACCGCGACAGCCGCACGCCCTTGCTCGCGTCGACGATGCCGCCGGGTTCGAGGCCGCGACTGACGAGTTCCTCGATGTGGCCCTCCAGATCGTCGACGGCGAAATTCACTTCATCGGTTCCCGCCCTGTCCGGGTCGTGGAATACCTGCACCCAGGCGCCGGGCAGTAGCTGCCACTCGACGAGCGAGGGCATCGGGTTGTTGTCCTCCGGTCTACCGAACAGCTGGGCATACCAGCGCTTGCCGACTTCGACGTCCGATACGTGGACGACGGCGAGCACATGCGCGATCGACATGCACGTCTCCTTTTCCTGTTGGGCATCTGTGAATGCCGACCCGGACGCCCGTCGGAACTCATCGCTCAGTCCATGTAGTCCCAGAACTGGAGCTCGTGTACGGAGGCGAACAAGGTGAGGGTCACCGCGTACACGGCGACGATGACGACGGCCCCGACAGCGGTGATGCGAGCGCCCGCCCCGTCGACAGGATCGAGCCAGCGCCGGAACGGCTTGGACGCGACGGGCATGAGCCACCACTGCATCGCGATGACGCTGACGATCTGACTGACCCACAGGGACAGCCACGGCTGCGCTCCCAGGTCGTTGAGCGCTGGACCGAGGAATCGCGACAGCAGCATGACCGTGGGGTAGAGCACGAGAAGCACCAGCATCGCCGACTTCCAGTTCGGCGTCATGAGCGCCTGACCGTTCTCCACGCGCACCGTCGTGGCGAACGGCGTGGTGTTCGACACCACGGAGAAGTCACGGCTGAGCGTCGACCGCAGCCCCTGCAACGCCTCCGCGCGTTCAGTCGAGCGCATCCACTCCGACAGCTGCGGTCCGGTCCGGTAGCGGACCATCGAAATCCATTCGCCGGGCGCGTCCGCCGGCAACAGCGCGGTGCCTTCGTGCCCGGCAAGACTGACGGCCGCCGCCGACAACCGCGCCTGCGTGGCCAGGAATTGCGGCTCCTTTCCGGCGGCCACGGTATGGCGGAACACGCCCACGCCCGGAGATGCCGGACCGTCGGCGGAGATGACGATGTCGCCGGAGCTGCGCCAGAACCCCCGCTCCTGCCCGGCGGCCAGCACCTCAGCCCGCTGCGGGCCGTCGAGCCACGCGTGCATCGCCGCCGCCTCGGAAAACGTCACGGCGACAGCGTGATCGAGCCGCGGATCGTCGACCGTCGACACCTGGCCGGACAGATGCCCGTCCACCACCCGGGCCGAGTCGAGCAGTTGCCGTGCCCACGCGGCGAAGCCGCTTCCGTCGGCGGAGCGGTGGAACACCGTCACGGCCGTGACCTGGTTCATGCGGCGACGATACGACGCCGCGCCAATCGGACAGCACCCGTAACGTTGCCTTGCTAGGTTCTTCCGGTGCCAGGTATCTGGGGGTCGGTTCTGACCGAGCTCATCCCGCTCGCCCTTGTCATCGCCCTGTCTCCGTTCTCGATCATTCCGGCGGTGCTGGTCCTCGGTACACCGCGACCGAAACCGACGGGGCTTGCGTTCCTGGCCGGTTGGCTGCTCGGGCTGGCCGTGCTGACCGGGATCTTCCTCGAACTTTCCGATCTGGTCGGCGGCATCAGCAACAAGCCACCGAGCTGGGCGTCGTGGCTACGCATCGTGGTGGGCTCGGCGCTGATCGTGTTCGGCGCATACCGGTTTGCCAAGCGCAAGACCTCCGAGCACATGCCCGCATGGATTACCCGCATGAGTTCCCTGACACCCGCCAAGGCCGCCGTCACCGGCGCGGCTCTGACGGTGGTCAACCCGAAGGTGCTTTTCATCTGCGCCGCAGCGGGTTTGGCGATCGGTTCCGCAGGATTGAACGCCCCCGCTGTGTGGGCGGCAGATCTCTGGTTCACGGCGTTCGCGGCGTCTACGGTCGCCGTGCCGATCCTCGCGTACGTCCTGATGGGCAGACGCCTGGAACCGACACTGAACGGTGTGCGGTCCTGGATGGAGCGTCAGCATGCGGTGCTGGTCGCGGTGATCCTGGTTGTGATCGGACTTCTGGTGCTGTACAAGGGCATTCACGCGCTAGCCGGGTAACCCGAGTTCGTCGGCGTCGCCGGTGAGGTAGCGCGTCACGGTCGGCGCCACCAGCCTGACCACGTCCTCGGAGTCCAGTTCCGACAGCGGCGGCACCTCCATCACGTAGCGCAGCATCGCAGTGCCTACCAGGCTGCTCGCCGCCAGCATGGCACGCAGCCTGGCCTGCTCGCCGCCGCCGAGGGCACCCGAGACCGCGCTCAGCACATAGTTCTGCATGAATTCGCGAAACGCTTCATGGGCGTCGGAGTTCGAGGTCGCCGACGCCAGCATGGCGCGCATACTTCCGGAGCTGTCGGAGGCCTCCCACACTTTCAGGTACGCCCGGACCATCCGAGTGCCGATGTCTGCCTCGTCCGCCGTGAGGGCGGCCACGAGGACGTCGGGGTCCAGGATCAACCGCAGCGACTCACGGAACAACTGCTCCTTGGAGCCGAACAGGTACAACACCATCGAGGCGTCCACCTGTGCGTCGTCGGCGATCGAACGCAGCGTCGTCCTCTCGTAACCGTCCCTGGCGAAGCGGGCTTTCGCCGCGGACAGCACTGCGTCCCTCGACACCGGCTCACCTTGTCGCCGCCCGCGCCGCCGGGTTGTCTCAGCTGCTCGCGGCACCCCCCGAGACTACATTTCAATGACTGTTGAAATCGGGGCGGATGCGCCTTACGCTGAGTTCACGCATTAATTTAACACTTAATGAAAAGAGGTGTCATGACGTCGACCAGTACCCATCACGCCGCCACACAGGAACCTCCCGTCTCCGTCCGAGCCGCCGGCATCGTCGTGGCCGTCACGACGCTGCTGGCACTCGTCGCGATCGCCTTCGCCCTGCCCGCCGCCCGCTCCGGCCCGCATGACGTGCCGATCGGAGCCGCGGGTCCGCAGGCCGCCGGAGGACAGATCGCCGCGATGCTGAACCAGAAGGCGCCCGGCGCGTTCGCGGTGACCTATTACCCCAGCGAGACCGCGCTGCGCGAAGCGATCCGCGACCGCGACGTCTACGGAGGCATCGCACTCCCGGCACAACCCGGGACGGAGCCTGCGCTACTCATCGCGACCGGAGCCAGCCCGATGGTGGCGCAGATGCTGAGCCAGACCGGAGCGCAGTTCGGCCAGCAGACCGGGGTTTCGCTGCGGACCGAAGACCTCGCGCCGCCCACCGCACGCGACCCGCGGGGCGCCGGAGTGGCCGCGTCGGCGCTCCCCATCACGCTCGCAGGCATCCTGCCCGCCATCGCACTGGTGCTCGCGCTGCGCACCGAGATCTGGACGCGCCTGGCGACGGCGATCGTGTTCTCGGTGATCGCCGGTGTCACCATCGCGGCGCTGCTCCGGTACGTCGTCGGCTCGACAGAGCACAACTTCTGGGGCATCTCGGCCGGTCTCACCCTCGGAATAGCGGCTGCCCTGCTGTTCGTGCTCGGTCTCGGCTCGCTGTTCGGCCGCGCCGGGCTCGCGGTCGGTGCCGCCCTGGCACTGCTGGTCGGCAATCCGCTGTCGGGGCTTGCGAGTGCGCCGGAATTGCTGCCCGCCGGCTGGGGTGCGCTGGGACAGTTCCTGCCTCAGGGCGCTACCGCCACTCTGTTGCGGTCGACGGCCTTCTTCGCCGGGGCCGGGGCCTCCGCGGCGGTCGTCGTGCTGACGTGCTGGACGCTGGCCGGCGTGGCGATGATCGCCGCCGCCGCCCTTCGCCAGCAGAACAGGTCGGTGGCAGTGACTTAGGATCGTGCGGCGTGGGACTCGAAGACCGTGAATCGATGCGCATCCTCCGGGATGCATTCGATCTCGATCGCGGGTCCGAGTCGATGATCGGCGACTTCTACACCCACTGGTTCGCCACCGACCTCTCGGCACGGGATCTGTTTCCCCCCGACATGGAAAAGCAGCGCCAGATCTTCGCGCAGGCCATGTGCTGGCTGTGCGAAGAACTCATCGCGCATCGCGCCGAAGAGCCCGTCGCCTTCCTTGCACAGCTTGGCCGCGACCACCGCAAGTACGGCGTCACCAGCGCGCACTACGCCTCGCTGCAGAAAGCCCTGCTGGCCACGCTGCGCAAGGCCCTGGCCGACTCGTGGGACCGGCGGCTGTCCGAGGCCGTCAACGACACGGTCGGCCTCGCCGTCGGCGTCATGAGCGGCGCCGCGGACGCCGAGAAGGGGCCCGCGTTCTGCGACGGCACTGTGCTGGAATACCTGCGGCCGACCCGCGACATCGCGGTGATCCGCCTCAAGCTGGACCGCGCGCTGGACTACCTTCCCGGCCAGTATGTCGGCGTGCAGGTGCCGCAGTGGCCGCGCCGGTGGCGCTACCTGAGCCCTGCGATCCCGCCCGATCCCCACGGCTACATCGAGTTTCACGTGCGTTCCGTCGCCGGCGGCATGGTCAGCACCGCGATCGTCGACGAAGCCCGCCCTGGTGACCGGTGGCGCGTGTCCAGCGCGCACGGCGCCATGGACATCGATCGCGACGCCGGCGACGTACTGATGGTCGCGGGCAGCACCGGGCTGGCTCCGCTGCGCGCGCTGATCATGGACCTGTGCCGGTACGGCCAGAACCCGCGGGTGCACCTCTTCTTCGGCGCGAGATACCCCTGCCAGCTTTATGACCTGCGCACCCTGTGGGAGATCGCGTCGACCAATCCGTGGCTGTCGGTCACACCGGTCTCGGAGCTGAACTTCGACCCCCCGTGGGCTGCGGACTATCCCGACAACACCCCGCCGCGCGGTCTCCACGTGCGCCAAACCGGGCTGCTTCCCGAGGTGGTCACGCGATACGGCAACTGGAGCGATCGCCAGATCCTGCTCTGCGGGCGACCCGAAATGGTGCAGGCGACCAAATCCGCGCTGATAGCCAAAGGCGCACCTGCCGAACGGATCCAGCACGATCCTCTGGCCGGCTGAGTGGCACATGGCAGGATCGCTGCCATGGAGGAGTTCGAAACCGTCACGCTGCGCGATCCCTCGTCACCGCTGACCGCGACCTATGTCCCGGTCGCGGGAATGGTCGGCACGTCGTTGTCCGACGACGGCGTCGAACTTCTCGGCCAGCGCCGCGGACTGCAGGCCTATGTGTCCAACCACAAGACGATGGGCATTCCCATCCTCTACCCGTGGGCCAACCGGCTCTCGAGCATGGGCTACGGCGTCGACGGCGCCGTGGTGACACTGACCCCGGGCACCGGCGGTGTGCGCACCGACCAGCACGGCGTACCGATCCACGGCACCTTGGCCGCCTACAAGGATTGGACGGTCACCACGCTGCTCGAGTCGCAGCTGACAGCCGAACTCGATTTCGCGGCGCGGCCCGCTCTGCTCGCGACGTTCCCGTTCCCCCACCTCCTGACGCTGGACATCACGCTGTCCGATCGGACGCTGACGGTGAAGACGACCGTGACGGCGACGACGGGTTCGCGGGTACCGCTGTGCTTCGGGTTCCATCCGTACCTTCAGCTGCCGGGCGTGCCGCGCGCGCAGTGGCGCATCGAGACGCCGGCGATGCGTTATCAGCCGGTGAACGCGTGGGGTATCCCGACGGGCCGCATGGAACCGCGTCCCGCCGCCTCAGAAGTGCTGGGCGACAAGTTCATCGACGACGGATATGACGAAGTTCCTGCCGGGTCGGTGTTCGCGCTCTCCGGTGGCGACCGACGCATCGAGGTCCACTTCGACGAGGGCTACACCGCAGCGCAGGTCTTCGCACCCGGCGACGACGACGTCGTCTGCTTCGAGCCGATGGCCGCCCCGACGGACGCCCTGCGTCGCGGCGGATACCGCGAGGTACAGCCGGGAGAGTCCGCGGTGGCGCAGTTCCGCATCAAGGTTTCCTGACCCCCGCCGAAACTGCATTCCACGCGGCGTTTTTCGAGAATAGGCCGCGCGGAATGCAGTTTCGCCGGGCTCAGGCGAAGTGCGGGTACTCCTGCACCCAGTGGAAGCCGCGGTTGCGCAGCGTGAAGTTGTCGAGGTCCACCTGCTCCAGTGACATCGTGACGTGCTCTCCGTACACGTCACCTTCGGCCCGCAGCCGGTCGGGACCCAGGCGTTCGAAGCGCACGGCCGTCTCGTCGGTGGCCACCTGCACCAGCTCGCCATCCATCAGCTGGTAGGTGATCACACCGGGCTCGTCGAAAACCACACGCTGCCATCGGGTCTCATCGGTTGTCAGCGGAGGGCGGGTAACGCCGTCGGCGGTGTACTCGGTGACCGCCCAGATGCCGTACAGCTCCGGCTTGGGGCGGCCGTCCCCGTATTCGCGCCAGGCGCTCCAGCCTTCGATGACGATCCCGGTGGTCACCCACATCGCCAGCAACGTCACCACCACCGCCGCTGCGCGATTGGCTCGAGCGTCCCGGAACAGCGTGGACTGGGTCACCGGCTCTGCGGGGCGCTGCAGCACGAGGACATCGGCCAGTTTCCCGATGTGCGGCGCCACGAGGAACAGACTCACCAGAAGGAGATGCGAGGACAGCACCTTCACCGGCACGTCGTAGGTCATGTTCAACAGGAAGACCTGAGCCATCGCCATCGCAGAGACCAGCGCGCCGAGCAGCGCGGTCCGATTCCAGAACAGCAGCAGCCCACCGACCACCTCGACAGCGCCGAGCACGACCTCGTACGGGTGTGAGCTACCCACCTGCAGCCACAGCACGGCCATGGGGGTCAACTCGCCGAACGGCTGCAGCAGCGCGGCCAGGGGTGGCGACGGCATCTGCGTCGGAATCACCTTGGCGACGCCGTAGAAGAGCATCTGCCCGGCAAGACTCAGCCGTAGGAACATCGCAAACCACGCGTACATCCGGTCGTAGGCGCGACGCCGGCGGTCCAGAAGAGACCAGATCAGAGTCGCCCCGGCAGCGACCACGAACAGGACGAACACCATGACCCAGACGACAGTCTGGTCACCACTGTTGGAGTCCCGGTGCAGCACAGCCTCGACACCGAAGACGTGGTGCCCCACCCACGCGAACATTGGTTCGGCCACCGTCATCTGCCAGATCACCGCGTCCGGGGGCAGCCACCGCGTCAGGATCCCGGCGTAGACGAAGACGATCTGCGCGAACAGCAGGCAGAACAACCCCAGGTAGACGAAGCAGAAGCGGAATGCGATCCGGGTCAGGGGGTGCCACGGCTTTGTCACGGCGACCATCGTCGCCGGAGCAGACGTGGAAGGACAATCGTGCGGACCCCCCGCGCGGGGGTGGGGTAAACCCCCAGGGCGTCTGGCAGTGTTTGGCAGCGTTTGGCATGTCCTTGGCAGCGGCCCTCCGGGCACGCTCGGGTGATGGTTCATACAGTTTCGCGCGTCGCGCTCGGCAGCCTTCGTATCGGCGTGGGCGCTACCTCTTTGATTGCGCCAGGTTTCGCCGCAAGGATTTTCGGACTCGATGCGGCGACATCCCCGTGGGTCACCCGGTTGTTCGGGTCCCGCGAGTTGGCATTGGCCGCGGCCTTACTGGGCGCCCAGGATGCAGACGTACCGGCCGTCGCCGGGATCGGTGCCGCCATCGACTCCGCGGATTGCGCGTCATCGGTCATCGAGTTCGCTCGCGGAAAGCTTTCGGTCTACACCCTGATCAGTGGAGGCGGGGGTGCGGCGCTGTTCGCCATACTCGGACTGAGCGCGCGACGAGAGGCACTGAAGGGTAGTTGACGCCACGTCGGGTCGACGACTCACGCCGCGTGACGTTGCCCCTGATGGCCGCGGTTTCAGCGTTTGTTGCGCGGTTGCCAGACCACCAGCGCCGTGCTCTTGGGCCTCGGCTGGGCACGCAGGTGGTCGACCTCGTTGCTCAGCTCGCGCACCCGCGCCTGGAGCGCTTCGACCTGGTTGGTCAACTCGATGATCCGTTTGATTCCCGCGAGATTGACGCCCTCGTCCTGTGAAAGCCGCTGCACCTCGCGCAGCAGATCGACGTCACGCTGCGAATAGCGGCGCCCTCCACCGGAACTGCGCTGCGGGCTGACCAGGCCGAGCCGGTCGTACGTGCGCAGGGTCTGCGCATGCATACCGGCCAGCTCGGCGGCCACCGAGATCAGGAACGTCCTTGCCTCTTCGTTCCGGTCCCTGCGGCTCATCACAGCCCCTGGTTCTTCATCGATGGCTCCTTGCCCGAGGGCTCGTCGCGGCGCGGGCGCTCATCACAGCGAACCTGCCCATCCCGCCCTCGGGTCGAACCCGCTGGCGCGCTCGGCCTTCGCATACGCTTCCAGCGCCTCGGCGGCTTCGCCTTCGAGGTTCGGCGGCACCGCCACCTTGACCGTGACCAGCAGATCGCCGTGTCCGCCTGAACGTTTCGGAACCCCGCGTCCCCGGACCCGCAAGATGCGACCGTCGGACGTGCCCTTGGGTACTCGGACTCCGACCTTTCCTTCCAAAGTCGGGACGGAAAGCGTTGTGCCTAAGGCCAGTTCGTGGAAGCTCACCGGCACCGAGACCGTGAGGTCGTCACCGTTGCGTCCGAACACCTTGTCCGGTCTGACATGGACGGTCACATACAGGTCGCCCGAGGGTGCACCGCGCAACCCGGCTTCGCCCTGACCGGCCAGCCTGATGCGCTGCCCGTCCTCGACGCCAGGAGGGATCCGCACATTGATGGTGCGGGTCCGGGTCGTCACACCGGTACCTTTGCACTCGTCGCACGGATTCTCGATGATCGACCCGCTGCCACGGCATTCCGTGCACGGCTCGGAAAATCCGAACGCACCCTGGTTACGGCTGACAACGCCCGCCCCGTTGCAGTTGGGGCACACCTTCGGGCTGGTTCCCGGGCGCGCACCGCTGCCGTGGCAGTTCGTGCACGGCGCCGGGCTGGTAAGCCGAAGTGGCATCGCCACGCCCTTGGTGGCTTCCAGGAAGCTCAGCTCGGTCTCGGTCTCCAGGTCGTTGCCGCGCCGGGGACGGGTCGGTCGAGGCTGCTGTGCGCCGCGACCGAACAGCCCGCCGAACAGATCGCCGATGTTCGCGCCGCCGGCCTGCCCGGCGGCGTCGAACAGGTCGTTGAGATTGAACTCCTGGCCTCCGTCGCCGGCCCCGAATCCGCCGAATCCACCCCCGCCGCTGTAACGGCCGCGACCGAAACCGCCGCCTGCGAACAGACGGCGGGTCTCGTCGTACTCCTTGCGCTTCGCGGGATCGGTCAGCACCTCTTTGGCTTCGGAGGCAGCCTTGTACCGCTCCTCGGCCTCGGCGTTACCGGGATTCCGGTCTGGGTGGTTGTCGGCGAGGATCTTGCGGGCGGCCCGCTTGATCTCTTTCTCGTCGGCATCGGAGGCGACGCCGAGCACACTGTAGAAGTCCTTCTCAACCCATTCGCGTTGGGCCATATCGCGTCACCTCCTCACCTGCTCGTTGATGTTCAATCAGTTCTCTGATTCTGAGGGCTGCTGGGCCTCGGCGTCGGCATTGCCGGTTCCCGTCGCGTCGGGAACGGTGTCGACGACACCGACCATTGCGTGCCGGACGACCTGCTCCCCGACCCTGTAGCCGCGCCGCATCACGGTTCCGACGACGGGATGCGTGCCTTCGCCCTCGTGCTGCACAGCCTCGTGCAATGCGGGGTCGAACGCGTCGCCTTCCTCACCGAAGCCTGAAAGACCCAATCCCTCAAGCACACTGACGAGCTTCTCGGCGACAGACTTCAACGGCCCGGAATCCAGGTCACCGTGGCTACGGGCCCTGTCGAGGTCGTCGAGAACCGGCAGCAACTGAGTGATCACCGACGCCTTGGCCCGGTCGGCCATCGCCTGCTGATCGCGTAGAGCCCGCTTGCGGTAGTTGGCGAAATCGGCCTGCACCCGCTGGAGGTCGCCGAGCAACTCGGCGGCCTTGCCGGCTTCCTCTGGCGACTCCCCGGCGAACTCGTCCGGCTCCGGCCCACGGGGGGCCGGGCCGGCGGCGGCATCCTCACGCACCTTTCCCGTCTCGGGATCGATGCGCCGCTTGTCGGTGAAGGTGATCGGTTCGCGTTCCTGGTTCACACGGTCCTGATCAGCGTCGGTCACTTGCGCTCCTGGTCGTCCTCAACCACCTCGGCGTCCACCACGTCGTCGTTGGAACCCGAGTTGCCGGCGGACTCTCCGCCTGCCGGGCCGCCCGCGGCCTGCTCGGCCTGGGTGGCCTCGTAGATCGCCTGGCCGAGGGCCTGGCTCTCCTCGCCGAGCTTCTCCATGGCCGACTTGATGGCGCCGATGTCGGTGCCTTCGAGTGCGGTCTTGGCGGTCGCGATCGCGGCGTCGACCTTGGTCAAGGTGTCCTCGGGAACCTTCGATCCCCCCTCAGCCTCGCGCTGCTCCTTGACGAACTTCTCCGTCTGGTAGACCAGCGACTCGGCCTGGTTGCGGACATCGGCCTCTTCGCGGCGCTTGCGGTCTTCGTCGGCGTGCGCTTCGGCGTCCTTGATCATCCGGTCGATCTCTTCCTTGGACAGGCCGGAGCCTTCCTGGATCTTGATCGTGTTCTCCTTGCCGGTGCCCTTGTCCTTGGCGGTGACGTGCACGATGCCGTTGGCGTCGATGTCGAAGGTGACCTCGATCTGCGGGACACCGCGCGGGGCCGGCGGGATGCCGGTCAGCTCGAAGGAGCCGAGCAGCTTGTTGTGCGAGGCGATCTCGCGCTCTCCCTGGAACACCTGGATCTGCACCGACGGCTGATTGTCGTCGGCCGTGGTGAAGGTCTCCGAGCGCTTCGTCGGGATCGTGGTGTTGCGTTCGATCAGCTTGGTCATGACGCCACCCTTGGTTTCGATACCAAGGGACAGCGGCGTGACGTCAAGCAGCAGAACGTCTTTCACCTCGCCCTTGAGCACACCGGCCTGCAGCGCGGCGCCGACGGCGACGACCTCGTCAGGGTTCACGCCCTTGTTGGGCTCCTTGCCACCGGTCATCTCCTTGACCAGTTCGGAGACCGCGGGCATACGGGTGGAGCCACCCACCAGCACGACGTGGTCGATCTCGCCGACCGAGATGCCGGCGTCCTTGATAACGGACTGGAAGGGCTTGCGGGTGCGGTCCAGCAGATCCTGGGTGATCTTCTGGAATTCCGAGCGGGTCAGCTGCTCGTCGAGGAACAACGGGTTCTTGTCGGCGTCGACGGTGATGTAGGGCAGGTTGATCGACGTGCTCTGCGACGAGCTCAGTTCGATCTTGGCCTTCTCGGCGGCTTCACGCAGCCGCTGCATCGCCATCTTGTCCTTGGTCAGGTCGATGCCCGACGTGGCCTTGAACTTGTCGACCAGCCATTCGACGATGCGGTCGTCCCAGTCGTCGCCACCGAGGTGGTTGTCACCGGAGGTGGCGCGGACCTCGACGACACCCTCGCCGATTTCCAGCAGCGACACGTCGAACGTGCCGCCGCCGAGGTCGAACACGAGGATGGTCTGTTCCTTCTCACCCTTGTCAAGCCCGTAGGCCAGAGCGGCCGCGGTGGGCTCATTGACGATGCGCAGCACGTTGAGACCGGCGATCTGGCCGGCTTCCTTGGTGGCCTGACGCTGGGCGTCGTTGAAGTACGCGGGGACGGTGATCACCGCGTCGGTGATGTCTTCACCCAGGTAGCTTTCGGCGTCGCGCTTGAGCTTCATCAGCACGCGGGCGCTGATCTCCTGGGGCGTGTACTTCTTGCCGTCGATCTCCACGGACCAGTCGGTGCCGATCTCACGCTTGACCGAACGGATGGTCCTGTCGACGTTGGTCACCGCTTGGTTCTTGGCGGGCTGACCGACCAGCACCTCGCCGTTGCGCGCGAACGCGACGACCGACGGGGTGGTCCGGGAGCCCTCGGAGTTCGCGACGACGACGGGGTCGCCACCCTCCAGTACTGCGACGACGGAGTTGGTGGTCCCGAGGTCGATACCGACCGCACGAGCCATAGTTACTGCCTCCTGAATAGACTTTCGATGTGGTCTGAGTGCACCGCGCTCAAGCCTGCTCCCCACAGGGGTTCCGTGTCAAGCCAAACTTGAGTCCGTGAGACTCAACTGTCGATGTGGTCAACGGGGTGGCCGGGGAGTTTGTTCCCGGTTCTGCTCGCAGCGACGTCACGGCCGATCTCTGTGACGATTGTCCGATGGCCGAAACGCTCCCCGACTTCACGTGGTTGCCCGACCTCGCCCTGCGTCCGTTGGGCGGCGCGGTTGTCTGGGCCAACGACGAGACGTTCGCGGAGAAGGAGAACCTGATCACCCCGGGGCCGGCGACCTACCAGCCCGCGTCGTTCGGTCACAAAGGGCAGGTCTACGACGGCTGGGAGACCCGCCGGCGTCGCGAACCCGGGCACGATCAGGCGATCGTCCGCTTGGGTGTGCCCGGCCTGATCCGTGGCGTCGTGGTCGACACTTCGTGGTTCAAGGGCAACTTCCCGACGGAAGCCTCGATCGAAGCCATCGAGCTCGACGACTACCCGACCGCAGAATCGCTTGCCGCACAAACAGATTGGGTCACCCTGGTCGAACGGTCGAAGATCTACGGCGACACTCGCAACCCTTTCGAGATCGACTCGTCGCGGCGGTGGACCCACGTGCGACTGACGATCTATCCCGATGGCGGGGTCGCCCGCCTGCGTGTGCACGGCGAAGGCCTGCCCGATCCGAAACTCGTTGGCTTCGGACCGACCGACCTGGCTGCACTGGAGAACGGCGGGCTGGTTCTGGACTGCTCCAACCGGTTCTACAGTTCCCCGCAGAACATCATCTTCCCGGGGCTGGCACAGGTGATGGGCGACGGCTGGGAGACCGCACGGCGCCGCGACGACGCCAACGACTGGGTGCACATCCGGTTGGCCGGCGCCGGACGCATCCGCCTCGCCGAGGTCGACACCTCGTACTTCATCGGCAACAGCCCGGGCGCCGCGGCGCTGTGGGGCCGGCGCGACGGCTCCGAGTGGGTGCCGCTGCTGCCCCGCACCGATCTGCTGCCCGACACCCGGCACCGATTCCCCGTCGCGTCCGACGATGTCGTCGACCAGGTGCGTCTCGACATCTTTCCCGACGGTGGTCTGGCGCGGCTGCGCCTCTTCGGGGACCTGGTATGAGCCGGTATCCGCGGGACATGGTCGGCTACGGCCGCACGCCGCCGGATCCGCGGTGGCCCCGCGACGCACGCATCGCCGTGCAGTTCGTCCTGAACTACGAAGAGGGCGCGGAGAACTCGGTCCTCGACGGTGATCCCGCGTCGGAGACGTTCCTGTCGGAGATCACTCCGGCCGAGGCTTTCCCGAACCGGCACATGAGCATGGAGTCGCTGTACGAATACGGCTCACGCGCCGGGCTGTGGCGCCTGCTGCGCATCTTCGAGCGGCGCGGCGTGCCGCTGACCATCTTCGCCGTCGCCCGCGCCCTGCAGCGAAACCCCGAGGCGGCGGCGGCGTTCACCGAACTCGGCCACGAAATCGCGTGCCACGGCCTGCGGTGGACGTCGTATCAGCTGGTCGATCGCGATGTTGAGAGGACGCACCTGCGGGAGGCGGTGCGCATTTTCACCGACCTGACGGGCACCGCCCCTCGCGGCTGGTACACAGGACGAGATTCGCCCAACACCCGCGAATTGGTCGTCGAGCACGGCGGGTTCACCTACGACGCGGACTCCTACGCCGACGACCTGCCCTACTGGGTCAACGTCGGGGGTCGCCAACACCTCGTGGTGCCGTACACGCTCGACACCAACGACATGCGGTTCGCCTCTCCCGCAGGCTTTTCCAACGGTGACGAGTTCTACGCCCATCTACGCGATGCATTCGATGTCCTCTACGCAGAAGGCGGTGAGGGCCACCCGAAGATGCTGTCGGTGGGTCTGCACTGCCGGCTCGCGGGGCGTCCGGCCCGCGCGAGGTCACTGGAACGGTTCCTCGACCACGTGCAATCCCACGACGGCGTCTGGCTGGCGCGGCGCATCGAGATTGCCGACCACTGGCGCACCGTTCACCCGGTCAGATAGTCCTTCGGCGGCGGGGCCGCGAACTCACCGCGCTTCGAGGTCCGCAACCCCATCGCGACCATCGACTGCACCGTCAACGTGGCGGCCGTGACGCCGTCGACGACCGGCACCCCGAGCTCGGCGGAGACCGACGCGCACATGCCGGCCATCCCCGCACAGCCGAGCACGACGACGTCGGATCCGTCGGCCTCCAACGCTTCCCGGCACGCCTCGGTGACAACCTTACGGACGTCGGGATCGTCATCGAGGTCGAGGACTGCGATCTCGCACGCATGGATGCCGCGGCAGAACCTCTGCATGCCATAGTGTTCGGCGAGGTCGGCGGCCCGCCCCATGGTGCGATCCAGGGTCGTGACCACGCTGAAGCCGCGGCCCAGGAAACTCGCCGTGCGCATGGCGGCCTCCGCGATGCCGACCACCGGTCCCGACGCCACCTCCCGCGCCGCGTCGAGGCCGGGATCACCGAAGCACGCGATGACATATCCGTCGACCCCTTCGCGTTCGCCGCGCTCGATTGCCCGCAGCACACCCGGGACGGAAAGCGCCTCGTCATAATGACTTTCTATCGACGCCGGGCCGATCTCCGAGGTGACCCCGACGACCTCGGTTCCCGGTGCGATGACGGCCCGCGCGCACCCGGTGATGGAGGCCGTCATCGCCTCGGTGGTGTTCGGATTGATGACCCAGACCGTCGTGGAGGGCACAGCGGCGGGCATGGTCACGGCAGCGCGGGCACGGCGAAGCGCCCCCGGGTGGCCATCACCCAGTACAGGGCGAAGCCGAGACCGCAGCCGATGAACCAGCTGTACTGCGCAGCGGTGTACATGCCGACGACGTAGCCCCCGAGCAGCACCGGCACCATCGCGACCACGGCGCCCACCGCGGTCGCGATCACCGCCGCGGGATTGTAACCCTTGCTGTACCAGTAGGTTCCGTCCTCGGACATGGTGAACATCGCGTCGACGTCGACCTTCTGCTTGTGTACCAGGTAGTAGTGGGCGATCAGGACGCCGAACAGCGGACCGATGAACGCGCCGAGCGTCTCCAGCGTGTAGTGGATGACCTCCGGGTTGTTGTACAGGTTCCATGGGGTGATGAGCACCGAGCCGACGGCCGCGATCATGCCGCCGGCACGCCAGCTGATGCGCTGCGGGCTGACGTTGGAGAAGTCGAACGCCGGCGAGATGAAGTTGGCGACGATGTTGATGCCGATGGTGGCGATGGTGAACGTCAACGCGCCCAACACAATCGCGAAGGTGGAGTCGATGCGCGCGACCGTCTCGACGGGATCGGTGATCAGCTCGCCGAACACCGGCACGGTCAACGAGGCGGTGACGACTACCAGGATCGAGAACACCAAGAAGTTGACCGGCAGCCCGAGGAAGTTGCCTCGCTTGACGGCGGTGAACGACTTGCCGTAGCGGGAGAAGTCACCGAAGTTCAGCATCGGACCCGAGAAGTACGACACCACAAGCGCAATGGCGCCCAGCATCACGGGGATGGACTCCAGACCCGTGTACGTCACCTCGCCGAGGTTGAGGTCGATGGCACCCCAGCCGGCCTGATAGATCAGGTACCCGCACAGCAGGAACATCACGACATACACCGCGGGACCGCAGAAGTCGATGAACTTGCGGATGGCCTCCATACCCCGCCAGAACACGCAGGCCTGCAGAATCCACAACAGGATGAAGCTGCCCCACCCGAGCAGCGGTAGGCCCAGGAAGCCGTACTCGTCGACATCGGCGTAGGGCGCCAGCCCGGGGAACAACTTGAGCAGCACCACGTCCAGCGCTGCCGACGCCAGATAGGTCTGGATGCCGTACCACGCCACCGCGATCAGTCCGCGGATTATCGCGGGGATGTTGGCGCCCAGCACCCCGAACACACTGCGGCAGATCACCGGATACGGCACACCGGTGGCCTGGCTCGGTTTGGCCACCAGATTGCAGAACACATAGACGATCACGATGCCGATCAACAGCGCGGCGAGCACCTGCCAGCTGGCCAGGCCGAGGGCGAACAGGCTGCCCGCAGTCACATAGCCGCCGACGCTGTGCACGTCGGACATCCAGAACGCGAAGATGTTGTAGGAGGTCCACGTCTGCTTGCCCAGCGGCGCAAGGTCTTCGTTGGTCAGACGCGGGTCGTAGTCGGGCTTGATGACGCCACCCCCGACGGGATGGCCGGAGGCCTCGACCATGTCGCCCGCACCGACCACCGCGCCGGGCGGCATGTCCTTGTTGACGTGAGGTGCGTCGATGTCGGTCATGCGCGGACGCTAACGACGGATCGTTTCGGCGGTATTGCCTGCGAACTACCGCCCTATTGCGTGGAAGATATATCAGGCGGCGCGAACAGACCGGTGTCGGTGGGCAGCGTCGCGATCACCGCGTTGAGTCGTCGGGCATGCACCTCGGCCGCCGTGAGCAGGCGCTCGACGTCACCAGCAAGGAAGCCTTGGAGCATCTCGGTGTGATCGGCGTGCAGGTCGCGGCGGTCCTCGGCGGCGACGTGCACCATCGACTGCACAGGTTCGGTGACATTCCAGGCCGATTCGAGCATGTGCAGCAGCCGGTGCATGCGCGACGGCCCGGTCAGCGCGAGATGGAAGTCGCGACTGTGCCGATGGTAGGCAGCGGGGTCATCGTCGCGAACAGCCTGCAGCAGAACATCATTGACGGCAATGGCAGCTGCATGATCCTCATCTGTCGCATTGCCGACCGCAGCCGCCAGCGCCGCCGACTCCAGCGTCTCGCGCACGATGTACATCTCCCGCATTTCCTGCGGTGTCAGCAGAGCGACCGTGTAGCCGAAGTTGTTGCGGTGCGCGACCAGACCCTCTCCGATGAGGGTCTTCAGCGCCTCGCGCACCGGGATCTGGCTCACCCCGAACAGATCGGCCACCTCGCCCAACGGGATCGGGGTGCCCGGCGACACGGCGCCGTCGAGAATGACTCTGCGCAACTCGTCGAGGATGTCCTGCTGCGGGCGGCCGGGCGCGTCGACGACCAGGCTGGCGATCAGAGACGAACGTCGACGCATCGGGCAACCGTAAGGCCGTGGTGGCGGTCTCGCGATACGACATTTCCCGCGCGCCACTCCCATCACTCACATCCCACGCTGCGTACGCTGGAACGCGATGAGGACGAGGCAGGTCTTGGCAGGCGCGCTCGTGGTCGTCGCCGCGCTCGCCGGATGCCAGACGTCGATCGACGGAACGGCCACCCGCGAGCCGGACACCACCTTCGACGAGCCGGAATTCCCGACCCCGCGACCCAGCCGGCCGACCCCGGCACCGCCGCCGTCGACGCCGCAAGCACCCACCACCCGCCCCGCGCCGTCGAACGGCGAAGTGCTCGATCCTCAGAACGGATACGTCTTCATCCAGACGAAAACAGGCAAGACACGCTGCCAACTCGACGAGCAGGAGGTCGGCTGCGAGTCCGCCTTCACCAACGCTCCGGAGGTCGACGGCCTCCCGGCGAACGGGGTGCGTCTGAGCGCCGGCGGTGAGCTGAGCTGGGTGCTGGGAAATCTCGGCGCGATCCCGGCGGTGACGCTGGACTACCGAACCTATTCCGCGGTGGGCTGGACGATCGTCGCTGACGAGAACGGCACCCGATTCACCAACGACGGCACCGGCCGCGGCATGGTCATCAGCGTCGAAGGCGTCGAGAGCTTCTGAGCCTGCGTCACCGATCGGTCAGCGCCCGAGGGTTTGGCGCCGATCGCTCTGCGGGAACAGCGGCAGGGTGCGAAGACACGATCTGGTCGTCATCGGCGCGGGCTCGGGGAACATGGTCATCGACGACCGCTTTTCCGACGTGGACGTCGCCATCATCGACCACCGCAAGTTCGGCGGCACCTGCGTCAACTACGGATGCATCCCCTCGAAGATGCTCTCTTACACCGCCCAGGTCGCCGACACCGTTGCCGGCGCGGCCACCTTCGACGTCGACAGCGACTACCGCGGCCTGCGCTGGCGGCAGGCTCGCGATCGTGTGTTCGGGCGCACCGACCAGGTGGCCGCCGACGGTGAACAGAGCCGACGGGAGAGCGGATTCGTCACCGTCTACAAGGGACACGCGCAATTCACAGGACCCCGGCAGCTGCACGTCGACGCCGGGATCGACGCCATCGAAATCGCTGCCGACCGTATCGTCGTCGCGGCAGGCGGGCGGCCCATCGTCCCGGATGTCGTGGCCGACTCCGGGCTGCCTTTCGAAACCTCGGACACCGTCATGCGGCTGGACACCCCGCCCCAGCATCTGGCGGTCCTGGGCGGCGGGTACATCGCCGCTGAACTCGCCCACGTCTTCGCCAGCGCGGGCAGCCGCGTCACCATCATCGAAAAATCAGGCCAGTTGCTCGGCGGTCCCCAGGATGAGGCGGTCCGCACCGTCTACACCGAGCTCATGCGCTCAAAGTACGACCTGCGATGCGGCACCGAACTGGTCGAGTTGTCGGGCGCCGCGGGTGATCTCGTGCTCACGCTGGACGACGGCTCGGTCGTGCACGCGGACACCTTGCTGGTCGCGGCGGGCCGCCGCTCCAACAGCGACCGCCTGGACGTCGAGAAAGGCGGGATCGAGACACACGAGGACGGCCGCATCGTCGTCGACGAACACTGCCGCACCACCGCCGACGGCGTTTTCGCGCTCGGCGACGTCAGCACCTCCGTCCCGCTCAAGCACGTTGCGAATCGAGAAGCCCGGGTGGTCAAGCACAACCTGCTGCATCCCGATGACCTGAACTCCGTCAGCCACGACCTCGTCCCCTCCGCAGTGTTCACGAATCCGCAGATCGCCTCCATCGGCCGTACTGAAAAAGACTGCCGCGACCACGATCTCGACTACCGCGTCGGCATCACCGAGTTCGCCGACGTGGCCTACGGGTGGGCGATGCAGGACTCCTCGGGCCTGTGCAAAGTCCTCGCCGACCGCTCAGGGGCGATCCTCGGCGCCCACATCATCGGCGCACAGGCCGCGTCGCTGATCCAGACCTTCGTCGTCGCAATGAACTTCGGGATCAAGGCCCATGACTTGGCAGAAAAGCCGTACTGGATCCACCCAGCCCTCACCGAGGTCGTCGAGAACGCCCTCCTGAATCTCGGAAGGTCCGACTCATGACCGCCGACGCCATCCACCCGGTCGTTCTGGTGCTCTTCGGCGCCCGCGGTGATCTCGCGCGCCGCATGCTCTTTCCGAGCCTGTACCGGCTCGCCCGCGCGGGAAGACTACCCGAGGACTACCGGATCATCGGTTCTGGACGTTCCTCGCCCGACAGCCTCGACGAGTTCCGCGAGTCGGTGCGCGACGGACTGACGGAAACCTTAGAAGACCTCGACGACTCTGTCGTCGACGAGTTGCTGGGCAGATTGACGTTCGAGTCCGCCAACGACGAGGACGGCGCGCAACTCGCAGCGAAGGTGCGGCAGGCAAAAGACGACCTCGGAGACGGAACACAGACGCTGATCTACCTGTCCGTGCCGCCGGCGGCGATGAAATCGATGGTCGAGATGCTGGGCCGGGAACGTCTCGCCGACGAAGCGAGGCTCATCGTCGAAAAGCCCTTCGGTACGGACCTGACCAGCTCACGCGACCTCGCCACGGCCACCAAAGCGGTCGCCGACGAGGAGCGCATCTACCGGATCGACCACTTCCTCGGCAAGGAAGCCGTCCAGAACATCCTCGCGCTGAGATTCGCCAACGGCCTCCTCGAACCCTCCTGGGACAGAGACCATATCGAGTCCGTTCAGATCGATGTCCCGGAGGACATCGCGTTGGAGGGTCGTGGCAGCTTCTATGAGTCCACCGGATGCTTCCGCGACATGGTGTCCACCCACCTGTGTCAGGTGCTGGGGTTCGTCGCGATGGAACCGCCGGCGGCACTGGATGCGAGCGGTCTCCGCGACGCCAAGGCCCGGGTCTTCGAGGACATGCGCCCCCTCGACCCGGCGCGGGTGGTATTCGGGCAATACGACGGGTACCGGGACGAAGACGGTGTGGACGACGAGTCGGACGTCGAGACGCTGGTGGCGCTCGAGGTGTTCGTCGACAACGACCGGTGGCGCGATGTGCCGTTCTACCTCCGCACCGGAAAAGCCATGGGCGACAACCGCCGGACTGTCACGCTGACGTTCCGAACGCCGACCCCGGCACTCTTCGGTCAAACCTCGCGCGACCAGCTGGTGCTCGACCTGACCGCAACGCCGTCGGCGACCCTCGAGCTCAACGTCAAGAAGCCGGGTCCTGAGCTGGCAGCGCAGCGAGTCGGCTCCCAGCTGCGTCTCACCCCCGGCGAGCACGAGCAGGACGGGCTCGACGCCTACGAGCGACTCCTGCTCGACGTCATGCGAGGCGACCAGATGCTTTTCGCGCGCGCCGACGAGGTGGATCGGCTCTGGCAGGTGTGCCAGCCCGTGCTCGACACGCCGCCGCCGGTGCAGCGGTACGAAAAGGGTTCGTGGGGGCCGCAATCGGCGGTGGACCTACCCGGCGACGTGGGCTGGAGGTTACCCGATGACTAGTGGTGCCGCAATCGCCGACCACGGCCTGATCGGAGATCTTCGGACCTGCGCGCTGGTCGGAACCGACGGAACGATCGACTGGTTCTGTGCCCCCCGCTTCGACTCGCCGAGCGTGTTCGGGGCGATCCTCGACCCCGGAAATGCCGGCAGCTGGCGCATTTCCACGGTGTGCGACAGCAGTCACACCCACCAGTTCTACTTTCCCGAATCCGCGACACTGATCACCCGCTTCCTAACCAACGACGGCGTGGTCGAGATGCACGACTTCATGCCGATCGAAGAACCCGCTCACGTCGGACATCGTCAACGGTTGGTCCGCAGGCTCGTCGCTGTCCGCGGCCGGGTCACGGTCCGCATGCTGCTCGACGCGCGACCCGATTACGGCAGAGCACGTTTCGAGACGACGCAGCGCGGGCGCACCGTCGACTTTCGCGCCGACATCCTTGCGATGCGGTTGACCTCGTCGGCGGACCTGTCCGTCGACGACGGGGTCGTCAGCTCCGAGCTGACGCTCAAGACCGGGCAGACCGCCGAATTCGTACTGGAGGTGCTCGACCCCGCGAGCCCGGAACCGGAGGCCTGCAACGTCGACGAACTCTTCGAGTCGACCGCCCGGTTCTGGCGCGACTGGCTGGCGCAATCCCGTTACCGGGGACGGTGGCGCGAGATGGTGGAGCGTTCAGCCATCACGCTCAAGCTGCTGAGCCACGAACCGTCGGGCGCGGTCGTCGCCGCGGCAACCACCAGTCTTCCCGAACATATTGGCGGAGAACGCAACTGGGACTACCGGTATGTCTGGATGCGCGACGCCGGGTTCAGTCTCTACGCCCTGCTGCGGCTGGGGTTCAACGCCGAGGCCAACGCGTTCATCGAGTGGCTGTCCAAACGTCTCGGCCGCGGCGAACGCCAGCACGACGGTCTCGGTCCGCTGCGCGTCCTCTACGACATCGACGGCGACGAGCCGGTGCACGAGTACGAACTCGACCATCTCCGTGGACATCTGGACTCCAAGCCGGTGCGGGTCGGCAATGCGGCGGTGCAGCAGTTGCAACTCGACATCTACGGCGACCTGATCGACTCGGTCTATCTGTTCGACAAATACGGTGCAGGCATCAGCCACGACGCGTGGGCCGACGTCGTCTACGTGGTCGACTGGCTGGTGGACAACTGGGACCGCGACGACGCGGGCATGTGGGAGGTCCGTGGCGAGTCGCGGCCCTACACCACATCCCGGCTGATGTGCTGGGTGGCGATCGAACGTGCGATCCGCATCGCGCGCCGGCGCGGGTTGCCGGCGGATCTGGTCACCTGGACCGGCACCCGCGACGACATCTACCACCGCATCATGAGCAAGTCCTGGAACGCCGACCTGCAGGCATTCACGCAGGTCGAAGGCGGCGATCAGCTGGACGCCGGCGTGCTGCTGATGCCCATGGTCAAGTTCATCTCTCCCGCCGACCCTCGATTCCTGTCGACGCTGGATGCGATCGAACGGGAGTTGGTCACCGACAGCCTGGTGTTCCGGTACGACCCTGCCACCGATGGTCTCGACGGCGACGAAGGCACGTTCTCTCTGTGCACGTTCTGGTACGTCGAGGCCCTGACACGGACAGGCCGATTGCGTGACGCTCAACTGGCGCTGGAGAAGATGTTCACCTATGCCAACCATGTCGGTCTCTACGCTGAGCAGGTCAGCGCGACCGGTGATCAGGTGGGCAACTTCCCCCAGGCGTTCACCCACCTGTCCCTGATCAGCGCCGCCATCAACCTGGACCGTGCGCTCGGCTGAATCGAAAGGCACACCATGACCGTTGCACAGCGAGAGCGAGCCGCCCTGGTCGCGACGCTTCGCGAGACCTCACCGGACGCCCCGACGCTGTGCGAGGGATGGGACGCACGCGACCTCGTGGCCCACCTCGTCGTGCGGGAGCGACGGCTCGACACGGGCCCGGGCATCCTGATCCCCGCGTTCGCCGGCTACACCGAGCGGGTGCAGAATCAGGTGGCCGCCTCGACCGACTGGGACGTTCTGCTCGGTCAGGTGGCCGACGGCCCGCCGATCTATTCGCCGTTCAAGATCCTGGATCCGGTCGCCAACCCGGCCGAGATGTTCATCCACCACGAGGATGTTCGCCGGGCGGTCGGCGATTGGGAACCCCGCCCTCTCGACGACCAGACGGTCGCCGCGCTGCGCAGGCCGATCGCGATGATGGCGCGTCTGACGCTGCGCAAGGCGCCGGTGAAGGCCGTCTTCTGCACGCCGCAGGGCGAAACGCTGGCCACTGCCGGTAAAGGTCCCGAGGTGGTGATCACCGGTGACGTCGGCGAACTGCTGATGTACGCCGCGGGTCGCGACAAATCGCGGGTGTCCTTCGACGGGGCCCCGGATGTCGTCGAGCGTCTCAAGAACGCCCGCGGCGGGCTGTGAGCCTAGGGTTGGTGAACGTGGCTGCTACTACTCCGACAGATTTTCGCGTCTTCGTCGAACCCCAGCAAGGCGCCTCGTACGCCGACCAGCTCGCCGTCGCGCAGACAGCCGAACGGGCAGGGTATTCGGCGTTCTTCCGCTCCGACCACTACGTCGCGATGGCAGGTGACGGCCTGCCCGGCCCCACCGACTCTTGGGTGACGTTGGCCGGTCTGGCGCGTGAGACGACCTCGATCCGGCTGGGCACGATGGTGACGTCGGCGACATTCCGCTACCCGGGACCGCTTGCCATCTCAGTGGCCCAGGTAGACGAAATGAGCGGTGGCCGAGTCGAACTCGGCCTGGGTGCGGGGTGGTTCGAAGCTGAGCACAAGGCGTACGCCATTCCGTTCCCACCGCTGGGTGAACGCTTTGACCGGCTGACCGAGCAGCTGGAGATTCTCACCGGGCTGTGGACCACCCCGGCCGGCGACACATTCGACTATTCGGGCAAGCACTACGAGATCACCGACTCGCCTGCGCTGCCGAAGCCGGTGCAGACCCCGCACCCGCCCATCATCATCGGCGGCGGCGGCGCCAAGCGGACACCGGCGCTGGCGGCACGATTCGCCGACGAGTTCAACATCCCGTTCGTGCCGTTGGAGACGCTCACCGAGCAGTACGCCCGGGTGGCCGCAGCGGTCGAGAATGCGGGCCGCGCGAAAGACTCCTTGACGTACTCGGCGGCGTTCGTCGTGTGCGTAGGCCGTGACGACAGCGAGATTGCGCGGCGCGCGGAAGCGATCGGCCGCGAGGTCGACGAGCTGCGGTCGAATTCTCCGGCGGTCGGCACCCCTGCCGAAGTCGTCGACAAGCTCGGTCCGTTCCTCGAAGCCGGTGCCCAGCGCATCTACCTGCAGGTTCTGGATCAGTCCGACCTCGAGCACATCGAGTTCTTCGCCGAGCAGATCATCCCGCAGGTCAGCTGATCAGGCACGCCAGCCCAGGTCACGGCTACTATCGGTGCCCGTGAACCGACGGGACGACGATGAGGGTCGGGAAGAGCCGCCCGTCGAGTGGCACAACAGGACGACGACCCTGCTCGGGGCCAGCGTGGCAGGGCTTCTGGCGATCGCGTTGGTCGTCATGCTGATCTCCTATGTGGCACGGCAGTTCAGCGAGCCGGAGCAGGCTCCGCTGAACTACATCCCGCCGCCGGCGTCCTCGGCCAGCGCGACGCGATCCGAGACGTCGACGACGCCCGGCACCATCACAAGCACCAGCCCGCCCGTCACCAGCGACATCAACCCGGGCGAGACAGTGACGACGTCGGAGACGACGACGAGGCCGAGTACGCGTCCGCCACGCACTCGGGAGACGGATGCGAACGAGGACGACGAGGGGGATGAGAGCGAGGCAGAGGAGACGACCCGCAACCGTCCGCGCACCAACGTGACACGCACGCTGTACCCCGGAACGTAGGAACTGAGCGCGTAGTCTCGGTCTCCGTGGCGCGATACGGCGATTCCGACGACCAGAACTACTACTCCGAAGACGAGCCGACTCAGCTCAGCAACTACGGATACGGCGAGTACGACCAGCCGCCGGCCGCCGAGCCGGAGACGCCCTGGTTCCGCAAACCCGCTTCGCTGGTGGCCTTCGGCGCGATCGGCGCGGTCCTGATCGCACTGGTGGTGTTCGGACTGGCCAAGGCCATCACCGGCGACTCGGGTTCCGAGACGACGTCGACCACACCCCTGACCCCGCTGACGTCGACGTCTGCGTCGGCGGTGCCTCCCGCGACGGTGACCGACACCGAAACAGCGAGCGAGACGACCCCGCCGTCGACGACACCGACCACCACGACCACCACCACAACGCCGCCGACCACCACCACGACGACCACGACGACCACGACGACGACGCCGAGCACCTCGGTCAGCACCAGCACGAGCACCGTCACGCAGACGGAGACTCAGACCGAGACGGTCACCGAGCCACCGCCGGCCGAGCAGACGCCCTGATCAGCAGGTGAGCTCCGGGGTCGGCACGCACTCCTCGACGGGAGCCGAGGGCTCGACCACCTCGGGCTGAGGCGCCTCTTCTGGTACCGGGTTCGGCTGTTGCTCTTGGGACGGCTCGGGCTGCGGTTCCGGTTCGGGCTGCGGTTCCGGTTCGGGCTGCGGTTCCGGCTCGGGCTGCGGTTCCGGCTCGGGCTGCGGCTCCGGCTCCGGCTGCGGCTGCGGCTCAGGCTCAGGCTCAGGTTCAGGTTCGGGCTGCGGCTCAGGTTCGGGTTCGGGTTCGGGAGTCTGCGACGGGCTCGGCGTGGGGCTCGGGCTCGGCGACGGGCTCGGCGACGGAGCGGCAGGCGGCGGCGCCGCCGGCAACGGAACGGGCTGCGGCGCAGCCTGCTTGGTCACCACCCGCTGCGGTGGCTGGGGAGCTGCCTGAGCCGTGCGCGGCGCCGGGGCGTTTGCGACGACAGTCTCGGAGACCACCGCGGGCGGCGGCGGCTCAGACTCCGCGACCGGCGCCTCCACCGGCTTGGTCGCGACCGGCGTCGCGATGTTCGATGCGCCCGCTTCCGCCGGGCCTGCCGGGCCGACATGCGACGTCAGAACCAATCCCGTCGTCGCCAACGCAGCGAAACATGCTGCGATGCCGAACAATACGCCTGGCCGCCGATACCACGCCAACGGCTCGAGATCGACGGCATCGGGCCCGGGTTCGAAGTGGACATCAGGTCGGGCGTACGCGGTGTCGTACACGAAGTCTGCCTCGGGGGCCGACAGGTCGACAGTCTCCTCGGACCATGCGAGCTGCGGCACTGCTGCCGCCATCGTCGCCTGAGCCGTCGTGAGCGGAGCACCGGCAGGGGCAAGCATCGTGTGCCCCTCGTACTCACCGGCACGCAGCGCCATCAACTCGGCACCGGTCGCCGCCGCGGCCTGAGCATGCGGGACGGTGATGACCGGGCGGCGCAGCGCTTCGGAAAGCCGCTGTGTGACAAGCGGTATGCGCGCTCCGCCGCCGACAGTCGCGATCGCCGAGAGCTGCGCAGGGGCCACTCCGTGGCGATACAGCGTGCTCACCAACACCTCGACGAAATGGTCCAGCGGACCGGCGATCAGCTCTACGATCTCCGGTCGCGTCACCCGCACTGTGGCCCCGCCACTGACGAAACCGGTTGCGGTGTCCAGTGACAACCGCTCCTTGGCCGTCCGACACTGATCGCGGAGATCATGGAGCGCCGCAACCCCTGCCGTGCCCGCGGGCTCGGCATCGATACCGGCAAGCACATGTTGGAGCACCGCGCGGTCGACGAGATCTCCGGAGAAGCCCTCCACCCGGATCGTCTCCCCGATGGCACCGAAGCCGGCACCGGCATCGACGAGGGTGATACTGCTTGCCGAGGCACCGAAGTCGCACAGGGCCACGACGCCGTGCGCCGGCAGTCCGGGGCCGGCCTGCAGCGCGGCGAGCGCTGCCGCCGCATCCGAGACCACGGTCAGGTGTGGAATGGCGGCACGCAGCGCCGCGACGACCGGGTCCGGCCAGTGTGCGGGGACGGCGACCGCGGAGACGTCGGGCCGCCGGTGTGGGCGAACCGTTCGAGTCAGGTCCTCGATCGCCGCCGCGGCCAACGCTTCGGGGCGGTGCACCGAGTGGTCGGCGAGCACCAGTGGGACGGGATCGCCGATGCGCTCGACGAAGCCGGTCACCGTCACACCGGAGGTCGTGGTCACAACCGACGGCCGTACCGTAGGCCGCCCATCAGCGACCGCAATCAGATTCGCTGTGCCCAGCGAGATGCCTAGTGAATTGCGCATGCCTCTATGTCGTTCGGTGAGCCCGAAACGTTAAGCGTCAGCGCCCCAGACGCGCGTACTCCGCGACGATCGCCTCCGCGCTGCGCACCGCGGCCCGGCAGGCGCGGGCCGTGAACGGGTCGTTGAGGGGGTGCTCGGCTCGGCGGCGCCAGCGCTGAGCTGCGGCGAAGGCGGCGCGTGGGCCGTCGATGTCGTCGCCGGAAGCGAGCCCGAGCCGACTGGCGACATCGGTGCCGGAGCCGCCAATCAGCCGTCGCAGCGAGGCCATCTCGTCGTCGTTGAGGGTGGTCGGGCGGGACCGCAGCTGGCTGAGCAGTCGCAGTTCTTCGAAGGCGTGCGTGTCCGCCAGCAGCGGGTCGATGTCGGCGAGGATCTGCGGGGTTGCGTATCCGGGATTTCTTTGCACGAACTGCCGCAGCGACAACAGCGCGGTGTGCGCCTTGAGCAGATCGGAGCGTTGCGCGAACTGCTGGTCGATGACGTCACGCAGCGCGACCAGACCACTGCGCTCGAGAAGTTCCTGCGCCAACGCCACGGAGTCACCGACACCGGATCGCAGCACCGCGATTGAAATGCGGATACCGAACATGCCGAACCGGTCCAGCAGTGCGGCGCGGGTCGCGGCGTCCACGGGCAGTGCGGTGTCTTCGCGAACGAACCGGTCGACCGAGAGCATCGCCCTGGCGAGGTCAGCGGGGTCCACGCCGGCGAGCCTTTCCAGGGCAACGAACTCGCGCTGCCGCAGCGTGCGGGCGGTGAGCGCGAGTAATCCCGACACGGGGACGACGGCTTGGCAGATGCCGGTCCGCTCCATCTCCGCGGTGAACCGCTGCGCGACGTCCCTGGCCGACATCATCGCGTCGATGCGGCCAGCCCCGATCTCGTCTGCGCGGGAAGCCACCCCGATAACCCCGAGCGCGCCGGACGATCCGCCGACCAGCTCCCCGATCTGTTTGAGCAGCGCCGTATCCGCGGCGTTGAGTGTCCGCAACAGGAACACCACCGCGTCCACCCGCGGAACCCCGTCGTCGGGCACCAGCAGCCTCAGCGTGCGGGCCGACACGTCACTCGACAGCGACGACGTGCCCGGGGTGTCGATGATCGTCGCGTCGACCAGTTCCGCGGCCGGCCATTCGACGTCGAGATCGAGGACGTCGTCGGGGTCCAGTTGGGCGAAGTCGAACGTCAAGCCGCCGTCGTAGAGGTCGCGCGCGATCGGCACGTTGGAACGACGGCCGCTCCGATGGTTGGCCGTCACCTTCGGTGTCGGACCGTGCCTGAACCATGTGACGATGCGGGTCGCCTCGGTGGCGTCTGTGGGAGCGATGGTGTCCCCGACCAGCGCATTGACCAACGTGGACTTACCTGCTTTGAGAGTCCCTGCGAGCGCGATACGTATCGGCTGGTTCAACCGTCCCCCGATGCGCTGCAATTCGTCGTGCAGGTCGGGACGCTGCCGGTATGCGGGGTCGTTTCGATAGGCGGCGATGGTGCCGCCGAGGATCGCTCGTACTTGGTCGCTGGTACTGATCAGCCGAGCCTAGTGAGCCGGGGTCACCGTGGCTGCGCCGAGTTTGTCCGCGTGATCGATCACCTGCCGCAGGATGTCGAGCTGACGCTCCAGTTCTTTGGTTCGCGTGGTGCGTTCGGCCTCCTCCACCTTGGCTGCGGCGAGCGTGGCCTGCAGCGACTCGTTGAGTGAGCGCGTGGTCTGGTTGGCGATCTCGCGATAGTGGTCACGCAGCTGTCGCTGGATACCGCGAAGTCGGTCGCGGGATTCCTTGCCGACCGTGAACGCGACCTCGTCGACGAATCGGCGCACGTTGGTCTTCGCGTCGTTGCGTACCCGCAGCATCCGGTTTTCCATGTCCTCCTTGTAGGCCTTGCGTCCGAGGATGAAACCGGCGCCCAGCGACAGCGGGTTGAACATGCCGAGCCCGGCGAACGACGTCAGCATGCCGAACATCAGCACGCCGCCGTAAGAGCCGCGCATCCCGGTGACGACCTTGTGCCCCAACTTCAGTGGCTTGGCCTCCAGTTGTGCCAGCGACCGGAACTCACCCATGTCGGCGCCCAAACTCCTGGCGTCGATCGTCGGTATCCGCACCGTGTCCAGCCCCGCCTCCATGAAGGTCCTGGCCACCTCGGCGGCCAGAGCTTCCGCCCGTTGGTAGGCCCAGACGAAGTTGTCTCCGACCGCTGTGGCGACCGCATCCTCGAGTTCGGCGCCGATCTCGGCCCAGCGCAGCGTCGGATCTCCCGCGTCGATGACGCGTTCGGTGTGAAAAGTGATGTTGCGGAAGCGCTGTCGCAGATCGTGGTCGACATCGGAGGTGAGATCGGCGATTCCGTCGTTGAGCACCTGTTGCCACAGCGCAGTGTGCTGCAGCGCGTCCTGCGCCTCCTGCTTGCGCCGCTCCAGGTCTGCGGTCAGCCTGTCGCGGGTGTGGGGGTCGTTGAGGGCGGCCAGCTCGGAGTCCACCGCCAATTTCAAATGCTCTGCGGACGAACGAATTTCGCCCACCACGTGGTCGCGCAGCCGGTCTTGTTGGCGCTTGAGCACTTCGTCGGACAGAAACTTCACGATCGCGGGGAAGTTCGATTCCTCGTCGAGCTCTTTGTCATTGAGCTGCACGGCGTGGCTGCGCAGCGTCGAGGACACCGGAACCAGCGGCGCCGTGAAGCCCGCCCGGCGCAGATGCGCGGCGTTGGCGTCGACGACCTGGCGCCAGTGCGGATAGAGGTCGGTCTTGGTTGCGACGATGACCGCGACCGGGCAGACCTCCAAAGCCTGCCGCATGAAGGTCATCTCGGGTTCGGTGAACTCCTGACTGGTGTCGCTGATCATCAGCATCGCATCGGCGTCGGGCAGCAGGCCCAGCGTCGCGGACAGATGCGGCTGCCCGTGACCGCCGACCCCGGGGGTGTCGATGAACGCGAGACCACCCTTGAGCAATGGGCTGGGCGCGGTCACCTCGACGCGAAGGACTTCGCGGCCGCCAGCCTGAGGGGCGCGGCGCAGGTCGTTGCGCAGGTCGGCGACGGGGATCTCGATGAGTTCGGGTTCTTCGCCGTCGGGTCGTGCCACCACCAGTCGCGCGGACGCCTGCTCGCCGTAGGACACCACCGTGGCGACCACTGTCGACTCGTCGTCGCCGACGCGGGCGACGGGCATGTTCAGCAGTGAGTTGAGCAGTTGGCTCTTGCCCTGCTTGAGCTGACCGGCGATCACCACGCGGATCTGCGGATCGTTGATTCGCTTCTCGGCGTGCGTCAACCGCGCCACCAGGTCGCCGCGTTCGTGGGTGTCGGCGATCTTCCTGGTGTGGTCGACGAGCTCGAGGACGACCTTCTTGGGGTCGTGCGGTGGCGTCATGTCGTTCCTCTTGTCCGGCGTCACTCAAAGGTAGGCGCGACGACTGGCGGGAACCATGAGCGGTCCCCGCCAGCAGCCTGGTGTCGCGTGGATCAGAAGGCGTCCACGAGGTCGTTATCGGTGGCGTTGTTCGACGCAACGTCATTGCCGACCGGGTTGTTGGAGGCGATGTCCGTCTCGATACCGGTGACGTTGTCCGAGAACAGGTCGGTCTCGTTGCCCGAGCCGATGTTGGACTCGTAGCTGCTCGAATTGTCCTCCACCGAAGTTTCGGTGGACGCGTCGATGTCGGTCTCGACCGCGGTGTTGACCGAGTTGTCCTCGGTGTTGTCGCTGCCGATGTTGCCGTCGATCTGGGTGCCGGTGTTGACGTCGGTGTCGGTGATGATGATGCCGCCGCCGTTGCCGCCGGAACCGCCGGCCGCGTTGCCGGAGCCGATGCCCAGCAGGCTGCCGCCGCCGTCGGCGCCGCCGCCGTTGCCGCCGCTGGTGTCGACGTCGTTGAGCACGGGAGCCTCGTTGTCGGCGATCAGGTCGCCGCCGGCGGTCTGCGAGTTGTCCTCGACCTCGTTGTCCTTGCCGACCACCACGTTGGAGCCCGAGCCCGCGAGGATGTCGCCGTTGTTCATGGTGTTGCCGTCGCCGAGTGCGGCGCCGTCGCCGCTGACGATGTCACCCTCGTTCTCGCCGTCGACCACGACGCCGCCGTCGGTGGCGGTGTTGCTGGTCTTGTCGCCGAAGGTGATGTCGCCGAAGCCGAGGTTGAACGCGCCGTTCTGCGCGTTGGCGCCGGCGTCCTGGACCGGGCTGGCCACGGGGACGTTGTTGCCGCTGAGCAGATCGGTGTTGGTGTTGGGGGCGAAGGTCGGCGCGTAGGACGTCTGCGGGGAGAACGGCGAGGCGAAGTTCGACGCGAGCTGGTGGTGATCGGCGACCGCGCGCTGCAGGCCGACAACCGGGTCGCCGCCGCCGAGCGCGTAGCCCGCGGGGGCGGCGGTCGCGGCCACCGACGCGAGTTGTGCAGCGGTCACATTCGGCAGGCCCGCGTCACGCAGGGCGCCGTCTGGATCGATGACGAAGGACTGGGCCGCTGCGGGGCTGCGGAACAGGTCGAGGATGAAGTCGATGAGAGTGTTCATTGAAGTGCCTTTCCGTTTGATGTGGGTCTGCTCGCCGGTTCCTCCCGGCGTCTGAAAATCAATCTATGGATGTCGACAGACACCCGAAACGGGGTTCGATCCCAATCCCCATCGGGGCTTGCTAGGGATCCCGGCGGGCCTCCATTAGGGGATTAGGGGTATTCCGGGGGTTCGGGCTTTCCGCAGCTCACATGCAGAAAACCCGTGCGGATCACAAAATCCGCACGGGTTTTCCGCAGTGCTGAGCGGTCAGTCGAAGAGATCGAAGCCCGAGGTCTGGTCGCCGGTGTCAGGAATGTCGAACGGCTGCGCCCAGTCGTCGACGATCGCGATCCCTGTGGGTCCGGGATCATCGAACTCCGGATCGGCGATCTGCAGCGATACCACCGGATCGGCCATATCGGCGCCGGTCAGCGCATCGACGCCATGGTCGAGACCATCGATGATGACGGGGGCGTCGGTCTGCGCTTCGTCGACGACGGGTGACGGCACCTGGTCGTCGAACGCATCGAAGGCCGCCGTCGCCGCGCCGCTCGCCCAGACATTGCTGACGGGTTGGAAATCCAGCGGGTCGAGGCTGTGCGTCGGCGCTGCCATCGACAGCGATTCCGACACCACGGGAATCAGATTCTGGACATCGGCAGTGGTCACATTGCCCAGATGCGCGTCGGCAAGGGCTTGTGCCGGATCTGCTGCGTAGCGTGCGGCGGCGTCGGGATCCCGCACGAGCGACATCACGAAGTCGAGTAGCGAGTTCGCCACGGCCACGTTCCCTTCGGGTGATCACGATCCGTCCTGGTGCCGACAATGCTATTGGCGAAAATCCGCCCCTGGATCGGTGCGCAACCCGGGCGGTTCGAAGCAGCGTTAGGGGATCACCTACTAGGGGATCCGCCACACTAGGGGAATGTCGGTTGTCGGTGGTCGACGAGCCGCTAAGGTGGTGCACGGTCCAGACAGGAGACGCCGCCATGACCGAACCCCTGGGGTTGTCGATCGGGACGACCAATCTCGTCGCAGCCCGCGTCGGCCGTCCGCCCGTGACGCGCCGCTCCATCCTCACCCTGTTCCCCGGTCAGGCTCCGGAGGTCGGCGCACCTGGTGAGATCCCCGACCACAACGAGGCCGGGATTGTGCTCAGCGGCTTCGTCGAGCGGGTCGGGGACCCTGTGCCGCTCGTCGCGGCGGACGGGACGTCGCATCGTGGGGAGCAGGTGCTTGCCGCCGCGCTCGACGCGATGGCCCGTCTGGTCGACGGCGGCTCGCCGGTAACCGTCGCCGTGCCGTCGCACTGGGGTCCCGGCACGGTCGGCGCTCTGCGTGGAGCCCTGCGCAGCGTGCCGGGCCTGTCGCCCGACGGTGTGCCCGCCACGCTGATCCCCGACTCCACCGCGGCGCTCGCGTCCCTGAAGAACACACCCGGGCTGCCCGGCAGCGGCGTGATCGTCCTCGTCGATCTCGGCGCAGGGGGATCCAGCGTCACCCTGGCAGACGCAGGCGCCAGCCTCGTCACGGTCGGGCAGACGGCGCGCTACCCCGAGTTCTCCGGCGACGGCATCGACCGCGCGCTGCTCGACCATGTGCTGGCCGGGGTTTCGGACAGCAACGCCGCCGACACCTCGGGAACGGCGGCGGTCGGTCCGCTGGCCCGGTTGCGGGACGAGTGCCGCGCCGCCAAGGAGCGACTGTCGGCCGAGACCGCCACGGCGGTTCCGGTCGACCTGCCCGGATTCCGCTCCGACGTTCGGGTGACCCGACCCGAACTCGAACAGCTCATCTCCGAACCGCTCGACGGTTTGCTCAATCTCATCGGTGACACGCTGGAGAACAATGGCGTTGCCGCACAAGATATTTCAGCGATCGCGACGGTCGGCGGCGGAGCCGCGATCCCGCTGGTGACCCAACGGTTGTCCGAGCAGCTGCGCGCACCCGTCGTCACCACCCCCCGAGCGCAGCTGAACATCGCCGCCGGCGCGGCGCTGCTCGCCAACCAGAGCCTCGAGGGCGACGCTCCGACGGGCATGGCCCCGACCGGGATGGCTGCAGCGGCCGACGTGCCGACCGCGATGGGACCCGCGGCGGACGTCCCGACCGCGCTGGGTCCGGCGGCACCGGTCGCCGGCGGCGCCCTGGCCTGGTCGCAAGACGACGACGCGGTCGCGGATCCGGCGCCCTACACCGGCGCCGACTACACGGCCTCGGCCGCGTACACGGATCCGAGCTCGACCGCCGCTCGTCCGCCCGTCGCGTTCACACCGGAGGACGACGACTACCGCGACGAACTCGCCCCGCTGCCCTGGTACAAGCGGCCGCCGCTGCTGTTCGGCCTGGCCGCGGCCGCGGCGTTGCTCGCGGTCGGGGGCCTCGCGATCACGCTGACGAGTTCGGACGGAAGCTCCGAGACCGTCACCGAAACAGCCTCCACCACACCGGGCGAGACGACGCCGGTCGAATTGCCCCCGCCGGTCACCACCGTCACGGTCGGACCCGACGGCATCGCGACCACCACCGTCAGCCAGCCGCCGCCACCTCCTCCCCCGTCGACGACGACCACCCCGTCGACAACGTCATCGGCCACGTCGACGACCACCACGACAACGACCACGACCACGACCACCACCACGCCGACGACAACCACGACGACGCGGACCACGACCACGCAGCCGACCACGACGCAACCGCCCACCACAACACAGCCGCCGACGACCACAGCCGCTCCGGAGCCCGAGCCGACCGACGACCCGGATCCGATCGTCACCACCGTCATCCCCGACGCCGGCGCCTGACCTTCGCGCGATGGATGTGCTGCCTGCCGCCCGTGAGGCGCTGGCGGCCGTCGACAACGACCCCGAAGCACCGACCAAGCTGGTGGTGACCGGCGGCGTCGGCACGGGCAAGTCCACGGTGCTGTCGGCGCTGCGGGCTTCGATGCGGTCGGCGGGCCGTCGCGTCGCCACTCGCCCGGACGCGTCGGCAGAGGCTGCGGTGGTCGTCGACGATGCCGACCTGCTCGACGACGACGAATTAGACCGTCTCACAACGCTTGTCGCGGACCCGCGTGCGACCGTGATCGTCGCCACGCAACCGCTCGCCCACCGGCTCAGCCTGCGACGGCTCGTCACGGCGCTGGAGCGGGAGAATCCCGCCGTCGCACTGGCGCCGCTACCCCCGGCGGAGATCGCTCGCGTCGCCACAACGGTCCTCGGCACTCCCGTCGGCCCCGAGTTGCTGCGGGTCCTCGCCTCCGCGACAGGCGGCCTGCCCTTTCTACTCAGCGCCGCGTTGTCGGCGGTCGCCGACGGCGCCGCGGCGGTTCGACAGACCGCGCGGTTTGCTCTGATCGAGCGGCTTCGTCGCGTCGATGAAGAGCTGCTCGACACACTGCTTGTCACGTCGCTGAGTGCGGGCCTCGGGCCCGACGACGTCGCCGCGGCGTTGCGGATGCCGGCGGATGTCGCCCTCGCGTCGGTCGACAGGGCGCGCGCGAGCGCGCTGATCGAGCCCTCTCATCCGCCGTCCTTCCTGCGCACCGCCCATGATGGGATCGCCCAAATTGCCGGTGCAGCACGGCATCACGACATTGAAGTGTCGGTTCTGCAGTCACAGCTCGAGCTGTCGACGCTGACCGCCGAACTCGCCCTCCGATTGGCTGAGCACGGACTGCGCGACGATCGGCTCGCCGTCGCGTTGACCGACCTGGCCGGTGACTCCCGCGGGCACCCGGCTCGTGCCGCGCGCCTGTACCGCGCCGCCGCAGACGCCGGCGCCACGGCATTGAGTGCACAACTGGCGGATGCCCTGGCACTGACCGGTGACTGTGCGACGGCCGGCCGGCTCTGCGACGACCTACTCACCTCGCAGGACCCCAACGAGCGCGCCGCCGCAGTGCGGATCGCGGCCAGCATCGCGATGCACGACGGCGGGGCCGCCCAAGCCGCAGACCTGTTCCGCTGGCTCGGCCCCACTGCCGATGCGGTCGTCTCGGCGGCCGCGACCATCACTGCGCTGGCCGCCGGTGACGCTGCCGCTGCCCGGGCCATCGCCGACGAACGGCCCTCCGGACCTCCTACATCGGTCGCTCGGGCCGCCCGCAGCGTCACCGAAGGCCTCGTGACGACGCTGGAGCAGCCCTATCCGGTGGCGGTGACGCGGCTCAGTCAATCGCTGTCCGCGGAAGGGGTCCACGGCGGCGTTCTCCCTGACACGCCCGCCGCGCTGGTCACCCTCGCCGCGCTCCACAGCGGCGACCCTGTGCGGGCACGAAGCGTGATCGGACGCTGCGTGCACACCGACGGGCAACCTGACCGGGTCGATGCGATCTTCGTCACCCATCGGCATCGTCTCCTCCTGGGGTGGGCGCACATGCAGGACGGGCAGCTGACCGCCGCCGCCGCCGCGGCGCCGTCCGAGGATGTCGCCGACTTGCACCGGCGGGACGCTCTGTGGGCGGCGGCGCTGCACACCGGCATCGCCCGTCGGGCCGGTGACAGCGGTGCCATGCAGAAGCACTGGTATTCCGCGATGGAGGTGTTGGCCGAGACCTCGCCCGATGTGTTCGCCGCCCTCCCGCTGGGTGAACTGTGGATCGCCGCGGCCCGCATGCGGCAGGTCGACCAGCTGCAGCATGCGCTCGACGGTGCCTTCGCGTTGCTGGCGGGGCTGGGCGACCCGGTGCTGTGGGCGGTGCCTTTGCACTGGGCGGGCGTGCACGCCGGCATCCTGGCGAATGCGCCTGACGCCGTCGCGCCGCACGGCCAGGCGCTGACCGCCGCCGCCGCAGGCAGTTCCTTCGCGAAGGCCCTGGCCACGGCAGGTAGGACATGGTTGCGGGTGCTCGCCAACCACGTCGACGTGGCGGACGTCACCATCGCGGCGCGGGGTCTCGCCCAGCACGGGCACACCTGGGACGCGACCCGGCTGGCGGGTCAGGCCGCGCTGCAGACCACGGATCCGCGGGTGTCGCAGGCGATGTTGCAGCTCGCGCGCGACCTCAAGCAGGCGGCCGCAGCGCCGGAACCGGCTCTTGCGGCCCCCGTTCCCGAACGACCCGATGCGGCGCCGTCACGCGTGGTCGGGCAGCGGGGTGCAGCACATCTGTCGGATCGCGAACGCGAGGTCGCCGAGCTGCTTCTGCAGGGCATGCCGTATCGCGAGATCGGTTCCCAACTCTTCATCTCGGCAAAGACCGTGGAGCATCACGTGGCGCGGATCCGGCGGCGGCTCGGTGCGGAATCCAGGTCGGCGATGCTGTCGATGTTGCGCGCTCAGCTCGAGCCCTCAGCGGGGTCATGACCCGTCTAACCGGGTTAGTTAGGTGAGCCTTCGTAGCGCGCATTCTGTGCCAGATGTAACTATGAGCAGGCACCGCGCTTAAGTTACTCTCAAGTAACATAGACTAAGTTACCCTCGGGTAACAAGAAATCCGGAGGCCCGCGTGGATACGCAGATGCTGATCAGGATCGTCGTTGGGGTCCTGATGATCGCCGTGGTCGGCGTGCTCGCCGTCAAACGCGTGCTCTGGCTGACAAAGCTGATCCGCTCCGGGCAACCGTTGAGCGAAGGCAACAACCGCAAGGACAATCTTCAGAAGCGCATCACCACGCAATTCGAAGAGGTCTTCGGGCAAACCAGGCTGCTGCGCTGGTCCGTTCCCGGCATCGCGCACTTCTTCACGATGTGGGGCTTCTTCATCCTCGGCTCGGTCTATGTCGAGGCCTTCGGCCAGCTCGTCGACCACGACTTCCACATCCCGCTGATCGGACGCTGGGACGGCCTGGGCTTCCTCCAGGACTTCTTCGCCGTCGCCGTCCTACTCGGCATCATCACGTTCGCGATCATCCGCATCGTCGGCGAGCCCAAGAAGCACGGCCGCGACTCCCGGTTCTACGGATCGCACACCGGTGGCGCCTGGCTGATCCTGTTCATGATCTTCAACGTCATCTGGACCTACGCGCTGGTGCGCGGCGCCGCCGTCAACACCGGCGCCCTGCCGTACGGCAATGGTGCGTTCTTCTCGCAGCTCATGGGCGCCATCCTGCACCCGCTCGGCGAACCCGCCAACGAGTGGATCGAGACGCTGGCCCTGCTGGCGCACATCGCGATCATGCTGGTGTTCCTGCTGATCGTGCTGCACTCCAAGCACCTGCACATCGGCCTGGCCCCGATCAACGTCACCTTCAAGCGGATGCCCAACGGGCTGGGCCCGCTGCTTCCCGTCGAATCAAAGGGCCAGCTGGTCGACTTCGAAGATCCCGCCGAGGACGCGGTCCTGGGCCGCGGCAAGATCGAGGACTTCACGTGGAAGGGCTACCTCGACATGACCACCTGCACCGAGTGCGGGCGTTGTCAGTCGCAGTGCCCGGCGTGGAACACGGGAAAGCCGCTGTCTCCGAAGCTCGTGATCATGAACCTGCGCGACCATATGTTCGCGAAGGCGCCGTACATCCTGGGCGACAAGGAGAGCCCGCTGGAGAACACCCCCGAAGGGGGTCTCGGCGAGGAGCTGCGCGGCGAGAAGAAGAGCGAGGAGCACTCGCACGAGCACGTCCCCGAGTCCGGCTTCGAGCGCATCATGGGCTCCGGCCCCGAGCAGGCACTACGCCCGCTGGTCGGCACCCTCGAACAGGGCGGCGTGATCGACCCGGACGTGCTGTGGTCCTGCACCACCTGCGGTGCCTGCGTCGAACAGTGCCCGGTCGACATCGAGCACATCGACCACATCGTCGACATGCGCCGCTACCAGGTGATGATGGAGTCCGAGTTCCCCGGCGAGCTCGGTGTGCTCTACAAAAACCTGGAGAACAAGGGCAATCCCTGGGGCCAGAACGCCAAGGACCGCACCAACTGGATCGACGAGGTCGACTTCGACGTGCCGGTCTTCGGCAAGGACGTCGACTCGTTCGAGGGCTACGAGTACCTGTTCTGGGTCGGCTGCGCCGGCGCGTTCGAGGACCGCGCGAAGAAGACCACCAAGGCCGTCGCCGAACTGCTCGCCGCCGCAGGAGTCAAGTACCTGGTGCTGGGCGAGGGTGAAACCTGCAACGGCGACTCCGCCCGCCGCTCGGGCAACGAGTTCCTGTTCCAGCAGCTCGCCTCACAGAACGTCGAGACCCTCAACGACCTGTTCGAAGGTGTCGAGCGGGTCGACCGCAAGGTCGTCGTCACCTGCCCGCACTGCTTCAACACCCTGGGCCGCGAATATCCGCAGCTCGGCGGCAACTACACGGTGCTGCACCACACGCAGCTGCTGAACAGGCTGGTCCGCGACAAGAAGTTGATTCCCGTCAAGTCTGCTTCGGACTCCGGGATGGACATCACCTATCACGATCCGTGCTACCTCGGCCGCCACAACAAGGAGTACTCCGCTCCGCGTGAGCTGATCGGGGCGTCGGGCGCGAAACTGACCGAGATGCCGCGCCACGCCGATCGCGGTCTGTGCTGCGGCGCCGGTGGCGCGCGGATGTGGATGGAAGAGCACATCGGCAAGCGCGTCAACGTCGAGCGGTCCGAGGAGGCCGTCGACACTGGCGCTTCGGCGATCGCGACGGGTTGCCCGTTCTGCCGCGTGATGATGACCGACGGCGTCGACGACGTCACGTCCACCCGCAGTCTGGAGAAGGCCCCCGAGGTCCTCGACGTCGCTCAGCTGCTGCTCGGTTCACTCGACAAGAGCGCGTTCGCATTGCCCGAAAAGGGCGCGGCGGCAAAGGAAGCCGAGGAGCGTGCGGCCAAGATCGCGGCCGAGGCCCCCGCCGAGGCCGAAGAACCTGCCGAGGCCGAGGAAGAAGCCGAAGAAGCCGCGCCGGCCGAGGCCAAGGCATCGACGGCCACCAAGCCGGTCACCGGACTCGGGGTGGCAGGCGGGGCGAAGAAGCCCGGCAAGAAGACCGCGGCCGCCGCCGAGTCGACGGCGACGCCAGCGGCTGCTCCCGCCAAGGGTCTGGGCATCGCCGGTGGCGCCAAGCGCCCGGGAGCCAAGAAGGCGGCACCCGCGGCAGAATCCGCGCCCGCCGAGGCTGAGCCCGCGAAGGCCGAGCCCGAGGTCAAGGGCCTGGGCATCGCAGGCGGAGCCAAGCGTCCGGGAGCCAAGAAGGCGGCTCCTGCGGCCTCCGCGGCTCCGTCGGAAGCGCCTGCTGCTGCCGAAGCGCCCGCCAAGCCCGAACCGGAGGTCAAGGGCCTCGGCATCGCGACGGGGGCTCGCCGACCCGGTGCGAAGAAGGCCGCGGCGCCCAAAGCCGCGCCGAACGAGGGCGAGTCGACGGTCACGCAGCCGCCGAACGCCGACCCGGATCAGGCAGACGCTCACACCAAGGAAGACACCGCTGATTCCGATCGCGGTCTCGACGATGCTCCCAACCCTGAGCCTGAGGTCAAGGGCCTCGGCATCGCGCCTGGCGTGCGCAGGCCGGGCGCCAAGAAGTCGGCTGCGCCCGCGGCACCGAAGCCGGAGCCCAAGCCGGACTCGGAGCCCGTGGCAGATGCGGAGCCCGACTCGGCGCCGGAACCTGAACCTGCAGCGGACGCCGAACCGGCGTCCTCGTCGAACGGCTCGGGCAACGGTGACGCTCGCGTCGTCGGCGACGAACCGCCGGTGAAGGGCCTGGGCATCGCCAAGGGCGCACGTCGCCCGGGCCGGAAGTAACAGACAGAACCGACGGTCGTGGCAATTGCGGCTTCGACCGGCCCGTCTGCGAAACTGCCTTCCAGCAACAACTTTCGGGCTGGAACGCGACCTTCGTCGACGTGCCGGACACCGCCTGCGACCTGGCGCCGAACAAAGCCGGTTGCGTCGGAACGGTTTACGGGCCGACCCTGGCGCGGTCGGCGGGCACTTCGAAACCGGGTTGATTCCCGCCAGTTTCCAGCGCAGATGGGTCGAATTGTCGAACCTTTCGGCGACGTATGAGTAACTGTCGTCACCAGGGGCGAAAAACACGTCGACAGTCGTGGGAGGATTCTGGTCATGAGTACGCACCAGGTGCCATGGCACACGAGTAGTGGCCAGCACGGGCGCCAGCGCGAATTCGCGCAGTCCAGCAAGTTGCAGGACGTCCTGTACGAGATCCGCGGACCCGTACACGAGCACGCCTCGCGTCTGGAAGCCGAAGGCCACCGAATCCTCAAGCTCAACATCGGCAATCCTGCGCCGTTCGGCTTCGAGGCGCCCGACGTCATCATGCGCGACATCATCCAGGCGCTGCCCTATGCCCAGGGATACTCGGATTCGAAGGGAATCGTCAGCGCCCGTCGTGCGGTGTTCACGCGCTACGAACTCGTCGACGGTTTCCCCCGTTTCGACATCGACGACGTCTTCCTCGGCAACGGCGTGTCCGAGCTGATCACGATGACGCTGCAGGCGCTGCTGGACAACGGCGACCAGGTGCTGATCCCCGCGCCGGACTATCCGCTGTGGACCGCCTCGACATCGCTGGCCGGCGGCACCCCCGTGCACTACCTGTGTGACGAAACGCAGGGCTGGCAGCCCGATATCGCGGACATGGAATCCAAGATCACCGACCGCACCAAGGCGATTGTCGTGATCAACCCGAACAACCCGACCGGCGCGGTGTACACCCGCGAAAATCTCACGCAGATCGTCGAACTGGCGCGCAAGCATCAGCTGCTGCTGCTGGCCGACGAGATCTACGACAAGATCCTCTACGACGATGCCAAGCACATCGCCCTGGCCTCCCTGGCGCCGGATCTGTTGACACTGACCTTCAATGGGCTGTCCAAGGCGTACCGCGTGGCGGGTTACCGATCCGGCTGGCTCGTCATCACCGGCCCCAAGGAGCATGCCACCAGCTTCATCGAGGGCATCAGCCTGCTGGCCAACATGCGGCTGTGCCCGAATGTTCCTGCCCAGCACGCGATTCAGGTGGCTCTCGGAGGTCACCAGAGCATCGACGATCTGGTCCTGCCCGGCGGCCGGTTGCTCGAGCAGCGCGACGTCGCGTGGGAGAAGCTCAACGAGATCCCCGGGGTGTCCTGTGTGAAACCCGAGGGCGCGCTGTACGCGTTCCCGCGCCTGGACCCGGAGGTCTACGACGTCGCCGACGACGAGCAGCTGGTTCTGGATCTGCTGCTGCAGGAGAAGATCCTCGTCACACAGGGCACCGGATTCAATTGGCCCACACCGGATCACCTCCGCATCGTGACCCTGCCGTGGGCGCGCGATCTGGCCAATGCGATCGAGCGCCTCGGCAACTTCCTGGTCAGCTACCGCCAGTAACCACTGTTCCCGCCGCTGCGGTGATCCTGCTGTTGAAAATGGCCCAGCGCTCCTGATGTCCGAAGCTTCCGTACAGCCTCGCGACATAGCGGTTCAGGGTTTCGGTGTCCTTGGTCGCCGCCAGGTAACAGCATGTCTTCTCGTAGGCGATCAACAGGTTGTTGTCGACGGCATACTCCACGAGGTCCCGCGTCGAGTGCACGCGTTCCACCGCGCCGAGGACAAGTCGCAGGTTCTCGCACAGCCGCGCCGCGAATGCTGACATGTTGGTGGCCAGATCGAATCGCAATTCATAGGGCGCATCGGGCACGAGGTGCTCCCATCGGCGGTCCAGCAAAAATCCCTCGCGGGGGTGCAGCTGCAGATCGTGGCCTGGACATGCCTGGTCGATCTCCACGGACCCGACGCCGACATTGACGAAGAACCCGTACCAGGGTGTGACGCTGTTGTTCCAATTGGGCTGGAAGTTGACGACGTCGTACAGCGGTCCGCGCTGTCTGCGAAAGGTGTTGTGCGACCTGGTGAATCGGTGCTGACTGAGCACCGGCGCCACCGCTTCTGCGAGTAGCGCTTCATAGGCTCGCTTCAATGCCAATTTCGATGCCGACCGCCCGGCGGCGCTTCTGACCATGTCCTCAGGCTAAGTCGGCGCGCGGGGGTGTCCGCGCACGAAAATCGCCTCCCGCCGAATCTGAGCTTATGTCCCGTTTTCGGGCCAATCCGCGACCACAACTTCAGATTCGTCGCTTTCGCTCGCGGCGGGCCCGCCGACGACCAGCCGGGGGACACCAGAGTCGAAGTGTCGACAACTACCCTGTCCGGGTGGCGCACTCACATTCGCACTCGCTGAGCGGCCCGTCTCCGCTGGGCCCGCTGGCAGCCAAGATCGTCGTCGGCCTGCTCGTCGCCATCGGGGTGGCTGTCCTGGTAGGCGCTGCGTTGTTGTGGCCCAGCGGTGAGAAGGCCGACATTCCGCTGCCGTTCCAGAACGCCACAGGCGGAGCCGTCACCACCGAGTCTGGGCACGTACTGTCCAGCACGGAGGCCACCTGCGGCAGTCCGTCGGCCGGATCGGTCCTCACGTCGACACCGCTGCCGGCCGAGGGTGCCGGCGCGGAGTGTGTGCAGTCGCTGGTGTCCATCGACAGCGGACCGAACCAGGGCGCCAACACCCTGCTGGAGATCGGCGTCGGTCCCGGCCAGCCCAGCCTCGCCGTGGGCGACGACATCCGACTCAGCAGGCAGGTCGACGACGCGGGCACCACCACGTATGCGTTCTACGACTTCGAGCGGGCGTGGCCGTTGGCCGCCTTCGCGCTGGTGTTCGCGGTCGTGATCGTCGCGGTGGCCCGCTGGCGCGGCCTGCGGGCGCTGGTCGGCATCGTCGTCGCGTTCGGCGTCCTCGTGGTGTTCCTGTTACCGGCATTGCGCGACGGCGGCCCAGCGGTCCCGGTGGCGCTGGTGGCGTCGGCAGCGATCCTGTACGCGGTGATCTACCTCGCGCACGGGGTGAGCCTGCGGACCAGTGCCGCATTGTTGGGGACTTTGGCGTCGCTGCTGCTGGCGGCGGTGTTGTCCTGGGCGGCAATCGAACTCACCCACCTCACCGGGCTGTCGGAGGACCAGAACAACGAGGTGGCCGCCTACCTGGGCAACGTGTCGATCACCGGCATGCTGCTGGCAGGATTCATCATCGGCTCACTGGGCGTGCTCAACGACGTCACCGTCACTCAGGCCTCGACGGCGTTCGAGTTGGCCGCCCTCGGCGATGGCGCAACCCGTCGCGAGGTTTTCGTCGGGGCCATGCGGGTGGGCCGCGACCACATCGCCTCGACCGTCTACACGCTCGTCCTGGCGTACGCGGGTAGCGCGCTGCCGCTGCTGTTGCTGTTCAGCGTTGCCAACCGGTCCCTCGGCGACGTGCTGACGAGCGAGAGCGTGGCCATCGAGGTGGCCCGCTCGGCGGTGGGAGGGATCGCGCTGGCGCTGTCGGTGCCGCTGACGACGGGGATCGCCGCGCTGCTGGCCACCCCGCAACACACCCGTCATTGACACCGCGGTGGCCGAACCTGAAGACGTGGTCGCCGCGAGCGCGAAACCCCGGTCCTACCCTCAGTTTCGGCGGCCCAGCAACTCCAGCAGATAGGTGCCGTAGCCGGACTTCAGCAAGGTACGGGCCCGCTTCTCCAGCGCGTCGTCGTCGATGAAGCCGACGCGCCAGGCCACTTCCTCCGGCACGCTGATCTTGAGTCCCTGCCGCTGCTCGATGGTCCGCACGTAGTCACCGGCGTCGAGCAGCGAGTCGAATGTCCCGGCGTCCAGCCATGCCGTCCCGCGCGCCAGCAATTCGACGCTGAGCCTGCCCTGCTTGAGGTAGGTCTGATTGATCTCGGTGATCTCGTATTCTCCGCGCTCGGATTTGCCGAGCCCACGGGCGATTTCGATGACATCGTTGTCGTAGAAGTACAGTCCGGGCACCGCGTAGTGCGACTTGGGAATTGACGGTTTCTCCTCCAGCGAGACCGCCCTGCCGTCGGCGTTGAGCTCGATCACCCCGTAGGCCGACGGATCGGCCACCCAGTATCCGAAAATGGATCCTCCGACGACATTGTGGAACCGCTGCAGGCTGGTGCCGAGGCCGGGGCCGTAGAAGATGTTGTCCCCCAACACCAGTGCCACCGAGTCGGCACCGATGTGTGATGCTCCGATCACGAAGGCCTGCGCGAGGCCTTCCGGTTCGTCCTGCACGGCGTATGTCAGGTTCACTCCGATTTGCGAACCGTCGCCGAGCAATCGACGGAAATCCGGCGCGTCCAGCGCGGTGGTGATCACGAGGATGTCGCGGATGCCTGCCAGGATGAGCGTGGAGAGCGGGTAATAGATCAGCGGCTTGTCGTAGACGGGCACCAGCTGCTTGCTGACGCCCAGGGTGATCGGATGGAGGCGGGAGCCCGATCCACCTGCCAGGATGATTCCTCGCATCAGCCCGTCAGGTCCGCTTCGGTCAGCTCGGTGGCGGCCAGCGCCGCGTCCAGCGAGTCATGCCGGAACACCGAGGTGACGTGGTCGTGGACGACACGGAATGCGGAGGCGACCGTTCCGGTCTCGCCGGTGACGGACACGGTCTGCTGTTCGACGACGACCACCCCGTCGTTGACGTAGATGCGGCCGGGTTCGACTTTGACGTCCAATGACCGGGCCCACTCCCCCAAGGCGGCGTGGCCTTGGGCGGCACCGCCGGAGTCACCGATCTCGATGTCATCGCTGGACAGCGCCAGCAGTGTGTCGATGTCGGCGGCGTTGAGCGCGTCGTGCCAGGCGAGAACGGTGGCCAGCTCCGAAGTGGTCATACCTCGAGCCTAGAACGGCGTGCGCTCCAGCCACGCGTCCCAGACGGTCGCGTCGCCGAGAACCTCCAGCCCGGCGTCGGCCGCGGTCTTGCGCCGCAAGGTGGCCAGCAGCAGCGCGTTGACAGGTCCCCGCAACGCCACAGCGCCCTTGCCGTGGCTGTGTGACCAGGACAGCCCCTCGTCGTCGTGGACGATGGTCCACTCCCCCGTCGGGCCCAGCTTCTCCTCGGTGGCGTGCAGGTGCACCGATTGTCCGCGCTCCAACGCGGCCGGGCGGCTCCTGTCGACGGTGGCGAGCTCGATCCACTCGCTGAGGCTGTCGGCGGCGAGTTCGGCGGGCAGCTCCACCTCGGCGCCGAGCGCCAGCGCCGCGTCGAGCCGGTGCACCGCGACCTCGTGGACGCGCCGTCGTATCCACCAGCCCGCCGGCCTGGGTCCGACGAACGTCCACACCCGTGCGTCGGAGCCGACGCGGTTGACGGCGTCGATGACAGCCTGCGCCCCGGCGTTGAGCCATTCGATAGCGGCGTCGAGGTCCTCGGGCGGTCTGCCGTCACGCACCTCCCGCGGGTCGGGAGGCTGATTGCGTCGTTCACTGATGATCTGTGCGGCCCAACGATTTCCGCGACCCACGTGACGGAACAGCTGCTTGAGCGTCCATTCGCCGCATGTGGGGACGGGAGTCGCCGGGTCTCCCGATCGGATCAGTTCACCGAATGCTCGAGTCTGCTCGAGCAGGGCTGCTCGGAAGTCCACCCCTACGAACCTAGCGCGGCCGGCGCCTTCCCAAGCGTGATCGGCAAGGTTGACCAACCCCGTAATACGCGGGTGTCGCGACGGCTGCCCTCACCTGCCAGCCGGGCACCCGGATAGCGCTCGAAGAACGTGCGTAGCCCGACTTCACCTTCGGCGCGCGCCAGCGCCGCACCCAGGCAGAAGTGCCTGCCGCCGGAGAAGGACAGGTGCTTGCCTGCGTTGTCGCGTTCGATGTCGAAGCGGTGCGGGTCGGTGAACACCTTGGGATCGCGATTGGCGCCTGCGAGGTGGACGATGACGAGTTCGCCACGCTCGATCGGGGTTCCGCCGATGACGACGTCGCGGCGGGCGAAGCGGGCGCTCATCTGCACGGGCGAGTCCAGCCGCAGAACCTCCTCGACGGTGTTCGGCCACAGATCGGGGCGAGCCGCCAGCGTCTCCAGGTGTTCGGGGGTGTCGAGCAGCATCCGGATGCCGTTACCCAGGAGGTTCACGGTGGTCTCGAAGCCCGCCGCCAGCACGAGGCCCGCCGTGGCTTGCAGCTCCCGGTCGGACAAACGGTCGGCTTCGTCGGAGGCCTGGCTGGCCAGGATCAGCTGGCTCATCAGGTCGTCGCCGGGGTTGCGGCGCAGCTCCTCCAAATGGCCGCCGAGCCAGGCGTTGAAGCCGACGAGGCCCTCGTGCACCTGCTGGAACTGCTTCCAGGACAATCCGATGTCGAGGCTTGGCGCACCTAGTTCCCCGAAGTGCAGAATGTGTTTCCGGTCCCTCTCGGGCACACCGAGGATGTCGCTGATCACCGCGACGGGCAGCTGCGAGCAGTACCGCTCGACGACGTCGACGACGCTGGCTTCGCGTTCCAGGTCGTCGAGGAGCGTGTCGGCGGTCTGCTGGACGCGGTCGCGCAGTGCGGCGACGGCGCGTGTGGTGAACACCGACGAGACGAGCTTGCGGCACCGCGTGTGGTCGGGCGGTTCGATCGACAGCAGCGAGGGCGGTTCGATCGGATGCAGCAGGCCGGGGTGGGTTCTGCGGTTGACCCACTGCAGCGGTTTGGGCAGCCCGGCGCCGAGTGAGGACACCCGGAAGTCGTCGGAGCGCAGGATCTCGTTGGCGGCCTGGTGGTCGACGGTCAGCAGCACCGCACGGCACCGGATCACCGCCGCGTCACCGCGCAGTTCGTCGGCGAACCGGGCCGGGTCGGCGCGCGCCTCGGGATCGGCGATCAGCCTGGCCTGCGGGTCTCCCCCGCGGCGTGCCCCGATCTTTGACAGCGCGCGGACTACCCCGTGCAGTGCCATCCACCGGATTCGTTGTCGCAGAAGCTCGGCCGCCATCAGTTCACCTTAAGCAAGGGTCGCAGGTCGTCCAAGCGGTCGAACAGGTGCCAGATGTAGGAGGACGACCCGTCTTCGCGGTGGGCGTGCAGATCGGCTAGGTCAGGGTCGTTGCAGTAGCCGTCGAACGCCTCCTTCGATTCCCACTCGACCAGGATGAGCACGGAGCGGGGCTCGATGTCACCGGTGACCGACTCCCGGAACTGTCCGAGCGCCACGACACGGCCTCCGTGCCTGGCGACCTCGGCGGGTGAGCGTTTGGAGTAGGCCAGGTACTCGTCGCGGTCGGCGATGTCGAACAGATTCAACGCGTAGACGGGCATGCACCGACATTACGCCGGGATGGCTCGCTCGAGGTTGCGGCCGAGTGCGTGCACCCGCCAGCCGGCGTTCTGCCACTTCTGGACGTCGAGGCAATTGCGGCCGTCCACAATCACTTTCGCGCGTACCACCTCGGCCAGCGCATCGGGATCCATGTCGACGAACTCGCGCCACTCGGTCAGGACCAGCACGGCGTCGGCGCGCTGACATGCCTCCAGCACCGACGTGGAGTAGTTCAGCGTGGGAAAGAGCTGCCGGGAGTTCTCGATCGCCTGCGGGTCGTACACGTTGACGGTCGCACCGTGCAGTTGGAGCATGCCGGCGACGTTGAGCGCGGGAGAGTCGCGGACGTCGTCGGATTCGGGTTTGAACGCCGCGCCGAGGACCGCGGCGTTGGCGCCGAGCAGCGACCCGCCGCACGCCCTGGTGGCCAATTCGACCATCCGGGTGCGGCGGCGCATGTTGATGCTGTCGACTTCGCGCAGAAACGTCAGCGCATGGTTGGCGCCGAGCTCGCCTGCGCGGGCCATGAATGCCCGAATGTCCTTGGGCAGGCAGCCTCCGCCGAATCCGAGGCCCGCGTTGAGGAATCGGCGGCCGATGCGGGCGTCGTAGCCGAGCGCATCGGCCAGCAGCGTGACGTCGGCGTCAACGGCCTCGCAGACCTCGGAGATCGCATTGATGAACGAGATCTTGGTGGCAAGAAATGCGTTGGCCGACACCTTGACCAATTCGGCGGTCTGTAGGTCAGCAACCAGGAACGGGACGCCGTCGGCGAGCAGCGGTGCGTACATCTCCCGCACCACCTTCTCGGCGAACTGCGAATTATTTTGCACCCCAAGCACAATGCGGTCGGGGTGCAGAGTGTCGGCAACGGCGAATCCTTCCCGCAGGAACTCCGGGTTCCACGCCACCTCAACGGTGACGCCTTCCGGAGCGAGGCCTGCGGCCCGCTCGACGAGTTCAGCCGCGGTGCCGACCGGCACGGTCGACTTGCCGATAATCACCGCTGAACGGGTCAGCAGCGGCACCAGGGTGTCGATGACGGCGTAGACGTGGCGCAGATCGGCCGCGTACTCACCCTTCTTCTGCGGTGTTCCGACCCCGAGGAAGTGCACATCGGCGAATTCGGCCGCCTCGGCATAGTCGGTCGTGAAGCGCAGTCGTCCCGCATCAATGTTGCGCTGCAACATCTCCCGCAGCCCGGGCTCGTAGAACGGAGCCTCACCGCCAGAGAGTTTCGCGACCTTGCCGGCGTCGACGTCGACGCCGATGACCTCGTGGCCGAGCTCGGCCATGCCCGCGGCATGGGTCGCACCCAAATATCCGGTCCCGAAGACGGTACAGCGCATACCGCCCTCAGTACCCACCTCCGATGAGCTGAAGCCAACGCGACACGAAGCGCCAGACCAACGGAAGGTGACGAACGCTAGTTGCGGCCGGTACCGCAGAAGATCAGGAAGCAGCCGTCACCGTTGATGTCGCCGGGCACGCCGGTGCCCGAGCCACCTCGCGAGCCGCCGCCACTGTCACCGCGGCCGCCACCAGACCCGGAGCCCGAGTTGGACCCGGAACCCGAGCCTGACCCCGATCCGCTACCGGGCCACTGCGGCTGCTGGGGCACCGTCGGCACGGTCGGGACCTGCGGGACCGTCGGCACCTGCGGCGTCTTGGTCGTCTGCGGAGGCCTCGTGGTGGGCGGATCATCGTCCTCCCACGGCGGGTCCCAGGGGTCGTTGTCCGGCTCGTAGGGCTGCTGGTTGGGCCACTGCCATCGGGGCGGTGTCCACTGCGGCTGACGCGGCAGGACGATCACCGGTGGCG
>NZ_LWCS01000017.1 GCF_001650495.1 Mycolicibacterium iranicum | reverse complement strand
CTGGGGTGGTGGCGCCGGTGGCGGTGTCTGAGGTGGTGGTGGATCCGGCTCCGGTGACGCGGGTTCCGTCGTTGGGTCGGGCGGCTGCTGGTGTGGATCGGGATCGGTTGTTGACGTTGCGTACGGTGCGGGTGCAGCCGCGGGTGGTGCCGGTGGTTCCGTCGTCGCCGTCTTCGCCGGTGGTGCCCGAGGCGCTCGGGTATGCGGGTTCGTTGACGTTGACACGCCGTGATCTGGAACTGCAGGCAACCTACGGCGACCCGGCCAACGCGGCCAGGTACTGGCAGCCCCAGAATTCAGGCGACTGTGTGCTCATCTCGGTGGCTGACGTCATCGGCCTCCTCACTGGAAAACTACCCAGCGAACCTCAAATCGTCTATCAGGCAATGAATCTCCTCAGCGTGAACAAGGGAATCTACGCCGGCAAGATGATGTACCGCGGCATGCGCGACAGCTCGAAGGGCGCATTCTACGAAGACGCCAGAAATCTGCTCGGGCGATACGGCATCGACTCCAACGTGCACCATTTCGGCAACTATGGGTCGCATAACACGTACTACGAGAACGAGGCGCTGGAGAAGCTCAAGACCGCGCTTGCCGACCCCGACAAAGCGATCATCGCTTCCATCAACGCCCACGTCTTGTGGTCGAAAGCTCAACCCGGTTACAACGGTCAAATCCCGTTGCCCACCGCCAATGGCAACCATGCGGTCGTGGTCACCGGATACGACCCCAATACCGACACGATCACGATCAACGACCACGCCCAGAGCATGATTGTGAACGGCAAGCCGCTGGGGCGGGCCTGGGAGCTACCGCGCGAAGTGTTCATGGCGGCGTGGAACCGAAGCAACTATCAGACCCTCATCGCGGAACGGCCCGACAACCCGACGATTCCGCCGTCGGCATGGAAGAACCTGCAGCCGCGCCGCGATTCCGTGGCGCTGACCAGTGCGAAAGACGCGCCGCGCCGGTCGCGGTAGTCCCGATCGAAACCACAGCCATGGACAGTGTCTTACTTGCAGTCGCGACGACGATCGGTCGTCTCAGGGGTGAGGTGCCTCGCGAGGCCCGAATCGTCTACGAGGCCATGAACAGTCCGAGTGTGAGCAAGCCGGGCAGGAAGATGTACCGGGGTCTGAGAACCGATGACACCGTGTCGATGGACGATGCGCGTGTCCTGTTGCAGCAGCACGGAATCGGATGGGTCGCCACGACCTACGACACCGGTGAACAAGCTCTGCGGGCATTGAACGACGCTCTCGCCGATGACTCAAAGGTCGCGATCGTCCCTGTCGACGGCGGTCACGCGGTGGTGGCCGCCGTGGACTCCCGGGCTCATACCGTTCGGTTCGACGACAGCTACCCGGCGGCCGCGGTACGCGGTCCGCGGCCGCGTGAAGTCTCACTCGACGATTTCGTGAGCTCCTGGGGCATTGCGCGATTCGGACTTGTCATTGCCGAACTGGCCGCCGAACTGGCCGCCGAACGGGCCGGCGAACCGGCCTCCCCGCCGAAGCCGTGGACCATGGTGAGTCCTCGCCGCGAGTCGACCCGAGGGGTGATCAAGTAGCACCGCGACCATCAATTGTGTTTGCTGTTGGTTCGATTTGGTTAGCTCGTCGGCGACTTCCCAATTGGGTACGGCTTTCGGGATGGCATGACCTCTGAGGGTCGCTGACTCGTTCCCCGCGCACGACGAGCCGCATCGAGTATCGAGTCGTAATCAACTGCTGTAAACATGATTTGGTTCTGTTGGGCCATCGTTGCGTTCGCTGTCCGGGCATCTCTTTCTTCCATCCGCGGCGAACAGTTCGTTTCGCAAGGTCACCGTTGATGAAATATTCGCCGACAATGTGTGCATTTGCTTGACACGTTGCTGAAACCAGCCCTACATTCTCCCTAACCCAGGGATATTGGGGGCTTTACGCGCATCGCCAGGGGGCGGTCCGGAAAACGGAGGGTTATCAAGTGGGTAGACACCGCATGGCTCGGGAATCACGTCCGTCGCAACGTTCGGCTGGCCGCTATGTTGCGGCCGGCGCCCTCGGATCGGCGATGGTCGGGGCCGGTTTGACACTCGCCGTCACCCCGGACAAAGAGGCCGCAACGCACGTGGCGATGAACGTTCAACTCGTCTCGAACGAATCGGCGCTCGTGCCGGAATGCCTTGCCGGCGATGCGGCCTCGGCCGGCTGCGGCTCACTTCTGGGCCCGAGTGGTTCGTCCACAACAACCTTCGCACTGGCGTCAGCCAACCCAGCGCTGCGCCCGATCATCGGCCCCGGCGGGTGGCTGATCGGCAATGGCCTCGACGCGGCCGAGGATTGCGAAGGCAATGCCTGCCGTGGGGGCGACGGCGGGCTGCTGTGGGGGAACGGCGGCGACGGACGCTACGGCTACGACGGTGGCAACGCCGGCTTCCTCTTCGGTGACGGCGGCGACGGTGGGGGCGGGCTCGACGCTTTTTACCGCGAAGGCACGGGGGAGAGGCTTGCCGCCACCGACGGCGGCCGCGGCGGGCGCGGCGGTTTCCTGTTCGGCAACGGCGGCAATGGCGGCGACGGCGGTTCCGACGAGAACCTGTTGGACGCGGACGACCCGGAGGACAACGATGCCGAGGGCGCCAGGGGCGGCAACGGAGGTCGTGGAGGCCTGCTCGGGGGCGAGGGTGGAGACGCCGGATGGGGCGGAGACGCCTACTCGTTCAACGGGGATGCATTCGCGGGAGACGGCGGCGTGGGTGGCTCGGCCACAATGGGTAGCGGCGGCTGGGGCGGCGACGGAGGAAACGCCGAGTCCGAGTACGGCAGCGCCTTCGGCGGTTGGGGCGGCGGCGGCGGCAACTCGTTCAACGGCAACGGTGGCGACGGCGGCTATGGCGGCGATGCCGCGGCGTACGAGGACGGCGAAGAAGCTGTCGGTGGCAACGGGGGCAAGGGTGGCGCGACCACCATCGGTGACGGCGGTGACGGCGGCAACGGGGGTTACGGCAACCCCGACTACGACGCCGACGCGGTTGGCGGCGTAGGTGGCGACGGTGGGTCCACGATCATCGGCACGGGCGGTGATGGCGGCGTCGGCGGCGACGCAGCGCCCATAGACGGAGACGGCACCGCGGGCGCGGGCGGCAACGGTGGCACGGCAGGCCTCGCGGGAACCGGGGGCGACGGCGGTGCCGGCGGCGAGGCATACGTGTTCGGCGACGAAGAGGGCGAATCCGATGGGGACGCCACCGGTGGTGATGGCGGCAACGGTGGCCGCGGCGGCTTCGTCGCGGGCGAGGGCGGCGACGGCGGTGACGGTGGGGACGCGACAGTCCCCGATGCCGGCACCGGATCGCCGAGTGCAGGTGTCGGTGGCACTGGTGGCGCAGGCGGGCTGGCCGGCGCCCGCGGCGACGACGGTGCGGACGGAACCGCCGGCCGCGAGAGCGACGACGACTAGCAGTTGACGACACGACCTCCGGGCGAAGGTTCCATCCCTTCCCCGGAGGTCTGTTGGCGCTGGTGGGCGATTCTGTCTGCCGTCAGCGGTAAGTTAGGTGCGACATGAGTGTGCACGTGACCCCGAACGACGCCAACCTCCTGAAACGCGAAGCCAGGCCGATGTCCGGCAGTGACAAACCGGCTGACCTTCTCGATGGCCTCAACCCCCAGCAACGCCAGGCGGTGCTGCACGAAGGCTCGCCGCTGCTCATTGTGGCGGGCGCGGGCTCGGGTAAGACGGCGGTGCTGACCCGCCGTATCGCCTACCTGCTGGCATCCCGGGAGGTCGGCGTCGGCCAGGTGCTTGCCATCACGTTCACCAACAAGGCCGCCGCCGAGATGCGCGAGCGGGTGGTGGGCCTCGTCGGGCCACGGGCGCGCAACATGTGGGTGTCGACGTTCCACTCGACGTGTGTGCGGATCCTGCGCAATCAGGCCTCACTGCTGCCCGGCCTGAACTCGAACTTCTCGATCTATGACGCTGACGATTCGCGGCGTCTGCTGATGATGATCGGCAAGGACATGGGTCTGGACACCAAGCGGCATTCGCCCCGGTTGCTGGCCAACGGCATCTCCAACCTGAAGAACGAATTGATCGGACCGGAGCAGGCCGCCGCCGAGGCCTCCGAGGCCGAGGATGATCTCGCCCGCATCATCGCCGAGGTGTACGGCGAATATCAGCGCAGGCTGCGCGCAGCCAACGCGCTCGACTTCGACGACCTGATCGGCGAGACAGTCGCTGTGCTGCAGGCTTTTCCGCAGATCGCCCAGTATTACCGGCGCCGGTTCAGACACATCCTGGTCGACGAATACCAGGACACCAACCACGCCCAGTACGTGCTGGTGCGCGAGTTGGTGGGAACCGAGACGGTCAATGGTCTCGCACCAGCCGAGCTGTGTGTCGTCGGCGACGCCGACCAGTCGATCTATGCCTTCCGCGGTGCGACGATCCGCAACATCGAGGACTTCGAGCGCGACTTCCCCGACGCCACAACGATTCTGCTCGAACAGAACTACCGCTCCACGCAGAACATCTTGAACGCCGCGAACGCGGTGATCGCCCGCAATGCCGGCCGGCGGGAGAAGCGGCTGTGGACCGATGCAGGCGAGGGTGAGCTGATCGTCGGGTACGTCGCCGACAACGAACACGACGAGGCGCGTTTCATCGCGCAGGAGATCGACGCGCTGTCCGACTCGATCGCAGACTTCTCGTACAACGACGTGGCGGTCTTCTATCGCACCAACAACTCGTCGCGCGCGATCGAAGAAGTCTTCATTCGTGCCGGCATACCGTACAAGGTCGTCGGCGGAGTGCGCTTCTACGAGCGCAAGGAGATTCGCGACATCGTCGCCTATCTGCGCGTCCTGGACAACCCCGGCGACTCGGTGAGCATGAGGCGCATTCTCAACACCCCGCGCCGCGGTATCGGCGACCGCGCCGAAGCCTGTGTGGCGGTGTACGCGGAGAACACCGGTTCCAACTTCAACGAGGCGTTGGTGGCCGCCGCCGAGGGGAAGGTCCCGATGCTCAACACCCGGTCGGAGAAGCAGATCGCCGGCTTCGTCGCCCTGCTCGACGAGCTTCGCGGTGGCCTCGACGGCGAACTGGGTGACCTCGTCGAAACCGTTCTCGACCGTACTGGCTACCGCGCAGAGCTCGAGGCGTCCAACGATCCGCAGGACCTTGCCCGGCTCGACAACCTCAACGAGTTGGTGAGCGTGGCACACGAATTCAGTACTGACCTGGCCAACGCGAAGGCCCTCGCCGAGGAGGAGACCGACCTCCAGGACGAGGATGTTCCCGACACCGGAGTGCTCGCCGCGTTTCTTGAGCGGGTCTCTCTCGTCGCCGATGCCGACGACATCCCCGAACACGGGTCGGGCGTGGTGACGATGATGACGCTGCACACCGCGAAGGGACTGGAGTTCCCGCTGGTCTTCGTGACCGGATGGGAGGACGGCATGTTCCCGCACATGCGCGCGCTCGGCGACCCCATGGAACTGTCGGAGGAGCGACGGCTGGCCTACGTGGGGATCACGCGCGCCCGTCAGCGCCTGTACCTGAGCCGGGCCAAGGTCCGCTCATCGTGGGGCCAGCCGATGCTGAACCCCGAATCCCGGTTCCTGCGCGAGATTCCGCAGGAGCTCATCAACTGGCGACGTACCGAAGCTCCGCCCTCGTACTCCGCACCTGTCGGCAACGCGGGCCGGTACGGCACGCCGCGTCCGTCCCCGTCACGGCCGGCGGCGAAACGGGCGCTGATCGTGTTGGAGCCTGGCGATCGAGTGACCCACGACAAGTACGGACTCGGCCGGGTAGAAGAGGTCTCCGGCGCCGGCGAGTCCGCGATGTCGCTGATCGACTTCGGCAGCGCCGGCCGGGTCAAGCTGATGCACAATCACGCGCCCATCAGCAAGCTCTGAATCAGTCCGTGCGGCTCCACCGCGCCGTCGCGGGCAGTGCCGCGAGGACGATGGCCGTCAGCGGCAGCAGCGGCAACGCGTAGACCGGCGCGGGTAGCTTCGCGCCGGCGACGAACAAGCTCGCGAAGATGAGCACCGCGATGACCGCCCCGACGACGATCAGCAGGCGCGCGGTGCGTCGCCGCAACAAGAGCGCGATGACGCCGCTGATGGACGCTGCGGCTGAGACGGCGGCGAGAAAGCCGATGGCGACACAGAACAGCGGGTCGGTGGCCCACCACCCGGTGATCAGGTCGGTGGCGATCACGCCGCTGCCCCAACCGGACAGGATGCTCAGCACCGCGGTGGCGATCGCGGAGCGGGGATCGCTCCGGGGATTTCGTGGCGGTCCGACCGCGGTTGGTTTGGCGCGCGGGACGTATTGGGTAACTGGTTCTGGAACGACGGGCTGGGCACCAGTGGGATGGCGCCGCAGGATGCTCGTCGGCGGGTCGACGGGGATGGCAGCAGGCTGGGATCCGGTGTGTGACGGGGCACGCCGCAGGATGCGCGTGCTGGTGTCTTCCAAGGAGCGCTCGCGCGCGGAGGATGTATCCGGCTCTACCGGCGGGATGGGTTCGGAAGGTGGTTCGTTGGCCACTCAGCCAACGTAGCCGCCGGGGGACAGCCCCCGCTTGGCCAGCCAACCAACCGGGTCGACCCGGTCCGTGCCGTTGAGATGGACTTCGAAATGGCAGTGCGGGCCGGTCGAGTTGCCGGTGTTGCCCATCTTGGCGATCTGGTCGCCGGCCATGACGCGCTCGCCGACAGTCACGAGGATCGAGCTGTTGTGTCCGTAGAGGGTGACGGTGCCATCAGCGTGACGAAGCTTCACCAGGTTGCCGTAGCCGCCCTCCGACCCTGCGGCGATGACGACGCCGTCGGCGGCGGCCAGAATCGGCGTGCCGATCGCGTTGGCGATGTCGATGCCCGCGTGCAGCACGCCCCATCGGTAACCGAAGCCGGAGGTCCACACACCGGTGGTGGGCATGACGAACTGTGGCTTGGTCAGCCTGGCCTCGCGCTCGGCGCGCTCTTGCGCGAACGCTGCCGCCTTGGTGATCTCTTCCGCGTGGATCGCCGAATTGGAGGCCGGCGCCACGGAGACGATCTGCATGCCGTCGACGGAACCGGTGACGACGGTGCCTTCGCCGAGCGTCGTCTGGTCGGAGGCAAGCACCGTTTCGGCGGGAGCCTTCGTGGTGTTGTTGGTCATCGTGTAGGCGCCCGCAGCGGTTGCTCCGACGGCCATGGCCGCGACGACGAGTCGACCCTTGACGGGCACCTCAGGCTTGCGATGCGTGCCTTTGCGGCCGCGCATGTCGATGATGTCGGTCTTTGCTGTGCCGTCGCTGACATCGGTGTGGCTGTCGCGATAGGCGCGATCGGAAGCACGACGCCGGTCGCTCGACACCGCGCGGAACTCCGTGGGCACGACCAGGCGCAGCGGCGTCAGATCGTCGGTGTCGTGCAGATCGTCAAGCTCGGGTGCGTGAATGACTTGAGTGTCGCGGTCAAAAGCCGCGTGGGACAGGAACTCTAGATCGTCAGAGCTTCCGAGATCACCGAACTCGTTGAACGGGATGATGTCGGTGACCTCTGAAGGGCCAGGCGCCGCTACGGCCTCGCTGGAACGAGGCAAACGATGCTGAGGCAACCTGAAACGTCCTTAATGTCCGGGGAGTCATCGTGACCAGTCCGTTATATAGACCACAGGACGTTAACCAAATTCCAATCCAGGTGGCAACCCGAGACCTTATTCCAGCCGCGAATGTGACTTGAATCACGATGAGGCCACGGTGAGATCGACCACATGATCGGGGTGCGGTGACAACGGTTTGCACCCGTGTCGATACAGTCACCCCGAGCCCATCGGGCCGTACCTCTAGCCGCTCACAGACAGGGATGTTCCGGATTCCATGGACCTCTTCGAGTATCAGGCGAAAGAGCTGTTCGCCAAGCACAACGTTCCCACCACCCCGGGCCGGGTGACCGAATCCGCCGAGGATGCGAAGGCCATTGCCACCGAAATCGGCAAGCCCGTCATGGTCAAGGCTCAGGTCAAGGTCGGTGGCCGCGGTAAGGCCGGCGGGGTCAAGTACGCCGCGACCCCTGACGACGCCTTCACCCACGCCCAGAACATCCTGGGTCTCGACATCAAGGGTCACGTCGTCAAGAAGCTGCTCGTCGCCGAGGCCAGTGACATCGCCGAGGAGTACTACATCTCCTTCCTGCTCGACCGTTCCAACCGCACCTACCTCGCGATGTGCTCGGTCGAAGGCGGCATGGAGATCGAAGAGGTCGCGGCCACGAAACCGGAGCGTCTCGCCAAGGTTCCTGTCAACGCCGTCAAAGGTGTGGATCTCGCCTTCGCCCGTGAGATCGCCGAGAAGGGGCACCTGCCTGCCGAGGTGCTCGACGCCGCCGCCGTGACCATCCAGAAGCTGTGGGAGGTCTTCACCAAGGAGGACGCCACCCTGGTGGAGGTCAACCCCCTGGTGCGCACCCCCGACGATCAGATCCTGGCGCTGGACGGCAAGGTCACCCTGGACGCCAACGCCGACTTCCGTCAGCCCGGCCACGCCGAGTTCGAGGACAAGGACGCTACCGACCCGCTGGAGCTCAAGGCCAAGGAGAACGACCTCAACTACGTCAAGCTCGACGGCGAGGTCGGCATCATCGGCAACGGCGCAGGTCTGGTCATGTCGACGCTCGACGTCGTGGCCTACGCCGGTGAGAAGCACGGTGGCGTGAAGCCGGCCAACTTCCTCGACATCGGCGGCGGTGCCTCGGCCGAGGTGATGGCCAACGGTCTCGACGTCATCCTCGGTGACAGCCAGGTCAAGAGCGTGTTCGTCAACGTCTTCGGTGGCATCACCTCGTGTGACGCGGTGGCCAACGGCATCGTCAAGGCGCTGGAGATCCTCGGCGACGAAGCCAACAAGCCGTTGGTCGTACGTCTGGACGGCAACAACGTCGACGAGGGCCGACGCATCCTCGCCGAAGCCAACCACCCGCTGGTCGTTCAGGCCGAGACCATGGACTCCGGCGCCGACAAGGCCGCCGAGCTGGCCAACAAGTAGCGGACTTAGGGGAGACACAGCTATGTCGATTTTTCTGAACAAGGACAGCAAGGTCATCGTCCAGGGCATCACCGGCGGCGAGGGCACCAAGCACACCAAGCTGATGCTCAAGGCCGGCACTCAGATCGTGGGCGGGGTGAACGCACGCAAGGCCGGCACGACGGTCAAACACGAAGACGTGGATGGCAACGAGGTCGAACTCCCCGTGTTCGGCTCGGTCGCCGAGGCGATGAAGGAGACCGGCGCCGACGTGTCGATCGCCTTCGTGCCGCCGGCGTTCTCCAAGGACGCCATCATCGAAGCCATCGACGCCGAGATCCCGCTGCTGGTTGTCATCACCGAGGGAATTCCGGTGCAGGACAGCGCCTATGCGTGGGCCTACAACCTGTCCAAGGGTGAGAAGACTCGCATCATCGGCCCGAACTGCCCCGGCATCATCACCCCCGGCGAGTCGCTGGTCGGCATCACGCCGAACAACATCACCGGCAAGGGCCCCATCGGTCTGGTCTCGAAGTCGGGCACGCTGACCTACCAGATGATGTACGAGCTGCGCGATCTCGGCTTCTCGACGGCCATCGGCATCGGCGGCGACCCGGTCATCGGCACCACCCACATCGACGCCATCGAGGCGTTCGAAAAGGATCCCGAGACCAAGTTGATCGTGATGATCGGTGAGATCGGTGGCGACGCCGAGGAGAAGGCCGCCGCCTACATCCAGGCCAACGTGACCAAGCCGGTCGTCGGCTACGTCGCCGGTTTCACTGCGCCCGAAGGCAAGACGATGGGCCATGCAGGCGCGATAGTCACCTCCGGCGCGGGCACTGCCGCCGGTAAGCAGGAGGCGCTGGAGGCTGCCGGTGTGAAGGTAGGCAAGACGCCGTCCGAGACGGCCGCCAAAGCACGCGAACTGCTGAAGAACCTGTAGAACTCCAGCGAAAAGCCCCCGGATCTTCTTGATTCCGGGGGCTTTTCGCATCGGTGGCACTACAGGTGCGCGGCGAGGAACTTCTCGACGGCGTGATACATGTCGATGTTGTTGTCGGGATTGACGAACCCGTGGCCTTCATTCTCTTTGACCATGTACTCGACCTCGACGCCGCGGGCCCTCAGCGCCGCGACCATGTTGTCGGACTCGGCTTGGACGACGCGAGAGTCGTTGGCGCCCTGCACGACCAGCAGTGGGGTACGGATCTGGTCGACCTTGGTGATCGGGGAGCGGGCCAGCATGTCGGCCTCCTGCTCCGGATCCGACGGATCGCCGACGTACAGGCGCCAATTGTTGGCCAGGAACCGGCGGCCGACATCGGGGAGGGTCCGCATGAAGTTCGGCAGGCTGGAGATCCCGACGTAGTCGATCGCCGCGGCGAAGACGTCCGGGGTGAACGTCACACCGACCAGCGTGGCGTAACCGCCGTAGGAACCGCCGAAGATCGCCACCCGATCGCGATCGGCGTAGCCCTGCTTGACGGCCCAGTCCACCGCGTCGATCAGATCGTCGTGCATCCTGCCGGCGAACTCGCCGATGGCGGCTTGGGTGAATGCCTTCCCGTAGCCGGTGGATCCGCGAAAGTTGACCTGCAACACCGCATATCCGCGGTTGGCCAGCAATTGCACGTCGGGTTGATACGACCAGACGTCACGTGCCCATGGCCCGCCGTGCACCAGCAGCACCAGCGGGAGGTTCTCCGGTTGCCGCCCCACCGGCAACGTCAGGTACGAGTGCAGGTCGAGCCCGTCGCGCGCGGTGATCGTCACCGGTGTCATCGGGGCCAGCGCCTCCGGGTCCAGGTTCGGGTAAGGCCGGAACAACAGGCGGCTCTCGTCGGTGGCGCGGTCGTAGAAATAGGTGACGCCGGGCGCTCGGTCGTGCGAGAAGCTCACCACCCAGCGTTGTCCGCTGTCATCGCAGGAGATCCCCGAGAGGTCACCGTCGGACAGGGCGGTGAGCTTGTCCAGCACCGCGGCGAAATCGTCGTCGAACGCGTGGATCACCTGGCGCTCCCCGTAGTAACGAGCGCCGATCAGTTCGCCGGTCTGCTCACTGACGATGAGTGGGGACGGCAGCATGATCTGCGCCGCGAGGTCGAGGGTCGGGTGGCTGTCCACCTCGGTCTCCTCGCCGGTGGCCACGTCGACACGGACGAGCCGCAGCCGGTCGCTGCCCTCGTAGGAACCCAGCCAGATTCCGCTGCCGTCGGGTGAGACCGCGATCGGGTAAATGCCCAACGGATAGTCCCGGCCGTCGTACACCCGGATCGGGCGGAGCGTCTCGGCCGCCGGATCCCACTGCGAGATCTCCACATCGCCTTCGGCGGTCAGCGTGTTGGTGAACAGGTCGCCACCCGGGCCTGCGATCCAGGTGACGACGGTGCCGGGATTCTCGGCGAGCAGGGTCAGCTCGCCGGTGGCGATGTCGAGTTCGAACGCGTCGACGAGCTCGGGGTTGCGGGCATTGTGCTGAACGATGGCCTTGCCGGGGCGGGCCTTGAGTAATTCGAAGGAGGCACGCACGCGAGGGAACGGGGTGAGGTCGACGGCGGAAGCCTCAGGGGCGTCGGGGTCGACCCGGTACACGTGCCAGTGTTCGTCGCCGCCGTTGTCCTGCAGGTAGAGCAGCCACCGTGAATCGTGTGTCCACTTGTAGATGTACACGCTGCGCGTCTCGTCGGCGGTGACGCAGCGCGGCTCCTCGGCGCCCTCGACGTCCTGTACCCAGACGTTGAGGCGGTTCTTCCACGGCGCGAGGTACGCGATCCGGGTGCCGTCGGGGGAGATCGTGGCGCCTGCTCGCACGGGCGGGCTGAAGAATTCTTCGACGGAGATCTGTGGGGGGCGGGTCGTGTCGGTCACGAGGGCCTTTCTGGGTTGGCGTGTCACTTAGTGACATGACCACCGTGTCACTAAGTGACAACGCTCGTCAAGCGTCGCAGGTGGCGAGCGGTTCCGCGTGCCTCGACCCAGCCTCCACCCGTACGCCTCTGCGCCTCGCCGACGCACGCGTCTGGTCCGATTGGCTTCGTTGGAACGTGTTCTATTAGATTCCCGAAGTAATTGGAAGGACGCGAACATGCCAGTTGATTCACGCACCCCGGTGATCGTCGGCGTCGGGCAATTCACCGAGCGCATCGACGATCCCGCCTACCGGGGGATGTCGGCGGTCGAGCTCGCGGCGGCCGCGGCGGAGGCGGCGCTGGCCGACACTGGTGCGAACACGGTCGCAGTCGCCACGGCAATCGACACCGTGTTCGGGCTGCGACAGTTCGAGATCTCCGGTCCTATGCCCGCGACACTGGGCAAGTCCAACAACTACCCGCGGTCGGTCATGAACCGCCTCGGTGGCAACCCCGCCCGCGTGGTTCTCGAGCCTGTCGGGGGTCAGGGCCCGCAGAAGCTCGTCACCGAGGCGGGGAATCTGATTGCCGGGGGCGACGCCGACGTCGTCATGATCATGGGTTCCGAGCCGGGGTCCACGGCCAAGTTCTTCTCAGGTCGCGACGACAAACCTGACTTCACCGAGAACGTCGACGGCCAGCTCGAAGATCGCGGACATCAGATCTACAGCTACATCGACGAATACACCGTCACGCACGGGCTGACCGGCGCGCCGGTGCAGTACGGGCTGCTCGACAATGCGCGCCGATCCCGTCTCGGGCTCGGTGTCGCCGAGTACCGCCACCAGATGGCGCAGCTCTTCGCGCCCATGTCGAAGGTGGCTGCCAAGAACCCCTTCTCGTCCTCCCCCGTCGAACGGTCGGTGGAAGAGGTGGAGACCGTCACAGACGAGAACCGGATGATCTGTGATCCGTACCCTCGGCTGCTGGTGGCGCGCGACACCGTCAATCAGGGTGCAGCGGCGGTGCTGATGTCGGTCGAGGCGGCACGCAGACTCGGTGTGCCCGAACAGAAGTGGGTCTATCTGCACGGGCACTCGGACCTCGTCGAGCAGCCGCTGCTGGAGAGAGTCGACCTCGGTGCCAGCCCGGCCGCCGCGCACGCTGCCCACGAAGCGCTGCGAGTCGCCGGCCTAGGTGTCGATGACATCGCCACCTTCGATCTCTACAGCTGCTTCCCGTTCCCCGTCTTCGTCATCTGCGAGGCACTGGGTCTGGCCGCCGACGATCCGCGGGGTCTCACACTCACCGGCGGACTGCCCTACTTCGGCGGACCGGGAAATAGCTACTCGCTGCACGGAATCGCCGAGACCGTCACTCAGATGCGGGACAGGCCAGGCAAGTTCGGCTTCGTCGGCGCCAACGGCGGCATCATGAGCAAGTATTCGGTCGGTATCTACTCCACTGAGCCGGCGCAATGGCCGACGTCGCGCAGCGCTGAACTGACGGCACAGGTAATGGAGCTGCCCAAGGTCGCCGTGAACAAGGCGCCGGACGGCACGGGCGTGATCGAGACCTACTCCGTGCGCTACGACTGGCCGGTGCGCACTGGGATCATCGTCGGCAGGCAGGACGACGGCGCCCGGTTCATGGCGACCAGCGAGGACGCCGAGCTGGTGGGCTTGATGTCCGAGGGGGATCCGTTGGGTGTCACGGTCTCTGTCACCTCGACGGACAACGGCAACCGGGCCGTCCTGAGCTAGAAGAGCTTCGCCTCGGCCGACGTGGGAACGAAGTCGTAGTCGCCGACGGGGCAAGCCACGGTTCCGGCTCCATCGATGCCACACAGCTACGCCGTGCCAGTGTGGTGTGGGTTCCCCGATCCCTGCGCGTCTGAGTTCTGGATCCGGAGGAGGTGAGGGCCGTAAGGCTTTCACAGCGAGATCGACGCGTCTATCGAATCTTGTCGGGAGTGCGGAGATTGGGAGACGCCGTGCCCGAAGGTGTTGCTGCGTAGACACCCCCTGGGGATCTGCGCGGATCATCGAGATCGGCATACGCCGCTGCTCGGCGGTGGTGCTTACCAGCCCAAGCCGCGGGTGAAGACCCCCGGCGCACCATTACGCCAACGCGCTGAGCTTTCCGGCAAGCCGCTCGACATAGGCGGCGACGTCGGCCTCGGACTTGTCGGGCAGTCCGAACAACACCTCGGTCACGCCGAGTTCGCGCCAGTGCGCGAGCTTTTCGGGGTCGGGTTTGAAATCCAGCGCCACGATCTGCGGGGCGCCGTCGCGACCGGCCGCGGCCCAGGTGTCCTGCAACAGCTTCACCGGTTCGTCGATGGTGAAATCGCGGGGCGTGGTGATCCACCCGTCGGCGGACCTGGCGATCCACTTGAAATTCTTCTCGGTCCCTGCGGCACCGACCAGCACCGGGATGTGCGACTGCACGGGCTTGGGCCACGCCCACGACGGTCCGAATTTCACGAATTCACCGTCGTACTCGGCCTCTTCCTGTGTCCACAGCGCGCGCATGGCTTCCAGGTACTCGCGCAACATCGTGCGGCGGCGACCGGGCGGAACGTTGTGGTCGGCCAGTTCGTCGGTGTTCCACCCGAACCCCACGCCGAGCGAGACTCGGCCCCCCGAGAGGTGATCGAGCGTCGCGATGGACTTGGCCAGCGTGATGCAGTCGTGCTCGACGGGCAGTGCCACTGCGGTGGACAGTCGCACACGGGAGGTCACGGCTGCCGCGGTGCCCAGCGACACCCAGGGGTCCAGGGTGCGCATGTAGCGGTCATCGGGAAGGGACTCGTCGCCGGTGGTGGGGTGCGCCGCCTGCCGCTTGATCGGGATGTGGGTGTGTTCGGGCACGTAGAACGTCTCGAATCCGTGCTCGTCGGCCAGCTTGGCGGCCGCGGCGGGCGCAATCCCGCGATCCGAGGTGAACAGCACCAATCCATAGTTCATACCCAGAATTAGAACGTGTTCCAATCCGTGGCCGCAAGGGGGGTACCTGCGCGGCCGTGTGCGGCCGGTCAGGATGAATACGCGTAGCGCTCTACTCATGACGTGCGTCTTATCGGCGACGACAGTTCCGTACATGGGGGAGACGACAGCACGACGGTCGAAGCTGAAGGAATGGGTGCGACGGTATCTGCCCTGCGAGATCGCGGGTACCGCGGCTGAGTTCGGTGCCGCGGCGCTGGCCTACGTCGCCACGGGCTCACTGGCCATTGCCGCCGTCGCGGCCACCGTCGGCGCGTCGATCGGGTACTACGCAGCCGCCTACGTCAGTGCCCTGCGGTGGAGCTACCGCGACCAGGAGCACCGACGAGGTGCCCTGCGCATCGCGGTCGCCAATCTTCTCGCGCTGCGCAGCGTCGCGGTCGAGTTCGGTCCCGCTGAACTCATCGACAGCGTCGCCGTCCGTCCGCTGGCGTTCTATGTCGGACCAATGGTGTTCGGGAATGTCCTTGCGGGCTGGATCTTCGGGAAGTTGTTGTCGGACATGGCCTTCTACGCGTGTGCCATCGTCAGCTATGAGCGATTCAGCACGCTGCTCGCGCGCCGCAGCCCGAAAGCACAGATCGAGGAGGAGGGGGGCCATGAACCCACAGTGGCGGTCTCGGCTGCGTGATGACCTCCGAGATCGGGGTCCGCGCTGGGAACAGTTGGCGCACGAGTACGGAACACCGCTGCTCGTGCTCGAGCCCCACATGGCGGCACGCCGGCTTCGCGAGCTTCAGACAGCGCTTCCGGGCTTCGGAATTCACTACGCGGTCAAGGCGTTGCCGCATCCGATCGTGTTGTCCACCATCGCCATCTGCGGCGGCGGGTTCGATGTTGCCACCCGCGGAGAGATCGAGCTGATCCAGCGGTTGGGCTTGCCCGTTCATCGCTGCATCCACACCAATCCGATCAAGAAGTCCGCCGACATCGCATACGCCTATGACGCCGGCGTACGGACATTCGTCGTCGAAAATGTCTGTGAAGCAGACAAATTCATGGGTATGCCCGGCGATGTCGCGCTCCTGGTCCGGTTGGCGTTCCGCAATCCCACGGCGAAGTCGGACCTTTCGACGAAGTTCGGCGCCGAGCCCGGCGACGCCGAGCTTCTCGTCAAACACGTGCTGGCCGCGGGTGTGCAGTTCGCCGGGTTCAGCTTTCACGTCGGGAGTCAGGGCACCTCGATGGCGCCGTACCGCCGCGCGCTGGAACAGACGCTGGAGCTCATCACGCATGTGCGGACCACTGTGGGGGTGCGGACGCGCGTGATCGACATCGGCGGAGGCTTCCCGGTGGGCTATCGAGAGAGTGCGCCGCCGGTCAGCGAGGTGGGCGCGATCGTCGACGACGTCCTCGGAACCACGCACGACTTCACGCTGCTGGCCGAACCGGGGCGTTTCCTGGCCGCCGACTGCATGACGTTGCTCACGAGCGTGGTAGGGACAGCCGTGCGCGACGGGCAGGTGTGGCACTACCTGGACGACGGGCTCTACGGCAGCTACTCGAACGTGATGACCGAGGACGTGCACCCGGCCATCCTGGCGCTCAGCGAACTCGCCGCGGGTGAGCTCCGCCTCGAACCGGTCACCTTGGCCGGACCGACCTGCGACAGCGCCGACGTGATCGCCCGCGGATATCCGATGCCGACCCTCGGCGTCGGTGACCTCCTGATCAGCCCGGCTATGGGCGCTTACACCAGCGTCACCGCGTCGCCGTTCAACGGCATCGCCCCGACACCGATCGTGATGGCCTGACCTCCGTCGAAATTTCATTCCAGCAGGAAAAGTCGAGTAGGGACCTGCCGGAATGCAACATCGGCGGGGCAGGGCGTTTACCTCATTGCGATCCATACCGGTGACCGCGCCGCGCGGCGGCGGTTTCATGACCGTCCATGACGACTGAACGCATCGCCGACCACGTCAAGTTCGCCTACTGGGTGCCCAACGTCAGCGGCGGGCTGGTGACCAGCGACATCGAGCAGCGCACCGACTGGAACTACGACTACAACAAGCGGCTTGCCCAGACCGCAGAGAACAACGGGTTCGAATACGCGCTGTCGCAGGTGCGCTACGAGGCCAGCTACGGCGCCGAGTACCAGCACGAATCCACGAGCTTCAGCCTCGCGCTGCTGCTGGCCACCGAACGCCTCAAGGTCATCGCCGCCGTGCATCCCGGGCTGTGGCAGCCTGCGGTGCTGGCCAAGCTCGGGGCCACCGCCGACCACCTTTCGGGCGGCCGGTTCGCGGTCAACGTCGTCAGCGGGTGGTTCAAGGACGAATTCACCCATCTGGGGGAGCCGTGGCTCGAACACGACGAGCGCTACCGGCGCAGCGCCGAGTTCCTCCAGGTGCTGCGGGCTATTTGGACGAACGACGACCCCGTTGAATTCCGCGGCGACTTCTACCGCATCCACGACTTCACGCTGAAGCCCAAACCCCTCAACACGCCAGAGCGTCCCAACCCCGAGATCTTTCAGGGCGGCAACTCCACCGCAGCCCGCCGCAACGGCGGCTACTACGCGGACTGGTATTTCTCCAACGGGAAAGATTTCGACGGGCTCACCGAGCAGGTCGTCGAGGTTCGTGACCACGCGCGGGCCGCGGGCCGCGAGGTGAAGTTCGGGCTGAACGGCTTCATCGTCGCGCGCGACTCGGAGAGAGAAGCAAAGGAAGTCGTCAGAGAGATCATCGCGAAGGCCAACAGGCCCGCGGTCGAGGGATTTCGCACCGCCGTCCAGCAGGCAGGCAACTCCACGTCCGACAAACGCGGCATGTGGGCCGATTCGTCGTTCGAGGATCTGGTCCAGTACAACGACGGGTTCCGCACACAACTGATCGGCACCCCACACCAGATCGCCGAACGTATCGCCGCGTACCGCAAACGCGGTGTCGACCTGATTCTCGGCGGGTTCCTGCACTTCCAAGAGGAGATCGAGTACTTCGGCGCGCGCGTTCTGCCGCTGGTCCGCGAGATCGAGGATTCCGAGCGCGATTCCGCCGAAACCCGCGTCCTCGTGTCGTCCTAGCACCGGGTGGTGCGCAGCCGGGGGTGCTGCCTGGGTGTGACGGCCCGCCCCGCAGGTGCGCTAGCGTGGTTCATCGAATCGCTCAGGCGGATCCATCGCCCGGAGTCGTCGGACAGAGTGTTCCTCGACGGCGTCACCGTCACCGCCGGTTCCGATGCCCGCACAGCACAGGAGAGGTCATGTCGTACCCACAAGGCGCGCCCGGGGGTCCTGGATTCCCGCCCGCTCAGCAGCCGACCAACCAGTTCAGCGCTCCCACCCAGCAGTTCAGCAGACTTCCCGACTCGGAGCCGGCGGCAGCGGGCCCGAGCAAGCTTCCCCTCTACCTGAGTGGGGCCACCGCCGCTCTCGGCCTGCTGGTGTTTCTGTCCAGCTTCGGCCCGCAGTTTGCGGTCGGAGCTGCCGACCTGGCCGCCGCGGCTGCACTTGGCGGCATCTCGCTATGGGGGCTGCTGGTCGTGGTGGCGGCGCTGCTCGCCGCGCTCTTCGCCGGTGTCGGTCTGCTTCCCAAGCAGCAGAACTACAGCGCATTCGCAGCTGTGGCGGCCGTCCTCGGTTTCCTGCTCGTGCTCTATGTCGTGATCTCGACCCCCAGCGGCGTGTCGATCGACTGGGGTCTGTATCTCGTCATCGCCTTCTCGCTGCTGCAGGCCGCCGTTGCGGTCGTCGTCCTGCTGTTCGACGCCGGGGTCATCACCCCGCCGGTGCCGCGACCCAAGTACGAGCAGCCTCAATACGGCCAGTACCAGGGCGGCTACTACGGTCAGCCGCCGTCCCAGCAGCACGGCGGTCCGCACCAGCACCAGAGCCCGCAGCAACGTCCCGGCTACCCGACCCCGTACGGCGGATATCCGAGCAACGGCCCGAGCACCGGCGGTTTCCCCGCCTCGGATACGCAATCCGGTCCGCCGACGCCCCCCACCGGATTCCCCACCTACGGTCAGCCGCCGGCGAGCAACACACCGACGACACAGGTTCCTGCGCAACACCAGTCGCCGCCAACCTCGCAGCCGGGTCAGTCGTCGTAGTCTGAGCCGCGCATGCGCGAACGTCGCGCACCCGAGCGTCTGCGAGGAGCGGCTAGACCCGTGAGCACCCGGCCCGTCGGTACACGCCAAGCGCGTGAACTGCTGCGGGTCGCGTTCGGACCGTCGGTCGTCGCGCTTGTCATCATCGCTGCTGTCGTTCTGTTGCAGCTGCTGATCGCCAACAGCGACATGACCGGCGCGCTCGGCGCGATCGCGAGTATGTGGCTCGGAGTGCATCAGGTTCCGGTGTCGATCGCGGGCAGTGCGCTCGGTGTGATGCCGCTGATGCCAGTGCTGCTGATGGTCTACGGCACCGCGCGCACCACAGCGGCGGCAACGACGAACACGTCGTGGTTCGTCACCCGCTGGGTGGTCGCGTCGGCCCTTGGCGGGCCGCTACTGATCGCCGCGATCAGCCTGGCCGTCATCCACGACGCCGCGTCAGTCCTGACGGAGTTGCAGACCCCGGACGCCCTTCGCGCGTTCGGGGGCGTGTTCGCCGTCCACGCGATCGGCGCCGTGCTGGGCGTCGGCTCCCGGATGGGGAGGCGCCTGCTGTACGCCTCGCCGCTACCGAATTGGATGTACGACGCGTTGCGGGCTGCCGCGGCCGGTGTGCTGGCCCTGATGGGACTGTCCGGCGCAGTCGTCGCGGGCTCGCTGATCGTGCACTGGTCGACGATGCACGACCTCTTCTCCATCACCGACTCGATGTTCGGTCAGTTCAGCCTGACGGTGCTGTCGGTGCTCTATGTGCCCAACGTGATGGTCGGAACGGCCGCGGTGGCGGTGGGCTCCAGCGCACATGTGGGTCTTGCGACGTTCAGTTCGTTCACGGTGTTCGGCGGCGACATTCCCGCGTTGCCGGTGCTGGCGGCGGTCCCGACCCCGCCGCTCGGGCCCGTCTGGGTGGCGTTGCTGATCGTGGCCGCGGTCTCCGCCGTGGCGCTGGGCCAGCAGTGCGCGCGCAGGCCGTTGCCGATCCTCGAGGCCCTCGCCAAGGTGCTGCTCGCTGCCGCGGTCGCCGCGGCAACGATGGCGCTGTTGGCGTACGCGGGCAGCGGACCGCTGGGCAACTTCGGGGACGTCGGTGTGGACCAGGCGACGTTCGCACCCGCGGTCTTCGTCTGGTTCGCCAGCATCGGCGCATTGACGACCGCCATGTCCGGCGGGATCCGGCCGCGCGTGCGCAAACCCAAGGTCGCGCCCGTCGCCGTCGACGACAACGAACCGGCCGCCGACGAGACGGCCCACGACCCCGAGCCCGTGACCGAGGAGATCGCCACCGACGCCCCGGCGCACGAGAATTCCGTGCCGGTGTTCGAAGAGCCACCCGTCGAACGTGTCGTGGCGGACAGTGCGCAGGATGTGGAGCTGGACCCGGAGGAGCACTTCGTCGTCGACGAAGAATTGGGCCACCTCGTCGGAGACGAAGAATTGGGCCGCAGCGTCGTAGACGAAGACGGCAGCGACGATGCTGATCGTCGCAACAACTAGGCTTTCAGCGTGCAGCCCGACGTCCACGTGGCCCCTAGTGCGCCGTCGCGCCTTGTGGTTCTGGCGTCGGGTGCTGGTTCGCTGCTGGGATCTCTGGTCGACGCCGCTGTCGGCGACTTTCCCGCCAGGGTCGTCGCGGTGGGCACCGACCGGGTCTGCGCGGCGCTCGACGTCGCCGCCGCGGCGACGATTCCCTCGTTCACCGTGTCGCTGGCCGACCAGCCCGACCGCAACGCGTGGGATGTCGCCATTGCCGACGCGACGGCAGCCTTCAACCCGGACATCGTTGTGTCGGCCGGATTCATGAAAATCCTTGGCCCAGAATTTCTTTCCAGGTTTCACGGTCGCGTGCTCAACACACATCCCGCGCTTCTGCCTGCATTCCCCGGTGCCCATGCGGTCCGCGACGCGTTGGCCTACGGCGTGCGGTTGACCGGGTGCACCGTGCATCTGGTGGACGCAGGCATCGACACCGGTCCGATCGTGGCTCAGGAGGCCGTGCCGGTGCTCGACGGGGACGACGAGTCGACCCTGCACGAGCGAATCAAGGCGATCGAGCGACAACTTCTGGTGGATGTGGTGGCCGCGATGGCCACCCGCGGTATGACCTGGACAGGACGAAAGGCGATTCTAGGATGAGCGACAACGACTTCCGGCGACCTATCCGCCGTGCCCTGATCAGTGTCTACGACAAGTCGGGTCTGGTACCGCTTGCCGAGGGACTGCATGCGGCGGGCGTCGACATCGTCTCCACCGGGTCGACCGCCAAAACCATTGCCGGTGCCGGCATTCCGGTCACCCCGGTCGAGGACGTCACGGGCTTCCCCGAAGTTCTCGACGGTCGTGTCAAGACGCTGCACCCGCACGTACATGCCGGCCTGCTCGCCGATCAGCGCAAGCCCGAACATGTCTCGGCGTTGGCCGAACTCGGCGTCGCGGCGTTCGAACTCGTCGTGGTCAACCTCTACCCGTTCACCCAGACCGTCAACTCCGGGGCGGACGTCGACGAGTGTGTGGAGCAGATCGACATCGGCGGACCGTCCATGGTGCGTGCCGCCGCCAAGAATCACCCCAGCGTCGCCGTCGTCGTCGACCCCCTCGGATACGACGGGGTGCTGGCCGCGGTGCGGGCGGGTGGATTCACCTACGGTGAGCGGAAGAAGCTGGCGTCGTTGGCGTTCCGTCACACCGCCGAATACGACGTGGCTGTGGCTTCCTGGATGGGTGCGGTGCTGGCCCCCGAGGAGAACGCGGAATCGGCCGAGCTGCCGCGATGGCTGGGGTCGACCTTTCGGCGCACCGCGGTGCTGCGCTACGGCGAGAACCCGCATCAGCAGGCCGCGCTGTACAGTGACGACGGCGGCTGGCCCGGGCTCGCGCAGGCCGAACAGCTGCACGGCAAGGAGATGTCCTACAACAACTACACCGACGCCGACGCTGCCTGGCGCGCGGCATTCGACCACGAAGACATCTGCGTGGCAATCATCAAGCACGCCAACCCGTGTGGGATCGCGATCTCCCCGGTGTCGGTGGCCGACGCGCACCGCAAGGCGCACGAATGCGACCCGCTGTCGGCATTCGGCGGGGTGATCGCCGCCAACACAGAAGTCACCGTGGAGATGGCCGAAACAGTCGCGGGCATTTTCACCGAGGTGATCATCGCGCCGGCCTACGAGCCCGGTGCCGTCGAGATCCTTCAGGGCAAGAAGAACATCCGGGTGCTCGTCGCTTCCGAACCGCAGCCGGGTGGTACCGAGTTCCGCCAGGTGAGCGGTGGACTGCTGCTGCAACACCGCGACGCGGTCGATGCGGACGGGGATGACCCCAACAATTGGACGCTGGCCACCGGCAGCCCCGCAGACCCCGAGACTCTGGCTGACCTGGTGTTCGCGTGGCGGACGTGCCGGGCCGTCAAGTCCAACGCGATCGTGATCGCCAAGGACGGCGCCACCGTCGGAGTCGGTATGGGACAGGTGAATCGCGTCGACGCAGCCAGGCTCGCCGTGGAGCGGGCGGGTGATCGCACCCGCGGCGCCGTCGGCGCCTCCGACGCCTTCTTCCCGTTCCCCGATGGACTGGAGACCTTGACGAAGGCAGGCGTCAAGGCCGTCGTCCACCCCGGCGGCTCGGTGCGCGACGACGAGGTCACCGCCGCCGCGAAGGCGGCAGGGATCACGCTGTACCTCACCGGTGCAAGGCATTTCGCGCACTAGGAGTCGCCGACACATGATGATCCGAACATCCCGGCGTCGACGGGCCGTCGCTCTGGCCGCGATCGCCGCGGCGACGCTGCTGCCGTCGTGTACCCGCGTGGTCGACGACGCGCGGGGTGTGGCCGCACAACCAGGCCAGGTGTTCGGGTCTGCCGCGTCCGCTCAGGACTGCACGCCTGTCGACGCCGAACTGGTTGACGTGCCCTCCCCCTCGGGGGTTTCGGCGGATGCCGATCCGGTGCTGCGGATTCCCCAGCCGGGCGGATGGGAGCGGATCACGGCACTGGATTCGGACATGATCCGCTTCGTGATGCGCAACGACGACCTCGCCCGCGACGGAGTGGCGCCGACGGCTGTGGTGACGCTGGAGTCGCACCGCGGGGAACTGTCCGCACGGGAGTTCTTCGACGAGCAGCGTAGGCAGGTGTCGCAGTTGGGGGTGACCGACCTGGAGCTCACCGACACCACCGTGTGCGGTCTGCCCGCCGTGCGCGGCAGTTATATGTCTCCGCTGCTGGGCACCGCGGGGCCACGCCGCGCCGAACTGCTGAGCGCCGTCATGTTCACCGAAGGCAGAACCTTCGGGGTCGCACTCACCTTGCAGAGCGCCGACGAGCAGGATCCGGAGTATCAGCGCGACGCCCAGGAGATCCTCGACGGCTTCCAGATGCTGCCCCCAGGCGCCCGCTAGCCCCCTGTTCGCCGGGGGCACAGTGCCTAATCCGGACGGCAGTCGTAGCTTGGAGTGGTGACATCACCCAACGACCTCCCCCGCACCGTCGGCGAGCTGCGGGCATCGGGGCATCGCGAACGCAGCGTCAAGGCCGAGATCAGGGAGAACCTGCTGGCGGCACTCGCGTCGGGCGCCCCCGTCGACGAGGTCTGGCCAGGCATCCTCGGGTTCGAGGACACCGTGATCCCGCAGCTGGAACGGGCCCTCATCGCCGGACACGACATCGTCCTGCTCGGTGAGCGCGGTCAGGGCAAGACCCGCCTCCTGCGTGCCCTCACCGGAATGCTCGACGAATGGACGCCCGTCATCGGCGGCGCCGAACTCGGCGAACACCCGTACAGCCCGATCACCCCGGAGTCGATCCGCCGGGCGGCCGATTCAGGTGACGACCTGCCCGTCGAGTGGCGCCACCGCAGCGAGCGCTACACCGAGAAGCTCGCGACCCCAGACACCAGCGTTGCCGACCTGGTCGGTGACATCGACCCCATCAAAGTCGCCGAAGGCCGCAGCCTCGGCGACCCCGAAACCATCGCCTACGGTCTGATCCCTCGCGCGCACCGCGGCATCGTCGCGGTCAACGAGCTGCCCGACCTGGCCGAACGCATCCAGGTGTCGATGCTCAACGTGATGGAGGAGCGCGACATCCAGGTGCGCGGCTACACGCTCAGATTGCCCCTCGACGTGCTTGTGGTGGCCAGTGCCAACCCGGAGGACTACACCAACCGCGGACGCATCATCACCCCGCTCAAGGACCGCTTCGGGGCCGAGATCCGCACCCACTATCCGCAGGAACTCGATGCCGAGGTCGGCGTCATCGTGCAGGAGGCGCATCTGGCCGCCGAGGTTCCTGAACACCTGCTGCATATCCTGGCGCGGTTTGCGCGCAGCCTGCGCGAATCGACGTCCATCGATCAGCGTTCCGGGGTGTCCGCTCGGTTCGCGATCGCGGCGGCCGAGACCGTCGCGGCATCGGCCCGGCATCGTGCAGCGGTGCTGGGCGAGCAAGAACCCGTTGCACGCGTGGTGGATCTCGCGTCGATCATCGACGTGCTGCGCGGCAAGCTCGAGTTCGAATCCGGCGAGGAGGGCCGCGAGCAGGCAATCCTGGAACATCTGTTGCGCCGCGCCACCGCCGAGACGGCACAGCGGCTGCTCGGCGGTATCGACGTCGGACCGATCGTCACCGCGGTGGAGGGTGGCTCTCCCGTCACCACCGGCGAGCGGGTGTCGGCCCGCAACGTGCTGGCGGCGCTGCCCGAGGTGCCCGCCGTCGCCGAGATCCAGCAGCGCCTCGGTGCCCAGTCCGAAGGGCAGCGCGCGGCGGCGATCGAGCTGGCGCTCGAAGCGCTCTATCTGGCGAAGCGAATCGACAAGGTGTCCGATCAAGGCGAAACGGTTTATGGCTAACCGGCTTTCGCGGTACTCGCGATACACCGGCGGCCCCGACCCGCTGGCACCGCCCGTCGACCTACGGGAGGCGCTGGAGGCGATCGGACAGGACGTCATGGAAGGCACGTCACCCCGTCGCGCGCTGTCGGAGCTGCTTCGGCGCGGCACCCGGAACATGCCGGGCGCCGACAAGCTCGCCGCCGAGGCCAACCGCCGCCGACGGGAACTGCTGCAGCGCAACAACCTGGACGGCACCCTGGCCGACATAAAGAAGCTGCTCGACGAGGCGGTGCTGGCCGAGCGCAAGGAGTTGGCGCGGGCACTCGACGACGACGCCCGCTTCGGCGAACTTCAGCTGGAGTCCCTGTCGCCGTCGCCCGCCAAGGCCGTGCAGGAGCTCGCCGAGTACGACTGGCGTTCGCAGGAGGCCCGCGAAAAGTACGAGCAGATCAAAGATCTCATGGGCCGCGAGATGCTCGACCAGCGTTTCGCGGGCATGAAGCAGGCACTGGAGAACGCGACCGACGAGGATCGCCAGCGGGTCAACGAGATGCTCGACGACCTCAACGACCTGCTCGACAAGCATTCGCAGGGACAGGACTCGCAGCAAGACTTCGACGACTTCATGGCCAAGCACGGCCAGTACTTCCCGGAGAATCCGAAGAACGTCGACGAGCTGCTGGACTCGCTCGCGAAGCGTTCCGCGGCGGCGCAACGGTTCCGCAACAGCCTCAGCGAGCAGCAGCGCGCCGAGTTGGACTCGTTGGCGCAGCAGGCTTTCGGTTCACCGTCGTTGATGAACGCGCTCAACCGCCTCGACAGCCATCTCCAGGCCGCCCGACCCGGCGAGGATTGGTCGGGTTCACAGCGGTTCTCCGGGGACGACCCGCTGGGCATGGGGGAGGGCGCGCAGGCACTTGCCGACATCTCCGAACTCGAGCAGCTCGCCGAGCAGCTCTCACAGAGCTACTCGGGCGCGACGATGGACGACGTCGACCTCGACATGCTGGCACGTCAGCTCGGCGAGGACGCCGCAGTCGACGCGCGGACCCTGGCCGATCTGGAACGCGCGCTGATGAACCAGGGCTTTCTCGACCGCGGTTCCGACGGGCAGTGGCGGCTCTCGCCGAAAGCTATGCGTCAGCTCGGGCAAGCAGCGTTACGGGATGTGGCACAACAGCTTTCGGGTCGTCACGGTGAGCGCGACACTCGTAAGGCCGGGGCGGCGGGTGAGTTGACGGGCGCGACGCGGCCATGGCAGTTCGGCGACACCGAACCGTGGAACGTGACCCGGACCCTCACCAATGCGGTCCTGCGGGAGGCTGGAACCGGCGAGTCGGCCCGCCCGATCCGGATCACGGTCGAAGACGTCGAGATCTCCGAGACCGAGACCCGCACACAGGCCGCGGTCGCGCTGCTGGTCGACACCTCGTTCTCGATGGTGATGGAGAACCGCTGGCTGCCGATGAAGCGCACCGCGCTGGCACTGAACCACCTCGTCAGCACGCGGTTCCGCTCAGACGCCCTGCAGATCGTCGCGTTCGGTCGTTACGCCCGCACGGTCACCGCCGCCGAGCTGACCGGGCTGGAGGGCGTCTACGAACAGGGCACCAATCTGCACCACGCGCTCGCGCTGGCCAGCCGGCACCTGAGACGTCACCCCAATGCGCAGCCGGTGATCCTCGTCGTCACCGATGGTGAGCCGACAGCGCACCTGGAGGACTTCGACGGCAACGGAAGTTCGGCTGTGTTCTTCGATTACCCGCCGCACCCCCGGACCATCGCCCACACGGTGAAGGGATTCGACGAAGTGGCGCGCCTCGGCGCGCAGGTGACGATCTTCCGGCTCGGCAGCGATCCCGGGCTGGCACGCTTCATCGACCAGGTTGCGCGCCGTGTCGGCGGGCGTGTGGTGGTGCCAGACCTCGACGGGCTGGGCGCCGCGGTGGTCGGTGACTACCTGAGCGCAAAGCGGCGGCGGTAGGGGTTCAGCGCTTGCGCTGCTTGCGCCGGACGGTGACGCTGCCCCACAGGGAGAATCCGCTGATACGAACCTGCGGGGCGCCGGGGGAGCCTTCGCCCTCGACACTGTGATCGAAGCTGCCCATCACCGCGACCCCGTGCACCTCGACGTTGACCTCCGGCGGCACCAGGATCGTCTGCCCGCCCATGATCGAGTAGGTCCGGATGTTGACCTCGGGCGAGGTGAAGTCGGCATAGCGCAGGTCGACGACGCCGCCACCCCAGAACGCGAACGTGGTGAGCCGGCGGGGGACGTTCCAGCGCCCACGCCGCTCGTATCCGCTCAGAATCGCCAGCAGAAGACTGGACGGCGCCGGCCGGCACGGGCCGCCGCGGCCGCGGGTGATCGCGCCGGGAAGGTCGGCCGACAGACGGTCGAGTTCGTCGTACGTCTGCGCGGCGTACGCCTTGTTCAGGCGGTCTTCGTATTCGGAGATGCCGAGCGTGCCCGACGCGGCCGCGTCGGTGAGTAGCTGGGCTACTTGGATGCGATCCGTGTCTCCAGCGCGCATCGCCCCGCTGCGGAAAGCGGGGGTGCTCATCGTGACGCTCGGGTCGTGAGACATGCGCACATCGACCACGAGCCTACGACGAACGTCGGCACATGCAAGTATCTTGGCCAAACTGTGAGCTGGTCAGCTGACCCAGCGCGGTGACCTCTTCTCCAGAAAAGCCAGCATGCCTTCCCGCGCCTCGTCGGAGACGAACAATTCGGCCGACTCGCGCGTCAGTTTCTCTGCGCGGCGCTCGAAGTCGTCGATCGTGGCCGCCGTCGTCAGTGCCTTCGACGCCGCCAGTCCTTGCGGCGAACCCTTGGCGATCGAGGCCGTCAGCTCGGCCACCGTCGCCGCGACGTCGTCGGTGGCAACCGTGATGAGTCCGATGTCCGCGGCCTCCGCTGCCCCGAATTTCTCACCGGTGACGAAGTACCGGCCCGCGGCCCGCGCCGTCATCTTCGGCAGCAGTGTCAGCGAGATGATCGACGGCGCGACACCGATGCGCGCCTCGGTGAGCGCAAATGTGCTGGCGTTGCCCGCCACCGCGATGTCGCAGGCGCCGACCAGGCCGAGCCCGCCTGCCCGGACATGACCGTCGATCGCGGCGATGACCGGTAGGCGTAGTTCCAGGATCCGGCGCAGCAGGCGGGTCATCTCGTGTGCGCGGGCGACGGCCAGTTCCGACGGATCCCGGCCGGCTGCCTCACCCAGGTCGGCGCCGGCGCAGAACGTCCCGCCGGTGTGACCCAGCACCACAACCCGCACGCTCATGTCGGCCGACGCGCGGGTCAGGGCGTCGTGCAGTTGCTCGACGAGCGTTGTCGACAGTGCGTTGCGGTTGTGCGGCGAATCCAGGGTCAGCCGCGCGACCGCGCCGTCATGTTCGTAGCCGACCAGGGTCTGCGGCATCAGTAGGACCTCGGCAGGCCCAGCGACGTCTGCGCGATGAAGTTGAGGATCATCTCGCGGCTCACCGGCGCGATGCGCGCCAGCCGCGACGCCGTCAGCATCGACGCGACACCGTACTCCTGGGTCAGGCCGTTGCCGCCCAGCGACTGCACCGCCTGGTCCACCGCGCGCACCGAGGCTTCGCCGGCCGCGTACTTGGCCATGTTGGCCGCCTCGGCCGCCCCGCCGTCGTCGCCCGCGTCGTACAGCGCAGCCGCCTTCTGCATCATCAACTTCGCCAGCTCGACCTCGATATGGTTCTGCGCCAGAGGATGTGACAGACCCTGGTGCGCACCGATCGGCGTCTTCCACACCTGACGTGTCTTGACGTACTCGACGGCCCTGTCGATCGCGAAACGGCCGACGCCGACCGCGTTGGCCGCGCCCATGATCCGTTCGGGATTCAGCCCGGCGAACAGCTGCGCGATCGCGGCGTCCTCGGATCCGACCAGCGCGTCGGCGGGCAATCGCACCTCGTCGAGAAACACCTGGAACTGGAACTCCGGGCTGATGATCTCCATGGGGATCTTCGTGAACGTGAATCCCGGTGTATCGGTGGGCACGACGAACAATGCAGGCTTCAGGTTGCCTGTTTTGTGATCTTCGGTGCGGCCGACGACGAGCACCGCCTGCGCCTGATCCACCCCGGAGATGTAGACCTTCTGCCCGGACAGGATCCAGTCGTTTCCGTCGCGGCGGGCCGTCGTGGTGATCTTGTGCGAGTTCGAGCCGGCATCGGGTTCGGTGATCGCGAACGCCATCGTCAGGGATCCGTCGGCGATACCCGGTATCCAGCGCTTCTTCTGCTCCTCGGTGCCGAACTTCGAGATGATCGTGCCGTTGATCGCGGGTGAGACGACCATCATCAGAAGGGACGCCCCACCGGCCGCCATCTCCTCCATCACGAGGCCGAGCTCGTACATACCAGCGCCGCCGCCACCGTACTGCTCCGGCAGGTTCACCCCGATGAAGCCGAGTTTGCCTGCCTCGGACCACAATTCGTCGGTGTGCTGGCCGGCGCGGGCCTTTTCGAGGTAGTACTGCTGCCCATAGTTGGCGACCATGGCGGCCACCGCCTTGCGCAGCGCCTGCTGTTCCTCGGTCTCGATGAAGCCGCTCACTGATCGCCCTCTCCTGAATCGACGCGTGCCAGCACTGCGCCTACCTCGACTTGTTGACCTGCTGTGACGTGGAGTTCGACCAGGACACCGTCGGCGGGAGCGGTGATGGTGTGCTCCATCTTCATCGCCTCCAGCCACATCAGCGGTTGTCCCGCGGTCACCCTGTCGCCGGCGGACGCCGCGACGCGCAGCACCGAGCCCGGCATCGGGGCGACGAGCGACCCGTGGGCGAGTGCCGCGTCGGGGTCGGGGAACCGGGACGACGCGACGAGATGCGCGGATCCGGCGGGGGAGTCGACGTAGACGTCGTCGCCGTAGCGCGCGACGTCGAACGGACGTTCCACTCCCGCGACGCTCAGCACGACCCGTTCCGGTGTCGACGAGACCATCCGCACATCGTCGTGACCTTCGATGGTGACGCCGTCACGGGTGAATCGATATCGGACGTCATGGGTCTCGCCGTGGGCGTCCTCGTAGGTTTTGGTCTGGTATCCGGAGGCGAGATTTCGCCACCCACTTGGCGCGGCACGGAGAACCGCTGCGGTGTCTCGATTGTGGGCTGCATCGGCCAACGCTGCTGCCACGGCCGACAGGCCCGCCTGCTTCTCACCGGCCGGCGCCGCGAGGTCGGCGAGGCCATGCTCCTCGAAGAACGCGGTGTCGGTGGCACCGTCGAGGAAGGCGCGGTGACGCAGGACGTTGACGAGGAGGTCGCGGTTGGTCCGGACACCGTGCAGGCGCGCGCGGGTCAGCGCGTCGGCCAGCAGCGCGGCGGCCTTGGCGCGCGTCGGCGCGTACGAGATGACCTTGGCGATCATCGGGTCGTAGAACACCGAGATCACCGACCCGTCGGTGATGCCCGAGTCCAGACGCACACCGGCGCGCCCGACCGGCCCGAACTCCGCGCTCGCGGCCGGGACGGCGAAGCGGTGCACGGTGCCCGCCTGCGGCTGCCAGTTCTTGGCCGGGTCTTCGGCGTAGAGCCTGGCTTCGATCGAGAACCCTTGTGACGCTGGGGGCGTGGGGTCGAGTCGCTCTCCGTCGGCGACCGCCAACTGCAGTTCGACGAGATCCAATCCCGAGGTGAGCTCGGTGACCGGATGCTCCACCTGCAGCCGGGTGTTCATCTCGAGGAAGAAGAAGCCACCCGCCCCGTCGGCCATGAACTCGACAGTGCCCGCCCCCGTGTAGCCGATCGCGGTGGCCGCCAGCCGTGCGGCGTCGAACAGTCTGTCGCGCATCCCCGTGATGCGTTCGACCAGCGGCGACGGCGCCTCTTCGATGATCTTCTGGTGCCTGCGCTGAATGGAGCATTCACGCTCGCCGACGGCCCACACGGTGCCGTGCGCGTCGGCCATCACCTGAACCTCGACGTGGTGGCCTGCGTCGAGGTAGCGCTCGCAGAAGACGGTGGGGTCACCGAACGCCGACTGGGCCTCGCGTCGTGCCGCTTCCACCTGTGTGGACAGTTCCGCGAGATCGCGCACGACGCGCATCCCTCGGCCGCCACCGCCTGCCGAAGCCTTGATCAGGACCGGCAGCATGTCGGGTGTCACACGCTCGGGATCGAGTTCCTCCAGCACCGGAACCCCGGCGGCGGCCATGATCTTCTTCGCCTCGATCTTGGAGCCCATCGCCGCCACGCTCGCCACCGGCGGACCGATCCACGTCAGGCCCGCGTCCTCGACGGCCTGCGCGAAGTCCGGGTTCTCCGAGAGGAATCCATAGCCGGGATGTATCGCATCGGCGCCCGCGGCCCGGGCGGCAGCGATGAGTTGGCCGGCGTCCAGGTAGCCACGGGTGCCCACCAGGCGCACCCGGGCATCGGCCTCGGCAACGTGCAGTGCGTCGGCGTCCGGGTCGGCGTAGACCGCGACGGTGCCGATCCCGAGTCGCCGGCAGGTGGCGAACACCCGCCGAGCGATCTCCCCGCGGTTGGCCACCAGAACTCGAGTGATCATCGGTATCCCCCAGCGATTTCGGCGTGCCTGGTTGCGGTGCGCGCTACTGCGCACGCCGAAGTCACCGACATGCGGGCGCTCACATTCGGAAGACGCCGAAGTTCGACGTCCCCTCGATCGGACCGTTGGCGATGGCGGACAGGCACATTCCCAGCACGGTGCGGGTGTCGCGCGGATCGATCACGCCGTCGTCGTAGAGGCGTCCGGACAGGAACATCGGCAGCGACTCCGCCTCGATCTGGGCTTCGACGGCAGCGCGCAGCGCCGCGTCGGCTGCTTCGTCGACCTGCTGACCGCGCGCTTCGGTGGCGGCCCGGTTGACGATCGAGAGCACGCCGGCCAGTTGCGTACCCCCCATGACCGCCGATTTCGCGCTGGGCCAGGCGAACAGGAAGCGCGGATCGTAGGCCCGTCCGCACATCCCGTAATGCCCTGCGCCGTACGAGGCGCCGATCAACAGCGAGATGTGCGGCACGGTCGAGTTGGAGACGGCATTGATCATCATCGAGCCGTGCTTGATCATTCCGCCTTCCTCGTAGTCCTTGCCGACCATGTAGCCCGTGGTGTTGTGCAGGAACAACAGTGGCGTGTCGGAGCGGTTCGCGAGCTGGATGAACTGGGTCGCCTTCTGCGACTCCTCGCTGAACAGCACGCCGCGCGCGTTGGCGAGGATGCCGAGCGGGTAGCCATGCAGCGTGGCCCAGCCGGTGACCAGCGAACCGCCGTAGAGCGGCTTGAACTCGTCGAACTCCGAGCCGTCGACGATCCGTGCGATCACCTCCCGGGGGTCGAAGGGAATGCGCAGATCCGGTGGCACCACACCGATCAACTCGTTCTCGTCGAACAGCGGCGCGGTGAACGGCTTTGGCGCCGGACCCTTCTTCTTCCAGTTGAGCCTTGCGACGATGCGACGCCCGATCCGCAAGGCATCGAGTTCGTCGACGGCGAAATAGTCGCCGAGACCGGATGTGCGGGCGTGCATCTCGGCACCGCCGAGCGACTCGTCGTCGGACTCCTCACCGGTGGCCATCTTCACCAGCGGCGGGCCTGCCAGGAACACCTTCGAGCGTTCCTTGATCATCACGACGTGGTCGGACATGCCGGGGATGTACGCGCCGCCCGCCGTCGAGTTACCGAACACGAGCGCGATCGTCGGGATGCCCGCAGCCGAAAGCCGGGTCAGGTCACGGAACATCTGCCCGCCCGGGATGAAGATCTCCTTCTGCGTGGGCAGATCGGCGCCGCCGGACTCCACCAGAGAGATCACCGGTAGACGATTCTGCAGAGCGATCTGGTTGGCGCGCAGGATCTTCCGTAGCGTCCACGGGTTGCTGGTGCCGCCCTTGACCGTGGGGTCGTGGGCGACGAGCAGGCATTCGACGCCTTCGACCGCGCCGATGCCCACCACAACGCTTGCGCCGACGGTGAAGTCGGTGCCCCAGGCGGCCAACGGGCTCAGCTCCAGGAACGGGGAGTCGGGATCGAGCAGCGCCTCGATGCGCTCGCGTGCGGTCATCTTGCCGCGGGCGTGGTGACGGGCCACGTATTTCTCGCCGCCTCCCGCAAGGGCTTTGGCGTGCTCGATGTCCAGCTCGGCGACCTTGGCGGCCATCACGTCCGCGGCCTCGGTGAAAGAGGGGGAGTGGGTGTCCAGGGTGGATTTGAGGCTCACGGCTGATAGCCCAAGGTCTTGGCGGCCAGCGAGGTGAGGATTTCGGTGGTGCCGCCGCCGATGCCGAGAATTCGCATGTCGCGGTACTGCCGTTCGACCTCCGACTCGGCCATGTAGCCCATGCCGCCGAAGAGTTGAACCGCCTGGTTGGCCACCCATTCGCCGGCCTCGACCGCGGTGTTTTTCGCGAAGCAGACCTCGGTGATCAGATTCTGGTCCCCGGATATCTGCCGCTCGACGAGCGCGCGGGTGTAGACGCGGGCGACGTCGATGCGGCGGGCCATCTCGGCGAGCGTGTTCTGAACCGATTGGCGCGCGATGAGGGGCTTGCCGAAAGTCTCGCGGTTGCGGCACCAGTCCACGGTCAGGTCGAGGCAGCGCTGCGCACTCGAATACGCCTGTGCGGCAAGGCCGACGCGTTCAGAGACGAATGCCGCGGCGATCTGCAGGAAGCCGGAGTTCTCGACACCGACGAGGTTGGCGACGGGCACCCGCACATCGGAGTAGGACAGTTCTGCCGTGTCCGAGGAGCGCCAGCCCATCTTGTCCAGCTTGCGGCTGACCTCGAAGCCAGGGGTGCCCTTGTCCACCACGATAAGTGAGACGCCGGCCGCGCCGGGGCCGCCGGTTCGTGCCGCGGTGACGACGTAGTCGGCCCGCACGCCCGAGGTGATGTAGGTCTTGGCACCGTTGAGGATGTAGTCATCGCCGTCGTGGACGGCGCGGGTGGTCAGGTGCCCCACATCGGAGCCGCCGCCGGGTTCGGTGATGGCCAGCGCCCCGATCTTCTCGCCGCGCAACGTCGGGCGCACGTATTCCTCGATCAGCCGCTCGTCGCCGGAGGCGATCATATGCGGAACCGCGATCCCGCAGGTGAACAGTGACGCGAAAACGCCACCGGGAGCCCCGGATTGGTGCATCTCCTCGCAGATGACGACGGCGTCGGCACCGTCTCCTCCCTCGCCGCCGACGGACTCGGGGAAGCCGGCGCCCAGCAGGCCGGCTTGGGCGGCCTTGCGGTGAAGGTCGCGTGGCAGCTCGCCGACGCGCTCCCATTCGTCGACGTGAGGGAGCACCTCACGCTCAGCGAAGGCGCGCACCGTCTTTCGCAGATCTTCGCGTTCGGATGTGGTCCAGATGCTCATGGCAGCAGCTCCTCGGGTATGTCGACATGCCGGCTTCGCAGCCATTCGCCGAGTCCTTTGGCCTGGGGATCGAACCGCGCCTGATAGGCGACGCCTTTGCCCAGGATTCCGTCGATGACGAAGTTCACGGCCCGCAGATTCGGCAGGACGTGGCGGGTGACGGGAAGGTTCTCGGTCTCCGGGAGCAGTTCACGCAACTTCCCCACGGTCATCGTGTGCGCGAGCCACGCCCACTGCGCGTCGGTGTTCACCCATACCCCGACGTTCGCGCTGCCGCCCTTGTCGCCGCTGCGCGCGCCTGCGATGGTGCCCAACGGGAGCCGTTGCGTCGCAACGGGTGTCGGGGCTGCCGGAAGGTCCGGATCGGGGACGGGCACGAGTTCGGCGGTGTGGGGTGCGGCGGGGATGACGTCGCGGGTTCCGTCAGCGTGCACGGCGACGTGGGTTACCTCCTCCGCCGGAACGAAGGCGGCGGTGAACACGCCGTACACCTGACCGTCGCCGGGCGGCGCGGTGCTGGTGAACCCCGGATAACTGGACAATGCGAGCTCGACGGCGGTCGATGAGAACCGTCGACCCACGGTGTCGGGATCTGGATCGCGGACGACGCAACGCAGCAGCGCGCTTGCCGTCTCTTCGGTGTCGGCGTCGGGGTGATCTGTACGCGCCAGCGTCCATTCCAGTTCGGCCGGCTTCACCGGCAAGCTGGTTTCCAACTGATGGCGCACCAACGCGGCTTTGGCGTCGATGTCGAGTCCGGTGAGCACGAACGTGACCTCGTTGCGGAAACCGCCCAGGCTGTTGAGCGAAACCTTCAATGTCGGTGGCGGTGGCTCGCCCCTGACTCCGCTGATACGGACCCGGTCGGGCCCGTCGCCGGTCAGCTCGATGCTGTCGACGCGCAGTGTGGCGTCGGGATTGGCGTACCGTGCACCGCCGATCTCGTAGAGAAGCTGTGCGGTGACGGTGTCGAGAGTGACGGCGCCGCCGGTGCCGGAGTGTTTGGTGATGACGGACGAGCCATCGGCGTGGATCTCGGCGATCGGGAAGCCCGGATGGGTCAAGGCCGTGAGATCGGGGAAATCCCGGGCGAAGAACGAGAAGTTGCCCCCGGTGGCCTGCGTACCGCACTCGATGACGTGCCCTGCCGCGACGGCTCCGGCGATCCGATCGTAATCGGTTGACTGCCAACCGAAATAGGCGGCGGCGGGTCCGACGATGACCGACGCGTCGGTGACCCTGCCGGTGACGACGACGTCGGCGCCGGACGCGAGGCAGTCGACGATGCCCCACGCTCCGAGGTAGGCGTTGGCGGTCAAAGGTGTCCCGAGGTCGAGTGCGTCGGCGCGGGCGAGCAGGTCGTCGCCCTCGACGTGGGCGACGGTGAGCGCGACACCGAGCTTTTCGGCCAGCGTCCGGACGGCGTCGGCCAATCCTGATGGGTTCAATCCGCCGGCGTTGGCGACGATGCGGACGCCGCGGTCTTTGGCCAGGCCGAGGCAGTCCTCGAGCTGACGCAGGAAACTCTTGGCGTAGCCCCGGTCGGGGTTTTTCATCCGGTCGCGGCCCAGGATCAACATCGTCAGTTCGGCCAGGTAGTCGCCGGTGAGGTAGTCCAGCTCGCCGCCGGTGAGCATCTCGTGCATCGCGGCCATACGGTCGCCGTAGAAACCGGAGCAGTTCCCGATACGCACCGGGGTGCGCGCCTGCCCAGATGTCACACCCACTCCTTGCGCCGAACGCTCGACCAACCAACCGGTAGGTTAGTGCGTACCGGCGGTATCAAGTCAAGCCCCCGCGCGGGGATTCAGAGCCCCAGTTCGGCTCTCATGTCGTCGATGGACTTGCAGTACGCGGCCCAGTCTTCTTTGGCCGCGGCCGCCTGGGTCTCGTTGAACAGCTGGTCACGCGCCGCGGTCAACTCATCGACCGTCATCTGTCCGTTCTTCTGCGCGTCGTCCATTTCGAGCTGGAAGTCCGACAGTGCCGTCATCGCGTCCAAACCGCTGGCGGTGCAGCCCGACGCTGCGGCGGCCGAGGTGGACGCCGACGCCGATGCCGAGGTGGATTCTGCGGAGCTGCTCGCCGTCTCGTTCGATCCGCCGCCACAGCCGGAGAGCGTGCCGACAGCGGCCAGTGTGGCCACACCGATCATGATCAGCTGCTTCATGCTGGCACGATATCTACGCACCAGGCCCGACAGAACCGATTCGCGGAGGTGGCTCCGAGGCCGGAGTTTGGAGCACGCCCAGCCCACGGGCTATCCTGGTCAGCAATTGTCAGCGCCCGGCCTGGTCCAGGCTCGCAGGCAGACACCCCGATGAGATGGAGAGCTCGATCATGGCTGTGCCGAAGCGCAGGATGTCGCGCGCGAACACCCGAAGCCGGCGCGCGCAGTGGAAAGCGGAAGCCACGGGTCTGGTGAACGTGACCGTCGCCGGTCAGCCCCGTAAGGTGCCCCGTCGCCTGCTCAAGGCCGCACGTCTCGGTCTGATCGACCTCGACCGCCGCTAACTCTCAGGGAAACCGTCGGGTTGGCGGCGCGCCTCTCAGGTCCCTCTCAGACACTGGGTTGAGACTGTGGCAGTGCGCATTCTTGTCGTTGATGACGATCGCGCCGTGCGCGAATCCCTGCGACGGTCACTCTCCTTCAATGGTTATTCGGTGGAGCTGGCCCAAGACGGTCGCGAAGCTCTCGATCTGATCGCCAGCAGCCGTCCCGATGCACTCGTACTCGACGTGATGATGCCGCGCCTGGACGGCCTCGAAGTCTGCAGGCAGCTGCGCAGCACGGGCGACGATCTCCCGATCCTGGTTCTCACGGCCCGTGATTCGGTGTCCGAGCGTGTCGCCGGCCTCGATGCCGGGGCCGACGACTACCTGCCGAAACCGTTCGCGTTGGAAGAACTGCTCGCCCGGATGCGGGCGCTGCTCCGCCGCACCGGCCCCGATGATGGCGACGCCGAATCGGCGGCGATGACGTTTTCGGATCTTTCGCTGGATCCGGTAACCCGTGAGGTCACCCGGGGCCATCGGGCGATCAGCCTCACCCGCACCGAGTTCTCGCTCCTTGAGATGCTGATCGCGAACCCGCGTCGAGTGCTGACCCGAAGCCGAATCCTCGAGGAGGTCTGGGGCTTCGACTTTCCGACCTCGGGCAACGCGCTCGAGGTCTACGTCGGATACCTGCGTCGCAAGACCGAGGCCGAAGGGGAACCGCGGCTGATCCACACGGTGCGTGGTGTGGGTTATGTGCTCCGCGAGACGCCGCCCTGATGGCAGTGGAGCCCAAGTCGGGTCCGTGGCCGGGCCAACCTTCCACACACCTTCATCCGGCAAGCTCGGTGTCCCTGCGATGGCGGGTCATGTTGCTCGCGATGTCGATGGTGGTCATCTCCGTCGTACTGATGGCCGTCGCGGTCTATGCGGTGGTCTCCCGCGCCCTCTACGACGACATCGACGACCAGCTGCGCACGAGGGCGCAAATGCTCATCGAGAGCGGCTCACTGGATGCCGATCCCGGCAAGGCCATCGAGGGCACCGCGTATTCCGACATGAACGCGATGTTCTACATCCCCGGCCGCAGCAAGTACACCGCCAATCAGCAGGACCAGACGCTGCCGGTGGGGGCACCCGAGCTGGACGTCATGGACGGCACGCTGTGGATGTCGCTGCGAACCGTGGACCGCCAGAGGGTGCTGGCCGTCCACCTCGCCAGCGGCAACTCGCTGCTGCTCTCCAAGGACCTGACCCCGACGGGCCAGGTGCTCAAGCGCCTGGGAACGGTCCTGCTCATCGTCGGCGGACTCGGCGTCGCCGTCGCCGCGATCGCAGGCGGCATGGTGGCCAGCGCGGGTTTGAGACCGGTGGCCCGGCTCACCCAGGCCGCCGAGAGGGTGGCGCGCACCGACGATCTGCACCCCATCCCCGTGGTCGGCAACGACGAACTGGCCCGCCTCACCGACGCTTTCAACATGATGCTGCGGGCGCTCGCGGAATCCCGGGATCGTCAGGCACGTCTGGTCGCCGATGCAGGCCACGAGCTTCGTACGCCGCTGACGTCGATGCGGACCAACGTCGAGCTGTTGATGGAGTCGATGAAACCCGGAGCCCCGCGGCTTCCGGAAGAGGACATGATCGAGCTGCGTACCGATGTGATCGGCCAGATCGAGGAATTGTCGACCTTGGTCGGCGATCTGGTCGATCTCACCCGCGAGGACGCGGGCAGCGCTGTTCATGACACGGTTGAGATGGCCGAGGTCATCGAGCGGTCCCTGGAGCGAGTTCGCAGGCGCCGCAACGACATCGAGTTCAACGTCTCCATCACGCCGTGGCAGGTGTACGGCGACGCAGCCGGCCTCGGCCGCGCGGTGCTCAACCTCCTCGACAATGCGGCCAAATGGAGTCCGCCCGGCGGGAGCGTCGGAGTCCGGCTCACCCAGATCGACTCACTGCACGCGGAATTGGTGGTTTCTGACTTCGGCCCCGGGATCCCGCCGCACGAGCGCGATCTCGTCTTCGAGCGGTTCTTCCGGTCCACCTCGGCCCGCGCGATGCCGGGCTCCGGACTCGGACTTGCGATCGTCAAGCAGGTCGTGCTCAAACACGGCGGCAGCTTGCGTGTGGCGGACACCGTTCCCGGCGGTCAGCCGCCCGGAACGTCGATGCATGTGGTGCTGCCGGGACGCGTCTCCGTCGCTGCCGGGCAGGACGACGAGTAGCCGCGACACGCGGAATCGGTAGGCCGGTGACCTGGCTCACCGGCGGGGATGATCGAGATTGCTGCGTCCGCGCAACGCGCAAATGTTGTCGGAAAGGAAATCGATCTCTAAGGGGTTTCTCAGTACGTTTGGGCACGCTGAGGTGGCAACGATCGTTAATTCAAGCGTCAGTACCGACTCGAGGAAGAGCACTGCAGCGATATGACCAACCACCCGAGGTACTCGCCGACTCCGCAGCAGGGTCGTCAGTCCGGCTATCCCGCGCAGGTGCCGTCCGGCCCTGTCGGGCCGCAGCGGTCAGGATCCTATGAGCAGCAGGGCGCCGGCAGTTGGGACTGGCGCTACGCGACCGAGCAGCAGCGCCAAGCCTTTCGGCCGCCCTATGACCCGTATCCCGGCGCCCCGATGCCCACCGGGCCGGGTCGGTACCCGCGTCCGGGCATGCCGCCCGCTGCGCAGCCCCAGCCCGGAAAGCGTTCCCGCGCATCGGCTTTGATCGCAGGCGCGGTGGCTGTCGCCGTCGTCTCGGGAGGAGTCGGTGGCGGGGTCGCGATGCTGGTCCACCCCGACCACAGCCTCGGCGGTATCAGCGCATCGGGCGCCGCGCCGTCAGTACCGGCGGCCAGCGTGCCAGGCGGGTCCGTCGAGGCCGTCGCGGCCAAGGTGGTGCCCAGCGTGGTCAAGCTCGAGGTCAACCAGGGACGCGCGACCGAAGAGGGCTCCGGGGTGATCCTGTCGACCGACGGGCTCATCCTCACCAACAACCACGTGGTGGCCGCGGCGGCGGGCGACGCCGGTCCCGCAGGTGCGTCGAGTGGTCCCGCCAAGACGAAAGTGATCTTCGCCGACGGTAAGACCTCGTCGTTCACGGTGGTCGGCACCGACCCGGGCAGCGATATCGCCGTCGTCCGCGCCCAGAATGTGTCGGGTCTGACGCCCATCGCGGTGGGCTCGTCCGCGGATCTGCGGGTGGGTCAGGACGTCGTGGCGATCGGTTCGCCGCTGGGCCTCGAAGGCACGGTCACGACCGGCATCATCAGCGCTCTCAACCGGCCGGTGGCCGCCGGCGGCGATGCCAACAACCAGAACACGGTGCTCGACGCCATCCAGACCGACGCCGCGATCAACCCCGGTAATTCCGGCGGCGCCCTGGTCAACATGAACGGTGAGCTGGTCGGCATCAACTCGGCGATCGCCACCATGGGCGCCGACGCCGGCGGCCCTCAGGGCGGTTCCATCGGCCTGGGCTTTGCCATCCCGGTGGACCAGGCCAAGCGGATCGCCGACGAGATCATCCAGACCGGAAGCGCGTCCCGGGCCTCGCTGGGCGTTCAAGTCGGCAACGACGCCGGTGTCGAAGGCGCCAAGATCGTCGAGGTGACCGCAGGCGGCGCGGCGTCTGCCGCGGGGCTTCCCAGCGGCGTCGTGGTCACAAAGCTCGATGACCGGGTGATCAGCAGCGCCGACGCGCTGGTGGCCGCCGTTCGCTCCAAAGCGCCCGGGGACAAGGTGACGCTGACCTACCTCGACCCGTCGGGCAAGTCGCAGTCGCTGGACGTCACGCTCGGCAAGGCCGCCCAATGAGGTCGTCGATCGGGGACGATCGCGCCGTGCTCCGTGTGGCTGCTCCGATGTCTGCACCGAGATATACGGTTGAGCTCATGGAGCAGCCCCACGCCTTGGTAGGTCGTGCCTTGGTAGTCGTTGTCGATGACCGCACCGCCCACGGAGACGAAGAAGATCACAGCGGTCCGCTGGTCGCCGAACTGCTCGGCGAGGCCGGTTTCGTCGTCGACGGAGTGGTGGTCGTCTCCTCCGACGAGGTGGAGATTCGCAACGCGCTCAACACGGCCGTCATCGGCGGCGTCGACCTCGTGGTGTCCGTCGGGGGCACAGGCGTGACTCCGCGCGACGTCACCCCGGAGGCGACCCGCGACCTTCTCGACCGAGAGCTGCTGGGTATCGCCGAGGCGCTCAGGGCGTCCGGCTTGTCGGCGGGGACCATCGACGCCGGCGTCTCGCGCGGTCTTGCGGGTATCTCGGGAAGCACTCTGGTGGTCAATCTCGCGGGCTCGCGGGCTGCGGTCCGCGACGGCATGGCCACGCTGGGGCCATTGGCCGCCCAGATCATCGCGCAGCTATCCAGTTTGGAGATCTAATCGCCGGTTCTCCCGTCGGTTTAGTCCTCGATCCGCCCCGCACAGACACCTCTGAGCGGGGCGGATTCGGCGTTTACGGAGCTAGACGGGTCCGGAACGTTAAGAACAGGTGAACAAACCGATGCGTCAAATAGTGATGTTGATCACAGGGAGGTGGCACAGTGGCCGAGCCGCCGCGCAGGTCCCGCGAGCTAGTTAACAGAGTTTTCGGGGACGCGATCCCCGACGTCACCCGGGATGAACAAGAGCCGGTTTCCCCGGACGATCACGCCGATCGCGACCGGTGGCTCCAGGACAACGTCCCGCCTCACCACGATTGACCTGTGATTTCCCTTAAGCATCTATAAGCAGCGCCTGGTAACAGATTCACAATCATTGACGAATACGTCGATACGGGGTCACCACCTGCGACGTTTTCTCAGACCACGCCCCGTCGTCGCGCGGAAGGGGTCAGGGACCGTCGGGGTACGTTCAGCAAACGACGCACATGCACGCGTGTCGGCCAACACCACCGAAGCCACGCGTTGCCGGTCAGTTGCCTCCCCGTTATGTTCCTCGTGTCAACGATGAGCGAATCGTAAGAACGGACTGTGGAGTTTTTAATTCCACTCACATGAAGCTCTTGCGAGGTGTGTGGTGTAGCGGTAAAGCCAGGCACGGACACATCGGAACCCCGCCCGGGGTTTCGTACGACATAGCTAGGGAGATCATGAAGGCAATCACTCGGGTGCTGATCGCGATGGTGGCGTCCATCGCGGCTTTGTTCGTGAGCACTGGCACCTCTCACGCAGGGTTGGACAATGAGCTGAGTGTCGTCGACGGCCAGGGCAACACCTTGACCGTCCAGCAGTGGGACACGTTCCTCAACGGTGTGTTCCCGCTCGACCGCAACCGCCTGACTCGTGAGTGGTTCCACTCCGGCAAGGCGACCTACATCGTCGCCGGCGAGGGTGCCGAGGACTTTGAGGGCACGCTGGAACTGGGTTACCAGGTCGGCTTCCCCTGGTCGCTCGGCGTGGGCATCAACTTCAGCTACACCACCCCCAACATCGCCTACGACGGCTACGGCCTGGAGTTCGAAGGTATTCCGGACTTCGGTCTCGGCAGCAGCATCGTGACCCCGCCGCTGTTCCCCGGTGTGTCGATCTCGGCAGACCTCGGTAACGGCCCGGGCATCCAGGAAGTCGCGACCTTCTCGGTCGACGTCGCCGGCCCCGGTGGCTCGGTTGTCGTGTCCAACGCTCACGGCACCGTGACCGGTGCTGCCGGTGGCGTGCTGCTGCGTCCGTTCGCTCGCCTGATCTCCTCGACCGGCGACAGCGTCAGCACCTACGGCGCTCCGTGGAACATGAACTGACACAAGGCTTTACCTGGTTTCACCTGGTTTGAAAAAATCAGCCCCCGGCTTCGGCCGGGGGCTGATTTCGTTGTCGGTCGGTGTGTGTCACTTGTCGGCGGTCGGCGTGTCGCTTTCGGTGTGGTCCGCGGTGACGGTGTGGGCGGATTGCGCCTGCAGGAGATCGCGGATCTCGGTGAGCAGCGTCAGCTCGGTCTCCTCCGATACCACCTTGGCGTCGCGCTCTTTGAGCTTCTTGAAGGGGACGACGATGACGAAGTAGATCACCGCGGCGACGATCAGGAAATTGATGGCTGCAGACAGAACTGCGTTGAGATCGACGAATTGATCGCCGCCGAGCGGGATCTTGAGGATGCCGTACTCGGCGTCCGGGCCGGCACCGATCCGATCGACCAGCGGCTGCACCACGTTCTGGGTGAAAGCGGTGACCAAACCGGTGAACGCGGCACCGACCACGACCGCGACAGCGAGGTCGATGACGTTGCCTCGCGAGATGAATTCCTTGAAACCCTTCAGCATGGCGATGGCCTTTCTTCTCCGTAGTCCTCTCGGTGCAACGAACTTAGTGCCTGCTGCTGTAAGGCGGGCCCAACTGTGAAGATTCTGTAAGCCACACCGAGCTGCCTCCGGCGTGGCTTGACGCAGACCAAAAGCTAAGCGGGAAAGGGTCTTTCGTCGCTTCGGCAGTGTGGCTCAAGGACGCTGATCGGCCAATTTAAGAATCTCTGATTGGGTGCGCGCTTGGAGGTTCCGACTGATACCCTGTGAGAGCCTGAAAACGTCAAACAGGACACTTGTGTCCTCACTCTTAGTGAAGGGGAAGCTGATGGCTAAGCACGCCAAAGCGCCCGCTCGTAGTGCGAAGAAGCTGGGTGCCGTGGGCTTGGGCTCGTTCTTTATGGCGGCAGCATTCTCCGGACTGAGCGCAGGAACCGCCAACGCCGAGGTCGAGGAGATCGCACCGGCCCCGCAGGTCACCAGCCGGCAGGCCTCCGAGAACTCGGTCATCCGCATCAACGACTTCGGCGTCGCCCGCGGCATCTCCGAGGCGCGCCTGGCCGACGCCGGTATCGTGCACGCCGGTGGAAGCAGCTCGACCGAGGTTCGCGACTCCGTCAAGGCAGTCAACGGCACCTCGGCTTCGGCATTCGAGGGTGAATGGCCGGTCGGCCCCGCCATCGGCGACTGGTGATTTGATCTAGACCACACAAAGCACCCCTGGGAAGTCCCGGGGGTGCTTTGCTATGTGCGGCTCAATGCAATGTCAGCGTGACGGCCTGAACGAGTGCGATTCCCGCGACCATCTTCGCGGCGGCGGCAGGAAGCGCGACCAGCACCACCCGACCCCCGCTTCGGGCGCCCATCCCACTTTCTTTGGCGGACACCAGGACAACGACCCCGTTCGCCGCGACCAAACGCGCCTCCGCAGCGTCGTCGGTCGGTGCCGCAACGACATCGACGACATCGCCAGGCCTGACCAGGTCCGTCAACGCGGCGTCGGCGAGGGGAATCGGGACGATGCGCGCATCGGGACCTGCGGCCGACTCGGCGAGTCGCGGTCCGAGGAGGCGGACGTCGGTGAGTACTTCGCCGCGGCGAGCGGGTCCTGCCAGGGTGGCGCCGACGATGGAATCGACATCCCTGCGCGCCCCATCCGGCACCGTGGGCAGCGACCGGGACTCCATTTGGACATCAGCTGCGGTCAGCTCGACTCCCGGCGACAGGTCGCGCACGGCCACGACGACTTCGGTCTGATCAGTGCGGGGATCGCCGCGCCATGCGGCGACGGCGGCCAGCACGACCAAGGCGGCCGCGAGTGCCCGTCGCGCCGACGGTGTCCTCGACAAATCGGGCCGCAACGCGCGGCCGAGTCGATCGAGCGGCGACGGGTCGAGCGAATCCCCCATGAGGCCACGCTAGGCAACGAGATGTGCCGGAGTCAGCCGCCAATCCGGCAGCTGTGGATAACGGCTGAAATCAGCTGGACGCAGCGGCGGCGGGGGCAGCGGCGCTGCTCGACGAGCTCGAAGAGTCGGACGAACCGGATGTCTTCGTCGACGAGTTCGTGCTCGACGACGACGAATCCGACGACGAACTCGCGGACTCGGTGCTGCTGGAAACGCCGGCGCTCGCCTTCTTTCCGGACTCGCGGCTGTCAGTGCGATAAAAACCGCTGCCCTTGAAGACCACGCCGACCTTGCCGAACACCTTCCGCAGCCGTCCGTCGCATTGCGGGCAGTCCGTCAAAGAGTCATCGGTGAACGCCTGCACCACGTCGAACTTGTTGGTGCATTCGGTGCACGCATAGGAATAGGTGGGCACGCAAACCTCCGAGGTGGTCAAACTGGTTAGCACTCTACCGGCTCAAGTGCTAGAACCGCCAGCGGGCCCGCAGCATTCCCGCGAAGGTCACCCGAGCACGACCAGCCCCCGGTGAGGGGTCAGCGCGTGCGTCATCCGGACGTCGTGAGGTTCCGACGGCAGGTGGTCGACCAGTTCCTCGTCCCGCACGACGGCGACGAGCAGCGTGTCGGGGGCTGCCAGCGGCAACGTCCGGTCGTAGTACCCGGCGCCGCGGCCCAGACGGGCACCTTGCCGGTCGACGGCGAGAGCCGGAACGAACACGACGGCGACAGTGGCCACTGCGTCGGCGGGCAGCCACGGTGGCGCGGGTTCGCGCAATCCGAACGGGGCGTCGACGAGCTCACCCGGAGTGTGGCGACCCCACTGAAGTGGCAGCGGCGTGCCGTCGGCGTCCTGGCGTGCGACGGGCAGCAAGACGGTGACCTTCCGTGCCACCAGTTGGTCGACCATCGTCACCGAGCCTGGTTCGGAACCCACCGGGACGTACGCGCACACCGTCGTCCCCGGCTCGACGGTCACCTCCAGATGCCATGCCAAATCAGCGGTTTCCCGCTCGCGTGTTTGCCGACTCAATGATCGCCTGGCGGCCAGGATTGCGGCGCGTACCTCCGATTTGGTGGGCGTCACCGAGTAGTCCTTCGAAGCTTGGGTATGGGGAGAACAACAGATGCAGAGAGGTTAGTGTGTGAACGATGAATCGGCCTGAAGTGCCCATCCCGTATACCGCGGTGGTACCCGCAGCGGGACTGGGAACCCGTTTCCTGCCTGCCACCAAGACGGTGCCGAAGGAATTGCTGCCGGTCGTCGACACCCCGGGGATCGAGCTCGTCGCCGCGGAAGCCGCAGAGGCCGGCGCCGAGCGGCTCATCATCATCACCTCCGAAGGCAAAGACGGCGTCGTCGCGCACTTCGTCGAGGACCTCGTCCTGGAGGGGACGCTGGAGGCCCGCGGCAAGAAGACGATGCTCGAAAAGGTCCGGCGGGCACCGGCATTGATCAAGGTCGAATCCGTCGTTCAGGCCGAGCCGCTTGGACTCGGACACGCCGTCGGTTGTGTCGAAGCGAGCCTGTCGCCCGACGAAGACGCGATCGCGGTGCTGCTGCCCGACGACCTGGTGCTGCCCACCGGTGTGCTTGAGACGATGTCGAAGGTCCGCGCCAAGCGCGGCGGAACGGTGCTGTGTGCGATCGAGGTCGACCGCGAGGACATCGGCGCCTACGGCGTCTTCGATGTCGAGCCCGTGCCCGACGCAGCCAACCCGAATGTCATGCGCGTCAAAGGCATGGTGGAAAAGCCGAAGCCCGAGGACGCGCCGTCGCTGTTCGCCGCGGCCGGCCGATACGTGCTGGACCGGGCAATTTTCGACGCTCTGAGGCGCATCCCGAAGGGCGCGGGCGGCGAGTTGCAGCTCACCGACGCGATCGCTCTGCTGATCGAGGAGGGGCACCCGGTTCACGTCGTGGTCCATCGCGGATCTCGACACGACCTGGGAAATCCCGGGGGCTACCTGAAAGCTGCGGTTGACTTTGCGTTGGAGCGGGACGACTACGGGCCCGAACTGCGCCGGTGGCTGGTCGAAAGGCTCGGACTCGCTCCGTCAGGGTCGGACAACGCCGTCCCGGCAGGGTCGGACGACGCCGTCCCGGCAGGGTCGGACAACGCCGTCCCGGCGACGACCGAACGCTAGCCACGGCTGCACTGCCGAGCGAGCCGGTCGACGCCAGCCGGGTCAACGGAAGAAAGGCGAGCTGTGCGTTCGGTTGAGGAGCAGCAGGCTCGGGTGGCAGCAGCCGCGGTGGCTCCGCGGCCGGTGCGCGTGGCGATCGCCGAAGCCCAGGGGCTGATGTGCGCGGAGGAAGTGGTCACCGAGCGCCCGTTGCCGGGGTTCGATCAGGCCGCCATCGACGGCTATGCCGTGCGCAGCGTCGACGTCCTCGGAATCGGTGGTGCGGGCGACGGTGCCGATGAGGACGGCGACCGCGACCAGAGCAGGCCGGCGGAGATCAGCCTGCCGGTGATGGGTCTGATCGAAGCGGGCAGCCGCACCCCGAGCCGGTTGCAGCCCCGTCAGGCCGCCCGTGTGCAGACCGGCGCGCCGATGCCTACCCTCGCCGACGCGGTGCTCCCGTTGCGTTGGACCGACGGCGGCGACTCGCGCGTCAGGGTCCTGCGTGGCGTGAGGTCCGGCGCTTACGTCCGTCGCACGGGTGACGACGTGCAACCCGGCGACGTCGCGGTACGGGCGGGCACGATCATCGGTGCGGCCCAGGTGGGTCTGCTGGCGGCCGTCGGACGCGAGCGAGTGCTCGTGCACCCCAGGCCACGCGTGTCGGTGATGTCTGTGGGCGGTGAGCTCGTCGACATCTCCCGCACCCCCGGCAACGGCCAGGTCTATGACGTCAACTCCTACGCGCTGGCGGCGGCGGGTCGCGACGCGGGTGCCGAGGTGAACCGGGTAGGCATCGTGCCGACCGACCCGAAGCAGCTACGCGAGGTCGTCGAGGGTCAGCTCAGTCGCTCCGAGGTCGTGGTCATCGCCGGCGCGGTCGGCGGGGCGGCCGCCGAGGGAGTGCGGGCGGTGCTGTCCCAGCTCGGAGACATGGAGGTCACCCGCATCGCGATGCACCCCGGGTCGGTGCAGGGATTCGGCCAGCTCGGCCCGGACCGTGTGCCCGCCTTTCTGTTGCCCGCCAATCCGGTGAGTGCGCTCGTGGTGTTCGAGGTGATGGTGCGGCCGCTGATTCGACTCTCACTCGGCAAGCGGCAGGCGATGCGTCGTATCGTGCCTGCCCGCGCGCTGTCGCCGATCAGTTCGGTCACCGGCCGCAAGGGGTTCCTTCGCGGCCAGTTGATGCGTGATCAGGACACCGGTGAATACCTCGTCCAAGCCCTCGGCGGTGCGCCGGGCGCGTCATCGCACCTTCTCGCGACGCTGGCCGAAGCAAACTGCTTGGTCATCGTCCCCAGCGAGGCCGAACAGGTCCGTACCGGCGAGGTCGTCGACGTCGCGTTCCTTGCGCAACGCGGCTGAGCGACCGGTTGGCGGCTCTGATGAACCTGCTCAGTTCCCGGTCTCAGCATCCGGGGTGGCCGCAACCGGTCGGGCCGCTCGTGGTGCCGGCCGGCAAGGTCCGGCTGCGTCCGATCCGGCTGCGCGACGCCGCGCAGTGGAGCAGGATCCGGCTCGCCGACCGCGCGCACCTTGAGCCGTGGGAACCTTCGACCGACCTCAATTGGGAACTGCGCCATTCGATTTCGGCATGGCCGTCGGTGTGTTCGGGCCTGCGCTCGGAGGCTCGCAAAGGTCGGATGCTGCCGTATGCGATCGAACTCGACGGTCAGTTCGCCGGGCAGCTCACGATCGGAAACGTCACGCACGGCGCGTTGCGGTCCGCGTGGATCGGCTACTGGGTGGCCAGTGAATCGACGGGCGGCGGTGTCGCGACCGCGGCTCTGGCGCTCGGTCTCGACCACTGCTTCGGCCCGGTGATGCTGCACCGCGTCGAGGCGACCGTGCGTCCGGAGAACGGGGCGAGCAGAGCGGTGCTGGCAAAGGCCGGGTTCCGCGAAGAGGGTCTGCTGAAGCGCTACCTGGACGTCGATCGCGCGTGGCGGGATCACTTGCTGGTCGCGATCACGGTCGAGGAAGTGAACGGGTCGGTGGCCTCTGCATTGGTTCGCGCGGGACACGCGTCCTGGGCCTGAGGCGCGTTTGCCGGCCCCGCCGTGTTACTCATGTGACACGTGTGACGTTTGGTGCTTGTCTATAGCGAATTACAGGTGTGTAATTGTCTCGGCGCGCCGCCCATGGATGCGCTGGTCACAGACCTAGCCTGATGGGGAAAGGAGCAGGCGCCATGCCAAGCATCCCCCAATCTCTCCTCTGGATCTCGCTCGTCGTCCTCTGGCTCTTCGTTCTCGTCCCGATGCTGATCAGCAAGCGGGACGCGGTTCGTCGGACCAGCGATGTCGCGCTGGCCACCCGTGTGCTCAACAGCGGCGCGGGGGCGCGGCTGCGACGTCGTCGCGGGCCCGCCTCCGGTCATCGCAGCGATCCGGACTGGCAGCCGTCCGCCGAAGACGCCGACCTCGACGAAGAAGCACCGAGCCGTGCGGTCGTCATGGTTGCCGCCGAAGCCGATGGCGCCGACGGCGAGCCGGACTATTTGGACGTCGACGTGGTCGAGGACTCCGGAGCGCTGCCCGTGGCTGACATCGCGCAGCCGGTTGCGTCCGAAACGGGCGAGCTCACTTTGGATTTCGACGGCACTACCGAGCGCGACGTGCGCGACGATCGGGTGACGGCTGCCGCTGAGGACGGGGAGCGCGACACCGCCGAAGACACCGGCGTCTACTCCGTGATCGACGACGAATACGAGTACGACGGCGACACCGATGACGCCGAGAACTCCGACGACATGGCGCAGCCGTCAGAGCCCGAGGCGCGGGTTGGGGACTCGCTCAGCGAGGCTCGGCGCCGGCGCCGCGAGTCGACGACCGCCGCGGCGGTGTCGGCGCGCAAGTACCGCTTCCGTGCCCGCACGATCGCGGTGATGGCCGTGTTGATGCTGGCCAGCGCCGTCGCGGCCTTCACCTGGTCGTCAACCATGTGGTACGCCACCGCTGCGACCGCCACCATCACCCTGCTCTACCTGGCGTACCTGCGCAGGCAGACCCGGATCGAGGAGCAGCTGCGCCGGCGACGTGCGCAGCGGATGGCCAGGTCGCGGCTCGGCGTCGAGAACACCAGCGATCGCGATTACGACGTGACCCCGGCACGCCTGCGCCGACCGGGTGCAGCGGTGTTGGAGATCGACGACGAGGACCCCGCTTTCGAGCACCTCGACTACGTGCCGTTCTCGCGGCACTACGACCTGCCGCGCGCGGCCGGTCAGTAGCCACCTCGCGATTTCTGACGGTGCCCGCCGGCTGATAACCTGTACCGGCACTAGGGGCTATAGCGCAGTTGGTAGCGCGTCTCGTTCGCATCGAGAAGGTCAGGGGTTCGATTCCCCTTAGCTCCACTCAGTCGGCAGTTCCGGGAATTGGTCGCGCCGGTCGGGGTCGCGTAGGTTTCTAGTCACTATGTCCGAGGACCAGATTGCCGACGTCCCACCGAATCACCTGTCCATCGATCCGCGTAGCGCGTTCTACGACGAAGAGGTGCTCAGCCGCGATGTGGGCATTCGCTTCAACGGCGCGGAGAAGACCAACGTCGTCGAATACGACGTAGCTGAGGGTTGGGTGCGCGTCGAAGTCCCCACCGCCAAGGATCGCCGCGGCAATCCCATGGTCGTGAAGCTCAACGGCACGGTGGAACCGTATTTCCGTCCTGCGGAGTAGCCGACACCCCTCAGATGGGGTCGATTTTCCCGTTGTGTTGTGCGCAGAGCTCATACGCGGAGTACTGCGCGAACAGGGTCGCGTAGTACTCCGGATGCGCCTGCCCGGGACCGTTGTAGGACTTCAGCACCTCGGCGATCGCAGCGTTCTCCCCACCGGAGTCGAAAGCCGCACACACCCGGTAACCCACACCGAGGGCATCCTCGGCACACCCCGGGCAGTTGATCGCGTAGTACTCAAGCGAGTCGATGGCGGCAAGGAACGCTTCCTCGCTGGCGCCGGCGACCGGTGCGCACACCAACGACGCCCCCGCGGCCGCCAACGCCGTCATCATCATGCGTCTCATGGCCATTCCCCCTTCGCCGCTTCGACCGGCTGCGATCGCGCACTCCAGGACGGCTTGCTCGCTCGCCGAGAGTCTCAGGTTACGACCGTCGCGCGTATCTGCGCGCAGGTGCCGCTCGGCGGCTACACGCACAGCGGGTTGCGGCGCACCGGGGGCCTCAACGGTCCGCGGGGATCCAGCAGGTGAAGCACATCCGGGTCGGACGCTGATGACCGCGCAGGCGCTGTCGCCCTAGCGGTAGTAGATGTCCAGCCGTTCGATGAGCCCGTCCCGCAGCGTGAAGACGTCGGCGGCATAGACGTACTTGCCCGGCTCCCCGAGGGGGCTGGACGCCTTGATCTGCAGGACCTCGGTGTCGCCGGCGCGGAACGAGGCGTCGATCTCGGTCACCGCTCGGCCGGCGAACACCACCGTCTCGTAGAAGTTTCTGATCGCGTCAGGGGCGTCGAAGGTGCCGGCCGGGTGATTCAGGCGCGCAGTCGGTGCGAACAAGCCCATCAGGGCGTCGATGTCGGCTCGATTGACGGCGTCGATGTACTGCTCCCCAACGGTCACGAGCGGACGCCGGTGCGCGGCTCCACGGTGACCGGCATGTGCCGGACACCGCTGTGCTTGTTGCTGCGGACGTATTCGATGGGTCCGGTGCGGGTGATCCTGCCGACCCGGTCAAGCAGGGCGTCGAAAATCACGCGCATCTCCATCCGCGCGAGCGAGGCTCCCAGGCAGAAGTGGGCTCCGCGACCGAAAGCCACGTGCGGGTTGGGGTTTCGATTCACATCGAACGTATACGGCGCGGCGAAGACCGTTTCGTCGCGGTTGGCCGACGCCCACCACAAACTGACTTTGTCGCCGGTCTTGATGCGCTGCCCGTGCAGCTCGACGTCCCGGGTCGCCGTGCGCCGGTTGTACGGCGTGGACGACGCCCACCGGAGTACCTCCTCGACTGCGGTCGGGAGCAGGGTTCTGTTGTCCCGCAACTGTTCCCACACGTCGGGTCGTTCGCTCAAGGCCGACATGCCGATCGCGATCGAGTTGCGGGTCGTCTCGCTGCCCGCCGCGATGATCAGGCTCAGAAACAGTCGCTGCTCGTTTTCGCTGAGAGGTGCTCCGTCGATCGTCGAGTGGGTGACGATGGACAGCAGGTGCGCTGTCGGAGGTTCAGTGCGCTTGCGCTCCAACAGCTTCGTGCCATAGGTGAACATCTGTGCCTGAGCCTGGGCGGCGCGCTCGCTGACCTGGCCGATCTCGCGTTCCTCGTAGTCGAGGGTGACGTTCGCCCAATTCATCAGCTCGTGGCGGTCTTCCTGGGGCACGCCTGCCAATTCGGCCACCGCCTGCAGTGGCAGCTCGGCGGCGACGTCGATCAGAAAGTCGCATTCGCCCTTGGCCAGCGCCGCGTCGACGATGTCGACCGCGCGCCTGTGCAGGTCCTCCTCGATTCCCTGCAGCGCGCGGGGTGTCGTGCTGGGTGCCAGCAGGCGGCGGAACTGGGCGTGGCGCGGGTCGTCCATCATGTTGAGCAGCGCACCGACCGCGAACCCCATCGGCATGTCCTCGAGCGTGGTCCCCCCGCCCTGACGGTCACCTCCCGTCTCGGACGAGAAGGTCTCGCTGTCGGCGGCCGCCGCCACGATGTCGGCGTGACGGCTCAACACCCAGAAGCCTTCGCCGCCAGGGGAGTGCGCTGTTGGCGGGTGCCACCAGACCGGGGCGTCGCGCCGCAGCACGTCGAAGACCTCGAACGGGAAACCGGCGGTGAACCGGTCCAGGTCGGTCAGGTCGACATCGACCACGTGCGGCATAGGTAGACCATACGCATGCCGTCAAGATGTCTTGTCAGAAGGGACTGCTGTTCGACTGTGACCGGGCGTCGTCGGGGCGAGGACCGTACTTGCGGATGTACTCGTCGTGCATCTTCGCGTCCTTCTTGCGTTTGATGACGTCGACGAGGTTGGGGTCGAGACCGTGGCGCGCCAGGCGGTGCCTGCGCCACACCTTGTTCAGCGCCAGTGCCATCAGCAACGCCCAGACATAGATGGGTGCGGTCATCTCCAGGCGCATGTAGATCGGTGCGGGAAGCAGCCAGAGCGGGGCGAGGATGATCAGCGGCGGTATCGCATACCGGATCATGTGCCTTCGCACCGCGCCCTGGCCGGCGAGATCCTCAGCGACCCAACGGTTCATCGAGGGGGGCAGGCGCTTGCCGTAGCTGTAGAGCAGGTACTGCCAGAGATTGGGCGTGTCGGTGCCCGCTGGCTCGTCGGGGGTCATCGGCGCTCCTTTGCGCGATTCAGGACTGCAGCGCCCCGGCCGCCAACGCGGCCGAGTTGATGCGAGTCAGGACTGTATGGAGGTGTTCGAGTTCGGCGAGGTCGACGCCGAGGCGCGCGACGACGGCCGGCGGGATGCCCAGCGCCTGCTCGCGCAGTGCAACCCCCTTATCCGTGAGCTGGACGTCGGTGGATCGTTCGTCAGCGGCGTTACGGGCCCTGGTGATCAGCCCGAGGGCCTCGAGACGCTTGAGCATCGGCGACAGTGTGGCCGAATCCAATTGCAGCGCAGTCGCAATGGCCTTCACCGACAGCGCAGACGGTGTCGTCGACCTCTTCTGGTGGTCCCACAGCGCCAGCATGACCAGGTACTGCGGATGGGTGAGGCCGAGCGGTTCGAGTAGCGGACGGTAGATCGCCAACACCGCCCTGTTGGTGGTCGCCAGCGCGAAGCAGACCTGACGTTCCAGCGCCAGCGGGTCCAATTCGGTGGCAGAGGAGACGGCCATAGTTCGATAGTGCCCTAACAATTAGGGCGCTAGCAATATTGCGTGCATCACCCGATGGGCGGCGGGGTGCCGATCAGCACGGCACTGAGTCGGCAGCCGTCCGGGCCGCCGCGCCACGCGTGGTCGACGCCCGTGAGCACCACGAGATCACCCTGCTCGAGGTGGTGGGCGCCGTCGTCCAGGACGAGGTCGACGCTGCCGGACAGTACCGTCTGCAGATCGAGGGTGTCGGTGTGATGCATCGGCGTCTCGGAGTCCGGGCCCAGCTCCACGAACATCCATCGCACCACCCCGGGCGCAATGCCCTGGTCGATCAGCGGTGCGCTACCCGCGGGACGGGTGGGCGGCGGACTCTCCGATGTCGCGAACGGAATACCCATCGCGAAGCCCGGTGCCAGCTGGTCGAGCGTCAGCTCGTCCTGACTGACGACGCTGGACCGGCCATTCGCGTCGACTCCCGTGATCAACGTCCGCACTATCCCTCGCTCCCTCGCCCATCACGGCGTCACGACGTCGACCCGGGCCCGGGCCAGGCTCCGTGATGGTGACATTGGTTGCCCCCGTTCCGTTTTGCACGGTACATCGCAGTGTCAGCGGCGGCGATCAGGTGGTCGACGACGGCTTCGTGCGCCCGCGCCGACGTGGCCGCCAGTTCGGTGTACGCCGTCCCGACGCTGGCGCGCACGTGCATCGGAAGGCCGGCGATCGCGTCGCACACGTCCTGGTAGCGCAGGAAGGCCCGCGGTGACGACGCGACGTCGGCGATCAGGAACTCCTCGCCTCCGCTGCGCGTGATCACCGCCGTCGGTGTCGCGGTCGCCCGCAGCGCGTCGGAGACGGCTACCAACGCCCGGTCTCCGGCGAGGTGCCCGTGCTTGTCGTTGAGCGCTTTGAAGTCGTCGAGATCGAGCAGCGCCACGACCAGGTAGCGATCAGACTCGTAGCGGCGCGCGAGCAGGCTCTTCGTCTGTCTGCGGAAAGCGCGCCGGTTCAGAAGCCCGGTCAGCGGATCCAGATCCGCGTAGAGCAGGTCACCTTCGAGCGCGTGCAACAGCAGCCGTATCGCCAGTGGTACACCGATGTTGATCTGAATGATCAGGAAGAAGTCGACCGCGGCGAGCGCCGTCCGCCCTTCGGCGGCGAGTTGAATCGCCTCGTAGGCCCCGACACCGGCGGCGACCGCCACGTTGGCGAGCACCAGGCGCGTCGTGTGGAAGAAGGCGCTGATGGCACCGTTGGTGGTGAACGCGATACATCCGAGCAGCGCTGCCAGCGGGTCCGGGTAGGCCAGGCAGGCCAGGGCGATCGAAACACTTGTCAACATCACGAACCCGGCGGACTGCGTCTTCGTCGGCCATCGCCATATCCACAGTCCCGCCCCGGCCACCCCACCGGCGATGGCCACCCACATCATCGCGCGTTGCGGCTGGCCTGCGGGTCCGCCGGCACCGCTGAGAAGCACCAGCACTGCCGCCGCCATCGACAGTGCCATCGTCGCGACGACAAGGCGTACGACCAGCGCCACACCACGTGCTTCGAGGAAGCCGCTGAACCACTCGAAGTGATCTGCGCTTCGGTGATCCCGCTGCATCCACATCATCTCGTTGCCGGTGAGTTTGTGCCATCAAACATCGCGGAGTGAGCCGGCGGGATCGATCGCCGCGATCGGGACAGAATTCACAAGAATCGTCCGCCCGCGGTCTCGGGGCATCCTTGCCGGTCGTTCCCGCCCGCCCGTAGCCTCGTGACTGTGTCTGGCCTGGCTGTAGTTCGCGCCGATGACCTCGCCGCGCTGGCCGTCTTCCACGGCATCGGAACCGGGGACCTCGTCCCACTGGCCGCACAGTTGCGCCCGTTGACCGCGGCCCCGGGTCAGGTGCTCATGCAGCAGGGCGAGCTCGCGGTCTCGTTCCTGTTGATCGGATCCGGCCGCGCCGAGGTCACCCACACCGGAGAGGAAGGCCACGACACCGTCGTCGCGCTCGAACCCGGGTTGATCGTCGGGGAGATTGCGCTGTTGCGCGACGCACCCCGCACCGCGACCGTCGTCGCCACGGAGGCGCTGAGCGGTTGGGTCGGCGGGCGCGAGGCGTTCGCGACCATGCTGGAAGTGCCGGGGATGATGAACAGGCTGGTGCGCACCGCGCGGCAACGCCTGGCCGCATTCATCACCCCGATTCCGGTGCAGATGCGCGACGGCACCGTCCTGCATCTGCGGCCCGTGCTGCCGGGCGACAACGAGCGCACCACCAACGGGCCGGTGGAATTCTCCGGAGAGACCCTCTACCGGCGCTTCCAGTCGGTGCAGTCGCCGTCAAAGACGTTGATGGCCTACCTTTTCGAGGTCGACTATCAGGACCACTTCGTGTTCGTGCTGACCGACGGGGCGGACGGTCCCGTGGTGGCCGACGTGCGGTTCGTCCGCAACGAGAACGATCCCGCCGAGGCCGAGATCGCATTCATCGTGGCGGATGCCTACCAGGGCAAGGGCATCGGCACGTTCCTGATGGCGGCGATCTCCGTGGCGGCGGGTTACGACGGGGTGCGCCGTTTCACGGCGCGGGTGCTCACCGACAACGTTCCGATGCGCGCGATTCTGGACCGCTTCGGGGCCATCTGGCAACGCGACGATCTCGGCGTGGTCGTGACCGAGATCCCGGTGCCCTCGGTGGACGACCTACGGCTGAGCGGTGAGTTGGTGCAGCAGATCCGCGATGTCGCGCGGCAGGCGATCCGGGCGGTGGGCTGATGACGGATGGCGGCGGCAGGCGGCCGCCCCTTTCGAAGGACACGCGGCTCTGCATTTCGCTGTCCGGCCGCCCGAGCAACATCGGCACCCGGTTTCACAACCATCTTTACGATGTGCTCGGGCTGGACTTCATCTACAAGGCGTTCACCACCACTGACATCGCCGCGGCCATCGGGGGCGTGCGCGCGCTCGACATCCGGGGCTGCTCGGTGTCGATGCCGTTCAAAGAAGACGTGCTGGCCCTCGTCGACGAGATCGAACCGTCGGCGCGGGCCATCGAGTCGGTCAACACGATCGTCAACGACCTCGGCCATCTCACCGCGTCCAACACCGATTACCTTGCGGTGCAACACCTTATCCGGCAGCACGGCCTCGACGCCGACGATGCTGTGCTGATTCGCGGCAGCGGCGGCATGGCCAAAGCCGTCGCCTCGGCGTTCGCCGGTGCCGGGTTCACGACCGGATTCATCGTGGCCCGAAACGCCGAAACCGGTGCGGCCCTGGCTGATCGACTCGGATACGAGTACCGGCCCGAGGTCGGATCGCTGACGGTCCCCATCATCGTCAACGTCACGCCGATCGGCATGTCCGGTGGGCCGGACGAAGACGACGTCGCGTTCGGCGAGGCGACGATCGCGGCAGCCGCCACGGTGTTCGACGTGGTCGCTCTTCCGTCGGAGACGCCGTTGATCAAGGCCGCCAGGGCCGTCGGCGCACACGTCATCACCGGTGCCGAGGTGATCGCGCTGCAGGCCGCCGAGCAGTTCGAGCGCTACACCGGGGTGCGCCCGAGTCCCGAGCTGGTCGCCGAAGCGTCCCGCATATCGAGGGCCTGAACGCTAGGCGGTGATCGTGGTCTGCTCGTCGATCGCCGCCGTGGCATCCATCAACGGCATCGCGTAATCTTCGGAACCCTCGGCGGTGATCTTGAGGACGAACAGGCCGTCGGGCGCCGGGATCACCACGGTCTTCTGCGCGATCAGGAGCTCGACGCCGTCCTTGGTGTAAAAGCCGCCGATCTGCGTCGCCTCGTAATTGGCGAGGGTGCTCGCCTTGCCTTCGTCCGCGCCCTGGAAACCGGGAAGGGCGCGCGTCTCGTTGGCGGCGTATTCGAGGACCTTCGCTGGATCGACGTCGCCGGTCAGCTTGGAGACGAACGCCACGATCGTCGCGGGGGTGGGCGACGGCGGCGGCCCGGTGTAGAGGAGGGCGTCGTAGGCGCCCTGGGGAGCGCGGGGGCCGGCGGGCTCCCAGCCCGGTGGGATCGGCAGCGTGATCGTCGGCGCGCCGTCTTCTCCCTTGAGGACGCCCGACGAGTCGATGTCGTTGTCGAGGATGTACTGATCGAGCGTCATCCCGGGAGCGCCCGCAGGCGGTGCCTGGGGCGTGGGTGGCGCCGCCGAAGTGCTGGTGGCCGATGACGACGTCGGCGACGCCGAAGTGTCGGTGGCTTTCTGGGCCTCGCCCGACGTGTCGGACGCGCAGGCCGACAGGCCGATTCCGAGTGTCGCGGCAACGATCGTGGCGCCGGCGCGTTTGGCGAAGGTCATTCGATCTCCTGTTCGTCAGGGGTCAAGGCTAGTCAATTTGCTGGCGCATCTGTGACGTCGTTTGCCGAAAACGCCCGCCGCCCTGTCGCGAGTGGTACATGTCAGCTCTACAGACAGAATCGCGTAGGGGTCGGGGCATGGCGATGATTCTTCGCTCGTTCGTGATGGTGTCCTGTGCGATCGCTAGCGTGATTGCCGTCGCACTGTCGTGGGCCATGCCCGCGGCCGTGATCCTCTCGGCGAACACGACTGCGCTGATCATGGGTGGGACGTTCCACCCGCTGCTCGGTCCGAAGGATCCCCCGGACTTCGTCAAGGATTACCTCGACAACGCCGTGACCGGTCTCCTCGACCCGGCGTTCGGCGACCCGGTGACCAACGCCGTCGCGGTGTACACCCCGGAGGACTTCTTCCCGATCGGGCGGCTCACCTTCGAGGAATCGCTCGCCGAAGGCCTGGCGAATCTGACGAGCTGCGTGGCGGCGACGTCAGACTGCGTGTTCAACGAGGATCCGGTGGTCGGCTCTGTCGCGCCGGAAGTCGGCGACGCGATGGTGGTTTTCGGCTATTCACAGAGCGCCGTGATCGCGTCCCTGTTGAAGCGGGAGCTGATCGAGCAGTACGGGCCGGACGCCCCACCGGTGTCGTTTTTGCTCGACGCCAACTCGATGCGGCCCAACGGCGGGATCCTGATGCGCTTCGACGACTGGCCGACCATCCCGATTCTCGGCATCCCGTTCCCCGGTGCGTCACCCACCGACAGCGTCGACGACATCTACCGGACCATCGACATCGTCCGGCAGTATGACGGCTTGGGCGGCGACTTCCCGGTTCGGCCGCTCAACCTGATCGCCACCCTCAATGCCTTGCTGGGCTACGGCATGCTGCACGGTGAGACGGTGAACGTCCCGCTGTCCGAGGCTCAGTACCAGGGGCGGGAAGGCGACACCACGTACTACCTCATCGAGACCGACATGGTGCCGCTGCTGCAACCGTTCCAGCTGTTCGTCCCCGAGCCGATCCTGAAGGCGATCGACGCCCCGCTACGGGTCATCATCGAGGACGCCTACGACCGTGACATCGGGCCCGGCGTTCCGACGCAGGCGAAGTGGTGGCCGATCAAGGACCTCGTCGGGATGGTGGCCCGCCTCGTGGCATCCATCCCGGTCGCGGTGGACAACCTGACCGAGGGATTCGGACTCGGCCGCGTGCTCGGCACCACCGAGCCAGGCCCCTTCGGCGTCGGCGGGCCCGACCTGCCGTCCGAGCCGGAGGAGCCGGACACCGCCGAAGTGTCCGACTCGGTTCCGGATTCAGCTAACACGGAGCGGGTGGAGGCCTCCACCATCGTTGCCGACGAGACCGAGGACGCCGCGCGGCGCGAGGACGCCGACGACGAGCCCGCGGTCACCGGCGACGCGCCCGCGGCCACCGACGACGAGCCCGCGGCCGAGCCGGACAGCAACGCGGAAATGGAGCAGGAAACGGAGATTTCCTCGACGGAGGAACCTGCCCCCGACGAGGGAAATGAGACGGAAAGCGACGCGGCCGAAGCCGCTTGAGGCCTGCGTACCGCGGACGCGTGGTATCAACAGCGCGTGAGGCTCACCGCCGCATGCGTGCCGCTCCTCGTGTGTGCCGCCTGCGCGCAACCGCCCCAACCGCCGCCTCCCGCACCGCAGGCGCCCGCGAACCTGGAGGTCAACCCGGCTCGGATCGACCGTGCCCGCCATGATCTGCCATCCGGCTACGAGGTGACCGGCTACACCGGTGCGCCTGCACCGTTCGCGGCGTGGGGCTTCGGGACATCCGCGGTGTCCGATCCCGTGCAGTGTGCGATGTTGGGGGCGCCGGCGGTCGACGCGGCGACGACGACGGGGTGGACGGCCTCGGGACCAGGCGGGATCGTTTTCGCCGTGGTGGCGGATGCGACGCCCGGTGCCGCGCTCGATCCCGCGGTGGTGGCCGCGTGCGGGCAGTGGACGGTGGCTTCGGGTCCGTCGACGGGCGCGGTCACCGGGCTGCCGGGACCCGACATCGCCGCCGCGGACACAGTCGGCATGAGCACCGCGGCGACCACGGTCGTCGAGGGCGGCACCCAAACACGTTCGCACGCAGAGACATTCGTTGCCTACCTCGACGACTACGTCTGCTTTGTCGCGGTCGTCACCGATCCGGGTTCTCCCCAACCCGCCCTCGGCCCGGGCTTCGCTTCGGATCTGCTCGTCAAAACGGTGTCCACGCTGCGCGGCTGAGCGCAGCGTCGCAGGTACATTGGCGGCGATGTCGAACCCCCGGAAGCGTCTGACGATCACGATGGCGGCGGTCGCCGGACTGCTGGCGCCGTGTCTGTCGGCGTGCAACGCACCCCGACCCGACGATCTGTCGAACGCCGACATCGCGAGGATCGCCGAGGTGAAAGCCGATTTCCCGCCGCCTTTCACGGTCACGTCCGTCGGACCCGCGGCCATCGACCCGCAGTTCCTCAAGGCCCAGAAGCTGCCGCCGGGACTGACCTTCGATCCCGCCGACTGCGGCAAGTCCGCCGGTGAACAGACCATTCCCGATGGCGTCAAAGGCAACATGGCGGCGACGACCGCCGAGGGCGACGGCATGCGCTACATCGCGCTCGCGGTGGAGACCTCCGAGCCCGTGCCCGCGAACACTCCGTCCGAGCAGTGCCAGAAGGTGACGTTCAGAGGCCCGGGTATCGGCGGACTCGTCGAGGTGGTGGAGGCGCCGCAGATCGAGGGCGCCGATGTCGTCGGGACGCACCGCGTGCTGCAGACGATGACCGCGGAAGGGCCACGCACCGGCGAGCTCTACAACTACGTCGCCCACTTCGGGAACTTCATCGTGATCGTCACGGCGAACCCGCTTGTGGTGGCGGACAGGCCTCTTGCGGACATCGACACTCAACGGGCCCGCGACCTGGTGACGCAGACGGTGGAGCTCGTCAAAGGGTAGAACAAGCGCGACGACGGTCAGCGGACGTCGTACGGACGGAACTGGATGCTGATCCGCGGCCCGGTCGGCCTGGCGGTCTTGGGGATCGAGTGTTCCCAGGTGCGCTGGCACGACCCGCCCATGACCAGCAGGTCGCCGTGGCAGTGGCGCAGCCGCAAGGACGGCCCGCCGCCGCGCGGGCGCAGCGCGAAAACCCTTGTCGCACCGAGGCCGACGATGGCGACCATGGTGTCCTCGGTGCTGCTGCGGCCGACATTGTCGCCGTGCCAGGCGACGCTGTCGTTGCCGTCGCGGTACAGGCACAGGCCCGCCGTCACGAAAGGCTCGCCGAGCTCGCCGGCGTAGGCGTCGTTGAGCCTTCTGCGGAGTTGCTTGAGCCGCGGGTGGGGGACCGCGTCCGCGTCCCGGCCCGAGAAGTTCACGAAGCTGACCAGCCGCGGGACATCCAGCACCCGGTCATACATCTGGCGGCGCTCGGCCCGCCACGGGATCTGATCACGCAACTCGGCGAACAGGGCGTCATCGGGCGAATCGTCCTGCGACAGCCATCCGGAACGCACTTCGAGCCACGCGCCGTCGCCGAGGTCCCGCCGATCGGACTGGTCGAAAAGCGAGCTTTGCAGAGCCTGCTCCATGCCGCGCAGTCTATCGCACAGGCGTTCGAAACTGTCAGAGGCGAACTGCGCCCGGGCCCTCGTCGGCGAGGACGTCGCCGGGGTTGGCCAACGTGCACACCTTGAGGCTCAGGCAGCCGCAGCCGATGCATCCGGTCAGATTGTCGCGCAGTCGCTGCAGGTGGAGGATTCGCTCGTCGAGGTCTTCGCGCCATCCGGCCGACAGCCGGGCCCAGTCCTTGCTGGTGGGCACGCGATCGTCGGGCAGGGTGGCGAGCGCCTCGCGGATGCGCGCCAGGGGAATCCCGAGACGCTGCGACATCCGGATGAACGCCACCCGGCGGAGTGTCTCTCGTGAATAGCGCCGCTGGTTGCCGCCGGTGCGTCTGCTCGTGATGAGCCCTTCGCGCTCGTAGAAGTGCAGCGCGGAAACGGCGACCCCGCTACGCGCCGACATCTCGCTCGGCGTCAGCTCGTGCGGCCACTCCATGACCTAAACCATAGTTCAGGTGGTCCGTGGGGTTACGGTGCTAGATGTGACGGATGCGGCGCTCGGGTGCAATTCGGAGGTCGGCAGGCTTCGCGTGGTCATCCTGCACCGGCCAGGGCCGGAGTTGCAGCGGTTGACGCCGCGCAACAACGACACCCTGCTCTTCGACGGGCTGCCGTGGGTGGCCAGGGCGCAGCAGGAACACGACGCCTTCGCCGACTTGCTGCGCTCCCGCGATGTCGAGGTGCTGGTGCTCGGCGATCTGTTGACCGAGGCGCTCGCGAAGAGCGGTGCGGCCCGGATGCACGGCATCTCGGCCGCGGTCGATTCTCGTCGCCTCGGCGCGCCGCTGGCTCAGGAGCTTTCGGCGTACCTGCGCACGCTCGACGCCGCCGCGCTCGCGCGGATCCTGATGGCCGGGATGACGTTCGACGAACTTCCGTTCGGGGAGAACGAGCTGTCGCTGGTTCGGCGAATGCACCACGGCGGTGATTTCGTAATCGATCCGCTGCCGAACCTGTTGTTCACCCGCGACTCGTCGTTCTGGATCGGGCCGCGGGTAGCGATCACGTCGCTGGCGATGCGTGCCCGGGTGCGCGAGACGTCGCTGACCGACCTGATCTATGCGCACCACCCGCGATTCCTCGGGGTGCGGCGGGCCTACGAGTCGCGTTCGGCCCCCATCGAGGGCGGCGACGTACTGCTGCTGGCCCCCGGCGTCGTCGCCGTCGGTGTGGGTGAACGCACCACGCCGGCGGGCGCGGAAGCGTTGGCGCGCAGCCTGTTCGACGATGATCTTGCTCACACCGTGCTCGCGGTGCCGATAGCGCAGGAGCGTGCCCAGATGCACCTCGACACGGTGTGCACGATGGTCGACAAGGACGCCGTCGTGATGTATCCGAACATCCAGGATTCGTTGACGGCGTTCACGATTCGTCGCCGGGCCGAAGGCGTCACGATCGACAGGGCCGCACCCTTCGTCGACGCGGCCGCCGATGCGATGGGAATCGGCAAGCTGCGGGTCATCGACACCGGGCTCGATCCCGTCACCGCCGAGCGTGAGCAGTGGGATGACGGCAACAACACGCTCGCGCTCGCGCCCGGCGTGGTGGTGGCCTACGAGCGGAACACGGAAACCAATGCGCGGCTGATGGATTCGGGCATCGAGGTGCTGCCGATCTCGGCCTCGGAGCTCGGCACCGGCCGTGGCGGCCCGCGCTGCATGTCCTGCCCGGCAGGCCGCGACCCCCTCTAGCCACTCCTCCGCCGAACTGAGATTCCCGGTTGTTGACTCGGCGAACTACACGACCATGGAGCCAGGCTCGCGCTCGGCCCACGCCTGCCGCACTCGCTCGATGACCTCGAACGGCCGGTCTTCGGCCGCCATCGCAGTTGTCCCCGGGTCAGCTCGCCTCGCTTGATTGCCTGACTTCCCGAGATCACCGGTCGCATGGGGTGATCGTCGCCCAGCGCGACCCGCAGTCGTCGAGCCTGGTTACAGGGTTGTGGATAACCCGAAATCACCGACCGGGAATCTCAGTTCGGCGGAAGATGCGCTAGCGCCAGGACGGCAGCCAGATCTGCATGTCCCACGTCTGCTGTGAGATCGGCAGACCGGTGAGCACCGGGTAGAGCCACGCGAAGTTTGTGATGACCACGGCGACGTAGATGCACACCACCAGTAGGCCGAGCGTTCGGCGCTCTGTGGTCATACTGCTCCTCACGTCCGCGGCGGTCTGGCCGGGTTTGTAGAGGATGTCGCCCAGAATCATGGCGAGGATCATCACCAGGAACGGCGCCATCGTGGCGGCGTAGAAGAAGTACATCTGCCGGTCGATGTCGGCGAACCACGGTAGGAAGCCCGCGCAGTAACCGACCAGCAACACGGCGTAACGCCAGTCCTGCTTCACAAATGCCCGCCAGACCGCCCACGCGAGCACCGGCACTGCGATGAACCACATCGCCGGCGTGCCGACCAGCATCACCGCCTTGACACACGATTGCGCCCCGCAGCCCGACACGTTCTCGGAATCGATCGCATACAGCACCGGCCGCAGCGACATCGGCCACGCCCAGGGCTTCGATTCCCACGGATGGTGGTTGCCGTCGGCGTTCGTCAACCCGGAATGGAATCGGTACGCCGCGTAGGTGTAGTGCCACAGCGACCGCAGCGCGTCGGGGATGGGGAGCACGCTGTCCGGGCCGATCGAGCGTCCCACCTCGTGCCGGTTGACCCCGGTCTCGGACGCGAACCACGGTGTGTACGAGGCGAGATAGACGCCGAACGGGATGAGCACCAGCGCGTACAGCGACGGACCCACGTCCCGCCGCAACGTCCCCAACCACGGCCGCGGCACTCGGTACTGCCTCCGCGCGGCGATGTCGAACGCCACCGTCATGACGCCGAAGAACATCACGAAGTAGAGCCCCGACCACTTGGTCGCACAGGCCAGCCCGAGAAGCACCCCCGCTCCGAATCTCCACCACCGCACCCCGAGCCGCGGCCCCCATGTCGTCTCGGCGATGCGGCCTTCCATGAATGCGAGGTGCATGCGCTCGCGGATCTGGTCGCGGTCGACGATCAGGCAGCCGAACGCCGCGACGACGAACACCGTCAGGAACCCGTCGAGCAGCGCCGTCCGCGCGGTCACGAAGCTGACCCCGTCGGCGATGAGCAGCAGCCCGGCGATACCGCCAACGAGCGTCGACCGGCTGATGCGGCGCGCGATGCGGACTACCAGCAGGACCAGCACCACCCCGCACACCGCGCCGGAGAACCGCCAGCCCAGGCCGTTGTAACCGAAGATCGCCTCACCGATCGCGATCAGTTGCTTGCCGACGGGCGGGTGCACCACCAGCCCGTAGCCGGGGTTGTCCTCGAGCCCCTTGTTGTGAACCATCTGCCACGCCTGAGGCGCGTAGTGCTTCTCGTCGAAGATCGGGGTGCCCGCATCGGTGGGGGAGCCGAGGTTGAGGAACCGGGTGATGGCCGCCAGCGCCGTGATCACCGCGGTCATCGCCCAGCCCTGCAGACGGTCGAGAGGGCCGAAGTCGGCGACGGGCACCACGGGGCCCGGGCTGATGACGGGGACCTTGCGCCCGCTCCTGGTGAGCTCGTCTGTCGGGGCGGTCACGCAAGCGATCGTAGGCTGTCGGGCATGACGGCCGGTCGACTGCTCGTGGGCGCTACGCCGCTGGGGCAGCCGTCGGATGCATCCGCCCGGTTGATCCGGGCGCTGGCAAGCGCCGACGTGATCGCGGCCGAGGACACCCGCCGCATCCGTACGCTCGCCACCGCGCTCGAGGTGAAACCGGCCGGCCGCATCGTGAGCCTCTACGACCAGAACGAGGCCTCCCGGGTGCCTGCCCTACTCGACGACATCCGCAGCGGAGCGACGGTGCTGCTGGTCAGCGACGCCGGCATGCCGCTGATCAGCGACCCCGGTTATCGCCTGGTCGCCGCGTGTGCGGAGGTCGGTCTGCCCGTGCAGTGCCTGCCCGGACCCTCCGCGGTCACCACAGCCTTGGCTGTCGCCGGTCTGCCGTCGGAGCGGTTCTGTTTCGAAGGATTCGCGCCGCGCAAGGCGGCTGCGCGGACGTCATGGCTGCGGTCGCTGGCCGGCGAGCCGCGCACCTGTGTCTTCTTCGAGTCGCCGAGGCGGCTGGCCGACACGCTGAAGGACGCCGTCGACGTGCTCGGCTCCGACCGTCGGGCGGTGGTGTGCCGGGAGCTGACGAAGACGCACGAGGAGGTCGTGCGGGGGACGCTCGGTGAGCTCGCCGAGTGGGCGACCGACGGCGTGCTGGGGGAGATCACCGTGGTGCTCGCAGGCGCGACGCCGACGGCAGACCCGGAAGCGCTCGTCGCGGAGGTGATCCGTCTTGTCGACGAAGACGGCATGCGGGTCAAGGATGCGTGCGCGCAGGTGATCGCCGCCCATCCCGGCTCCCCGTCGCGGCGCGAACTCTACGACGCGGTTCTGCGCGCACGCGCGTAGGGGATGAACGGTGCGGCCTTGTGCAGGCACTCGTCCCATTCGCGGCCCGGATCGGAATCGGCGGTGATGCCGCCACCGACGCCGAGCACCGCGGCGCCGTCCGCGCAGAACTCCACCGTACGGATCGCGACGTTCAGTTCGCAGCCCGCCACTGGTGAGGCCAATCCTACTGTTCCGCAATAGATCCCACGCCTTCGCGGCTCCCAGCCCGCAAGCAGCTCGCGGGCGCGGAGTTTGGGGGTGCCCGTCACCGACGCCGGCGGGAACGTCGCCTCGAGCAGCGTCGACATCGGCAGCTGCGCGGGTACCTGTGCCGACACCGTCGACACCAGGTGCCAGACCCCCGGTGCCGGACGGACGGCCAGCAGCTCGGGCACGGACACCGAACCTGTGCGCGCCACCCGGCCGAGATCGTTACGGACGAGGTCGACGATCATGATGTTCTCCGCGACGTCCTTGACCGACGCGCGCAACGTGGCGGGGTCCGCGTCGCGCGGGAGGGTGCCCTTGATGGGGCTGGACGTGACGTCCTCACCGCACCGGCGCAGAAACAGTTCCGGCGACAGTGATGCGATCGCACCCCAGTCGCCGGCAAGGTAGGCCGCGCGCGACGGCTTCGTTCTCTCCGCGGCCTCGGCGAAGTAGTCGACAGGTTCGCCGCGGAGCCTGCCGGTGAACCGGGTGCACACACACGCCTGATACACCTCGCCGGCCGCGATGGCGTCGAGGCAGGCGATGACGCCATGTTGGTGGGCGTCCCGGTCGGCGTCGCCCCAGTCGATGACGGCGGCGCGGCGAGGCGGAACGGTCCGCACCGCATCGGCGACCCAATTGGAAACTGCTGCGCCGCTGAGACTTTCATACCACCAAGAGCCTGCCCGGTCGCATCGGAGCACCGAGTCCGACCAGCCGCCCGCCGCTTCGGGAATTCTCGGACCGAGCCCGTCGGCGCCGGCGTCGGGGTAGGAGAGGTACCCGAACCATCCTCCGCCGACCGGCCCGTCACCCCGATTGCCCGGAATCACATCGAACACTTCCGACGGTGCCGCCTCAACGACAGGTACCGATGGCGCGATCACCGCACGCGCGCCGAACCAGTCTCCGATCAACGCGGCGGGCGGTGCCAGCCCCAGTCGGGTGGTCGCCGCGGTCAGCGACCGCAGGACTTGCGGGGCAGGGCCCAGGTCGCCGAGCCGCTCGATGCGCACCGACTCATTATCGGCTGATGCGTCGCGGCACCATCACGCCAGTCAGCTTCTCCGGATTGCGCATGGCGTAGAAGTTGGTGATCTTGCCGTCGATGACCTCGACCGAGACGACGCCTTCCAGTTTGTCCCCGGTGTAGAGCACCAGGGCCGGGGCGTTGTTGTAGATCCCTGGTTCTGCGCGGCCGTCCGGTCCGCCGAGGCGGATCAGGCCGAGAACCAGCTTCGCCACCCGCTCGGCACCGAAGACGGGTCTGCGGGCTGCGCTGACCTTGCCGTCGCTGTCTGCGGTCCACACCACATCCGGCGCAAGCATTCCCATCAAACCGTCGAGGTCGCCGGTGGCGGCCGCGGTGAAGAACTGCGTCGTGATCTCGGTCGACACTTTAGGGTCGACCGGCTCGAAGCGTTTGCGGCGCGAATGCACGTGCCCGCGCGCGCGGTGTGCGATCTGACGCACCGCGGTTACCGACTTCCCGAGCGTCGCAGCGATCTCGTCGTGGCCGAATCCGAACACCTCCCGGAGCACGAATACCGCGCGTTCGTCGGGGCTCAGCGTCTCGAGCACCACGAGCATCGCCATCGACACCGATTCGGCCAGCACCACATCAGCGGACGGATCCGCCTCCGTGAGCAGAGGTTCCGGGAGCCAGGGGCCGACGTAGTCCTCGCGGCGCCGCGACTGGGCGCGCAGCGCGTTGAGCGCCTGCCGGGTGACGAGCTGGGCGAGGTAGGCCTTGGTGTCGGTGACCGTATCGAGGTCGACCTCGGCCCAGCGCAGGTAGCTCTCCTGCAACACGTCATCGGATTCCGTTGCACTGCCCAGGATCTCGTAGGCAATGGTGAACAGCAGCGGCCGCAGATGCGTGAACCGTTGGGCGTGTTCGTCTCCGGCAGACGCCGTCACCGGACCGGCACCGCCGTGGCCGCAGCGATCAGCTCGGTGCGGTCGGGGCCCCGGAAGTACCTGTAGGAACCCGGCTTTGCGGCCTCGCCGGCCAGCCACTTCACCGTGTACCGGCACACCTGTTCTTTGACGAACGCGCCTGTGCGTCCGCCGATGTAGAGGCTGATCGGAGTGTCGTCCCTACGTGCCAACTGCACCGTGCCTGCACCTCGTCCGACGCTGATGCACTGACCGGTCATCATGACGGTGGCGTCGGCGGGCTGGGTGCCCGCGATCCTGGCCAGTACCGTATTGGCCGCTTGGGCGCCGAGCGGTAGCCCGGCCTGGCAGCTCATCCGGTAGGGCAGGCCTGACGGTGACGCCGCGTCGCCGGTGGCGACGATGCGGTCGTCGTCAACGCTGGTCAGCGTCTCGTCGGTGAGTAGCCGACCCAGCCCGTCGGTCGTCAACCCGCTCTCGGCAGCGAGTGCGGGAACTCCGAAACCGGCCGTCCAGACGGTCACCGCGCTCGACAGGGTCCTGCCGCCCGGCAGGGCGACCTGGTTCGGGCCGACTGCGGCGACGGAGGCCTGTGGTCCGTCGATGATCTTGACGCCCAGCTTGATGAGCCGCCTGGTCACCGAACGGCGCCCCGTCTTGCTCAGTGACGGGCCGACGATGGGGCTGACCAGGGTGACGTTACGGCCTGTCTCGGCGAACTCCGCAGCTGCTTCGATGCCGGTCAGGCCGCCACCCACGACGACGATCGGCGCTTGAACCGGTAGGTCCGCCAGACGTGACCTCAGACGCTTCGCCTGCTCCAATTCGGCCAGAGGATAAGCGAATTCGCAGGCTCCCGGCACCGACGCCGGAACGGCGCCGGTGCTGCCGACCGCGTAGACGAGGTAGTCGTAATCGAGCGTCGCGCCGGACGTGAGCGTGACTCGACGGGCGCCGGTATCGATGCGCTCGACGCTGTCGACGACGAGCTGCACACCGGCGCTGAGCACTGCGCCGTAGTCGGTCACCGCGTCATCATTGTCGACGGCGAGCTGGTGCAGCCGGATCCGCTCGACGAACTCCGGCCGGGGGTTGATCAGCTTCACCAACACATCGTCACGTGACATCAGTCGGTTGGCCGCCATCACTCCGGCGTATCCGCCGCCGATCACCAGCACAGTTGTGGCTTTCGCGCCCATCAGCATCTCCTTCGAGGTTGTCGACTCCGCATCGAGTCGGGCTGACCTCAAGACACCGGTGAGCAACGATATGTGACATGTCGTGATGCACGTCACATCCTGAGTCTCACTCCGATTGGTAGCGGGGAAACACGCCCACCGGTGCGGGCAGCGCCGTCCCCGCTGCCAGCCGCGTCCCGATCGCGGTGAACGCCCGGGCATCCTCCGGTTGGCCGAGCAGGTCGAGCAGTTTCGCCATCGCGTCCGGCATCACCGGCTGGCTCAGCAGCGCGGCGATCCGCACCACCTCCAGCGTCGTGTAGAGGACGGTCGCGAACCTGTCGGGGTCACTCTTGCGCAGCACCCACGGCTCCTGCGCCGAGAAGTAGCGGTTCGCAGCGCCGAGCACCGACCAGATGGACTCGAGAGCCAGATGCATTGCCGTTGCGTCGAAGTGGCCTCGCACTTTCTCCAGCAGCGCATCGGCGGCGGCGAGCAGCTCCGAGTCTTCTGGCGTGAACTCGCCGGGGGTGGGCGCCACGCCGTCGAGGTTCTTGGCGACCATCGACAGGGAGCGCTGCGCCAGATTCCCGAACTCGTTGGCGAGGTCGGCGTTGATCCGGCCGATGATGCCGTCCTCGCTGTAGCTGCCGTCCTGCCCGAAAGGCACTTCGCGCAGCAGGAAATAGCGCAGCTGGTCCAGGCCGAACGTGTCGACCAGGTCGTTGGGATCGACGACGTTGCCGACCGACTTGCTCATCTTCTCGCCCCGGTTGAACAGAAAGCCGTGCGCGAAAACCTTTTTCGGCAGCGCGATGCCGGCCGACATCAGGAAGGCGGGCCAGTACACGGTGTGGAACCGGATGATGTCCTTGCCGATCATGTGCAGATCTGCAGGCCAGTACCGCTGAAACGCCTCGGAGTCGGTGTCCGGGAAACCGACTCCGGTCAGGTAGTTGGTCAGCGCGTCCACCCACACGTACATGACATGGTCGGGGTGGTCGGGCACTGGGACGCCCCAGTCGAACGTCGTCCGCGAGATCGACAGGTCGCGCAGGCCGCCCGAGACGAAGCTGACGACCTCGTTGCGCCGGACCTCGGGCTCGATGAACTCGGGATGCTCGGAGTAGAGGGCCAGCAGCCGTTCAGTGTAGGCCGAGAGCCTGAAAAAGTAGGTCTGCTCCTCGGTCCACGTCACGGGGGTGCCCGTCTCCGTGGCGACGCGGACACCGTCGGGGCCGACGCTGGTCTCGCCTTCGGTGAAGAAGCGTTCGTCGCGTACCGAGTACCAGCCTGAATACTTGTCGAGATAGACGTCGCCTGCGTCGACCATCCGCGTCCAGATCTCCTCCGACGCCTCGAAATGGTCGGCGTCGCTGGTCCGGATGAAGCGGTCGAAGGAGATGTTCAGCTTCTCCTGGAGACGCTGGAAGACGTCCGAATTGGCGCGGGCCAGTTCCGCGGTGGGGATGCCGAGCTTGTCGGCGGTCTCGGCCATCTTGAGGCCGTGCACGTCGGTGCCGGTCAGATAGCGGACATCGAAGCCGTCCAGACGCTTGAACCGCGCGATCGCGTCGGTGGCGATGTATTCGTAGGCGTGTCCGACATGGGGATCACCATTGGGGTAGGCGATCGCCGTGGTGATGTAGTAAGGCTCGCTCATTTCTCGCTCATTTCGACGTCAACCCTAAGGTGTCTGGGGTGAGTCCCTCACAGAAGCGCGAGCCGCCGCCCATTCCGGAGCCTCTCGGCCCGTTGATCGACGCGCACACCCACCTCGATGCGTGTGGCGCCCGCGACGCGGACGACGTCCGCGCCATCCTCGATCGTGCGGGACGGGCGGGGGTGAAGGCTGTGGTCACGATCGCCGACGACCTGGAGTCCGCGCGCTGGGCCACCGAAGCCGCCGACTGGGATCGGCGTGTGTACGCGGCGGTGGCACTGCATCCGACCAGGGCCAATGCGCTGACCGCCGAGGCGCGTGCGGTGATCGAACGGCTCGCCGAGCATCCCCGGGTGGTCGCGATCGGTGAGACCGGGATGGATCTCTACTGGCCCGGCCGCCTGGAAGGTTGCGCCGACCCCGAGGAGCAGCGTGAGGCTTTCGCGTGGCACATCGACCTTTCCAAGCGCACCGGTAAGCCGTTGATGATTCACAACCGTGATGCCGACGCGGCCGTTCTCGATGTGCTGCGCGCCGAGGGCGCTCCCGAGACTGTGATCTTTCACTGCTTTTCGTCGGATGCCGCGATGGCGCGCACCTGCATCGATGAGGGGTGGCTGCTGAGCCTGTCCGGCACGGTCAGCTTCAAGAATGCGCGTGACCTGCGCGAAGCGGCGGTCCTGATCCCGGCGGGCCAGCTTTTGGTGGAGACCGACGCGCCATTTTTGACCCCACACCCGTTTCGCGGCGCGCCGAACGAGCCCTACTGCCTCCCCTACACTGTCCGGGCGCTGGCCGATCTCGTCGGCCGGCCTGCGGAGGCTCTCGCCGAGGAGAGTTCTGCGGCGGCGATGCGGGTTTATGGTTTGGCGGGTTGCTGGACCTAGACCTGTTCGTTACCGTCTTGTGATAAATCGCGCGGTGGCTACCCCCACCCTCACGCCGCCCGCGCCTGGCTAAGTACGGGATAGACGACATTTTGAATGCATTGAACAAACTTCATCAGACGCGCTCGCCCCTGCTGCGACTGCTGGTTGCGGCGACTTTGCTGGCACTGGCTTTCGCCGGCGTCACGGCGGTCGCTGCGCACAAGACGGTGACCTTGACGATCGACGGCTCGTCGATGACGGTGTCGACGATGAAGTCGCGCGTGATCGACGTCGTGACCGAGAACGGCTTCGAGGTCGGCGAGCGCGACGACCTGTTCCCGGCTGCCGACGCACCGATCACCCAGTCCGACACGATTGTCCTGCGCCGCAGCAGGCCGCTGGAGATCTCGACGGACGGCGGCGGCGCGGAGCAGGTGTGGACGACGGCGTCGACCGTCGACGAGGCACTCGCGCAGCTGCAGATGACCGACAAGGCGCCCGTCGCGGCATCTCGCGGGAGTCGTCTGCCGCTGGACGGCATGACACTTCCGGTGGTCAGCGCGCAAAACGTGCAAATTGAGGACGCCGGCGTGACACGCACGGTACGGCTCGCCGCCCCGAACGTGGCGGCGCTTCTAGATGCCGCCGGATCACCGCTACAGCAAAGAGACACAGTCGTACCCCCGGCGTCAAGCCCGATTGTGAACGGTATGCACATAAAAGTGACACGCGTGCGCATAGCCAAAGTCACCGAAAGGTTGCCGCTGAATCCGAACAATCAGCGCATCGAAGACGTGACGCTCAACATGAGCCGCCAAATAGTGGAGGATGCCGGAAATCCCGGTGTCCAGGACGTGACTTTCGCGGTGTCGACGGTAAACGGTGTGGAAACCGGGAGGCTGCCAGTAGCCAATGTCGTCATCGTGCCGGCCCGCGACGGTGTGCTGAGAGTCGGTGCCAAGCCGGGTACAGAGGTCCCTGCAGTGCGCAACGGAGCCACCTGGGATGCTCTCGCGCGGTGCGAAGCCGGAGGTAACTGGGCCATCAATACCGGCAATGGCTACTTTGGTGGCGTTCAATTTGATCAAAACACCTGGGAGCGCAGCGGTGGTCTGAGGTATGCTGAGCGAGCGGATCTGGCAACGAGAGAAGAGCAGATCGCGATTGCTGAGGTAACTCGGGCGCGCCAGGGTTGGGGAGCGTGGCCGACCTGTAGTGGGAGGATCGGTGCGTCGTGACAATACGGCTGCTGGGTCGAACTGAAATTCGGCATTTGGCTAAGTCAATTGACTTCAGGCCGAGAAAGTCTTTCGGTCAGAACTTCGTCCACGACGCAAACACGGTGCGCCGCATCGTCTCTGCGTCGAGTATCAATCGCTCCGATCATGTGCTCGAGGTCGGTCCCGGGCTGGGCTCGTTGACCCTTGCGCTGCTGGATCGGGGCGCCCGGGTCACCGCGGTGGAGATCGATCCGGTGCTGGCCCACCAGTTGCCGACGACGATTGCCGCTCACTCGCACAGCGAGGCCAATCGGCTCACCGTCTTGAACAGGGACATCCTGACCTTCAAGCAGTCGGACCTCACCGACATGCCAACCGCTCTGGTGGCGAACCTGCCGTACAACGTCGCGGTACCGGCGCTGCTGCATCTGCTGGCCGAGTTCCCGTCGATCCGCACCGTGATGGTGATGGTGCAGGCGGAAGTGGCCGAGCGCCTGGCCGCCGAGCCCGGGGGCAAGGAATACGGGGTGCCCAGCGCCAAGATCCGGTTCTTCGGGAACGTGCGCCGTTACGGAATGGTGTCCCCGACCGTGTTCTGGCCGATCCCGCGGGTGTACTCGGGCCTGGTGCGCATCGACCGCTTCGAGACGTCTCCGTGGCCGACGGACGCCGAGTTCCGCGAGCACGTCTTCGAGCTCATCGACATCGCGTTCGCCCAGCGCCGGAAGACCGTGCGCAATGCGTTCGCCGAATGGGCGGGGTCGGGCAACGAGTCGGCCAGCCGACTGCTCGCAGCCAGCATCAATCCTGGTCTTCGTGGGGAGACGCTGAGCATCAACGACTTCGTCCGGTTGCTGCAGCGCAGCGCCGACTGGCACGTCGTCCCCAAGGCCGAGAACTCCGAGGACCTCGAGCCAGTTGATGCCGGCGACGATTCGCAGGGCTTGACGGTCTGATCCGCCGCTGCTTCCGCTGAACCGGCCCCGGCTGCTCGCCGGGGCCGGTTTGGTGTCGGCATCCGGACCATCGCAGGGCGACACCCCGTCTGAGCCTGGACTGCACGAGGTGTCGTTGCGGGATTAATGTCGTTCGGGTGTCCGCGCGTGACGGTAGTACGGCATCAGACTGGGTTCCCTCCGGATCGGTCACGGTGCGTGTGCCCGGCAAGGTCAACCTCTATTTGGACGTCGGCGACGTCCGCGACGACGGCTACCACGAGCTGACGACCGTCTTTCACGCAGTGTCACTGCTCGACGAGGTGACCGTGCGAACTGCCGACATGCTGTCGCTGGAGATCTCCGGTGAGGGCGCCGAATCTCTCCCGACCGACCACCGCAACCTGGCATGGCGCGCGGCCGAGCTGCTCGCCGACCACGTCGGACGCGCCCCCGATGTCGCCATATCGATCGAGAAGACGATCCCGGTAGCCGGCGGTATGGCGGGGGGCAGCGCAGACGCGGCCGCGGTGCTGGTGGCGATGAACCATCTGTGGGAACTCGGCGTGCCCCGACGTGATCTGCACGCGCTGGCCGCTCAGCTCGGCAGCGATGTGCCCTTCGCTCTCCACGGTGGCACCGCGCTCGGTACCGGCCGCGGGGAGGAGCTCGCGACCGTGTTGGCGCGCAACACCTTTCACTGGGTGCTCGCGTTCTCGCCGGGGGGACTGTCCACCCCTGCGGTATTCGCCGAGATCGACCGTCTGCGCGCCGAAGAGGACCGCACCCTTCCCCCGCGGCTGCAATCGCCGGAGCCGGTGCTCGCGGCGCTGGCATCGGGGGACCCTGCTCAGCTGGCGCCACTGCTCGGCAACGATCTACAGCCCGCGGCGCTGAGCCTGGACTCCGCGCTGCGTCGCACGCTGCGGGCCGGTGTCGAAGCGGGCGCACTGGCGGGCGTGGTGTCCGGATCGGGTCCCACCTGTGCGTTCCTGTGCACCTCGGCGGGAGCCGCGGTCGACGTCGGCACCGAATTGGCAGGTGCGGGAGTGTGCCGCACCGTCCGGGTGGCCAGCGGTCCGGTGCACGGCGCGCGCGTCGTGCCGAGCCCCTCAGCCACCGGCTGATCGTTCAACTTGCGATCACAAACAGGTGTGACGCACGCCTCAATACTCGCGCTCGTTTGGCAGCTACTTAAGAGTTGCTTAAGATGAGCGGCGGTGAGAGCTAGCGGTCGAGTAGTTCACGCAACGAGTTGCCCCACCGGCGAAGCCGGCGGGGTGACGAACAGACTCCGCATCACATCCGGCCGAGTTTGCGAAACATCACCGATTCGAGACACAACCGCTCCCCAAAAGTTCGCGCGCCTCCACGAAAAGGCCGCTGATCAGGCGGAGCATGGCAAACGGGCATGTGCACCGGGGCAGATGTCGGCGAGGAGGTCGTCGTGAGCAGATTCACCGAGAAGATGTACCTGAATGCCCGCACCACCAATCGGGGCATGGTGACAGGCGAACCGCATGAGCCCGTCCGTCACACCTGGGGTGAGGTGCACGAGCGGGCGCGGCGCATCGCCGGTGGCCTGGCCGCGGCCGGCGTGGGGCACGGCGACGCCGTCGGCGTGCTGGCCGGGTTCCCCGTCGAGATCGCACCGACGGCTCAGGGCCTGTGGATGCGCGGCGCCAGCCTGACCATGCTGCACCAGCCGACCCCGCGCACCGACCTCGTGGTCTGGGCCGAGGACACCATGAATGTCATCGGCATGATCGAGGCCAAGGCCGTCATCGTGTCCGAGCCTTTCCTCGTCGCGATCCCGGTGCTGGAGGAAAAGGGCATCAAGGTCCTCACCGTCACCGACCTGCTGTCCTGCGAGCCCATCGACCCGATCGAGGTCGGCGAGGACGACCTGGCGTTGATGCAGCTGACCAGCGGCTCCACCGGGTCGCCCAAAGCCGTGCAGATCACGCACCGCAACATCCACTCGAACGCCGAGGCGATGTTCATCGGCGCCCAGTACGACGTCGACAAGGACGTCATGGTGAGCTGGCTGCCCTGCTTCCACGACATGGGCATGGTCGGCTTCCTGACCATCCCGATGTACTTCGGCGCCGAGCTCGTCAAGGTCACGCCGATGGACTTCCTGCGCGACACCCTGCTGTGGGCCAAGTTGATCGACAAGTACAAGGGCACGATGACCGCCGCCCCGAACTTCGCGTACGCATTGTTCGCAAAGCGGCTGCGCCGCCAGGCCAAGCCGGGCGAGTTCGATCTGTCGACCCTGCGGTTCGCGCTGTCGGGCGCGGAGCCGGTCGAGCCTGCCGACGTCGAGGACCTGCTCGATGCCGGCAAGCCCTTCGGCCTCGACCCGGGCGCGATCCTGCCCGCCTATGGCATGGCCGAGACCACGCTGGCGGTGTCGTTCTCGCCGTGCGGCGCCGGTCTGGTCGTCGACGAAGTCGACGCCGATCTGCTGGCGGCGCTGCGCCGCGCGGTTCCCGCCACCAAGGGCCACACCAAGCGGCTGGCCGAACTGGGTCCGTTGCTGACCGATCTGGAGGCGCGCGTCATCGACGACCACGGCAACGTGATGCCACCTCGCGGGGTCGGCGTCATCGAGCTGCGCGGTGAATGCGTGACGCCCGGCTACATGACGATGGGCGGCTTCATCCCGGCTCAGGACGAGCACGGCTGGTACGACACCGGCGACCTGGGCTATCTCACCGAAGAGGGCAATGTCGTCGTCTGCGGGCGCGTGAAGGACGTCATCATCATGGCGGGCCGCAACATCTACCCGACCGACATCGAGCGTGCCGCGGGCCGCGTCGAAGGTGTGCGCCCCGGCTGTGCCGTGGCGGTGCGCCTGGACGCCGGCCATTCCCGCGAGACGTTCGCCGTCGCGGTGGAGTCGAACAACTGGCAGGATCCGGCCGAGGTGCGCCGCATCGAGCACCAGGTCGCGCACGAGGTCGTCGCCGAGGTCGACGTGCGTCCCCGTAACGTCGTGGTGCTCGGCCCCGGCAGCATCCCGAAGACGTCGTCGGGCAAGCTGCGCCGCTCCACCTCGGTCTCGCTGGTCACCTAGTCAATTCGCATCGCGAGCGCGCGTGTCTGCACGCAGACACGCCGCGGCGATTGGCATTTCGCGCACGCTCGTCATGCCCGTGCGTCCACCTTTCACGACCGATAATCAGTTGGCTCATGTCAGAGCTCGCCGATAGCGTCGGAGCTATGCCAACTCCTCCCGCGATCGAGGCGATCGATCTGGTGAAGCGGTTCGGGGACGAGACCGCCGTCGACGGGGTCAGTTTCGCCGTTCCGTCGGGAACCGTGCTCGGTCTGCTCGGTCCCAACGGAGCAGGCAAGACGACGACCGTGCGAATGATGACGACGTTGACGGAACCCACCAGCGGAACAGCGCGGGTGGCCGGGTTCGACGTGATCACCCAGCCCGACGAGGTGCGGCGTCATATGGGGCTCACGGGCCAGGTCGCGACCGTCGACGAGCTGCTGACCGGCCGCGAGAACATCCGGATGATCGGCGGTCTCCTCGGTGTCAGGCGCAAAGACCTCAAGAGCATCTGCGACCGTCTGCTCCACCAGTTCTCCCTCACCGACGCAGGCGACCGCGTGGTTCGGTCCTACTCCGGGGGCATGCGTCGCCGCCTCGACCTCGCGGTCAGTCTGCTCGCTTCGCCGCCGGTGCTCTTCCTCGACGAGCCGACGACAGGTCTGGATCCCCGCAGCCGCAGCGAACTGTGGGACGTGCTGCGCGAACTGGTGGCCCAGGGCACCACGTTGCTACTGACCACCCAGTACCTGGAGGAGGCCGATCAGCTCGCCGACAACATCGTGGTGATCGACCGGGGCCGCATCATCGCCGAGGGTTCTCCCCTGGAACTCAAGCAGCAGGCCGGCCGCGCCAGCCTGGTCGTGACTGTGGCCGACGCGGCGGACCTCGAGTCCGCCCGCGCCCTGTTGGCGAGGACAGGGGCCGACGTGTTCGTCGACGCGGGAGCCCGCAGGCTGACGGCCACCGCCGACGGTCTGGACGACATGATCGTCGTGGCGGGCTGGCTGCGCGACGCCGGAATCACCGTCGACGACATCGGTTTGAGCCGGCCCAGTCTCGACGACGTGTTCCTGACCCTTACCGGGCACCGCACCGAAGACAGCGAGGAGGTCAGCGCATGACTGCGCTCGAAACGCACGCCATGACGTCGGTGCGGCCCGAAGCGGTCACCACGCATCGCACCAATCTGGCGCAGCAGTCCTGGATCATGGTGAAGCGCAACATGATCCATACCAAGCGCATGCCCGAGATGCTCAGCGACGTCACGGCGCAGCCGATCATGTTCGTGCTGCTGTTCGCGTTCGTGTTCGGCGCGTCGATCACCAACACGGGAGGCGCGTCATACCGGGAGTTCCTGCTGCCCGGCATTCAGGCGCAGACCATCGTGTTCTCGGCCTTCGTGGTCGCGGCGGGAATCACCGCCGACGTCGAGAAGGGCATCATCGACCGCTTCCGGTCGCTGCCGATCTCGCGGTCCTCGGTGCTGATCGGCCGCAGCATCGCCAGCGTCATCCACTCGTCGCTGGGCGTGCTCGTGATGGCGGTGACGGGCCTGGCCATCGGCTGGCGGATTCGTAACGGCGTCGGCGAGGCGATCCTGGCGTTTGTTCTTCTGCTGGTGTTCGGCTTCGGGATGATCTGGTTCGGTGTGCTCGTCGGTTCGCTGATGCGCACCGTCGAGGCGGTCAACGGTGTGATGTTCACGGTGCTGTTCCCGGTCACATTCCTCGCCAACACATTTGTGCCCACGGAACCGATGCCGCGCTGGCTGCGGGTGATCGCCGAGTGGAACCCGGTGTCGTCATTGGCACAGGCGATGAGGGAGCTGTGGGGCAACGGCGGTCCCGCACCTGAGAGCGCCCAGCTGCCGCTGCACTATCCGGTGCTGTCGACGGTCCTGTGGTCGCTGGCGCTGACGGCGCTTTTCGCGCCGTTCGCGCTCTACGCCTATAAGCGCAGAACCGCGGCTTAGCCGGTGGGCGCCGTGCGCGTCGGCAGCCGGTCGTAGACGCTCCACCACACGGCTTCGTGCGCAGCCGGGGTGATCTCGTCACGCTCTAGCCGCTGATCAGCCTCCAGTAGTTCGGCGGCCAGCGTGACGAGACGGATCCGAGCCGCTGCCGCGTCGTCGTCGCGATAGCCCGCGAGCACGGCGACAGTCAGCGAGCGCACCCGCGGGAACAGCTCTCCGGCGCGGATCCTCGCTGCGATGCCCGCAGCCACCACAACGGCGGTCGACACGACAAGCGCAATCCACGGCCCGATCCGGTGGGCGAGCACGATCTCACAACCCAGCCACAGCATCAGACCCCACACCGGCCAGCCGCGCGCAATCCTCACGTCGCGGCGTTCGTCGTCGGTGATCCCCGGCGGGTACACGATGAGCCGGTAGCGCGTGAGGCCCATGCGGTCGGAATGGATGGCCAACGAACCCCAGCGGCGGTCGCCGCGGACCGTCCGCTCCCACGCCTGGCGCATGGTTGTCGGCCGTGTGCTCTGCATGTCTCAGGTTTACGCCTGAGATCGGGCAGTGCCGCCATTCCAAACGGATTTTTTACGGTTCATCTGGGTACTGTGAACTATACTCAGCTATGTGGACAAGCTGCCGGACCGATTGGCCAACCATCCGACCGTGCGCGCGGTGCGGTCTCGCCCGACGGTGGCACCGGGCGTGATCGACGCCGACTGGCTGCGGAAAGTCTGTCGCGAAGCCGGTGTCGACGACGTCGGTTTCGCCCGCGTCGACAATCCCGAGCTGGCGTCCGAATTGCCCCACGTCGAGGCGGCGCTGCCCGGGGCCGTGAGCTACATCTCGCTCGTGGTCAAGATGAACCGCGACAACGTCCGGTCGACCGCGCGCAGCGTCGCCAACCAGGAGTTCCACCGCAGCGGCGAGCTCATGAACGAAGCCGCCCACCGGATCACCCGAGTGCTGCAGGACGCCGGTCACCGCGTGCTCAATCCGTCGGCGACGTTCCCCATGGAGATGGACCGGTTCCCTGGACGTATCTGGGTGGTCGCGCACAAGCCGGTCGCGGTCGCCGCCGGTATGGGCGCGATGGGCATCCACCGCAACGTCATCCACCCGAAGTTCGGCAACTTCATCCTGCTCGGCACCATCCTGATCGCCTCCGAGATCAGCAGTTACAGTGTGCCGCTGGACTATTCGCCATGTCTGGAGTGCAAGCTCTGCGTGGCGGCATGCCCGGTGGGGGCGATCAAGAAGAACGGTGACTTCGACTTCTTCGCGTGCTCGGTGCACAACTATCGCGAGTTCATGGGCGGCTTCACCGACTGGGTGCAGACCATCGCCGACAGCGCCGACGCCGAGGACTTCCGCTCCCGCGTCACCGATTCGGAGAATGCCTCAATGTGGCAGAGCTTGTCCTTCAAGCCCAACTACAAGGCGGCCTACTGCCTGGCCGTGTGCCCGGCCGGCGAAGAGGTGATCGAGCCCTACCTCGAGGATCGCAAGGGATTCATGGACCTCGTCCTGAAGCCGCTGCAGGGCAAACGCGAAACGCTTTATGTGCTACCGGATTCCGACGCCGAGGCCCACGCCACGAAGCGCTATCCACACAAACCGGTCAAGAGGGTCGACAGCGGAATCCGCGGCCTTTGAGCACCCCCGCAAGCCGGGGAAGACCAGCGAAGCAATGTCGACGTTCGCCCTGCATCTCAGGTCCGGGGACCTATGATGACCGGGAATCCTTCTCAAGAAAGGGGCAGGATGACCATATCCAGGCGGCCTTTCGCCGTTCGGATGGGAACCGCCTCGGCAGCCGGACTGGCCGTGATGGTGGTGACGGCCGCTCTCTCGTGGGCAGGCGGACCAGGTGGGGTCGTCACGGGTGGTGATATCTCGAGGGCCGTGGGCTCTGGACTCCTGGACGGGTTGCTCGTCGGGTTCACGGCATCGGGTCCGTCCAATGATGCAGCCTCGGCTGCGGTGGTGGCGGCCTGCCAGAGCGCCGGCGCCCAGCAATGTAGCAGCGACGAAGTGACCAACGACGTCTACTGCGTGGTCTCGGTCGGCGCCGATGACGGCAGCGGCATCGTCTCCGGAGGTGCCGGAGCAACCATCGAGGCGGCGCGCGACAATGCATTCGCCAATGTCGCGCGAGCGAACCTGGTGCTCGACCCGAGTGCCCGCGTCCTCGCCGGCTCATGCCCGTGAGGGGTGGATTCGTGATCAGTCTTGCGCGTCACGTGAGAATTCTGCTGGTGCCGAGTGTCGCAGCAGCCGCACTGATGGCTGCCCCGGTCGCGGGCGCCCAGGCGACGTGTCAGGAAGCCGGCAGCATAACCAGATGCGAGACGAGTGGCAGCGTGTCCATCAAGGCGGTTCCGGGTACCCGGGCACCGAACGTGGCCGACACGATCCCTCGCGGCAACAACCGCCGGGGACCGGGGATCGTTCTGACCTGGTAGGCCACGGGTCAGCCCCAGGCGTGCACGATGTTCTGCGCCGGTTCGATGCCCAGCTCGACCAGGTGTTCGGTGGCGTCGGCGGCCAGCTCGACGATGGTGCCGAGCTCCGGGCGTTCCCTGGAGTTGAAGTTCTCCAGCACGAAACTGGCGCCCGACTTCTGGCCCGGCGGTCGGCCGATGCCGACCCTGACCCGCTGAAAGTCACTGCCGCCCAGGGCTGAAGCGACAGACCGCAGACCGTTGTGGCCTGCGACGCCGCCGCCGGACTTCAGCCTGATCCGGCCGAAATCGATATCGAGTTCGTCGTGGATGACGATCACGTCCGCGGGGGCGACTGAGTAGAACTTAGCCAACGGACCGACCTGGCGACCCGACTCGTTCATGTAGACCCGCGGTTTGGCGAGCACCACCGGACGGCCCGCAAGCCGTCCGGTGGCAACTTCCGCGCCAGAGCGCTTGTGCGCCTTGAACTTTTCGCCCATGCGGTCGGCGAGAACATCGGCCACAAGGAACCCCAGGTTGTGCCGGGTCGTGGCGTACTGCGGTCCGGGGTTGCCCAGGCCGACCACCAGCACGGGTTCGGCCATGACGCGATTGCCTACTCGGAGTCGGACTCGGCGGCGGCTTCCTCGCCACCTTCGCCCTCGGCCGCGTCGGCCGTGTCGGCAGCTTCGCCTTCCTCGCCGCCGCCCTCGGCCTCGAGGTCTTCCTCGGTGGGCGCGGTGACGACGTTGACGACAAGCATCTCGGGATCGGACACCAGGGTCACGCCGCCGGGCAGCTCAACCTGGCCGGCGAGGATCTGGGTGCCCTCGGTGGCGTCCTGGACGGACACGGTGAGCTGCTCGGGGATGGACTGGACGTCGGCCTCGATCTCGATCGTGTTGGCATCCTGGGTGACCAGGGTGCCCGGTGCGGCGTCGCCCTCGACGACGACGGTGACCTCGACGGTCACCTTCTCGCCGCGGCGCACGACGAGCAGGTCGGCGTGCTGGATGTTTCGGCGGATCGGATGGATCTCGATCGCCTTGGTCAGCGCGAGCTGCTCCGTGCCGTCGATGTCGAGCGTCAACACGGCGTTGGTGCCGGCGTTACGGAGCACGGCGGCGAAGTCGTGGCCGTTGAGCTCGAGGTGCTGGGGGTCGGTGCCGTGGCCGTACAGGACCACGGGAACGCGGCCTTCGCTGCGGGCGCGACGGGAGGCGCCCTTGCCGGTGTTGCTGCGGACGGCAGCCTTGAGATTGTTCGGGGCGTTCTTCGCCATGTGTCGCTCCTGTGCCGGTGATCGGTTCTCGGGCACGGCCAGGGTTCGCACATCCAGTGTCGGTTCCCGTCGATAACGGTGTCCCTGCTGAAAAGCCGATGCAGGTCACCCTCGCCGTGACGCGTCCGCAAGGGTAGCGCAAACCCCTGCTCAGCTGAAAATCACAACGGGAACTCGGTCCCCGTGAGCTGCTCGGACAGTGTCCACAATGCGGTGGCTCGGGCACGGTCACGTGCCAACGGGCTGCGCCATTGCACCACCGTAGGACCGCGCATCGAGTACTTCGGTCCGACGAAGGTGTCGCCAGGCAGCTCCTGGGACACCGCGTACAGCGTCTGCCTGGCTCCGAAGTCGGCGTCGGTGGCGAACAGCCGGTTGGCGGTGTCCCAGATACGGGTGCCGAACTGGTTGCCTGTCTGTCCCTGCAGGTTGGTCGCCGAGTACCCGGGGTGGGCCGCGACGGATTTCACAGGGGACCCGGCGGCGCTGAGCCGGCGCTGAAGTTCGCTGGTGAACAGCAGGTTGGCCAGCTTGGACTGACCGTAGGCGGGCCACGCCAGGTACGGGCGAGACTTCCAGTTGAGGTCTTTGAGGCTGACATAGCCGATCAGGTGCATCATCGACGAGACCGTCACGACACGATCGGTGATCTTGGGCAGGAGCTGGTTGGTCAGCGCGAAGTGTCCGAGGTGATTCGTGCCGATCTGGCTCTCGAAACCGTCGGCGGTCAGCGCGAACGGCACGGCCATGATGCCGGCGTTGTTCACCAGCACGTCGACGTGGTCTCCGGGACCGGAAAAGCTGTCGGCGAACGACTGCACCGACGCCAGATCCTGCAGATCGAGGTGGCGCACCTGTACGTCGCCGGTCATGCCGGCCGCGGCGGCGTTGCCCTTCTCGAGGTTGCGCACCGCAAGGATCGTCCTCGCGCCCACTCGGGCGAGCTCGCGGGCGGTCACCAGCCCGAGTCCGCTGTTGGCGCCGGTCACGATGACGGTGCGCCCGGCAAACGAAGGCAGGTCCGCGGCGGTCCAGTCGCTCATAGGGCAACACAGTAACGGGATGCATGAACCCGTCCACCGGTCCAGTGCAAAGCTCTGGTGAACGGCAGTCACGGGAGTTTGACGGTGAATCCCTTGATGATGGTCTCGATGTCGGGCGCTTCCTCGGCAGCTTTGTCCGCGTACCCGGTGACGGTGAATTGGACCAGGTAGCGCTGCGATTTCGGTGGTGCGCCGGTGGCGATGACGATGCGGTTGTAGCTGTGCATCCTGGCGCCGTTGAGGTCGTAGCTGCCCTCGATCATCGACGACGGAAACCCGTTGAACGGCTCCGCTGAGGTGTTGAGTTCTCGGAAGTTCTCCGACATCTGGGCGTCGGCGTTCGCGTGGCTCAGTGCTTGCGTGACGTCGAATTCGCCGTCGAGCTCGAACACCATCAGCATGGCCATGGGATAGGTGTCGCCCTTGGCGATCGTCCGGGTGCCTGGAGCCAAGTTGGTGTTCATGTAGGGCTGCCAGCCGGCCGGGGTGGGGATCGATACCGTCAGGTCGGTGAGTTTGTCGGGGGCCACGGGTTGCCCGCCGACACCCGACTCCTCCAGGAACGCTGCGATCGACTTCGGCGGCGCCGACGCGTCGGTCGCCGTCGTGGGCGGCGCGGTGGTCGTCGACCAGACCGATTGGTAGTCAGGCGTTTCGGTCGCGCACCCCGTCATGACCATAGCCGCCGCTGCGGTCACGGCCAGCCGCATGCGAACGGTCACAGAATCTCTCGGACCTTGTCGATGGGCCGGGCCAGTCGGGTTCCCTTGTCGGTGATGACGAACGGCCGCTCGATCAGGATCGGGTGCTCGGCCATCGCATCCAGCAGTTCGTCGTCGGAGGCCGACGCGAGATCCATTTCGCCGTAGAGCGATTCGCGCTTGCGCACCGCGGCACGTACGTCGATGCCTGCATCGGAGATCATCTTCGTCAGCTCGGCGCGCGACGGCGGCGTCTTCAGGTACTGCACGATCTCCGGTTCGACTCCGTTGTCGCGCAACAATTCCAGGGTCTTGCGGGACGTCGAGCATTTCGGGTTGTGCAGGATCCGCGCCACTAGGCCGACCCGTCGAAAAGTCCTGTCACGGAGCCGTTCTCGAAGACGGCGCGAATGGTGTTGGCCAGCAATGGCGCGATCGAGAGGACGGTCAGCTGCGGGAACATCTTGTCCTCCCCGATGGGCAGCGTGTTGGTGACGATGACCTCGCGCGCACCACTGGCGGCGAGACGTTCGCGCGCGGGGTCGGAGAGCACGCCGTGGGTGGCGGCGATGACGACGTCGGCGGCGCCGTCCTCCTTGAGGAGTCGCACCGCCCCTGCGATCGTGCCGCCGGTGTCGATCATGTCGTCGGTGAGGATGCACGTACGGCCGCGCACGTCACCGACCACCCGGTTCGACTTGACCTGATTGGGCACCAGGGGATCGCGGGTCTTGTGGATGAAGGCCAGTGGCACACCGCCGAGGGCGTCGGCCCATTTCTCGGCGACGCGCACACGACCGGAGTCGGGGGAGACGACGACCATGTCGTGATCGGCGTAGTTGTCGGCGATGTAGCCGGTCAGCAGCTTCTGGGCGCGCATGTGATCCACCGGCCCGTCGAAGAAGCCCTGGATCTGATCGGTGTGGAGGTCGACGGTGACAATGCGGTCGGCGCCGGCGGTTTTGTAGAGGTCGGCGACGAGTCGTGCGGAGATCGGCTCACGGCCGCGGTGCTTCTTATCCTGCCGAGCGTAAGGATAGAAGGGCAGGATCGCGGTGATCCGCTTGGCGCTGCCGCGCTTGAGTGCGTCGATCATCAGCAGCTGTTCCATCAGCCATGTGTTGAGCGGCGCGGGATGGCTCTGCAGGACGAAGGCGTCGCTGCCACGGACGGACTCGTCGAAGCGGACGAAGATCTCGCCGTTGGCGAAGTCCCTGGCGGTTTGTGCGGTGACCGCCACGTCGAGTTCTTTGGCGACCTGCTCGGCGAGTTCAGGGTGCGCCCGACCCGAGAAGAGCATCAGGTTCTTGCGGTTGTCGGTCCAGTCGTGGCTCACGGTCTGCCCTCGGCTTCTCAGATCGATGGTGATCGATTCTCGGGTCATCGTACGTAGCGCTGACGTGCAGACGCTGGCGGGTTACCAGAATGCCAACAAAGGGCGACCGATCGCTACTCGCTGGTAGCTTGCGGGGTTTCCGACGTGGCCGCCGCCGCTGCCCGTGCGGCCGCGCTGCCGGGCCGCTTTCGCGCCACCCAGCCCTCGATGTTGCGCTGCGGACCGGCCGAAACGGCCAGCGCGCCCGGGGGGACATCGTCGCGTACGACGGTTCCCGCGCCGGTATATGCGCCGTCGCCGACGGTGACGGGCGCGACGAACATGGTGTCGGATCCGGTGCGCACGTGGGAGCCGATCGTGGTGCGGCTCTTGGTTTCTCCGTCGTAGTTGACGAACACGCTGGAGGCGCCGATGTTGCTGTGCTCGCCGATGTCGGCGTCGCCGACGTAGCTCAGGTGCGGGACTTTGGTGCCGGTCCCGATGGTGGCGTTCTTGGTCTCGACGAACGCGCCGAGCTTGGCGGACGCGCCGAGTTCGGTACCTGGACGCAGGTAGGTGAAGGGGCCGACGACGGCGTCCGCGCCGATCGTCGACGAGCTGCCATGGGTGCGGATCACCTGGGCGCCGTCTCCGACGGTGACGTCGGTCAGCGTGGTGTCCGGTCCGATCTCGCAGCGGTCCCCAACGCTGGTCGCGCCGTGCAGTTGGGTACCGGGCCGCACGACGGTGTCACGGCCGATGGTCACGTCGACGTCGATCCAGGTCGTCGCCGGGTCGATCACCGTCACCCCGTTGCGTTGGTGCGCCTCCACGATGCGGCGGTTCAGCACGCCTGCCAGCTCGGCCAGCTGAACGCGGTCGTTGACGCCTGCGACCAGGGCGGAATCGTCGACGCGCTTGGCCCGCACGTGCCCGCCGTCGCTGCGCACGAGGGCGATCGCATCGGTCAGGTACAGCTCCTGCTGGGCGTTGTCGGAGCGGAGCTTGCCCAGAGCCGTGCGCAGCGCGCCGATGTCGAACGCATACACCGCGGCGTTGACCTCGGTGATCTCCTTCTGGGACTCGGTGGCGTCGGCCTGTTCGATGATGGCGTGCACCTCGCCGTCCACGTTGCGCAGGATTCGCCCGTAGCCGCTCGGGTCGGTCAGTGTGGTCGTCAGCAACGTAGCCGCCGCGGACTCGGCGTAGTGGGCGGCGACCAGGGCCGCCAACGTTTCGGAGTTCAGCAGCGGGACATCGCCGGCGGTGACGACGACGACACCGTCGAAATCCTCGGGTAGCGACGTGAGCCCGCACGCGACTGCGTGTCCGGTGCCGCGCTGCTCTTCCTGCACGGCGATGTCGACCGTCGTGCCGAGCTGCCGGCCAATCTGCTGAGCCGCGGGGCCCACGCGTTCGCGATCTTTGCCGACCACCACGACGAGGTGCTTGGGCGCGATCTGTGCCACGGCGTGCAGGCTGTGGCCGAGCATGCTGCGACCGCCCAGCGTGTGCAGCATCTTCGGGGTGTCGGATTTCATCCGGGTGCCTGCGCCCGCTGCCAAAATCAGGACCGCGGTGTCACGCATAGATGTCCTTCCTCGCCGTCGCGAGCGCCCTTCGCACCGCGAGCGCGCGTGTTTGTGCGTCGACACACCGTTTCTAGATGTCTTTTTGCGCACGCCGGCCGATTTTGTTGTCGACTCACTCGGCAAGCCCCGCTCGTAGAGCTCCGTCGCCAGGACTCGAACCTGAACTATCTGAACCAAAATCAGAGGTGCTGCCGATTACACCACGACGGACCGGGTCACCAGTTACGCGTGCGACTCTAGCCCACCGAGCGATCGGTTCTCGCTACGGAGAACCCGAAGCGGCGACGGCATGTGCGCCGTACGGTGTCCCGATCAGTGATGTCATCGACTGCACACCACCTCCCCGGAGTGGATAGCTGCACCGCAGTCCCGGCATCGCGCCCATCAGCGCGCCGCCCTGCGCTCAGCGAAGTGCCTCGTCCGCCGAGGCCGCGGCGACGGCCGGCAGGACGTCGCCTGCAACGGTGCGTCCGTCGACCACCTCGGGCAGCACCACACTGCGCAGCTTTGTCCGGCGGTCCGCAACCCCGGTCTGCGTCGCCACCGAGGACGTTGATCACGCGGTCCAGGGTGATCACACGCCTGACGCGACGCGGTTCTCGCCTGGCCACGGTCTACGCTGAAACGCGTGGCAGGCCCCGACAAGCCGGACAGTCATCCCCGCGCGCCGCGGGCAAGGATGACCGGCAGCGAACGCCGCCAGCAGTTGATCGAGATCGCCAAGTCGCTGTTCGCCGAGCGGGGGTTCGACGGCACGTCCATCGAGGAGATCGCGCTACGGGCGAACGTGTCCAAACCTGTTGTGTACGAACATTTCGGCGGCAAGGAAGGTCTCTATGCCGTCGTCGTCGACCGCGAGATGTCGGCACTGCTCGACGGCATCACATCCTCGCTGGCCGACAACAGGTCGCGGGTGCGGGTGGAGCGAGTGGCGCTGGCGCTGCTGACCTATGTCGAGGAGCGCACCGACGGTTTCCGGATCCTGATCAGGGATTCGCCGGCGAGCATCACTCAGGGCACCTACTCCACGCTGCTCAACGACGCCGTCAGCCAGGTCGCCTCGATCCTCGCGGGCGACTTCTCCCGCCGCGGTCTCGACCCCGACCTCGCGCCGCTCTACGCACAGGCGCTCGTCGGGTCTGTGTCGATGGCGGCGCAGTGGTGGCTCGATGTGCGGGAGCCCAAGAAAGAGGTCGTCGCCGCGCACCTGGTGAACCTGTGCTGGAACGGGTTGACGCACCTCGAGTCAGACCCCGTGCTGCACGAGGAATAGGCGGCTAGCGCGGCCGGAGCACGAAGTAGCCGAAAACCATTGCCGGAGTGCCCGTAGACAGCTGATCGCCGAACATGACCGCAAGGACGATGCGGTCATCCACAACGCTGTGCAGCCAGTCCGGGCGCCACACCAGATAGTCGACGGCGTGACCGCCGACGTCCGCCTCGGCGCTGACGGATTGGACGAAGCCGAACTGGTCCAGGTAGCTGCTCGCCATCTTGCGCAGTGCCACCGAGTCGTAGCCGCCGGCGGTTCGGACGTAGAGCTCCTCGGCGTCGACGCGAAAGCCGGGCTCGATGCTGGCCGCCGCGTCGTGCAACACGGCGGCGAAGCGCTGCTGATCGGGTTCGGGTTGGCTGCCGAGTGGGTCGGCGGACAGTTTCTCCAGCTTGCCGGGCAGCACGAGTGGGGCACCGTTGAGGATGGGACGTGTCGATGGCAGGTACAGCCTCGTGTAGGCGGTATAGCCCAGCCCGGCGACGAGGGCGATCGTCACGGCGATGATCAGGACGCGCCTCACGATCAGCTCCCCATCCGCCCGATGTTGATCATGCCGGTCGGGCCGAGGCCGAGTCCGCCGAGCGGATTGGTCCCGATCAGGTCGCCGAGGCGAGCCTCGATGACCGGCGGGCCGCTGTCCGGGCCCCATGGATTGCGCAGGGTCACGGTGGCGTCGCTGCCGGTGCCGCTGATGCCTTCGATCGAGTAGACGTGATTGCCTTCCAGCGGCCCGCCGAGCACGCTGGTGGACAGCATCACCGGTTGGTTGCCCGCCAATGCGTCAGCGATGCGGCTGTCGATGTTCTGGCTCGGCGTCATCCACTCGGTGGCTGGAAAGATCCAGTCGCCGTTGTTCCCGGTGAGTGCCTCCAAAGCGGGCGGCGTCACGCTGTTTTCGATGGCGTCCAGGCCCTTGCCGGGGGCCTTCATCTTGGCGTAGGCCGACTCGAGCACCGCGGGCCACAACGGGGCGTTCGGATTCGTCACCCCCGGCGTGGGTGTGTCGACACCGCTGGCGCCGTGCTGGGCGATGTTGGCGTCGATGTCGGCCTGCGTGACGGAGATGTGGCGCCACTCGTGACCGTCCCACAACGTCACGTCGAACATCCCGGTCTGCGGGTCGTAGCCGATGCGGTCCTTGATCCACTGCGGGTCGGCGTTCGCGATCGCGCTCATCGTGGCGACGAGGTAGCAGTCGCCGATGCCGTCCTGGTTGACGTCGGAGCCCCTGGGGTCGCCGTCATAGAGGTCGCCTTCGTCCCACTTCAGGGTCGGCGGCGGTGTCTGTGGGACCGATCCGCCGGTGCGGAGCGCCTCGGCGACGGTTTCGTCGATGCGCGTGAACCACGTCAGCATGGTCTTCAGTGTTGCCGTGTAGGCCGCGGCCAGCACGGGCGACATGTTGCCCATGGTGTCGTGTCCGGTCACGGTGCCGTCGTCGGCGACCACTCCACCCAGGACGCGGGCCTGAGAGGCCATCGCCAGGATCTGGCTGCGGAGCGGATCCAGGTTGACGCCGCCGTACCGCAACGCGGTGGCGTAGTTCGTCAGTTTGGCGTGCACCGCACGGTGACGTGACAGTTCGACCTCGGCCTTGGCGATGGCGGCGTCGGCGGCTCCGCCGCGCCAGGCTGCGCGCAGCGCCTCGAGTCTGCTCAGCAACTCCGCGGTCTGCGTCGCGAGCGCCGCGGCCTTCTCGTGCTGCTTGGCTGCGGAGTCCAGCAAACGAGATGGTTGGGTGCCTTCCACGATCGAAAGCGTCGCCACCATCGCCTCTCCCGTTCCCCCGCAAACCCGCACCGACGCTAACACCGGGAGCCGGGGGGTCTGCGCACCAATTCCGCCCCGCGTGGGCGGCCCCTGGTGCCCGCTCTGCGGTGTCGGGGGGAGTGCCTACGATGGAGGCATCATGACCGTCTCGGGGCTCAGCCATGTCCAAACCCCGATCGCGGGCCTCGTCGACCTCGCGCTGCGCGATCCTTCCCTGCAGGAGCTCGCGCGCCGCGCCGCCGACCGGCCCGCCGATCTCAGCCTCGTCGGGCCGGCCAGCGCACGCCTGTTCGTGGCGTCCGCGCTCGCCCAGTCCGGCACGCTTCTCGTCGTCACAGCGACCGGTCGGGAAGCCGACGACCTGACCGCAGAGTTGCAGGGCGTCTTCGGGGATGCGGTCGCGCTGTTCCCGTCGTGGGAAACGCTGCCGCACGAGCGGCTCTCCCCCGGAGTCGACACGGTCGGCGCGCGGATGATGGTGCTCCGCCGCCTGGCCCATCCGGACGACGCCCGGCTCGGCGCACCCTTGAAGATCGTCGTCACCACGGCGCGCTCGCTTCTTCAACCGATGGCGCCCGACCTGGCACAGGTCGAGCCGGTGACGCTCACCGTCGGCGCCGAGGCAGACTTCGACGACACTGTTGCATGTCTGGTCGAACTCGCGTACAGCCGCGTCGACATGGTGGGCAAGCGCGGCGAATTCGCCGTCCGCGGAGGCATTCTCGACGTCTTCCCGCCGACGGCCGAGCACCCGGTGCGCGTCGAGTTCTGGGGCGACGAGGTCTCGGAGATGAGGATGTTCTCCGTCGCCGATCAGAGGTCCATCCCCGAGATCGACATCGACACCCTGATTGCCGTGCCCTGCCGGGAACTCCTGCTCACTGACGACGTCCGGGACCGCGCCGCGGCGTTGTCGGCCGAGCATCCGGTGCTGGAGAACAGCGTGCCGGGCAGCGTGCCCGACATGCTGGCCCGGCTGTCTGAGGGCATCCCCGTCGAGGGGATGGAAGCGTTGCTTCCGCTGTTGCGCCCCAGCGACTTTGCGACGTTGCCCGACCATCTGCCAGAGGGCACTCCGTTGCTGGTGTGCGATCCCGAGAAGGTCCGTACCCGCGCCGCCGACCTGATCAAGACCGGCCGTGAGTTCCTGGAGGCGTCGTGGTCGACCGCCGCGGTGGGTGGCGACGTACCCATCGACATCGAGGCCCTCGGTGCTTCGGGGTACGTGAGCTACGGCGACGCCCGTGACGCGGCCCGGGCGGGTGGTCACGCGTGGTGGACGCTGAGCCAGCTCGACAGCGGGTCGGGTGAGTCCACCGCCCTCGACATCCGGCCGGCCCCGTCGGCGCGTTTGGCGCAGCCCAACGCAAAAGGTCCGGACGAGATCTTCGCGATGCTGCGCGCCCACGTCAGCACCGGCGGCATCGGCGCCGTCGTCACCCCGGGTACCGGCACCGCGATGCGCATCGTCGAACAACTTTCCGAAGCGGACACGCCCGCAGTCATTCTCGAGCCTGGTGTACCGCCAAAGGAGGGCGTGGTCGGCGTTCTGAAGGGGCCGCTGCACGACGGCGTGGTCATTCCGGGCGCGAACCTGGTGGTGATCACCGAGACCGACCTGACAGGCAACCGCGCGGCTGCCACTGAGGGTAAGAAGCTCGCGGCCAAACGTCGCAACGTCGTCGACCCGCTCGCGCTGACCGCGGGCGACATGGTCGTCCACGATCAGCACGGCATCGGCCGCTTCGTGGAGATGACCGAACGGGTGGTGGGCGGCGCCCGGCGCGAGTATCTGGTGTTGGAATACGCGTCGGCCAAGCGCGGCGGTGGTTCGGACCGGCTTTATGTGCCGATGGATTCGCTGGACCAGCTGTCGCGGTATGTCGGCGGCGAGTCGCCGACGCTGAGCAGGCTCGGCGGCAGTGACTGGGCGAACACGAAAACCAAAGCGCGACGGGCGGTTCGGGAGATCGCCGCCGAGCTTGTCACGCTCTACGCCAAACGGCAGGCCTCACCTGGTCACGCGTTCGGTCCCGACACCCCGTGGCAGACGGAGATGGAGGACGCGTTCGGGTTCACCGAGACCGTCGACCAGCTGACCGCGATCACCGAGGTCAAGGCCGACATGGAGAAACCCGTGCCGATGGACCGGGTCATCTGCGGCGACGTCGGCTACGGAAAGACCGAGATCGCCGTCCGTGCCGCGTTCAAGGCCGTGCAGGACGGTAAGCAGGTCGCGGTGCTGGTGCCCACGACGCTGCTGGCCGACCAGCACCTGCAGACGTTCACCAACCGCATGACCGGTTTCCCCGTCACGGTGAAAGGATTGTCGCGCTTCACCGACCCCGCCGAGTCGCGCGCCACGATGGAGGGGATGAAGGACGGATCCGTCGACATCGTCATCGGCACCCACCGGCTCCTGCAGACCGGGGTGATGTGGAAAGACCTCGGTCTTGTCGTCGTGGACGAGGAGCAGCGGTTCGGCGTCGAACACAAGGAGCACATCAAGTCGATGCGCACCCACGTCGATGTGTTGACGATGAGTGCCACCCCGATTCCGCGCACGCTGGAGATGAGCCTGGCCGGGATCCGCGAGATGTCGACGATTCTCACCCCACCGGAGGAGCGGTATCCGGTGCTCACGTACGTCGGCCCGCACGATGACAAACAGGTCGCGGCCGCGTTGCGGCGCGAGATGCTGCGCGACGGGCAGGCGTTCTACATCCACAACCGGGTGCGCTCGATCGACCAGGCCGCAGCCAAGGTCAGGCAGCTGGTGCCGGAGGCGCGGGTCGTCGTCGCGCATGGGCAGATGCCCGAGGAACAGCTGGAGAAGACGGTCGAGGGGTTCTGGAATCGGGAGTTCGACATCCTGGTCTGCACGACGATCGTCGAGACGGGACTGGACATTTCGAACGCCAATACGCTGATCGTGGAGCGTGCCGACACGTTCGGGCTGTCCCAGCTGCATCAGCTGCGGGGTCGCGTCGGCCGTTCCCGTGAGCGTGGCTATGCGTACTTCCTCTATCCGCCGGAGGTGCCGCTGACCGAGACGGCCTACGACCGGCTGGCGACCATCGCGCAGAACAACGAACTCGGCGCGGGCATGGCCGTCGCGATGAAGGACCTCGAGATCCGCGGCGCCGGAAATGTGTTGGGGGCCGAGCAGTCCGGCCACGTCGCCGGTGTCGGCTTCGACCTCTACGTGCGACTGGTTGGCGAGGCCGTAGAAGCATATCGAGCCGCCGCAGACGGGAAAACCGTTGCCACGCCCGAGGAACCGAAGGATGTGCGGATCGACCTTCCCGTCGATGCGCACCTGCCGCCGGATTACATCGGCAGCGATCGGCTGCGGTTGGAGGCCTACCGCAGGCTCGCCGCCGCGCCCGACGACGCCGCGGTCGACGCGGTGATCGAGGAGCTCGTCGACCGCTACGGTCCGCTGCCCGAGCCGGCGGAGCTGTTGGTGGCTGTCGCCCGGTTGCGGCTGCTCGCGCGCGGCCACGGTCTCGCCGAGATCGGGGCGGTGACGTCGGCGGCGTCCACGCTGCGGATCTCGCCGCTGACGCTGCCTGATTCTGCGCAGCTGCGGCTCAAGCGGCTCTACGCCGGCGCCAACTACCGGGCGACGACGTCGACCGTGCAGGTGCCGATCCCGCGCGCAGGCAGCGGTGTCGGCGCGCCGCGGATCCGTGATCTCGAGCTGATCGAGTTCGTCTCGGGGTTGATCAAGGTGCTCCACGATTAGGATCCTCGGCATCCTGTGGGTGGAAATCGGCTGAACAGCCCGTTAAGGGTTTGCCAGCAGCGAATGCAATTGGGCCGCAATGGGTTTACGTTCGCGATAATTGGTGTGGGCTTGCAGCCACTGAGCCCTTCTGACGCCGGCTCAACTCTCGGGGGATTCACGCATGACTTCATCAACTGTTGCTTCTTATCTGGGCGCTGCGGCGTTCTCGGCCGGGCTGGGGCTGGCGGTGCTCGCCGGGGCCGGTGCCGCCTCAGCCGACACCACGTCAGACACCGATGCGACGTCATCGCGTTCCAGTACGGCCGACGCCACGCACCACGCCGGCCCGACGCGTAAAGCCGACAGGGCTGCGGACAACGTTGCGACTAAGGAGGATTCGTCGGACCGCGACGAATCCGACCAGGATGATGCCGATTCTTCCGCAGATGACGATTTTTCCGCAGATGACGGAGCCGGTGAGGTTCCGGCGCGCATCGGCGGTGACGAAGACGGGGCGGCCGAGCGCACAGACGGCGACGGGCAGGCAGACCCCGTCGAGGCTCGCGTAGACGACGAGGTCCACGAGGTCGCGGAGGTCGACGCCCACGTCGTAAGCGACGAGGTCGTTGTAGACCAGCCGGTTGATCGTGATCTCCGTGTAGCGGAATCGGAGTCGCAAGCCGAATCGGTAGTGATGCCGTCGCCGGTCGAAGCGGCGGCGACGCGGGCCTCGCAGCCCTCGGCGGTCGGCGAACCGACCTTCTTCGAGTGGTTGAGCCGCAAGATCGACTACTGCCTGTTCAATCGCAAGCCCAGAGCTGAGGCCATGCAGCTGGTTCAGGACCGTGTCAACGGAGTGATCCTCGGAACGATGAACGCCACCGACCGCGAAGACGATCCGCTGGCGTACCGGGTGGTGGTGCAGGCAGCAAAGGGCGACGTGACGGTGTCCGAGAACGGGACGTTCGTGTACACCCCCAGCGCAGAATTTGCCGCGGCCGGCGGTACCGACGTCTTCGCGGTCAAGATCACCGACGTCGGGTGGGGCCTGCACGTGTTCACCGGCGGGCGGAGCACCTATGTTCCCGTCGCGGTGACCGTCACGCCACCGTCGGAAGAGCCGCCGGAGTACACCCGCGGTTTCAACGTCTACAACGTCACAGGATCCCCGGTCACCTTCCTGGGCACCCAGTACGGCAACGTCGAGTCGGCTCCAGCCGTCGGAACCCGCGTCGAACCGGGCAGCTCCGTGCGCTTCGAACTGACCTACTATTTCTTCTCCGACAACGGCAGCACCGCCTCGTTCGTGTCGGACGCCGGACAGTACTTCTATGCGCACATGGGTGTGCTCTCCCCGTCGGGTACATCGACCGCCTCCTGCTCGACCGGCGGGGCCGCCGGCGACTGCGCTCCGACCAAAGAGGACTGGACAAATCAGATCGTGTTCCTCGATGCGCCCGGCACGGTCATCGACATCCCCGCCGGCCAGGGGCAGAAGCAGGCCGAGGTTCTCAACCAGCTGTGCTACGACGGCGGGCTGGCCAGCTGCAGCTTCACTCCGAAGAAGCAGGAGAACGACTTCACCCCCGACCACCAGGTTGGCAACAGCGTCACCAACACCACGAACGCGAAAGTCACCTACACGATCAGCTCGTCGGACACTCAGACCTACAGCGACAGCGTGCAGGTCTCGGCAAAGGTGGCGGCGAAGCTCGGCCCGATCATCAACGCCGAGCTCAGCGCGACTTACGGACACACATGGCAGACGAGCCACACCTTCACACAGACGATCCAGGTGGAAGTGCTTCCCGGGACGACGTTCTGGATCGAGGCCCGCCAACCGATCTTCCGCGTGTACGGAGATCTCGTCCTTCGAGCGGGCAACACGACGTGGATTCTGCGCGATGTGTACTTCGAGTCGCCGAACCCGAACGGCAACGGCAACTGGCAGGTCCTGTGCTCGCCGTCGGACACGTGCTCCGTCCAATCCGGAGCCACACTGGATGCGGACGGGGTGAATGTGGCGGTGTCGGCAGCCCGGCGGGTCGAGGACTAGCGGGAGGGCACGCCAGTCAACGAATGGATGGCCGCCGGGCAAAGCTGATATAACCGGTGCGATGACCGTCGTCCTCGTCGATCCACGCCGCCCGTCGCTGGTCCCTGTCGAGGCGATCGAATTGCTGGCCGGTGACGTGCAGTACACCGAGGAAATGCCGATCAAGGTGCCGTGGTCACTGCCGTCGGCTCGGCCCGCCTACAGCGGTGAGGCGGCCGACGTGCTGCTGTCGTCCGATCCGGACCACCCGTCCGTCGCGGCCCGCGTCACGGCGGGGGAGCGGGTTATCTCTGCCCCCGCTGCGCAGCCCGGCGAACGTCTGGTGGATGCGGTCACGATGATGGACAAGCTACGCACCGCAGGCCCGTGGGAGAGCCAGCAGACCCACGATTCGCTGCGTCGGTACTTGCTCGAGGAGACCTACGAACTTTTCGACGCGGTGCACGGTGGCGACCTGAGCGAGCTGCGTGACGAACTCGGCGACGTTCTCCTGCAGGTGCTGTTTCACGCGCGCATCGCTCAGGAGGCGCCGGAGAAGGCGTTCGACATCGACGACGTCGCCGATGCGCTGGTGCGTAAGCTCGGCAACCGCGTGCCCGCAGTGCTCGCCGGCGAATCGATTTCGCTGGAGGACCAGTTGGCCCAGTGGGAGCGCCGCAAGGCGTTGGAGCGGTCGAGCCGCGAATCCTGCGTTGACGACATTCCCACTGCGCAGCCGGCTTTGGCGTTGGCGCAGAAGGTTCTCGCCAGAGCCGAAACCGCCGGGCTGCCTGATGATCTGATCCCGTCGTCGATCACGTCGGTGGCGGTCTCCGCCGAGGTCGACGCCGAGAATGCCTTGCGCTCAGCGGTTCTGGAGTTCATGGACGACGTCCGCGCTGCCGAGAGGGCCGCTGTGAAGGCCAGGCGCAGCGCAGACGTCGCCGAGGAACTCGACGACGCGCCGCGCGGCGTGATCTCCGCCGATGAGTGGCGTGCACACTGGCCGGGCGCCGTCGAGGAGGTCTCCTACGAGACCGAGGTGTCAGAAGGCGACGAGCCCGAGCCCGAAGACGACGAGCCCGCACCCGACGACGGGCCCGAGCCCGAAGGCGACGAGCCCGAGCCCGAAGACGACGAGCCCGCACCCGACGACGGGCCCGAGCCCGAAGGCGACGAGCCCGACGACGAACGCCCGAACGGTTAGCAGCAGCGCTCCCGCACTTCTCTGAAGAACGTCGGAGTGTCACCTCCAAATCCACCTCTTGCAGCTGTGCTCTCGCACCTTCTCTGCAAAACGCGGATCTCGACTGCAGCCGCGTCGCCGCTTCAGTCGAATAGCGTCGAACCCCAGAACGTCGACGTGTCTCCCTCAGGAATGCCGGGGGGACAGGCAAACACCGCGGAGCTCGTCGGCGTCACGTACTCGTTCATCGCGTCGTCGCGGGAGATCGCGTTCTGCATCGGCACGAACTGCGTCACCGGGTTGCGGACGAAGGCGATGAAGAACAGCCCCGCGTCGAGGTGGCCGAAGCCGTCCGAGCCGTCGGTGAAGTTGTATCCACGGCGCAGGATCTCGATGCCGCCCAGATGCTGCGGGGAGGCGAGCCGGACGTGGGCGAGCGTGTCGATCAACGGCTCGTCCTTGTCGTTCTTCAGGTCGAAGTTCAGTTCTTCGAACTCCTCGTTGAGGCCCATCGGGGCGCCGGTGCCCTTCTGCCTGCCGATGACGCGCTCCTGCTCGAGCAGTGTGGTGCGGTCCCACTGCTCGATGCGCATCCGGATCCGGCGCGCCACGAGGTAGCTTCCACCCGTCAGCCAGGACGGGCCGTCACCGTCGGCGACCCACACGAAGTTGTTCAGCTTCTCCGTCTCGTCTGAGCGCAGGTTGGCTGTTCCGTCCTTGAATCCGAACAGGTTTCGCGGAGTGGACTGGTTGCGTGTGGTCGACGACGTACGTCCGAACCCCAGCTGCGAGTAGCGCACGGCGACGGTGCCGAAGCCGATCCGCGCCAGGTTGCGAATGGCGTGCACCGCGACCTGCGGGTCGTTGGAGCATGCCTGCACGACGATGTCACCGCCGCTTCGGGCCGGATCGATCTTCTCGTTCGGGAACTTGGGCAGGTCGACGAGCGCGTCGGGCTTCTTGTCGGCGATACCGAACCGGTCGACCCCGTCCTTGAGGAAGAACGACGGCCCGAACCCGATGGTCAAGGTCAGCTGCGACGGGGGCAGTCCCAGCGCCTCACCCGTATCGGAGGGCGGGGAGTAAGGATTCTGACCGGTGGAGCCGTTGGGGAAAGCTTCCTTGCCCTGTGTCATCCGCTCGGCCATCTCGGTCCAGTCGGCGAGCATCTTGATGACGTCGTCGCGGCTGTTCGTCGTCACGTCGAACGTGGCGAAGTGCATGCGGTCCTGGGCTTCGGTGATGATGCCCGCCTGATGCTCGCCGCGGAAGGGTACGGCGGTGTCGAGGTGGTTGGGTGTCGAGGCGGCCGACGCGCGGCCGGCGAGCGCTCCCGCACCGGCCGCGCCGACGACCGCCGCGGTGACACCTGCTGCGCCGAAGAGCTTGCGTCGGCTGAGCCCGGACCGCTGGGCCTCGGGCTCAGCCGGCGACTCTGAGCTATTGGGGTGCGATGACACCTTGCACCTGGCTTACCTCCTTGCTCAGCGCATCGATCGCGCGCGAGAGCTCTTGTCGTTCGGGCTCGGTCACGGTGTCGTACAGCACGAAACCATCGCCTTCTCGGTACTTCTCCAAGAGGGCTTCGACTTCTTCGAATCGCTGGTCGACGCGCTTGCCGAGGTCGGGGTTGCGCTCGTCGAGGATCGGCCGGACCGACGCCACTGCGGTCTGCGAGCCCTGCAGGTTGGCGTTGAAGTCCCACAGGTCGGTGTGGCTGAAGATGTCCTCTTCGCCGGTGATCTTGCTGGTGGCGATTTCGTCGAGCAGGCCCTGGGCACCGCCGGCGATCTGGGTCGAGTCGACGGTGAAGTCCGGCGCGCTGACGCCGGCCTGCAGTTCCTTGACGTCGGCGACCAGTTGGTCGGCGATCGCGTTGGTGTCGGGCTGCAGGCCGCTGACCCACAGATCCTTCTCCAGGCGGTGGAAGCCGGTCCACTTCTGGCCGGGCTCGAGGTCGGCCTCGCGCAGGTCGATGCGGGGGTCGAGGTCGTCGGGGAACGACTCGGCGACAGGCTCGATGCGTTCGTAGTACACGCGTGAGGTGGGGTATTGAGCCTTGGCCGCTTCGATGTCGCCGGACTTGATCGCCGCGACGAACGCTTCCACCGCCGGGACGAGTGCTTCGACCTGGCTGTTGACGTAGCGCTTGTAGTTGTCGGCGGCTTCTTTGAACTTGCCTTCGGTGTCGACCTGGACCTCGTCGCCGGTGACCGTGAAGTCGCCGCGCAGGCCGTCGCCGATCATTCCGGGCTTGCATGCCGTCTGGTAGGTGCCGGGCTGGCTGAGTTGGACGATCAGCTTGCGCTGGAGGCCGGGGGAGATGTTCTCCACCTCGCCCATCACCCGCTCGCCCTCACCGTAGACGTAGAACTCGGTGACCTTGGTGCCGTTGTTGGTGATCACGAAGGTGTTGGCCCCGGTCTTGCCCTCGGTGCCGGAGAGCTGGCACGACGTGTCGGACGCCTCGACGGTGATCTCGGAGGGCGCAGCGGTGCCGCCGTCCTCGGACGCTGCGGGCGCCTCTTCCTTGGCTTGGCAGCTGGTCAGCGCAAATGCCGCGAGGGCCGCCGCGATCGCTGCCGCGGAGGAGTGAACCTTCACTTGGTGGACCTTTCAGGTGATGGGTTGGTTGCGGGGGTCTCCGGGTTTCGCGCTGTGGGTGCCGTCGATGTGGTCGGTCGCAGGAACACGACGAGGACGACGACGAGGTAGGTCAGATAGCCGACGAGCTGCAGCACGGTGGGGGTGGGCGTGACGTTGAAGATGCCCTGGATGACCTCGCCGTACCAGGCCGACCAGTTGAACGATGTGCTGATGTCGAATGCCTTGCTGCCCAGTCCGGGCAGCCAGCCGACGGTCTGCAGGGCGCCGATTCCGTAGGAGAGGATCCCGGCGGCGACGACGATCAGGAACACGCCGGTGTAGGAGAAGAACTTGGCGAGGTTGATGCTCAGCGCGCCGCGGTACATCCCGTAGGCGATCACTCCGGCGATCAGCACCCCGACGATGAGGCCGACGAGCGGCCACGCTGTCTGCGCTTCGGCGTATCCGACCATGAACAGCGCGGTTTCGACGCCTTCGCGGCCGACGGCGAGAAACGCCAGCGCGGTGATGGCCAGCGGTCCGGTTTCCAGCGCGCGTGACATCTCTCTGCGCAGCTGGCCCGATATCGATGCGGACACTTTTTTCATCCACAGCACCATGGTCGTGACGATGGCGACGGCGATCAGGGACGCCACCCCGGCGATCGCCTCCGCGCCGAGACCGGTGATGGTGTGAGTGCCGAATTGGATGGTCAGGAACACGACGAGGGTCATCGCGATGGCGGCGCCGACGCCCAACCACACCCACTTCAGTGCGTCGCGGCGATCGGACTTCACCAGGAAGGCGACAAGGATCGAGACGACGATCGCTGCTTCCAGGCCCTCGCGCAAACCTATGAGTCCGCTGCCAAAAACCTGTGAGGTGATGTCCGGGGCCGCGTGGTAGGAGGTGACCGCTAGGCCGAATTCAGCAACCATGACCATTCCTCGCTACGCCGAGCGCCTGTTTGCTTTGGCTTACCAAACGAAGGTGTGGCTCACCTATTCCCGAAGCGCACAGTGAATGTACACCCATGCCCCGCCGCCCGAGGTAAGCCTTAAGTCCCTGCCTGCGTGGCAGCATGGCTTACAACGAGAGTGGTTCGAGGGAGTCCGGTGACGCGGGTGCGTTGGCTGCAGGCGGTGGCCGTGATCGGCGCGACAGCGCTGCTTCTGGCTTCGAGCTGCTCATGGCAGCTCGGTACGCTGGTGCCCGACGGTGTCCCGCCCCCGCCCGGCGATCCCGTGCCGCACATCGACACCTACGCCACGGGACGGCCCGCAGATCAGTTGCACGAGTGGGCGGCCCAGCGGGCGCCCGCGCTCGGGATTCCGGTGACCGCGCTGGAGGCCTATGCCTACGCCGCCAGGGTCGCCGAGGTGGAGAACCCCGATTGCCACCTGTCGTGGACGACGCTGGCCGGCATCGGCCAGGTGGAAAGCCATCACGGCACCTACCGAGGCTCGACCGTCGCACCGGACGGGGAGGTGACGCCGCCGATCCGCGGTGTCCTGCTCGACGGGTCCAACGGCAATCTGGAGATCCTCGACAACGATTCCGTCAGTCACGATGGCGAGGAACCCTATGCCCGCGCCATGGGTCCGATGCAGTTCATCCCGGAGACGTGGCGGCTGTACGGGGTCGACGCCAACAACGACGGAGACGTCAGCGCCGACAACATCGACGACGCGGCGCTGTCGGCGGCGGGCTACCTGTGTTGGCGCGGTAAGGATCTGTCGAAGCCGCGGGGCTGGATGGAGGCGCTGCGCGCCTACAACCATTCCGACGCCTACGCCCGCAATGTGCGCGACTGGGCGACGGCCTACGCCCAGGGACATCCGCTCTGACATCACCCGCGGAACTCGCACGCTCTAGGCTCAACACCGAAAACGTCTGAGCGAAAGACCCAGGAGGCGAAAGTGCCCATCATCGAGCAGGTCGGAGCCCGCGAGATCCTCGATTCCAGGGGAAACCCGACGGTCGAGGTGGAGGTGGGCCTGCTGGACGGAACCGTGGCCCGCGCGGCCGTGCCGTCGGGCGCGTCGACGGGCGAGCATGAGGCGGTGGAGCTGCGCGACGGCGGTTCTCGCTACCTCGGCAAGGGCGTCGAGAAGGCCGTGGAGGCGGTGCTCGACGAGATCGCACCCGCGGTGATCGGTTTGGGTGCCGACGAGCAGCGGCTCGTGGACCAGGCGTTGTTGGATCTCGACGGCACGCCTGACAAGTCGCGGCTGGGCGCCAACGCGATCCTCGGCGTTTCCCTGGCGGTGGCCAAGGCCGCCGCGCAGGCGGCTGAGCTGCCGCTGTTCCGCTACATCGGTGGACCGAACGCCCACATCCTTCCGGTGCCGATGATGAACATCATCAACGGCGGCGCCCACGCCGACACCGGCGTCGACGTCCAGGAGTTCATGATCGCCCCGATCGGCGCTCCGAGCTTCAAGGAGGCGCTGCGCTGGGGTGCCGAGGTGTATCACTCGCTGAAGTCGGTGCTCAAGAAGCAGGGCCTGGCCACCGGTCTCGGTGACGAGGGCGGCTTCGCGCCCGATCTGCCCGGCACCAGGGCCGCGCTGGATCTGATCGGCACTGCCATCGAGGGGGCCGGACTCAAGATCGGCAGCGATGTGGCGCTGGCCCTCGACGTCGCCGCAACGGAGTTCTACACCGACGGCACCGGCTACGCGTTCGAGAAGGAGACGCGCACCGCCGACGAGATGGCCGCCTTCTACGCCGACCTGGTCGGCGCCTACCCGCTGGTGTCGATCGAGGATCCGCTGTCGGAGGACGACTGGGACGGCTGGGTCGCGCTGACCACCGCGATCGGCGACCGGGTGCAGCTGGTTGGTGACGACCTGTTCGTCACCAACCCCGAGCGGCTGGAGGATGGCATCGAAAAGGGCGCCGCCAACGCACTTTTGGTGAAGGTGAACCAGATCGGCACGCTGACCGAGACGCTCGACGCGGTGTCGCTGGCCCACAACGCCGGCTACAAGACGATGATGAGCCACCGCAGCGGCGAGACCGAGGACACCACGATCGCCGACCTGGCGGTGGCGGTCGGCAGTGGTCAGATCAAGACCGGCGCGCCGGCCCGCAGCGAGCGGGTCGCGAAGTACAACCAGTTGCTGCGCATCGAGGAGGAACTCGGCGACGCCGCTCGCTACGCGGGCGATCTGGCTTTCCCGCGCTTCAGTGTGGAGACCAAATAGCCCGTGCCCGAAGCGAAGCGGCCCGATCCGAAGCGGCGAAACGGCGGGGACGCGCGAGCCAGGAAGGCTCCCGCGTCCCGGCCGGCCAGGCCCGGCGWCGCCGGGCGCGCAAAGCCGCGCGGGACGTCGGCACGTCGGGAGTCGCCGCGCGCGGCGCCGGCCGCGCCGCCGCAGGAGGACGCCGAGTTCGTCGACCTCTCCGACACCCCCGAGGCCGGCTCGATCCGGGAATCGATCATCGCGTCGGCGGAGGCGGCTGCCGAGCAGCGGTTCGGTTCGGCCGCGCGGCGGGCAGCGATCCTCGCAGCGGTCATCTGCGTTTTGACGCTGACGATCGCGGGGCCGGTGCGGACCTATTTCGCCCAGCGCACCGAGATGAAGCAGCTCGAAGCCAGCGAAGCTCAACTGCGAGTACAGATCGCGGAGCTGGAGGAGCAGAAGGCCAAGCTGGCCGACCCGGTGTTCATCGCCGCGCAGGCGCGTGAGCGGCTGGGCTTCGTGATGCCCGGCGAGACGCCGTATCAGGTTCAGCTTCCTCCTGGTGCCACTGCGCCGGGTGCGCCGACCACCGACTTGGCCGAGACGAAGAGCAACGACCCGTGGTACACGGCACTGTGGCACACGATTGCCGAGGCACCCCACGGTGTTCCGCCGACCCCGCCTCCCGGCGCGCCGTCGGCGCCGGAGCCCATCCCGCCCAGTGCGCCCCAGCCCGGTGGTTGAGCAATCTGATCTCGACGCAGTGGCACGGCAGCTGGGTCGGGAGCCGCGCGGTGTGCTCGAGATCGCGTACCGCTGCCCGAACGGTGAGCCTGGCGTCGTCAAGACCGCGCCGAAATTGCCTGACGGAACGCCGTTTCCGACGCTGTACTACCTGACCCACCCGGTGCTGACGGCCGCGGCGAGCCGCCTCGAGTCCTCGGGGATGATGCGTGAGATGACCGAACGGCTGGCAGAGGATGCGGTCCTGGCCGCCGCATACCGCCGGGCGCACGAATCGTTCCTGGCTGAGCGCGATGCGATCGAGCCGCTGGGAACGACGTTCTCCGGGGGCGGAATGCCTGATCGGGTCAAATGCCTGCACGTGGTGATCGCGCATTCTCTGGCGAAAGGGCCTGGGGTCAATCCGTTCGGCGACGAGGCGTTGGCGGTGCTTGCCGCCGAGCCCGAGATGGCGGGAATCCTCGACAGAAAGGTATGGACGTGAGGGTCGCTGCGGTCGACTGTGGAACCAATTCGATCCGGTTGCTGATAGCCGACGTTGTGGACGGGGTCCTGCGCGACGTCCACCGCGAGATGCGCATCGTGCGGCTGGGGCAGGGTGTCGACGCGACAGGCGAGTTCGCGCCGGAGGCGCTGGCGCGCACCCGGACTGCGTTGAGCGACTACGCCGATCTGATGCGTCGTCACGACGTCGGCGCAGTCCGGATGGTCGCGACGTCGGCGGCCCGTGACGTGTCCAACCGCCAGGAGTTTTTCGCGATGACGTCGGAGATCCTCGGGGCCGTCGTGCCCGGCGCGGTGGCCGAGGTGATCACCGGCACCGAGGAAGCGGGCTTGTCGTTCTACGGGGCTGTCGGCGATCTCGACTCTGCCGCAGCGCCTTTCGTGGTTGTCGACCTCGGCGGCGGGTCCACGGAGGTGGTGCTCGGCTCCGAGGATGCGGAGGCGGGGTACTCCGCCGACATCGGCTGTGTCCGGCTCACGGAGCGATGCCTGCGGTCTGACCCTCCCACCGGCGACGAGATCGACGCCGCGCGCGCGGTCGTCCGCGACGCGCTGGCCGAGGTGTCGCGGCAGGTGCCCGTCGAGAAGGCCCGGACATGGGTGGGTGTTGCGGGAACGATGACCACGCTCGCCGCTCTTGCGCAGAAGATGACGGCCTATGACCCTGATGCGATCCATCTGTCGCGCGTCAGCTTCGATGAACTGCTTCCTGTCTGTGCCGAGCTACTGGCCATGACGCGCGAGCAGCGCGCGGCGCTGGGGCCGATGCACGAAGGCCGTGTCGACGTCATCGGCGGCGGGGCGCTGATCGTTCAGGAGTTGGCAGGGGTGCTGGAGGAGAAGGCGGGCATCACCGAACTGGTGGTCAGCGAGCATGACATCCTCGACGGCATCGCACTGTCCATCGCCTAGGTCTTCGCCGAAACTGCATTCCATGCGCCAAAAGTCGCGCAGAGGCCGCGTGGAATGCAGTTTCGGCGCTAGTGGGACGCTGCCCGGCGCAACCGTGGGCGTCGCTTGGTCGGGTCGTGCTGGCCGCCCAGTGTCACACCGAGCAACACCATCACCACCCCCAGACCCAGGTGCAGCCAGTTCGTGGCGGTGTTGAGCGGGATGACGTGGGCGTCGCTGCCGAATTCCACCAGCACGCCGTAGAGCCACAGCCCCAGGTAGAGCAGCCCGCCGCCCAGCAGGTAGGCCCGCGCACCCGCGTAGGTGCGCGCGAAGTAGAAGCCGGCGGCCCCGACGACCAGGTGCACGATGTTGAGCACAGCCGACACCACGAAGGTGCCGAAAAGCCTTGCACCGGAATGCTGTCCGATCCACCCAAGCGTGCTGAGGTCGGACGTGACGCCGGGGATGAAGCTCAGTACCCCGAGAAGAACGAGGGCACCCGCCATGATCAGCGCAGCGCCCTGGACCGCCATGTATTTGGGGTGTTCGGACATTTGCGCCTCCCATCCAGGCCAGCCGAATTGACGTCTGTGTTGGGGAGATACCCAACTTGCGTCGGGAATAACATCCCGCGTCAGGAGCGCAGGATCGGCCCCAGCGTGTCGAGCACCGACGGGTCCTCGATCGTCGACGGCACCGGCTCGTCACGGCCGGCTGCGATTCCGCGCATGGTCTTGCGCAGGATCTTTCCCGAGCGGGTCTTCGGTAGCGCAGGGACGACGTCGACGAGCTTGAATGCGGCGACTGCACCGATCTCGTCGCGGACCAGTTTGACGAGCTCCTCGGCGAGTCCCTCGGCGGAGGCCCCGGACTTGACTACGACCAGGCCTCGTGGAGCCTGGCCTTTGATCTCGTCGGCCACACCGATGACGGCGCACTCGGCGACGGCGGGGTGGGTGGCCAGCACCTCTTCGATTGCGCCGGTCGACAGTCGGTGCCCGGCGACGTTGATGACGTCGTCGATGCGTCCCATCACGAACAGGTAGCCGTCGTCGTCGAAGTGGCCGCCGTCGCCGGTGAGGTAGTAGCCGGGGTATTCGGTGAGGTAGGACGCCTGATAGCGGTCTTGCGCGTTCCACAGTGTCGGCAGCGTGCCCGGCGGCAACGGAAGCCGGATACAGATCGCGCCCTCCTTGCCGGCGGCGCAGTCGTGCCCTTGTTCGTCGAGGATCCGAACGTCGTACCCGGGCATCGGGACGGTGGGGGAGCCGGCCTTGATCGGCAGCTGTTCGGTGCCCATCGGGTTGGCGGCGATCGGCCAGCCGGTCTCGGTCTGCCACCAGTGGTCGATGACGGGGATGCCGAGCTTCTCCGACGCCCAGTGATAGGTGTCGGGATCGAGGCGCTCGCCGGCCAGGAACAGGTACTTCAACCTCGACAAGTCGTAACCGGAGACGTATTTGCCTTCCGGGTCTTCCTTGCGGATCGCGCGGATCGCCGTCGGCGCGGTGAACAAAGCCTTCACGCCGTGCTCGGAGGCCACCCGCCAGAACGCGCCGGGGTCCGGGGTGCCGACGGGCTTGCCTTCGTAAAGCACCGTGGTCGCCCCCAGGAGCAGAGGGGCATAGACGATGTAGGAATGGCCGACCACCCAGCCGACATCGGAGGCGGCCCAGAAGACGTCGCCGGCAGCGACGTCGTAGATGTGATGCATGCTCCACAGCAGCGCGACTGCATGGCCGCCGTTGTCGCGGACGATGCCCTTGGGTTTGCCTGTGGTGCCGGACGTGTACAGGACGTACAGCGGGTCGGTCGCGGCGACGGGCACGGGGTCGACGGGTTGGGCGTCCAGCATGACCTGGGCCCACTCCAGGTCACGGCCCTCGACCAGATCGCACCGCAGCCGATCCCGTTGCACCACAACGCAATGCGTCGGGGGATGCTCGGTCATGCCGATCGCCGCATCGAGCATCGGCTTGTATTCGACGGCGCGGGTGGGCTCGATGCCACATGATGCGGATACGACCACCGTCGGCCGGACGTCGTCGATGCGGACTGCGAGCTCGTGCGGCGCGAAGCCGCCGAACACGACCGAGTGCACGGCGCCGAGGCGCGCGCAGGCCAGCATCGCTATGACGGCCTCGGGGATCATCGGCATGTAGATGACGACGCGGTCGCCCTTTCCGACGCCGAGGGAGCGCAGCACACCGGCGAAGCGGGCGGTCTGGTCCAACAGCTCGGTGTAGGTGTAGGCGCGCTTGGTGTCGGTGACAGCCGAATCGTAGATCAGCGCGGGCTGGTCGCCGCGCCCGTTCTCGACGTGGCGGTCCAGAGCGTTGGCGCAGGTGTTCAGTTCGGCGTCGGGGAACCAGCGGTAGAACGGCGGGTTGCTGTCGTCGAGGATTCGCCGGGGCGGCTTGGTCCAGGTCACGGCTTTGGCCGCGTCGGCCCAGAAAGCCGTCGGATCGTCGATGCTGGCGTCGAAGAGGTCGCGATACCCGGGCATATCAGCACCGTAGACCCTCGCGATTATTCTCAGGGCCATGACTAACCAACCCCCGCCGATTGGAGGGGTGCGCAGGCGCCACGTGACGGTCAACGGAGTCGATTTCCACGTGACCGAGGCCGGACCGGAAGACGGCAGGCCGGTCCTTGCTCTTCACGGCTGGCCCCAGCATCACTGGGCGTACCGCGACCTGCTCGCCGATCCGCCCGCAGGGCTGCGCATCATCGCTCCTGATCTGCCCGGCTACGGGTGGTCCGGGCCGCCGCCGCACCGGTGGGCCAAAGAGGACGTGGTCACCGACCTGGTCGCCCTGGTCGACGCCCTCGGGATCGACCGGTTCCTGCTCGTCGGTCACGACTGGGGCGGCTACATCGGGCACCTGATGACGCTTCGGATTCCCGAGCGTATCGACGCCTATTTAGCGCTCAACATCGCGCACCCGTGGGTGCCGCCGAAGGTCATGGCGCCGCATCTGTGGCGATTCCTGCTGTATCAGCCGGTGGTCGCCTCGATCGGCGTGCCGCTGCAGCAGCACACCAAGTACTTGGAGAAGGTCGTGTTCCGGGCGGCGGCGCCCAACCTTGATCCGGTCACCGTGCGCGTCTATGCCGACCGGTTCCGCGATCCGGTGGTCGCCCGTACCGCCCGCGACACCTACCGGACGTTCCTGCTGCGTGAGATCCCCAAGGCGGTCCGCAATGGCGAGCGGCGGCGATCGACGGTGCCGACGCGCGTTCTGTTCGGCAGAACAGACACTGCGATCCATCCGGATTTGGCTGGAGCGGAGACGGCACGTGCCGACGATTATCAGATCGAGGTCGTCGAGGGTGGCCACTTCATCGTCGATGAGAGCCCACACCTGGTGCGTGCCAAGCTCATCGCACTCGCCGAAGAATTCCCCGCCCGCTAGTCCCCTCGCCGCGAAATATCATTCCGGGCTGCGGTCTTGGCGCTGACCACGACCGGGAATGATATTTCGCGAGGATCTAGTCCGACGTGAAGGCGGGCTCCTCTGTCGGGCGGTGTCCGTTCGATGGTGCCGCTCCGGTGGGGCGGCACATTTCGATCGCCTTCTCCGTGTACACGCGATAGCCGAATTCGGGCTTGTAGCCGTGGATCTCGGGTGTGTCGAGATCACGGATGAAGTTCAGGATCTGCCTGCTGAACAGCTGGCCAGGGACGAGAACGGGGAAGCCCGGCGGGTAGGGCGTCACGAACGTCGCTGACACGACATCGATACCCGCGTCGAGCTTGCCGTCGATCTCGTCCCCGGTGAGGTACTCGCAGTTCGTCTCGTCGTAGGACAGGTAGAACGCTCGACGCACGTCACCTTCGGGCGTGGGTTCGGAGCCCGACGGATCCAGGAACACCGGGTGGAAGCCGCTGAAGTCCGGCATCGCCGCGGTGTTGGTGGTCAGCTTGCGCACCTGCTGCTCGAAGCGGCCACGCTCGCCGAGCCCCATCTCACCGATGCGCTCGTCGAGTTCGCGTGCGATCTTGACGAGCACCTCGACAAGGAACGCGACCGAACTGCGGGTCGTGCCGATGTTCGTCATGAACAGCACGGTGTTGCGGGAGGTCTTGTTGATCTGCACGCCGTGGCGGTCCATCAGCTGGTCGCGCTTGAAGGTGTCACCGTCGTAACCGGTCCGCCCGATCGACAGCGTGATGCGCGAGGGGTCCAGCACGAATTCGTCCGAATCCCACGCGGTCATCATGTTTCGCAGCCCCGACCGCAACGGCTGGGCGATGTGCGAGGGCCGGTGGTCGTCGGGAATCAGGTCCGAGGTACGCAGGCAGCGCACGTATTTGCTCAGCAGCGGATGGTTGTCGATCGCGTCGCGCAGCTGCATCGCGTTCTCGATCTGGCGCTGCACCAGCTCCATGCCTTCCAGGGCCACCTGGCGCCGGCCGAGATCCAGGGAGGCAAGGATCTGATAGTTCGGCGAGGTCGAGGTGTGCGCCATGTAGGCCTCGTGGAACGCCTCTGACACCTTCTGTTCGTAGTCCTGGTCGAAGACGTGAATCATCGAGCCCTGCCGCAGCGATGTGAGCGTTTTGTGCGTGGATTGCGTCGCATACACCCGTACCCGCGCCTTGGCGGGATCGGGCTGCAGCCTCCGGTCCAGCAGCTCGTCCTCGGTGGCGGGTTCGCCTGCGGTACCGTCCAGTTCGGCGGTCAGCTGCGCCTCGTACTCCTTGACATATGCGGGGTCGCAGAGCTTCTCGCGCAGCTTGCGCGCCGCCGCCATCGCGGTGCGGCGCCGGTACACCGGATGGAACCGCGCGAACGCGAACCACGCCTCGTCCCAGAGGAATACGAGGTCGGGCTTGATGGCCAGGCATTCCTCCATCACCCGCTCGACGTCATACACCACGCCGTCGAAGGTGCAGTTGGTCAGGGAGATCATCTTGACGCGGTCGAGCTTGCCTGCGCGTCTGAGCGACAACAGCTTCGACTTGATCTCACGTAGTGGCACCGCCCCGTACATCGTGTAGTCCGGCAGCGGGTAGGCCTCCAGGTAGACGACGTTGGCGCCGGCCAGCATCATTCCGTAGTGGTGGCTCTGATGGCAGTTGCGGTCCAGGAGCACGATATCGCCGGGAGCGACAAGGGATTGCGTCACGATCTTGTTGGCCGTCGAGGTGCCGTTGGTGACGAAGTAGGTGCGGCGAGATCCGTACGTCTCGGCGGCGAGCTGCTGGGCGTCGCGTAGTGGGCCGGTCGGCTCGAGCAATGAGTCGAGGCCGCCGCACGTCGCCGATGTTTCGGCCATGAACACGTCGAGCCCGTAGAAGCCGACCATGTCTTTGATCCAGTGCGAGTTGACGATCGACTTGCCCTGCGAGATCGGCAACGCGTGGAACACGCCGGTGGGGCGGTGGCTGTACTGCTTGAGCGCGCTGAAGAACGGTGTGCGATACCGGGCCGCGACGCCGTGCAGGATCGACAGGTGAAGCTCGAGAAAGCCTTCCCTGGCATGGAAGACGCGCCGGAAGTGCGGACCGAGCCGTCCTGCGACTTCTTCGACCTCGATCTCGGTCATCAGGTAGAGGTCCAGCTCGGGACGGAGTTCGCTCAGGGATGCGGCGAGGATCTGCGCACGTTCGTCGGGTGACTTGTGGTCATCGAGATCTTTGGAGACCTTGGTGTCGACGAAGTCGGCGAGCGTGGTGAGATCCCGTTTGGACTGGTGGGAGAAGCGGCGACGTATCACGACGGCCTGCAGATTAGGGTTCAGTCGGGCTGCAATGAGTGCCTCGTCTCCACTGGAGACCACGACGAGTTCGTAGACGAATTCGTCGTCGGGGCGGCGCCAGCTTCGCACCTCTTTGCGCAGCGCACGCTCCTGGGCTTCGGTCATCTGCTCGACGACGAGCACCTCGAAGTAGAGCTGTTCCTCGGACGTGCTGACCGGCCGTTCCAGCGACCGCGGGTCGGCGGGGAACATGTCGGTCTCGTCGACGCCCGCATGGTTTGTGTCGCCGGTGCGGTAGGACTCCGTGGTCAGCGCGCGGTTGATCCTCGCGACGGCTTGGGCGAACTTGTCGTAGTTGCCGGCCGTGAACTGCCGCTGGAGTTTCGCGAAATGCGGCGAACCGGGATACGCCCAGTAGGGTTCCAAAGGTGTGAGCCGGGTGAGCAGGCCGCGGCAGATGCGGACGTAGGTATCTTTGAGCTGGCCGGTGGTCGTGGCCCTGGTGAGGCGGTCGGCCGCCTCTTCGAGACGGCACCAGGAGTCTCCCCGTAGTTGCCACACGCTGTTGTAGGCCCGCGAGTTCTCGTTCATCGCCTGTCCTTTCGTGACCTGGACAAGCCTGGCACCGCCGCAGCGACCGACAGACGAGCGCGAAGAGAACGCTGGGCGTCGATCAGATGTCGGCGCGCCCCGTGTCGTCGTCGTCGCGGGTATTGACGTAGCGGCACAGCAGGAGGACCGAGGCCGTTGCGGACAGCAGCGCAATGACGAACAGAAGATCGAAGATCGTCGGGTCACCCATCTGAGAAGCCATGCTTCGATTCCACGCGCTCTCCGGGTTGATCGCCACCATCTTTACGGCATCCAAACGGCCGGCCGTCCTATTTTGACGACTCGATGACGATTGCCCAGCGTCAGCCCTTCTTGGTCATGACGTGCCGATACAGCGGCCACGCCAGCGCGAGGTTGTAGGCGGCGCCGGCCAGGATGTACGGCCACCAGTGTCCGCCGTCGGTCGCCACCCAGAAGGCTTTGGCTGCCCAGTACGGGGGCAGCACCCCGAACGCCAGATTCCACGGTGAGTCGACGAACCATGGCAGGCACGGCAGTCCCGCGATGATGATGCCGAGCAGTCGAACCATCGCGATGCCCTGGACCTTGTTGTTGGCCACCGCGACGATCGCGAGCATCGTGACGACCGCGGCGAATCCGGCGACGATCCCGATCGGCACCAGCGTGAGGGTCAGTCCAGGACGTAGCAACCCGCTGAAGGTCATCGTGGCTACGACATAGACGGTGGTGACGGCGACGACGGTGGCAGCCCGGTAGGACAGGAAAGCCCCAAGGGGTATCGGTGCGATCCGCAGCACCGTCAAGGTGCCACTGTCGACTTCGTCGAGGACCAGGAATGCAGCGAGAGCTCCGGCGATGATGATGCTGGTGAGCAGCAGTAACGCGGTGATGACGAGCGGGTAGTAGGGCACGAGGTCGAAGTCGTAGCGCCGCAGCAGGGTGTCGGTGAGGGGCGGGACGAGTGCAACGGTGCCCACCGTCCAGATCACGGGAGCAATGACGAGCATGATGAGCAGCGGATCTCGGTACGTCCCACGAAGATCGTTGCGGCCGAATGCTATCCAGGCTCGAAGCACTGCGCGACCCGGCATCACTGCGCTCGCTCGATGATGTACCGCACGAACAGTTTGTGCGCGAGGACGTACAGTCCCGCGCTGCACAGCAGGGGATAGGTGACGGCGTAGACGATTTGCCATGGGGCGAGGTCTATTTGGTCGAAGGCCGCACCGAAGAGCAGTAGCGGCCCCTGGGTGGGGATCAGGTAGAGCGCAGGGTTGGGCCACACTCCGGACAGGTGGAGGATCGGAAGTGACAGAAACGCCAGCGGAATCGTGGTGGTGAGAAACCAGTCGCTCACCGAGGAGAAGGGCAGCGACGAGGCGAATCCGGTCAGCAGCATCACGAGCGTACCCAGGATGATGCCGACGAGCACCGGCACCATCTGGAAGTCGGTGCCGTTGGCAGCTGTCACGACGATGAGCGCCACGATCAGCGAGATCGACATCAGGACAATGATCTTGGCGAGCAGATACTCCCAGAACCGCAACGGCGAACACACGACGGCGTGGACGGTACCCTCCTGCTTCTCGAAGAACATCGACGCACCGATGAAGAAGAAGCCGATGATCGTGATGTCGCCGATGAGCACATAGGGTTCGATGATCGGGCGAAGATCTCGGGGCATCGGCAACAAGACCGTCAGCCACAGCAACCCGGAGATCACTGCGGCCGCCGCAAAGCCCTGCCGCGACATCATCGTCGTCTCAAGCTTCAACGTGCTCGCCAGACGTGTCATCCCAGGGTCCTGCCGGTCACCTCGACGAACACGTCGTCCAAGCTGGCTTCTGTGCTGTGCATGGTCTCGATGTGCTGATCGCGCAGAACCTCCCAGAAGTCGGCATTGTCGGCGAGGCCGTCCAGGGTGAACTCCCGTGTCGTCAGGGTGCCGTCCACTGTTCGGTAGCCGATCTCGACGATGCGTCGGCTTCGGGCGATCTTCAACTCGGCGGGGCTGTCCAGCGCGACGATGCGCCCGTCCACAACGAATGCCACACGGTCGCAGAGCTCATCGGCAGTGGCCATGTCGTGCGTGGTGAGAAAGATCGTGCGTCCGCGGGCCCTGAGGTCGAGGACCATGTCCTTGACGGTGCGGGCGTTCACGGGATCGAGGCCGGATGTCGGCTCGTCGAGAAACAACAACTCGGGGTCGTTGATCAACGAGCGTGCGAAGGTCAGTCGCATGCGCATGCCTTTGGAGTACTTGCCTACTCGCGTATTTGCGGCATCAGTCAAACCGACGGCGTCGAGCAGTTCGCGCGGATCCAGCGTCGCTCGCGATTGAAGCGAGGCGAAGAAGCGCAGATTCTCCATTCCGGTGAGCTTGAGGTAGTGGTTGGGCATCTCGAAGGAGACTCCGATGCGTTCGTAGAAGCGTGGGCCCCATGCGGCTGGCTCTCTACCCCACACCGACACGTGGCCTGTGTGGCCACGGAGCAGACCGATGAGCAACTTCTGTGTTGTGGACTTTCCCGAGCCGCTCGGGCCGAGGAAGCCGAAGATCTCGCCGGGGCCGACCGTGAAGTTCATGTCGCGCAGCGCCGGTCTGGGCGAACCGGGGTATTGGAACGTCAGCCCACGAACATCGATGACGTCCGTTCGGGGTGAGGTGCTCGCTGGATGCTTCACTGGTGCTCCGTCGCGTCGGCTCTGCGTGCCGACGGCCTCGCCGCCGCGCGCAGAGTGTTTTTCTCAAGTTCCGACCAGACTTCCCGGAGCGCCGGTTCAAAGGCTACTAAACTTTCAGAGATTACTGAAGCTTGTTTTCGGAGAAAGGGTTCGACCCATGGTGCAGGAGGCGCATCTTCAGTCTGCCGCGGAGGAGCTCGCGCTGGTCCTGACCCGGCATGGTCTGCAGCGGATGACGGCGCGGGTTCTTGCGACGCTGTTGTTCACCGAGCGGCCGACGATCACCATGGCTGAGTTGGCCGACATTCTGCAGGCCAGTTCAGGGTCGATCTCGGGAGCGCTCAAGACGCTGACCTCGGTAGGGCTTGCCGAGCAGGTGCCGACGCCGGGGAGTCGGCGTGACCATTTCCGGCTGCGCGGTGATGCTTGGGCGGTGTTGTTCACGAATCAGAACCAGACGCTGGCGGGCTTGCTGGCGGCCGCCGAGTCAGGGATCGCGGTGGCCGGTCGCGGCAGCCTTGCCGAGCAGCGGTTGACCGAGATGCGGGATTTCTACACGTTTCTGCTTGCCGAGATTCCGGCGCTTCTCGACAGGTGGCGCGGTCATGGCGCCCACCGCGAGTAGCGTCACTCCTGAAAGCGGTATCCCATGCCGGCTTCGGTCAGTAGGTGTACCGGGTGGGACGGATCATCTTCGAGCTTTCGGCGCAGTTGCGCCAAATAGACTCGCAGATAATGGGTTTCCTTCGCGTAGGTGGGGCCCCACACCTCTTTGAGGAGTTCCTCGCGGCCGACGAGCTTGCCGCGATTGCGGACGAGCATTTCGAGCATGCCCCACTCGGTCGGCGTCAAATGCACCTCGGTGCCGTTCTTTGTAACCTTCTTGGCGGCCAGGTCCACCGTGAACGACGACGTCTCGATCACCGGCTCATCTGTTTCCGCCGCCGCGGCACCTCTGCGCACCGCGGCGCGCAGCCGGGCCAGGAACTCATCCATGCCAAAGGGTTTGGTCACGTAATCGTCGGCACCTGCGTCGAGGGCCTCGACCTTGTCGAGCGAGTCGCTGCGCGCGGACAGCACGATGACCGGCGCCGACAGCCACCCACGCAGGCCGCCGAGCACCTCGATGCCGGACATGTCCGGCAGTCCGAGATCGAGGACGACGACGTCGGGGCGGCGTTCTGCGGCCAGTTTCAGCGCTTCGGCGCCTGTGGCCGCGGTCAGGACCTCGTAGCCGCGTACCGAGAGGTTGATCCGCAGGGCCCGAAGTATCTGCGGCTCGTCGTCGATCACCAGGACGCGAGTCTTCACCGGATTCGTGGTCATGGTGCGCCGCCGGCTGCCAGGTCGATCTCGACTGTCAATCCGCCGCCGGGGGTGTCCGACGCCGAGATCGTGCCACCCATCGCCTCCACGAAGCCGCGTGCGACCGAAAGGCCAAGGCCGACACCGCTGCTGGTGTCCTGATCGCCTAACCTCTGGAACGGGGCGAACAGTTGCGTCTCGGCGCCGCGGCCGATCCCGGGTCCTTCGTCGGCGACCGCGATCAGCACCCGGTCGCGAATTCGGCCCGCCGTCACCCTGATCGGGCCGTCGGGTGCGTAACGCATGGCGTTGTCGATGATGTTGGCCAGCACGCGTTCCAGCAGTCCGCTGTCGGCCATGACGACGGCACCGTCGACTTCCACCTTCACCCTCTCCAGTCCCGCGCGCAGACCGGTGTTGCCGCGGTTGATGCTGAGGAGGGCGCGCGGTACCGCCTCCTCGAGGTAGACCTCGCGAAGCTCGGGCTTGACGGCTCCGGCCGCCAACCGGGAGGAGTCGAGCAGGTTGCCCACGAGCGCGGTCAGCTGATCGATCGATTCCTCCACGGTGGCCAGCAGTTCGGCGGTGTCCTCGGCGGAGAAGTCGACGTCGCTGCTGCGCAGGCTCGATACCGATGCTTTGGCCGCGGCCAGCGGTGTGCGCAGATCGTGGCTGACAGCCGACAGGAGCGACCGGCGCAGCTCGTCGGCTCTGGCTATCGCGGCGGCCTTGTCGGCCTCCTGTGTCAGTGCCTGCTGCGTGGCGAGTCCGGCGGCTTGCTTGGCGACCGCCCCGAGCACCCGGCGATCGCGGGCGGCGAGTTTGTGGCCGGACAGAAGCATCCAGAACTCGTTGTCGCCGACCTCGATCGCGGTGTCGGCCGAGTCGACGTCCACGCAGGGCTCGGAGCCCACGCAGCCCACGATCACATGACCATCAGGTCCGTCGCGCAGCAGGCTCACCGATTGCTGCGCATACGTCTCGCGGACGCGTTCAAGAAGGGTGTTGAGGTCTGCGCCGCGCAGGACCGAGCCGGCGAACAGGGCCAGAAGTTCGGCTTCCTGTGCGGCGCTTCGCGCTTCGCGGGCACGTTTGGCGGCACCGTCGACGAGTGCGGCCACGGCGACGGCCACCGCCAGCAACACGAAGATGGTGATGGCGCTGTCGGGTTCGGAGATCGTGAACGTGTAGCGAGGCTCGATCAGAAAGTAGTTGAGCAGCAGGCCGGACAGTACCGCTGAGACGGCGGCCGGTGCCACCCCGCCGAGGAGGGCGACGACGAGGACGCCGATGAAGAACACCGCGCTCTCGCCACTGACATCGAGAAAGATGTCGAGCAGTGCGACGTTGAGGGCGCAGATCGCGATCGGGACGATGACGGCGGCCACCCAGGACATCGCATGGCGGTCTCGCGGGGTGATCCGGGACCACAGTGATTCGCCCCGCGCCTGATCGTGGGTGACCATGTGGACGTCGATACTGCCCGACTGCTGCACCACGCTGGCGCCGATGCCTTCGTCGAAGATCCGGGCCCACCGCGACCGCCGGGATGTTCCGAGAACCAGTTGGGTGGCGTTCATTTCGCGGGCGAAGTCCAGCAGCGCCGCGGGGACGTCGTCACCGACCACGGAGTGCAGAGTCGCGCCGAGGGAGGTCGCAAGTTCGCGGACCTTGCCCATCTGGGGCGCGGAGATTCCGGACAGTCCGTCACCGCGGACGACATGGACGACCATCAGTTCGGCGCTGGACTTGGACGCGATGCGTGAGGCCCGGCGAACGAGTGTCTCCGACTCCGGGCCTCCGGTGACCGCCACGACGACACGTTCCCTGGCTTCCCAGGTCGCAGTGATCTGGTTGTCGGCGCGGTACTTCTCCAATGCGGCGTCGACCTGATCGGCCAGCCACAGCAGTGCCAGTTCTCTTAGCGCGGTGAGGTTTCCGCGTCGGAAGTAGTTGGACAGGGCCGCGTCGATGCGCTCGGGGGCGTAGACGTTTCCGTGTGCGAGCCTGCGCCGCAGTGCTTCCGGAGTGATGTCGACCAGCTCGACCTGCGACGCGTTGCGGACGACTTCGTCGGGCACCTTTTCTTTCTGCTCGATGCCGGTGATCTGGGTGACGACGTCGTTGAGGCTCTCGAGGTGCTGCACATTGACCGTGGAGATGACGTCGATTCCGGCGGCGAGCAGTTCCTCGACGTCCTGCCAGCGCTTCGGGTTCTTGCTGCCGGGGGTGTTGGTGTGGGCCAGTTCGTCGACCAGCACGACGTCGGGATCGCGGGCGATGACGGCCGGCACGTCGAGTTCGGGGAAGGTGCCCCCGCGGTAGTCGATGTACCGCGGGGGAACGACTTCGATGCCCTCGAGCAGCTCGGCGGTCTTCTTCCTGCCGTGGGTCTCCACGACGGCGGCGACGAGATCGGTGCCGCGCTCGAGCCGTCGGCGTGCCTCGCCGAGCATCGCGTAGGTCTTGCCGACACCGGGAGCCGCGCCCAGATAGATGCGCAGCTCACCCCGTTTCGGCCGATGTTGCGGTGTCGCCACCACTTCATCATCCACGCCGGTGCCCGGTGGTGTGCTCATCGTCGGATGCAAATCCCGGGAGTGCCCGTCACCCTCGGCTGTCGAGGGCCAGGTTCAGTTCCAGTACGTTCACCCGCGGCTCGCCGAGGAAGCCGAGAGTCCGGCCTTCGGTGTGGTCGGCGACCACTGCGCGCACCTCGTCTGCGCTGATACCGCGGGCCTCGGCGACCCGGTCGACCTGCAGCTCGGCGTAGGCCGGTGAGATGTGCGGATCGAGACCGCTGCCGCTGGCCGTCACCGCATCGGCGGGAACGGCCGGATCGGCGGGCGCCGCGCCGCGGATCGCGACGATCTGCCCCTGCGAGAAGTCGCTGCCGTCGTTGCATTCCACCCGCACACCCTCGTAGGTGTCCAGGAACGGCGTCGTGGTGTTCTCGCACAGCTGGTTGACGCTGACGACCTTGGTCGGATTGACCACATTGCCTGCGACGTCGCGCGGCCCGATCACCGAAAGCACCGCCCCGACACCGTCGCCGGTGCAGAACGGTCGGGCGCCCTCGGCGCCGTCGAGTTCGCCTACCGCCAGGCTGCGGGCGCACACATCGGTCAGCAGACTGGTGCGATCGGCCGTGTCGACGATGTCCTCGGGGCCCAGGTTGGACGCGCTGGTCGACAGCGGGTCGTAGCCGTCGCCGGCGGCTGAAGGCCGCGACTGGAAGTACTGCGGCAGCGGGTTGCCGTCCGCGTCGGTGAACAGCTGACCGATCAGGCTGCTACCCACCGCTTTTCCGTCGACCTCGACGATCGAGCCGTTCGCTTTCGTGTTCAGTCCGGGCAGCTGCGCGACGGCCCACACCAGGACGGGGTAGGCCAGCCCGGTGATGACGGTGAGAACAAGCAGCGCGCGCAGCGCGGCCCAGTGTAGGCGCAGCAGAGTGGAGAACTTCATATCAGGACATCCCGGGGAAGAGTTGGACAACCAGGTCGATCAGTTTGATGCCGATGAACGGCGCGACGATTCCGCCCAGGCCGTAAATGGACAGGTTGCGGCTCAGCAACTTTGACGCGCTCGCCGGGGTGTACTGGACGCCCCGCAGTGCCAGCGGAATGAGCGCGACGATGACGATCGCGTTGAAGATGACCGCCGACAGGATCGCCGACTGCGGGCTGTGCAGCCGCATCACGTTGAGCAGGTCCAGGCCGGGGAACAGCGTCACGAACAACGCCGGAATGATGGCGAAGTACTTGGCGATGTCGTTGGCGATGGAGAAGGTGGTCAGGGCGCCGCGGGTGATGAGCAGCTGCTTGCCGATCTCGACGATCTCGATCAGCTTCGTCGGATCGGAGTCGAGGTCGACCATGTTGCCGGCCTCTTTGGCCGCCGAGGTGCCTGTGTTCATCGCGACACCCACGTCGGCCTGAGCCAGTGCGGGAGCGTCGTTGGTGCCGTCGCCCGTCATCGCGACGAGCCGGCCGCCGGCCTGCTCCTTCTTGATCAGCGCGAGCTTGTCCTCGGGTGTGGCCTCGGCGAGGAAGTCGTCGACGCCGGCCTCGTCGGCGATCGCTTTGGCGGTCAACGGGTTGTCGCCGGTGATCATCACGGTGCGAATGCCCATGCGGCGCATCTCATCGAAGCGTTCCCGCATGCCCTGCTTGACGACGTCTTTGAGTGCGATGACGCCGAGCACCTGCGCGTCGTCACCGTGCACGCGGCCGACGACCAGCGGGGTACCGCCGGAGCCGGACACCTCGTTGACCATGTCGGTCAGTTCGGTGGGCACCTCCCCACCGTGGTTGCGCACCCATTCCGCGACGGACGCGGCTGCGCCCTTGCGCAGCGACTGCCCGTCCTCGAGGTCGACGCCGGACATCCTTGTGGTGGCGGTGAATTCGACCCAGTGGGCGCCGGACAGCTCGCCCGGATGACGCGCGCGAAGACCGTGAGCTTCTTTGGCGTGCACGACGATTGATCGACCCTCAGGGGTCTCGTCGGCCAGGCTCGACAGCTGCGCGGCGTCGGCGAGTGTCTCGATGTCGACGTTCGAGAGCGGGAAGAAGTCGCTGGCCTGCCGATTGCCCAGGGTGATGGTGCCGGTCTTGTCGAGCAGCAGGGTGTTGACGTCTCCGGCCGCCTCGACGGCACGACCCGACATCGCCAGCACGTTGCGCTGAACGAGCCGGTCCATCCCCGCGATACCGATCGCCGACAGCAGGGCCCCGATGGTGGTCGGGATCAGGCACACGAGCAGCGCGACCATGACGATGCCGGTGACGCCGTTGCCGTCCAGCGCCAGCGTGTCCGGTACGCCCGGATTATTGGCCTTGGAGTAGATGGCCAGTGGCTGCAGCGTCGCGACGGCGAACACGAAGATGATCGTCAGCGCGCTCAGCAGGATGTTCAGTGCGATCTCGTTGGGCGTCTTCTGCCGGTTGGCGCCCTCGACGAGTGCGATCATCCGGTCGACGAAACTTTCACCCGGCTTCTGGGTGATCTTCACGACGATTCGGTCGGACAGGACGGTGGTGCCGCCTGTGACGGCCGACCGGTCACCGCCGGACTCGCGGATCACCGGTGCCGACTCGCCGGTGATGGCCGATTCGTCCACCGACGCAATGCCTTCCACGACGTCACCGTCTCCGGGGATGACGCCACCTGCTTCGACCACGACGTAATCGCCCTGGGCGAGTAGTGGTGCGGCGACCTGCTCCTCGGTGCCCGGGGCGCCGGGCTCCCACGAGGTCAGGCGTCGGGCCACCGTGTCGGATTTGGCCTTTCGCAAGGTGTCGGCTTGCGCCTTGCCGCGTCCTTCGGCGACGGCTTCGGCGAGGTTGGCAAAGATGACGGTCGCCCACAGCCAGAACACGATGAGCGAGGCGAACCACGAGGGCTCGAGAATCGCCAGGACGGTGCTCCACGCCGCGCCGAGCTCGACGATGAACATCACCGGGTTGCGCCACAGCGTGCGCGGATCGAGCTTGCGCAGGGCGTCGGGCAGCGACTTCCACAGCATCTTGGGGTCGAGCAGTCCGCCTCCCACGCGCGACTTCTCGCGCTTCTTCTTGTCGGCGGCGCGGGTGTTGGCCGATTCAATCATGGTGACCGTCATTTCAGTGAAGTCCTTCAGCAAGGGGTCCCAGCGCGAGCATGGGCAGGAACGTGAGCGCGACCAGAATCAGCGTGACGCCGGAGACCATTCCGACGAATTGAGGCCGATGGGTCGGCAGTGTTCCGACTGATGCCGGCGTGTGGCCCTGTTTGGCGAGTGAGCCGGCGAGTGCGAGCACCAGGATGATCGGCAGGAAGCGGCCGAACGCCATCGCAAGTCCCAGCGCGGTGTTGTACCACTCGGTGTTGACGGTGATGCCCGCAAATGCGGATCCGTTGTTGTTGCCCGCCGAGGTGAACGCGTAGAGCACTTCCGACAGACCGTGGGGACCGGTGTTGAGCATGCCGGCCCGCTGACCGGGCAGCGCCATCGCCAGCGCGGTGCCGGTGAGCACGATCAGCGGTGTGACGAGGAAATAGGTTGCGGCGAGCTTGATCTCACGAGGCGTGATCTTCTTGCCCAGATACTCCGGGGTGCGGCCGACCATCAGTCCCGCGACGAAGACGGTGATGACCGCGAGCACGAGCATGCCGTAGAAGCCGGATCCGACACCGCCGGGGGCGATTTCGCCGAGCTGCATGTTCAGCAGCAGGACCATGCCGCCGAGGCTGGTGTAGGAGTCGTGGAACGAGTTGACCGATCCGGTGGATGTCAACGTTGTGGATGCGGCGAAGATCGCCGAGTTGGCGACGCCGAAGCGTTGTTCCACGCCCTCCATTGCGGCGTTGACCGCGGTGGGCACCGTGCCGTGGTGCTGCAGTTGGGTCCACAGGATCGCCGCCCAGCTGATCATGGCCAGTGTCGCCTGGACCGACACGATCGCCAGTCCCTGTTTGGTGTTGCCGACCATGCGGCCGAACGTGCGCGGCAGGGTGAAGGCGATCACCAGCAGCAGGAAGATGATGATCCAGTTCGTCCACGTCGTGGGGTTCTCGAACGGGTGCGCGGCGTTGACGTTGAAGAAGCCGCCGCCATTGGTGCCGAGGTTCTTGATGGCCTCTTGGCTGGCGACCGGGCCGCCCGGAATCGTCTGCTGGGCGCCGGCGACGGTATCGACCACCTGGGAGTGCGGCGAGAAATTCTGGATGGCGCCGCCGGCGACGAGCGCGACCGCGGCGAGGGCTGAGATCGGGAGCAGGATGCGCAGCGTGCCTCGCACCAGATCGACCCAGAAGTTGCCCAGGTCGCCGGTGCGGGTGCGCACGAAACCGCGCATCACGGCCACGGCGACGGCCATGCCGACGGCGGCGGAGACGAAGTTCTGCACGGCCAGTCCGGCCATCTGCACGAGGTGGCCGTAGGTCGACTCACCGGAGTACGCCTGCCAGTTGGTGTTGGTGACGAAGCTGACGGCGGTGTTCCATGCCAGCGCCGGCGTCACCTCGGTGGCCGGGTCGTTCAGGTGCAGCGGCAGATAGTTCTGCAGTAGCTGGAACCCGAACAGGAACAGGATCGACACCGCCGAGAACGCCAGCACGCTGCGGGCGTACGCGCCCCACGTCTGCTCGGCTTTCGGGTCGGCGCCGATGGCGCGGTAGATGCCCTTTTCGATGCGTGAGTCCTTGGTGGAGGAGTACACGCGGTACATGTAGTCGCCGAACGGTACGTGCACGGCCACCAGGGCGACGATGAGGGAGACCAGGAACAGGATTCCCGCGGTGGTGGTGCTCACTAGAACCTCTCGGGAAGGAACAGGGTGACGAACAGGAAGATGCTGATCGCGATCGCGAGGACCAGCCCGACGATGTTGGCGACGCTCATCGCTCCAGCACCTTCACTGCCCCGGCCAGCAGTGCGAACACCGCCACCGTCAACAGGACATAGAGGAAAACAGCCATCGCGTATCAAGACTCCTGCGTTCGTTTACGCCCCCGCCGGTGGTGGTGGGATGCGGACGCCAACGTATGCCTGACGCAGGGTGCTTGAGCTGGGCGTTAACGGTTTCTTGACGGCGGTGGCCGGAGTTTTTACGGACTCCGTGCATCGGGTCAGCGCAGCGTCAAAGTCTGGGAGCGCTCCGTCAAGGTTCTGTATGGATCGAGGGCTGCTGCCAGCCGAGGCGCGTACACCGAATTCATGACAATCTTGGACGTTCCGGCGGCTTCACACCGGCTGTCGGCTTCCGTGCACGCGGTACGGCGGATCCTGCCGATGGCCGGGTGCGCCGTGCCCGCCGCGGCGCTGCGCAATCCCGCTGTGGCCGCGTGGGTGCGCGCGCACGGCCTGGCGGTGACGGCGTGCGGCGATGAGGAACTGGACCTGGTCGAGGTGAGTGGCGTGCAGCCGATTCACGTGGTTGTTCGGTGCAGCCCTGTCACGCAGACGATCCGCCGTGCGGCGGCGCTCGGCGCGGTGCGCTTCGTGGTGTCGACGGAGCGGCACGTCGATGTCCTGTCTGCGTGCGAAGGTCTCACGCGGCAGGTCCTCCTCGACGAGCAGGGTCCCGCTGTCCTCGGTGAGCGACGGCTGGATGTCGTCGGAATGCACTGCGACGTCGACGATTCCCGCGGTGTGGTCGAATGGGGCCTTGCCGCGGAACGACTGTTGAGCCGAATGGCCCTGATGAAGACCTGCGGTTCACAGCTGACGCGGATCAGTTTGGCGGGTGGCTCCGCCGACACGTGGTTGGCGGGTGGCGCCACGGAGCTGAAGGCGATCGCGTCGGCGGTGGACGATGCGCTGGACGCCGGGTGCGCACGGTGGCGCCTGCCCCGGCCGGCGGTGACACTCGCCCCGCTGGGGGCCTGACCGTCAGCGCTCGACGACGCCTGCCGCCTGCGCACTGGAAACCAACTCGTCCCAGGCGCGCAGGCCCGCCACGAAGACCACCAGCGCCGTGGTGAGTGCGATCGAGGACACGACCCAGTGGGCGACGGGTGAGACGGTGGCCGGCGACGCCACGAGCATCATCGCCAGGCTTGCCGCCAAGGCCAACGCCGCCGTGAGCCACGTTCGCTGCGTCTCGCGGGCAAGCGGGTTGCGCGTTTTGGGAAACTCAAGGGTTCCGGCCATGGTTCATACAGTGAGGCGGCCTGCTGAGAAGCGCCTCACCGATAGCTGTGCGAATCCTTTGAAGTCTGCGTGAGCTTGCTAAGCCGGCGGTAGTTCGTGGGTGACGGCGCGGTAGCCGCGGGCGCCCGCGCGCTGCAGAGCGGCGCGAACGAGCCCCACGATGAGTCCCTGAATGGCGGCCGCGACGAACACCGTTTTGGTGCTCTGGGTCAGGTCCTTGGCGTCGGGCGGCTCCGCGTCGTTGTCACCGATGCGCTGCCAGATCTGGCCGAAGATCGCGCCGGCCAGCAGGCCTCCTCCGACACCGGTGGCCACCGAGAGGGGCGTATACAGGGATCGCGCGACCTTGCTCATCGTCACTCCAATATGTCTGCGGCGCATTACGGGTCCAGACTCGACTACCCCCGCAGGTGCCGGTCAAACGCGCTACAGGGCGAGGCCGCTGGTGGGAGGATCAGTCGATGGACGCCGAGCATCCGCACCCCGTGGGCCGGCCCTACGACCGGTCTCACGATGATGAGAATTGGAACCTCGCCCAGCGCGACGAGACCGAAATTCAACGGCTGGACCGTAATTGGGCCAGCCTGCTACAGGAACTCCGTGTCGTGCAGACAGGGGTCCAGCTGCTGACGGGTTTCCTGCTCACCCTGCCGTTTCAGCAGCGCTTCGACATCCTCGACGACCGCATGCAGGTCGTGTACCTGGCGACGGTGTGCGCCGCGGTGGCGTCCACCGCGCTGTTGATCGCCCCCGTCGCGATGCACCGGTTCCTGTTCCGCAGGCACCGCCTGGAAGTATTGGTCCGGGCAGCGCATCGGTGCGCCTATGCGGGTCTGCTCCTCCTGGCGATCGCGGTGACGGGTATGACCGCCATCATCTTCGACGTCGTGGTCGGGTTCGTTCCTGCGATGATCGCCGGCGGGTGCGCCCTGGTGTTGTTCGCGACGTTCTGGCTGGCGTGGCCATTTTCGATGCGCACGGGCGACGAGCAACCGCCCACACGATAGTTTCGCGGGCCTGCCTGCGGGTACGTCGGCGCCATGACTGACGATGTGACCCCCGAGGCCGTGATTCCCTACCCCGGGGAGACCGGCGACATGGCGCAACGTCCGCGCGACGAGATGGCCGACTACGTGGGTACGGGGTTGCTCGCCGGAAAGAAAGCTCTTGTCACAGGCGGTGATTCGGGCATCGGCAGAGCTGTAGCCGTCGCTTTCGCCAAGGAGGGCGCGGATGTCGCCATCGCATACCTGAGCGAGAAGGACGACGGCGCACACACGGTGTCGCTGATCGAGGCGGCGGGCCGTCGCGGAATCGAACTGCCCGGTGACCTCGCCGATCCGCAGCACTGTCGCGACATCGTCGGCGAGACGGTCCGACAGCTCGGCGGGCTGGACATCGTCGTCAACAATGTGGCCTTCCAGAACCTTGCCTCCGACCTGTCCGAGATCTCCGACGAGCAGTGGCGGCGCACCTTCGCCGTCAACATCGACAGCTTCTTTCACGTCACCAAAGCCGCGCTGCAGCATCTGCCCGACGGGTCGGCGATCATCAACACCGCGTCGATCAACGGGCTGCGTGGCAACAAGACACTCATCGACTACTCGGCCACCAAGGGTGCCGTCATCGCGCTGACATACTCGCTGGCGCAGTCACTGGTCGAACGCAACATCCGCGTCAATTGTGTTGCCCCTGGACCGGTCTGGACCCCGCTGATCCCTGCGACGATGGATGTGGAGAAGGCGGAGTCTTTCGGCGAGCAGGTGCCGATGGGTCGCGCCGCGCAACCGGACGAGATCGCGCCGTCGTATGTCTTCTTCGCGTCGTCGCGAATGTCGTCGTACTACAGCGGCGAGGTGCTGGCCCCGATCGGCGGCGAGACGCTACCCGGCTGAGACCCTCAGGTATTTGAGGAACAGGTAGCCGTCTGAGGCGACGAGCACGTGCCCGAGCCGGAGCGAGATCGGCGATGGCAGGCCTGCGGGCGATCCCGACCCGACGGGCTGGGACCCGGCCAGGCGCGGGGCCAGCGTGACGCAGAGCTCGTCGACGAGGTCGGCGGTCACGAGCTCGTCGAGCAGCGTCGGCCCGCCCTCACAGAGCAGCCGCGTCAATCCCTGCTTTCGGAGCTGACTGACCGCATCGCCGACGTCGACGGTTTCCTCTCCGGCCGTGACCACGTCGCAGCGTGTTTCGTGACTTTCGCGGGCGCCCCGCTCGCTGGTGACCAGGATCGGGATGGTCGACGAGTCGAAGATGCTCTCGGGCAGCCGGCCCGACTGGGATACGACGGCGATCGGGGGTGGCTGGTCACCCAGCCCCAGCTCGCGTCTCTGCTCACGGTGTTCGGGTCGCAACCGCGCCGGGCCGTAGTTCTCAGCGCGTGCGGTGCCCGCGCCGACGAGAACCACGTCCGCGTAGGCGCGCAACGCGAGCAGCAGCTGGAAATCGGACGGACAGGACAGCGGCCCGGCACGTCCGGCGAATGCGGCAGCACCGTCGGCACTGAAGATCATGTTGGCGCGCAAACCATGAGGCGCTGGGCGATACCCATGGTCTTCGACGGGACTGCCGGCCGGCAGAGCAGTCACCTCGGTCACGCGTCGTGCCCGGGTTCGATGTCGCGGACATCGGAGAAGGAGATCAGCTCACCCAGTTGTTCTGGCGCGCTGCCGCTGATGGGCTCGAGGAGGTGACCGACGTGATCGCCCAGGTCGAAGCGCTGCACGACGCGGCCGACGAACCATGCCGCTGCCGCGTCGAGGATCGGCATCCCCTCCGGGCCGGCGCGCCAGCCGCACTGATCGAACTTGTCGGTCGAGTCACCGGTGGTGCCACCGAACAACGTCGCTACGTCCAGCTCTTCCCTCGGCAGCAGGTGCACCGCGAGGTGGTCGGCCTTCTGCGCGACGGTGAAGGTGTGATTCTTCCGGGACAGCCCCACCATGAACTTGGGCGGGTGAATGCTTGTCTGCGACGTGAATCCCACCAGGCAGCCGGCGAGATGGCCGTTCGACGCCGTCGTGATCACGAACATCGGATAGTCGAGCAGCGACACCACGCTTTCGAATGCCGCACTGCCGTTCTCAGCAGCGCCGGGTTCGTCGTTCATGAAGGGACCTCCTCGCGCGGACCAGCATTGCCCGTCGACGCGGACGTCAAACGGCAGCCGCCCGCGGGCGACGTTTGGCGGGATCCTCACCGGGTAGGACGGGCCCATGAAGGCAGTGACTTGGCACGGCAGGCGCGACGTGCGCGTCGACGCCGTCCCCGACCCTGAAATCAAAGAGCCCACCGACGCGATCATCGAGGTCACGTCGACCAACATCTGCGGATCTGATCTACACCTCTACGAGGTGCTCGGCGGGTTCATGAACGAAGGCGACGTCCTCGGGCACGAACCCATGGGCATCGTGCGAGAGGTCGGCACCGCGGTGACCAACCTCGCGGTGGGTGACCGGGTGGTCATCCCGTTCCAGATCTCGTGCGGACATTGCTTCATGTGCGACCAGAAGCTGTTCACCCAGTGCGAGACCACCCAGGTCCGCGACCAGGGGATGGGCGCGGCGCTGTTCGGCTATTCGGAGCTGTACGGCTCGATTCCCGGCGGCCAAGCCGAGTATCTGCGTGTCCCGCAGGCGCAGTTCACGCACATCAAAGTTCCTGACGGCCCGCCGGATTCGCGCTTCGTGTACCTGTCCGACGTGTTGCCGACCGCATGGCAGGCCGTCGCCTACGCAGACATTCCCGACGGCGGCACCGTCACCGTCCTCGGACTGGGCCCCATCGGCGACATGGCCGCACGGATCGCCCAGCATCTGGGCTACCAGGTGTTCGCGGTCGACATGGTCCCCGAGCGGCTCAGCCGGGCGACCGCCCGCGGAATCCACACCATCGACGCCGGCAATGTCGACGGGTCCGTCGGCGACGAGGTGCGCCGTCTCACCCAGGGCCGCGGTAGCGACGCGGTGATCGACGCGGTCGGCATGGAGGCGCATGGCTCGCCGGTGGCCAAGGTGGCTCAGGCCGCGGCGGCGATGCTGCCCGACACCCTCGCGAAGCCGATGATGGAGAAAGCCGGGGTCGATCGGCTCGACGCGCTGTACTCGGCCATCGACTGCGTGCGGCGCGGCGGCACGCTGTCGCTGATCGGTGTCTACGGCGGCATGGCTGATCCGTTGCCGATGTTGACCTTGTTCGACAAGCAGATTCAGCTGCGGATGGGTCAGGCCAATGTGAAGAGATGGGTCGACGACATCATGCCGCTCCTCACCGATTCCGACCCCTTGGGCGTGGATACGTTCGCCACCCATGTGCTCCCGCTGGACGAGGCGCCGCACGCCTACGACATCTTCCAAAACAAGCAGGACGGCGCCGTCAAGGTCATATTGCAGCCTTGACCAGTGATGATGGTGCGGCAGGCAGCAGGATTGGGCACCCCTTCAATTGAGTTCACGGTCCTGAGGGGTCCCCGATCGTGCGGCGTCGCAATAGTCCGTACCTGAGGGTTTGGTTGCTGGTGCGCCGGGAAACTCGGTAGAGATCCAAACGGGGTAGGAGGTTTGACTTCAATGCCGAACGCATCGATCAAAAACGAGAAGATGTACGAGGATCTTCGCCGCGAAGGGAATTCGAAGGAGAAAGCGGCGCGCATATCGAACGCGGCCGCGGCGCGCGGCAAGTCTTCGGTCGGTCGCAAGGGTGGGAAGTCCGGGTCCTATGACGACTGGACGGTCGGCGACCTCAAGCAGAAGGCGAAAGAGCTTGGTCTGTCCGGCTACTCGCACCTGACCAAAAGCAAATTGATCGACAAGCTGCGCAATCACTGATTCCGGGATTTCGGCGTAGTTGGCCAACGTGACGTGACCAACCACACCTGAATCCGGCCAGGTCAGTCGTCGCTGCGGGCCTCCGCACCGGACTCACCGGCGTCGAAGTCGTCATCTGAGCTCGACCGGCCGACATAAGGCCCGTCGGCGGGGTCGTCGTCGCCTTGGGAAGCTCGCGATCCCGCTACCTTCGGGTCGGGTTCGACGTCGGCTTCGGCCTTTTCATCTTGCGGATTGGTCATGTCGTGGGCATGCCCTGACCGACGATGTTGAAACAGGCAAAGTCTTTCCAACCTGTGACGTGCCCGCTTCAGCCGTTTGGCGTGAACAGCGCCGGGTATTTCCCCCACATACCGCAGAGCGCCGATAGTAGGCGCGCTCGACAGATTTGCCTCCGGAGAACGAGCGTAGTGCGAGGACGGCACCCAGCGCGCGCTGAAAGAAAAGCAACACCACCTACCTGACCAACGGCGAGGAGGTTTCCCATGCCTGACACATCACGAGATCCTGTGGACCACGCCCGCACGACCCGTCAACACGCCGGCGAGACGATGAAGGCCGGAGTGAACGCGCCAGGCCTCATCGCGGTCGGACTTGGTGTCCTGTGCCTGGTGGTGGGGCTGTACTCCTTCGCCAACGACAGCACCCCCGCCGGTGTCGTCGGAGTGGTGCTGGCGGTGCTGCTGATCGCCGGTGGGCTGGGCTGGGTCGCGAGAGTGCATCACAAAGTTCAACGGCAGCAACAGGAATGGCATCGTGAGCATCCCGAGGCGCACTACGAGCCGCCGACGAGCTGATCGCTGTCAACCGTGCCGCCGCCGATACTCCGCGGTGGCGCCGGGATGCAGAGGTACAGAACCTGTCTGGATGAGTGACTGCGCATCGAGGAACTGGCTGCCGACCGCCTGAGCCGGAACCAGCGACGCCGGGTCGTCCAGCAGAAGATCGACGATGTCTGCGACGACGGTGTCGGAGACGTCACGGCGGGCCAGCAACAGATTGGCCACGCCGACGGTAATCACCCCCGGATGTGGCCCATACACTCCTGCCGGGACCGATACCGGTTCGTAGGCGGTTCCGTACATCGAACGCAGCTCGTCTACAACCGTACTCAGGTCCAGCAGCCGAATGTTGACGGAAAGGTCGGCAAACGCCGGGGTGGGTAGACCTCCAGCCCACATCGCCGCGTCGATGCGTCCCTCTGCCAATTCGGTTGCAGCACCGCGCATGGGCCGCTCGACGCGCCGCACGGCATCGGGTTCCGACAGCCCCACCGTGGCGAGCACGCGCTCGGACAACACGGTTGCTCCCGCGCCGGGCGCGCCGACGCTGACCGTGCGGCCGGCCAACTGCTCGACCGACAGGACGGGGGATTCGTCGCGCACGGCTATCTGGAAGTAGTTCTCGTAGACGCGTCCGATCGCGGCGAAATCGTCTGGGGTGTCGGGAATGATGTCGGCGAGGCTCATCGCGAGTTCGGCGTCTCCCGAGCGCAGCAGTTCCAGATTCTCGACCGAGCCCCCGGTCTGCAGTGGCGTCAGGCGCGTACCGCCCGATCGGTCCGCGGCCGTCGCGAGAAGGCCTGAGAACTCCCAGAAGAAGCCGCCCTGCTCGCCGGCCGCCAATCGTACTGCGGGCCTGTCGGCGCCGCTGCAGGCGCTGACGATGGCGGCGGAGCTCAGCATCGCGATGCCCCGCAGAACGGACCGGCGGTCCATCAGCGGGGACATCGACGTCACAGTCAGGCAGCCTAGAGCGTCATACGAACGCGCGGCCCTGTTCGCGGTCGAGGGGGGTTTCGGACTTGTTCTTCAGTACGAAGACGTACACGAACAGCGATACCGCCACGACGGCCGTGACATAGACGATGAACCACGTGACGTGGCCGCCGCCCTTGGCCGCCTGGTAGATCAGCGGGGCGGTGCCGCCGAACGCTGAGTTCGCCAGGGCGTAGCCCAAGCCGACGCCGAGGGCGCGGATGTGAGACGGAAACAGTTCGGCCTTGACGATCGCGTTGATCGAGGTGTAGCCGGTCAGGATGATGTAGCCGATGCACACCAACGTCAAAGCCATTGCCCATGAGCTGGTTTGAGGCAGGAAGGTGATGAGCACGTAGGTGTAGACCAGCGCGCTGGCCCCGAAGAACACCAGCAGCGGCTTGCGGCCCACCTTGTCGCTGATCAGCCCGCCGATCGGCTGGATGACCATCAGGAACGTCAGACCGACGAGGTTGATCCACGTCGCGGTCATCCCCTGGTCTTCGAATGCCGACTTGACGATGGCCGGGGCGTTCACACTGTAGGTGTAGAACGCGATGGTGCCGCCGCTGGTGACCAGGAAGCAGACCAGCAGCGCCCGCCAGTGACGTGTCAGGAGTTCGCGGATCGATCCCGAGCCGTGGTCTTCACCGCGTCGGATCGCGTCGAGCTGTTGGCTGGTCAGCGATTCATCCATGCTGCGCCGCAGCCAGAACACGACCACCGCCGCCACGCCGCCGATGAAAAAGGCGATGCGCCAACCGTATTCCCCGATCTGCTCGCGGTCCATGAATGTCTGCATGATCAGCAGCGTCAGCTGGGCCAGGACGTGGCCGCCGACGAGTGTGACGTATTGGAACGAAGAGAAGAATCCGCGCCGCTCCCGGGTGGCTGCCTCAGACATGTAGGTGGCCGACGTTCCGTATTCGCCGCCGGTGGCGAAGCCCTGGACGAGGCGGCACAGGATCAGAATGACTGCGGCCCCGACGCCGATGCTCTCGCGGCCGGGGGTCAGCGCGATCACCAGCGAGCATGCTGCCATCAGGGACACGCTGAAGGTCAGCGCTGCACGTCGTCCGCGCCGATCGGCGAAGCGGCCGAAAAACCAGGAACCCACGGGACGCATCAGGAACGTCACCGCGAAGATCGCGTACACGTAGAGCGTCGAGTTCTTGTCCGCCGAGTCGAAGAACTGGCTCTCGAAGTACGACGCGAACACGGTGTAGACGTACACGTCGTACCATTCGACGAGGTTGCCGGACGATCCCCGTAGCGTGTTGAACACGGCGCGGCGGGTGGCTGCCCGTGGCGATTGCGGTGCAGGCGCCCCCCGACCGTCACCTCGCGGCGCTTGGGTGGTCGAACTGGTCATGACGTGCCTCCTTGTCCCGACGTTCGGCCGGGACCGGAGTCGCCGACGTCACCTTCACCTCTTACTGTTGGGGCAGTCACATGGTGTGCGGAAGGCGCTGGGGCGATCCCTAACACTCCCTTAGGACGGATCCCGGTCTGTGCTGGGCGCGGACCCGGCAGGCAACCGCACAGTGATCCGCAGTCCACCGGTGTCGCCTGCGCTCACCTCGAACACACCGCCGGCCCGTTCGGTCAGTGCGCGGGCGATGGACAGACCCAAGCCGGTGCCCTGCCCGACGGTGTTCGCCGCGCGGAAGAATCGTGTCGCGATCAGCGGCAGATCGTCCTCAGACACCCCGCGACCGTCGTCGTGCACCCACACCACGACCCGATCGGCGGACCGGCGGGCTCCGATCTCGACTCGGGCTCCGGTGCCCGCATACTTGACGGCGTTGCTCAGCAGAATGTCGAGGATCTGGGCGAGGTCGGTGTCGGGCATCCGGGCGTGCAGACCCGGCGGGGCGACGACCGTGGTGTCGATACCTGCCTCGATCAGCGACTGCGACCAGAACTCGTGCCGGCTGGTCAACACGTCGCCGACGTCGGCGGCAACCACGTCGCCGTCGCGGTCGGAGCGGGCCTCGGCTGAGGCCAGCGACAGTAGATCGGCGACCATCCTTTCGAGGCGGTCGACTTCGGCCGTCGTCTTGCCGTGCGCCTCGGCAGAGGATTCCGGCACCACCATTCCGAGGGAGTCGAGTCGAATACGCAACGCCGCCAGAGGGTTACGCAGGGCATGGGCGGAATCTGCGACGAAGCGGCGCTGCGCGACCGTGGCAGCTTCGACGTCGCGGGCCATCTCGTCGAAGACCGCCGCGAGCCTGCGTACCTCCTGGGGGCCGCCGTAGTGACCCGCCGGTTCCTCTCCGGCGCCGGTCAGGGGGACGAGGTCTGCGGTCGGGCGGTCCAGTACGCGGTTCTTCAGGTCGGTCACCCGCGCGGCCAGATCGGTCAACGGGCGAACTGTCCAGCGGGACAACACGACTGCGATCAACGAAGCGACGGTCAGAAGCGCCACCGCGCCGCCGGCGATCGTCAGCCATGCGCGGGTCACGTCGCTTCTTGCGGCGGCGGTGGAGGCGGCCAGGACGACAGCCCCGTCCACTTGGGTACCGGTGCCGACCGGCACGGCGATCAGTACCTCGGGCGGTGACCACGGTGTCACCGATTCGGGGAGGCGGCTGCGTTGATTGCGCAGGGCTTCGGAGACCACGTCGGCGACGCTGTCGGGGGTGCCGGCCACCCCTGCCGAGGCCCGCGGCGCGCCGTTCCGGTCGACGACGAGAACGGGTTCGCCGTAGAGTGTGAAGTACCTGTCGACGGCCTGCTGCAGATCCACCGACTGCGAATTATCCTGACGGGCAGCGAGATCGGCGAAGTAGGAGGCGGCGGCCAGTCTGCTCTCGCTGAATCGCTGCAACCGTTCCCGTCCCAGCGTGACGGCCAAAGGTACCGCGAGTCCGAGGACGACGATGGTGGAGTAGATGACGAGCACCAGCAGGACGCGGCGCCACATGTCAGCAACTCCACCGGTAGCCGAATCCGCGGATGGTGGCGATCGCGTCCGGCCGGGCGAGCTTGGCGCGCAACGAGGTCATGTGTACGTCGAGGCTTCGGGAGATCGCGACGTACGCGTCCCCCCAGATGGCGTCCATGAGTTCCTGGCGGCTGACAGCTTCGCCACGTCGAGCAACGAGATAGGCAAGAACCTCGAATTCCTTGGGTGCAAGCGTGATCTCGGCGCCGGCGACCTCGACACGGCGGGCGCCCAGGTCGACGATGATGTCGCCGCACTCGACCACCTCGTCGTCCGGTGCCGCGGCCGGCGAGTGCCTGCGGGCGGCGACTTCGATGCGGGCCCGAAGTTCGCCCAGGCGAGCGGGTTTGACGACGTAGTCGTCGGCGCCGGTGCGCAGCGCGCGGACGACGGAGCGTTCGTCGTCGCGCGCGGTCAGCACGACGACGGGAACCTGGCTGATACCGCGCAGCTGACGCAAGATGGTCATGCCGTCGGCGTCGGGTAGGCCGAGATCGAGCAGGACGAGGTCGACCTCGCGGTGGCCGAGTAACAGGTCGGCGCCGCGACGCATCCGCACGGGGGAGTGGCCGACTTCGGCCAGGGCGTCGACCAGCGCCTCCCCGACGCCGTCGTCGTCTTCCACCACAGCGATGCGCATCGAATCAAAGGTACGGCAGCACGGCGCGTGGTTACGCCTGCTTCGAGGTTGTGCACCGTCGGCGGACGGGAGCGGCTGCCCCCGTAGGATCACGCGCACGCCCCCATAGCCCAATTTGGCAGAGGCAGCGGACTTAAAATCCTCTGAACTGGGCGTTTGTTGTGTTTGACTCATTCGGCAGCTGCTGGATGAACGACCTCGACCTGCGAATATGTTGTTGGTCGCGTTGGCGGCCGATGAGGGCGAATGAAAGCACTGCGGTATCTCCTGCGGTATCTCACGGGCGGCTCTCGGCCCGCCCGCCAACAGGGCGGCGCATCGCCTCCCACTGGGACGGCAGTCGTTATAGCGAAATAGCGGCCATAGGGACCAATTCCGCCACCGCAGCGTTGATCTTGGCGGCGATACCGGCGTCTTTCAGAGCTTTATCGACCAACTTCCGCGCAGCCTGGAACGTCCGAGCCGAGGACACATCGACCTCAGCGGCGAGTTTCTCGGCCGCGGCGCCGAGCTTCGCCAACTGCAGGTGCAGATCGATGGTGTTGTCGTACTCCGGGAACGGGACTAGGAATACATACTTATCGAAGTGCCGGGCTCCGTACAGGCCCAGGGCTTGCAGCGGCTTTACTCGCTCCAACACGGTCCCCGAGTTCAGAATGGCGCAGAGGTAGCTCGCTTCTGACTCAGTCGCGACGGCCGTCCAGTAGAGGGAGAAGTCGATAATGGCCCGTGGATCCCTTACGACTGCTGCGGCGAGTCTGTTCCCGGTCTTGGTGTAGATCACTCTGACCGCTGCGGGCGGCAGCTGCGCGGACAGTTGCCCGTGGAAATCGATGCGGTCCAGCAGCGTCCCCGCGTCGGACTCGGACTTATTCTCGGCCCACGCTTTCTCAGCTTGGTCCCACCACGACTTCAGTCCCGGGTGGTCAACGACTGCCGCTTCCTCCAACACCCCGTCGTCACTAATCGCGAGTAGTGTTCGGCGCGGCTCCAGAGTGCGGAACGGAAGCGTGGTCAGGCCCAGATACGTTGGCCGAACGAACTTGGTCTCGACTGTGGCGGTGATCGCCGGCAACTGTTTCCACCGTTCGGGCTCGTAGACGCTTCGGTTCGATGACACCGAAACGCGGCCCGCGCCCGCGCCCAGTGGACCTGCCGGAGCCTCGCGTACAAACAGTGCCATCTGGGGAGCGAGCACGGCGCCCTGCCGGAACTGCGACTTGTACGGGGACTCCGGGCGCACCGCTCCGGCGTCGTGCGCAGCGACGGTGCCGGAGCCGACGGTGATCTTGTCCTTCGCTTCGTCCCACGGAATGTCTGGTCGTGCAAGGTATCCCGTCCACGTTACGGTCTCAGCGTCGATCGGAGTCGCTGATGAGGACCTCTCGCCGTGGATGACGCAAGACACCATGGGGAATCCGGTGGTTGCGTGTGCGAGGTCCCAGCTGAGCCCGAATTTGACGGCGAGGTGCTCGGAGTTCCTCGTCATCCACTTGCCAGTGCGGAATCCGGTATGTGGCTTGCGCGTCAGGATGCCGTAGGGCATCACAAACGAGAACGCGCCGCCGGGGCGGAGGTACAGCTCCACAGCCCGTACGACGAACAGCGTGGACAGGTCGCGGCTGGCCGCTCCTAGGCCGCCGGTGAGCAGATTGCGCGGCTTGGCGAGCTTCTTGTAGTTCTCCTGCATTGTGGCGGTCATCTTTGCGTACGCCAGCCACGGCGGATTTCCTACGAGTACGTCGACGCGGTTGTCCGGCTCGGCGAGCCACAGGGGGCGGATGAGGTTGCGGACGTAGTAACCCCAGATGTGGTCCTTGCCCGACTTGTGCAGCGCCCGCATGGTCGCGAAGGTGGCGCTGAGAACCTCTGCCTCCTCAGCGGTCACCTTAAAGCGCTTGAGGATCGGGTCGATCAGCGTCCCGTTCCTCTTGTTCGTTGAGTCGAGCGCGTTGTCGGCCATCTCCGACACCAGGCGGTCGAACCGGCCGGCGTCACCGAGGATGCTGCGCGGGAAGACCAGATCGTCACCGAACAGGACACCGCCTCCGCCGGCGATGATGGAGTCCCCCTCGGTACTGATGGTCACCCGGTCCACGCCTCCGATGAGGTCCCGGCTCTGCTCCCACTGCATCGAGTCACCCAGATACACAGGGATCGCGATGGGACCCCTGTCATCGTCTCGGAGCCGATTTAATCCGATCGCCAGGACGTAGGTGACCCTGGCGAGGGTCACCGCGACCGGGTGAACGTCCATGCCGATCACATTCGCAGTTACCTCGTGCACCGCTGTCGCCGTTGGCGTTCCCGACTTCTCCGCGGTCTCGAGGTAGCGCCGGATGGCGTGGAACAGGAATGTCCCGGAGCCGCAGCTCGGGTCTGCCACCCGAGAGCCTAGGGGGTCGGTCACGGTCGCTTCGACGACACGGTCGGCGAGCCAGTCCGGCGTGTAGTACTCGCCCAGCCGGCGGCGCTCGGTGGGGGCGATTACCGATTCGTAGAGGATCTTCAGCACGTCGTGTTCAACCTTTGTCCAGTCGAACCGTGCGATGCGCCTGCCGAGTTCGACGACGAACTCCTGCCCGCCCTTGACTTGCACCACCCAGTCAAAAAAGTCTGCCTCGACGACGCCGTGGATTTGAGCCTGTTGAAACTCCGACCCGGATGTCAGTTGCGTCGGCGACAGGCCACCGCTGGGAGATACGTCCCAGCCGACCGCGGCGTGGGCGATCAACTCAGCGGTGATCACCAGCAGTGTGTGGTTGATGAATAGGTTAGGGTCGTCGACGAAGTTCTTGCCGAACGCGGTGCGCAGCAGCTTTGCCCACAGTTCTCGCTTGAGCTTCACCTCCGGGTCGTCGACGTTAGCCTCGAAAAGCGCGGCCAGAGAAGCGTGGTCGAGCCGGTGGCCCGGGGAGTCGGCACCCAACCGGTCCTGGATCTCCTGCGGGGTTGGTTTGATCTGCTCCCGTGTCGCCATCACCGATTCCAGCCAGACAAGAAGCTGAGCGACGTCGGGTGCGCTGGGGTTCAGGACCAGCTCGGAGACGAAGACGAGAGCGTCGCCTTCCAGGTTGTAGAGCAACCAACCGGTGCCGTCGGTGAGAATGCCGACGTAGCGTGTGCCCAGCTCTTTGTGCCGCTGTTGAACGTAGCCGGCGAGCTGCTGTTCGTAGTCAGCGAGGTTGCCGACGGTGAGGTCCTTCTTCACCTCGATCACGACGTGCCCGGCCTCGATATCGATACGCCGTCGTGTGCCGTCAGCGACCTGGGATTCGATCTTCACAACGTCGTCCGGATCGAGTCCGAGACCGGCGGTGGTCAGCAGCATGTAGATGTCCGCCTGGGTCTCGGCCTCCGCACGGATCGGCTTGCGGCGGGCGAGGCGGCCGACGGTTTCGTTCACGAGTTCGCTGGGCACGTGACGACCATATGCAGTGGTACCGACACCCGTGTTGATAGTCGACTCCCGGCGTGGCAAACCCCGGCGCGCCTTCTTTAAGCAATGCAGACTGTCGCAGGCGGAAGGTCTGTTGCGTCGTATCTAAACCGGCCGGCAAGCAGGGAGATCCTCCCGAGGTTTGCTGTTAGCGAACACGCTGCATGTTTGCTGAAATTGACGCTACGGTGATCGAACCGCTGGGGAGGCGGGGTAAACCGTTGGCAGGGGGTCGAGTGTCTCGAATCGAGTCTGAGGTGCTGCGCACGTTTATGCAGCGCCTGAACGAGGTCGACGAGGTGGTGCCCGCGGCGGTAGCAGCACAGCTGGGCGCGTTACTCGGTGCCGACAAGTTGCCCAAGGCTGACGTACTGGCCGCGTTGTTTGCCGAAGAGACCGGCGACCGACGCGCGTGATCCAGATCAAAGCCATTCACGTTGAAGAGTTTCGCGGCATCCGGTTGCTGGATTTGCGACTAGATGGCCAGTCGTTCGTCGTTGCCGGGCCAAATGGCTCTGGCAAGAGTGGCGTCGTCGACGCGATCGACTTCGCGCTAACAGGCTCCGTTGCTCGACTGAGCGGCGCGGGCACCGGTGGAGTCAGCTTGGCCAAACACGGCCCGCACGTGCACCAACGCGACAACCCTGCCGCCGCATCGGTGGCACTGACGATCGTGGACAGCGCGAGTGGCCAGACCGGCGTGCTGACGAGGTGCGTGAAGACTGCCGCAACTTACAAGCTGGAGCCCGACACCCCCGAACTGCATTCCGCAGTGGATTGGGCTGCCCAGCATCCCGAGCTGATTTTGTCGCGGCGCGAGGTCATCAAGTATGTGTACACCGAGCCGGGTAAGCGCGCTCAGGAAGTGCAAGCGCTGCTGAAGCTCGACCGCATCGACGAGACTCGCCGGCTCTTGCGGACCGCGATGACTAGGTCCGCCAGTGACGAAAAACAGGCGACAACCGAGGTTGGCAACGCTGAGGACGCCTTGCGCCGTCATCTCGATCTCACAACGCTGCTGGAATCGCAGGTCCTCGGCGCAGTCAATCAGCATCGTCAGGTCCTCGGGATTGCGCCGCTGGACTCGCTGCAGCCCGACACCGACTTAACCGTCGGGGCTCAGGTTGCCGGTGAGCATTCCTCGTTCAACAAAGCTTCCGCACTCCAAGATGTCAACGAGCTGAGCGCCTTCGCTACGGATCACCCAGAGTTAGATAACGCCGCCCTGGACCTGGCGCAGGCTTTGGCCGAACTGGAGGACGACCCGAGCATTCTCCACGCCCTCACCCATCGCGAGCTCATCGAGGCTGGGCTGCCCCTGGTCACCGAGGCCGCGTGCCCATTGTGCGATCAGCCATGGGAGGACGCCGAGACGCTCCGGCTGCACCTGCAGGGCAAGCTGTCGCGCTCGGAGGCGGCCAAGACGCTGGAGCGTCGGATTCTGCTTGCGGCAGCGCGGTTGAAGGGGCAGGTGCAACGGGCAGAGGCGTTGATTCGCGCCGCCCAACCCCATGCGCTGAAGGTGGGACGTAACGACGACCAAGCTGTGCTTGTCGACTGGCTAGCCGATCTGGCCGCTTTCGCCGCCGTACTGGACCATCTAACGACCATCCGTGGACAGGCGACGCGAGTCGGCGCCAACCCATTAGCCCTTCCCCCTGGGTTGACGGCCCTGCTTGCCGGGGTGCGGCAAGATATCGAGGCGCTGCCGGACCAGAGCGCCACCGCCAACGCTCGCAGTGCCCTGACAGTCGCTCATGAACGTTGGACCCGGCTGCGCCAGGCCCGGGCCACACACATCAAAGCAAGCGCAGCCCACAGCACCGCCAAGGCGGTCTACGAAATTTACAACGACGTGGCAGACACCGAGCTGACCAGGCTTTACACCACCGTGGAACACGACTTCAGTGACTATTACCGCCGCATCAACGCAGACGATGAGTCGTCGTTCAAGGCTGGTTTGGCTCCGTCGGCCGGGAAGCTGGATCTCGAAGTCGATTTCTACGGACTGGGCATGTTTCCTCCAATGGCCTATCACAGCGAGGGCCATCAAGACGGTATGGGAGTGTGTCTGTATCTGGCACTCATCAGGCAGCTACTGCACGACGACTTCCGCTTAGCCGTACTGGATGACGTAGTTACCTCCGTCGACACCAATCACCGACGCCAGTTCTGCAGTCTGCTCAAGGACGTTTTTCCTGACGTTCAGTTCATCCTGACCACCCACGACGAAGTCTGGGCCAGGCAGATGCAGTCCTCAGGGCTCATCGGGTCAAAGGCCCACGCCCGATTCCACGGCTGGACCGTCGATCGCGGTCCGGTGTATGGCCAGGGCGAAGATCTCTGGACGCAGATCGACGCTGACCTCGCTGACGATGATGTGCCCGGTGCAGCTCATAAGCTCCGCCGTAACCTCGAAGCGTCGATGGCAGATATCGTCGCCGCGCTGCAGGGCAAGGTGATCTACCGACCCGATAACAATTACGAACTTGGCGCCTTGTTTTCGGCGGCCAAGGGTCGCCATGGAGACCTGCTCAAGAAAGCTGGGAGTTCGGCCGACAAATGGAACAACCAAGCTGGCAAGCAACAAGTTGAAGACCTCAAAGCGGCCCGCCAACAGGCGATGCTTGCGCAGGATGAAGAGAATTGGGCTATCAACGCCTTGGTGCATAACAATGATTGGGCCTCGATGTCGAAGGCGGACTTCGCTCCGGTGGTCGCGGCCTGCAAAGACTTTCTGAAACTGTTCAAATGTACGAACAGCGCTTGTGGCGGGTGGCTCTACGTCAGCGGTTCACCAGGCCGTGAAGACGCTCTGCGCTGCCCGTGCGGGGCGTTGAATCTGAACCTGCGGACGAAGTAGCGGAGAACTTCCGTCTGGGGAGTCAGTTTCGCGGCGCAACGCTTCGTAGCGATGGTCTCCCCGCAACAACTTTCGCTATCCGAGCCACAGTCTTTAGCGGCCCAATTTTGGCGCGTTATTGGAGCAGGGCGAGCCGAATGGTGTCATCACGCTCAGTTCCGCAGCCCCGCGCGCACGCGTCGAGGTGTTCGAGGTTTGGCCACCGTCGCCAAGGAAACGGAGCCTTCCAACGGCCCGCCAGGCTGCTTCGCTTCTCGGCTTCTTCCACCAAAAAGCGGCGCGTCGAGCATGAGCGTCGGAGGCTGAGCATGATTCAGACGCCAACGCCACCACCGGTTTTTGAAAATGTCAGACAGCGGACGCCTTACGGTGCACCGGCAGGTATAGAACATCGACTGCCAGTGTGCGCCTTCGCGATGGCAAATCGAGCGTCTCCTACCAAAGATGTCTGACGTCGGGGGTCCTCGCCATCCTCGCGCCGTGGGGAGGCCGCGACGCGCCGGCTTGGCGGCGTTCCGAATATCGTCCGTCGATAACCGGCCGACTGTACCGGCGCAGGGGTCGTATTCATTCGGGGTGAATACGCCTTCACGCTGGTCGGCATGTAGCGCCGGGTATTGCTCTGTTCGCTTTTCACCTCTCCTGGACCAGCACGTGAGGTGCGTCCTTAATGCCTCCTGGGTTGGTCTGACCGGGTCGCGGGTTTGTTGCTTTGGTGGGCCACCAGCTGGCTTCGCGTAGGAGTGTGGCGATGGCGGGCACGGTGAGGGTGCGCACGAGGAAGGTGTCGAGCAGCAGCCCGAAGCCGATGATGAGGCCGGCTTGGATCATGATGGCGACTGAGC
>NZ_LWCS01000016.1 GCF_001650495.1 Mycolicibacterium iranicum | reverse complement strand
CCCAAGGCCCCGGTGACCCCGCCCGAAGCGCCCGAGCGCCCTCAGCGACTGGACACCAGCGGCCTACCTGCCGTCGGCGATGATGCCACCATCCCCCGCGACGCGCCCAAAAGGCCCATCGCGGACGTCAGGCTCCCCGAACCGCCGGTGGTGGAGCGCGAGCCGGTCACAGTGCCCGAGCCTCCCGCCGAGGATCTCGACGTCGCGCCCGTCGAGACACCTGAACCGGTCACAGAGGTCGCCCAACCCGTCGTCGAGGAGGCACCCGCCCCGCAGCTCGACACGATCGCACCTACGGAAGGCCGCCTGGATCGCCTCCGCGGTCGGCTGTCCAAGTCCCAGAACACGCTGGGACGCAGCATGCTGGGGCTGCTGGGTGGTGGTGACCTGGACGAGGACTCCTGGGAAGAGGTCGAGGACACCCTGCTGATCGCCGACCTCGGGCCGGTGGTCACCGAGTCCGTGATCACCTCGCTGCGGGCCAAAATGGCGAGCAGTCGGGTGCGCACCGAGGCCGATGCGCGCGCGGTACTGCGGGAAGTGCTGATCGCCGAGCTCCAGCCCGACCTCGAGCGTTCGATCCGAGCCCTGCCGCACGCCGACAAGCCCTCTGTCCTGCTCGTCGTCGGAGTCAACGGCACCGGAAAGACGACGACCGTCGGCAAGCTCGCCCGCGTCCTGGTGGCCGACGGACGTCGCGTCGTGCTCGGTGCGGCCGACACCTTCCGCGCCGCGGCAGCCGACCAGCTTCAGTCCTGGGCGTCGCGGGTGGGCGCGCAAGTGGTGCGAGGACCCGAGGGCGCCGATCCCGCGTCGGTGGCCTTCGACGCCGTCGACACGGGAATTGCCACGGGTGCCGATGTCGTCGTCGTCGACACCGCCGGCCGGCTGCACACCAAGACCGGCCTCATGGACGAGCTGGGCAAGGTCAAACGCGTGGTCAGCAAGCGCGCCGAGGTCGACGAGGTGCTCCTGGTGCTCGACGCGACAATCGGCCAGAACAGCCTCCCGCAGGCGCGTGTGTTCGCCGAAGTCGTCGACATCACCGGCGTGGTGCTGACCAAACTCGACGGGACAGCCAAGGGCGGCATCGTGTTCCGCGTGCAACAGGAACTCGGCGTGCCCGTCAAGCTCGTCGGGCTGGGGGAGGGGCCGGACGATCTCGCGCCGTTCGAGCCGGCCGCATTCGTCGACGCTCTGCTCGGTTAGCCGCTGAATTTCGCTGTGCCGGCGTGAATTTTTGCTGCTCGTGCCTGGCGAAACATGAGCGTAACGGTGTAGGCGTGTCCGTTCACCTGCCTGAAACACAACAGAATCACAGGTGAAACGCTTGCAAAAGAGTCTCTTCGGGAGGCCGATCACGGTCGGCCGCCATCCCAAGGAGGTTCACACAAAGTGGCATTCGGCTTACACGACGCGGTCCTAGCCATACCGGACGAGAGTTTTCTGCCGTTCGCGGAGGGCGGCCTCAGCGCCGGTGACACGGCCTGGGTGCTGACATCGGCCGCTCTGGTGTTGTTCATGACACCGGGACTCGCGTTCTTCTACGGCGGTCTGTCCCGCCAGAAGTCCGTCCTCAACATGATGATGATGTCGTTCGGATCGATCGGTGTCGTCAGCGTCATCTACGTGCTGTGGGGCTATTCGATGTCCTTTGCCTCCGCGCACACCGGTGAGAGCGACTTCTTCGGCGTCTTCGACAACCCGTTCTCCTTGTTCGGGCTCAGTCAGTTGACGGAGGTCCGGGAAATCGACGGCGTCGACACCTTCGTCTCCGGTGGTTTCGGGACGGTGCCCGCCATCGTCTGGGTGGCCTTTCAACTCACCTTCGCGGTGATCACCGTGGCACTCATCAGTGGCGCGGTGGCAGAGCGGATGAAGTTCGGCACCTGGCTGTTGTTCGGCGGCATCTGGGTCACCCTGGTGTACTTCCCGCTGTCGCACATGGTTTGGGGTGGCGGTCTGCTGTCGGGCGCTGAAGACGGTATCGCTGCCAAACTGTTCGGCGTCGACGAAGAGGGCGCGGCCAACGTCTCGCCGATCGACTTCGCCGGTGGCACTGTGGTTCACATCAACGCCGGTATGGCCGCCCTGGTTCTGGCGATCCTGCTGGGCAAGCGCGCCGGATTCGGCAAGACCGCCTACCGCCCCCACAACATCCCCTTCGTGATGCTGGGCGCCGCCATCCTGTGGTTCGGTTGGTTCGGCTTCAACGTGGGCTCCGAGGGCGCTGCCGACATGCTCGCCGGTGCGGTATGGGTCAACACGACCGCCGCCACTGCGGCCGCGATGCTGGGCTGGCTTGTGGTGGAACGCATCCGCGACGGTCATGCGACGAGCGTCGGTGCCGCATCGGGCATCGTCGCCGGACTGGTCGCGATCACCCCGGCCTGCGGCTCGCTCAGCGCGATCGGCTCGTTGATCCTCGGTGCGATCGCCGGTGTGCTGTCAGCGCTTGCCATCGCCCTGAAGTACAAGTTCGGCTACGACGATTCACTCGACGTCGTCGGTGTGCACCTCGTCGCCGGCCTGTGGGGCACCATCGGCATCGGCTTCCTGGCCGTCGAAACCGGCCTCTTCTATGGCGGCGGGGTCCAGCAACTGGTCGTGCAGGTCGTGATCGCGCTGGTGGCCGTCGTCTTCACCGCCGTGATGACCGCCATCATCGCGTTCATCGTCAAGCCGCTCGGTTGGCGGGTGTCCAGGGAGGACGAGGACACTGGTATTGATGAGACCGAACACGCCGAAACGGCTTACGAGCTCGCCTGACCGGCGACAATTTCATCGGAAGGGATCATCTACACATGAAGCTGATAACAGCGATCGTCAAGCCGTTCACGCTGGAGGATGTCAAGACCGGTCTTGAGCAGACGGGCATTCTCGGAATGACCGTCAGCGAGGTTCAGGGCTACGGGCGGCAGAAGGGGCACACCGAGGTCTACCGCGGCGCGGAGTACTCGGTCGACTTCGTGCCCAAGGTCCGGGTGGAGGTCGTCGTCGACGACGCCGCCGTCGACAAGGTGGTGGACGTCATCGTCCAGGCTGCGCGCACGGGAAAGATCGGGGACGGCAAGGTCTGGGTCAGCCCGGTCGAAACCGTTGTCCGGGTGCGTACCGGCGAGCGCGGGGCTGATGCCCTTTGATCCGTATCGTGGAATGAGAGGTCGTCTCCCGGCAGTTGCGCCGTGTGAGTACTGGATCGTCAAGTGCCGGGAGGACAACTCGTGAAGAACTCGAAATCGCAGCCCGCCGCCGGCGCCCCTCGTTGGGTGCGTCCGGCGGCGGTCTCGTCCCGTCCGGCAACCGATCTCGTCGCCGCCGCCGAACAGTTGCTGGCGGGCAGTGCACGCCAGCTCGACTCGGCGGCGTTGCGCGATGCGCTGTTGGACCTGCACGACTTCTGGCTCACCACCAAGGCAACCGAGATCGGGATCACCCCGACGAGCGGGTTTGCGATCGTCGCCACGGGCAGCCTGGGCCGCGGTGAGCTGCTGCCGCACTCAGACCTGGACCTGATGTTGTTGCACGACAACATGCCTGACGAGATTGTCAGCGAGGTCGCCGAATTGCTCTGGTACCCGTTGTGGGACGCCAACATTCGTATCGACCACAGTGTGCGAACTGTTCCGGGGGCGCTTCGCGTCGCCGGGGAGGACATCTCCGCCGGGCTGGCGATGCTCGAGGCCCGGCACATCGCCGGTGACGGCGACCTGTCCGCATTGCTGATCGGCGGAGCGCGCCGCCAGTGGCGCACCGGAATCGCCTCACGATTCGACGAACTGGTCGAACACACCAAGGCACGGTGGCAGCGCAGCGGGCAGATCGCACACCGTGCCGAGCCGGATCTCAAGTGCGGCAGAGGCGGTCTGCGTGACGTTCAGCTGCTCAACGCGTTGGCGATCGCACAGCTCGCCGACGTCTACCCGAGCCGGTCCCTGGCCTCGCCGACAGAAACTCTTGGCGAAGCTCACCTTTCGCTGCTCAATGTGCGGACCGAATTGCACCGCGTCGCCGGTCGCGATCGGGAACTGCTTCTGGCGCAGCATGCCGACGAGATCGGCGCGTCGCTACGCATCGGGGACCGCTTCGACCTCGCGCGCATGCTGTCCGATGCGGCGCGCACCGTCAGCTTCTACGTTGACGCGGGAATCCGAACGGCAGCAAACGCATTGCCGCGCCGGGGGTTGTCCGTACTGCGCCGGCCGGTGCGCCGCCCGCTGGACGAAGGTGTCGTCGAGTTTGCCGGCGAGGTCATCCTCGCGCGGGACGCCCGTCCGGAACGCGACCCCGGCCTGATCCTGCGCGTCGCGGCGGCATCTGCCACCACCGCGCTGCCGATCGCGGCATCGACGCTGAGCCGTCTGGTCGAGGCCGCTCCCGAACTGCGCACCCCGTGGCCGAGACAGGCGCTCAAGGATCTTCTGGTGATGCTGGCCGCGGGACCGTCCGCGGTCAGCACCATCGAAGCGCTGGACCGCACCGGGCTGTGGGGCAGACTCTTCCCCGAGTGGGGCGCGGTCCGCGACCTTCCCCCTCGCGATGTGGTCCACATCTGGACTGTCGACCGGCACCTTGTTGAAACAGTCTCGCGTGCAAGCGCGTTCACCACGAGGGTGTCCCGGCCCGACCTGTTGCTGCTCGGCGCGCTGGTGCACGACATCGGCAAGGGGCGCGGCGGCGATCACAGCGTCATCGGCGCGGAGCTGGCCCAGCAGATCGGCGCCCGGCTCGGCCTGTGGCCCTCCGACATCAGCATCCTGTCCAAGGTGGTACGTCACCATCTACTGTTGCCGCACACCGCCACCCGGCGCGACCTCCAGGATCCCGCCACCATCGCGACGGTGGTCGACGCGCTCGGCGGAGATCTCGTCGTCCTCGAACTGCTCCACGTGCTCGCCGAGGCGGATTCGCTGGCGACCGGTCCCGGCGTGTGGGGTGACTGGAAGGCGTCGCTGATCGGTGACCTGGTCCGCCGCTGCCGGCTGGTGATGGCGGGCGAGCCGCTGCCTCAACCAGATCCCGTGGAGCCGCGCTTCCTGTCGCTCGCGGACGGCGGCGTCCACGTCGAGCTGACGCCGGCCGACACCGCGCACATCTTCAACGTGACCATGATCGCGCCGGACAGCCGCGGCCTGTTGTCGAAAGCCGCCGGGGTGCTGGCATTGAACTCTCTGCGCGTGCATTCGGCATCGGTCAACGGGTATCAGGGCTCTGCCATCAACACTTTCGTGGTGTCACCGCACTTCGGATCGCCGCCCGCGGCCGAATTGCTGCGCCAGCAGCTGATTCTGGCGATCGACGGGGACCTGGACGTCATGGGCGCCCTGGAGAAGAAGGAAAAGGAGAGCGCGAACACGGGTCGCGCCGGCGAGATTCGGGCCGCAGTCCCGATCAACGCTCCCGCCGCGCCGCCCCGGGTGCTGTGGCACGAGGGGGCTGTGGAGGGGCGCGCGGTCGCCGAGATCCGGGCCACCGACCGCGCCGGGTTGCTCGCCGTGCTCACGGGTGTCTTCGAACATGCGGGAGCCGACATCGAATGGGCGAAGGTGACGACGCTGGGATCGTCGGTGGTCGACGCCTTCGGAATTGTCCTGCCTGACACCGACGCCGAAGTGATACGGAGCATCGAGCGTGAGCTGTTGGCGGTGCTGCCCGCGCCGCCGGCACAGCCGAAGCCGGTCGAGGAAGCCAGCTAGTCAGATCGGGCAGGCCTGCGGCGGTTGGCCGGTGCGCTCCGGCCGGTCCGCGATCGCCCGGTCGGGCAGCCAGATGACGAACGTACTCCCGGCCCCCAGCGTGCTGAACAATGCCATCTTTCCCTCGTGACTCTCCACGATCTGCCTCGCGATCGCGAGCCCGAGGCCCGACCCACGGCCTCCTCTTCTTCCGGTGGCCGTAGCGCCCTGGCGGAAGCGGTCGAACACCCGCTGCTGATCGTCCTCGGCGATACCCGGCCCTTCGTCGCGCACCGCGATCCACGCCCAGCCCGCAGTGCTTCCAGTGCCGATGATCAGCTCGGAGTTACCGGGCGCCAAGCGGATTGCGTTCGACAGGAGATTGGCCAGCGCGCGTGCGAGGGATTCCGGGTCGGCGTAGACGACCGGCCCGGGGGAGAGTCGGGTGGTGATCTGCAGCGGTCGCTCGGCCGCGAGAAGTCGGTGCTCGTCGACGACTTCACTGACGAAGCCGCTGAGGTCGACCTTCTTGTCGGCGAACGATCCGGATCGGCGCCGGGCGGTGGCCAGCAGATCCTCCAAGAGCCGCGACATCCGCGTGGTGGCTCGCGAGATGACTGCGAGCGCGTGTTCCCGTTCGTCCGCGGTGGCTTGCGGATTGGCCAGGACTGCTTCGACGTTGGCCTGCACAACGGCGACCGGGTTGCGTAGTTCGTGCGAAACATCTTCGACGAGTGCACGTTCGGTGCGGAATGCCGCGTCGAGCCTGTCCAGCATCCCGTCGATGGTGTCGGCCAGCGTGCGAAGCTCGTCTTTCGGGCCGGTGGCATTGATCCGTTGCGAGAGGTCGCTGGCCGACAGCCGATTGGCGGTGGCGGTGATTTCGCCGACCGGGCGTAGGAGGCGCCCCGCGACAAACCACCCGACGACGAGGCTGACGAGAAAGATGACGCCGAGGGCCAGTAGTGAGTAGTTGCGCAGGCTTTCCAGGGTGGAGTAATTGACTGCGCGCTGGACACTTTCGAGATCTGCGGCCTGGAAGCTCTCACCGACGCGGTAGACCATGGTGCCGTCGGATTTGCGGTCGAACTTCTTGACGGTGACGGGGTCCAGCGGTGCGGCGTCGATCGTCGCGGTCAGGGCCAGATACACGCCGGCGAGGATGGCCGCGGAGATGGCCGACAGCCACAGCGACGTGGTCACTGCCAGCCGCATGCGGATGGTGCGCATCAGGACGATTTCGCCGAAGGCTGCTCCGCCGGTGTGCGCAGCCGGTAGCCCCGGCCCACGAGTGTGTGCAGTACCTGTTGTTCGCCGTCGACGGTCAGCTTGCGGCGCAGCGTTCCCACCGTCACCCGCACGGTCTGGGTGAACGGGTCGGCGTTCTCGTCCCACACGTGTTCGAGGATCTGTTCGGCCGACACCACGTGGTCGGGGCGCGTCATCAGGTAGCGCAGCACCGAGAACTCCTTGAGCGTCAGGTCGACCTCTCGGCCTGCCCGGCGCACGATGTGGCGGGCGGTGTCGACGGAGATGTCGCCGAGGCGCAGCACCGACGAGTCGCCGGAGACTTCGCGGCGCAGCACCGCCCGCAAGCGGGCCGTCAGTTCCGCCAGCGCGAACGGTTTGACGATGTAGTCGTCGGCGCCGGCGTCGAGACCGCGGACCCGGTCGGGCAATGTGCCGCGCGCCGTCAGCATGATGATGCGGATCTCGCGCCCCACCGGCGACGCCAGGTCACCGGTGCGTAGCCGCCGGGCCAACTCGAGGCCGTCGCCGTCCGGGAGGTTGACGTCCACGAGCGCCACGTCGTAGGCATTCACGGTGAGCCGTTCGACTGCCTCGGTTTCGGTCATTGCCGCATCGACGGCATAACCTTCCCGCTGCAGCCCGATGCGGAGGGCGCTGACCAGCCCTTCCTCGTCCTCGACGATCAGAATCCGCATATACGCCGAGGGTAGCGCCGTCGCCGCATCCCGACCACTTCCCTTTCGGTCCGCTTTCGCCGCGGTTTACCGGGGTTTTCGCGCCGAGATGGTCGACTGTGCGGCATGAGCAACAACGAGCGCGAACACAGCCCGGGCGCACTCATCGAACGCGCCCTGTTCGAGATGAAACATGTTGTCGTCGGTCAGGATTCGATGCTGGAACGGCTGCTGGTCGGCCTTCTCGCCGGTGGCCACGTCCTGCTCGAAGGTGTCCCGGGGCTGGCCAAGACCCTGGCGGTGCGCACCGCGGCGACAGTTTTCGGTGGGACGTTCCACCGGTTGCAGTTCACACCGGATCTGATGCCCGCCGACATCCTCGGCACCCGGGTCTGGCGGCCGTCGACCGAGACCTTCGACATCGAGTTGGGGCCCATCTTTGCCAATCTGGTGCTCGCCGACGAGATCAACCGGGCACCCGCCAAGGTGCAGTCGGCGCTGCTGGAGGCGATGGCCGAGCGGCAGGTGAGCATCGGCGGGCGCACGTTCGCCCTGCCCGAGCCTTTTCTCGTGCTGGCCACCCAGAATCCAATCGAGACCGACGGCGTCTATCACCTGCCCGAAGCGCAGCGCGACCGGTTCCTGCTCAAGATCGACCTGACGCACCCCAACGAGCTTGAAGAGCTGGCGATCCTGGCCCGGATGGGTGCGCAGCCACCCACGGCCAGGACGCTGATGACACCTCCTGATGTGCTCCGGCTGCAACGCATTACCGAACAGGTGTTCGTCCACCACGCGGTCGCGCATTACATCGTGCGGCTCGTGATGGCCACCCGCGAGCCCGCCGAGTACGGAGCCGCTGTCATCGGCGGCGTGCTCGACTACGGCGTCGGCCCCCGCGGTTCACTGGGCTTGCTGTCGGCGAGCCGGGCGCTGGCGCTGCTGAGAGGGCGAGATTACGTGTTGCCCGCCGACGTCGCCGACATCGCTCCCGACGTCCTCGCCCACCGGCTGGTGCTGACCTTCGACGCTGTCGCCGATGGCGTGGACCCTCGCTCAGTCATCGCCCGAGTGCTGGAATGCGTTGCGCCACCGCAGATCGCGCCCAACAGCCACGCCCTCGCCGAGGTGGCGTCATGACGGGTCATCCATGGCGGGCGCTCGATCTGCGGGTGCGCCGAAGGGTCGACAGCCTGCTGACGGGGGACCACGAGGGGTTGCGGCTCGGGGTCGGTACCGAGCGCGAAGAGCTTTCGCGATATCAGCCCGGCGACGACGTGCGCCGCATCGACTGGAACATCACCGCACGGGCAGGCGAGCCGCACGTCTGGCGGCCAAGGGCAGACAACCGGCTGGACACCCAAGTGATGGTCGACATGACACCGAGCATGGCATTCGGCACCGTCGCCGACGAAAAGGCCGAACTCGCGGCGCGTATCGTCGCCGCGGTCGGTCTGCTCACCGACGCGCCGGGAAACACGCTGGGGTTGGCGACCTTCGGGCCGCAGGGAATCCGCTGGTATCGCCCCGAACGCGCCCGGCTGGCAGCGTCGAGAGCCGCGCAGACTCTCGCCCTGGGCGGTGCCCGTACCGGTGCCGGATCACCCACGCTCGCCGACGCACTGACAGCGCTAGGCGCGCGCAGGGGCGGCCCGGGTCTGCGAATCGTGGTGTCGGACTTCATGGATCCCGACGGAGCCAGAGAGGTGCCCTTCTCCTGGCAGGCGCCGCTGCGGCGGCTGGGAGCACGCCACGACGTCGTCGCCGTCGAGATCCTGGACCCGCGCGAACTCGAGCTCCCCAACGTCGGCGCCGTAATGCTCGTCGACCCCGAGTCGGGGCGTCAGCGTCAGGTGTGGACGTCGGACGCTCGGCTGCGCAGTCGCTACCGCGACGCCGCCGCCGCTCACCGGACTGCGGTGGCCACGGCGATCGCCGCGTCCGGGGCCGACCACCTCCGGGCCTCCACGGCGAGTGACTGGGTGCGTGACCTTGCGAAATTCCTGCGTGAACGTCAACGCACGATGCGCGCGACTCGGGGAAGGGGCCGGCGGTGACATTCCTGTTTCCACTCGGTCTGTTGATGCTCGTGCCGGTCGCCCTTCTCGCGGCCACCTATTTCGTGACGGTCCGCCGTCGACAGCGCTATGCCGTGCGCTATGCGGCCCTTCCCCTGTTGGACAAGGTCATTCCCGAACGGCCGAAGTGGCGGCGGCATCTGCCCGCGGTGTTCCTGCTTGCGGCGTTCACGCTGTGCGCGCTGGCTGTCGCGCGACCGGAGATGCCGGTGCGGGTGCCCTACGAACGCGCCACCATCATGGTGGCCATCGACACGTCGGAGTCGATGCGCGCCGAGGACGTGAGCCCTGACCGGTTGACCGCAGCGGTGGCGGCCGCCAGTGAGTTCATCGACCAGCTTCCCCCGACGTTCAACGTGGGCGTGGTGACGTTCGCCGGGACAACGGCCGTGGCGCATGCACCCGATACCGACCGCGAGGCAGCCAAGTCCAGCCTGCAGATGCTGACGACCCAGTCTCGGACGGCGATCGGGGAGGGCGTGTTCACGTCGCTCGACCAAATTCTCAGGATCACCCAGGAACCCGAGGAGGGCCAGGACCGCGTGCCGGCCCATGTGGTGCTGCTGTCCGACGGCACCAATACCAGCGGTCGCGACACCGCCGAAGCTGCGCTCGCGGCGGTGGCAGCCGGGGTCCCCGTCTCGACCATCGCCTACGGCACACCCGACGGTGTGTTCACCAGCGGCGGCTACGAGGTGCCGGTGCCCGTCGACGAAGAGACTCTGGCCACCCTGGCCGAGTCCACAGGCGGCGTCGCGTACTCCGCCGAGAGCAGCGATGAGCTGGAAGCGGTCTACCGGGACATCAGCTCCTCCATCGGATGGCGCACCGAGTGGCGCGAGGTCACCCCGGCCGTGGCCGGTATCGCCCTGGCATGCGGCATCGTCGCCGCGGGCCTGTCCATGCGCTGGTTCGCCCGCCTCGTCTGACAGGAGCACAACATGACCTTCGAGCAGCGCTTCGATCTCGGCGCCACACCGTCCGGGCCGACGTTCCTGCCGCCGGAGACAACGGCCGTTGCACCGCGGCCGGAGCCGGTCCCCGCCGTCCCGACGAGGGTGCACGTCGGGACGCCGCCCCAGACCGCGCCGCCGGTACCTGACCCCCTCGCGGAACCGGCGGCGCCCCGGCGGTCGGCCATGTCGGCGCTGCTCATCGGCGCCTGCCTGATGATCGGCGCGGCCGCGGGAGGAGGAGCAGGTTTCCTGGCGGCCGAGGCCGACCGTGGACCCGCCATCCGGCAGTACCCGCCGTCGGCGTCTGCGCCGCTACCCGGCGGCAGCACGCAGAGTGCGTCGCAGGCCCTGCTGCCCAGTGTCGTTCAGATCGGAGCGGGCAACAGCGTCGGGTCCGGTTTCGCCATCGATGATGAGGGCCGGATCATGACGAACAGCCATGTGATCGACGGCTATTCGCGCGTCCTGGTCAGGATGGCCGACGGCCGGCGCAGCGCGGCGCGCGTGGTGGGCACCGACGCGGCGACCGACGTGGCAGTGCTCGAAGTCACCGGCCCGCCGCCGCCCGCCGCAGCGCTGGGTGTCAGCAACGGTCTGGCGATCGGGCAGCCGGTCATTGCCGTAGGCGCTCCGCTGGGACTGAACAGCACCGTCACCTCCGGCATCATCAGCGCGGTCGATCGGACGGCCCGACTGGGCCGCAACCCCGGCCAGCTGCTGCTGCAGACCGACGCGTCCATCAACCCGGGGAACTCCGGGGGTCCGCTGGCCAACCTCGATGGCCAGGTGATCGGCATGAACACCGCGATCGCCACCGTCGGCGGCCCGGAGGCGGGCAATATCGGCATCGGGTTCGCGGTGCCGATCGACCGTGCCATCGAGGTGGCCAGGGAGATCATCCAGAACGGCTGAGTGCGCCGTAGCGCCCAGGTCAGGCCTCTCCTGCACCCGCGATAGGCTTGGCCTCGTGTTTGAATCCCTGTCCGACCGGTTGACCGGTGCCCTTTCAGGCTTGCGGGGCAAAGGCCGGCTGACTGATGCCGACATCGATGCCACCGCGCGTGAGATCCGACTTGCACTGCTCGAGGCCGACGTCTCGCTGCCTGTCGTCCGCGAATTCATCTCCCGCATCAAGGACCGCGCCAAAGGCGCCGAAGTCTCGGCGGCACTCAACCCCGCCCAGCAGGTCGTCAAGATCGTCAACGAGGAACTCATCGGGATCCTCGGTGGCGAGACACGCCAGCTGTCGTTCGCCAGGAACCCACCGACGGTCATCATGCTGGCGGGTCTGCAGGGTTCGGGCAAGACGACTCTTGCCGGCAAGCTGGCGAAATGGCTGAAAGGGCAAGGCCATACACCGCTGCTCGTAGCCTGCGACCTGCAGCGTCCCGGCGCGGTCAACCAACTGCAGATCGTGGGTGAGCGCGCAGGCGTGCAGGTTTTCGCTCCCCACGCGGGCACCGTCGAGGGCTCCGACGATACGGCGCCCGGTGATCCCGTCGCCGTCGCCGCCGCGGGTCTGGCCGAGGCCAAGTCCAAGCATCACGACGTGGTGATCGTCGACACCGCGGGCCGCCTCGGTATCGACCAGGAGCTGATGGCTCAGGCGGCGGCGATCCGTGACGCCGTCAACCCGGACGAGGTGCTGTTCGTCCTGGACGCGATGATCGGCCAGGACGCCGTCACCACCGCCGATGCGTTCCGCGAGGGCGTCGGATTCACCGGTGTGGTGCTGACCAAGCTGGACGGCGACGCCCGCGGTGGTGCCGCGCTGTCGGTCCGGGAGGTCACCGGCCAGCCCATCATGTTCGCGTCGGCAGGCGAAAAGCTCGAGGACTTCGACGTCTTCCATCCCGATCGGATGGCCAGCCGGATCCTTGGCATGGGCGATGTCTTGACGTTGATCGAGCAGGCCGAACAGGTCTTCGATGCCGAGCAGGCGGAGGCCACCGCGGCCAAGATCGGCAGCGGCGAGCTCACCCTCGAAGACTTCCTCGAGCAGATGCTCGCCATCCGCAAGATGGGCCCGATCGGCAACCTGCTCGGCATGCTTCCGGGAGCCGGCCAGATGAAGGATGCGCTGGCCGCCGTTGACGACAGCCAGCTCGACCGCGTGCAGGCGATCATCCGAGGGATGACGCCGCAGGAGCGTGCCGACCCCAAGATCATCAACGCCTCGCGAAGGTTGCGCATCGCCAACGGCTCCGGAGTCACCGTCGCCGAGGTCAACCAGCTCGTCGACCGCTTTTTCGAAGCGCGCAAGATGATGTCGCAGATGGCCGGTCAGATGGGAATGCCGTTCGGCCGCAAGAACTCTCGCAAGGCGGGCAAGGGCAAGAACAAGCAGGCGGGCAAGAAGAAGGGCGGCAGGGGGCCGACACCGCCGAAGAACCGAAACCCGCTCGGCGCCGGAATGCCCGGGATGGCGGGGATGCCCCCAGGGTTCCCGGACCTGTCGAACATGCCGAAGGGGCTCGACGAGCTGCCGCCCGGCCTTGCCGACATCGACTTGTCGAAGCTGAAGTTCCCGAAGAACTAGCCATGCGCGCACTCCGCGTACGCGGTAGAGGACTGCCCGACGGCGAGCCGGTCGAGTGGTGGATAGTCGACGGCCGCCTGTCCGCGGAACCGGTGGCCGGCGCGGAGACGATCTTCGGGGCGGACGGGGACGACGGCTGGGTGCTTCCCGGTCTGGTCGACGCCCACTGCCATGTCGGGCTGGGCCCCGGTGGTGAGGTCGAGCTCGACGAGGCCGTCGCGCAGGCGGAGACGGAGCGCGGTGTCGGCGCGCTGCTGCTGCGCGATGCCGGATCACCCACCGACACAAGGAGTTTCGACGACCGCCCCGACCTGCCGAGGATCATTCGGGCGGGGCGGCATCTGGCCCGCCCCAAGCGTTACCAGCGGGGGTTCGCCGCCGAGCTCGAGGACCAGTGGCAGCTACCCGACGCGGTGGCGCGGCAGGCCCGCTGGGGTGACGGCTGGGTGAAGCTGGTGGGGGACTGGATCGACCGGGACACCGGAGACCTGGCTCCGCTGTGGTCCGACGACGTCCTCGAAGCGGCGATCGACGCCGCACACGCCAACGGTGCCCGCGTCACCGCGCACGTGTTCGGCGAGGATGCACTGCCCGGACTGATCAAGGCGGGAATCGATTGCATCGAGCACGGCACCGGACTCACCGAGGACACCATCGACCTGATGGTCGAGTACGGCACGGCGCTGGTTCCCACGTTGATCAACATCGAGAACTTTCCCGACATCGCCGGCGCGGCACACAAATACCCGGATTACCAGAAGCACATGCGGGCGCTCTACCAATCCTGTTCGGCCAGAATCGGTGCCGCCCGCGAAGCCGGGGTCCCGATCTTCGCCGGCTCGGATGCGGGCAGCGCCGTGGCGCATGGCCGAATCGCCGAGGAGGTCGACGCGCTGAAGGGGATCGGGATGTCACCGACCGAGGCGCTCGGCGCCGCCTGCTGGGACGCCCGCGCCTGGTTGCAACGGCCCGGTCTGGAGCACGGGGCGTCGGCGGACCTCGTGTGTTTCGACGAGGACCCTCGCTCGGGAGCCGGGGTGCTGGGAAATCCGGCGAAGGTCATCCTGCGCGGAGTCGTCTACTGACGCGGCGCGCATCGCCGCGATCGACTATTTCCTACGGTTGGCTGAACCCGTAGTTCAGCAGATCGATCGCCTGCCCGTACAGGTCGCCGCTGCCGTACATCTGCACCACCACCAGGCGCCGGTTTCCACGTTGGGCAGCACCGACATACGTCTTGCGGGCGAGGTTGGTGAATCCGGTCTTACCGCCGAGGTCACCGGGATAGCGGCTCAGGAGTTCATTCTGGTTCTGCAGCGTTTTGCCGGGGAACGGCGCCGACGGTGACCGCATGATCTGGGCGATCAGCGGATACTTCAGCGCCGCGCGCATGATGACCGCCAGATCGTGTGGGGTCGTGACGGATTCCCACCCCGGACCGTCCAGTCCCGACGTCGAGGACGCTCTGGTGCTGCGCGCACCGACGAGCGCGGCCTTGCGGTTCATCGCGGCGACGGCGACCTGCTGCCCGCCGAGCATGTCGCCGAGCATGGTCGCGGCATCGTTGCCCGACACCATGAGGATGGCGGCGACCAGCTGGGCGGTGGTGTAAGCCTGCCCGGGTTTCAGTCCGACACACGAACATTCGATCTTGGTGTGGGACTCGTTGGCTCTGGCGAAGTTGTCTGGTCGCAGGTGGTCGAGCACGGTCATCGCCAGCAGCACCTTGATGGTGCTGGCGGGAGCGTAGGTGCCGTACGGATCCTTGCTGGCCAGCACTCGGCCGGTGTCCAGGTCGGCGACCAGCCATGCTTTCGCCGGTCCGTCCGGAAGGGGTTGTGCGGTTGCGGGTTCGACGGCGGGTTGAGCCCACGCCGCCGGCGCGATCGACACGGACGAGGCAGGGATGAGCGCACCTAGGGCGAGCGCCAGCCCCGCGAGTCGTCTTCGCACGAGTGGCGACGCTAATCGCGCCAGGACTCGACTTGCGCGCGATCAGATATCCATCCGGTCTCGGCCGGTTTAGAGCCTGCTGATCCCCGGATTGGGACCGAGCGCGAAGCCCCAGTCCAGCAGTGCCGCGGCCTGGTCCCAGTAGGTCGGCCCACCCTCTTTGACCAGCCCGTACATCAGCGCAACGACGAGATGTCTGCCGTTGCGCGACGCGCCTGCGACGAACGTCTTGCGAGCGAGGTCGGTGTAGCCGGTCTTGCCTCCGAACGCACCCGGGTAGCGGTGAAGTAGTTCGTCCTGGTTCACCAGCACGGTGTTACCGGTCTTGGTGGGGAACACGGCGGTGGGTTGTGCGGTGATCTGCGCGAACACCGGATAGGCCATCGCGGCGCGGAAGATCGCGGCGAGGTCGTGTGGGGTGGACCAGATGTCGATACCGGGGCCGTCGATACCCGAGGGCGAGCCGGCGTTGGTGCCGTAGGCGCCCACCATCGCGGCCTTGGCGTTCATCTTCGTCACGGCGGCCTCACGACCGCCCAGCATCGTCGCCAAGGTGTTGGCGGCGTCGTTGCCCGACACCAGCAGCAGACCTTCGAGAAGCTGGCGGGTGGTGTAGGTGATGCCCGGGGCGACCCCCGCGCAGTTGCACTCGACCAACGTGTCAGCCTCGTTCGCCACGATCGTCGCGTCCAGGGGCAGCTCGTCGAGGACGACCATGGCCAACAGGATTTTGATGGTGCTCGCCGGGGCGAAGTGCCCGTTCTCGTTTCGACCGGCCAGCACCGCGCCGGTGTCCATGTCCGCGAGGATCCACGCCTCGGCCGGGCCGTCGGGAACCGGCACCGAACCGGCGGGCTGGACGATCCCCGACACGGGTAGGGCCGACGCCTCCGGCGAGGTGATCACAGCGCCCCCGGAGATCAGGCACAGCGTGGCAGCGAAGCCCGCGAGAAGCCTTGTCATGGCGGCTGAGTCTAACCGCGCCTGATCCGGTAGGTGGATCGTGTTCAATCAGACCCATGTTGAGCATCGAGGAGATCTCGGACCGGCTGGAGATCCAGCAGCTGCTGATCGACTACTCCACGGCGATCGACCGACGTCGCTTCGACGACCTCGACGCGGTCTTCACCCCGGACGCCTACATCGACTACCGAGTAGCCGGTGGTATCGACGGCAGCTTCCCGGAGGTGAAGGCCTGGCTCAAAGAGGTGCTGCCCAACTTTCCCGCGTACTACCACCTTGTCGGTAATGCCGATGTGCGCGTCTTGGGGGACACCGCCACGTCACGCGCGATCTGCTTCAACCCGATGGCGATGGGCGGCGACGGTGGGCAGATCTATTTCGTCGGCATCTGGTACGTCGACGAGTTCGTCCGCACCGATCAGGGCTGGCGGATGAGCAAGCGGGTCGAGGAGAAGTGCTTCGACAAGATCGTATGACGGGTCAGCGGGCGCCGCGCCGCGCGACCTTCGCCGCGGTGCGCTTGATGCGGTCGGACAGATACAGCGAGAACGCGACGTTGAAGACGTCCTCCCTGAGCCGCGTCAGCGTCGAGCTGGTGATCAGCCAGCGCCCGTCGGTCTTCTGATAGGTCTCGCGGTAGTGCCCGTAGCCCCGCAGGTTGACCCCGGGCGCCAGGCGCACCACGTCTTCGAGCGCCCACACCCCTCGCGCCGTCGTCGGCGAGGTCAGCTCGATCTCTGGAGCGTGCACCTGGTGCACGGTGGCATTGCGGCGCAGGCTGCGGCGGGTGAACGCGACGAACTCGTCTGCGCCGGTGATGACCTTGCCGCCGGCCTGCGAGGTGTCGCTGTGGAAGCCGTCGCTGAACAACGATCGCCACGCGTCCCAGTCCTTGGTGTCCAGGAATCGGCAGTAGCGTGCCTTCACCTGTTTGATCGCCTCGATCTCCAGCAGCGCGGCAGCGTCGTCCATGCCTAGAAGGTGACACTGTGGTGTCAACTTGTAAAGCGTCGGCGAGGACGCCGGATGCGGGATTTTCCCCGTCGGTCGCAGGTCTGGCACAATAGGCGGCTGTCCGCGCACGGCTTCCGTGAGGATGCGCCGTGCCGAGTCACACACGTAAGGCAAAACCGGATCCGGCATCCCGCCGCGATCGCTGAATTGCAGCGTGGCATTCACAGGAGAGATCGCTCAATCATGGCTGTCAAGATCAAGCTCACCCGCCTCGGGAAGATCCGCAATCCTCAGTACCGCATCTCGGTCGCCGACTCGCGCACTCGCCGCGACGGCCGCTCCATCGAGGTCATCGGCCGGTACCACCCGAAGGAAGAGCCGAGCCTCATCGAGATCGACTCGGAGCGCGCCCAGTACTGGCTCGGCGTCGGCGCTCAGCCCACCGAACCGGTTCTGCAGCTGCTGAAGATCACCGGCGATTGGCAGAAGTTCAAGGGTCTGCCCGGTGCTGAAGGCACTCTGAAGGTCAAGGAGCCCAGGCCCAGCAAGCTCGACCTGTTCAACGCCGCGCTCGCTGACGCCGACGGTCCCTCGACCGAGGCAACCACGCCCAAGAAGAAGAAGGCTCCGGCCAAGAAGGACGAGCAGCCCACCGAGAGCGCCGAGACTTCTGAGGCAACCGAGGCGCCCGCCGAGGCGACCGAGGCCGCCGAGACCCCGGCTGAAAGCTGAGTCGGCAGTGAGCTCTGTCGTCGTCGACGCCGTCGAGCACCTCGTGCGCGGAATCGTCGACAACCCTGACGATGTTCGCGTCGACATGGTGACCAACCGCCGCGGCCGTACCGTCGAGGTCCACGTCCACCCCGATGATCTCGGCAAGGTCATCGGACGCGGCGGTCGCACGGCGACCGCACTGCGCACGCTGGTGGCGGGTATCGGTGGTCGCGGAATCCGCGTCGACGTGGTGGACACCGACCAGTAGCAACCCGAAGGGCGCTGCCTGATGGATTTGGTCGTGGGGCGCGTCATCAAGGCGCATGGAGTCACCGGCGAAATGGCCGTCGAGGTCCGCACCGACGATCCGGAGGTCCGGTTCGCGCCGGGCGTCACGTTGCGTGGACGCCCGGGCCGCGGTGGCGCCGAACGCGACTTCGTCATCGAATCGGTTCGTGCCCACAGTGATCGGTTACTTGTTCGGCTGGAGGGCGTCGGTGACCGCAATGCGGCTGACGCGCTGCGCGGCACACTGTTCCTGGTCGACTCGGGCAGCCTTCCGCCCATAGACGATCCCGACGAGTTCTACGACCATCAGCTCGAAGGCATGACGGTCATGACTACCGAGGATCACATCGTGGGCACGGTGGCCGAGGTATTGCACACGGCCGCAGGCGAATTGCTCGCGGTGCGGAATGCCGACGGTGCCGAGGTGCTCGTCCCCTTCGTGTCGGCGATCGTCGTGTCGGTGTCGCTGGCGGACCGGGCGGTCGTGATCGACCCCCCTGAAGGTCTGCTCGAACTCTGAGGACACGCAACCGTGAAGATCGATGTGGTGACAATCTTTCCCGCGTTCCTCGACGCCCTCCGACAGTCATTGCCGGGCAAGGCCATCGACGCAGGCATCGTGGAACTCGCGGTACACGATCTGCGGGACTGGACCCACGACGTGCACCGCTCGGTCGACGATTCGCCCTACGGTGGCGGTCCGGGAATGGTGATGAAGGCGCCGGTCTGGGGGCCTGCGCTCGATGACATCTGTTCGGAGGAGACACTTCTGGTCGTCCCGTCGCCGGCAGGACGCCTTTTCTCTCAGGCCGTGGCCCAGCGTTGGTCGGGGGAGCGGCATCTGGTTTTTGCCTGCGGCCGTTACGAGGGCATCGACCAGCGAGTGGTCGAGGACGCCGCTACGCGGATGCGGGTCGAGGAGGTCTCCATCGGTGACTACGTGCTGCCCGGTGGTGAGTCCGCGGCGGTCGTGATGATCGAGGCTGTCGTCCGCCTGCTGCCCGATGTGCTCGGCAATCCCGCTTCCCACCAAGATGATTCGCATTCCGAGCTCGTCGGCGGTCTGCTGGAAGGTCCCAGCTACACACGGCCGGCGAGCTGGCGCGGACTTCAGGTCCCCGATGTGTTGCTCTCCGGTGACCACGCCCGCATCGCGGCGTGGCGGCGCGAGCAAGGGTTGCAGCGCACCCGGGAGCGCCGGCCCGATCTACTGGGGGACAGCTAGATCCGCCCGTCCGGGAACATCGTCCTGACGGCGTCGGTGATGGTGCGGCGCGCGGCGTCGTCGCCGGCCGCTTGCATCGATCCGATCACCATGATGTAGCGGCGGTCGGGGCCGATGACGCCCGTGGACAGGTGCATCCAGTCCGAGCCGATGCAGCACATCCAACCCTGCTTGACGGCGACCGGTTCCGCGAACAGTCCCTCGGGGATACCGAACCGCTGGTTGTAGACGCCGCCGGGCACCATCCCGTCGGGCGCCGTGGGCGTCGACGCCGACAGGTAGGACAGCATGAGATCGACTTGTTTCCTGGGAAGCCCGCCCGCTCCCGACAGCAGCATGTCGTAATAGCGCACCAAATCGGGGGCCGTGCTGATGGTGTTGAACCACCGGCCGTTGCCGGGACGCCGGGTCGACTTCAGCCCGTAGCGTTGGACGATCCGGTCGACGATCGCGCTGCCGCCGCTTCGGTTCCAGAACACCTCCGCTGCGCTGTCGTCGGAGGAACGAAGCATGACGTTGAGCATCTTGTGGTCTTCCGGCGTCAGCGTGGCGCGGCCCTGGGCGGCCTGCAGCAGCAGGTCGTCGGCGATGAACAGCTTCACGACGGAAGCGATCGCGATCGGCATGGTGTTGCCGTTGGTGACCAGCTGACCGGTGTTGCGGTCGAGTACCGCCGCAGTGATGTCGGCGCCCGCCGCAGCTGCCTGGGTGGTCGCCTGCCGCTCGCGATCGGCCAGTCCGGCGAACGCCGGGGCGGGCTCGTCGGGCGGAATCTCTGGCAGCGGTGCCATCGTGCCCAGCGGAGCGGTGACCGTCAGCCGGGGGCCGGGAGATACGGGCTGCGCGCTGTAGCCGGTCGCCGTGCAGGCGGCGAGCAGTGACACCGCTGCGCCACTGGTGAACAGCCTCAACGGCCGTCGCATCGCTCGCTCCTTCAGAGTGTGTGGGCCGACGCTGTTCCCCCGAAATCGGGCTGCACAGGGGTGCACACCCGGGCGAATCAAGGGTAACCGTTCTCAACTGAGCTCGCGTCGTCGCGACGTGGGCGCCGAGGCCTGGTTCAACCGGATTTCGGGGAAACGGACTCCGTCTGGCACAATTGGGCAGTTGTCTGTGCACGGCTGGGGCCGCATGCCCCGGTTCGGTCGCACGACTCGCCCAAGACGTCCGAATACATCGGCTCTCCGTGCGTCATCGTGACGCCGGGCACGGAGCCGCGAACAACAAGGAAGTGTCACCGATGAACACGCTGGATTTCGTCGATCAGACATCGTTGCGCGACGATGTCCCGGCTTTCGGCCCCGGCGACACCGTCAATGTCCACGTGAAGGTCATCGAGGGCTCCAAGGAGCGCATCCAGGTCTTCAAGGGCGTCGTGATCCGACGCCAGGGCGGCGGCGTCCGCGAGACCTTCACGGTTCGCAAGGAGAGCTACGGCGTGGGTGTCGAGCGCACCTTCCCCGTGCATTCGCCGAATATCGACCACATCGACATCGTGACTCGTGGTGACGTGCGCCGGGCCAAGCTGTACTACCTGCGTGAGCTGCGCGGCAAGAAGGCAAAGATCAAGGAAAAGCGCTGACCCTCGTGGTCGCGCGTGGTCTGACGGTGCGCTGGCTAGTCTGATCACGTGACGCTGTCCTCAGGGCCCTCCGGCAACCCCGACCCGTCCGACGATTCGTCCACCGAGCGCACGCTCGAAGATCCCGTCGAATCCGATACCGAGGATGCCGACGACAAGTCCGGCAAGAAGAAGCGCGGGGCTCTCAAGGAGTTCGCGATCCTGATCAGCATCGCCCTGGTGCTGTATTACGTGATGCTGACGTTCATCGCCCGCCCGTACCTGATCCCGTCGGAGTCGATGGAACCGACTCTGCACGGCTGCAACGGCTGCGTCGGCGACCGCATCATGGTCGACAAGTTGTCCTACCGATGGGGCGCACCCGAACCGGGAGACGTCGTCGTCTTCAAGGGACCGCCGAACTGGAGCATCGGCTACAAGTCGATCCGTTCGGACAACCCGGCCATCCGCTGGGTGCAGAACGCACTGTCGGTCGTCGGGTTCGTGCCGCCCGACGAGAACGATCTGGTGAAGCGCATCATCGCCACCGGCGGACAGACGGTTCAGTGCCGCGTCGACACCGGGCTCACCGTCGACGGCAAGAAGCTCAATGAGCCCTACCTGAATCCCGAGACGATGATGGCCGACCCTGCGGTATATCCGTGCCTGGGCAATGAGTTCGGACCCGTCACGGTTCCAGAGGGCAGACTGTGGGTGATGGGCGACAACCGCACCCATTCCGCGGATTCGCGAACCCACTGCACCAACGTGCCCGCCGATGCACAGAAGGGTCTGCTGTGCACCGGTGATCCGACGGCCGGAACCATCCCGGTGGAGAATGTGATCGGGAAGGCGCAGTTCATCGCCTGGCCGCCGGGACGGTGGGGCGGCGTGTCGTCGGTCAACCCCCAGAGCTGAGTAGTCGGCTGAGAAGGAGGCGTTGACAGTTGCCGGCTGCGTGGCCCCCAAGGGCCGTCATCCGCAAATCGTCGGGCCTGCGCACGCTGGAATCCGCGTTGTACCGTGCCGGTCTCGGACCGGTCGCCGGCGTCGACGAGGTCGGCCGCGGCGCGTGCGCCGGCCCGCTTGTCGTCGCGGCGTGTGTGCTCGGTCCCAACCGGCTGGAAAGCCTGTCCGCGCTCGATGATTCGAAGAAGTTGAACGAGGCCGAGCGGGAGCGGTTGTTCCCGATCATCCGACGCTACGCGCTGGCCTACCACGTGGTTTTCATCCCGTCGGTGGAGGTCGACCGCCGCGGCGTGCACGTGGCCAACATCGAAGGCATGCGACGTGCTGTGGCGGGCCTGCCGGTGCGGCCGGGCTACGTGCTCTCGGACGGCTTCCGGGTGCCCGGCCTCCCGATGCCGTCGCTGCCCGTGGTGGGCGGCGATGCCGCTGCGGCGTGCATCGCAGCAGCCAGCGTGCTGGCCAAGGTCAGTCGGGACCGGCTGATGGTGGCGATGGAGGACGATCATCCCGGGTACGGGTTCGCCGAACACAAGGGCTACAGCACCCGCGCGCACAGTGCGGCCCTGAACCGGCTGGGTCCGTCGAGTCAGCACCGGTTCTCATTCATCAACGTGCGCAGACTGGTCGTCGATGGGGAACCCGGGGAGCATGGAGAACTTGAGTGCGGGAGGATGCCTGTGGACACGCCAGGAGACGGCGTACTACGTGAAGGACAGTTGAGCCGATGAGTGCCGAAGATCTCGAAAAGTACGAAACCGAGATGGAGCTCTCGCTCTACCGCGAGTACAAGGACATCGTCGGGCAGTTCAGCTACGTCGTCGAGACGGAGCGACGCTTCTACCTCGCCAACAGCGTCGAGATGGTGCCCCGCAACGCCGACGGCGAGGTGTATTTCGAGCTGAGGCTCGGCGACGCCTGGGTGTGGGACATGTATAGGCCCGCCCGGTTCGTCAAGCAGGTCCGGGTCATCACGTTCAAAGACGTCAACATCGAAGAGGTCGAGAAGCCCGAGCTGCGGCTCCCGGAGTAGTTCTTACCGCTTCCGCGCCTGCGCCCGGACGTTGGCAGCAGACGGGCCCAGGGTGGGTCGGCAATACCGAACCACCCTGGGCGACAACAGGTTCGGCTCTCAGTCGGCGTCGACGGTGGTGGGTTCTATCGATGTCTGCGAGCCGGCGCGATTCACCTCGATCTTGCGTGGCTTGGCGCGTTCGGCGACGGGGATCGTCACCGTCAGGACGCCGTTCTCGTACGTCGCCTTGATGGCGGCGGTGTCCACGTTGTCGCCGAGTGAGAGCTGGCGCCGGTAGCGACCGAAGAATCGCTCGTTGGCCAGCCACTGGGCCGAATCGTCCGATCGGGCGGTTCGGTGCGCTGAGATCGTCAACGTGCCGCTGTCGACGTCCACGTCGACCGAGCCGGGATCGACACCGGGAAGATCGGCGGTCAGCACGTAGTGGTCATCGATCTTGCAGAGGTCCATCGGCATGAACCGTGGCGCGCGATTGGATCCGGTCTGGCTGGCGAGCAGGCCCCGGGTCAGAGCGTCGATATCACTGAACGGATCAAAGCGAAGCACAGCAATCCACCTCCTATGTCTCAGAGCCCGCCACCCTGGCGGGCGACCAAATCACTGTGCACCGCCGAGATTAGCACTCGAGCTATCCGAGTGCCAGATCTGGGCGCCGATATTTTTCGAGACTTTTCGCACCCGGCTCTCTGTGTTCAGCTGTCCCAGTGCGTCTTTGGTGCCTGGGCCGTCGGCCCGGGGGGCGGCAGGTCGCAGCGCGCAACCGGAGCTGACAGACTGAACCTATGCGCACCACACCGCTGTGCTGGCTCACCGACATGGACGGCGTTCTCGTCCGTGAGGAGCACGCCCTGCCAGGCGCAGCCGAGTTCCTGCAACGCCTCGTCGACCGTGAGCGTCCCTTCCTCGTGCTCACCAACAATTCCATCTTCACGCCGCGCGACCTCGCCGCGCGGCTCACGAGGTCGGGGCTCGTCGTTCCGGAGAGCGCCATCTGGACGTCGGCCCTGGCGACCGCGACGTTCCTCGCCGACCAGCTCCCCGGCGGTTCGGCCTACGTCATCGGCGAGGCCGGCCTGACCACTGCGATGCACGAGGCCGGGTACACGCTGACCGACGTGGCTCCCGACTTCGTGGTCCTCGGCGAGACGCGCACGTATTCGTTCGAAGCCATCACCAAGGCGGTCCGCCTGATTCTGGGCGGCGCGCGCTTCATCGCGACCAACCCCGACGTCAGCGGGCCGTCCGCCGAGGGCCCGCTGCCCGCCACCGGATCTGTCGCCGCGATGATCACCAAGGCCACCGGCCGCGAACCCTACTTCGTCGGCAAGCCCAACCCGATGATGTTCCGCAGCGCGCTCAACCGCATCGAAGCTCACTCGGAGAGCACGGTGATGGTCGGGGATCGCATGGACACCGACGTCGTCGCCGGAATCGAAGCCGGACTGGAGACCATCCTGGTCCTCACCGGGTCGACCACGATCGAGGACGTCGAGCGCTATCCGTTCCGGCCGAGCCGCGTCCTGCCCTCCATCGCGGAGGCGATCGAGCTCATATGATCCCGGCCGACACTCGTTCCGGACCCCCAGGCGTCGCGGCGTCGTCGCCAAGTCGACGGCGTGATGCTCTCCCCAGAGAGACGGCAGCGCACTGATCACCGAGGGGTGAGCTTGCTAGCTTGAGCGGATGACCGAACCAGGGCCTGTTCCGACGCGGCCGCTAGCAGGCGTGCGGATCGTCGAGATCTCCAGTTTCGTCGCCGTGCCGCTGGCGGGCATGACACTGGCCCAGCTCGGCGCCGATGTGCTGCGCATCGACCCTGTCGGCGGCGCCGCAGATTACAAGCGATGGCCCCTCACCGAGGCCGGCGACAGCATCTATTGGGCAGGACTGAACAAGGGCAAGCGGTCGCTGGCGGTCGACATGCGCTCGGAGCAGGGCCAGGATCTGGTCGCGAGGCTGATCGCCGACAGCGGCGTCTTCATCACGAATGTGGCTGGCCGCCAGTGGCATTCCTATGAAGCCCTACGCGAGCGCCGGGACGATCTCATCCACGTGCAGATCTCCGGCCGCGCTGACGGCGGCACCGGCGTCGACTACACCGTCAACGCGGCGATCGGATTCCCGCTCGTCACCGGTCCGCCGGGGCTGACCACACCTGTGAACCACGTGCTCCCGGCGTGGGATGTCAGCTGCGGGCTCTACGCAGCGCTGTCGGTGGTCACCGCGTTGCGGCATCGCGACGCCACGGGCAGCGGCCAGCAGATCAGCATTCCGCTGGAGAACGTTGCGCTTGCGACCGCGAGCAACCTCGGTCTGCTCACCGAGGCGATGATCAACGGGACCTCCCGTCAGCGCATCGGCAATGCGGTCTACGGCACCTACGGGCAGAACTTCACCAGCAGTGACGGTGTCGCATTCATGGTGGTCGCGCTCACCGGCAGACACTTCCGTGACCTCAACGCCCTGACAGGGACGACGGAAGCTGTTGCCGCTCTGTCGGAGTCGCTGGGGGCTGACTTCTCCGACGAAGGGGAGCGCTACCGACACCGCGACGCGCTCGGCGCTCTGTACGCGGAATGGTTCAGCACCCGCACCGGCGCGGAGATCTCGACGGCGTTGTCGACGACGTCGGTGCTGTGGGAGCGTTACCAGAACTTCGCCGAGACCGCCTCGGATCCGCGCGTCACCGACAACCCGCTGTTCACCGAGCTGGACCAGCCGCGTGTCGGCCGGTACCTGGCCACCGGGCTGCCGGTGTCGATCGACGGTGTCTATCCCAAGGCGGTCCCGGCGCCCGCGCTCGGCGACGATTCCGACGTCGTGCTGCGCGAATGGTTGTCCCTCGACAGCGCGCGTGTCCACCAGCTCCGGGAATCGGGCACGGTGGCATGAGCCGGCTTTTGGGACTTCTCGATGTCGGCGAGATCGGCTCGCAGACATGGCGCGGCGCGGCCAGCGGTCCGGAGGGCAAACGCGCCTATGGCGGGCAACTGGTTGCCCAGAGCCTGGCCGCTGCCAGCCGCACTGTGGATCGGGTGAAGGCGCCGACCGCAATGCATGTACAGTTCCTGCGCGGAGGCGAGGCAGGCGATCCCGTCGAGTATTGCGTGGCAAGCATTTTCGAAGGCCGCACCGCGGCGTCGCGGCGCGTCGATGCAACCCAGAGCGAGCGACTGCTGACCACGGCGACAGTGTCTTTCGCCGCGCCGTTACCCGGACCAGAGCATGGTCGGCGCGACGAGCTGCCCGATGACCCGAACGCGTTGCCATCGACCGGGCCGGCAGGCCCCGCACCCTCGATGCCGCTCGACGAACTCGACATCCGCCTCGTCGACGAGGGTTCCGGGGAGGATTTCGTCCGAAGACTGTGGTGGCGTGCGTTAGTCGAGGTTCCCGAAGACCCGCTGCTGCACACGCTGATCGCCGTCTACGTCACCGACGTGTATCTGATCGATCCCGCGCTGCGGGTACACGGTCACTCGATGCGGTCACGCACGCACCGCAGCGGCACCACCGATTCGTCGATGTGGTTCCACCAGGACGTGCATGCCGATCAATGGAACCTTCTGGAAGCTCGGTCACCCGCCGGGGCGCGCGGCCGCGGCGTCGTCACCGCGAGTCTGATCCGTCAGGACGGCGTCATCGCCGCCACACTGGTTCAGGAAGGGCTCATCGCAGAACGCGAGCCAGCACCGGATCCGCCGGGCTGAGCCTGCGTTCGCGCCACCATTGACGCGCCTGGGCCACCACCGCCGTGAGGGCCACCCCGACCACGAGAGACGCCAGCACACCGGCCAGCCGATGCTCACCGAAGAGCGGATACACCTGATAGTGCGTCAGATACACATACAGCGACGCCTCCGCGACCACACCCGCGACGAGGGCGGCGCCTGAGGGGCAGCGAACCGCGGGCAGCCAGATCAGCAGCGCCAGCCCGGTCAGAACCAGCAGTTCGCGCAGCGTGTTGCCGAAGTAGCCGTGCAGGCCGATGGCCAATACGAACGTCACCACCGCGCGCTGGACCGCAGTGCCGGCTTTCGCCGCGGCCCAACCGACCGCGAAGAACCAGAAGGCCAGCATCGTGAACCAGGCGTCGCGACCCAACTCCAGGCCCAGGACGTCATAGCGCAGCGCCAGACCGACGGCGAGGAAGGCCATCGCCAAACCGAACGGATACCGTCGCTCCGCGCGATCCATGGCAGGTAGCCAGAACAACAACGCGAGTGCGACCAAGGTCCACACCAACACGTCTATGAACCACAGCCGTCCGGCCGTCATGCTGTCGTGAGGGCCCAGGAATTTGTTGGCCAGCAGCAGGTTCGACAGGTGATAGTCATCGGTGATCACGAGCGCGGCGGCGACCCAGACGATGGACGGGAGCGCGATCCACGCGATCGTGTCGCGCAGGTGCTGAACTCGGACGGCGCGCGGAAGCGGGGTCAGGCAGAACCGGCCGAAGTTGTATCCGGCCACTCCGAGCAGGATGTGCGCGCCGCCCCACATGTTGAACAGGTCGGCATGGGATCCGACGATCAGTACGATCGCGACGGCGCGAAGGGCGACGCTGGTTTCGAGTGTGCTCCCCCACAATTGCCACCAGCGGGGCTTCGGTGCCGGGGCAGCAGCCAGTTCGCGCAACGTCTTTCGCTGCCACTCGGTCGGGAGTCTGCCCAGGGCCCGCTCGAGTCGCACCGACATCGTCACGTAGGTCAGGGAATTGCCGCCGAGTTCGACAAAGCTGGCGTCGTCGTCGATGTCGGACGGCGAGAGCTGCAGGACGTCGGCGAACAGTGCGCGAAGGTCGCCGTCGGCAGCCTCCGGGGCCACGGCGTCAGCCGCCAGGATGCGTGCCGTCGGGTAGTCGGGCTTGCCGGACGGCAGCTGAGGGAGCTCTGCGACGACGACGGCGTCGACTGCGCCGGCGGGTATACCCGCCGATGCGGCCGCCGCCCGTCGCACGTCCATGGGGTCGTGCTCCCCGGCCGCGACGACGGCGAGCCGTTCGCCGCGGTCGGTGCACAGGGTCTGCATGCCTTCGTCGCGCAGGGTGGATTCGAGCTGCTGCAGGTCGATCCGCAGTCCGTACATCTTCACGAAACGGCTTCGACGGCCGATCACTTCGTAGAGACCGTCGTCGGCTCGGCGGGCGATGTCTCCGGTGTGTAGAGCGTCGAGGGTCGCGCCGAGCGCGAGATCAGCAGGGCAGTGGGCGTAGCCCATCATGACGTTGACGCCCCGGTAGACCAATTCGCCGGTGCCGTCGTCGGGCCAGTCCTTGAGCGGTTCGATCGAGAAGTTGCCGCCCGGTATCGGGACTCCGATAGCGGATGAGCGACTACGTGCCAGATGTGCTGGCAGATAGGCCATTCGGGACGTCGCCTCGGTGGCGCCGTACATCACGTACAGATCCCAGCCCTGCTGTTCTGCGACGGTTGCGAACTGGCGGACCCGTTCGGGCTCCATCTTCCCGCCTGCCTGCGTGACGTAGCGCAGGTGCGGCAGCCGCATGGCGGGGAAGCCGACCCGGTCCAGCAACTCGAAGGTGTAGGGCACGCCCGCGAACGAGGTGCCGCGGTGGCGGCAAAACAGATCCCAGAACTCGGGATCCGTGACGGAATGTTCGGTCAGGATCAGCGCCGCCCCTGCCAGGAGGTGGCTGTGGATGACAGACAGACCGTAGCAATAGGACATCGGCAATGTCGTTGCTGCGCGGTCGTTTTCGCAGATCGCGAGGTACTCGACGATCGATGCCGCGTTGGCGGACAGATTGGTGTGGGACAGGCGAACGAGTTTCGGGGAGCCGGTGCTGCCCGATGTCGACAGCAGTAGTGCCAGGTCGTCGTGCAGCATGTGCGTGGCGTCGCTGAGCACGTGAACACCAGCGCTGTCGATGGCGACGTCAGGGCGGTAGGTCGCGACGATGCTGGCGTGTTCATGGCCGGGGGGAACGGGGAGGACGACGTGTCGTCCCGCGAGTGCGCCGAGATAGCGGACCAGCGTCGCGACGTCGTTGCGGGTTTCGATCAGAACCAACTGGCGACGGTGTCCGAGCTCGGCAGCGAACGCTTCGACGCCGTCGGCGAGCGTGTCGTAGGTGAGCTGGTCGTAGCGGGTCAGCACCGCGAGGCGGTCACCGTGGCTGCGCAGGTGATCGACGAGGGCACTCATTCGGTGAGGATACCCTCACCTCATCTGTGTTCAGCCGGGGTCTACATCCGGCTGTACTTGCTCCGGATGAAGCTGTAGATGCCGTAGGCGGCGATGCCCACCGCGGCGGCGATCAACAGAAACTTCCCGAACGGCGCCTGGCCGAGGGTCTTGACCGCCGAATCGAGACCGGTCGCTTTCGACGGGTCGGCTTGGACTGTGGCAAGAATGACGAGCAGTCCGGCGCCGGCCAGCACGATGCCCTTGGCGACGTACCCCGTGACGCCGATGGCGGTCACGGCTTTGCCGCCGGAGACCCGGAGCTCGTCGAGGAACTTCTCCGATGCGCCCTTGTAAACGTGGTAGGCGCCGACTGCCGCCACGCCGATCCCGACAGCGATCAGCAGCGCCTTGCCCCATGTCGACTGCATCAACTGTGCGGACAGGCCGGCGTTCTGCTGTGCGTTTGACTGACCGCTGCCCATCGCGAATCGGGCCGCGGAGAACGCGATGGCGAAGTTGACGATCGCGAGGCCGACAGCTTTGAGCCGTTTCCAGCCAGGCTTGTCGTCGCCGTCACGCGGTTTGGCTCCCATCACCGCTTCGGCGACGTACCAGAGTCCGAGTGCGGCGAGGCCGGCTGCGGCGATCCAGAGCATGATCGCGCCGCCGGTTTGACTTCCGAGAGTGGCTAACGCGCCCGATTGATCGGCGCTACCGCCTCCGCCTCCGACAAAGGCAAGCCGGGCGATGATGTAGCCGACGAGAAGGTGGAGCACGCCGCTGGCCGCAAAGCCGATACGCGCAAGTTTTTCGAAAGCACTGCTGTCGGTAGCGCGGTCGGCGGCGCCGTGTAGCGAGCGCGGCATCGACCCGCCCGGGGTCTGGATGGCCATCTTGTCCTCCTGGTCGGCTGATGGTTGCGTGTACCCCAGATTTGACGGCAGTGAAACTGGGTTTCGGCTTGTTGGGGATGGATTCGGGTTTGGGGACGCAGCGGCGGCGTTGTCGGCCGGGGTCAGCAGGGTGGCTCCATGACCAGAACACAGAGCCGCGCGCAGATCGGGGCGTTGGGCGAGCAGCTCGCGGTGGATCATCTGCAGGGTGTCGGATTGCGGATACTGGCACGCAACTGGCGGTGCCGGTACGGCGAGCTCGATGTGATTGCTGCCGACGACGCGGCACGTGCCGTGGTGTTCGTCGAGGTGAAAGCCCGCACCACTGATCAGTTCGGCGGTGTCGAGCAGGCCGTGACACCGGCGAAAGTCCGGCGTTTGCGTCGGTTGGCCGGGTTGTGGTTGTCCCAGCAGAGCACCGCTTGGGCGGCGGTGCGTATCGACGTCGTCACGATCCGCATCGGGCGTCGCCGCATGCCGGAGATCACCCACATCAAGGCGGTGGGGTGATGGCGCTGGGTCGGGCGTTCTCGGTGGCGATGCGCGGGGTGGAGGGCGAGATCGTCGAGATCGAGGCCGACATCAGTGCGGGGCTTCCTGGCGTGTATCTCGTCGGGTTGGCTGACGCCGCCCTGCGGGAGTCTCGGGATCGGGTGCGGGCGGCGATCAGCAATTGCAAATTCGACTGGCCGATGACACGGCTGACGTTGGCGCTGTCGCCGGCCACGTTGCCGAAGATGGGTTCGGTCTACGACATCGCACTGGCTGCCGCGGTGTTGTCGGCGAATGCCAAGAAGTCGTGGCCGCGGCTGGAGAAGACGGTGCTGCTGGGGGAGCTCGCTCTCGATGGCCGGGTACGCCCGGTCACCGGTGTTCTGCCGGCGGTGCTGGCCGCCCAGAGTCGGGGATGGTCCGCGGTGGTGGTTCCGATCGACAACCTGGCCGAGGCGAGCTTGGTCGAGGGTATCGAGGTGTGGGGTGTGCGCGGCCTCAAGCAGTTGCAGGCGTGGTTGGTGGGAAAGGGGGATTTGGAGGCACGCGTCGAGAGTCCTGGGCAGGCGCCCGAGGCGACGGCAGACCTCGCTGATGTGGTCGGCCAGACCCAGGCTCGTTATGCGGTGGAGGTGGCGGCCGCGGGGGCGCACAACCTGTTGATGACCGGCCCTCCTGGCGTGGGAAAAACCATGCTGGCGCAACGGCTTCCCGGTCTGCTGCCCCCGCTCTCGGATGCCGAGTCGTTGGAGGTCACGGCCATCCATTCGGTGGCCGGCGTGTTGACTGGCGACGCGCCGTTGATCACCCGGCCGCCCTTCGTGGCGCCGCATCACACCTCCAGCGTCGCCTCGCTCGTCGGCGGTGGCCCGGGAATGGCGCGACCCGGCGCGGTCAGCCGCGCTCACCGCGGCGTCCTGTTCCTCGACGAGTTCGCCGAGATCAACACCAATGTCCTCGAAGCGTTGCGAACCCCATTGGAGGACGGTGAAATTCGGCTCGCACGTCGAGACGGTGTGGCACGCTATCAATGTCGTATCCAGCTGGTGCTGGCCGCCAACCTGTGCCCGTGCGCGCCACCCGACCCGCGCGATTGTGTGTGTGGAGCGGCCGAGAAGCGCCGCTACCGCACCAAGCTGTCGGGGCCTCTGGTCGATCGGGTGGACCTTCGCGTCGAGATGCACGCGTCACGCGAAGGGACGTTCAACGACCAGGAGGGTGAGCCGACGGCTGCTGTCCGCGAACGAGTCTGGGCTGCGCGCCGGGCTGCGGCCGAACGCTGGCGACCCTACGGCATCAGCACCAACGCCGAGGTCAGCGGCGCGCTGCTGCGTCGCAAGTTCGCGCTGGGAAGTGAAGCGATGAAACCCCTGCGAACTGCGGTGGACCGCGGACGGTTGAGCATCCGAGGTATGGATCGCACAGTCCGTGTCGCGTGGACGGTGAGTGACCTCGAGGGGCGCACCTCGCCGAACAAGGCAGATGTCGCGACCGCGATGAGCTTCCGCCAGGTGGGTGGGCTGTGATGGACCAAGTCACGCGACGCGCGTGGGCGTATGTGTCCCGGGTCGCTGAACCGCCCAACCAGCTCCTTGCCGACTTGGTTGCGAGGGAAGGAGTCGTCGCCGCCGCCGAGCGCATTCGGAGCAGGAATGTGGACCGCAGATTGTTGCGAGCTACCGAAGCTCGCCATGAAATAGATAGCGCAGCAGATGATCTCGATGTACTCGATCGGATGGGTGGCCGCCTGCTCACCGAGGACGACGACGAGTGGCCGTACCTGGCGTTCACAGGCTTTCGCTCCGCCGACCACGAGAAGCGGCCACACGCGCTTGCTCCGCTGGTGCTCTGGGCGCTGGGGCCTTCGCGGCTGCGCGACATCGCCGACCGCAGCGCCGCCATTGTCGGGACGCGGGCGGCGACGCCGTACGGCGAGTATGTGACGGCGGACCTGGCCGCGGGATTGGTGGAGCGTGATGTCGCGGTGGTGTCAGGCGGTGCATACGGCATCGACGGTGCTGCGCATCGCGCCACGTTGGCGTCGGAGGGAGAGACGGTGGCTGTGCTGGCCGCCGGACTCGATGTGTCCTATCCCGCAGGGCATTCCGCCTTGTTCCATCGGATTGGTAAGCACGGGCTCGTGGTCAGTGAGTATCCACCCGGGACGCGGCCGACTCGCCGACAGTTCCTGACCCGTAACCGCCTGGTGGCAGCGCTCGGCAGGGCGACCGTGGTCGTCGAGGCCGGAGTGCGCAGCGGAGCGGCGAACACCGCCGCGTGGGCGGACGCACTCGGGCGAAGGGTGTGCGCGGTGCCCGGGCCGATCACGTCGTCGGCGTCGGTCGGATGCCACGTGCTGATCCGCGAGGAGAAGGCCATCCTGGTGACGCGGGCCGCCGAGGTTGTCGAACTGGTCGGAATGGTGGGCGAGCTCGCACCTGATCGAGGCCGCCCAGCGTGTGAGTTGGATGAGCTCAGCAGCAAGGAGCTCGCGGTGTACGAGGCACTGCCTGGGCGTGGCGCGCGCAGCGTGGAAGAGATCGCCGTCACCGCGGGAATGCCTGCGACGGAAGTGCTCGGACCGCTGACCATGTTGAACGTGCGTGGCCTCGCCATTCAGGAAGAGGGTTGCTGGAAGCTGGCAAAACGCTAGGAGCCTGTGATGGGGCCGGCCCTCGTATAGTCGAGGCGAGAGCTAAACAGTGGAGGAAAGTAAGTGGCAGGACGTCCCGTGCACACCTTCGAAGTCGTGCGCACCGAGCAGCTGACCCCGCACGTCACTCGAGTTGTGCTCGGCGGTAAAGGCTTTGACACATTCAAGCCCAACGGCCACACCGACTCCTACGTCAAACTGGTCTTTGTCGACGACGACGTCGACGTGAGCACGTTGACGTCGCCCGGGAGCCAGCTGACCCTCGACAGTTTCAACACGCTGCCGCCCGAGAAGCGGCCCACCGTGCGCACGTATACGGTCCGCGACGCCGACACCGATCGGCGAGAGATCACGATCGATTTCGTCGTGCACGGTGAGCACGGCGTCGCCGGACCATGGGCAGCGTCGGCGACGCCGGGTCGGCGGCTGTTCGTCATGGGTCCCAGCGGCGCATACTCGCCCGATCCGCAGGCCGACTGGCACCTGTTCGCCGGAGACGAATCGGCGGTGCCAGCCATCAGCGCCGCGCTGGAAGCCTTGCCCGACAATGCGATCGGCAAGGTATTCATCGAGGTCGCCGGGCCCGAAGACCAGACCGAGCTCGCCGCGCCTGCCGGCGTCGAGGTGTCATGGATCTATCGTGGTGGTCGCGCCGATCTGGTGGCCGAGGACAGCGCCGGCGACCACGCCCCGTTGATCGCGGCGGTCAAAGAGGCGGCGTGGCTTCCCGGTCAGGTACAGGTGTTCATCCACGGCGAAGCCCAGGCGGTCATGCACAACCTGCGGCCCTACATCCGCAAGGAACGCGGAGTCGATGCGAAGTGGGCGTCGTCGGTCTCGGGCTATTGGCGGCGAGGTCGCACCGAGGAGACGTTCCGCGAATGGAAACGGGAACTCGCGGAGGCCGAGTCGAAATAACCCGGATGTACTGGACGCATGGTGGGTCGATGGCAGGCTAAAGCCATGACCTTTGGTAACTACCAGCTCGAGATCTATCTGCAAGGCCTCTCCGGCGTCATGCCGGCATTCCCCATGGACTACGCGAGCTGGGAAGCCAAAGCCGAAGCGGCCATGGCTCCGTCGGTCTGGTCGTACGTCGTGGGCGGCGCAGGTGACGAGAACACCCAGCGAAGCAATCGCACCGCTTTCGATCGTTGGGGTCTGATGCCGAGGATGATGGTCGGCGCCAAGGACCGCGACCTGACCGTCGACCTGTTCGGCCTGAAGCTGCCCTCGCCGATCTTCATGGCGCCGATCGGCGTCGCGGGCATCTGCTCGCAGAGCGGGCACGGCGACCTCGAGGCCGCACGGGCGGCCGCGCGCACCGGCGTCCCGCTGATGGTCTCGACGCTCACCGAGGACCCCATCGAGGACGTCGCCGCGGAGTTCGGCGACACCCCCGGCTTCTTCCAGCTGTACACCCCTACCGACCGCGATCTGGCGGCCAGCTTCGTCCACCGCGCCGAAGCGGCCGGCTACAAAGGAATCGTCGTCACCCTCGACACGTGGATCCCCGGCTGGCGTCCCCGGGATCTGTCCACTGCGAACTTCCCTCAGCTTCGCGGCCGCTGCCTGGCCAATTACACAAGCGACCCGGTGTTTCGCGGCCTGCTCACCCAGCCGCCCGAGGAGAACCCCCAGGCAACGGTCCTGCAATGGGCGGGACTGTTCGGCAATCCCTTGACCTGGGACGATCTGCCGTGGTTGAGGTCGCTGACCGATCTACCGCTGCTGCTCAAAGGCATCTGCCACCCCGACGACGTCCGGCGCGCCAGAGACGGCGGCGTCGACGGCATCTACTGCTCCACCCACGGCGGACGCCAGGCCAACGGTGGATTGCCCGCGATCGACTGCCTGCCCGGCGTCGTCGAGGCTGCCGACGGGCTGCCGGTGCTGTTCGACTCCGGCATCCGCAGCGGCGCCGACATCATCAAGGCGCTCGCGTTGGGCGCGACCGCCGTCGGCATCGGCAGGCCGTACGCCTACGGACTCGCCATCGGCGGGGAGGACGGACTCGTCCACGTGCTGCGGTCGCTGCTCGCCGAGACCGACCTGATCATGGCCGTCGACGGGTATCGGGCGCTGGCGGATCTCACTCCGGACACAGTGCGGCGCGTCCTCTAGAACCGTCGAGGACGGTCTGCGACGGTAGCCCCGTGGAGACCGGCAGCCAGCAGCGCAGCGACCGGGGAATGGAAACCTGCCTCGCGGCGTTCGACGAATACCTCGCGTTGGAACGCGGCCGCTCGGAGCACACCCGCCGTGCCTACCTGGGCGATCTGCGGTCGCTGCTCGAGTTCGTCGCCGAACGGGACCCGGTCGCCGGTCTGCGCGGCCTCACGCTCCCGATGCTGCGGTCGTGGCTGGCGGGCCAGGCAGGAGCGGGCGCCGCCCGATCGACGCTGGCCCGGCGCACCTCGTCGGTCAAGACCTTCACGGCGTGGGCGCTGCGCCGCGGTCTGATCGACCACGATCCGGCGGCCCGCCTGCAGGTCCCCAAAGCCCGCCGCACCCTGCCCGCGGTGCTGCGGCAGGATCAGGCGATCGACGCCATGGATGCCGCGAAAATCGGTGCGCAGGAGGGTGATCCACTGGCGCTGCGGGACCGTCTGATCGTGGAAATGCTGTATGCGACGGGCATTCGCGTCAGTGAGCTGTGCGGACTCGACATCGACGACGTCGACACGTCCCGCAGACTGCTGCGCGTACTGGGTAAGGGCAACAAGCAACGCACCGTGCCTTACGGTCAGCCGGCGCAGGCCGCCCTGACAGTGTGGCTGGCCGACGGCAGGCCCAACCTCGTCACAGCAGCCACAGACGCTGCGCTGCTCCTCGGTGCCCGCGGCGGCAGACTGGACCCCCGTCAGGCGCGCACCGTGGTGCACCAGACGATGGCCGCCGTCACCGGTGCCCCCGATATCGGCCCGCACGGACTGCGCCACAGCGCCGCCACCCACCTCCTCGAAGGCGGTGCCGACCTGCGGGTGGTGCAGGAGTTGCTAGGCCACTCCACCCTTGCGACCACCCAGCTCTACACCCACGTCAGCGTGGCGCGGCTGCGGGCGGTGCACGACCAGGCGCATCCGCGCGCCTGACGTTCATCCCGGAGTCATCCCACCGGCTTCAGGCGAATCGGCGTCGTAGCCAGCAGCCCCAGCGGGTCGACGTAGTCGGCCCGCGAAGCCGGTCCCCACATCGCCCCCCAATGCAGGCAGGCCGCCGCCGCGCAGCCCGCATGTCCAGCCATCAGCTCGCCGAGGTATGTCCCGCCCTCCACCGTCTGGCCGCGCCGCACTGCAGGCAGGACAGGTTCGTAGGTGGTGCGCAAGCCACCCGGATGAGCGACCGACACAAGGGGCCGACCCGCCAACTCTCCGGCGAACACCACCGTCCCCGCGCCTGCTGCGTACACCGCCTGACCAGCGGCCCCGGCCAGGTCGACCCCGCGGTGGCCGGGTTGCCAATTGGGGGACGGGCCGTCGAACACGCGCGACACCGCAGGGCGGGGACGGAGCGGCCAATCGAGTCGGATGTCTGCCGACGCCGGGGCTGCGCACAGCAGCATCGACACCGCCGCGACCGCGAGAATCCGCATTCGGCCAGTTCAACGCAACCGACCGCCGTCGTGAAAGGCCCGCAACGTAGCCTGGGGATGGCTGGTCACGGTGGTAAAAGCAGCTGTTCTGAGCGTGTAAACTCCTACGCGCAGCTCGTTCACGCGAGCTGACTTCGCGCGTCTGCGACACGGACGCCCTCTGTTGTTGAGGGCCACCGTCACCTCGTATGCCGGGCGGTCCCGCCTGAAAGCCGGGTCCGGCATCGAAGCAGGCGCCAGGGCTCGGCGTCACCCGGCGTCGCGCGTCAACCGACAACTATGAGGACATGGCTGAACTATGGCTGTTGTAACCATGAAGCAGCTGCTTGACAGCGGCACCCACTTCGGGCACCAGACCCGTCGCTGGAACCCCAAGATGAAGCGGTTCATCTTCACCGACCGCAACGGCATCTACATCATCGATCTGCAGCAGACGCTGACCTATATCGACAAGGCCTACGAGTTCGTGAAGGAGACCGTCGCACACGGCGGCACCATCATGTTCGTCGGCACCAAGAAGCAGGCGCAGGAATCGATCGCCGAAGAGGCAACCCGCGTCGGCATGCCGTATGTCAACCAGCGCTGGCTGGGCGGCATGCTCACCAACTTCTCCACCGTGCACAAGCGTCTGCAGCGCCTCAAGGAACTTGAGGCCATGGAGCAGACCGGTGGCTTCGAGGGTCGCACCAAGAAGGAAATCCTGATGCTGACCCGCGAGAAGAACAAGCTCGAGCGGTCGCTCGGTGGTATCCGCGACATGCAGAAGGTGCCTTCTGCGATCTGGGTCGTCGATACCAACAAGGAGCACCTGGCCGTTGCCGAGGCCCGCAAGCTCAACATCCCGATCATTGCGATCCTCGACACCAACTGCGACCCTGACCTCGTCGACTACCCGATCCCCGGCAACGACGACGCCATCCGCTCGGCTGCGTTGCTGACCAAGGTGGTCGCGTCCGCGGTCGCCGAAGGTCTGCAGGCCCGCGCGGGCGCTGGCGCCGACAAGTCGGAGGCCGGCCAGGATGGGGTAGCTGCCGAGCCGCTCGCCGAGTGGGAGCAGGAGCTTCTCGCGGGCGCCACCACGTCCGCCCCCGAAGCGGGCGAGGCCACAACCGAACAGTCCTCCTAATCGTTCTGCGACGTCATTCAAAGGAAAGGCTTCATGGCTAACTACACCGCTGCCGACGTCAAACGCCTGCGCGAACTGACCGGCGCCGGAATGCTGGATTCGAAGAACGCGCTGGTCGAGGCCGAGGGTGACTTCGACAAGGCCGTCGAGCTGCTGCGCATCAAGGGTGCCAAGGATGTCGGTAAGCGCGCGGAGCGCGCCACCGCCGAGGGCCTGGTCGCAGCCAAGGACGGAGCTCTCATCGAGCTGAACTCCGAGACAGACTTCGTCGCCAAGAACGCCGAGTTCCAGGAGGCTGCCGACCAGATCGTCGCCGCCGCGGCAGCTGCCAAGGCGACCGACGTCGAGGCCCTCAAAGCCGCCAAGCTCGGTGACACGACGGTCGAGCAGACCATCGCCGACCTGTCGGCCAAGATCGGCGAGAAGCTGGAGCTTCGCCGTGCCACGTACTTCGACGGCACAGTGGAGACCTACCTGCACAAGCGTTCGGCTGATCTGCCGCCCGCCGTGGGTGTCCTCGTGGAGTACACCGGCGAGGACAAGTCGGCCGCTCACGCGGTCGCGCTGCAGATCGCCGCGTTGAAGGCCAAGTACCTCACCCGCGAGGACGTCCCCGAGGAGATCGTCGCCAACGAGCGGCGCATCGCCGAGGAGACGGCCCGTAACGAGGGCAAGCCGGAGCAGGCGCTCCCGAAGATCGTCGAAGGCCGCGTGACAGGCTTCTACAAGGATGTCGTGCTGCTCGATCAGCCGTCGGTGTCGGACAACAAGAAGACCGTCAAGGCTCTTCTCGACGAGGCCGGTGTCACCGTGACGCGGTTTGCCCGCTTCGAAGTCGGCCAGGCCTGATCTCGACCATTCGCGAAGCCCCCGAGACCATGGTCTCGGGGGCTTCGTTTATGGACCCCGATTTGGTGCGCGATGTGGACTAATCCGACTGCGGCGAATGAAGATAACGACCGACGAGATCGAATCTATTTGCTTCACTGTAGAACAAGGATGTAATTGCGCGTAGATCGCTGTTTTCTCAAGCGATTGGGATTTGCTCCGCGTCCGAGGGCAATTTTCTGGCAAATTGTCCAGCTAAACAATTTCGCTGTTTGGCAACCCTAATAAACGGCCAATTGCCGCCCTAAAAGCCCTTCCGAGTTAATCTTTTCCCCATGACGGTTTGCGCGAACTGCTCTGGTCACGGTGACCGACACGGTTGATACGCCCCGCAGGGCAAACGCAGTTGTCAGCGGGGGAACGCCGGCGGTAGCTCCGGTCGAGAACGGTCAGCTACATAGACACAGGGCCTGGGAGCCTTACGTGGGTGCGCTGATCGATTTGTCGACGGCGTCGCTGGCGGTGGCGCTCGGGATGACGTGGGCCACCCACGACCAGTTGGCTCTGCCTCCCACGTTGATGCTCTGTTTTTTCGCACCGACCGTCGTTGCCATCGCTGCCTTGCGAGGTTTGTACCAGCGCTCGCTCAAACGCACGTTCCTCGACGAGTTGCCCACGATCGAGGCCGTGGTCGCGTTGTCCGCCATGCTGCTGTTGAGCGGCTTGGTTCTGAACCCCTACATCGAGGGGTCGCGGGGTAGTGCTGTGGCCAGGATGTGGATGTGCGCCGCGGTCGTGATCCCCCTGGGTCGACTGGTGTGGATCGCCATCAAGAACCACCACTACCGCCACAGCCGCATGGTTGCCCCGACGTTGATCGTGGGCAACGGCCGGGTCGCCGCCAAGGTGGTCGATCGACTCGAGATCACGCCTGAGTACGGTCTGCAGCCCGTCGGGATCATCGACGACGAGATCCCGATGATGGGGATCGACCGCGACCAGCCTGCCACCATTCCGTACCTGGGCAGGCTGGAGATGCTCGACGAAGTCATCACCCGAACCGGCGCCGAATGCATGATCGTCGCGTTCTCTCGGACCAGAGACGAAGCCATGACCGCCGCCGTCAAGGTGGCACATCAGCGCGGCATGGCCGTGTGGATCGTCCCTCGGATCTACGACACCGTCGGAGTTCACGCACACATCGAGCACATCGGCGGGCTTCCGCTGATCGCCGTGCCGCGCACGGATCCGCGCAGTTGGCAGTTCGCCGCCAAGCACATATCTGACCGTGTCCTTGCAAGCCTGGGTCTGCTGTTGATCTCCCCGTTCTTTCTCACGCTGATGCTGCTCGTGCGACTCAGTTCCCCCGGGCCGATCTTCTTCAGCCAGCCGCGAATCGGCCGCGACGGACGCGAGTTCGGCTGCCTGAAGTTCCGCTCGATGCGACCGCCCCGGGAGACCGACGCCGCATTCGTTCGGTCGGACACCTCGGCCCCCGGCGGGGTCGAGGGCGAAGACCGCCGCACGCCGATCGGCAAGATCTTGCGGGCCACCTCGATGGACGAGCTTCCTCAGCTGATCAACGTGATCAGAGGGGAGATGAGCCTCGTCGGTCCGCGGCCGGAGCGTCCCGAGTACGTCGATCTGTTCAACGTTCAGATCGCGCGCTATGGCGATCGCCACCGCGTCAAGGCCGGGATCACGGGGTGGGCTCAGGTGCACGGCCTTCGTGGGCAGACGTCAATCGCCGACCGTGCGGAATGGGACAACTACTACATCGAGAACTGGTCGTTGTGGCTCGACTGGAAGATTCTCGCGATGACCGTTGGCGCGGTACTGCGCCGCGCAGAGTGAATTCCCAGCTGAGGGGCGCACTTGGGAGCCGGTACGCTTTGGTACCGTCGGACGGGTGGATCGCATTGATGCCTTCGCCGACGATGCTCTGGGAGACCTCGACGCGGTAGGTCTGGTAGCCGCGTTGCGCGCCGGGTCGGTTTCGGTGGGGGAGGTCGTGGACGCCGCGATCGCCCGCACCGAGAAGGTCAACCCCGTACTGAACGGGTTGGCGCATGACGCCTTCGAACGGGCCCGCGTGCGCGGCGGGCTTCGTCAACCCTATGGCGGCTTCTTCGACGGCGTGCCCTCGTTCATCAAGGACAACGTGGCCGTCGCAGGCATGCCGTCGATGAACGGAACCGACGCATGGGATCCGGTCCCCGCATCCGGTGACGGTGACTTCGCGAGGGCTTTTCTGGCTACCGGCGTTGTGCCTATCGGTAAGACGCGGATGTCGGAGTTCGGGTTCAGCGCCGCCGCTGAACATCCCCGACTCGGGCCGGTGCGCAATCCCTGGAACACCCGACACACTGCCGGGGCGTCGTCGTCGGGCTCGGGGGCATTCGTGGCAGCCGGCGTCGTGCCGATCGCCCACGCCAACGACGGCGGCGGATCGATCCGAATCCCCGCCTCCTGTAACGGACTCGTGGGTCTCAAGCCCTCACGAGGCAGGCTTCCCCTGGACCGCGACATGCGCCAGATGCCTCTGAAAATCGTCGCCAACGGCGTGGTGACCCGGTCGGTTCGTGACACCGCGGCGTTTTATCGCGAGATCGAGAAGGTGTCCGCCAACCCGAAGCTGCCGCCGATCGGGGACATCACAGCCCCCGGCCGGCGGCGCCTGCGAATCGCGGTGTGTACCAGCTCCATAACCCGGGAGTCTAGCCCGGAGGTCCGGGAGCTGACGCTCGACACAGCCTCCCTGCTCGAACGACTCGGCCACCGAATCGAGGTCATCGACAACCCGATTCCGACGCGATTCATCGACGACTTCCTGCTGTATTGGTCGTTTCTGGCCTTCGCGTTGGTCAAAGGCGGCCGCCGGACCTTCGGGCCCACGTTCGACCGCGAACGGCTCGACAACCTCTCTCTGGGACTGCACGACTGGGCCGGGCGCAATCTGCATCGCGTGCCGCTGGCGATCGTCAGGCTGCAACGCATCCGACGGATCACGTCGCGGATGTATTCGACCTACGACGTGTTGCTGACGCCGACGCTGGCCGACGCTCCGCCACCCGTCGGGCACCTTGATCCGACCGCGCCGTACCGACAGGTGATCGACCGGCTCGTGGACTGGGTGGCGTTCACTCCGTTGCAGAACGCCACCGGCGAGCCGGCGATCTCGCTGCCGCTCGCTCAATCCGCCTCAGGCCTACCGGTAGGCATGATGTTCGCCACCGGTGTCGGTGAGGAGGCGCGCCTTCTGCAGCTCGCGTACGAGCTGGAGGAGGCGCAACCGTGGGCGCGCATTCAGTCGTAGCGACCGCGCGCTTGTCGACGATCTCCAGGTCGCGACGAAATCCGTAGCGGTACCGACACATCGAAGTAACGTCACCGCGATTTCGTTAACGCCACCGAGACCGTGCGTGGCGGTCGGTGAAACGTTTCGGTCCGAGCATCGCCATTGTGGAGACCGCAGCGCGGGCAGGATCGCCGCCGATCGCCCCTTCGACTGGGAACACCTTCGGGTGCCTGGTCCGGTTCGCGCTGGCCAACATCCGGCGCCGTCCGGAACGTTTTGTGCTGTCCGTTCTCGGCATCGCGTTGGCGATCGCGTGCGTCACGGTCGTCCGCACGATCTCGGCAGGGTTCGCGGCGACCGGGGAGACCTCGATCGCCGATGTGCTTGAGGGACAACAGTTGTGGGTGGTACCCGCGGCAGGTGTGCACTACGACCCCGACGTCGAGTCCATTGTCGCCGACGGCCCGGCACCGGCCATCCGCATACCCGAGGGCTGGACGGCGACCCGCACGCTGTCCGGGGTGATCGACGTCGGCGGTCAGTCGGTATCGCTGCGCGGCAGCGACGAAGTGGCGGCCGGGGAGGCGGTGCTGAGCCCGACCCTCGCCCAGCGCCTCGGCCTGTCGGCGGGCTCGCAGGTGGAGGTCGGCGGGAGCCGCCTGATGGTCACGGTCGGCGGCGATGGTCAATCCCTGACGGTGCCGACATCGGTGGCCCAGGCGGTCGTCGGCGACAGTGGTTGGTGGACGGTGCTTGCTCCGGAAGGAGAACAGCAGCGCCGCGATCTCGGCCAGAGCTTCGGTGCGGCTGTGGGTCTGCCCTTCAGCACGGATCCGTCGACCCAACCGGACCCGCGAGGCGCCGGCCTGATCTACGACACCGTCGGCGGCTCAAGTCCGCTGTCCTTCGAGCAGCGCTTCTCGGCACTGTTCTCCGGCAAGGTGACTGGATCCACTCTCGGCATGATCTCGATGGTGGGCCTGGGGCTGGGCTTCGTCATCGCGGTGTCGTCGTTTCTCGCAGCGGTCACCGAGCGGCGACGTGAATTCGGCATCATGTCGAGCATCGGTCTCGCAGACGAAGTCCTGTACTTCTTCCTCGTCGAATCCGCGCTTGTTTTCGTGACGGCCTATATCGTCGGCGTCGCCGGGGCGGGAATCGCTGTAGCCCTCGTGATTCCGGGTATTGCGTCACTTTCGTCCTGGCTGCAGGGGGCGGCGTTGACCGCGATGTTCCTACCGGCCATGGCCATCGTGGGTGCGCTGGTTCCAGTCCACCGACTACTGCAGCAGAAGCCGGTCGAACTGTTGGGGGACCGATAGATGAGCATCGGTAAAGGATTGTCCTACGGATGGCTTGCCACCCGGCGCCGAATCGGGGAGATGGTGCTTCCTGTGGTCACGACCGCCACCGGGGCGCTGCTGGTGGTCCTCGTCTTCGGGATGTCCGACGGAATCCGAACCCAGTCAGCCTCTTTGGGACATGCCGACGAGATCGCACGCGCCGTGGTGCTGATCGCCGTCACGGTCCTTCTCGTCGGCGTGGCTGAAGTCGCCGTGGCGACCACCCGAACAGTGGCCCACCGCACCCGCGAACTCGGCGTGCTTGCTGCCAACGGGGTGCCGCGGGCCCCTGTCGTGGCAGCCCTGCTGGTCGAACCGGTGATCGCCGCAGTGCTCGGCGCGCTTGCCGGCGCATTGCTGGCGTTCGTCGCCGGCGTCGTCCTGGGGATGACCGGCGTCGTCGCCACCGGGGTGTCCTACGGCGGCCTGACCGTCGGTGCGGGCATCGCCGTCGTCGTCAGCATCCTCGCCGCGCTGGCCACCAGCATTCTGCCCACGTGGAAAGCCGCGTCCCGGTCGCCCATCCATTCGCTCGCCTCTGGAGGTTGATTCCATGACCACACTCGACGAAACTTCGGGAGCCGCAGCCGAAACCGAGGCGGCCGCCGGCCCGGTGATCGAGATCTCGGACGTCTGGAAACTGCACAAGCTCGGCGACGAGGTCGTCAAGGCGCTCATGGCCGCCGAATTGACTGTCATGCCTGGGGAATTCGTATGCCTGATGGGCCCCAGCGGTAGCGGAAAATCCACCCTGCTCAACATCATCGGGGGACTCGACCGGCCGACGAAGGGCGTTGTCAAGATCGCGGGCCAAGGCACCGCGACGCTGACCGAGAGTCAATACGCGGCGCTGAGGCATGACACCATCGGCTTCATCTTTCAGAGCTACAACCTGATTCCGTTCCTGTCGGCGGTCGAGAATGTCGAGCTACCTCTGATGTTCGAGCCCTACGATCGAAAGTCGCTGCGCAAGCGTGCCATTGAGCTTCTGGAGCTGGTCGGGCTCGGGCATCGCATCAACCACCAGCCGACCAAGATGTCGGGCGGGGAGCAGCAGCGGACGGCGATCGCGCGGTCGCTGATCAGCAATCCGACCCTCGTCCTCGCCGACGAGCCCACAGCCAACCTTGACCACCGCACGGGGGAGACGGTGGTGCGCATGTTGCGCGACCTGTGCTCGACCATGGGAGTCACCGTGGTCGCGAGCACCCACGACCCCACGGTGGCCGACGAAGCGAGCCGTGTCGTCCGGATGAAAGACGGACAGATCGTCAACTGACCAACGCTGTTGATTTACAACACTTGTGGGAGAAAGCATGACACAGACGGAGCCCGCGCCGACCGCGGAGCGCGACAAATTGATGACCACCGAGCTGGTCCCCGAGCAGATCCTGCCCAAGGTCATGAGCACGTTCGGCCTGACTGCGGCGTACGTGTTCATCATCTGCTGGATCACCGGTTCGTCGGTGATGGCCACCGGCGGCTGGACTGCCATACCCATGTGGATCCTGGGCATCCTCACGTTCCTCATCCCCGCGGGTATGGCCGTGGTCGAGCTCGGCAACCTGTGGCCGGGCCAGGGCGGCGTGTACATCTGGGCCACCAGGACGATGGGGGAGACGTGGGGTTTCATCGGCGGCTACCTGTCCTGGGTGCCGGTGATCCTCAACGCCGCGTCGTCGCCCGCGGTGGTGCTCTCGTTCCTGTTGCTGGCGTTCCACGCCGAGTTGGGGGTGACGGCCAGCGTCATCCTTCAGTTGGTCATCCTGTGGACCGTGATCGGACTCGCCCTGGCGAAACTGTCGGCCAGCCAGCGGATCATGAATGTCGTCTTCGTCGTGTTCGGCATCCTTGCGCTGACCATCTTCCTCTGCGGACTGCTGTTCGCGGTTCAGAACGGTTCGGCGACCCCGTTCACCTGGTCGGAGGCTCTGGTTCCGAACTTTGCGGTGGCGGGCTTCCTGTACGGCACCGTACTGCTGTACCTGCTCGGTGTTGAGACGCCGTACAACATGGGGGCGGAGTTCCTGTCCGTGCGCAAGAGCGGTCCGCGCATGATCCTGTGGGGGTCGACGGCGCTGGTGGCGATCTACCTGCTGACGACGCTCGGCACGATGATGGCCCTGCCGACCGACGAGATCGATGCGGTGACGGGTGTGATCGGCATGCTCGATGTGGCCGGTTTCCCCGGCTTGATGGAGATCTGTGCGGTGGTCCTGGCGCTGATCATCATCGTGGCCCTGATGACCTACCAGGTCGCCTACTCGCGCCTGATCTTCGTCTCCGGCCTGGAGCGCCACCTGCCGCGTATCTTCACCCATCTGAACCCGCGCACACGTAACCCGGTGTCGGCCATTCTCATTCAGGGCGTGATCTCGTCGCTGCTGATCGTCGGGCTGTACTCGCAGAGCAGCCTGGTCAACACCACGATCTTCCTGCAGGGCGGCCTGTCCACCGTGTGGCTGATCTCGGGCTTCTTCTTCCTGTTCCCGGTGATCATCGCCCGCAAGAAGTACGCGGACCGCTACGAGAACGAAACCTTCTGGCGCATCCCCGGCGGCATGGTCGGCGTCTGGATCACCGTGGTCGTCGGCACCATCGGCACGATCGGCGGCATCTACTACTCCTTCGCCAAGTCATGGCTGGCCAGCTCCGGTGTCGGCGACGCCGAATGGATGATGTGGGTCGGCAGCATCAGCCTCGCAATGGTGGCCCTCGGTGTGGTCGTGTACGTCTTCGGTCGCCGCTCGGCGCACAAGACCAGTCGCGATGACGCACTGGCCCACCTGGCCGTCTTCGACCTCACCAAGACAGAAACAGAGGAAACAGCGAAATGACGATGGAGGACACCCGGTCGCGAGGTGAGCACGGTTCTGCCTTCGGCAGTTATCCCCTCGACCCGTTGACCGGAGCCGAGATCGAAGCCGCCGCGGCGGTCGTGACGGGATCCGAATATGCCACCGCCACACTGAAGTTCGTGATGATTCAGCTCGCCGAGCCCGCCAAGACGGAGGTTTTGACATTCCCCGCCGGCGTTGAGGTCCCGCGGTGCGCGTTCATCACGATGTACGACGCGGCGGCCAAGATGATCTACGAAGCCGTCGTCGATCTGACGGCGCGAGTCATCGAGTCGTGGACGCCCATCCCCGGTCGCTTTCCGTCCTACCTTGTCGAGCACATGACCGGGGTGGAGGAGAAGGTCCGCGAGGATCCGCGATGGCAGGAGGCGATGCGCAAACGCGGCGTCACCGATTTCAGCCTCGCGATGATCGATCCCTGGCCCGCAGGGTATTACGGCGCCCAGGATCACCACGACAACTCACCGCTGATCTGCCGGCCGTTGACGTTCATGCGGGCCGCCCCGTCGGAGCACGGCTACGCACGACCCGTCGAGGGCCTCATCGTGACGTTCGACCTCGACAACATGAGGGTCATCGACATCGAGGACCACGGAGTGGTTCCGCTGCCGCCGACCGCGGGAAACTACTCCGAGAAGTTCATGTTCGACCCGAACAACAGGCCGGCGTTCACACAGTTCCGCGACGACGTCAAACCGATCGAGATCACCCAGCCTGACGGGCCGAGCTTCACGGTGGACGGCTGGAAGGTGCAGTGGCAGAAATGGTCTCTGCGTATCGGGTTCAATCCGCGCGAGGGCATCACCCTGCATGAGGTGACCTACACCGACCGCGGCGTGACCCGGCCGATCCTGTACCGGGGATCGCTGTCGGAGATGGTGGTGCCCTACGGCGATTCGTCGCCGACGCACTGGAACAAGAACGTCTTCGACATGGGCGAAGTCGGGATGGGGTTCTCGGCGAACCCGCTGACCCTGGGGTGTGACTGTCTCGGCGAGATCCACTACTTCGACGGCACGGTCAACGACTCCAGCGGCAACGCGGTGACGATTCCGAATGCGATCTGCATGCACGAGGAGGATTTCGGAATCTCCTGGAAGCACACTGATTTCCGTACCGAGGAGGTCGAGGTGCGGCGATCGCGGCGACTGGTGATCTCGATGATCTGCACCGTCGGAAACTACGAGTACGGCTTCTTCTGGTACTTCTACAATGACGCATCGATCGAGGTCGAGGTCAAGCTGTCCGGCGTGCTGACGACCGGCGCCGTCGAAGTCGAGCCCGGTGAGCAGCCGCGCTGGGGAAAGATGGTGGCCCCCGGCATCTACGGACCGAACCACCAGCACTTCTTCAACTTCCGTCTGGACATGAGCGTCGACGGTGCGGGAAACAGCGTGTACGAGGTGGATTCGGTGCCCGAACCGGATCCTGAGCTCAACCCGCACCGCAATGCGTGGATCACCCAGGACACGCTGGTGGCCTCGGAAGCCCAGGGGGCCCGCGACTGGAACTGGTCGACCGGCCGGTACTGGAAGATCGCCAACCCGTCCAAGAAGAACGAGCTCGGTATCCCGGTGGCGTACAAGCTGGTGCCCAAGGACGTCGTGCCCGTGATGGTGCAGGAAGGCTCCTACATCTACGACCGGGCCAGGTTCCTTCAGCACAATCTGTGGGTGACCAAGTACGACCCGGCGGAGAAGTTCGCCGCGGGGGACTACATGTACCAGTCGGCGGATATGCAGGGCTTGCCCGAATTCGTCTCGGGTGATGAATCGTTGGAGGACTCCGACGTGGTGCTGTGGTACACGCTGGGCGCCCACCATGTCGTGCGGCCCGAGGACTGGCCGGTGATGCCGTGCGCCTACACCGGATTCCACCTCAAGCCCATCGGTTTCTTCGACGGCAACCCGGCCCTGGACCTGCCTCCGTCACCGCCCAAGGCGTGTCACGCCAACCATGCCGGTCTCCCGGTGGCCGAGCGCGCCATGGAGTCGTGAGGCCCCCGTGTCGTACCCACCGGTCTAGGGCTTGACGGAGTAGTGGCTGGAGATCGCCACCCGGTTGAATGCATTGATCGAGATGGCGACCCAGCGAAGCGCAGCGGCCTGCTGATCGTCGACCGCTGCGGTGTGGTCGTCGACTCCGGCCATTCGCGTGTCGATGTGTGTGATCTCCTCGGCGATCGCGAGTGCGGCCCGCTCGGCGGGGGAGAAGTAGCCTGTCTCCCGCCACGCGGGCAGCACCGCGATGCGGTCGGTGGTCTCGCCTTTGGCGAGCGCGTCGCGGACATGCATGCGCAGGCAGTAGCCGCATCCGTTGATCTGTGAGGCGCGGATCCTGACCAGTTCGATGGCGAGGGGTTCGACGCCGGCGTCCAGAGCAGCCTTCCCGGCTTGCTCGCTGAGCGCGATCGTCGTCGTGTAGGCGTCGGGTACCGCCTTGTTCAGCATGGGCCTGGTGGACATGTGGAGCGCTCCGTTCGTCCGTGGGGTCTGTTCAGAGGTTGAGACGAGACGTGCGGCGTAAACGTGACAACGGAGTACAGCCACGCGCTCGCGGGGCGACTCAGCCGAGCTGGGACAGGATGCGGCGCAGCTCCCGTTGGTCGGGTTCGCTCAATGCGGCCAGGACACGCTGCTCGGCCCCGCGGATGCCGTCGTCGGTGCGCCGCAGAATTGCCGTGCCGTCACGGGTGAGCTCCGCCGGGCGCGACCGCCCCGACGACACCTCGGCGGGGCGGGTGACCAAGCCTCGGTCCTGCAGCCCGCGCACCACCATGTTCATCGCTTGCGGGGAGACCTCCACTTCGCGCGCCAGTTCGGCGTTGGACCGTCCTGGGTACCGCGACAGCATTCGCATGCAGATGTACTGCGGGAAGGTCAGATTCAACGGTCCGAGCACCGTCGAGGTGACGTCGCTGCGCAGAGCCGTGGCGAGACGATGGAGCAGGTAGCCCAGCGGCTGGTCGTCGGAACGGGGCATGTCAACCATATTGACATATATCAACTACGTTGATACCAAGGTGTCATGACCGATACGAATGAGATGTTCGAGTCCGCCTACCGCGGAGAAGCGGCCGAGATGGGCGGGGCAGTCCGGCCACCGTGGAGCATCGACGAGCCGCAACCCGACATTGCGGCGCTGATCGACGCGGGCAAGTTCCACGGCGACGTCCTCGATGCCGGCTGCGGGGAAGCGGCGACGTCGATGTACCTCGCTGAGCGGGGGTTCACGACCGTCGGATTGGACCAGTCGCCGACGGCCATCAAACTCGCCCGGGAGGAAGCGGGCAGGCGCGGTCTGACCAATGTCACCTTCGACGTCGCCGACATCAGCGCATTCGACGGCTACGACGGCCGCTTCGGCACCATCGTCGACAGCACCCTGTTCCACTCGATGCCGGTCCAGCTGCGCGAGGGATACCAGCAGTCCATCGTGCGGGCTGCCGCTCCCGGCGCCTCGTACTTCGTGCTGGTCTTCGACCGGACATCGATGCCCGCCGAAAGCCCGGTCAACGCCGTCACCGAGGACGAATTGCGCGACGTGGTGGGCAAGTACTGGATCGTCGACGACATCCGCCCGGCGCGCATCCACGCCAACGTGCCGGAAGGATTCGCCGATCATTTCACGGGTTTCGCGGGCGCCGACATCCGCGACGAGGACAAGGGCCGCAAGTCGATGGGTGCCTGGCTGCTCACCGCGCACCTCGGATAACGCACCGCGTTCCACCCATTCGCCATCGGGCTCGTCAAGGTTTGGCAGGATTGGGGTGTCGCCTCGTCGACGGCAACCTCATATGCGGACCCGAAAGGAGCCTGTTGGCCCCGATGACAGAGCCCGTTGCTGATCAGCCCTCCTCGTATCGGCCCGCCTATTCCAGAGTGCTGCTCAAATTGGGCGGCGAGATGTTCGGCGGCGGGCAGGTCGGACTCGACCCGGATGTGGTCGCGATGGTGGCGCGCCAGATCGCCGAGGTCGTGCGCAGCGGGGTCGAGGTCGCCGTCGTCATCGGCGGAGGAAACTTCTTCCGCGGCGCCCAACTGCAGCAGCGGGGCATGGAACGCACCCGCTCCGACTACATGGGCATGCTCGGCACTGTCATGAACAGCCTTGCGCTGCAGGATTTCCTGCAGAAGGAGGGTATCGACACCCGGGTGCAGACCGCAATCACCATGGGGCAGGTCGCCGAGCCCTACATTCCGCTGCGCGCACGCAGGCACCTCGAGAAGGGGCGCGTCGTCATCTTCGGGGCGGGGATGGGGCTGCCCTACTTCTCGACCGACACCACCGCCGCGCAGCGCGCCCTCGAGATCGGCGCTGAGGTCGTCCTGATGGCCAAGGCCGTCGACGGAGTCTTCACCGCCGATCCGCGTGTGCATCCCGACGCCGAGATGATCACTGCGATCACCCACCGCGAGGTCATCGACCGCGGGCTGGCGGTGGCCGACGCCACGGCGTTCAGTTTGTGCATGGACAACGGAATGCCGATCCTGGTGTTCAACCTGCTCGTCGATGGCAATATCGCGCGTGCCGTCGCAGGTGAGAAGATCGGAACGCTGGTCACCAGGTGACCGGCGAGCGCGAGCGAAAGCGACGGGAGAGACAGTGATCGACGAAACCCTCTTCGATGCCGAGGAGAAGATGGAGAAGGCCGTGTCTGTGGCACGGGACGACCTGGCGTCGATTCGCACCGGCCGAGCCAATCCCGGCATGTTCAACCGCATCAACATCGACTACTACGGTGCGATGACGCCGATCACGCAGCTGTCCAGCATCAACGTGCCGGAGGCGCGTCTGGTGGTCATCAAGCCCTACGAGTCCAACCAACTCAAGAACATCGAGGATGCGATCAGGAACTCCGACCTGGGGGTCAACCCGAGCAACGACGGCAGCGTCATCCGGATCGCCATCCCGCAGCTGACCGAGGAGCGCCGTCGCGACCTCGTCAAGCAGGCCAAGTCCAAGGGCGAAGACGCCAAGGTCTCGATCCGCAACATCCGCCGCAAGGCCATGGAAGAACTGTCGCGGATCAAGAAAGATGGCGACGCCGGCGAGGACGAGGTGACCCGAGCCGAGAAAGACCTCGACAAGAGCACCCATCAGTACACCAGCCAGATCGACGAGATCGTCAAGCACAAAGAAGGCGAGCTGCTGGAGGTCTGACCATGACCTATCAGCAATCGACTCCCGTGGCATCCAAGCCGGTCAAGACCTCGCGCGCCGGGCGGAATCTGCCCGCTGCGATCGGTGTTGGTGCCGCTCTGGGCGCGATCGCGATCGTGGTGCTGTTCTTCGCGCCCATGGGATGGCTGGCTGTGCTCGCGGTGGCAATGCCGATTGCCACCCACGAACTCGGTCGTAGGTTGCGCGAGGCGGGATACGACATCCCGGTCCTGGCGCTGCTCCTGGGTGGTCAGGCGATGATCTGGCTGACCTGGCCCTTCGGCGCGCCAGGGTTGTTGGGTGCCTACGGCGCGACCATCGTGGCGTGCATGGTGTGGCGGCTGGTGGGACATGCCGAGCATCCGGTCAACTACCTGCGCGATGTGTCGGCGGCAGTGCTCATCGCGACGTGGGTGCCCCTGTTCGCCAGTTTCACTGCCCTGCTGATCTTCCAGGACCACGGGGGTATGCGGGTTTTCACCGTCATTGTCACCGTCGTCTTCGCCGACATCGGCGGGTACACCGCCGGGGTGCTGTTCGGCAAGCACCTCATGGTGCCCGCCATCAGCCCGAAGAAATCGTGGGAGGGGCTTGGCGGTTCGCTGTTGTTCGGCGTCAGTGCGGCGGTGCTCTCGGTCACGTTCCTCCTCGACAAACCCGCCTGGGTCGGAACTCCGCTCGGGCTGATGCTGGTCGTCACCGGCGTCCTCGGCGATCTCGTCGAATCGCAGGTCAAACGCGATTTGGGGATCAAGGACATGGGCACGTTGCTGCCCGGGCATGGTGGACTGATGGACCGCATCGACGCAATGCTGCCCTCGGCGGTAGCCGGCTGGATCGTCCTGACGCTGTTGGCCTGAGATACTGGCTGTGCCCATGCCGAGTTCACTGCCTCTCGTGTTCGACGCGCCGCGCCGCGCCATGCCGCCGCGGCATTTCGCCGACCTCGACGAGGCCGGCCGTACCGCCGCTGTCGGCGAACTCGGCTTGCCGGCCTTCCGTGCCAAGCAGCTGGCCAACCAGTATTACGGCAGGCTCATCGCCGACCCTGCTCAGATGACGGATCTGCCGGCTGCGATGCGGGAGCAGATCGGTCAGGCTTTGTTCCCGACACTGTTCACCGCGATGCGGGAGATCGAATGCGACGCGGGGGACACCCGCAAAGTGCTGTGGCGCGCCGGCGACGGAACGACGTTCGAGTCGGTGCTGATGCGCTATACGGATCGCAACACCGTCTGCATCTCGTCGCAGGCCGGGTGCGGGATGGCGTGCCCGTTCTGCGCGACGGGCCAGGGCGGGCTCAAGCGCAACCTGTCGACCGCCGAAATCCTCGAGCAGGTGCGTGCCGCCAGCGCAGAGCTGCGTGACCGCGACAGTGGCGGGCGGCTCTCGAACATCGTCTTCATGGGTATGGGCGAGCCGCTGGCCAACTACAACCGGGTGCTCGCGGCGCTACCAAGAATTACGGCGCCGGCGCCGAACGGATTCGGGATCTCGGCGCGCTCGGTGACGGTGTCGACGGTCGGGCTGGCCCCGGCGATCCGCAAGCTCGCCGACGAGAAGCTCAACGTGACGCTGGCGGTGTCGCTGCACACCCCTGACGATGAACTGCGCGACACCCTCGTCCCGGTCAACAACCGCTGGAAGGTCTCCGAGGTCCTCGACGCGGCGCGCTACTACGCCGACGTCACCGGCCGCCGGGTGTCGATCGAGTACGCGCTGATCCGGGACGTGAACGACCAGCCGTGGCGCGCCGACCTTCTCGGCAAGAAACTGCACGGCGCGCTCGGTCCCCTGGTGCACGTCAACCTGATCCCGCTCAATCCGACACCGGGAAGCGAATGGGACGCCAGCCCCAAGCCGGTGGAACGGGAGTTCGTCCGCCGGGTGCGCGAACACGGGGTGTCCTGCACGGTGCGCGACACCCGCGGCCGCGAAATCGCCGCTGCCTGTGGGCAATTGGCGGCAGAGGGATAGAACTTCCGTGGTGCGTTAGCTAAGGGGGTAGTCGACGACGTTGGCGACCGGGCCCTGAGCGGCTAGACCGGATGCCGCTTCGATCCACTGGCCGGTGACGATCATCGTGAGGTTGGGCAGGTTGACGACGTAGTCGCCGTAGCTGCGCAGGTACGGATCGCCGGTGTAGATCGCGCCTCCATAATCCGGGAGCAAGTTCTGCACGACGGTGCTCGACTCCGAGTCTTTGACTTGGACCGAACTGTTGTACAGGACCGATGCCTCGATTTCGATCTGGAGACCGACGAACACGCCTGCCTTCTCCTTGAGCTTGACGCCTCCGCCGGCGGCCCAGCTTGCCGTCTCACTCTTGCTGGTGGTGACCGTGTAGTAGTACGAGTTCGTCTGAGTGCCGCGGTTTACGTGTTGTTGATAGGGCCCAGCCGTCGGCGCTGTGTAGTAGACGTCGCCAGTAGCGTTCACGCTGCAAGAACCCGGAATCGAATTGTTGTAACCCGGCTCGCACGCCTTATCGACGGCCGCGGACGCGAGATTGGGCATGCCGGTGATGTCAAGCACGCCGGGCGGGTCGAAGGGGTAGATGAGGTACATGGTTACGTCGTCTTCGTAGCCGTACGCCATACAGCCGGGCGCGCTCGTGCAGGTGACCAGGGGCGCGCTCCCTCCGTTGAAAACCTTAAACTCCGCCGACGCGGGAAGTCCGGTTGAGTTCGTCCACGTTACGTACGTCTCCTGGTCGCGCCAGACGCTGTAATCCACTTCGATGAATATCGCCTCGAAGGGCTGCAGGACAAAGCCTTTCTCCGGGGACTCGTCTTCCTCGTACTCGCCGGTGATGCTGCTGAGCGTCTGCGGGTAGGGCGTGAGGTTGACGACCCGGAAAGGCATCGAACTGATGGCGCGGCCGCCGAACAGAACGTTGGGCAGGGTGCGGAACGCTTGCGCTTGGTCCTCCAGGTAGTTGCCGAGGATCTCGAACAGCGTTTTCATGCGACGAGCGGGTGCCGGAACGGGCGCCGAGATGTCGGGCACGGTCACAGTGTCGACCGCAGCAGGATTCGGCGGTGTCGGTACAGAACCGGAATCGGGATTCGGGTGCGGTCCTGTCCCGATCTTCCAGTCGTAGGTCGTGTAGGTCACTGCAAGCGGTTTGCCCTCCGGGTCCAGCGAGCCTGAGGGAGCCAAGCTGACGTACTCGACGTCCGGGATCTTTATCGTGACGCCCGCATCGGTGATCGTCATGTTGACGTAATCGTGATATTCGGGGTACTGGACATATATCTGGCCATAACTGCCCGGCGGGACATCCAGGTCCACCTGCGACTCGACAGTGACACCGTCGCTCCAGCTGTGCCCGTACTTCTGCTGCACCAGGGCACCGATCTCACTTTGGAAGGCCAGCGGCCCGAGCGAGAAATTGAGTGAGCTGCCGGCAACCACCTTCAGGTTCTCTTCGACGCCGCTGGTCTTGATGACCTCGTGGGTAACTTTGTACCTGTTTGTCGAGTCGACAGTTCCGTTGTTGAACAGAGTGACGCCAACCAGCTTCTCGGCGCTGAGCAGGACCTCCTCCTTGGCGACTTCCTGCCGGCAACTGCCAGAAACCTTGCACAACGCGGCGGCCACGATCGCCTGCCCAACCTTGTCCGTGCTGTCCACGGTGATCTCGGTGCCGGCCTTTGGCAAGATCACCACTGTCTCTCTCAAAGCGATTTGCGAGGGTCCGCTGATAGATTCCGGGGTCTCGAAAGTGACCGTCTGCCAACCACCTGAAGTCGACGCGGTGGCCCCGCCGGCATCGACCACCATGGTGACCGATTCGTTACCGGCCGTCCACGTCATGGTTCCCTCGTAAGTCCAGTTATCTCTATCCCATTCGCTCGAGTTCTGATAGAACGCCATCTCGACCTGGCGCGCGTTGCCTAGGACGAACCCAGATCGCGGGCCGTAGGTCAGCGGCTTCGGCGTCTCAAGTTCCGACAGAGTGACCGGTCGGCCGGTCAGATTGAGGACGGTGACTTCGTTTCGGACGAACGGAAGGTAAAAGTCGCTCGTCGGATTGCACACGCCGTCTTCGCAAGCCCCGGGCGGGAGTGGGTCGGCGCCGATACCCAGGATGAGGCCTCCCAGCTCGGTGAGGAGTGTGCCTACGGGCTTGAGAAGTGTGTCAACAGCCAATGCGAAGCGGTTCGTCGAGTTGGTCACCGCCGGTGACGGATTGCCCACCAGGACCGGTACGGGAGAGGTGATCGCCGAGCCGTTGGCGGCCGCCTCCGCGGGACTTTCCTGCCGTGCCGATTTCACAGTGGCGACCGGTGCTCCAAGCAGGTCCGGCGCTGCTGAGCTAGTGGCCCGTGGAGGGCTCGAGGTGCCGGCGGGAGATGTATCCGGCGTCGGGTCTTCCGCGGCGACTGGGGGTTCGAGAGGCACCACCGCCGCGTCGCCGTCGTTGGACGCGCTGGGACCCTCGCTGTCTATATCCCGCTCGTTGACGCGCCCCGCCAGGGAAGCCTCTGCTGCGTCATCGGATTCCGGCTGCGGCGCGGCGGCATCACCGGTGGGCTGATCGTCCGCCGTCTCTGCAGCGTCGTCATCGCCGGCCTGCGTGGCCTCGTCGGCTGCGGATTCAGTGCCAGAGTCGGTCTTCGGCTTCTGTGCAGTGGCGTCGTTGTCGTCACGGTCTGCGCGGTGCTTCTGCCGCGTACCGGAATTGGTCGTGGAGCTCGAACTCGAATTCGATGCCGACGCGGAGCCGCGCTCCGCACCGTCCTCGGCATGTGCCGCGCCGGCTCCACTGACCAGCGCCGCGCCGATTCCCAGCGCAACCGCACTCGCTCCCAGCCACGCATACGGCTCGACCCGCGATGATTCGTCCGCCCGACGCCGCTTCTTCACCGCTACACCACGTTGCCGACGCCGTGAAGGAGCTGACATCAAGGACCTCTTCCCTGCGTGCGACAGCAAAGGCTGGGGACGCGATGCCCAGCCATCCTCACACTAGGAGGACGATGACTTCTCTGCAGCGCATACAGCTGAACACGCCATGGCGATCAGGATCATAAAGTGTCCGGCCAATTTTGACTGGGTGAACGTCCGGCAGTGCAGCGCCACGCCGTTGCCGGACCGTGCGGCGCAGCTGCCGAGCAGACACGCGCAGTCACCATAGCAAATTTTGACGTCCACCAAGAGCTGGCCCTGAGCGTCGTGGCTGTAGGCCGTCGGGGAATGACCTGCGCGACGCTGTGGCGAAACGGGAGGCCTCGTTGGTCGAAGCGTCACGCAACTGCGGCTAGGGCTTGCCGACGAACCAGACGTTGTCCTCCCGAAGGTGCCGGCTGCGCCACCCCTCGGGAGTGCGCACGAGGTCGTGGTAGTAGTAACCGCCGCAACAGCTTTGCTCCGTCATGCCGGGCAGCTGCATCGGGTTGTAGAACATCGCGCGCACCGTCGCGGTGTCGCCGGTCACCTCGCATTCGACATTCGTGATGTAGTGCATCGTCCAGGGGATGGCCGCGAATCCCGACTCCAGCCAGGCAGCGACCTCGTCCCGGCTTCCCGCCGCGGCCCCGGCCGAGGAATAGTCGATGTGCGCGTCGTCGGTGAAGACCGACCGGTAGAGGTCCCAGTCCTTGGTGTCTACGGCCCGCGCGTAGCGGCTCAGGAGCGCACGGATCTCCGATTCATCGGCGATGCGCTGAACGTCGATCACGCTGCCACCTCAAGTCGCAGATTCTGGATTCGCCAACCCGATGGTGTCTTGACCATGTCGTCGTGCCAGCGGCCATGGACAAATCTCGTGCAGAACGTTCCGTCGGCGTCCGGGAGCGCAACGGCGTTGAACCACATGGCGACAACGGTTGCCGCGTCCCCGTCGACCCGGCTCTCCAGGTTGGTGACGTGGTGCATGCCGACGCTGATCGATTCCTGGTGGCGCGTCAGGTAGGCGACGGCGTCATCGGGCCCGCCGACGAACAGTCCGGCGGCCGAATAATTAAGGTGCGCATCGTCGGTCAGCAACGAGCGGTACAACTCCCAGTCCTTCGAGTCGACGGCGCGGCAGTACGTCGTGAGCAGGTTTCCGATGTCGATCTCGTCGGCGAGCGCTTGGACGTCCACTAGACGGGCATGCCGATGGTCTTGGCTTCGAGATATTCCTTGTAGCCCTCTTCGCCGTTGCGGTATCCCAGCCCGCTCTGCTTCGTCCCGCCGAAAGGGCTCCCGATGCCGAAGTGGCTTCTGCCGTTGATGGTGACATTGCCGGTGCGCATGCGCGTCGCCACATCGAAGGCGCGGTCGAGGTCGGCGCCGCTGACCTCACCGGAGAGGCCGTAGATCGAGTTGTTCGCGATCGCGATCGCTTCGTCGTCGGTGTCGTAAGGGGTCACCGTCAAGACGGGCCCGAAGATCTCTTCTTGCGCGACCTGCGAATTCGGGTCTACGTCGGCCAGCAGCGTCGGTTGCACGTAGTAGCCGACGGGCAGGTGCTCGGGCACGCCACCCCCGGTGACCAGTCGGGCCCCGGACTCGACGCCGGACTTGATCAGGCCCAGCACCTTCTGGCGCTGGGTCTCGCTTATCTGGGGCCCCTGCATGTTGTTGGGGTCCCAGGGATCGCCGACGGGAAAGTTCTCCATCATCACCTTCATGATCTCGATTCCCTCGTCATACCTGCTGCGGGGCAATAGAATTCGGCTGGGGAGAATGCAGCTCTGGCCCGACATCACGCATGCCATCAATGCCGCCATCGGCAACGCCATGTTGAAGTCGGCGTCGTCGAGGACGATGTGGGCGCTTTTGCCGCCGAGCTCGAGCAGTGTCTTCTTCACGGTGGACGCGCCTGCGGCGAGGATGGCCCGTCCGGTCGCGGTGGAGCCGGTGAACGTGATCATGTCGACGCGCGGATCCGACGACAGGGCCGCGCCCACCTCGTTGGCGTTGGAGACCACGACGTTGAACACGCCGGGTGGGATGTCGGTTTCCTCGGCGACGATGCGGCCGTACTCGCTGCCCGACCACGGCGTCAGCTGTGCGGGTTTGAGCACGACCGTGTTGCCTGCCATGAGTGCGGGTACCGTCTCGGCGACGTTGAGGTAGAACGGCACGTTCCACGGCGTGATGGCGCCGACAACGCCGACGGCCTCGTAGTGGATCTTGCGTTGGGCGGGTCCGAGCGGGGTCTCGTGGATGCCGTTGTCGGCGAGGTAGTTGAAGTTCTTGCCGTGGTCGGCCCAGTGCTTGACTTCGTCGATGGGGCTCTCGATCTGGCTGCCGGTCACCTTGACCGGGCACCCCACTTCGGTGATCAGGACGCGTCGCAACCGTTCCTTGTTGCGCTTGAAGGCGTCGTGCAGCTGGGTCAGGCAGTGGTAGCGGAACTCCAGGTCGCGCGACCAGTCGGTCTCGTCGAATGCCCGCCGCGCCGCCGCGACCGCGCGGGCCATGTCGTCGACGGTGCCGTCGGTGGCCTGGCCGGCGACCTGCTCGCTGGCCGGATGGATCACGTCGAATGTGGCTCCGCTGCGGGTGAATTGCAGTTCACCGTCAATGAGCATGCGCTCGTCGCCCGCGAGCACGCCGGTTTCGGTCTCCGCTGTCGTCATGACAGCTAGCTTTACAAGAATTCAGCCGAGTGTCACGCGATCAGGTGGTCTTGATTCCCACAGCGTGACGGAGTTGGGCCAGGAACTGGTGGTCGTCGTCGGAACGGACGATGTAGTGCGATACCGCCACCCGGATCGCCGTGGCCGCCTTGACCGCACCGTTGGGCCCCGGGAGCAGCTTTTCCAGCTGGCCGCGCATCGACGGGATGATGTGGCCCAGCCGCGCGATGACAACCTCCGGCTCGATGTCGACGACGCGCACACCTGAGTAGGACTGCTGGTACTCCACGATGAACCGCATCGCGGCGTCCACGCGTTCGGTGCCGCGCAGGCCGGCGGTCGCCTTGATCAAGCCCGTCTCGAACATCTCCCGTTCGTAGATGCCGAACGCCTCCAGCAGCGCCTGCTTGTCGGCGAACCAGCGGTACAACGTGGGCCGCGACACCCCCGCCTGAAGGGCCACCTCGGACAGGCTCAGCTTCGTCTGGCCACTGCGGCCGAGGACTTCGGCGGTTGCGGCGAGAATGCGGTTCCTCGTCGAGGTGTCGTCTGTGGTGTCGTCGGTGTCGCGGGCTGGATGGTTCACGTACCTGGCCTTACTTACGGGTTCGCTGTCGATCGTAAAGCGTGGCCGTTCCTGCCGACGACGGCGCGCGGGCATTCTTGGTCACAGGCTCTTCTCAAGCAGGGTGACGGTGTCGAGATCGTCGAGTGCGTCCAGCGCGCGCTCGAGGCCTTTCAGCGCGATGTCCTCGTTCTGCATGCCGCCCATTCCGGCGGTGATCAGCGTGGCGACGTAGGGGTACAGCGCGCCCTGGCGGTAGCGGTCCCAGAGATCGGATTGGGTCAGTTCGGGTCCGCCCGCCGCGGCCAAGGCGCTGCGATAGACGTCGAGCAGTTCGCGCTGGGATTGCCGTCGGCTCTCGGTCGTCATGCTGGTGACCAGTGTGTAGGCGAGCTCGCGGCTGGGGTGGCCGCGGCGCACCGCCTGCCAGTCCAGCAGTCCCGCCCGCCCGTCACGGAAGTACAGGTTTCCCGGGTGCGCGTCGCCGTGCATCACAGTGTGTGGCGTGCGGTCGACCAGCGCCGCGGCGCCACGATAGTGGTCGTCGATGAAGCGGCCGCGATCGATCGGCAGGTGCGTACGCTCGGACAGTTTGCGCGCCGAGGTCTTCAGCAGCGGCGCTGTCAGCAGCGACGCGCTGTCCTCGGAAGCGCTGTAGAGCCAACCCAAAGGTCCGGTCCCGCTGTGCGCGGGTAGCCGGCCCCAGAAGGTGGCGTGCAGTCGCGCCAGCAGTTCGACGACCAGTGCGGCGCGATCGGCGTCGATCGGGTGCAAGGTGTCAGGGAATTCGCAGTCGGCGGCCGCGAGATCCTCGAGCACGAGCGCAAACCGGCCCGTGTGAGGGTCGAAGGTGGAGCCGTAGGTGCGAGGGACGCCGGTCAGCTCTCCGGAGAGCTGGCTGTAGAAGCGGGTCTCGGTGTCGGCGAGGTTTCCGAGTTCGCCCATCAACCTGGTGGCCACGGTTTCGGCGGCCATCTTGACGAACACCGACGCGGGGACGTCTTCGCCTGCCAGCGCGAGCCGGGCGCGCGACGAGGTGCCCGCGTCACCACCGATCACGGACACCGACGTCACCCTCCGGTTCATGAGCAGAGACATCGCCGCAGCGTCGAGGTCGCCGATGGTGCGCGGAAGCGGGCGTAGCCGCCCGATCAGCGTGTCGGTCCCGATTCGCCGCAACCCCCGGCCAAGATGCGAGGCGAGGCCGACCGCGGGTGCGATCCGATTGGCGATGACGGACACCACGAGCCTCCTAGGCTTGGACCGGTAGCTGGTACAGCGTTACAAATGTTAGTTGTTTTGTAAACTTGAATGGTAGGGAAATCATGGCGGGTCCGCTCGAGGGAATCAAGGTCGTCGAACTCGGGGTCTGGGTGGCGGGCCCCGCAGCCGGCGGCATCCTCGCCGACTGGGGCGCCGACGTCGTCAAGATCGAGCCGCCGGCCGGCGATCCCGCCCGCACGTTCGGCCGGATGCTGGGAATCGCACCGCAGGACCGGCACCACGTCAGCCCGCCGTTCCAGATGGACAACCGCGGCAAGCGCAGCGTCGTGCTGGATCTCGTCACGGACGACGGGAAGGCCCGCGCCCGCGAACTACTCGACGGCGCCGACGTGTTCCTGACCAACATCCGTACCGGCGCGCTGCGGCGCATCGGGCTGGACTTCGACGGAGTCGCCGCGGCAAACCCGCGCCTGGTCTACGGGTTGATCACCGGCTACGGGACAGAAGGGCCCGACGCGGACCGGCCGGCCTATGACGTCGCCGCCTTCTGGGCGCGAGCGGGTCTGGCGCACCTACTGACCCGACCCGGCGAGAGTCCGCCGTTCCAGCGGGGCGGGATGGGTGACCACATGGCCGGTATGACGCTGGCAGGCGCGATCTGTGCGGCTTTGGTGGCGCGGGCGCGGACCGGGACGGGGCAACTCGTGTCGACGTCGCTGTACCGGCAGGGCGCCTACACGATCAGCTTCGATCTCAACACCTTCCTCATCACCGGGCATGCCATCGCCATCGGAGCGCGCGAGTCGATGGGCAACCCGTGCATGAACAACTACACCGCCGCAGACGGCAGGAGGTTCTGGCTGGTCGGTCTGCAGGGAGATCGTCACTGGCCGCCGCTGTGCGCGGCGGTGCAGCGTCTGGAGTGGTTGACCGACGAGCGCTTCGCCTCCGCGCGAAACCGTGCGGCGAACGCGGTCGACCTGATCGCCGAACTCGATCTGATCTTCGCGGGCAAGACACTGGCCGAGTGGGCGGAAGTCTTTGCGGGACAGCCGGATCTATTCTGGTCGCCGATCAATTCGATCGAGGATGTCCTCGGTGACGATCAGTTCCACGTCGCGGGCGGGATCGTCTACGTGCCCGACGACGAGGCCGGGGCGGTGCCGATGGTGGCTTCACCCGCGGACTTTCACGGCACCCCCACCGACGTGCGCTGGACCGCACCCGAACTGGGTCAGCACACCGACGAGGTGCTGACCGATCTCGCTCAGCGCGCGAATCGCTCGACCTAGGGCGCGAACCCGGTGCCCAGACCCCCGCACCCCATTCTTTGCGCCGCAACGCGGCACCCCACCGAGTGCACGTGTCAGCCATCGGCCAGGTCGGATCGATCATCGACCTGATATCTCACGCGCGCGGCGTGCCGCAGTTGGGCCAGAAAAGCGGGGGAGTCGTCGCTGCGCACGATGTACTGCGAGATCGCCACGCGCACCGCAGTGGCGGCGCGCAACTCGGCATCCTGACCGGTGCACAGTCGCTGCAACCTCTCACGCATCAGGGGCAGAACGCGCGCCATGCGCCGGATCACCTGGTCGGGTTCGACGTCGACCATCCGCAGACCGGGATAGGAGAGCTGGTATTCGACGATGGCTCGCAACGCGGCGTCAAGGCGCTCGTGTGCCGGAAGGCCGGCCGTGGCCTTGGCGATGGCACATTCGTAGTGCTGCCGCTCCCACACCACGAATGCGTCGAGAAGTTCGCGCTTGTCGGCGAAATATCGGTACAGCGTCGGTCGCGATACGCCGGCCTGGGCGGCGACGTCAGACAGCGACAGTCTTGTGATGCCGTCCCGTCCCAGCACTTCGGCGGTAGCGGCGAGGAGTCGCTGCCGCGTCGCGTTGTCCGATAGCGCTCGCCGCACCCGTCAAGCTTTACAAAAATTCGACCAAGTGTCACGCTTCTTGTGTGAGCGCATTCTCGTTGTACACGCGTGAGCGCAGCGCATGAAAGTCGAAGTAGACCTCGCCAAGTGCACCGGGCACGGCATCTGCGAATCGATCGCCGAGGAGGTCTTCGAGGTACAGGACGACGGCACCGTAGCCATCCACGAGCCGGAGCGGCCCGAATCCGATCGCTCGCGGATGCAGCAGGCCGTCACGCAGTGTCCTGCCGCAGCGTTGAAACTCAGCGGCTGACAGACACCTCGCGAAACCGCCGCCACGGTAGTGGTGAGACGCTCCCGGCTACCGTGAGGGCGGTTTCGCGAGAATCACCGTGGCGGCCGCGGGCGCACGAGGACCGACTGCTGGATTGCCCCGACAGCGCCTGACTCGTCGAAGAGCGTACCGATCGTCGTGCCGATACCGTCTGGGCCGTAACTGGTTTCGGCGCGGATGCCGACCCACTCGCCCTCGGGCAGGCGATGGATGTGAACGGCCAGGTCGGTGTTGAGGAAGGTCCACCGCCGGATGTCGAGCTTGGTGCCGATGCCGTTGGCGTCGTCGGCGACTGCGAACAACCGCTGCAGCGGTGTCATCGACTCACCCTTGACGAGGTCGACCTCTGGTTTGATCCACGACTCGCCCGGCCCGTCGCTCATCGGCTCGGTCAGCCACCGCCAATCCAGGCTGTGGACGTAGTTGCGGTCCCAGTCCTTCTTCATGTCGCGGCTCCACGCGTCGGTGACCGGCCGCAGCGGGCGGGCCGGGGCGTGGACCAGGGCGGCCGTGTCCACTGTCTGAAGTCGCCAACCGCTGGCCCTGGCCACCGGCCGCAGTTCCCCGTCGGGCCTCAGCGCCATCATCTCGGCGCCGATGAGCTCGATCTGCTTACCCGATCTCAGCGTGCGCGCGCTGACCCACGAATCGCCGTCGGCGGGCACCGGCCCCAGCAGGTCGACGAGCACGCGGCTCAGCCTGGTGTCGTCGCGTGGCTCGCAGCGCTGCAGCCCGCGCACCAGGAGCGCCGAGACCGGAGCGGCATGTTGGATGGCTGCCGTCCATGTACTGCGGACGAAGTCGGTGGCGGCGAACTTTTCGCCGCGTACGTCGTCGGCGTCGATCAATTCGTAATAGCAATCCGACATCTGCACCTCTTTCGGGGCGAGCGAAGCGACGGGGATATTTCTCGGGGCGAGCGAAGCGACGGGGGGACGATTTCAATGGGCGTGGGGTTCGGGAACGAAACCGGCGGCGGGGAATTCGACGTTGGTGGCGTCAAGACGTGAGAGCTTCGTGCCGCGCAGCCGCTCGGGGTAGGCGTCGGTCGTGGTCACCAGGAACAACGTCACACCTTCGGGTCCGCCCAGTGTGCACGCGATCGCAGTGCGGTCGCCGATGTCGATGCGGTCGGTCACCTGGCCGCCTTCGACGATGCGCTCGAACCGGTGCGCAAGCGTCATTCCTGCCCAGACGCCGCCGCCTTCGTCGAGGCAGATGCCGTCCGGCGGGCCGTCCAGGCCGTCCGCGAAAACCCTTCTATTGCAGAGCGTTCCGTCCTCGGCGATCGTGAACGCCGTGAGCCGTCGCGCTGTCGACTCAGCGACGATCAGGGTCTTTCCATCGGGCGTGATCGCCATCCCGTTCGGGAAATCCAAGTTCTCGGCGACGACGTCGACGCGTCCGCCGTCGGGGTCGACGCGGACGATGACGCCGCCTTCACGCGCCTGGGACCCCACGTAGGCACACCCGTGGCGGTCGACCGCCATGTCGCCGAGGCTGGCGGGGACCAGTGCGGAGAGGTCGGCGACAGTGTCCACGACGTCGCCGTCGTAGTGCAGTATCTGCTTGGCCTCGGTCGAGACGATCAGCAGCGATCCGTCGGGGCGGAAACCCAGGCCCGACGGGGCATGGCCGGGCAGGGGCAACGTGCTGGTCTCGCCTGCAAGAGTCGCAGTGTGCACGGCTTCACCGAGCATGTCCGAGAACCACACCAGGCCCTCGAACCAGCGTGGACCTTCGCCGAAGCAGAAGCCGTTCGCCAGCGGGGTGAGCGTCATCATGCGAAGACTAGGGGACAGTGTTCCACACCTTTACAAAACATCCGAAAAGTGTCACGCTCGCTGAGTGCAGCTGTCAATGGGGAGCTCGTCGTGACGATGAAGAAATACCACAGCCACACCCTGCTCTATCTGCACGAGACGATCGATCTCGGGACGGCACGCGGTGATCAGTTCACCACGGAGTTCAACGATTGCTACCACCCGATGATGCGCGAGCTCGGCGCGCGGCTGTTCGCGCTGTGGGAGGCGACGGCCTACAACGGGCACTGGCCTCAGGTCACCATCATCTGGGAGATCGACGCGTTCGCCGACTACGCCCGCATCGGCCGGGCCCAATCCCGCGGAGGCAGCCACGAAGCCGCATCCGCACAGTGGTCGACGTACTTGCGCGATATCGGCGCCAGAGGCGAGGGCCGGATCATGTACGCCGGGCGAGCCAACAAGACGCTGGCCCAGTTGCAGGGCGCGGACTTCAAAGCCGGCCTGGTGATCCAGGAGATCATGCAGACCAAACCTGGCCGCCAGGACGACTACATCCGCGAACTCGAACGCCTCTATGTGCCCTGGTCGGAATCGACCGGCAAGCGCTGGCTCGGTTCGTTCATCACGACGTTCCGGTTCAACGAAGTGATCCACTACTGGGCGCTCGAGGGGGGCTGGGACTGCTTCGAAAACCATTACCCCTCCTGGAAGGACAGCCCACCCGCCGAGATCGTGACGTGGATGAGCGTCGCCCCTGCGTTGCGCGACGGATGGGAGGACTCGATCTTGGCCGCCCTGCCACCATCACCGCTCCAGTGATGTACGACCCGTTCGACCCCGCGGTGATGGCCGATCCGCTGCCGTTCTACCGTGTTCTGCGCGACGAGCATCCGGTCTATTACCTCGACAAGTGGGACACCTTCGCGCTGTCGCGCTTCGACGACATCTGGAACGTCCTGGAAGTCAACGACGGAACGTTCGTGGCCTCCGACGGCACCCTGCCTGCCGCGGCGGTCCTCGCGCACCATCACGACGGACCGGTTCCCGATCCGCCCCTGCACCCCATGCCGTTTCACGCCAATTTCGACTCGCCGATCTACGACGAGGTGCGCCGGTGCACCGCGGCACCGTTCCGGCCGAAGAACGTCAATGTGCTGCGTGAGCGGATCCGGGTCCTCGCCAACGAGCGTCTCGACGAGCTGTTGCCGCGTGGCCGGTTCGATCTGACGCAGGAGTACGGCGGGATCGTCGCCGCGTCGATCGTGTGCGAAATCGTCGGACTGCCTGTCGAACTGGCGCCAGACGTGCTGGCAACGGTCAACGCGGGCAGTCTGGCCACGCCGGGCGACGGTGTCGAGGTCGCCAACGCCCGTCCCGGCTACCTGGAGTACCTCACGCCGGTGGTCGAGCGCCGGCGGGCGGGTGAATCCGGCCCGCTACCGATCGTCGACAACCTGTTGTCCTACCGGCTGCCCGACGGATCCGGCCTGACCGACACCGAAGCCGCTGTGCAGATGCTCGGCGTGTTCATCGGCGGCACCGAGACAGTGCCCAAGATCGTCGCGCACGGTCTGTGGGAGCTCACCGCGCGCCCTGACCAACTGTCCGACGTCCGCGCCGACCTCGACACCAATGTTCCTGTCGCGCGCGAGGAGATGATTCGGTACTGCGCACCCGCGCAGTGGTTCGCACGTACACTGCGTCGGCCGTTCACCCTGCACGACACTGTGATCGAGCCGGGTCAGCGGATCATCTCGCTGCTCGCCTCGGCCAACCGCGACGAGCGAGAATACGACCAGCCCGACGAATTCGTCTGGAATCGACCGATTACGCGGCTGTTGGCCTTCGGGCGCGGGCAACACTTCTGCCTCGGAGCGCATCTGGCGCGGCTGGAGATCGCGACCATGGTGACCGAGTGGCTCAAACGGGTTCCCGAGTTCGAGGTGGACATCGCCGCGGCGTCGCGGCCACCGTCGAGCTTCCAGTGGGGCTGGAATAACCTCCCGGTGGAGGTGTGACATGTGGTCGTACCGACTGATCGCCCCGTACACGTTCACCAAGAGCGATGTACTGCCGCGGTCGCCGGAGTCCCTCTGCGACGGGCAGGTGCTTCTGAGATTCCTGGCGGCGGGGATCTGCGGAAGCGACCTTCCCGGCTTCCGCGGCGCCAAGGGGCGACTGCCGTTCGACACCGGCAAGCAGGCCGCGGAGAAGGACGGCTTCCCGATCCACGAGATCGCCGGCGAGGTGATCGCGAGCCGCCACCCCGCCCATCGGCAGGGTGACCGCGTCGTCGGGTGGGCCTCCGGTTTCGACGGACTCATGGAAGAGGTCGTCGCCGACGGTGACGGTCTGGTGGCCTACGACACCTCGTTGAGTCCTGCTCACGCCGTCGCACTGCAGCCACTCGCCTGCGTTCTGTACGCAGTGGAACAGCTTCCGGATCTGGCCGGACGCCACGTCGCGATCCTGGGTCAGGGCTCGATCGGTCTGCTGTTCTCTCATGTCGCCAAAGCCTCTGGCGCAGCGCACGTCACGGGGATCGATCCGATCGACCGAGCGGATGTCGGGCCGTCGTTCGGGGTGGACGCCGTCGTACGTGCCACCAGCGACCGCTGGGTCAGTCACCTGATGCCGGACGCGAAGCCCGACATCGTGATCGAGGCGGTGGGACATCAGGTCGCAACGCTCGGCCATGCGATCGAAGCGGCCGCGTTCGGCGGCACCGTGTTCTATTTCGGTGTGCCCGACGATGATTACTATCCGATCAGCATGCGCACGATGCTCAGGAACAACCTCACGCTCAAGTCGGGAGTCACCATGGAACGCCGACGAGTGTTGTACAAGGCCGATACCTTCGCCGCGGAGCATCCGGGGCTGCTCGACCGGTACCTCACCCACACCTTCGGTATCGACGAGGTGCAGGCGGCGTTCGAGCTGGCGTCGCGGCCCGTGCCGGGGCGCATCAAGATAGCGATCGCGGCTTGAGATGACGAGCAGACTGCAGAACGCCCTGGCCGCAAAGCCGCACGTGTGGGGCGGCTGGGTGGTGGGGCCGACGATGATCGGGCCGGAGGAGTATGCGGCCGCCGGTTACGACTACGTCGGATTCGACATCCAGCACGGCTATCTCAACGACGCCGACGTCGCACTGATGCTGCGCCGCCTCGAGCACGTACCCGTCGCCGCGCTGGTACGTCTGCCCGACGCCGCACCAGCACCCATCGGACGGGTTCTCGACGCAGGCGCCGACGGCGTCGTCATCGCCATGGTCGAATCGGCGGCCGACGCCGCCGCCGCGGTGGCCGCGACACGCTACGCCCCCGGCGGGGTGCGCAGCTTCGGTCCCCTTCGTGCGAGCCTCGGCATCGACCCCACAGTCTTGCAGGAGCGGGTGTCGGTCTTCGCGATGATCGAGACGACGCGTGGTCTGGCCGCAGTCGAGGAGATCTGTCGTGTCGACGGGCTCACCGGAATCTATGTCGGTCCTGCCGATCTGGCCATCTCCATGGGGCACGGACCGACCGAAGCCTGGACGCGTCGCGACGTGCTCGATGTAATCCTTGAGGTTCAGCGCACCGCCACCGATGCGGGCCTGGTCAGCGCCATCCACGCCAGCACAGGAGTCGCAGGAAAAATGCTGGCGGAGAACGGATTTCAGATGATCACACTGGCGTCCGAGTCGCAGGCGCTGCGCCGCGGGGCCGCCGCGCATCTCGCCGACGCGGTAGGAGAGGAGGCGTGATGCCCGTCGAGCGCGTCGCGCTGGTCACCGGCGCCGCGCGAGGACAGGGCGCGGCCATCACCGCCCGGCTGCTGCAGGACGGGTTCTGTGTCGCGGCATGCGATCTGCTCACCGACGACGTCGTCGATACCGTCGCCGGGCTGGACACCGACCGCGCGCTGGCCGTGCCCCTCGATGTCACCTCGCCCGGGCAGTGGGAGAGTGCGGTGACCAGGATCGTCGAGCACTTCGGAGGGCTGACGACGTTGGTCAACAACGCCGGAGTGCTGCATCGTGCCTCGCTGTCGGAGGAGACCGCCGCCGGTTTCGAGGGCAGTTGGAGAGTGAACTGTCTGGGCCCGTTCCTCGGCATACAGGCCGCGCTGCCGCACCTGCGCGGCGCCGACCGCGCGGCGATCGTGAACACATGCAGCACCGGCGCGATCCGGCCGTTTCCCAACCACAGCGCATACGGATCGTCGAAGTGGGCGCTTCGCGGCCTCACCCAGGTAGCGGCCGTCGAGTTGGCGCCCCAGGGAATCAGGGTCAATGCGGTTTTCCCGGGACCTGTAGAGACGCCGATGCTCGACAGCGCCACCCAGAGCCGTCTCGCCGCGCGCGCCCTCATGGGAAGGATCGGCACCCCGATGGAGATCGCGGACGCCGTCGCGTTCCTGCTCTCCGAGCACGCCACGTTCATCACCGGCTCTGAGCTCATCATCGACGGTGGGCAGTCCCTCCAGATTGGATGACGACCCCCATGCCCAACACACTTTCGGTAGGCATCATCGGCGCCGGCCCAGGGGGGCTGGCACTGGGGATCTTCCTGCGCAAGGCCGGGTTTCACGACTTCACCATCTTCGACCGGGAGAACGGCGTCGGCGGCACGTGGCGGATCAACACCTACCCTGGCCTGGCCTGCGATGTGAAGTCCCACCTCTACTCGTATTCGTTCGACCTCAACGCGGGATGGTCGCGCCTGTGGGCGGGCCAGAAGGAGATCCTCGAGTATTTCGAAAGGTGCGCACGCCGCTACCGCCTGCACGAGAAAATGCGTCTCAACACCGAGATCGTAGCGGCGCAGTGGGTTTCCGAGGAACGTTCATGGTGCCTGGTGACATCCACCGGGGAGGAGCATCGCTTCGACATCGTGGTGTCGGCCGTCGGCCTGTTCACCCAGCCGGTGATGCCCGATCTCGTCGAGGAAGAACCGTTTACCGGCACGATCATGCACACCGCGAAGTGGGATCACTCGGTCGACCTACGCGGCGCAAAGGTGGCCGTCCTCGGAACGGGATCAACTGCGGCGCAACTGGTTCCAGAAGTTGCCAAGCAGGCGTCGGTAGTCTATTCGGTGCAGCGCTCACCGACCTGGGTGCTTCCCAAGCCGGATCGCGCATACACCGCGCGAGAGAAATGGATCTTCGCCCGTGTCCCACTGGCGAAGAAGATCTACCGCACTCGACTGTGGCTGCGCAGCGAGTCGAACATCTCGGTCATCGAACACGGCAGTGACAAGACCGAAGAGTTCAAGAGCATCGCGCTGCGCACCTTGGAGGCGACGGTCAGAGACGACGAACTCCGTGCCAGGCTGACGCCCACGCACCCGTTCGGCTGCAAGCGGCTCGTGTTCGCCACTGACTACCTGCAGACGCTCACTCAGCCGCACGTCGACGTGGTGTCCAGCCCGGCCCGTGCGCTGCGGTCCCGGTCGCTGGTCACCGAGGACGGCACCGAGCTCGACATCGACGTGGTCCTGTGCGCCACCGGGTACGCCGCCGCAGACTATCTCGGCCAGATCGATGTCCTTGGCGCCCAGGGGGTTGCGCTGCGTGACACGTGGGCTGACGGAGCCTTCGCCTACCTGGGGATGGCTGTGCCCGGATACCCCAACTTCTTCATGCTGTACGGGCCCAACACCAACGTCGGCTCCAACAGCGTCATCTTCATGTTGGAGGCCCAGGCCCGCTACATCGTGCGGGCACTGAAATACATGAGACGCAGGAACAAGTCCTACATCGAAGTGAGGAGCGAAACGATGAAGCGCTTCCTCGACAGGATCGATGTCTGGATGCAGGGCACTGTATGGCTGACGCGGTGCAGCAACTACTTCCGCGCTCCCAACGGACGCGTCGTGACCCAGTGGCCGCGCAGCGCGCGGGATTTCTGGGGACTCACCCGGTGGTTCCGGCCGGGCGAGTACACCTTCGATGCGCCGTCGACTCGCGCACCGATCCAGGTGGGCGCTCAGACCGCGGTGAAGCGATGAGCATGCCGATCCGCGATCTCGCGGACCGTTTGGATCCTGCGCTGCGGCATCTGATTTCCGCGCGTACCGATTTGTCACCGCCGGTGCTCGGCGCGGTCCGCGACTCGCTGAACCAGCGCCGCGCCGAAACGGCCAGAACCGCCGACCTCGTCGGGGTCGAGGTCGAGCAGCGCGAGGTCAGCCTCCCTGCGGGACACGCCGTCACCGTGCGGATCTACCGTGGCGGCCCTCCCCGGTCACCCGCGGTGATCTATTGCCACTCAGGCGCTTTCGTGCTGGGCAATCTGGACACAGATCATCGACAGTGCATCGAGCTGGCGCGCCGGGCCCGCGTCACCGTGTTGTCCGTGGGCTACCGTCTCGCGCCGGAAGAGCCGTATCCTGCAGCGCTCGACGATGTGACGGCGATCCTGGAGTGGGCGGTGCGCTGCGCCGCCGAGCTGGGTATCGACGCCGCCGCGATCGCGGTGGCGGGCTGCAGCGCAGGGGCTGCGCTGGCTGCCCGGGTGGCGCAGCAGTCGGCCGAAGGCCAGGCGCCGCCGGTGGTGTTCCAGCTGCTGCACCAGCCGGTGCTCGACGACAGGCCGACCCCGTCGAAGGAGGAGTTCACTGTGACGCCGGGTTTCGATGCCGAAGCCGTGGCGTGGATGTGGCGCCACTACGGCGCGGGCGCATCCCTTCCCGACGATGCCGTGCCCGCTCGGGCCGGCGAGCTCTCGACGCTGCCGGCCGCCTTGATCACCTGCTCCGAGCTGGACCCGCTGCGCGACGAGGCCATCGACTACGCGCTCCGACTGATGTGGGCAGGAGTCACCACCGAGCTGCATGTGTTCGCCGGGACGTGCCACGGTTTCGACTCGCTGGTACCGGATTGGGAGATCAGCGGCCAACTCTTCGAAATCCAGGGATCCGGCTTACGACGCGCCTTCCTTCGCTAGCTCACGCGCAATCGCCTCGTGATAGGCGTCGATGTTGGCGGGGTTGACCGTGCGGAAGAAGCCGTCGGGTAGCGGGGAGTCCTTGAATGCCTCGACTGTCATGGTGCGGCTGAACAGGGTGACGCCCTGGCCGGGCTGAGTGAACTTGTACTGCACCGTGATTCGGCCTGGCATACCCCCGTCGCCGTCGCTGTCGTGTCCCAGGTTGCCAACAGAGTTGAACATCCACAATTTGGGTCGCATCGCGATCGCGAGGTGCCACGTGAAGATGCGCGTGCCGTCGGGGCCCGATTCGGTCCAGGTGTCGCCGACCTCCAGCGGTAGCTTCTCGGGCACCTTGCCCACATGTGCGCTGCCGGGATACGTCTTCGTCCAGTTGACCGGGTTGGTCACGAAGTCGTAGATCTCCTCCGGCGACTGGGTGAACGCCGTCTCTGACGTCGTCGTCACAATTCCCACGCTGACTCCCTTTCCCGCGGTCGCTTTACAGACTCGCGTCATAATGTCACGCTGCGTGAAGTGCGCCAAGCGATGGGAGATGTCGGTATGGACTTCTCGGAAGAGGGGCTAAAGCGCAGGAATGACCTCCGAGGTCAACAGATGCAACGTGTCGTCCGAACACCGGTCGTGGGTGAACAACACGATCTGGCCGAACCCCATCTCGGCCAGCTCGCCCAGGCGATCCACCACGAAACTCGGTGTGCCGATCAAGTTGGTGTCGTGTAATCCGAAACCCTCACCGCCGAAGCGCTTCTCGGCGAGGCTGCGCACCTTCTCCAGCGAGGATTCGTCGGGTGCCAGCGCCATCACCGCCTCGACGGAGAGCAGGATGGTGGACGGATCCCGACCGATGTCCTCGCAGATCGACCGCAGCGCCGCGATCTTCGCCTCGATGTGGTGCAGCGCGTAGGTGGGTACGTTCCATACGTCTGCGTACCGAGCCACCAGCGGCAGCGTGAACTTTTCGCCGGCGCCACCGACCACGATCGGCGGGCCGGGCTGCTGGACGGGGCCCGGCTTGACGGGCATGTCGGTGACGGTGAAGTGCCTGCCGGAGAAGTCGATTCGCTCGTTGGCGAAGGCCTGGTGGAGGATCTGCAGGGTCTCGCCGAGCTGCTCGGAGCGTTCGGCGAACGTGCCCCAGGGCAGTCCGGCGCGGCGATGCTCGTCCTCGATCGAGCCGCTGCCGATGCCGAGCGAGAGCCGCCCGCCCGATATCTGGTCCAGCGTGGTCGCCATTTTCGCGAGCGTGACCGGGTGCCGGAACTGGTTGCACAGGACCATGTGGCCGATGCGCAGTCGTTCGGTGCGGCTGAGCAACGCGGTCGCCAGCGTCCATGCCTCCATCGACGGGTAGTCCGGCATCCCGGGCCCGTACAGGTGGTCGTAAAGCCACAGCGATTCGATCCCGGCCTCGTCGCATCGCCGGGCGCGGTGCAGCAGGTCGTCGAACGTGAAGCCCATCTGAGGTAGATAGACACCGATCTCCGGCCTGCTCATCGTCGCTCCCGCCGCTGTACTTTCCTGTGCCTGCATGGTAACGACATTCTCTGAACCAGAGAAGATCATTCTGACCTCGGAGGCCGGGCATGCAATTTGCGATCACCCATCCGATGCACAGCCATCCCTACAGCCCGGACCTGGTGTCGGGTGCAGGTATCGCAAAGGTCGCCGCGGCGGCCGAGAAGGCAGGCTTCGGAGGCTTCGGGTTCACCGACCACCCGGCGCCCACGCAGCGGTGGCTCGAATCGGGCGGGCATGATGCCCTCGACCCGTTCGTCGCGATGGCTTTCGCGGCAGCGCACACCACGACGCTGCGGCTCATCCCGAACATAGTGGTGCTGCCGTATCGCAATCCGTTCGTGGTCGCCAAGGCCGGTGCCACCCTGGATCTGATCTCCGATGGCCGATTCACGCTCGCTGTCGGCGTCGGTTACCTCAGGCGCGAATTCACGGCACTCGGAGTCGAATTCGACGAACGTGCCGACCTCTTCGAGGAGGCGCTGCACGTCATCCGCGAGATCTGGACCACCGACGATCTGAGCTACGAGGGTAAACACTTCAGCGCCAAGGGCGTCACCGCTCATCCCAAACCGGTCAGCTCCCCACACCCGCCGATCTGGGTGGGTGGCAACACCTCTGCGGCGCGCGCGAGGGTGGCGAAATACGCCCAGGGCTGGTGCCCATTCCGGGCTCCCGCGCTGTTGGCGCAGACCGCGCGTACGGCGGCACTGGAATCGACCGAGCAGCTCAAGGCGGGGATCGACGACCTACGGCGCCGGCTGGACGAGGTTGGTCGCGACCCGTTGGATGTCGACATCACCTTCACCAACGACTCCGGCGGCGCTCCGGGCTCGGGGGGCTTCGACGGCGACCAATTCCTTTCCGGCGTCGATGAACTCGAACGCGCCGGGGTGACCTGGATTCAGGTCACCGTGCCGGGGGACAGCCTCGCGCACGCCGTCGAGGCCATCGACGAGTTCGGTGAGACCGTCATCGGCCGGCGGTGAGCGTGTCTAGGACACCCTGACCAGTGTTTTGCCGATGTTGGCGCCGGTGAACAACCCGTTGAGAGCGTCGACGCACGATTCGATGCCCTCCCAGATGTGTTCACGATGCGTCAACAGGCCCTGCTCTTCCCACTGGCGGAGCGCGGCGAAGGCCTCATCGAACCGGCCCCATTCGTCGAGTGCGTTGAAACCCTGCATCAGTGCGGTTTTCGCGAGGAGGTTGACGTAGTTCGCGGGGCCGGGATGCCGGCCCGTCAAATAGCTGGAGATGACCCCGCACAGCACCACGCGGGCTTTGTGCGCGAGCCTGCCCAGCACCGCGTCGAGGATCGGCCCGCCGACGTTGTCGAAGTAGACGTCGACGCCCTGCGGGCAATGGTGTTTCAACGCGGCGGACACGTCTTCGTTGCGATAGTCGATGCACGCGTCGAACCCGAAGTCCTCGACCACAGCCTGGCACTTGTGCGGACCGCCGGTGATGCCCACGACGCGGGCACCGGCGATCTTGGCGATCTGCCCGGCCACCGATCCGGTGGCACCGGCGGCCGCTGACACCACCACCGTCTCGCCCGGTTGCGGGCGCCCGATACCCGTCATCCCGAAGTAGGCGGTGGCGCCCGTCGGACCGTAGATCGACATCACGGCCAGCTGGTCGACCTCAGCGCCAGGGCCCGGTACCGGCGTCGTGAACAGGTCGTCGCGGACGATCGTGTACTCCTGAAAACCGGTCAGGGTGGTCACGATGTCGCCGACAGAGTAGGCGTCGCAACGGGATTCGATGACCTCACCGATGCCGGCGGCCCGGATGACCTCGCCCAGCCCGACCGGAGGCAGATAGCTGGGCTGGTCGTCGAGCCACGTTCTGACAGCGGCGTCCAAGCCGACATACGTCGTGCGCACAAGCGCCTCACCCTCGCCGGGCTCGGGCGCAGGCACAGTGACGAGCTCTGTGTCGTCGGGAGCGACCAGCCCGGCGGGGCGGCGGCGTAACACGATCTGGCGATTCGTCAGCGTCGACACGAGCCAGAACCTACCGCCGAAACTGCATTCCACGCGTCGAATTGCGAGTGGGGGCCGCGCGGAATGCAGTTTCGGCGGAGGGGGCTACACCCGCCACAACGCTTCCTGCGTCGTCGTGGCGATCAGCGCACCGCCGGCGTCGTACAGCGATCCGTGCACCAGGCCGCGGGAATCGCCGACGTTGAGCCGATGCACCTCATACCGGTGCCAGTCGTGGGGTACGAACGGGCGGTGGAACCACACCGAGTGGTCGAGGCTCGCCGCGTATGCGGTGCCGTCCTCCAAGGGAACGCCCGTGGGTCGTGCGACCGGCACCGGTCCGAAATCGGACACGAAGGCCAGTGTGCAGGCGCGGATGAGTGGATCGTCCTCGATCTCCTCGCGGGTGCGGATCCAGAACGGTGGTACCGCGAACACCGAGTCGTCCTCGGGACGGGTGCGGATCTGGAAAAGGGAGGCAAATCCGAAATCGGAGTTTTTGGGACGCGCCTCGGACAGGTGCAGTGACGGTGGTGGCGCGGGATGCTCGTCGGCACCGGGCTCAGGCGTGTGAAACGACGCGATCATCTCCAGGATCACCGCGCCCTCTTGCACCGCGGTGACGCGACGGGTGTCGAACGAACGGCCGTCCCGGGTGCGCTCGACGTGCAGTTCGACATCGACGCCGTACCGGCCACCGCGCACGAAATACAGATGCAGCGACTGCGGCAGCTTGTCGGGCTCGACGGTGGCGCCCGCCGCTCCCAGTGACTGTGCCGCGATCAGGCCGCCGAACAACCGCGGGACCGGACCGTTGGGTGGAGGAGTCGTCACGAAGACGTCGCCATGGCGCTCGAACTGCAGCAGTTGCGCGATCCAACTGTGGTTGACACCTGTCATCAGGTGCCGACCCTATCGGGCGGCGAAGTACCTCTGCCCGTCGGCTGCCGCACGACCAAAAGCGGCCTTGAGCACCGGCGCGAGGACCTTGAACGGCAGCTTCAGCGCACTGACCGGTTCGATGGCGACCAACCACGTGAATCGTGTCCCGGTGCCCTCGGGCTCGATCCGGTAATCCTCGGCGAAGCGGCGAAACAGCGGAAGGTTGGCCTCGGTGGCGAAGAAGGAGTAGCCGCTACCCTCCGTCCACTCGAAGAACTGTTCGCGAACCAATGCCGGGCCGGTGCCCACCTCGCGCGTGGTGCCCACCCCGAACGGGCGAGGCGAGGTCCACGTGAGGGACCCGACGGTTTTGCCCCACGCGGCCAGCGACTCGTCGGATTGCAGCGATTCCCACACCTGTGCGGGTGTGGCGTCGAAGTGCTTCACATACCGGAACACGTGCGGTGCGGAGGTGAAGAAGCCGGCATCGGCGGGCTTCAGAGCGAACCAGCGGGCCATAGCAGAGAAGCTTGACTCAGAAAGCCGCCTGCGGCAACGGCATCAGCTCGGCAGCGGTGTCGTGGATTTCTTCGACAACCCGGCGCTCACGTTGGACATCCGCAATCGCCGTAGGTAGCCGATCCCGGAAGCTCGGCCAGCACCTCGAGCTTTGTCTCGTCGAAGCAAAGGAACCCGGAGATGGGCAGGCTCTCCGGCAGTGGGTCGTCATAGCTCCACGCCGCGTCCTGCACGACGGTGTCGCCCGTGACGACGGTCCAGTACGTCGCGTACCCCTTGTAGTTGCAGTAGGTCGACGTCTCGGAGCGACGCAGCAGTTCGGTGTTGACCAGCGCGGGCGCCGCATACAGCCGGGGGTGCAGCGACGTCTCGAACACGATGACGGTGTCCACGGTGTCCACCAACGTGACGCCCGCGGCGGTCACGCGCAGACCCCGGTTGGTCGGGCGGCAGTCCACCCTGTGGTACGGGTTGGGCGGGTAATGGACGAGACGGCGGCCTTCCTCCAGCCAGGTGTCTACGGCCTCCCACGGCACCACGACGAAACCGGGCGCCTCGGGCACGTCGCGGCTGGGCAGGTTGCCGACCTCGTCGGCGGCGAAGGCGAAACTCAGCGGCGCGCCGCGGCGATGAACCAGCAGCGCCTGTTCGGTGTCGATCACCGGGCGCCCGTCGAGAAACGCCTGCACGCGCCGTGGATGCGGCTCGATGTATACGAGGTCACCGTCCGCGGGAGGGCTCAGCTGTCCCGCGCGATCGCGGCTCAGCGGTCCGCTGCCGGCGACCAGGCTCATCGAGTAGGCCCAGGGGCGAAAGTTTTCATATGGGTTGTCACGTCCTGGTCTTTCCCGTCGCGATTGCTGTCGTGATTTGCGTCCGAGTTTACAAATTCCCCGCGAAACGTCATGGAGTCGGATTCTCGTCGAGCTGCCGGCAGATCGAACTTGGCCCACAAGGATTGGCAAATCCCTTGATTGCCGTCCGAGTGGGCGAAACTTCGGTGGAATGGGTATGACACTTCGCGTATCGACGAGCGACGGGGGTGGCAGTGAGACGACTCAATGGCGTCGACGCCATGATGTTGTACAGCGAGACTCCCGAGATCCACATGCACACCCTGAAGATCGGCGTGCTGGACGTGTCGGACGTCGGAGGTTTCGACTTCGAGCTGTTCCGCAAGATCGCCCTCCCGCGCCTTCATGCACTCGCTCCGCTGCGCTACCAATTGGTGGACATCCCACTCAAGTTCCACCACCCGATGTGGGTGCAGAACGCCGAGATCGATGTCGACTACCACCTCCGCAAAGCCCGCGTCGCAGAGCCCGGCGGCCGCCGCGAACTCGACCAGCTGATCGGCGAGATCGCCAGCACGCCGCTTGACCGCAGCCATCCGCTGTGGGAGATGTACATCGCAGATGGCTTGGCGGACAACAAGATTGCGGTGATTCATAAGGTCCACCACGTCCTCGCCGACGGGATGGCGTCGGCCAACCAGTTGGCGATGGCCATCCAGCCCCACCAACCTGAGATCGGCGGCCAGATGGCTGAGGTCCGTCCCGATTCGACGTCGCCCGGCAAGCTGCTCAAGGGTGCCGCACGCGATCACGTGCGGCAGCTCCGCAGGCTGCCCAAGCTGGTGGACGAGACCGCCGCGGGTGTCGCGCGGGTACGCAGGAAGGCCCGGGAACGGGGCCCGCATCCCGATCTCGCGCGCAACTTCGCTCCGCCGCCGACGTTCATCAACCATGTCGTCGGTCCCGGACGCCGTTTCGCAACGGCGCCGCTGGCGCTGGCCGACGTGAAGGAGACGGCCAGGCATCTCGGCGTGACGCTCAACGACATCGTGCTCGCCACCGCCGCGGGTGCGTTGCGCGAGCTGCAACTGCGCTACGACGGAGCGGCGGAGGCACCGCTGATCGCCGGCGTCCCCGTCAGCGTCAACACGTCGGCGGACCGCCTCGCGGGCAACGAATTCACCTACATGACGCCGTCTTTGCCCGTCCACGTCGCAGACCCGATGAAGCGGGTGAGGCTCACCGCGACGTCGACCGCCATCGCCAAGGAGAACCACAATCTGCTCGGCCCCAACCTGCTCCCGTCCTGGCTGACATACCTGCCGCCCGGCATGGCGCCGCGGGTTTTTCGCACGCAGGCCCGCCGCGTGGAATCGGCGATGGTCATGAATCTGACGGTCTCCAATGTGCCGGGCCCGCGCGAACGAGGGTGCTTCGAGGGTGCCGTCATCAACGAGATCTATTCGGTCGGCCCCATCGTCGCGGGCAGCGGCATGAACATCACGGTGTGGAGCTACGTCGACCAACTCTCCATCTCCGTGCTGACGGACGACCGCACCCTCAAGGATCCGCACGAGGCGACCGATGCCCTCATCGCTTCGTTCACCGAGATTCGGGAGGCGTCCGGCTTGACGGGGGTATTGACACCCGTCGAGCTGGCCATGCCTGTGGCGCCGGCGCTCTGACGACCGGAACGTGTTGCCGTAACGCGATTTCGCACCATGGCGACACGTATCGCGCGCCGTCGAAGCCCGATCGATACTTTACAGATCGAATTGATAGTGTCACGCTGTGGGGGGCGCGACGTAACGCGCCGGAGGGTGGCGCCATGACCATGTTCGAGTTGGACGACCGCAGGTCGATTTCCCGAAGGAAGAGGGGCGTGCGTACGGCCGGGGAGGTGCTGCGCACCTACGGCCTGACGGTGATCACCGCCGACGTCGACGGGGCGGTGGCATCGGCCGGCGGCTGGATGTGCGATCGGGTCCGGGCGGGCTGGCAGGTCACCGTCTCTGTGCCCGCCGGTTCCGACGTGCGAGCACTGACCATCCTCGGTGTCCACACCGAGGTGACCGAATCGGCTGCCGACGTACTGCGCGGCACGCCGGCAGCCGTCGCCGTCGACGCGCGAGTTCTGCGACACGAAGACGAGCTCAGGACGACGGTGTTGCAGCTCGTCGATGCAGGGCGGGTCGAGGTCACCGTGTGGGGCGCGTCGGCGTTGTTCGGTTCCGACGGACGGTTCGACACGGTGCGCCACCGGCTCAGCGCCGCCGCACGAGCATTCAAGTCCCACGCGGTGCGGGCTACCGGGCTGCCGCCCGCCGAACATTGCACCGAAGAGTTCGTGAGCACTGCGCTTTGGTACCCGCCCGACGGCGTCGACCTGGTGCCCGTTCCGGGACGTTAGGCGGCGTCGCGCGGTGTGATCCGTCCGGCCGCGGCGGCCCCGACGCTAGCGGGTGTCGCGGTTGCGTGCGGTGTACCAGCTGCGGGCGACGAAGCCCAGGACGAAGAGCGCGAAGCCGAGGAGGAACAGGTCCTCGACCTTGCCCACGTGGTTGCCATGCATCATCAGCAGCAGGAACGCGGCGGCGAGCACGCCGCCGATCTGGAAACCGCGGAGGCTGCCCGTCGACCAGCCCCACTCCGCGGACGGCACCTCCTCGATATCCACGCCGGTGCGTCGTTCCACCTCGGTGCTTGCCACGGCTGGCTCCTCAGGGTCGCAATAGTCGGAGGTACTTCTGGGAAGATTCTGACACAGTTCTACTACGCGTTGGCGTAGAGCCGCGTCATGTGCCGCAGTAGGCTGGCCCGTCATGACAGGCGAGCGCCCGCAGGGCCTCTTCGAGGGCAAGGTCGTGCTGGTCACCGGCGCTGCGCGCGGGCAAGGACGTGCCCACGCCGTCCGATTCGCAGAAGAGGGCGCCGACGTCATCGCCTACGACCTGTGCGACCAACTCGACTCCGTCGCCTACCCGATGGCAACACCCGAGGACCTCGATGAAACCGCACGCCTTGTCGAGAAGACGGGCCGCCGCATTCTGGCCGAGCGCGGGGATGTCCGCGATCGAGCACGTCTTGCCGAGGTGCTCGCCAAAGGGGTGGAAGCGTTCGGGCGGTTGGATTACGTGCTCGCCAACGCCGGCATCCTCCCAGCCGCGGGGGAGGAAGGCCGCGACATCTCCGCATTCACCGACGCCGTCGGCGTGATGCTCAACGGCGTCTACTTCACCATCGACGCGGCCCTACCCGCACTTCTGCGTAACGCTGAAGGCGGCGCCATCGTCATCACCAGCTCTGCGGCCGGATTTACCTCTGTCAGCACCGAATTCGGCACCATGAACCACGGCGCCGCCGGTTACACCGCAGCCAAGCACGGCGTCGTGGGGCTGATGCGGCACTTCGCCCGCTCGCTGGCGGAGAAGAACATCCGGGTGAACTCGGTGCACCCCGGTGGCGTCGCGACGCAGATGGTGCTCAATCAGGCCATGGCGGACTGGGTCGGGCAGTACCCGTCGTTCAGCGCCGCCCAGCAGCCGCTGTTGCGTCTGCCCATGATGGAGCCCCGCGACGTGAGTGACGCGATGGTCTACCTGTGCGGCCCGGCAGGCCGCTACGTCACCGGTGTCGCCCTGCCGCTCGACGCGGGCCAGACGCTGAAATAGTCACAGGGCGTTGTAGCGCCGCAACGCCTCCTCGCGTTCCTGCTTGTGGTCGACGATCGGCTGCGGGTAGTCGTCGGGCCGATCGCGGTCGAGGTTGTGGACGTCGTCGACGTCGCGCAGCTCCGGGACCCAGCGCTTGACGTACGCCCCGGACGGGTCGAACTTCTTGCCCTGCGTCGTCGGATTGAACACACGAAAGTACGGCGCTGCGTCGGTCCCGCACCCGGCGGCCCACTGCCAACCGTGCTGATTGTTGGCCATGTCGCCGTCGACCAGCTGGTCGAGGAACCAGCGGGCGCCCCATTGCCACGGCAGGTGCAGATCCTTGACCAGGAATGACGCGACGATCATGCGCACCCGGTTGTGCATGAAGCCGGTCTCGGCGAGCTGGCGCATCCCGGCGTCGACGATAGGGAAGCCCGTCTTACCCGCCTTCCAGGTTTCGAACGACTTCTTGGCCTCGCGCCCGTCGTCGACCTCGATGGCGTCGAAAGTGGTGTTCCAGTTCCACCACGTGCTGCGGGGCCATTCGTGGACCACCGAGGCGTAGAAGTCGCGGAATGCCAGCTCGCGCAGGTACGCCTGGGCGCCCGTTCCACGTCCCAGGTCCGCCGCCAGGGTGCGGGGGTGGATGGTGCCGAACTTCAGATGCGCCGACATCCGGCTGGTGCCGTCGAGGTCAGGTCTGTTGCGGTCGTCGCTGTAGTCGGCGAGCCCGTCCTCGACGAACTCGGCCCACTGCTCGCGAGCTCCGGACTCACCGGCCGGACGGTCCAGTTCGACGCCGAGGTCGGGTATCTCGACGGCCCGCGCACCTTTCACATCGTCCGGGTCGATCCACCGGGCCGACTTCGTCCCCGATTCCGCGGGCTTGCGCCAGCCGTGTTTGCGCCACGCGTCGTAGAACGGGGTGAACACCTTGTACGGGCTGCCGTCGCCTTTCGTGACGCGGCCGGGGGAAACCAAGTAGGGCGAGCCTGTTGCGACCAGGTCGACGTCGCCGGTCTTTCCCCCGTCGCTGCGCGCGCCCCGGAGTGCCTCGCGCACTGCCTCGTCGCGGCGGCGGCCGTACGGCAGGTGTTCCTCCGAGATGTGGACCGTGCTGGCCCCAATGGATTTCGCGAGTTTCGGGATCACAGACTTCGCGTCCCCGCGGGTGACGAGAAGCCGCCCGCCCAGGCTGCCCTGAAGGTCGCGAAGCGCCTCGTAAAGGTATTGGAGTCGCCGTTGACCTGACGAGGCTTTCAACGTCGGATCGAGCACGTAGCACGCCAGAACCTCGCCGTCGCCCTCCGCGGCGGCCAACAGCGCGGGCAGGTCGGCGAGCCGTAGATCGCGGCGAAACCACAGCACGGCAGGCATGGCATTGATGCTGCCCGCAAACTCCGATAGAGAAACAGGGGCGCGGAAATTCTGACGAAAGGGTTATGCCTGTGCAGTTCTGGTCGGGGGCGACATTCCTGGACACGACGGACGTACTGCCGCTGGCGCGGATGCTCGACGAAGCCGGTTTCGACGGCATGGTCACCTCCGACCACATGATCTGTCCGCGGCAGCTGCAGTCCACCTATCCCGACTCCGACAGCGGCACCCCGCCCTGGCCACCGGAGACGGCGTGGCCCGACGCGTGGGTGCTGACCGGGGCGATGGCTGCCGTCACCACACGGCTGCGCTTCTCCAACGCCGTCTACATCGCTCCGGCCCGCCCGCTTCTGGAGGTCGTCAAGCAGGTGGCCACCGCTGCGGTGCTGTCGGGTGGCCGCGTCACATTGGCGGCCGGCGTCGGGTGGATGCGCGAGGAGTACGCGCTCATGGGCCAGGACTTCTCCACCAGAGGAAAGCGACTCGACGAGATGATCCCGGCTCTGCGCGCACTGTGGCAGGGCGGCTGGGTGTCGTGGAACGGCGAGCACTACCAGGTGCCCGAGATGATGATCGAACCCCACCCGCCTGGCCCCGTGCCGATCTTCTGCGGCGGCGAGTCAGAGGCGGCGCTGCGACGGGCGGCGAGGCTGTGCGACGGTTGGGTGGGCTATGCCTACCGCTGGGACGACGCCGTCGGATACGCGCGCAGACTCACCGAGTTGCGGAAGCAGTACGGACGCCTCGACGAACCTTTCGACATCCTGCTGGCACTCATGGAGCCGCCGTCGGTCGATCTCTACCGGAGGGCCGCCGACGCGGGGATCACGTCGGTGATGGTGGCCCCGTGGATGGGTGTCCAGGGCGGCGATGCGCAGGGCCCCGAGCGCTTCCGCAAACCCGTGGAGCTGTTCGCGGAGAACATCATCGCCAAGGTCAGGCCTTGAGGGAGCGACTCACCTGCATGCCATGCAAGAGGCGGTGAGTCGGATCGCGCCGTCCCGTCGGCAGAGACGAGAATCCCCCGTACAGCCGGGGGAGGTGTACGGGGGATCCTCTGTTCGGGAGCCGCGCTGCTAGGCAGCCGGCGGCATCAGCACAGTGTCGATGAGGTACACCGTCGCGTTCGCGGTCTGCACCCCGCCGCACACCACCGAAGCGTTGTTGACCATCAGATGGTCTGGTGTGCCGGTCACATTCACCGACGCGCCCTGCACCGTCGTATGCTCGCCGACGACCGCCTCGGGAGCGGCCTGACCCGGAACCACGTGGTAAGTCAGGATATTGGTCAGCAGCTCAGAGTTCGTCTTGAGCGTCTCGATGGTCGCAGGATCGATCTTCGCGAACGCCTCATCTGTCGGCGCGAAGATTGTGAACTCGGCGCCGTTGAGCGTGTCGACCAGGTTGACGTTCGGATTCAGTTGGCCGGAAACGGCTTTGGTGAGCGTGGTGAGCAGCGGGTTGTTGGCCGCGGCAGTCGCCACCGGAGCCATCGCCATACCCTGGACCGATCCCGGGCCCTCCGGAACCTGCTCCACGTAGGCCGCGCAGCCCGGACCGACAGGCGCGGCTGACGCCGTGCCCGCGGCGCCGAGTGAAAGGCCGACCGCGGCGGTTACCGCGAAACTAGCTCCAAGACAACGCTTTACGGAAATATTCATGATCAGTGTCCTTTCGTGTCGGTGTTGGGGTGAGAGAAGGATCAGGCGGCCGGCGGCATCAGCACGGTGTCGATCATGTAGACGGTCGCGTTCGCGGTCTGGACGCCGCCGCAGACCAGCCCGGCGTCGTTGACCTTGAGGTCATTTCCGGCGCCGGTCACCGTCAGAGGCGCACCCTGAACCGTGGTGTGCTCACCGGCCACTGCGTCAGGAGCGGCCTGTCCCGGAACAACGTGGTAGGTGAGGATGCTCGTCAGCAGGTCGGAATCGGTCTTGAGCGTCTCCAGCGTGGCGGCGTCGATCTTGGCGAACGCGTCATTCGTCGGTGCGAACACGGTGAATTCGCCCCCGTTGAGGGTGTCGACGAGGTTGACGTCGGGATTGAGCTGACCGGACAGAGCCTGGGTCAAGGTGGTGAGCTGCGGGTTGTTCGACGCGGCGACAGTGACCGGATCCATGGCCATGCCTGCGACCGAACCGGGCCCCTCAGGCACCTGCTCGGCGTATGCCGCGCATCCACTGCCGATCAGATTGGCGGCGGGATCGGCTGCCGGAGCCGACGTCGTCGTCTCCGAGCCGGTGGCTGACTCGACGGCCGACTCGGCCGCACTCGTCGCAGAGGAAGCGGTGCTGGCAGCCTCTTCGCTGGAACAGGCGGCGGCGCCGAAAATGGCGAGCGCAGCGAGTCCGGCCGCGGCAGTCGTCTTCCGGTGGTTCGTCATCTTCATTTCCTCATCCCTTCGTGTACGGACACCCTTGCCCGCACTCAGTTGGCACACGGGTGATTCCCAGCCGGGGCCCGTTTGGATGGGTCGAAAACGTCGGCGTCATACACACGTCACATCCGGCGGCGGCACAATGAACGCGTGACGGAAAGGCTGCGCGTACTGATCCTGGGAAGCACTGGCTCCATCGGCACCCAGGCCCTCGAGGTCATCGCGGCCAACCCCGACCGCTTCGAGGTGGTCGGGCTCGCCGCCGGAGGTGGCAACCCAGCCCTGCTGGCGCGGCAGCGCGCCGAGACCGGTGTGACGAGGGTCGCGGTCGCCGATGAAGCCGCTGCGAACGCCGTCGGCGATGTCACCTACTCGGGTCCGGACGCGACGACCCACCTCGTCGAGGCCGCCGCCGAGACGACGGGGGTCGATGTCGTGCTCAACGCCCTCGTCGGGGCGCTGGGCCTCAAGCCCACGCTGGCCGCGTTGGCCACCGGCGCCCGGCTCGCCCTCGCCAACAAGGAGTCCCTGGTCGCCGGCGGACCGCTGGTGCAGAAGGCCGCCGCGCCCGGCCAGATCGTGCCCGTGGACTCTGAGCACTCCGCGCTGGCCCAATGCCTGCGGGGCGGCAGCGCCGACGAGGTCGCCAAGCTCGTCCTCACTGCCTCCGGTGGCCCGTTCCGCGGTTGGACCGCGGAGCAGCTCGAGGACGTCACCCCTGAGCAGGCCGGCACCCATCCCACCTGGTCGATGGGCCCGATGAACACGCTGAACTCGGCGTCGCTGGTCAACAAGGGATTGGAGCTGATCGAGACGCACCTGCTGTTCGGCGTCGACTACGACCGGATCGACGTCGTCGTCCACCCGCAGTCGATAGTCCATTCGATGGTGACGTTCACCGATGGCTCAACGCTCGCCCAGGCCAGCCCGCCCGACATGAAGCTGCCGATCGCCCTGGCGCTGGGCTGGCCGTCTCGTGTCGCGGGCGCGGCGTTGGCCTGCGATTTCGCCGCGGCGTCGCGCTGGGATTTCGAGCCGCTCGACGACGGCGTTTTCCCTGCGGTGGCGTTGGCGCGTGAAGCGGGCCGGGCGGGCGGTTGCCTGACCGCCATCTACAACGCGGCCAACGAGGAGGCCGCCGAGGCATTCCTCGCAGGGCGGATCCGATTCCCCGCAATCGTGCGCACAGTTGCCCACGTGCTGCGCGCTGCCGACCAGTGGGCCGCCGAACCAGCTACCGTGGATGACGTACTCGACGCACAAGACTGGGCCCGTGACCGGGCCCGCAGTGCGGTCGAGGCCGAACCCGCAGGTAGTAGCGCTTAAGAACAGTTAGGACTGGCCGCCGCGATGATGTACGTGCTTGGCGTGACGCTGTTCGCGCTCGCCATTCTGGTCTCCGTGGCCTTGCACGAATGCGGCCACATGTGGGTGGCCCGCGCGACAGGGATGAAGGTTCGCCGCTACTTCGTCGGGTTCGGCCCCACGCTGTGGTCCACATGGCGACCCAACAGGCTGGGGCAGACCGAGTACGGCCTCAAGGCCATACCGCTCGGCGGCTTCTGCGACATCGCGGGCATGACCGCTGTCGAGGAACTCGATCCCGAAGACCGGCCGTATGCGATGTACAAGCAGAAGACGTGGAAGCGCGTCGCGGTGCTGTTCGCCGGGCCTGCGATGAATTTCGTCATCGGGTTGGTCCTCATCTATGCGATCGCGATCATCTGGGGACTGCCCAACATCAAGGCTCCGACCACCGCTGTGGTCGGCGAGACCTCGTGCATCAAATCCGAAGTCAGCGAAGGACAGCTGGGGGACTGCATCGCCAACAGTCCTGCGGCAGCGGCCGGTGTCCAAGCCAACGACGTCATCACCAAGGTCGGTGACACCGAGGTTCCGACGTTCGACGCGCTCGTCGAGGCTGTGCGCGCGCAGAACGGTCCGACGACGCTCACGGTGCAGCGCGACGAGGACGGTCAGGTGCGCGAATTCACCACGACCGTCGTCGTCACACCCAGTCAGCGGTTCGTGGTGGGTGAGGACGGCGGACCAGCTGTCCCCGTCGATGTCGGCAGCATCGGTGTCACCGCCGCCCAGTTCGGCCCTACGCAATACAACGCGCTGACCGCGATACCGGGGACTTTCGTGTTCACCGGCGACCTCGCCGTCGAACTCGGCAAGGCCATCGTGAAGATCCCGACAAAGATGGGTGCGCTCGTGCACTCCATCACCGGCGGTGAACGCGATCCCGAGACGCCCATCAGCGTCGTCGGGGCCTCTCGTATCGGCGGCGAAACCGTCGAACACGGGATCTGGGTGGCGTTCTGGTTCTTCCTCGCTCAGCTGAACTTCGTGCTGGGTGCGGTCAACCTGATCCCGTTGCTTCCGCTCGACGGTGGGCACATCGCGATCGCGCTGTACGAGAAGGTCCGCAATAAGATCCGTGAAGCGCGCGGCAAAGTCGCCGGCGCCCCCGTCAACTACCTCAAGCTGATGCCCCTCACGTACGTCGTGATCATCGTGATGGTGGGCTTCACGCTGCTAACCGTGACAGCAGACGTGGTCAATCCGATCACGTTGTTCCAGTAGGAGACTCCGAAGTGACCTCTATCGGTCTTGGAATGCCTGCGCCGCCCGCGCCCGTCCTGGCGCCCCGTCGCAAGACCCGTCAACTCATGGTGGGCGATGTCGGTATCGGCAGCGACCACCCCATCGCGGTGCAGTCGATGTGCACCACCAAGACTCACGACATCAACGCGACACTGCAGCAGATCGCCGAGCTCACCGCGTCCGGCTGCGACATCGTGCGGGTGGCCTGTCCTCGCCAGGAGGACGCCGACGCTCTGCCCGCGATCGCCAAGAAGGCGAACATCCCGGTGATCGCCGACATCCATTTCCAGCCCAAGTACATCTTCGCCGCGATCGATGCCGGATGTGCCGCCGTACGCGTCAATCCCGGCAACATCAAGGAGTTCGACGGTCGGGTCAAGGAGGTCGCGAAAGCGGCGGGCGATGCGGGCATCCCGATCCGCATCGGCGTCAATGCCGGCTCACTCGACCCCCGCATCATGAAGAAGTACGGCAAGGCGACCCCGGAGGCGCTGGTCGAATCGGCGCTGTGGGAGGCGTCGCTGTTCGAGGAGCACGGCTTCGGCGACATCAAGATCAGCGTCAAGCACAACGATCCGGTCATCATGGTGTCGGCCTATGAGCAGCTGGCCGCGCAGTGCGACTATCCGCTGCATCTCGGCGTCACCGAGGCGGGCCCGGCGTTCCAGGGCACCATCAAGTCCGCGGTGGCCTTCGGCGCACTGCTGTCCAAGGGCATCGGCGACACCATCCGGGTCTCGCTGTCGGCGCCGCCGGCCGAAGAGGTCAAGGTGGGCAACCAGATCCTGGAGTCGCTGAACCTGCGTCCGCGTGGTCTGGAGATCGTGTCGTGCCCGTCCTGCGGGCGGGCCCAGGTCGACGTCTACACGTTGGCCAACGAGGTGACCGCAGGCCTGGAGGGCATGGAGGTGCCGTTGCGCGTCGCCGTGATGGGCTGCGTCGTGAACGGGCCCGGTGAGGCACGCGAAGCCGACCTCGGCGTGGCGTCGGGGAACGGCAAGGGTCAGATCTTCGTCAAGGGTGAGGTCATCAAGACGGTGCCCGAGGCTCAGATAGTCGAGACTCTGATCGAAGAGGCGATGCGGCTTGCCGCCGAAATGGGTTCGGCGCGGGGTTCCGATGATGTCACCGGTTCGCCCGTTGTGACCGTAAGCTGAGACCTGGCCCCAGGGGGTGGGGCCATCCGGATACGGGTCAGTCGCAGAAAGAGTCCAGATGTCGGCTCCTCCGCTTTTTCGTCTCGTCGACGAACGAAGAGTGTCGGTGGTGCGCGACATCGTTGCGGTGCGGCAGGTTCTCGACGAGGATCCGGTCGCGGGCTGCATGGTCGCCTCCCGGGTCGCCGAGCACGGTATCGAACCGTCAGGGATCGGCGGGGAACTGTGGACCCGCAGGCGCGCCACCGAGTCGCTGTGCTTCGCCGGGGCCAACCTCATTCCGCTGCGCGGTGGGCTCGGAGACCTGAATGCGTTCGCCGACAAGGCGATGAGCTCCGCGCGCCGCTGCTCGTCGCTCGTCGGTCGCGCCGAACTGGTGCTTCCGATGTGGCAACGGCTCGAGCCGGTCTGGGGTCCCGCGCGCGACGTCCGTGCCCATCAACCGCTGATGGCGTTGAACTCCGCGCCCGCGTGCGGCATCGACCCGGCCGTGCGCCAGGTGCGTATCGAGGAGCTCGACGCGTATCTGGTGGCTGCCATCGACATGTTCATCGGCGAGGTCGGCATCGACCCGCGCATCGGCGATGGAGGGCGGGGCTACCGCCGTCGGGTCGCCGGGCTGATCGCCGCCGGCCGCGCGTGGGCAAGATTCGACCGCGGCGACGTCGTCTTCAAGGCCGAGGTCGGTTCAGAGTCACCGGCTGTCGGCCAGATCCAGGGCGTGTGGGTGCATCCGGATCAGCGGGGCCGCGGTATCGGCACGGCAGGCACCGCGGCCGTCGCGGCAGCGGTCGTCAGCGGCGGCCGCATCGCGAGCCTGTACGTCAACAGCTTTAACACCATCGCCAGGGCGACGTACGCGCGCATCGGATTCACCGAGGTCGCGTCATTCGCGACGGTCCTGCTGGACTGAACCAGCACTGCGCTTACTCTTCGGGTATGACCGAGCAGGACGCAACGACGGCGAGCCGCGAAATGGCTGCCGCGGCGAGCCGCGAAATGGCTGCCGCGGCGAGCCGCGAAATGGCTGCAGCACTCGTCCACGCGATGGAACGCCGTCACGAGGTTCTCGACGCGGTCGTCGCCTCCGAAGACTACGACGCGGCGATCGAGTCGATCGCCGCCGTGCTCGACATCACCGAGGAGGCTGCCGAAGCCGTCCTTCGCCTGTCTTTCGACCGCCTCACCAAGGTGTCGCGCCGCCGGATCGCCGACGAGTTTGAGAACTTGGACAGCCAGGTCTCGACCTTCAGCCAACGGGAACGTACGCCGGGTTCGGCGCGCCGGCTGATCCTGCGGCCGTTCACCGCAGAGGCAGACCGCGACATCTTCGCCGCGCGCACCGCCGACATGCAGTCGGCGGGCGACGGAACCGCTGCCCCCGCAGGCGATCTGGGTGACGAGATCCGCGACGCCGTAGCACGTGTTGCCGCGGAGGAGGCGGCCTGGCTGGTGGCCGAAGTCGGTTCGTCGAAGGTGGGCATGGTGTTCGGCGAGCTGGCTGACGGCGAGGTGGGGGTGCGCGTCTGGATTCACCCGGACCATCGCAAGCGAGGCTACGGCACTGCCGCGCTGCGCGCCTCGCGCTCGGAGATGGCGGCTTACTTCCCGGCGGTACCCCTGGTTGTGCGGGCGCCGGCCGCGGGCGCTTACGGGTCCTGACGCACGTCGAAATCCACCTTTTGCGAGCGCCTGCTCGCACTTTTTCTGCAAAAGGTGGATCTTGGCGTGATGGGTCGGTGCGCCTCCGCCCAGTGGAGGTCTCGCCTTCGTAACATCTGTCTCAATGGCAACACTGATCTCTCCCGTATCACGTATGGCCGTGGTGATGACCACCGTGGCGCTGGTCCTCACGCTCGGAGCGTGCACCCCGCGGCCCAACGGGCCCGAGCCCACGGCGGAGGAATTCTTCGCAGCGCTCGCCACCGGTGACACCAGCGCCGCTGCCCAGCTGGCCGACGATCCCGAGGCAGCCCGCGCGGCGCTCAACGAGGCGTGGTCCGGCCTCCAGGCCACCGGCCTGGACGCTCAGGTCCTGAGCACCAAATACGCCGAGGACACCGGCAGCATCGCCTACCGATACACCTGGCACCTGCCCAAGGACCGCACCTGGACCTACGACGGACAGCTCAACATGGTGCGCGACGAAGGCCGTTGGGAAGTGCGGTGGAGCGCAACCGGCCTGCATCCGAGGCTGGGGGAGAACCAGACATTCGCACTGCGTGCGGACTCACCGCCGCGAGCATCGGTGCATGAACGCACCGGTACGAACGTTCTGGTGCCCGGCTACCGGTACAACATCTCGCTCGATGCCAAGGCCGCCGGCGCCGACCTCATGACCACCGCTCAGACCGTCGCAGGTGTGCTGCACCGATTCGACAACACCCTCGATCCACAACGCCTGGCCGAGCAGGCCAGCTCCACCCAGGGGGCGCTGAGCCTGGTGACGCTCAAACAGGCTGACCACGACGCCGTCTCCGGAGCGCTCGGCGCACTGCCCGGAGTGGTGGTCACACCGCAGCCCGAAATTGTGCCCACCGACGAGACTTTCGCGCCTGCCCTGGTCAATGAGATCAAGAAGACCGTCGCCGAAGATCTCGACGGTGAACCGGGCTGGCGTGTGGTGACGGTCAACCAGAACGGTGTCGACGTCGATGTGCTCAACGAGGTTCCCGGGGAGCCGGCGCCGTCGGTCAGCATCAGCCTCGATCGTTCGGTGCAGAATGCGGCGCAGAACTCGGTCGACTTCACCGACAAGCAGGCGATGATCGTCGTGATCAAGCCGTCCACCGGTGAAATCCTGGCGGTGGCACAAAATGCCGCCGCAGACCGCGAGGGGCCGCTGGCCACGATGGGTCTGTTCCCTCCGGGCTCGACGTTCAAGATCGTCACCGCGGGCGCAGCGATCGAACGCCAGATGGCCACGCCCAACACGCTTCTGGGGTGTCCTGGATCCATGGACATCGGCCACCGGACGGTGCCGAACTACGGCGGCTTCGATCTTGGCACGGTTCCGATGTCGCGGGCCTTCGCGAGTTCGTGCAACACGACCTTCGCCGAGTTGGCGAGCCGGATGCCGCCGCGAGGCCTGACCCAGGCCGCTTCGCAGTACGGCATCGGACTGGACTACGACATCGCAGGCCTGCCGACCGTCAGCGGATCGGTACCGCCGACGGTCAACCTGACCGAACGCACCGAGGACGGATTCGGCCAGGGCAAGGTGCTTGCCAGCCCGTTCGGGATGGCGCTGGCGGCGGCGACCGTCTCGGTGGGCCACACCCCGGTGCCCCGGCTCATCGAGGGCCGCGACACTGCCGTCACCGGTGAGCGGCAAGACATCTCACCGGAGGTGGTCGAGAGCCTGCGGCCGATGATGCGGCTCGTCGTGACCAACGGCACCGCCGAGGATCTGCAAGGTGCCGGCGACGTCCGCGGCAAGACCGGCGAAGCCGAGTTCTCGGGGGGCTCGCATTCCTGGTTCACCGGGTACCGGGGAGACATGGCGTTCTCGGCGCTCATCGTCGGGGGCGGCAGTTCGGAATACGCGGTGCGCATGGTCAAGAACATGCTCGACTCGCTGCCCCCCGACTATCTGGCGTAGAGGGGCCGGGGCAGCTGGAAAGCCACCACCGGCGGTACCGTGGATGTCGCCATGACCGACATCAACCACGGCCGATACGGTGCCGTCGAGCCGACCGAGATGCGAATCTCCGACGCGGACCGCAACGGCACGTTGCGGAGGCTTCACAACGCCGTCGCACTCGGCCTGATCGACATCCAAGAGTTCGAGGAACGTTCGGCGATGGTGTCGCAGGCCCGACAGCGATCCGAACTCGACGCACTCGTCAGTGACCTGCCGGGACCCGGGGCGATCGTGACGTCGGCGGCCGACCGGGTCGAACTGCGTGGCGTGCTCGGCTCGTTGAGGCGGCAGGGGGAATGGGTGGTGCCGTCGCGGTTGGCCCTGCACCGGCGCATGGGGTCGGTGGACCTCGACCTCACCCGCGCACGCTTTGCCGGGCCCATCGTCGTCATCGAGCTGGACATGAAGTTCGGGGGCCTGGACCTGCGCCTTCCCGACGGGGCGAGCGCCTCTATCGACGACGTCGAGGTCAACGTGGGTAGCGCTCACGATCACCGCAAGGATGCGCCCGCCGAGGGGAACCCGCACGTCATCCTCACGGGCAAGGTCGTGTGCGGGTCGGTCGACATCAGGGGGCCGCGCAAGTCATGGCGCCGCGGTCCGCTGCGACTCGGCTGACGGGATTACCGCAGGGGCTCGTCGGGGACGCTGTAGCGCTGTTGATAGGCGCGCACCTGCTCTCGCACCTCTGAGGCGTCCAGACCTGTGTCGGCCCAACGGTAGCGATCGCCGCCGTGGTCGCCGGGATGGGCGGCGAGGTGGTCGCGCATCCGCTGTTCGGCGGTCGGTGAGAGTTCGCGTCCCAGCCGCCCGTAGAGCGTGTGAATGGTCTCGAACGGGTGACTCATGAAATCCCGGAAGTGCACATCGACCACCTGGTCTGCCGGCAGCACGCCGGAATCTCGCATTTTCATCGCGTACTCGAGACCGACCACGATTTGCTCGCGCGACTGCGCCGCGCAGTCAGGGATCGAGGACTCGTCGGAAGCCATCCGGCGGAGGTGATGGATCAGCGCGCTGATCGACGAGATGACGTTCAGCGGATCGCGGTGAGTCTGCACGATCAGCGCGTCCGGGTATTCGGCGAGCAACGCGTCGAGTTGCCACAGGTGCGCCGGCGACTTCAACAGCCACTGACCGCCGACCCCGGACTGCAAGTGTTGCAGGAACATTCGGTGATAGCGGTACGCGGGCCGGTGGTCGGCGTCGTAGAGCAGCCAGCGGTAGTAGTCCGGCATGCGGTACTGCGTCGGGAAGATCATCGAGCAGAACTCGCCCGAGAACATGCGCACGCATTCCTGCCCCACCAGCGCGCCCATCGGGTGGTGGGACAGCAGTCCGGGCACGATCTGCTCGGACATCTCCAGAGTGGCCTGCGTCTGCGCGATCCGTGGGTCCGTGTCGTAGGTGTCGGGTTGCGGCACGGGGAACGGATTGTCGACTTCCCAGGTCAGGGGCGGGCGTAGCGCGGGATCCTGGGCGAGCAGGTCGAACAGGATCGTCGTTCCCGTGCGCGGCTGCCCGACGATGAAGATCGGCCGTTCGACGGGAGCTGCGGCGACGTCGGGGTGGCGTTTGCGCCAGTCGATGATCTGCAGCCTGCTTGTCAGTGCGCGATCGATGTCCATCACGGCGATCTCGACGCCGAGGTCGTTGAGCCGCGCCTGCGGGGAGGCCAGGCCGTCGCACACGCGGTCGAGACCATCCCGCCAGGTGGTGCTCTCCCCGAAATCGTCGAGACCCGTTTTTTCACAGGCGTTTTCGATGAGTAGACCGGGGTGGAAGCGGTCGGCGCCCATCAAGCGGCTCCGCGGACGACTGTGCTGCGCACTATCGGGGCCGCTGGCTTGTCGAGCCACCGCACGACGATGAAGCCGCGGTGGCGTCCGCCGGTGTCCAGCCAGTGTCCGTGTCCGCGGTCTTTGGCGCCGATGGCGATGCGGACCAGCCCGTCCTCGTCGGGTGTCACGCCCTTGTTGGTCACCGAGCTGTGCCTGTCACGTGGCTCCAGGCACTCGTGCCACACGCTCTCGAGGGTGACGTTCCAGTACCGGGTGTCGGGCGGTGCGAATTCCAGCAGGAGCGTTTCGTCGGTTTCGAGGGCGAACGACCCGATCATGTAGAGGTTGTCGGGGGTGGTGTCGGCGCTGCCCAGATCGGCGGCCTGCGCGGTGACGAGCACGTTGGGTTCGGTCAGCATTTCGGGCTTGACGGTGCGGTGCAGGGTCGTGAGCTTGACGATCGTCCACGCCATCGCGGTGAATGCCTCGGCCAACACGGTATCCGAAATCGGCTGCAGGGGAGCAGGATCCAGGCATTCGATCCGCATCGTTGCGGGCAGTTCGGTGGCGAAGTCGGCGATGTACTCGCGGACCACGATCGATGACGCATCCTCTGGCACCTGTAGCCACTGCGCGGTGCCCAGAATGTCGGGCGATGGTTCGGTCGCAGACACCACGAGCTCGAAAGTTCCTCTCGAGCACAGGAGTTCACTGTCGCCGAGATAGGCCGCCATGCGACGCGGCATCAACCCGCTGCCCGCCAAAACCTGGAACCCGAGATAGGCCGAGTCGCCGCGGGTTCCGCTGACCCGGTAGGTGCGGTCCCCGCGGATCATCGCCAGCAGATACCTGCCGTCGGGATTGGGACCACCGATCAGCCTGGTCTCGGTGCACATGTCGAAGAACCGGGGCCGCTGCGGGTCGGCCTCGACGGTCATCTCCGTACACAGTGCCGTGGCCTTGGCCAGCACGCCGAGGCCTTCGAGCAGCTCGCGCTCACTCGTCGCATCTTCGATCACGGTCCTGGTGAGGTCATCGAGCGTCTGCCGGACGAATTTCCACGACTCCAGGCTCGCCGGGGCCGCATCGTTGCCTTCCACAGTCACGTGAGACATAGTTCCACCATGGACGTCGTCTCATCGGGAATCGCGCGAGAAAGTCTGACGGTCCGCAAGCAACGGGTGACCAAGGCCCGGATCGCCGCGGCCGCCGCGCAGGCAGTCGCCGATCACGGGCTGGCCGGCGCGACGATCGAGCACATCGCCGCCGCCGCAGAAATCGGCCGGGCCACGTTCTTCCGATACTTCAGTGCCAAAGAAGACGCCGTCGCCGACGGCATGACGACGCACTGGCTGGACGCGATCACCGACGCGATTGCCGAACAACCGCCCGGGCTCTCGGCCGGCGAGGCTGTGATCGGCGCCTTCGAGAGTCTCGGCGACGACTTCGACACGGTCAGCGAACAGGTGCGCGAGCTGGCCACGCTGACGAGGTCATCCCCGGTGTTCAGCGCCTGGACGCTGCAGATCTACCTGCGCTATGAAGCGGCGATCGCCGATCTGGTGGGCCCCCGTTTCCCCGACCTGATGCCCGACGATCCGCGGCCGCGACTGCTCGGTGCCATGGCCATGGCGTCGGTGCGGATCGCGCTCGACGACTGGCTCAGCCACGGCGGATCGTTGCCCGAACGGGTGCGGTCGGCGCTGCGGTGCCTGGAGGTCGCTTAGCGTGCGTCGAGCACGGCGAAACTGAGCGTCGCCCGCGCGGCGAGCCGGTCACGCGCGACGTCGACGACGTCGACGGCGATGACCTGCAGTCGGCGGCCTGCGCGCACCATCGTGGCGCGGGCGCGGGCCGGACCTTCGAGGACCGGAGCCAGGAAGTGGATCGTCATGTCAGCGGTCGTCACGTCCTGACCTGGTCCGATGTGGCGGTCGGCCAGTCGGCCCGCGGCGATGTCGATCAGCGTCGCGACCAGCCCGCCCTGAAGCGCCCCCCGCCGATTCACCAGATTCGGCTGGTTGTCCAGCTCGATGACCAGAAGTTCGTCGGACACCTCGATGTCACGGAAATTCATCTGGGCGAACAAATGACCCGGGGTGACCTGCATGGCGGAACGCTAGCATTGCTACATGTCTGTACGGACCGCCCTTCGGCCCGGCACGGTCTCCCCGATGCTGCCGGTGCCCCACTCGATTGAGCGCCCCGAGTACGTCGGTAGGCCGACGGCGCGTGAGGGTAGCGAGCCGTGGGTGCAGACCCCTGAGGTGATCGAGAAGATGCGGGTGGCGGGCCGGATCGCCGCCGGCGCGCTCGCCGAGGCGGGCAGCGCGGTGGCGCCGGGAGTCACCACCGATGCGCTCGACCGCATCGCCCACGAGTACATGGTCGATCACGGCGCGTACCCGTCGACACTGGGCTACAAGGGTTTCCCGAAGTCGTGCTGCACCTCGCTCAACGAGGTCATCTGCCACGGCATACCCGACTCGACGGTGATCGAGGACGGCGACATCGTCAACATCGACGTGACGGCCTACATCAACGGCGTGCACGGTGACACCAATGCCACGTTTCTCGCCGGCGACGTGTCCGAGGAGCATCGACTGCTGGTGGAGCGCACGCACGAGGCCACCATGCGGGCCATCAAAGCGGTCAGGCCGGGACGCGCGCTGTCGGTGGTCGGCCGCGTCATCGAGGCGTACGCAAACCGCTTCGGCTACAACGTGGTTCGCGATTTCACTGGGCACGGCATCGGCACCACGTTCCACAACGGTCTGGTGGTACTGCACTACGACCAGCCCTCGGTCGAGACGGTGCTCGAGACGGGGATGACGTTCACGATCGAGCCGATGATCAATCTGGGCAGCCTGGACTACGAGATTTGGTCCGACGACTGGACGGTCGCCACCAAGGACAAGAAGTGGACCGCGCAGTTCGAGCACACGCTCGTGGTCACCGACTCGGGAGCTGAGATCCTCACCCAGCTCTGAGTGCTCGGTAGCCTGAGTGCCATGAGATGGCGGGTGCTCATCCTGGCGGTGACGGGATGCCTCCTCGCCGGGTGCGGGAACGCGATCACCGGCACCGCGACCTGGCCGGGTGCGCGGCTGGACAAAGCGGTGTTGACCGAAGCCGATTTCCCGCCGGGGGTGCGCTTCGAGCGCGTCGACCGCGATCCGGGGGAGGGCGACAACGCGAACAGTCCGCCGCCGATGCTGTCGATGCCGGAGGGTTGCACGGACGGTCTGACGCGCGACATCGCCGGGTCCGCCGAACGAGGCCCGGGCAGCGCGGCCGAGTACGTGGTCGCCTATGACGGTGCCCGGATGGTCATCACGGTGCTCTCGTGGCGCCTCGATCTGGAACAGCTGGCGGCGACCGCATCGCGGTGTGCCGAGTACCGGACATTCTTCGACGAGGCGGATCCCGGTATCGAGATGACCACCACTCAGGTGCCCGTCGCGCGCGAGGACGCGTTGGCCTATCAGCAGACCATGCATCTGATGGGCGATAAGAGCAGCGTGTACTTCTCGTTCGAGAACGTGGGTAGTTTCGGCATCTTCGGTATCGCATTCCCTACACCCGATCCGTCCATAACGGTCAAAGGCGCGCTCCCGCAAACCTTTCTGGAGATCATCACCAAGCAAGCTGAGCGTGCGCTGGCGGCCTGACGCTTCTGTCGACCGCGTCCAAACAGCCGCGCCGACTCCATCAGTCCCTGTAGCGTGACGCAATGCCCACTCCCATGGTGACCGTCGACGGTTTCGGTGTGCCTGTTGAGGTCGCCGGCCCGGAGAAGGGTTCCGTCGTGGTGTTGCTGGGCGCCGCACACCAGGCGCCGGCAGCCTACGAAGGTGTGTGCCAACGGTTGCATACCGCGTCGTTGAAGACCGTCGTGATCGGACCCGATCCGAGGCTGACCGCCAAGGCGGTCATCAGCATCCTCGATTCCCTCGAGGTCCGGTGGGCCCTGCTGGTGGGCGACCGCTTGGGCGGCGAGCTCGCCTGGGAGCTGGCAGCCACCCGACTGGACCGCTTCATCGGGCTGGTGGTCATCGACCGCGGCCACCCCAGGGTCGCCGACCTGACCGGCGCGGTCCGTGACGAGCACTGCCCTCCGGTCGAGCTGAACACGACCGCTCTCGTGAGTTCCAGCGCCGCGCGGGCGGTGGCCAAGGCGAGCCAGCGGTACGTCTACGGCGAGTACCGCATCGTGGACCTCTTGGGCCGGCGCAATGCCGCCGATTCCACGGCGCAGCTTGCCGCCGAGATCGTGATGCGCACCAGCACCTGGTGACGGTAGGCTAGCTGCTCGCGGCCTCGTCGGGGGTCCACGCCTGAGGTAGTCCCGGCTGGTTGGGAAAAAGAAAGTCTACGAACGCCTTTGCGGTCGGCTGTGGTTCGTGGTTGGCCAGTCCCGGCCGCTCGTTGGCCTCGATGAAGAAGTAGTCCGGTTGGGTCACGTCGGGAACCAGAAGGTCGATGCCGGTGACGGGAATCCCCACAGCCGCCGCGGCGGCCACACCCACCCGGCACAGCTCGGGGTGCACCGTTGCGGTGACGTCGTGGATGGTGCCGCCCTGGTGGAGGTTGGCCGTCCGGCGCACCCGCAAGCGCTCGCCTTCGGGCAGCACGTCGTCGAACGTGTAACCAGCTTCCTTGACCGTCGTCTCGGTGACGACGTCCATCGGAATCTTCGATTCACCGCCGGTGGCCGCGGAGCGGCGCCGGCTCTGGGTCTCGATCAGCTCGCGGACTGTGTGCTTACCGGTGCCGGTGATCTCGGCGGGCAGTCGCAGCGCCGCGGCGACGACCCTGCCGTCGATGACCACCAGCCGCAGATCGTCTCCTTCGGCGCGCTGCTCGATGAGCACCTCGGGGTGTTGTTCGCGGGCGCGGGTCAAAGCGGCGTCCAACTCCTCGGTGCTCTTCACGCCGACGGTGATTCCCTTGCCCTGCTCGCCGCGTGTCGGCTTCACCACCACATCGCCGACTTCGGTGAGGAACTGGTAGTCGGCTTCGTCGAACGTCGCGAGGCGACCCTTCGGCACGGCGATACCCGCCTCGGAGACCAGGCGGCGGGTCAAGCGCTTGTCGTCACAACGGGCCATCGCGACAGCCGAGGTGTATTCGGACAGCGATTCGCGGGTCACGACGGTCCGGCCGCCGTGCGACAGCTTCATCTCGCCTGCCTCGGCGTCGAGCACTTCCACCCAGATGCCGCGCCGCATCGCCTCGTCGGCAATGATCCGGGCATAGGGGTTCAGGTCGTCGACCGTCTCGGGTGGATGTGTGTACAGCGGTTCGTTGATGGCGTTCTTGCGCTTGACGGCCATCACAGGCACCCGCGCGAAACCCAGCTTCTCGTAGAGCGCGATCGCGGCGTTGTTGTCATGCGTGACCGAAAGGTCCATGTAGGCGCGGCCCCGCTCGCGGTACAGCGCGGCCAGGCTGCGGGTCAACGCCGCCCCGACTCCGGGCAGCGCCGCGGACGGATCAACGGCGAGGGTCCAGAGGCTGGAACCTTCTTCGGGATCGGAGAACAGCGCTTTGTGGTCGACACCGGTGACGGTGCCCAGAATGGAGCCGTCCTCGTCATTGACTGCGACCAGGTAGTCGACGGAGTTCTGGTCGAGATGGTTTTTCCAGAGCACGTCGGTCGGGGCGGGCACCATGCCGCAGCGCAGGTAGACGCGGTTCATCTCGTCGGCGTCGCCGCGGCTTTCCAGTGTGCGCACGTGAAAGCCGGTGTGCGCGGGAGCCTCGTCCTCGACGTCGGCGAAGCGCAAGCGGTAAGTGTGGCTGGGATCGATGAACAGCTCGGACGGGGCTTTGGACACCAGCACGTGCGGTTCGCGGGCATAGATGCAGATGTCTCGCCGCCCCTGGCCCTCCTGGCGCAGGACGTCGGCCAGATGGGCGGGGTCGGCGAAGGTCTGACCGAAAATGAGCCGCCCCCAACCCAGTTCGAGGACCACGTCGTCAGACATGGTGTCGAGCACGTCACGGGTGGCCGCTTCGTGCAGACCTAAAGTGATGGCTTCCGTGGTTTCCAGCGGCGTGGTGTCGTCGGCCTTCGGGTCGGCAGAAGCGTCGGCGGTCATGCGGCGGGCCCGTTGATGCCGTGCCGCTGTAGCCAGAGCTCGAGCAGCGCGATCTGCCATAACTCGTTGCCGCGCAACGGGGTCAGCTTCCCGTTCGGGTCGGCGAGCAGTCGCTCCACGGCGTCGGGGCGGAAGAGCCCGCGCTCCTTGGCCACCGGGGCATAGAGCGCGTCGCGGACCAGGTCGAGATACGGGCCTTCCAGGTGGGTGAGCGCCGGCACCGGGAAATAACCCTTCGGTCGGTCGATGACCTCCGACGGGATCACTTGGCGGGCAGCCTGTTTGAGTACACCCTTGCCTTCATGGGCGGTCTTGAACTCCGGGGGGCAGGTGGCGGCGAGCTCGACCAACTCGTGATCGAGGAACGGCACGCGTCCCTCCAGCCCCCACGCCATGGTCATGTTGTCGACGCGCTTGACCGGATCGTCGACCAGCATCACGGTCGTGTCCAGGCGCAGGGCGCGGTCCACACCTGTCTCGGCTCCCGCGCGCGCGAAGTGCTCGGTGACGAACAGTTCGCTCGGATCGCCGTCGGTCACGTAACCCCGTGCGACGAGGTCGGCGTAAGCGGCTTGGTCACGGTCGAAGAACGCGCGGCGGTAGCTGGCCACCGAGCCCTCGACCGATGCGGCGGCGGGCTCACCCATCGGCGGGTACCAGTGGTAGCCGGCAAAGACCTCGTCGGCGCCCTGTCCGGACTGCACGACCTTGACGTGCTTCGCGACCTCCTGGCTGAGCAGGTAGAAGGCGACGCAGTCGTGGCTGACCATGGGTTCGCTCATGGCGCCGATCGCGCCGTCGAGGGCGGGCAGCATCCGCTCGGTTCCGATGCGGATCTGGTGGTGATCGGTGCCGAACCGCTCGGCGATGATGTCGGAGTACTTGAACTCGTCGCCCTTGACGCCGCCCACCGATTCGAACCCGATCGAGAACGTGGCCAGGCCGTGCTGGCCCGCTTCGGCAAGCAGTCCGACGATGAGGCTGGAGTCCACCCCGCCGGAGAGCAGGCAGCCGACCGGTACATCGGCAACGAGGCGCCGCTTCACGGCAGTCCGAAGCGACTCCAGAACTGCGTCCTCCCAATCCTTTTCGGACCAGTCGGCGCGATCGGAGCGACGGGTGAAGTCGGGCTCCCAGTACGTCGTGGTGGTGACCTTGCCGTCCGGTTCGATGGCCATCAGCGAAGCGGGCGGAAGTTTGCTGACTCCGCGCAGAATTGTCCGCGGCGACGGCACGACCGAATGGAACGTCATGTAGTGGTGCAGTGCGATCGGATCGATGCGGGTGTCGACGTCCCCGCCGGCCAGCAGGGCGGGCAGCGAGGACCCGAAGCGGATCCGGTCGGGCGTCTGGGTCAGGTAGAGCGGCTTGATACCGAGCCGGTCGCGGCCCAGCAGGACGCGGCCGCTCTCGTGCTCGACGATGGCGAAGGCGAACATTCCCTTGAGGTGGTCGACGAAGCGATCGCCCCAATGGTGGTAGCCCTTCAGCAGCACCTCGGTGTCGCTGTGGGAGAAGAAGCGGTATCCGTGCCCGGACAGTTCGTCACGCAGCTGCTCGTAGTTGTAGATGCAGCCGTTCCAGGCGACCGACAGACCGAGTTCGGCGTCCACCATCGGCTGGGCGCCGGCCTCGGAGAGATCGATGATCTTCAGGCGCCGGTGTCCCAGCGCCACCCTGCCCTGCGACCACACACCGGCGGCGTCGGGTCCCCGGGGAACCATGACTTCGGCCATCGCCGTGACGGCTCGGACATCCGGGGTTGTTCCGTCGAGGCGTACCTCGCCGGTGGCTCCACACACCTGTTCGGTCCCTATCCTGTGGCTTTTCTTACGGCGGTGCCGATCCTATCTGCAGCCGTGCGGGGCCGCTCGGCGTCGACGGTGATTACCCCAGCTGAGACGGGTCAAACCCACCTGAGGCAATCAAGATCGAGACGGCCGTCACAGAGTCGCGTGACCCGGCTCAGGACACTCCTTCGAGCGTGTCCCCGGACGCGTCCACCTGCTTGATCGGGCCGGTGAACCAGTGCTTCACCGACACGTTCCAGTAGATGAAGAGCAGAATCAGCACGCCGCCGACGAGCAGGGGGGTGTAGTTGACGTACTTCCACTCGAAGCCGGGGTCCCATGGCGCCCCGAGGTTGGACGTCGGCCACAGCGCGATGAACGACGTGAGGAAGATTTCGATCAGCGCGACCGGCGCCATCCACCTGTAGTGGCGGCCCAGCGTCCACCGCCCGGCCTTGAACTCGTCGCCCCTCCGCCAGCGGTAGTAGATCGGCACGGCAAAACACAGGTACAGACCGACCACGCCGATCGACACGACCGCGAAGAACGCGATCGGTACCGGCGCGCCGTTGATGTCGACATGGACGAGGGCGGGCAGCGTGATGATCGCGCCGAGCGCGGCGGTGACCAAGACCGCGTTGGCCGGGATCTTCGTCTTGTTCACCTTCGACCACAGCTGGTGGCCGGGCACCGCTCGGTCGCGGCTGAACGCGAACAACATGCGCGACGCGCTGGTCTGGCAGGCAGTGGTGCAGAAGAACTGGCCGCACGTCGAGATCAGCAGCACGACGCCCATCCATTGGCTGTCGAGTGCCTGGCCGAAGATCACCGCGACCGCGCCGCCGCCCGCAGTCACCTCTTCGACGTCCTGCACGGCGAAAAGGAAGGTCAGCAGTAAGATCCAGCCACCGATGGCCGAGTAGAGGATGGAGCGCCAGATGCCCTTGGCCGCGGCGTCGGCAGCGCTCTTGGTCTCCTCCGACAAATGTGCCGAAGCGTCGTAGCCGGTGATGGTGTACTGCGTCAGGATGGCGGAGATCGGCAGGACGAAGAACAGGAACGCGACGCCGGTTTCGCCACCGAAGAAGCCCGTGTTGTTGACCGTCGTGGTGAACACCGTGGAGAAGCTGGCGTGCTGTTCGGGCAGTAGCCATAGGATCGCGACCACGGCGACCGCGCCCAGGACGTGCCACCACACCGAGATGTTGTTGATGAGCGCCAGCAGGTGAGACGAGAAGATGTTGATCGTGGCCGCGATCGCGAGGATGACAAGGAAGATGACGAACGTCCTGGTCAGGCTGTAGCCCTCCAGCCAGGTTTCGCTGAAGGTGCCCAGCGTCAAGTCCAGGAACGTCGCGCAACCGTACGACACGGAGGCCAGGATTGCGATGAGCCCGATGAGGTTGAGCCACCCGGTGTAGAAGCCCGCCTTCGCGCCACCGAGTTTGGCCGCCCACCAATAGATGCCGCCCGAGGTGGGGTAGGCCGAGACGAGTTCGGACATACACAGGCCGATGATCAGGATGAAGGCCGAGACGAGCGGCCAACCCCAGGCGATGGCTGCGGGTCCGCCGTTGTTCCAGCCGAGGCCGAACGACGTGAAGCAGCCCGCCAGGATCGAGATGATCGAGAACGAGATGGCGAAGTTGCTGAATCCCGACCACGACCGGGACAGTTCCTGGACGTATCCCAGGCTCGCCAGGTGACGTTCATCCTCGTCTAAATGCTCATGTCCCTCGGGCACGGGATCTCTCCTCAATGAGAAAGCAGCGCACTGCTAGCGCTGGCACCATTTCGGACAATAGAACGCCTATTGGTCTGGTGTCCTACCTTTGGACATGAAAATGTGTTCGTGCAAGGCTGAGCATGCCGGCCCCCCGGGAGCCAATGGTCGGTCCGTGGGCAGAACCCGAAGGAAGGTCAGGCTTGAGCTGATGAGCACACGCGGCTTGCTGTCAAAGGATGTCCTCGAACAGATGGTTGCCGAGGGCGACATCGACACCGTCATCGTCGCGTTCTGCGACATGCAGGGCCGCCTCACCGGAAAGCGCATCTCGGCGCGGCTGTTCGTCGACGATGTCGCCGCCCACGGCGCCGAATGCTGCAACTACCTGCTGGCCGTCGACGTCGACATGAACACGGTGGACGGCTACGCCATCTCGAGCTGGGAGACCGGCTACGGCGACATGGTCATGACGCCCGACTTCACCACACTGCGGCTGCTGCCGTGGCTGCCCGGTACCGCGCTGGTGATGGCGGACCTCTCCTGGACCGACGGTCGGCCGGTGGCGCAGGCGCCGCGCACCGTGCTCCGTAAACAGCTCGATCGCCTGACCGAGCGCGGGCTGGGTGCCATCGCGGCCACCGAACTCGAGTTCATGGTGTTCGACAACACCTACCGCGACGCGTGGAAGTCGGATTATCGCAACCTGACGCCGGCCACCGACTACAACATCGACTACGCGATGCTGGCCTCGACCCGCATGGAACCACTACTACGTGACATCCGGTTGGGCATGGAAGGCGCGGGTCTCTACTGCGAGGGCGTCAAAGGCGAGTGCAACCTCGGTCAGCAGGAGATCGGGTTCCGCTATGACGAAGCCCTCGTGGTCTGCGACAACCACACGATCTACAAGAACGGCGCCAAGGAGATTGCCGATCAGCACGGCAAGAGCCTGACGTTCATGGCCAAATTCGATGAGCGAGAAGGCAACAGCTGTCACATCCACATCTCGTTCCGCGGCTTGGACGAGGACGGCCGGCCCAGTGTTCCGGTGTTCGCCAACGACTCCGACGAGTTGGGCATGTCGCCGATGTTCCGCAGCTTCGTCGCAGGCCAGATCGCCACGCTTCGTGAGATGACGCTGTTCTACGCACCGAACATCAACTCCTACAAGCGATTCGTGGACGGAAGCTTCGCGCCGACGGCGGTGGCCTGGGGGATCGACAACCGAACCTGCGCTCTTCGCGTCGTGGGCCACGGCCACGGTATGCGCATGGAGTGCCGTGCGCCGGGCGGGGACGTCAACCAGTATCTGGCCACCTCGGCGCTGATCGCCGGCGGCCTCTACGGCATCGAGAACGAGCTCGAGCTTGAGGATGCGACGGCGGGCAACGCCTACACCAGCGGCGCGGACCGGCTCCCCACGACGATGGCCGAGGCTGCCGAGCTGCTCGACAACTCCACCGTCGCACGGGAGGCGTTCGGAGACGACGTCGTCGACCACTATCTCAACAACGCGCACGTGGAACAGAAGGCCTTCAACGCGGCGGTGACCGATTGGGAAAGGAAGCGGGGCTTTGAGCGGCTTTAGGCCCGTCATCGGACTGACGACCTACCTGCAGCAGGCGCAGACCGGCGTGTGGGACGTGCGGGCCAGTTTTCTGCCCGCCATCTATTTCGAGGGTGTCGGCATGGCGGGCGGTATCTCGGTGCTGCTTCCGCCTCAGCCTGTCGATGACGACATCGCCGAGCGGCTGCTCGACGGACTCGACGGGCTGATCATCACGGGTGGACGGGATGTCGACCCGTCCACCTATGGTGCCGAGCGTCACGCGACAACGGACGAACCCGTTTCCGACAGCCGTACCCGCGACGCACTGGAGTTCGCGCTGCTCCGGGCTGCGCTGCGCAGGCGCATGCCGGTGCTCGGAATCTGCCGGGGAGCCCAGGTGCTCAATGTCGCCCTCGGCGGGACACTGCACCAGCATCTGCCCGACGTGGTCGGGCACACCCGTCATCAACAGGGCAACGCGGTGTTCACGACGTCCTCGATCACGACGGTGCCAGGCAGCAGGGTGGCCTCCCTCGTCGGAGTCGATACCGAGGCGCAGTGCTATCACCACCAGGCCATCGACCGGCTCGGCGACGGGCTGGTGGTCAGCGCATCCGACGCCGACGGGGTGATCGAGGCCGTCGAGATCGACCCCGCGCAGCATCCGGATCGTTGGGTCGTTGCGGTGCAATGGCATCCCGAGGAACGGCTCGACGATCTACGACTCTTCGCGGGCCTGGTCGGCGCCGCGGCCGCCTACGCGAACCAGAAAGTGAGCGCATGACCGTCAGTGATGTGATCAACCCCGCCACCGAGGAACTGCTGCGCACCGTCGAGCAGACCGACGAGGCCGGGGTGGACGATGCGGTGGCTCGCGCGAAGGTCGCGCAGCGGAAATGGGCCGCGCAGCCGCCGGCGGACCGTGCCGCCGCATTGCGCGCATTCGCAGCGGTCGTCGACGCGCACGTGGAGGAACTGGCTGCGTTGGAGGTCGCCAACTCCGGACACCCGATCGGTAACGCACGGTGGGAGGCCGGCCACGTCCGCGACGTGCTGCAGTACTACTCCGCCTCCCCGGAGCGCTTGTCCGGCAAGCAGATTCCCGTCGCCGGTGGCCTGAACGTCACGTTCAACGAACCGCTCGGTGTCGTCGCAGTCATCACCCCGTGGAACTTTCCGATGACCATTGCATCGTGGGGGTTCGCGCCCGCACTCGCGGCAGGCAACGCTGTCCTCGTCAAACCCGCCGAATGGACGCCGTTGACCACGATGCGGCTCGGCGAGCTTGCCGTGGAGGCCGGGCTTCCCGCCGATCTGTTCCAGGTGTTGCCGGGGCGCGGGTCGGTGGTGGGGGAGCGGTTCGTCAGCCATCCCGACGTGCGCAAGATCGTGTTCACAGGCTCGACCGAAGTCGGCACCCGCGTGATGGCCGGGGCGGCCACGCAGGTCAAGCGCGTCACGCTCGAACTCGGCGGCAAGAGCGCCAACATCGTGTTCGACGACTGCGACCTGGAGCGGGCCGCGGCGACCGCACCGTACGGAGTGTTCGACAACTCCGGGCAGGACTGTTGTGCCCGTAGCCGTATCCTGGTGCAGCGCAGCGTCTTCGACAGTTTCATGGAGTTGTTCGAACCCGCCGTCAAAGGGGTTGTAGTCGGCGATCCAGGTGCCGAGAGCACCGAGATGGGACCGCTTGTGTCGAAGGGCCACTGGGAGTCGGTGGCGTCGTATGTGCCCGAGGGAGCGCCGATCGCGTTTCAGGGCACGGCCCCGGAAGGACCGGGTTTCTGGTTTCCTCCGACGGTGCTCACCCCGCCGCGCAACGACCGCACGGTGGTGGAGGAGATCTTCGGACCCGTCGTCACGGTCTTGCCGTTCGACGACGAAGCCGATGCCATCGCGCTGGCCAACGACACCGTGTACGGGTTGTCCGGGTCGATCTGGACCGAGAATTTGTCGAGGGCACTGCGGGTATCGCGCGCCGTGGAATCGGGCAATCTGTCGGTCAATTCGCATTCGTCGGTGCGCTACAACACGCCGTTCGGCGGGTTCAAGCAATCCGGTCTCGGCCGCGAACTCGGGCCTGATGCCCCGCTGTCCTTCACCGAAACCAAGAACGTGTTCTTTTCAGTTCAAGACCCCCAGGAGGCCTAACGAGATGGATCTCAGCCAGCGACTCAAGGACAAGGTTGCCGTTATCACCGGAGGCGCCAGCGGCATCGGGCTGGCGACGGCCAAGCGCATGCAGGCCGAAGGGGCGATCGTTGTCATCGGCGACATCGACCCCGCGACCGGCAAGAGTGTCGCGAACGACCTGAACGTCCAGTTCGTACAGGTCGACGTCGCGGACCAGGTTGCGGTGGACCACCTTTTCGACACCGCGGCCGAGACGCACGGGTCGGTGGACATCGCCTTCAACAACGCGGGCATCAGTCCGCCGGAGGACGACCTGATCGAGGTCACCGGCGTCGACGCGTGGGATCGGGTGCTGGACATCAACCTGAAATCGGTCTTCTTCTGCTGCAAGGCGGCGCTGCGCCACATGGTGCCCGCGCAGAAGGGATCGATCGTCAACACCGCGTCGTTCGTCGCGGTGATGGGTTCGGCGACCTCGCAGATCTCCTACACGGCCTCCAAAGGTGGTGTGTTGGCGATGTCACGGGAACTCGGCGTCCAGTACGCACGGCAGGGAATCCGCGTCAACGCCCTGTGCCCGGGACCGGTCAACACCCCGTTGCTGCAGGAGTTGTTCGCCAAGGAACCCGAACGCGCCGCGAGGCGGCTCGTGCACGTGCCGCTCGGCCGCTTCGCCGAACCGGAGGAGCTGGCGGCGTCCGTGGCTTTTCTGGCCAGCGACGACGCATCGTTCATCACCGCGTCGACGTTCCTCGTCGACGGCGGCATCAGCGGTGCCTACGTGACGCCACTGTAAGGCCCACGATGACCGCGGCGGACGACAGGGAAGAACTGACAGCCAGCGATGCGCTGCTGCGTCCGGTGCGGCCGCTCAACGCGTTCGAGGACACCGTCGAGCGTCTGCTGCAGACGATCCGGCTCGGTGTGCTGCACCCTGGCGAATCCCTGCCTCCCGAGCGCGAACTGGCCACACGGCTCGGCGTGAGTCGGGACACCGTGCGAGAGGCGATCAAGTCTCTTGCCGACGCCGGATATCTGGTGTCACGCCGCGGCCGCTACGGCGGCACCTTCCTCGCTGACGAGTTGCCGTCGCCGCGGACCGGTGATGTCGAGTTCCGCCGCGCCGACATCGACGACGCGCTGCGGCTGCGCGAGATCCTCGAAGTCGGTGCGACCCGGATGGCGGCCCGGCGCTCGCTGGCCGCGGTCGAGCGAGAGGCGTTGTGGAGCAGGCTTTCCGACGTTCGAGATGCCGCGCCCGAGGACTACCGCCGGTTGGACTCGCGGCTGCATCTGGCGATCGCCGAGGCCGCGGGCGTGCCGTCGCTGGTGCCTCTGATCGCGCAGAACCGGATGCGGCTCAACGAATTGCTCGACTGCATACCGCTGTTACCCCGCAACATCGCCCACTCCGACGAGCAGCACGAGGGAATCGTGACGGCGATCCTGGCCGGCGACGCCGACACCGGCGCGCAGATCATGGCCGCCCACGTGTGGGCCTCGGCGGCGCTGCTGCACGGATTCCTGGATTGATGCGTTGCCCGCGGGCAAGTGAGCTGTCGTCGCAACGCCGCCGGTTATTCGAGACCACGGATTCCGACGGCTCGCATGGAGACTTGCGACGCCTCTGCTGAGCAGCCCCGACCATTCGCCTGACACGAACGCCGCACCTGGTGAAAGCTATTGCGCGTGGCGGTGGAGTTCCGGCTGCTCGGCGATGTCGAGGCGTGGCTACCCGGCCGGCGCCTCGAGATCGGCCATGTCCGGCAACGCTGCGTCCTCGTGGCGCTGCTGGTCGACGTCAACCACCCCGTCGGCACAGACCAGCTCATCGACCGGGTGTGGGCGGATGAGCCCCCGCACAATGCGCGGAACGCGCTTGCGGCCTACATGTCCCGGCTGCGCCGTCTGTTCGCTGAGACTGACGGTGTACAGATTCTGCGCCAGCCCGGTGGATACCTGTTGTCGGCGGACGAACGCAGTGTCGATCTGTTCTGCTTCCGCCGTCTGGTCGCCGACGCACGTGCCACGACCGATTCCGCCGAAGCAGCGTCGGTGTTCGACCGGGCATTGGGGTTGTGGCGCGCAGCGCCTTTCGGCACGCTCGACACCCCGTGGATCAACGAAGTCCGCAGTTCCCTTGAAGTCGAGAGATTCTCGGCGTTCCTGGATCGCAACGACCGGGCGCTGGAGGCCGGCAGGCATGCGGGGTTGGTGGCGGAGATGACGGCCGAGATGGCTGCGCATCTTCTCGACGAGCGTCTCGCGGCCCAGCTCATGCTGGCGCACTACCGCGCAGGCAGGCAGGCCGAAGCGCTAGAGCTGTTCCGGCAGATGCGGGAGCGACTCGTCGACGAACTGGGGGTCGATCCCAGCCCCGTGCTGCGTGACGCGCATCAACAGATCCTGGTCGGTGAGCGTGGCCCCGGGCAGATGGCCGTGGCAACTCCACCGCCGTTGAACCGCAACACCGCGGTGTCGCTGCCACGCAGGCCGACCGCCTTCATCGGGCGGCACGCGGAAAGGCAACATGTCGCCGCGTCACTGGCCGACGGGCCGTTGCTCACGCTGACGGGGGTGGGCGGTGTCGGCAAAACGCGGCTGGCACTCGAGGTCGCGGCCGCCGAGGGGGATCGGTACCGCAACGGTGTATGCCTGATCGAGCTTGCGCCGCTCGACGACGGGGCCGCCATCGGGCACGCGGTCGCCGCTGCGCTGCGGCTGCAGCAGCGCCAAGGTCTCGACATCGAGGCAACCATCATCGAGTACCTCGGGACGCGGGAGATGTTGCTCATCGTCGACAACTGCGAACACCTCCTCGACTCCGCCGCCGCGCTGGTCGACCACATCATCACGCGATGTCCGCGGGTGACGGTGCTGGCTACCAGCCGAGAGGCGCTCGGCATCAACGGTGAACGCCTCTTCTCGGTGCCGCCGCTGAACGCCGACGAGTCCACCGCGTTGTTCGCCGACCGGGCCCGAGCGGGCAGGCCCGACTTCGATCTGTCGCGCGAACCGGTGGGTGCGGTCGCCCAGATCTGCAAGCAACTCGACGGTCTGCCGCTGGCGATCGAGTTGGCGGCCGCGCGAATCCGCGTCATGGGCAGCCTCGACCTGGCCCGGCGGCTCGACAGCCTCCGTCTGCTGCGCGGCGGGGTCCGCGGCGCAGCGCCCCGCCAGCAGAGCCTCGCGGCGACCATCGACTGGTCCTACCGCCTCCTCACGCCGTCCGAGCAGGCGCTGTTCATGCGGTTGTCGGTGTTCGCCGGAGGATTCGATCTCGAGGCGGCATACGGTGTCTGCGGCGGTGTCGGCGCGACGGAGTTCGACACGCTCGAGCTGCTCACCGGACTGGTCGACAAGTCGATGGTGACGGTGCGTGGCGGCGCGGCCACCACCCGGTACGTGGTGTTGGAGACATTGCGCGCCCACGGGCGGGAACGCATGTCCGAGTTGGGGATCAGCGACGAGATCGGCGCCAGGCACACCGCCTATTTCACCCGGCTGGCCCAGCTCGCCGCCGCCGGCGCGCACACCGCCGAGGAGCAGGCGTGGGTCGACCGGATTCTTCCCGACTACGACAACCTCCGGGCGGCGTTCGAATATGCGATGGCCGCAGGAGAGGTGGACTTGGCGCTGCAACTGGTGACGTCGCTGTCCGAGATAGTCCATCTGAGAATCGGTTTCGAGACGTCCGGGTGGGCCGAACGCGTCCTGGAGGTGACCGATTCCGGACATCCGCTGTTTCCCGCTGCTGTCGGGTTCGCCGCCCGCGGAGCCTGGAACCGCGGCGACCACACGCGTGCCAGGGAGCTGGCCACGCTGGCCGAGGGGCGTCTCCCCGGACGCGGCAACGGTCGGGTGGCCTATCCCGGTGACGTGCTCGCCGATGTCGCACTCTACGAGGGGAATCCGGCGATCGCACTGGCCCACTACGAAGCCGAACGGGAACGCGCCCGAGCCGACGGCGATCCGATCCGCCTGGTGTGGACGCTGTTCTATGTGGCGATCTGTCAGGCCGCGTTGCGGACCCCGGAGGCGGGGCGAGCGGCCGCCGAAGAGGCAGTTGTGGTGGCGGAGGCGACGCACAATCCCACCGCACGGTCGATGGCGCGCTACGCGCTCGGTCTGGTGCTGAAGAAGTCCGATGCAGACACCGCGCTGAGGCTTTTCGACGAAGCGGCGGCACTCGCCGAGGCCGTGCAGAACTTCTGGTGGCACGGTATCGCGCTGATGGAGGCCGCGTCGACGCGTGGGGTACACGGCGAACCCTCCTCCGCTGCCAAGGATTTCATCGACGTCCTCGACCACTGGGACAGGGTGGGCGATTGGAGCCAGCAGTGGCTCAATCTGCGTTATATCACCCGTTTTCTGCTGCGACTCGGGGCGACCGACGACGCGATGGTCCTGCACCGCGCGCTGGTGGCCGCAGATCGACAGTCTCCGCTGCAATCCGCGGATGTCGATGTACCTGCCGTCAGCGGAGTCGAGGCCGTGGCCCACGCCCGCGAGGTGCTGCGCCGCTTCTGAGCAGCGGACTGCAGAGTCGCGTCGGGTCTTCGACGGCGTGCTGGGCGACGGTTGCCGCATCGACCCACCCGGGTGTCAGGCCCTCGATCACCTGGAGTCTGCGATGAACCCCTGTCCGTCCACATGCCGCGTCGGACTGCTCGCGCTGACCCTCTGCGTCGGCGGCGTCACTCTGCCCGCAGGCGCAACGCCCCCGGGCGTCACACCCCAACGTGGTTGCCGCGCTCGTCGGGGTGGTCATCGGCAACGGAGAAGACGCGCCGACGCCAGTGCGCTGAACAGGCAATTTCACCGTTGCCGAAGGAGTGCCGAAGCCTCGGCCACCACTCTGACAAAGAACACCCACCACACGAAGGAGAACACCGACATGACCACTGTTGACCTCGACGCCGATCGCGCGCTGAAAGCCAAGCACCGTGCGCTGTGGGCTTCCGGAGACTACGCGTCCGTGGCGGCCGAGCTGATTCCCGCGCTGGGACCCGAGCTCGTCAGGGCCTGTGCGATCAGACCCGGCGATCGGGTCCTCGACGTCGCCGCCGGCTCCGGCAACGCGTCGATTCCCGCCGCGGTGGCCGGCGCAGTCGTCACGGCCAGTGATCTCACCCCGGAGCTCTTCGGGGCGGGCCGTCGCATCGCGGCCGCACACGGCGTCGAACTGGAATGGGTGGAGGCCGATGCGGAGGCGCTGCCCTTCGCCGATGACAGTTTCGACGTCGTAATGTCCTGTGTCGGAGCAATGTTCGCGCCACACCATCAGGTGACAGCAGACGAATTGGTGCGCGTGGCCCGCCCCGGCGGCACGATCGGTCTCATCAACTGGACGCCGGAGGGCTTCATCGGCAGGCTCTTCGCGACGATGAAGCCGTACGCGCCGCCGCCCCCTCCCGGCGCAAGCCCGGCCCCGCTGTGGGGCAGCGAGGAGCATGTCGCCACGCTGTTCGGCGATCGGATCACGGATCTGGCGATGACGCGCCAGACCGTGCTCATGAACCACTGCGCTACGCCCGCCGAGTTCCGCGAGTACTGGAAGCAGAACTATGGGCCGACCATCGCGGCATACCGCTACAACGCCGAGCGGCCGGACCGGGTGGCCGAGCTGGACGCGGCGTTCCTCGACTTTCTCACCGATTGGAACCGTTCCACCGAACCCGGACGCACCGCCTATGACGCGGAGTACCTGACGGTAACCGCGACGAAGCGCTGACCGCGTGGATGTCAGCCGCGCAGCGGGTGCGGGGACTACATTCTCCACTGTGGAGGATCAACAGCTCGTCGATCGGGCGTCGTCGGCGCTGGCCGAGGTGGACACGCCGGGCTGGGCCCAGCGATTCGACCTGGTGTCGGACCCGCATCGCCTGGAGATCCTGCTCAGCCTGCACCGGGCACCGGGGATCTGCGTCAGCGATCTCGCCGCGGCGCTCGGGCGATCGGAGAACGCGGTCTCACAGGCCCTCCGTGTTCTGCGCCAGCAGGGCTGGGTCACCAGCACCCGCTCGGGCCGCTCGGTGACCTATCGGCTGGAGGACGAAATCGTCCACGACCTGCTGCACTGGATCGGCGCCCGGCACGGCTGAACGAAACAGATTGCAGCCAAAGCGCACCCGCGCCGGACCTACACTTGCCGGGTGCGCGTGTTGAACCTCGACGAGCCGCCGCTGGCGCCGCAGCCAGAGTTGGGCGGGCACTCCGACCAGCCTGTCCACGCGCGGATCGCGCACTGGCTGGAGAATCTCGTCGTCTCGGGCGAACTGGTGCCCGGTGACAAGTTGCCTCCCGAGATGGAGATCGCGACGTCGCTCGGAGTGAGTCGAATGACACTCCGGCAGGCGCTCAGCGCGGTGGAAGCGAAGGGTTTCATCGACCGCCGGCGTGGACGTTTCGGCGGAAGCTTTGTCGCTGCGCCGCGTTTCGAACTCGACCATGCGGCACTACCCGGCTTCACCGAGCAGATGCGCAGGATCGACGTGGCGCCAGGGGCGATGGTGCTCAGGGCAGCCACCCGTAGGCCCGATATCGTCGTGAGCAAGGCGCTGGGACTTCGCAGGACCGACCACGTGCACGAGATCCAGCGCGTCCGCACGGCCAACGGAGAGCCGATCGTCCTCGAAGAGGCCTACCTGCCCGCCGAGCCGTTCCCCGGCCTGATCTCCAAGGATCTGCACGGCTCTCTGTATGCCGTCATGCGTGATTACGGGTTGTCTCCCTGTACCGCCGACGAAAGGATCGAGGCAGCGGCCGCGACACTGGAGCAGAGCGAGATCCTCGGGCTGGCGCCGGCGAGCCCGCTGCTGATCATCGTGCGGACGTCCTACGCCGACAACGGCGCACCCGTCGAATTCTCCCGGGATTACCTGCGGTCGGACCGTACCGCGATCCGCATCAAATCCCGCGCAGAGCCGACCCCGGTCACCCGCCCCATCCCATAAAGCCTCATAAAGTCTAGACCTTTGTCGTTGACGGGTTTAGAGTGACACCAACAGCACTGCGGCGGTTGAGGATCGCGAATGTCGGCACGGCTCACCGATGAACACCTCGACGGGGTGTTCGATCAGATCGAGCTGTTGGCCGGCCGGCCGCGCACCCTGGAGGAGCTCTCCGGTGGACTGACCAATCGCAACGTCAAGATCACGACTCCCGAGGGGGTGTACGTCGCGCGCTGCGTCGACACCGATCGCAATCTTCTCGGCATCGACCGTGATCGTGAGCATTTCAACACCGTGGCCGCCGAGAAGGCCGGTGTCGGGGCCAGGGTGCTCGACTATCGGCCGGACCTCGGCGTGTTGCTGCTGAGCTTCCTCGAAGGAAAGACGCTGGAGAACAAGGATTTTCAACGCGAGGGAGTGATCGCCAAGGCGGCGCGGGCATGTCGGACACTGCACTCCGGCCCTCGCTTCCAGGGCCGCTTCGACATGTTCGAGCGTCAACCCGCCTACCTAGCGACCGCCCGGCAGCACGGCTTTCGAATTCCCGCGGATTACCACGAGCATGCCGATGCCTTCGCCGCGGCCAAGCGTGTACTCACCGCGACCGACGACACGACGGTGCCCTGCAACAACGATCTGCTTGCGGGCAACTTCATCGAGGACGGCGACCGGATGTGGCTGATCGACTACGAATACTCCGGTAACAACGACCCGTGCTTCGAACTGGGCAACATCTGGAGCGAGTGCGGCCTCTCCGTCGATCAGCTCGATGAACTGGTCACCGAATACTACGGACGCCCGCTACGGCACAAGACCGCACGCGCCCACCTCCAAGGTGTCGTGGCCAAGTACGGCTGGACGCTGTGGGGCTGTATCCAATACGGCTCCAGCGCCCTCGAATTCGACTTCTGGGAGTGGGCGATGGAGCGTTACGAGGCGGCTGTCGCCGAGTTTCGCGGGCCGAACTACCCGCGCCTGCTCGACGCCGTCGCCCAGGAAAGGACATCATGACCTCAGCCAAGCCCCTGCCCGAGCGTGCCCGTGTGGTCATCGTGGGTGGCGGGGTCATCGGCACGAGCGTGGCCTACCACCTGACCAAGCTTGGCGTCGACGACGTGCTGCTGCTCGAGCAGGGCCAGCTCTCCAGCGGAACCACTTGGCACGCAGCTGGTCTCGTCGGACAGCTGCGCGCCTCGGAGGGGATGACGAGACTGGTGCAGTACTCCACCGAGCTGTACGCGGAACTGGAGGAAGAGACCGGTCTGTCGGCGGGCTACAAACAGTGTGGTGGTGTCACGGTGGCACGCACCGAGGACAGGATGATCCAGTTGCGCCGCACCGCGGCCAACGCCGCCGCGTTCGACCTGCAGTGCGAACTGCTCAGTCCCGAGGAGGCGCTCGCGCACTATCCGGTGATGCGGGTCGACGACCTGGTGGGTGCCATCTGGCTGCCCGCCGACGGCAAAGCCAACCCCACCGACCTGACGTTCGCGCTCGCCAAGGGGGCACGCAACCGCGGCTGCCGGATCGCCGAGAAGACGCGGGTGCTCGACGTCCTCGTCAAGGACGGTCGGGTCCTCGGGGTGCGCACCGACGCGGGCGACGTCGAGGCGGAGATCGTGGTGAACTGCGCGGGTCAGTGGGCCAAGCAGGTGGGGGCGATGGCCGGGGTGAACGTGCCGTTGCATTCCGCCGAGCATTTCTACGTCGTCAGCGAGGCGATCGACGGCGTTCACCCGGACCTGCCGATCCTGCGCGACCCCGACGGCTACACCTATTTCAAGGAGGAGGTCGGAGGCCTCGTCATCGGAGGTTTCGAACCCGAGGCCAAACCGTGGGTCTCGCCCGACGCCATCCCGTACCCGTTCGAATTCCAGCTCCTCGACGAAGACTGGGAGCACTTCGAGATCCTGATGAACAGCGCGCTGCTGCGCATTCCGGCTCTCGAAACGACCGGGATCAAGAAGTTCTACAACGGACCGGAAAGCTTCACGCCCGACAACCAGTTCATCCTCGGCAAGGCGCCCGAGTGCCGGAACTTCTTCGTCGGCGCGGGATTCAACTCCGTGGGGATCGCCACCGCGGGTGGAGCCGGGCGGGCACTGGCCGAATGGATCGTCGAGGGGGCCCCCACGACCGACCTGACCGGGGTGGACATCCGCCGGTTCGCCCCGTTCAACGGCAACAACCGGTGGCTGCACGACCGGGTCGCCGAAGTGCTCGGAATACACTACGAAATCCCTTGGCCGAACCGGGAAATGAAGACCGCGCGGCCGTTCCGCCGCTCGCCCGTGCATCACCTGCTCGATGCTGCGGGGGCCAACTTCGGGAGCAGGATGGGGTGGGAACGCGCCAACTTCTTCGCCGCGCCGGGCTCGGAGCCGGTGATCGACTACACCTGGGACAAGCCGGACTGGCTCGTCTGGTCGGCGGCCGAGCAGATGAGCACGCGCACCGGCGTCACGGTGTTCGACCAGACCTCGTTCTCCAAGTATCTGCTGGTCGGTCGCGACGCCGGAGCCGCCCTGCAGTGGCTGTGCACTGCCGACGTGGGCATGCCGATCGGACGGTCGGTCTACACCGGCATGCTGAACGCGCGAGGGACGTACGAGTCCGATGTGACGGTCACCAGGACCGGTGCCGACGAGTATCTGATCGTCAGTAGTGCCGCGACCACGGAGCGCGACAAAGACCACATCGTGCGCAATCTGCCCGTCGGCGCGCACGCGCACCTCGTCGACGTCACCTCCTCGTATGCGGTGTTCGGGGTGATGGGGCCACGGTCGCGAGATCTGCTGTCGGCACTGACCGACGCCGACCTGTCCAACGAGGCGTTCCCGTTCGGGTCCAGTCGCGTGATGTCGCTCGGATATGCCACGGTGCGCGCGACGCGCATCACCTACGTGGGCGAGTTGGGATGGGAACTGTACGTCCCGGCGGAGTTCGCGGTCGGTGTCTACGAGGAGCTCACCACAGCAGGGCAGCGGTACGGGATCGCCCGCGGTGGGTATTCCGCAATCGAGTCGCTGCGGCTGGAGAAGGGCTACCGCGCGTTCGGACGCGAGCTCACCCCGAGCGAGAACCCCGTCGAGGCGGGACTGCTCTTTGCCTGCAAGCTCAAGACCGACATCCCGTTCCTCGGCCGTGAGGCTGTGCAGAAGGCGCGCGCCGACGGGGTGCGCAAGAAACTCGTCGGATTTGCCGTCGACTCTGCCGAGCCGATGCTCTGGGGCGGTGAGTTGATCTTGCGCGACGGGGAGGTCGCCGGTCAGGTGACGTCGGCAGCGTGGGGACAGACGATGGGAGCGGCGGTCGGACTGGCATACCTGCGTTCGGCGGACGGCGCGGTCATCGACGCCGACTGGGTGCGCGCAGGCAGCTACCAGATCAACGTGGGTGGGACGCTCTACCCGATCACGGTGTCATTGCGACCGCTCTACGACCCCGCCGGCGAGCGCATCAAGAACAGTTGACGGCTGGTGAATACTCTCCATCTGACCAGCTAGACAGATGAACAGATGGAGGAATAGCATCTGCGGGTGACCGTCACCCACCACGCGATGCACATGAGCGACGGCATCGTCAACGCGCCGATCTCCCTGCTGTTCGGGGTGGTGGCCGTCGTTGCACTGGGCATCTGTGCGTGGCGGGCGCGCGAGGAACTCGACGAGCGCACGGTACCGCTCGCAGGCCTCGTCGCCGCCTTCATCTTCGCGGTGCAGATGGTGAACTTCCCGATCCTGCCCGGCGTCAGCGGACACCTCCTCGGTGGTGCGCTGGCAGCGATTCTGGTGGGGCCGTACACCGGCGCACTCTGCGTCGGAATCGTCTTGATCGTCCAATCCCTCTTGTTCGCCGACGGTGGCGTGACCGCACTCGGGACGAACATCACCAACATGGCCGTCATCGGCGTCGCCGCAGGCTACGGCACTGCCGTGCTGCTCTACCGCCTGCTTCGTCGCGGTCGGGACAACGTCGCGGTCCCGGTCGTCGGTGCGCTCGCGTTCGCCGCAGCCGTGGTCGGAACCGTCTGCGCTGCCATGGGATTCGTGCTCGAATACGCGCTGGGCGGCGCGGCGTCGACGTCGCTGGGTTCGGTGGCCGCCTACATGTTCGGGACCCACGTCCTGATCGGCGTCGGTGAGGGGATCATCACCGCGCTGACGGTGATGGCCGTCGTCCGGGCTCGTCCCGACCTCGTCTACCTGCTTCGCGCCAACAGAAAGCCCACGGAGGTCCCCGCATGACCGAGACGCCTCGTCGCCGCTGGTGGTTCTGGGTCGGATTCGCGATGGTCACGCTACTCATCGCCGGCGGGGTCTCCTACTTCGCCAGCTCCAGCCCGGACGGCCTCGATTCAGCGACGCTGCAGGGCTGCGAGGTGGTCGAGACCGCCGACGGCGAGGCGCTGCAGGGGGACTGCATCGCCCAGCACGCCGAAGACCACGCCATGGCCGACTCCCCACTCGCCGACTACGCCATCGGAGGTCAGGACGGCACAGGGGGCCTGGCGGGAATCGTCGGCGTCGTCGTCACGGTCATCGTTGCTGGCGGAGCCTTCTGGTTGATCGGACGGGCCCGAGCCAAACCCACGTCGACAGAAGGCACCTGACCGTGGGCGGCGGTCACGCCCACCCGCTGTACCGCGACGGCGACTCGCCGGTGCATCGGCTCCCCGCCGAAGTCAAGATCGTCGGCCTCGCGGTGTTCGTGCTCGCCGTGGTCGCGACCCCACGAGAGTTGTTCTGGCCGTTCGGCATCTACGCGCTGATCATCGTCGCGGTGTGGGCGGTCGCGCGCATCCCGCTGCTGTGGATCCTGCCGCGGATGTTGATCGAGGCACCATTCATCGTGCTGGCGGTGCTGTTGCCCTTCGCCGAGGGCGGCGAGCGGATCGACGTGGCGGGCATGCAGCTGTCCGTCGCCGGTCTGTACGCCGCCTGGGGCATCGTCATCAAGGGAACCCTCGGTGTCGCCGCCTCACTGACCGTGGCGGCGACGACCACGGCGGCGGAGTTGCCGGTGGCGCTGAGCAGGCTGCGAGTGCCCGCGGTCATCGTGTCGGTACTGACGCTGATGATCCGCTACATCGATGTCCTCACCGCGGAAGCCCGCAGGATGCGGATGGCTCGGATCTCCCGTGGCGACTCACCGCGCATGCTGCATCAGGCCGGCGCAACGGCGAAAAGCGTGGGGGCGCTGTTCCTGCGGTCCTACGAACGCGGTGAACGCGTGTATCTGGCCATGCTGTCGAGGGGTTTCGACGGGCACGTCCCGGCGCTGGCGGTCGGAGCGGGATGCGTGGCGTCGGCGACTCCGCGGCAATGGGCGACGGCGCTCATCCCTGCCGCGTCCGCCGCATCGGTGGCCCTGGCCTCCTGGGCCACACTGTGACGCCGGCGATCCGGGTCACCGGGCTGAGCTATTCCTACCCCGACGGGCATGCGGCGTTGCGCGCCATCGATCTCGACGTCGCGACGGGCGAACGCGTCGCGCTGCTCGGCCCCAACGGCGCGGGCAAGACGACCCTGATGCTCCACCTCAACGGTGTCCTCAGCGCGTTACAGGGCACTGTCGAAATCGGGGGAACCGCCCTGTCCCGCAACACCCTCCGCGACATCCGGCGCCGCGTCGGGCTGGTGTTCCAGGATCCTGACGATCAGCTGTTCATGCCGACCCTGGCCCAGGACGTCGCCTTCGGGCCTGCCAACTTCGGCCTGCGCGGTGCCGAACTTGAGGACCGGGTCGCGCGCGCCCTTGCGGCGGTGTCGATGACCGAGCTGGCAGGACGCAGCCCCGCCCACATGTCGGGCGGGCAGCGCCGCCGGGCAGCTCTTGCCACAGTCCTGGCCTGCGAACCCGAGGTGCTCGTCCTCGACGAACCGTCGGCCAACCTCGACCCGGTGGCGCGCAGGGAACTGGCCGAAACACTGTCGGGACTTGACGCCACCATGCTGATCGTCACCCACGATCTGCCCTACGCGGCGCAACTGTGCCGACGTGCGATCGTCATGGACGGCGGAGCCATCGTCGCCGACGGACCCATCGACGAGGTGCTCTCCGATTCCGAACTCCTGGCCGCGCATCGTCTGGAGCTGCCGTGGGGGTTCGCCGTCGGCTCACGCTGAGGTCGGTGCGGCGGTGGCCGCGGCAGGCGCAGCGGGCAGCCGGACGCTGAACGTCGTTGCCCCCGAGCTCGATCGAGCGTCGATGCTGCCGCCGTGCGACTCGACGATCGACGCCGCGATGGAAAGCCCGAGCCCGAAGCTTCCCGTCTGGCGCGACCGTGACTTGTCGGCGCGCACGAAGCGTTCGAACAGGTGCGGCAGCAGCTCGGCGTCAATGCCCGGTCCGTCATCGGTGACCGACATCTCGACGTAGGGCGTGCCGTCGTCGTCCGTGCCGGTGGACAGGCGAGTCCTCACCGTGGTGCCCGCGGGCGTGTGCAGACGCGCGTTCGACAGCAGGTTGGCCAGGGTCTGGTGCAGCTGAGCCCGGTCACCGCGCACCCATACCGAACCGTCGGGAACCTGAGTCAGCCAGCCGTGCGTCGGCGCCGACACCGCCGCGTCGTTGACGGCGTCGACCACCAGATCGGTGAGGTCGACCGAGGTGGCTTGCAGGTCCTGGCCCTCGTCGAGGCGTGCCAGCAGAAGCAGATCGGCGACAAGCGAATTCATGCGCCGAGTCTCGGCTTCGATGCGGGCCAGCGAGTACTCCGTCGTCTCCGGGAGCACCGCGCTGTCCTGCCTGGTCAGCTCCGCATACCCGTGGATCGCGGCCAGCGGTGTGCGCAGCTCATGACTGGCGTCGGTGATGAACTGCCGCATCCGCCGATCCGAGGCCGCGACATCGCTCAGTGCGCGTTCGACGTGGTCGAGCAACCGGTTCAGCGTGTCCCCGACCAGTCCTACCTCCGTGCGGGGATCGGTATCGCGTGCCGGAACCCGCGGCGTGATCGCGTGGTTGTCACGGTCAAGCGGAAGGCTGGCCACTTCGGCTGCCGTCGCCGCCACCCGGCGCAGCGGTCGGAGCGCGAAGCGCACGATCGCTATGGTGCTCAATGCGGTGACCACCAGGGCGATGGCAGTCATCCCGGACACGATCGCGGTCTCGCGCACCATAGCGTCCCATGCGGGCGCCCGTGACACTCCGGTCACCAGGATCTCGTTGCCGTCACCGGGTCTGCCGACCACCCGATACCAGCCCAGTCCGGGCAGCTCCATGGTGCGCGGTTCCGGATCGCTCCACGACAGACCGGCGATGGTGTCCACGGCTGCCTGCGGGGCCTTTCGCGCCTCACCGTCCCCGAACAACGCGGAGTCGACCACCTCGCCGTTCTGGATCAGGGCCACGACGTTGCCAGGGGCCTGCCCGATGAAATGAGTCAGCGGCTTCATCGACCCGGGGGCGGGCAGCTCACCCCCGGGGCCGGGGGAGCTCCGGTACTTGTTCATCGAGCTGATACCACCGTCGGCGGCGCCCACAAGCTGGGTGTCGATGATGCCGAGCACGGAAGCGCGCAGACTCACCACCGACATCGTGCCCACCGTGACCAAGACGACCATCACGACCGCCGAGACGCCGACGACCAGCTGCCGGAGCAGGGACCAGCTCTGCCACACCCGCATCATTGCGCCGGTCGCAGCATGTAGCCGACGCCGCGCACCGTGTGGATCATCGGTTCCCGGCCCACGTCGATCTTCTTGCGCAGGTACGACACATACAGGTCGACGATGCTGGACCGGCCACCGAAATCGTAGTTCCACACCTGCCGCAGAATCTCCGTGCGGTCCAACGCTTTTCGCTGGTTGCGCATCAGCAGGCGCAACAGCTCGAACTCCGTCGATGTCAGCGAGATCGGCTCACCGGCGCGCGTCACCTCCCGGCTGGCGGCATCCAGCGCGAGATCTCCGACGACAATCTTCTCGTCGTCGGTGGGGGTGAGGTAAGCCGACCGGCGCAACAACCCGCGCAGCCGAGCGACGAGCTCTTCCAGCGAAAACGGCTTGGTCATGTAGTCGTCACCGCCGGCCGTCAGCCCGGTGACCCGATCCGACACCGAATCGCGGGCGGTGAGGAACAGCGTCGGCGTGTAGGGGCCGGACTCGCGCAACCGGGCCAGCACGCCGAGGCCGTCCATATCCGGCAGCATGATGTCCAGAACCAACAGGTCGGGGGTGTTGTCCTGGTATTTGGCGACCGCTTCGGCAGCGTCGTGGGCGACCTCGATCTCCCAGCCTTCGTACTTCAGCGCCATCCGCACCAGGTTGGTCAGTGCGCGCTCGTCGTCGACGAGCAGCACGCGAATCGGCGACCCGTCGGCGCGATACATTCGGGGCAGCTTGCCCAGGATCGCGCGACGAGGCCCCTGGTCCTCTACCGGTGCCGACGTCATCCGACCATTCTCGCGCCCCGCGCCCCGCGCCGTCACCACCCTCATAGAGATCTCATATGTCTCGGACCCCACTGTTATTGACCACCGTAAAAAACGTTGTCGGACATTTGAATTGCCTATGAACGTCGATGCGTGTCGCGGCGCGTACCGGGACAATGACTCGGTGAGCCCGGCCGGCGTCGTCCGGGCAGTCAACTTCGGTATTCGCACCATTCGAGGGGAAGGTTCTCCGTCATGTCCACAGACACAACGCTCGAGGCCCGTTCGACGCTACCGGCCGACATCGCGCTCGGTGTGTTCCGCATCGTTGTCGCCCTGTTGTTCATGATGCACGGCACCGCCAAGCTCGCGGGCTGGCCGCAGGGCTCGCCTGCACCGCTCGGCGCCTGGCCGATGTGGTGGGCCGGCGCCCTGGAGATCGTGCTCGGCGGGCTCATCGCCATCGGCCTGCTCACCCGGCCCGCCGCATTCCTGGCTTCCGGCATGATGGCCGTCGCCTATTTCTGGATGCACTTCCCCGACGGATTCTGGCCGCTGGTCAACGGTGGTGAGACAGCGGTGCTGTACTGCTTCGGCTTTCTGCTTCTGGTCGCGACGGGTCCGGGGGCTTTCGCGGTCACGCGCCGAATCTGAAAACTGTTCGCGTTCACATGGTTTGCAAATGTTTGCGTTTCCTATGCACATCTGGCAGTTGCGCCGATCGCTCCTAGATTGGAATCAACGACGACAGAAGCGATTTGGAGGGAACCGAGCATGACCATGACGATGATGGATCCGGATCTGGAACGGTTCGAGCGCGATGCACTGCCGCTGCTGGACACCCTGTACCGCGCTGCGCGCCGCTACACCGGCAACGCCGCCGACGCAGAAGATCTCGTGCAGGAGACGATGATGAAGGCCTACGCGGCTTTTCATCGTTTCGAAGAGGGGACGAACATCCGCGCCTGGTTGCTGCGCATCCTGACCAATACGTGGATCAAGTCCTACCGCCGGTCCCAGTGCAGGCCCGCCGAGGTCCTGTCCGACGACCTCACCGATGCACAGCTGCACGCCCACGCGGGGCACTCGTCGACGGGCCTGCCCTCGGCGGAACTCGCGGCGTTGGAATCCCTCGGCGACGACGAGGTCAGGCATGCGCTCGAACAGCTCAGCGAAGAACAGCGACTTGTCGTCTACTACGCAGACGTCGAAGGGCTGAGCTACAAGGAGATTGCGCTCATCCTGGGGACCCCGGTCGGCACCGTGATGTCACGTCTACACCGCGGCAGGCGGACGCTGCGTCGCCTGCTGGTCGACGTCGCGACCAGCAGGGGCTATCTGCGCGGCGCCACCGCCGCATAACCTCGCCGAAACTGCATTCCGCGCGCGAAAATTCGCCAAATGACCGCGCGGAATGCAGTTTCGGCGAGAGCACTAATGCCGCCGGGGCCGCGGCTTCTGCCTAATGCCGCCGGGGCCGCGGCCATGGCGGCTCGCCGCACAGCGCCAACAACGCATTCTCGACGACCTCCGGCAGCGCCGGGTGAATCCAATACTGGCCCCGAGCCATCTCCTGAGCCGGGAGATCGAACGCCATCGCTTGAACGATCGGCTGGATGATCGACGACGCCTGATGACCCATGATGTGCGCGCCGAGCAGCAATCCGGTGTCGTCATCGACGATCAGTTTCGCGAATCCCGTGTTGTCCTCCATCGCCCAGCCGTAGGCGACATCGCCGTAGTCCTGCACTTTGGAACGGATCTTGTAACCCGCTGCGCGGGCCTCGTTCTCGGTCAGTCCGACACACGCGATCTGCGGTTCGGTGAACACCGCCGACGGCACATTGCGGTGGTTGGCAGGCATCAGGTTCTCGGTGTCGTCCCAATCCTGCAGCAGGTTGTGTTTGACGACCCGAGCTTCATGATTGGCTACATGTTTGAGCTGGAACGGGGAACTGACGTCACCCAGAGCGAAGACGTTTCGCGCTGTGGTGCGCTGGAATTCGTCGACAGCGACCAGTCCGTCGTTGACCTCGATCCCGGCCAGGTGCGCGTCGAGGAGGTCGCCATTGGGGACGCGTCCCGTCGCGACGAGCAGCGTGTCGGCTTCCAACGTCGAACCGTCGTCGAGCCGCAACCTGACCCCGGAATCGTCGGACTCGCCGTGCACGATGTTGCGCCGGCTGCGGATCTCCCACTTCTTGCCCGCGATGTCGGTGAATCGCTCGCAGACGGTGTCGTCGCAATGGGTCAGCATCGTCGTGCCGCGCAGCACGATCGTCACCCGCGTCCCGAGGGACGAGAAGACATGGGCGAACTCGGCAGCGACGAAGCCGCCGCCGACAATCACGAGATGTTGCGGCAGATCCGAGATCCGCATGATCGTGTCGCTGGTGTGGTGGGCCACCCCGCAGTCACGGATGGCGGGCGGCACCGTCGCCCGTGCGCCTGCGGCGATCACCACCTGGTCGGCGGTGAACTCGTCGCCGTCATCGGTCCGCAACCGGTAACCGTCTCCGGTATCCGACCCGGCGAACCGGGCGTGGCTGGCGAACACGTCGACGTTCGGTGAAGAGCGCCGATACTGCTCACCGCCACTGGCCAGCGGATCGATCCGGCCGAACACCCGCGACACGATGTCCGTCCACCGCACCCCATCGAGACGTCCGTCCACTCCGTATCGGCTCGACTCCCGGATCTGCTGCGCCACGCCGGCTGCGTAGACGAACATCTTGGTCGGGATACATCCCACGTTGAGGCAGGTGCCGCCGAACAGATCCTGCTCACAGATCGCGACCCGTTTGTCGGCGTACCGGTCGTCGAGGATCGAGTTCCCGGAGCCTGTCCCGATGATCGCAATATCGAAATCAGCCATGTCCTGCGCTCCCCTCGGGCGGTGATGCGGTTGCGGCGGCGTCGGTTAGATACCAGTCCAGCCAACGGTCCAACTCGTCGTAAGCCTGCCTGCGCGGCTCGGGCAGCGACAGGAAGACGTCGTGCTTGGCGTCGGCGATCGGCACGATCGTGGTCCGGTTGCCGATGCAGCCGGCCCATCGTGCGATCTGCGACACCTCCAGCACGGCGTCGCCGCGCTGGATCAACTCCGGGTCGGGAACCTCGCGCACGCTGTGGTCGGACCGCAGGATGAGGTTCGGCACGCCGACGTCGAGGCCCCGGTGCAGCTTCGCCTGTCCTCGCCTGATCGCATGGATCCACCCGAAGGTGACCGGAAAGCCGCCGACCGGCTTCCACTCCAGGTTGTAGTCGAACTCGCCGGCGAAGTCGCGGTGCAAGGTCGAACCGTAACCGCCCTCGGCCACCGGGCGGCGGATCACAGAGTGCTTGCGGAGCCTGCGCATGGCCATCAGCACCGCCGTCGTCGGAGGTGTGCGCAAGATCGCATGTCCCTGCAGATCCAGCCACGGGGCGTTGAGGACGAGCCCGCCGACGCCCTTGCGCGCGATGGAGCGCCGGGCACGGAGCCGGTCCAGCCACAGCGACACCACCAGGCCGCCGGCCGAGTGACCGCACACGAGCACCTGCGGGCCCGACACCGCCGCGATCACATCGAGCGCCCGCTCCAGCTCGACGTCGTAGCGCGCCAGGTCGGTGGTGAAATGCGGCGTCTGCCCCTTGCGGTGTGACCGTCCACATTTATGCAGGTCAATGGCGTAGAAGGCGAAACCGCGGGCGGCGAAGTGGTCGGCGATCTCGGTGTTGAAGAAGTAGTCGGTGAAGCCGTGGACCATCAGCACCGCATGCCGGGCCGACGGGTCCGGCTCGCCGCGACGCACCAGCGTCGCCTCCAACTCTCCCTCCCCGTCGGGATCGGGGCCGAGCGCAAAGGTGCACTGCCAGTATCCGGGCAGCACGTCGGGCTCCCATCGAGACACGAATGCCACCCTAACGGCGCGGAGGCGGCGGGGAGCGTTCCGGCAGTGGTTGGCGGGTTACAGAAAAGCCGGGCGGGATAACCTGAACACCGGCAAGCCGTGTTCGACGGGCAGCAACCACGAAGGACCCACGAAAAGGTGTCAGAAGCAGAGAAGATCGACGTCCTGCTGGTCGGGGCCGGCATCATGAGCGCCACCCTCAGCGCGTTGCTGCGGCTAGTGGAGCCGAGCTGGTCCATGACGTTGGTGGAGCGCCTCGATGGCGCCGCCGCCGAGAGCAGCGACGCGTGGAACAACGCCGGTACCGGCCACTCCGCGCTGTGCGAGCTGAACTACACCCCGGCGCGCCCCGACGGCTCGATCGACATCGCCAAGGCGATCAACGTCAACGAGCAGTTCCAGGTTTCGCGGCAATTCTGGGCCTACGCAGTGGACAACGGCGTCATCCCGGATGTTCGCAGCTTCCTCAACCCGATCCCGCACGTGTCGTTCGTAACCGGCCAGGACAACGTCCAGTACCTCCGTAAGCGCCACGACGCGCTGGTCACCAATCCGCTGTTCGCCACCATGGAGTTCATCGACGACAGCGACGAATTCACCCGCCGGTTGCCACTGATGGCGGAGAAGCGGGACTTCTCGGAGCCCGTCGGACTGAACTGGACGCAGGACGGCACCGACGTCGACTTCGGTTCACTGTCGCGCCAGCTCATCGGATTCGGTGCCGAGCAGGGCTTGTCGACCCTGTTCGGTCACGAAGTCCACGACCTCAGCCAGAACTCCGATGGCTCGTGGACGGTGAAGGTCGTCAACCGCCGTACCGGTTTCAAGCGGGACTTCAACGCCAAGTTCGTCTTCGTCGGCGCGGGCGGAGGCGCCCTACCGCTGCTGCAGAAGGCAGGCATCAAGGAAGCGAAGGGCTTCGGCGGATTCCCCGTCGGCGGCCAGTGGCTGCGCACGGGCAATCCGGAGTTGGCGGCCAAGCACCAGGCCAAGGTCTACGGCCTGCCTCCACTGGGTGCCCCGCCCATGTCGGTCCCGCATCTGGACACCCGGGTGATCAACCACAAATCCTGGCTGCTGTTCGGGCCGTTTGCCGGGTGGTCGCCGAAATTCCTCAAGCAGGGCAAGGTCACCGATCTGCCGTTCTCGGTCAGACCCGACAATCTGCTCTCGATGCTGGGCGTGGGCGTCACCGAGATGGGTCTGGTGAAATACCTGATCGGGCAGCTGCTGCTCAGTGAGGCGGCCCGGGTTGAGAATCTGCGTGACTTCGCGCCCAGCGCAAGGGATTCCGACTGGGAACTCGACATCGCAGGCCAGCGTGTGCAGGTCATCCGCAGGGCCAAGGGCAAAGGCGGCACGTTGGAGTTCGGCACCACTGTGCTCGCGGCCGCCGACGGCAGTATCGCAGGCCTGCTCGGCGCCTCGCCCGGCGCGTCGACCGCGGTGCCGGCGATGTTCGACGTGATGAAGCGCTGCTTCCCCGACCGGTATCCGAGCTGGGAACCCAAGCTCAAGGAGATGGTGCCCTCGCTCGGCACTCCGCTGTCTGACGAACCGAAGCTGTTCGAGGAGGTGTGGGCGCACGGCACCAAGGTGCTCAAGCTCGACAAATCCGCCGACGTCGTCCCGGCGACCGCTGAGGGCCAGTCGACCGCGGGCACGGAGCACACCCCGGCAGCGGCGACTGTCTGACTCAGGATTTCTGATGACAGTGGCGCTACGCCGCAGCTGGGCCAAAGACCTGGACGCTGCGACGCTCTACGAGCTGCTCAAGCTCCGCGTCGAGGTGTTCGTCGTCGAGCAGGCCACTCCGTACCCAGAGCTCGACGGTCGGGACCTGCTCGCCGAGACTCGGCATTTCTGGCTGGAAAACCCTGAGGGAGAAGTCATTTCGACGTTGAGGCTGATGGAGGAGCATCCCGCCGGACATAAGGCGTTCCGGATCGGGCGGGTGTGCACCAAGCGCACCGATCGTGGCCACGGCCACACCGCCAGACTGCTGCAGGCTGCGCTCGCCGAAGTCGGCGACTATCCCTGCCACATCAACGCCCAGACCTATCTGGAGGAGATGTACGGCCGACACGGTTTCGTCCGCGACGGCGACGAGTTCCTCGACGACGGGATCCCGCACGTGCCGATGGTCAAACCGTGACGCCGAGCGTGCCCGTCTACCCGTTCAGCGCCGTCGTCGGGCACGACCGCCTGCGTCTGGCGCTGGTCTTGTGCGCGGTCCGACCCGACATCGGGGGAGTGCTGATCCGCGGCGAGAAAGGCACCGCCAAGTCGACGGCCGTGCGCGGTTTGGCCGAGGTGCTCTCCGCGGCGTCCGGTGGTGACGGCGGTCAGTTGGTGGAGCTGCCGATCGGTGCCACCGAGGACCGCGTCGTCGGATCGCTCGACCTGCAGAAGGTGCTGCGCGACGGCGAGCACGCGTTCTCCCCGGGATTGCTGGCGCGAGCTCACCGCGGTGTGCTGTACGTCGATGAGGTGAACCTCCTCCACGACCATCTCGTCGACGTGCTTCTCGACGCCGCGGCGATGGGTCGGGTGCACATCGAGCGGGACGGCGTCTCGCACAGTCACGAGTCCCGTTTCGTGTTGATCGGCACTATGAATCCCGAAGAGGGAGAACTTCGTCCGCAACTGCTCGACCGGTTCGGGCTCACCGTGGACGTCGCCGCCTCGCGCGACGTCGAGGTGCGCGCGGAAGTGATCCGGGCGCGACTGGCCTACGAGGCCGACCCGGTCGGCTTCGCGGCACGGTTCGCCGACGCGGACGCCGAACTGGCCGCCCGCATCGCCACGGCCCGCGCGCTGGTGTCGCAGGTGGTGTTGCCCGACAACGAGTTACGGCGGATCGCCGCCTTGTGTGCCGCGTTCGACGTCGACGGGATGCGCGCCGACCTCGTGGTGGCGCGGACCGCTATGGCCCACGCCGCCTGGCGGGGGGGCTCGACCGTGGACGAGGACGACATCAGGGTGGCGGCCGAACTCGCACTGCCGCACCGTCGCCGGCGTGACCCGTTCGACGATCCTGGTCTGGATCCTGAGCGGCTGGACGAGGCGATGCAGCAGGCGGGTGAATCCGCAGACAATCCGCCGGACCCCGATCATGACCCGGACCCGCCCGGCGGTGGCTCCTCGGAACCCAGCGACGGTCAACGACCGCAAGAAACCAAGTCACGCCAGAACGGTTCGGCGACCCGGCAGAGCGCTCCGCCGTCGGCGACGTTCAAGACCCGGACCCTCGTCGTCCCGGGTGTCGGTGAGGGGGCTCCCGGCCGTAGGTCGCGCGCGCGCAACCGCACCGGCACGGTGGTCTCGGCGACCGACGATCCAACCACCGGCCACGGTGTGCATGTGTTCGCGACGCTGCTGGCCGCGGCGGGCAGGCAGACGGGAGCCGGCGCGGTGCGGCCGGTGCCGGATGACGTTCGTCGGGCCCTGCGCGAGGGCCGCGAAGGCAACCTCGTGATCTTCGTCGTCGACGCCTCGGGCTCGATGGCGGCCCGGGACCGGATGTCGGCGGTCAGCGGAGCAACGTTGTCGCTGTTGCGCGACGCCTATCAGCGCAGGGACAAGGTCGCGGTCATCACGTTTCGCCAGCAGGATGCCCAGGTGCTGCTGCCGCCGACGTCGTCGGTGCACATCGCCAGCCGACGGTTGACCCGATTCAGCACGGGTGGGAAAACTCCACTGGCGCAGGGCCTTCTGGCTGCCCGCGACATGGTGGTGCGGGAGCGCACGCGTGACCGCGCCCGCCGCAGCCTCGTCGTGGTGCTGACCGACGGTCGCGCGACGGGCGGGCCGGATCCTCTCGGTCGGGCGCGTACGGCGGCAGCTCTGCTGGTGGCCGAAGGCGCGGCGTCGGTCGTCGTTGACTGCGAAACGTCCTATATCCGGCTCGATCTCGCGGAGGAACTGGCCCGCCAGCTCGATGCGCCCGCGGTCCGGTTGGCGCACTTGCGCGCCGACAACCTGACCGCCCTCGTCCAGGGTGCCGCGTAGAAGGGTGATGCGATGCCTCAGGGTCAACCGCTAGCGGTTCCGAATGACGGACTGACGACGCGGGCGCGACGTCACGCCCCGCTTCTGGCGGTGCACACCGGTCCGGGCAAGGGCAAATCGACGGCCGCGTTCGGCATGGCGCTGCGCGCTTGGAATCAGGGTTTCGACATCGCGGTGTTCCAGTTCGTCAAGAGCGCGAAGTGGAAGGTCGGGGAGGAGACCGCCCTTACCGAGCTCGGTCGTGCCCACGACGAGCGCGGCGTCGGAGGACCCGTCGAATGGCACAAGATGGGATCGGGCTGGTCGTGGACGCGCAAGGCGGGCACGGAAGTTGACCACGCCGCCGCGGCCGCTGACGGCTGGGCCGAGATCTCGCGCCGGCTGGCCGAGCAGCGCCACGACTTCTATGTGCTCGACGAGTTCACCTATCCGCTCAAGTGGGGCTGGGTCGACACGGACGAAGTCATCGAGGTCCTCGCGAACAGGCCGGGCACGCAGCACGTGGTGATCACCGGCCGCGACGCGCCGCAGGCACTGGTGGACGCCGCCGACCTGGTGACCGAGATGACGAAGGTGAAGCATCCGATGGACGCGGGCCGCAAGGGCCAGAGAGGCATCGAGTGGTGAACGATCGCGGTGAGCGCGCGCGAAATGCCAGAAGACGCGGCGCGTCACTGTGCAGACACGCACGCTCGCGGTGCACACGTTGGGGCGCCCGGTGAGCACGCCCGCGGTGGTGATCGCCGCGCCTTCATCGGGCAGTGGCAAGACGACAATCGCGACCGGATTGACGGGGGCGCTGCAGCGGGCCGGCCATCGGGTGGCGCCGTTCAAGGTGGGCCCCGACTTCATCGACCCCGGCTACCACTCGCTGGCGGCAGGCAGACCGGGCCGCAACCTCGACCCGGTTCTTGTCGGCGAGAAACTCATCGGCCCGCTGTACCGCCACGGCAGCGACGACGCCGACATCGCCGTCGTCGAGGGCGTGATGGGCCTGTTCGACGGCCGCATCGACGAGTCCACGGTCGGCCCGGCGCAAGGCTCCACCGCCCACGTCGCCGGGCTGCTGGGCGCTCCGATCGTCCTCGTCGTCGACGCGCGCGGCCAAAGCCACAGCGTCGCGGCACTACTCCACGGCTTTGCGACCTTCGACCGCTCCGTGCGCCTGGCGGGTGTGATCCTCAACCGTGTCGGCTCGGCGCGCCACGACGGCGTGCTGCGCCAAGCCTGCGATCACGCCGGGGTGCCGGTGCTGGGCTCGATCCCGCGGACCGACGAACTCGCCGTCCCCTCAAGGCATCTCGGGCTGGTGACCGCAGTCGAACACGGCCATCGGGCGAGTGTTGCCGTCCAGGCGATGACCGACCTGGTGGCCCGCCACGTCGACCTCGCCGCGGTGACTCGGGTCGCCGCCAGCCGAGTCGTCGACGAGCCGTGGACGCCGGCGCAATTTCCGAAGACTCAGCCGGCCACGGTGGCGCTCGCGGCAGGTAAAGCGTTCACGTTCAGCTACGCCGAGCATCGCGAAATCCTGGTGGCCGCCGGAGCAGAGATCGTGGAGTTCGACCCGCTGAGCGATCCCCTGCCCGCTGCCGCCTCGGCGCTTGTCCTGCCGGGCGGCTTTCCAGAGGAGTTCGGTACCGAGCTTTCGGCCAATGACGAGGTCCGCGGTCAGATCAGGGCGCTGGCCGCGGGCGGAGCGCCCGTGCACGCCGAGTGCGCCGGGCTGACCTATCTGGTCGACAACCTTGACGGGCATCCGATGTGCGGAGTGCTGACCGGCTCGGCGTCGTTCACCGAATCGCTCACCCTCGGCTACCGCGATGCGGTAGCCGTCGCCGATTCTGCGTTGCACAGGGTCGGCGACCGGATCGTCGGTCACGAATTCCACCGAACCGCAGTGCAATTCGGTGACAGTCGGCAACCCGCCTGGCGCTTCCGCGGCCGCGGTGGGCAGGTGGTCGACGACGGCGCCGTGACCGGCGGAGTGCATGCCGGCTATCTGCACACCCACCCCGCGGCGCACCCGTGGGCGGTCGCGCGCTTCGTCGCCACTGCGGCAACCTTTAGGCTCGCCGGGTGAGTCCTGAGACCGACAACGCCTATCTGGTGGGCCTGCGCCTGGAAGGCAAGAAGGTCGTCGTCGTCGGAGGTGGCACGGTCGCCCAGCGGCGCCTGCCACTGCTCGTCGCCAGCGGCGCCGACGTTCACGTCATCACAAAGGCCGCGACCCCCGTTGTCGAGGCGATTGACGGAATCACCCTGACAATGCGCGAGTTTCGTGACGGCGACCTCGAAGGCGCCTGGTATGTGATCGCCGCCACCGACGACCCCGATGTCAACGCCGCGATCGTCGCGCAGGCCGAAGGTCACCGCATCTTCTGCGTACGCGCCGACGTGGCGATCGAGGGCACCGCCGTCACGCCGGCGACCTTCGAATACGAAGGTCTTGCGGTGGGCGTGCTGGCCGGGGGCGAGCACCGCCGCTCGGCCGGCATTCGCACGGCCATCCGTGAGGCGCTGCAGCAGGGTCTCATCACCGACGACAGCGCGGCCGCCTCAGGCGTCATCAAAGGTGGCGTCGCGTTGGTCGGCGGCGGTCCCGGCGACCCGGAACTGGTCACAGTGCGCGGCAGACGACTGCTCGCGCACGCCGACGTGGTGGTCGCCGACCGGCTCGCCCCACAGGAACTACTCGCCGAGTTGTCGCCCGACGTCGAGGTGATCGACGCCGCGAAGATCCCCTACGGCCGGGCGATGGCGCAGGACGCGATCAACGACGTGCTCATCGCGCGCGCCCAAGAAGGCAAGTTCGTGGTCCGATTGAAGGGCGGCGACCCGTTCGTGTTCGCCCGCGGCTATGAAGAGGTGATCGCGTGCGCGGACGCGGGGATTCCGGTGACCATCGTGCCCGGTGTGACAAGTGCCATAGCGGTTCCCGCATTGGCCGGCGTTCCGGTCACTCACCGCGGTCTTACTCATGAATTCGTGGTGGTCAGCGGCCATCTCGCGCCAGACCACCCCGAATCGTTAGTCAATTGGGATGCGCTCGCCGCCATGAGCGGGACGATAGTTTTGCTGATGGCTGTCGAGCGAATCGAACTTTTCGTCAAAGCTCTCCTTGAGGGCGGCCGACCTGCGGATACGCCCGTCTTGGTGGTCCAGCACGGTACGACGTCGTCGCAGCGGACTTTGCGGGCCACCCTTGCCGAGACGCCGGATCGGGTTCGATCGGACGGAATTCGACCTCCGGCGATCGTGGTTATCGGGGCGGTGGCCAGCTTCGGCACTTAAAGGGTTCTTAAGATTACTGTAAGGTAACCCGTTATGACGGCTCTCAACGATGCGGAGCGTGCCGCCATCCACCGTGATGAAGAAGGCAGAGAAAAACAAGGCCCGGACCGAGTGTCCGACCGGGCCCTGCCGACACGTATTCCCGGCATGGGTGAGACGGCAGGCGGACATCCCGGTAGCCCCACTGGCGACGCGGCCCGACCGAACAGAACCCCGGCCTGGATGCCGTCGCGGCGCTTCATCGCCGCGGTGGTCGCGATCGGCGGAATGCAGTTGCTGGCCACGATGGACAGCACGGTCGCGATCGTGGCGCTGCCCAAGATCCAGGACGAGCTCAGCCTCTCCGACGCGGGCCGCAGCTGGGTCATCACCGCGTATGTACTGACCTTCGGCGGCTTGATGCTGTTGGGCGGCCGGCTCGGCGACGTCATCGGCCGCAAGCGCACCTTCATCGTCGGCGTCGCGCTGTTCACCATCGCGTCGGTGCTGTGCGGTCTGGCGTGGAACGAGGCGACCCTCGTCATCGCCCGGCTGCTGCAGGGTGTCGGCGCGGCGATCGCGTCGCCGACCGCACTGGCGCTGATCGCCACCACATTCCCGAAGGGGCCGGCCCGCAACGCCGCGACAGCGATATTCGCGGCCATGACAGGTATCGGCTCGGTCATGGGCCTGATCCTCGGTGGTGCTTTGACCGAGGTGTCCTGGCGCTGGGCCTTCCTCATCAACGTGCCCATCGGGCTGCTGATGATCCATCTGGCCCGCCGGACCCTGCGGGAGACCCATCGCGAGCGCCTCAAGCTCGACGCCACCGGAGCCCTTCTGGCGACGCTGGGCTGCACGGCCGCGGTATTCGCCTTCTCGATCGGCCCCGAGGCGGGCTGGGTCTCGCCGATCACCATCGGGTCGGGCATCGTCGCAGTCGGCGCACTCATCGCCTTCCTGTGGGTCGAGCGCACCGCCGCGAACCCGGTCGTGCCGTTCGAGCTCTTCTACGACCGCAACCGGGTCGCCACGTTCGCCGCGATCTTCCTCGCCGGCGGCGTCATGTTCACGCTGACCGTGACCATCGGGCTGTACGTCCAGGACATCCTCGGCTACAGCGCGCTGAGGGCCGGCATCGGCTTCATCCCGTTCGTCATCGCGCTCGGCATCGGTCTCGGCTTGTCCTCGGCGCTGGTGTCGAAGTTCCCGCCGCGGATCCTCGTGATCGGAGGTGGCGTGCTGGTGCTCGCCGCGATGATCTACGGATCCACGCTGGATGCCAACATTCCGTACTTCCCCAACCTCGTGCTGCCCATCACCGTCGGCGGCTTCGGCATCGGCATGATCGTCGTGCCGCTGACCGTGTCAGCGATCGCCGGTGTCGGCTTCGACCAGATCGGCCCCGTGTCGGCGATCGCGCTGATGCTGCAGAATCTCGGCGGCCCGGTCGTACTGGCGATCATTCAGGCCGTCATCACGTCCCGCACGCTCTACCTCGGCGGAACCACCGGACCGGTGAACGACATGAATGCCGCGCAGTTGCACGCCCTCGACCAGGGCTACTCCTACGGCCTGCTGTGGGTGGCGGCCGTCGCGGTCATTGTCGGCGGTGCGGCGCTGTTCATCGGCTACACGGCCGAGCAGGTGGCGCACGCCCAGGAAGTCAAGGACGCGATCGACGCAGGAGAGCTTTAGCTCGACATCAGGTCGGGGAGAGCTTTAGCTCGACATCAGGTCGGGGAGAGCTTTAGCTCCCGCAACCGGTCACCCGGGGTCGGTAGGGTGGCCATCCATGGCGTCCGGGTCGTCTGAGCGCGAGACGGAACCGCTGTCCTCATCGGTGCTGGGCATCGCGATCGTCGCGATCACCGGCATGCAGCTCATGTCGACTCTCGACGGCACCATCGTCATCGTCGCGTTGCCGCGGATGCAGGCCGATCTGGATCTCTCGGACGCCGGCAAGAGTTGGGTCATCACCGCCTACGTGCTGGCCTTCGGAGGTCTTCTGCTGCTCGGCGGGCGGATCGGCGACGCCATCGGCCACAAGCGTGCGTTCCTGTCCGGGGTCGGCGTCTTCACGATCGCCTCGCTGGTGTGCGGCCTGGCCACCGACGAGGTCACGCTCATCGTGGCCCGCGCGGTCCAAGGCGTCGGCGCCGCGGTGGCGGCCCCGACCGGCCTGGCGTTGATCGCGACGACATACGCGGTGGGGCATGCCCGAAATCGGGCGCTCGCCGTGTCGGCGGCCATGCAGGGTCTCGGCTCGGTACTCGGGCTCATCCTCGGGGGCGCGGTCACCGGTCTGTCCTGGCGGCTGGCGTTCCTGGTCAACGTGCCGATCGGCATCGTCATCATCTGGATCGCGGTGACGCGGCTGGCCGAAACCCGGCACGAACGCATCAAGCTCGACATCACCGGGGCGCTGCTGGCGACGCTGGCGTGCACCTCGGCGGTGCTGGTGTTCACCCAGGGGCCGCCTCGGGGCTGGGTCGACCCGTGGGTGATCGGGGCGGCCGTGGCTGCCGCGGTGTTCTTCATTGCCTTCCTGATCGACGAGCGGGGTGCGGACAACCCGTTGGTGCCGCTGTCGATCTTCGACAACCGCAACCGGGTGGCGTCGTTTGTCGCGTACTTCATGGCCGGCGGGGTGATGCTGACGTTGTCCGTCATGATCGGATTGCTCGTCCAGGACGTGCTCGGCTACTCGCCGCTGCGCGCCGGTATCAGCTTCATGCCGTTCGCGGTCGCCTTTGTTCTTGGCAACGTGCTGGCGACCCACTTGGCCCCGCGGATCGCGCCACGTTGGGTGATCCTCGGCGGTGGCGTCCTCGTTCTTGTGGCCATGCTGTACGGGTCCACCCTCGACCGGTCCATCCCGTACTTCCCTGATCTGTTCCTGCCCGTCGTCGTCGGTGGAGTCGGCATCGGGGTGATCTCGGTGATCCTGCCGCTGTGCCTGCTCGCCAACGTGGCGCCCCGCGACATCGGCCCGCTGTCTTCGGTCACGCTGATGGTGTTCAATCTCGGCGGCCCGCTGGTGCTCGTCGTCATCCAGGCCGTCCAGACGTCGCGCACCCTTTATCTGGGCGGGACGACGGGGCCCGTCAAGGACATGACCTCCGCCCAGCTCGACGCGCTGGGCCACGGCTATACGTATTCGCTCCTGTGGGTCGCGGCGATCGCGCTGGTGGTGGGCGTCGCGGCGCTGTTCATCGGATACTCGGCGCGAGATATCGCGCGGGCCCGGGAGACTCGCGAAGCGGTGGAGGCGGGCGAGCTGTAGTACCCCCTCGGGGTAGGAGCGCAGCGAGTGGGGAGATGTCCAGTCAGTAAGGTGGTCGGCTGTGATCACCCGCATGTCCGAGCTGTTCCTACGCACCTTGCGTGACGATCCGGCCGACGCCGAAGTGCCGAGCCACAAGCTGCTTATCCGGGCCGGCTATGTTCGACCCGTCGGGCCCGGCCTGTACAGCTGGCTGCCGCTGGGCCTGCGGGTGCTGCGCAAGATCGAGAAAGTCGTTCGCGACGAGATGAATGCCATTGGCGGACAAGAGATCCTGTTCCCGGCACTTCTCCCGAAGGCGCCGTACGAGACGTCGAACCGGTGGACGGAGTACGGCGACGGCGTCTTCCGTCTCAAGGACCGCCGCGGCAACGACTACATGCTGGGGCCGACGCACGAGGAATTCTTCACGCTGACGGTCAAGGGGGAGTACTCGTCCTACAAAGATTTCCCGCTGACGCTGTACCAAATCCAGACCAAGTACCGGGACGAGGCGCGCCCCCGGGCGGGCATTCTGCGCGGCCGGGAGTTCATCATGAAGGACTCGTACTCGTTCGACATCGACGAGGGCGGGCTCAAGTCGGCCTACCACCGGCACCGCGAGGCATACCAACGGATCTTCGACACGCTGGCGGTGCGCTACGTGATCGTCTCGGCGGTGTCGGGGGCGATGGGCGGCAGTGCGTCCGAGGAGTTCCTCGCCGAGAGCGAGGTCGGTGAGGACACCTATGTGCGCTGCCCCGAATCGGGCTACGCGGCCAACGTCGAGGCCGTGATCACCGCGGTACCCGACACCATCCCTTTCGAGGGGCTGCCCGAGGCCACCGTTCACCAGACCGGTGACACGCCGACCATCGCCACCCTCGTCGAGTGGGCCAATAGCGCCGACCTGCCCAGTTTCGGTGGCCGCCCGGTGACCGCCGCCGACACGCTCAAGAATGTGCTGCTCAAGGTGCGCGAGCCGGGCGGCGAGTGGGAGCTGCTCGCCGTCGGCGTGCCCGGCGACCGCGACGTCGACGACAAGCGCCTCGGCGCCGCGCTGGAACCGGCCGAGTACGCGATGCTCGACGACGCAGACTTCGCCAGGTACCCGTTCCTGGTGAAGGGTTACATCGGTCCGAAAGGCTTGTTGGCCAACGGTGTTCGTTATCTCGTCGACCCGAGGGTGGTGGACGGTACGGCATGGATCACCGGCGCCGACTCGAAGGGCGACCACGTCGTCGACCTCGTGGCCGGACGCGATTTCACCCCGGACGGCACCATCGAGGCCGCCGAGGTGCGCGAGGGCGATCCGTCGCCGGACGGCGCGGGCACGCTGGTGGCCGCGCGCGGCATCGAGATCGGCCACGTCTTCCAGCTGGGCCGCAAGTACGCCGATGCGTTCAACGCCGATGTGCTCGGCGAGGACGGCAGGCCGGTGAGGCTGACCATGGGGTCGTACGGGATCGGGGTGTCCCGGTTGGTCGCGGTGATCGCCGAACAGCACCACGACGAACTCGGGCTGCGCTGGCCCTCGCGCGTCGCACCTTTCGACGTGCACGTCGTCATCGCCAACAAGGACGCCGACGCCCGCACGGGCGCCACCGAATTGGCCGCGGATCTGGACCGCCTGGGCATCGACGTGCTCCTCGACGACCGGACCACCTCCCCCGGAGTGAAGTTCAAAGACGCCGAGCTGCTCGGAGTGCCGTGGATCGTCGTCGTGGGGCGCGGGTGGGCCGACGGCGTGGTCGAGCTGCGCGACCGCTTCAGCGGGAACAAGCGCGAGGTGGCGATCGAGGGTGCGGTGGGGGAGATCAGCAGCGCGATCTCCCGCTGACGGCCGGCTATTCGCTCCCGCCGGGGAAGGCGACGGTGACCGTCTTGTCGCCTCGGATGACGCGCCACCGGGCGGCGGTCACGGCGCATTCGGACACTGCTCCCACCCCGAACTCGCGCACACTCTGGTCGGTGGCCTGCTCGACGACGGCACGCCACGCGACGGCGGCGTCCTCTTCCATCCGGACGGCGAGATTGGTGGCGTCGGCGGGGCTGTCGATCTCCATGGGCATCTGATAGCCCGCGGCAGGCAGCGCCGCAGAGATGCCCTGCTGCTGGGCCAGCTCGATAGCTGCTTCCCGGCGCGCGCGGTGCTCGGCGATGGCCGAGGACACCAGGTAGTTGACGTCGGGTACGGAGTGCGCCGACACCACCCCGTATCCGTAGATCGTGGCGTGCTCAGTGGCGATCGCGTCGAACAGAGCACCCGCGGCGGAGTCCTCGGGACGCGACGGCATGGTGGTGTCGGGTTCGGGTGAGGTCACTGCCCGCCTCCCGTCCCGGCGAGCGCGACCGCGTATGCGGCAGTGCACGACGCGGCAATCGAGGCGAGCAGGCCCGCGCGGTACCCCGACATCGCCCCCGCGGCCTGCGTTGCGCTGTCGGCCGAGGCGCGCAGCGCCCCGGTCACGTCATCGACTTTCGGCGCGGGCACCGACGCGGATGTCGTGGTAGTCGGGATGGGACTCGCCGTCGTGCCGGCGGTGGGCGCCGGGTGGCCTGTCATCCGCACGATCTCCTCCGACAGCGCCTCGGCGTGGGCGGCACGCTGGGCGGCGATGTCGGTCAGCACGTCGGCGAGCCGTCCCCTGACGGTCGCGGCGACGTCGGACGCCAGTTCGGCATCGGAACGCGCCCGGTCCAGCGCGGTGGTGAGATCGTCGAGGTCCGGAGGAGGGGGCGGGTCTGCGCAGCCTGCCGCGGTGACCGCAAGCGCTGCCAGCGCAGCCGCCCCGACGAGCACACGTCGACGGTTGACGGTCGGCGGTCTCGGCACGTGCCACATCCTGCCATCCGCCCGGCGCGGGGTCGCCGAACCCACTTCGCCGACAGCCGGCCGGTGGTGCGCCCTTTTCGTTATTTGTCTAGGCCGCGCTGGCGTATCGTGGGGAGGCGGATTCGCAGGGCCCTCCCTGCGCACCGTGTCCGGACAACTCAAGACGAGGAGCTCGCCGTGGCGGAGCGGTCTACGGGATTACCGTCGCAACGACAGGTGATCGAACTTCTCGACGGAGAGTTCGCGCGCGCGGGCTACGACATCGAAGACGTGGTGATCGACGCCGCCGCCCGCCCGCCGCACATCACGGTGGTGGCTGACAGAGACGGTGGTCTGGACCTCGACTCCGTTGCGGAACTGTCGAGAATCGCCTCCGAATTGCTCGACGAACTGGACTCACCGCCCTATGTGCTCGAGGTGTCCTCGCCCGGTGTGGACCGTCCGCTGACGAACGAGAAGCACTACCGCAGAGCGAGGGGCCGGCTCGCGGAGTTCACCTTGGCCGATGGGTCGAGGCTGACCGGTCGGATCGGTCAGCTGGGCGACGGGACCGTCGGCATCGTCGTGCGCGAACCGCGTAAGAACCTTGAGGTACGCGATATCGCACTTGATGCGATAACCAAAGCTGTTGTCCAGGTGGAGTTTTCACCGCCGAGTCCCCGCGAGTTGGAACTGGCCGGTGTCTCCGGAGAGGATGCCTGACCGTGAACATCGATATGGCGGCCCTGCACGCGATCGAGGCCGACAAGGGGATCACCGTCGACGTCGTCGTGGAAACGATCAAATCGGCTCTGCTGACGGCATATCGGCACACCGAGGGGCACGAGGCGGACGCCCGCATCGACATCGACCGTAAGACCGGCGTCGTCAAGGTGATGGCCAGGCAGACCGACGAAGACGGCACCGTGTTGCGCGAATGGGACGACACCCCTGAGGGTTTCGGCCGCATCGCCGCGACGACCGCCCGTCAGGTGATCCTGCAGCGCCTCCGCGACGCCGAGAACGAGAAGAACTACGGAGAGTTCTCCGCCAGGGAGGGCGACATCGTCGCCGGTGTCATCCAGCGCGATGCCCGCGCCAACGCCCGCGGTCTGGTCGTTGTGCGGATGGGCAGCGAGACGAAGGGTTCCGAGGGCGTCATCCCCGCGGCCGAGCAGGTGCCCGGGGAACGCTACGAACACGGGGACCGGCTGCGCTGCTACGTCGTCGGCGTCACCCGCGGCGCACGTGAGCCGCTCATCACGCTCTCGCGCACCCATCCGAACCTGGTGCGCAAACTGTTCTCGCTGGAGGTTCCCGAGATCGCGGACGGATCGGTCGAGATCGTGGCGGTGGCACGCGAGGCAGGGCATCGCTCCAAGATCGCGGTGGCGTCGCGCGCGCCGGGGCTCAACGCCAAGGGTGCGTGCATCGGCCCGATGGGACAGCGAGTGCGCAATGTGATGAGCGAACTCTCCGGCGAGAAGATCGACATCATCGATTTCGACGAAGACCCCGCCCGGTTCGTGGCCAACGCGCTGTCGCCGGCGAAGGTGGTATCGGTGACCGTGATCGACGCGGCGGCCCGCGCGGCACGCGTGATCGTGCCGGACTTCCAACTGTCGCTGGCGATCGGCAAGGAGGGGCAGAACGCGCGGTTGGCAGCGAGGCTCACCGGCTGGCGCATCGACATCCGCAGCGACGACGCCGCCGAGGGAACCGACACGCAGGCATCACGGCCCGCGGCGCGCCGCGATGCCCCGCACGGCGCGGTGGAGGAGCGCTGACCAGGGAGGCCGGATCACGATCAGCACCGTTTTCCTGTCTGCCCCGTGGTGACGGTAGACTCAGCTGTGATCCAGCGCGAGTCATCGGCTCGGATGCGAAAAAGCACCTCCACCCCCTCTGGTGGCCCGGTGCGGACATGCATCGGATGTCGTAAACGAGAGCTGGCCGTCGAACTGCTTCGGGTTGTCGCTGTCGACGGCGGGAACGGTCCTGGGAATGGTTCCAGCACCGTGACCGTTGACGCGGCGAGAAAGCTTCCGGGGCGGGGTGCGTGGCTGCATCCCGATCCGGAATGTCTGCAAGCGGCCGTTCGCCGGCGGGCATTCGGTCGAGCGTTGCGGATCACCGGTTCACCGGACATCACCGCGGTGTCAGAGCGTCTTCTCTTCCGAGAAGAGCCCGACGCGCCCGGTCAAGAGAACAGGTAAGCGAAAACAATGAGCACACCGTGAAGCCCCGATGACCATGCGTCATAGCTAACCCGAGGCGCGGCGCCTACCACCGCTGTCGCCTCCTAGACAGGAGATGTAGTGGCAGGTAAGGCACGCGTGCACGAGTTGGCCAAGGAACTCGGTGTCACCAGCAAGGAAGTACTCGCCCGTCTGGGCGAGCAAGGCGAATTCGTCAAGTCCGCGTCGTCGACCGTTGAGGCACCTGTTGCCCGGCGGCTGCGCGAATCGTTCGGTGGGAACAAGTCAGACAAGGTGAAGCCCGGCGCAGGCGCGTCCAACGGCTCGCCCGCGAAGCCGGCGGCACCCGAGAGGCGCCCCGGTCCGCGCCCAGGACCGCCGGCACCCCAGCAGCCCAAGCCCGCAGCTCCTGCGGCACCGGCTGCCGCCGCACCTGCACCCGCGGCACCCGCACCGCCCGCGCCCACACCCACACC
>NZ_LWCS01000015.1 GCF_001650495.1 Mycolicibacterium iranicum | reverse complement strand
GCCCGGGGGCGGGTGGGGTGGCGATGTCGATGCCCGCATTGGCCGGGTTGAGCGTGATCTCCGGCGTCGGCGGCGTCGTGAAGGGTGTCGAACCCCCGGACGGGATCCCGGGCACACCCGGAGGCGGCGGGGTTGAAATCTCGACGTTCGAACTCGTCCCCGCCCCCGACGACGGAGGCGCGGGCGGGGAGAACGTCTCGATGGAACCCGATGACGGCGTTCCCGGCGCGGGAGGTACTGGCGGAGTGAAGGTTTCGATCGTGTTCACGGCCGGCGTACCGGGGGCGCCGGGGCCGGGAGGCGTGACGATGGGCGTAGCGCCTTCCACCGGAACGCCCGGCGCACCCGGAGCGGGAGGCGTCACCACACCGGCCTGATCAACCACCGGAACACCTGGGGCGCCCGGGGCAGGGGACGTCGCCAGATCACCGGGACCACCGGAGGGTGCACCGGGACCACCCGGCGCGGGAGACGTCACCACACCCGCCGGACCAGCTACCGGAACGCCCGGAGCTCCAGGTCCGGGCGGCGTCACCACACCGGCCTGATCGAATACCGGAACACCGGGAGCACCCGGCGCAGGGGGCGCCCCCAGGCCAGCCGGAGCACCTGCTGGTGCGGCGGGAGCGCCGTGTCCAGGGGGCATAGCCACACCGGCTTCGGCGAACACCGGAGCACCGGGAGCCGGACGGGGCGGCGGGATGTCGCCGGCCGACGCGGCAAGCGGCGCGAGGGGCGCAGCAGGAGGGGGCACCGCGCCAGCGGCACCGTCGACCGCTGCACCCGGTAGACCGGGGGCGCCGACACCCGCACCACCGGCACCGGACCCGCCCGGAGCGGCAGCACCGGCAGCCGCGGCGAGAGGAGCACCCGGCGCGCCGGGAGGAGAAGTGTGGCCTCCGACTGGCGGCACCGCACCGGCTTCGCCGAAGATCGGCGCAGGAGGCCCTGGAGGTGGTGTCAGACCGGCGGGAATCGCCGACGGGCCACGCGAGGCGGGCGGAAGTGGCAACGCAGCGCCACCGTCACCGACGATGGACGCACCCGGAGCGGGAGGCGTAGGAACTCCCGGATTGCCGACCGGCGTAGCCGCGGGCCCACCCGGGACAGGCGGCGTCGGAATTCCGGGGCCGCTCGCCGGCGCCCCCGCCGCGGCACCGGGAAGTGACGGGACCGGAACGCCGGGACTGCCCGCAGGCGCGCCGGCCGATGTGCCCGGCACCGGAGGAGTCGGCGGAGTGCCGCCGCCGGTCGACGTCGTCGCCGGAGCTCCGGGACCGGGCGGCACAGGCGGCGTCGAACCTGACGATGCCGTGACGACCGAGCTTGGCCGGGTCCCGGCCACCGGCGGTGTGGCCGCGGGGATCGAGGTGCTGGCGGGCGGGACCACGACCGGTGGCCGAGGTTGACCAGCAGTGGTGAACGACCGCGAGGCGTCGTTGAGGGCCTGCGGGATGTCACCGGGACGGGAAATGATTTGCTGGAGGATGCCGACGCACGGTACGCCACCGCGTGTCGGGGTCGCATTCGCCGCGGAGCCCAGCAGCGGCGCGCTCAAGAACAATCCCGCGCTGCCCATCATGACAACGACGACGCCCTTCTTCGTCCGAGACATGTGCTCCCAGTCTTTCTACGTCCGTGTTGTGCGAATTACATCGGTGTAGTTACCGGGCTTACTGAACCGACAATTTCTAAATTTGCGCCCGCGACAGAAGCGGCGTTATCCAACCGTTGCAAAGGAGAAGCGGTCTCGTCACCGGACATAGCCGTCGACCAGCAAGGACATCCCTACCTCACGCCGGCGGAATGCAACGAACTATCCGCAGAGCGAAAGCGTGACTCTCTTCTCAAGGAAGTGAGACACGCCATTGGAGCCTTGTTCCTCCGCCAGCGACTCTGGAGGCGGCAAATGATCCTCCGGCGTCGTCGGCTCGGCGCGCGAGATCTGCCAGCCCGCTTCCCGCGGCGTCCGTCTCGATCCCTCGGCCGTTGTCGGTGACGTCAATCAGCAGGTCGTCGCCGACGGTCACAGCGACCAGCACAGCGGTGGCATCAGCATGGCAAACGGCGTTGCTGACCGCTTCGCGCACGACCGCCTCGGCGTGGTCGGCCAGCGTCGCGCCGACGACAGACAACGGACCGACGTACTGCACCGATATGCGCGGACCCGCCTCTGAGAACGCCGCCACAGCATCATCGATGCGCTGCCGCAACCTGGTGATCCCCGACGACCCGCCGTGCAGGTCCAAGATCGCGGTTCGGATTTCCTGGATGACATCCTGCAGATCGTCCACGCAGTCTGAGAGTCGCTCCCGCACTTCGTCAGATCTGACACGTTCGATGCTCAACTGAAGGGACAGGCCCACCGCGAAGAGCCGCTGGATAACGTGATCGTGCAGGTCGCGCGCGATGCGGTCCCTGTCGGTCAGAATGCTCAGCTCTTGCATACGGTACTGAGCGCACGCCAGCTGCCAAGCCCGCGCGGCCTGATCGGCGAAGGCCGCCATCATGTCGAGCTCTTCATGGCGGAAGGGTTTGCCACCAGCACTTCTCAACACAACCAATACCCCCGGCACCACATCGGTCGCTCGCAGTGGAAGTACCAGCGCCGGGCGGGCCCCGGTTCCGATGCCGACGTCGGAGCCCACGAACTTGCCAGGTGTCCGTCCGAGGAACGCTTCGCCGATCGCCGTGCCGGCAAGCGGTATCCGGTAGTGCGCCGGGTCGATCGGCTCCCCCGCCGCGGCGATCACTGTGAGGTCGTCGACCTCGGCGCGGGCTTGATCCGGATCCTCGGCAATCGCGACGAGCGTGGTCGCCGCGCCGCTGAGTGCCTGCGCCTTGTCCGCGACCAGCCGAAAGACTCCGGCTGGATCGGTCCCAGACAGCAACTCGGTGCCGATGTCGCGGGTCGCGGTGATCCAGGACTGACGGGCGCGCGACTGCTCATAGAGTTGGGCGTTCTCGATCGCGATCCCGGCGGCGGCGGCCAGCGCCCGGGCGAGGACCTCATCGTCGTCGCTGAACGGAACTCCGCCGACCTTTTCGGCGAGGTAGAGATTTCCGTACACCACGTCGCCGATGCTTACCGGAACCCCGAGGAACGTGCGCATCGGAGGATGATTCGCAGGGAAGCCGACCGAGTGCGAGTGCGTCGAGATATCTTCGAGCCGAATAGGTTTGGGATCGTCGAGCAAGACCCCCAGCACCCCGCGACCTTCGGGCAGATGACCGATGCGTTCCCTGGTCGGCGCGTCGATGCCCTCGTAGACGAATTCGACGAGTTCATGACCGGCGCCCCGCACGCCGAGGGCACCGTATCGCGCGTCGACAAGGCCAATCGCCGTATGCACGATCGAGCGAAGGGTGTCGTCGAGCTCAAGGCCGGAGTTGACCACCAGCATGGCCTCGACCAACCCGTCGAATCGGTCTCTGCCCTCGATGATCTGCGCAATGCGGTCCTGCACCTCGGCGAGCAGTTCGCGCAACCGCAGCTGCGACAGCGTGACGCGCAGCGGATGCACTCCGTCACCGGTTACCCCGTCCTGGGCCACAACACCATGGTGCACCACGACAGCCGCAGTGGTTGAGGACTATTGGCCCTGTCGGCCGCGGCCTGCGGCGAGCAGTGTCGTGGGTGAACCGAACGGAGGTCAGCATGCCGGCGACGCGTGTGCCCACCGCAACGATCATGGATGCGCTTGAGGTGGCCTGCAGGGCGCCTTCGCTGCACAACAGCCAACCTTGGCGCTGGGTCGCGACCGACTGCGGCGTCGACCTGTTCGCCGACCCCAGTCGGATGATCCGTGCGGCGGACAGTAGCGGTCGGGAGGCCTTGATCAGCTGCGGGGCCGTGCTCGACCACTTCCGGGTGGCGATGGCCGCAGCTGGATGGGACACCTGTGTTCGGCGCCTCCCCGACCCGGACAACCCTTTACACATTGCCGGTGTCGACGTCACCGCCGCACCGCAGGTGACCGCGCAGCAGAAGGCACGCGCTGACGCGATCCTGTTGCGTCGCACCGATCGACTGCCGATGGCAGCTCCGCAGGACTGGGCCGAGCTTGCCGCCGCACTCCGCGGCACAGCGCTGCGCGATACGGTGCGAGCCGACGCACTCGCAGACGACGCACGCGAATCGTTGGCCGAGGCGTGCCATCTGGCCGACGCGATCCGGATGTACGACTCGCGCTACCATTCCGAACTATTCTGGTGGACAGCTGATTTTGTCGCTGACGACGGAATACCCAGGAGTGCGCTGATTTCGGCGGCCGAGAGCGACCGGGTGGATGTCGGGCGCACCTTCCCCGTCGCGGCCCACCCGGAACGACGTGGCGACGTCGATGACGATCGCGCGGGCATCCTGGTGCTGTCCACCGAAGACGACTCGAGAGAAAGCGTATTGCGTTGCGGCGAGGCGCTGTCCGCGGTCCTGCTGGACGCGACGATGGCAGGGATGGCGACCTGCACGGTCACGCACGTCACCGAGGTCCCCAACGGGCGCGACATCGTCGCGTCGCTCGTCGGCATCACCGCGATACCGCAGGCGATCGTGCGCATCGGTGTCGCTCCTGCGATGGCCGCCCCGCCGCCGCCCACGCCGCGGCGGCCCATTCGTGAAGTATTCGAAAAAAGCAGAGGCGCAAAGTGTTAGAGAGGCATTCGGGGGCGTGTGTTGTTGTCGGAATCGACGGTTCACCGGCTGCCATCGATGCGATGCTCTGGGCGATCGATCAGGCGGCGGACCGCGACATCCCGCTGCGGCTGGTGTACGTGGTCGACGATGCGGCCGGAGACACTGTCAACCCGCAGGAACAGGCGCGCCGTCTGTCAACGGCGGACAGGGCGGTCCGTTATGCGGTGACCGAGGTTGAGTCCACCGGACGTGCCGTCAAGATCGAAGTGGAGATATTGCACGGCCGACCTGTCCAGACTCTTCGTGAAGCCGCAAGATCGGCCGCAATGCTGTGCATCGGCGCCCGTGGCCTGCGGCATTCCACCCGGGGCGCGATGGGCTCGACGGCGGCCGCGCTGTCGGTGTCCGCGCTCTGTCCGGTCGCGATCGTCCGGACGCGCAGGCTCCAACGCGGTCACGATGGGGCCGTGGTCGTCGAAGTCAATGGAGATGCGGCGGGCAGCCCCGTACTCCACCACGGCCTCGAAGAGGCCCGCCGCCGACACGCACCGGTGCGTGTGCTGACGCCCGCGCGCTCCTATCCCGATGTCGCGGCACAATGGGAACGCCGGCTCGCCGAATGGCGGCACCGCTACCCGGATCTGGAGATCACCACCGTGGGTAACGGCGACACGGTGGACTATCTCACCGTCCACGGCGACTCGGTTCAGCTCGTCGTCATCGGGCGCGACCGGCCGGGCGGTGTCGCATCTCTGGTCGGGGCACCGGGCAATGCCGCACTGCGCAACACAGACTGTTCGATACTGGTGTGCGAACCGCCCAACGCACTGTGACGGCGCAGATCTGTGGAGTAGGACTTCTGAGATGGTGAGAGTTTTCCTGGTGGACGACCATGAAGTGGTCCGGCGAGGCCTGATAGACCTGTTGGGCACTGATCCCGACCTCGACGTCGTGGGTGAGGCTGGGTCTGTCGCCGAGGCGCTGGCGCGAATCCCGGCGCTTACACCGGACGTAGCGGTCCTCGACGTCCGACTACCGGACGGTAACGGCATCGAGCTGTGCCGCGACCTGCTGTCCCGGCTGCCTGACCTGAGGTGTCTGATGCTGACGTCGTTCACTTCGGATGAAGCGATGCTCGACGCGATCCTCGCCGGCGCCAGTGGGTACGTGGTCAAGGACATCAAGGGCATGGAGCTGGCTAGCGCCATCAAAGAAGTCGGCGCGGGACGATCGCTTCTGGACAATCGCGCCGCCGCGGCCCTGATGTCCAAGCTGCGCGGCGAAGGCCAACCGTCCGATCCACTGTCCGGCCTCACCGATCAAGAGAAAGTCCTGCTGGATCTGGTCGGCGAGGGTCTGACCAACAAGCAGATCGCCGCGCGCATGTTCCTCGCCGAGAAGACCGTCAAAAACTATGTGTCGCGGCTGCTTTCGAAACTCGGCATGGAACGTCGCACCCAGGCGGCCGCGTTCGTGTCGAAGCTCGACCGGAATCGCCGACGCGACTAGCTCATCGGCGAGCCATCGAGCCGAACGACGACTTCTGCGACGTCACGGCGCGGTGTGGAGGGCAGCGGGTCCGCGTTGACCGGCGCCCAGCCGATGCGCAGCAACATCTGCGGATATTCCTCGGCTCCGAACACCTCGTGCCGCACGGCCTCCCGCGTCTCTGCGATCTCGAGGGGCTCGGTGATGGGGCAGCTTGCCAACCCAAGTGCCGTTGCGGTCAGCAGGACGATGCTCGTCGCCTCCCCCGCCCGCAGCCATGACAGCCTGTCGTCCCCGACGGTGCCCAACGCCAGCACCGTCGCTTTGTCCTCGGCAGCCTCAGTGTCCGGCGTCTGAGGCAGGACGCCACCGGCGAACGCCCGCAACGGAATCGGACCCGTTGCGTTGGCCCTGGGCACACTTCTCGCAGGGACCCCGGCCGTGGACGCGTAGCGGCCACTCCACGTGGCAAGTTCGGCGAGGTAGCCCTGATCCGACCGGTGCCGCGAGGCGGCCTCGTTGACAAGCCAGGTGAGTCCGGCAATGTCGTCGACACGCCGCAGTGTGACCCCGGCGCGTGCGGCCCTGGCACCCATGAGCGCGATGTCCCCGCGCGGGACCGGCCACGCACTGTAGTGGCGGCGGTCGGTGCGGCGGCGCGGGATCGCAGCGGCAAGCGTGATGTCGAGTTCGGCGGCGGGATAGCGGTACAACTCCACAGCCGCAAGGTGATCCGGCTCCGCGGGGTTGGGGAACCGGTGGACCTTCGATTGCCAGCCCAGGGCCGCCAGCGCGACCACGCAATGGTTGAGGACGGCTCCGCAGCTGAGCATCAGATCGCGGGCATCCGGATCGGTGTATGGCAGCTGCAGATCCCGATTCGCGAAGAGATGCACACTGGAATCACCCAGTCGCCACTGCCACGGCTGGGAGTTATGAACCGACGGCGCGCGATTCGCCAGAGACAGCGCCGATCGGAGCGTCTCGTTATCGGGAAAAGAACCGTTCATTCCTCTAGAGTGCGACGCCGCTACCGCGCTGTAGAGGGCACAAAGTCCCTATTCGGTCCTCAACCACGCTGCGGTGTCGACAGGCAGCACGGTCTGGACGCCCGGCGCGGAAGCCAGGATGACGACCGCGCCGTCCGGTAGATCGAGCTGTGTAGCGCCGATGTTGACCCAACACTGGGATGCGCCGCGCTCGAACGCGACGACTCCGTCGGGAGCTGTGAGCCATTTGAGGTCACCGGCATCGCGCCACAGCGACGGGCGCAGTTTCAGTGCCTCTCGGTAGAGGTTCAGGGTCGACTGCGAGTCGCGATCCTGAGCCTCGACGCTGTGTTCGGCCCAGTGATCGGGCTGCGGTAGCCAGGTGGTCGCGTCGGGGTCGGCGGCAAAGCCGTAGGGTGCGTCAGTCTCACTCCACGGCAGAGGGATCCGGCAACCGTCGCGGCCGACGTCGGCGAAGCCCGACTGCACCCAGGTCGGGTCCTGGCGCAGGTGGTCGGGGAGGTCCTCGATTTCTTCGAGGGCCAACTCCTCCCCCTGATAGACGTACGCCGTGCCCGGCAGCGCCAGCTGCACCAGGGCCGCGGCGCGGGCCCGCCTGCGCCCCAGATCGTGGTCGGGTTCCTCACCCGACCAGCGCGCGCGCTCCCAGTCGGTTTCGATGAGCTGATCGGGTTGTGAGCGTGAGAAGCGCGTGACGGTGCGCGTGACATCGTGGTTGGACAGCACCCACGTCGGCGGCGCCCCGACCGATGCGGCGGAGCCGATGGCGTCGTCGATGACTTCTCGCAGCTTTTCGGCGCGCCACGGGGAGCGCAGGAAGTCGAATTGGAATGCGGTGTGCAACTCGTCGGGCCTGAGGTAGCGGGCCAGACGCTCGTTACTGGACACCCATGCTTCGGCGATGAAGATGCGTTCGGGGGTGTAGCGGTCGGCTACCGCGCGCCAGCCGCGGTAGATCTCGTGCACGCCGTCCTGATCCCACGCCGGGTGCCGGTCGCCGAAGACGAGCATCGAGTGCGGTGCCGCATCGACGGAGGGATCGACGCCGTCGGGTAGTCCCTCCACTTTGACCAGACCGTGCGCGACGTCGATGCGAAAGCCGTCGACGCCGCGGTCGAACCAGAACGACAGGATGTCCTCGAACTCCGCGCGCACCTCGTCGTGGCCCCAGTTCAGGTCCGGCTGTTCGGGGGCGAACAGATGCAGATACCACGACCCGTCGGCGACCCTCGTCCACGCCGGGCCGCCGAAGATGCTCCGCCAGTTGTTCGGCGGCTCCGACCCGTCCTCACCCCGTCCGGGTTTGAAGTGGTAGCGCTCCCGGGCGCCCGGCTCGCCGGCCAGCGCTGCCTGGAACCACACGTGCTGATCGGAGGTGTGGTTGGGAACGATGTCGAGGATCACCCGGATGCCGAGTTCGTGCGCTTCTGCGATCAGCGCGTGGGCCTCATCCAGGGTGCCGTAGGAAGGTTCGATGTCGCGGTAATCCGACACGTCGTAGCCGGCGTCGGCCATCGGAGATGGATACCACGGGTTGATCCAGATGGCGTCGACACCGAGCCGGCCCAGATACGGCAGCTTCGCGCGCAGGCCCTCGATGTCGCCGATGCCGTCGCCGTTGCCGTCGGCGAAGCTGCGGATATAGACCTGATAGACGACGGCGGTCTGCCACCACGACTGTTCGGGCGCCACGACGAAACTCCTCGGCAGAGAGCGGTTTGGGGTAGGTAAACGTTTGCGTGTTCAGACTCCCTACGTCCCAACGACATGTCAATCCCCGAACTCGGCGCGTAACTATTTACTCTCCGCTATCCTCGGCATCTGATGATTCCCAGGCAGACGGTCAACATGGCCGATGTCGCCCGGCATACGGGAGTGTCGATCGCGTCGGTGTCGCGGGCCCTGCGGGGCGAACCCGGGGTTTCCCCGGCGACCCGTGACAGGATCTTGTCCGCTGCACGGGAGCTGTCCTACGTCGTCTCACCGGAGGCGTCCCGGCTCTCCGGTGGAGCCACGGGCCGCGTCGGCGTCGTAGTTCCTCGGATCGACGCCTGGTTCTACTCCACGGTGCTGTCCGGGATTGCCGATGAATTCGACACCGTCGGCGTGGATCTGGTGCTCTGCACACTGCCGGACTCGGCCGCGCGGCACCGATTCTTCGAAGCGCTTCCCTTGCGCCGCAAGGTCGATGCCGTGGTGGTGGTCTCGCTACCGTTGACCTCCCGCGAACGCACGCGCATCGATCAGCTCGGCGTGCCGACCGTTTTCGTGGGGGGTCATCGCCATCCCCATGGCAACCGTCCGTGGATCGGCATCGACGACGAGCTGGCGGCCCGCCAGGCCGTCGGCCACCTGCTCCATATCGGGCACCGCGACATTGCGATGATCCAGGCCGCTGACGACACGGACATCCCATGGGCCACCGATCAGGCACGCATCAGCGGCTTCCATCGGCAGATCCGCGAGGCGGGACTGCACGATCCCACCGTGGTGACCGTGAAATGGAGCATCGAGGGCGGATCGCGTGGAATGGAGATGCTGCTGAGCGGCCCACGGCTACCCACCGCGGTGTTCTGCCACTCCGACGAGATCGCCCTCGGCGCTCTGCGAACGCTTCGGCGCGCCGGAGTCTCAGTCCCGCAGCAGATCTCGATCATCGGTGTCGACGACCACCCGTCTGCCGAACTGACCGACTTGACGACTGTCGCACAGCCGGTGCGCGATCAAGGTCAGATCGCCGCACGAAAAGTCCTCCATCAGCTCACCACCGAAGGTGCGGAGGCCGACGGGGCGATGACGACGCTGTCCACGCGCTTGGTGATTCGCGGGTCGACCGCCTCGCCGCACTGACGCCGCTGCCCCACGCGGCCTGTGAGGTGTGACACACTCACACCCGTACCGAATGTGCTGCACGTGGCCCTCTTCGGAGACCACAACGTTTTGGATGAAGGCAAACTTCATGGACGAGGACTTGATGAAACGAAATCAGTTCGCCCGCGGGCGGCGACGTCGCGCAATCGCGCTGGCCAGTGCGCCTCTGGTCGCTGCGTCATTGTTGTCCGGTTGCGGCAGTGAGGGCGGCGCCCCGACGCTGACCTGGTACATCCTTCCCGACAACGGAGGGTCCGTCGCCCGCGCCGAGCAGTGCGCGGACGCCTCCAACGGCGCTTACCAGGTGCGCATCGAGTCGCTGCCGAGCACCGCCACCGCCCAGCGTGAGCAGATGGTTCGCCGTCTCGCCGCCGGTGATTCGTCGATCGACCTGGTCAGCATGGACGTCGTGTTCACCGCCGAATTCGCCAATGCCGGCTTTCTGCGCCCGTATACCGACGAGGAGACCCAGCGGCTCACCGCGGGGATGCTGCCCGCGCCGATCGAGACCGGCATGTGGGAAGACACGCTCTACGGCGCGCCGTACAAGTCCAACGCCCAGTTGCTCTGGTACCGCAAGTCGGCCGCCGCCGCGGCCGGAGTGGATCCGACGTCGCCCACCTTCACCTGGGACGAGATGCTCAAAGCCGCTGTGGGTCAACAGAAGAAGATCGCTGTCCAGGCGCAGCGCTACGAGGGCTACACAGTGTGGATCAACGCCCTGGTGCTCTCCGGCGGCGGCGCCCTGCTCGAGGACGTGGAGGCGGGCCGCAATGCGAAGCCATCGCTGGCCACTCCACCCGGCGAGAAGGCGGCCGAGATCGTCGGCAGCTTGGGCCGCTCCCCTGCGGCGCCCACCGACCTGTCCAACGCATCAGAGGAACAGGCCCGCGCGAACTTCCAGTCGGATCAAGGCATGTTCATGGTCAACTGGCCCTACGTACTGGCCGCGGCCCGAACTGCCGCCGAGGAAGGGACGCTGTCGCAGGCTGTGGTCGACGACATCGGCTGGGCCCGCTACCCCAGGGTGTCCCCGGACCGGCCCAGTGCACCGCCGTTGGGCGGAGCGAACCTCGGCATCGGGGCCTACACGAAATACCCGGAGCAAGCCGTCGCGCTGGTCGAGTGCATCAATGCCGAACCCAAGGCCACCCAGTACATGCTCGACGAGAGTGAGCCCTCGCCCTACGCCGCCTCCTACGACGATCCCAAGATCAGGGAAACCTACGAGAACGCCGACCTGATCCGGGAGTCCATCGGCGACGGCGGGCCCCGCCCACCGACTCCCTTCTACACCGACATCTCTGGCGCAATCCAGCAGACGTGGCACCCGCCCGCCTCGGTGAACGCCGAAACTCCGGAAAGGACAGACCAATTCATGGCCGACGTGCTGGCGGGGAGGCGGCTCCTGTGACCCGGTCGAGCGAAGCGACGGGAGTCGGCGGCGCGGTGCAGGATGCGCCCATCCAGAAGGATCCCGGTGAAGCGTCCGTCAGCGAGCGAGCCAGAGGCGAACGCCGGCTGGGGCTCTACCTGACCCTGCCCTCGTACGTGGTGATGCTTCTCGTCACCGCCTACCCCCTCGGCTATGCATTGGTGTTGTCGCTGTACAACTTCCGCCTGACCGACCCTGAGGGCCGCAGCTTCGTCGGGCTGAGCAACTACCTCGTCGTTCTCACCGACCCGATGTGGTGGAACGACTTCCTCACCACGTTGGTGATCACCGTCGTCACGGTCGCGGTCGAACTCGTGCTCGGCTTCTGGTTCGCGTTCGTGATGCTGCGCATCGTTCGGGGCCGCGGCCCGCTGCGTACGGCGATCCTGATCCCCTACGGCATCGTGACCGTGGTGTCGGCGTTCATCTGGCGCTACGCGTTCGCGATCGACTCCGGGTTCGTCAACCAGTGGCTCAACCTGTCGGAGTTCGACTGGTTCGGCGACCGGTGGTCGGCGATCTTCGTCATCTGCCTGTCCGAGATCTGGAAGACCACGCCGTTCATCTCGCTGCTGTTACTGGCCGGTCTGGTGCAGGTTCCCGAGGACATGCAGGAGGCCGCCAAGGTCGACGGAGCGACGGCGTGGCAGCGGCTATGGAAGGTCACGCTGCCGAACATGAAGGCCGCCATCATGGTCGCGCTGCTGTTCCGCACGCTGGATGCTTGGCGCATCTTCGACAACCCGTACGTGATGACGGCGGGCGCTGCCAACACCGAGACCATCTCGTTCCTGGCTTACAAGCAGAACGTGACGCTGGTGAATCTCGGTATGGGATCGGCGGTCTCGGTGCTGCTGTTCCTATCCGTCGTCGCCATCGCGTGGGTATTCATCAAGGTCTTCAAGACCGACCTCTCGCAAGTCAGGGGTGACCAATGACCAAGAGCACCAAGTGGTGGACGCTCGCCGGCATCGTGATCGTTATCTACAGCTTCGTGCCGATGCTGTGGATGATCAGCCTGGCGTTCAAGCCGCCGTCCGACATCGTCTCGGGCAAACCGTCGTTCCTGCCGAGCACCTTCACACTCGACAACTTCGCCCAGATCTTCAGCAACGAACTGTTCACCAGGGCGCTGATCAACTCCATCGGCATCGCGATCATCGCGACCGTCATCTCGGTGATCATCGCGATGTTCGCCGCGTATGCCATTGCGCGCCTGGAATTCCCGGGCAAGAAGCTGCTGCTGTCGCTGGCGCTCGGTATCGCTATGTTTCCCCAGGCCGCACTGGTGGGCCCGTTGTTCGACATGTGGCGCGGGCTCGGAATCTACGACACGTGGCTCGGGCTCATCATTCCCTACCTGACATTCGCACTGCCGCTGTCGATCTGGACGATGTCGGCGTTCTTCCGCCAGATTCCGTGGGAGATGGAACACGCCGCACAGGTGGACGGGGCTACCCAGTGGCAGGCCTTCCGCAAGGTGATCGTCCCTCTGGCCGCGCCAGGGGTCTTCACGACCGCGATCCTGACGTTCTTCTTCTGCTGGAACGACTTCCTGTTCGCGATATCGCTGACGTCGACAGACAGTGCACGCACCGTGCCCGCGGCGCTGGCGTTCTTCCAGGGCGCGTCGTACTTCGAATCGCCCGTGCCCTACATCATGGCCGCCTCGGTGATTGTCACGATCCCCGTCGTCATCTTGGTACTCATCTTCCAGCGGCGCATCGTCGCCGGCCTGACCTCCGGAGCAGTGAAGGGATAACCCATGGCAGCAATCACCATGAGCAACATCGTCAAGAAGTACGGCGACGGTTATCCGGCCGTCAACGACGTCAGCCTCGATATCGCCGACGGCGAGTTCATGATCCTGGTCGGTCCGTCGGGCTGTGGTAAGTCGACGCTGTTGCGGATGATCGTCGGCCTCGAGGACATCACATCCGGCGACATGGTCATCGGCGACAAGCGGGTCAACGACAAGGCACCGCGCGACCGCAACCTCGCGATGGTGTTCCAGAACTACGCGCTGTACCCGCATCTGACAGTGTTCGAGAACATCGCGTTCCCGCTTCGGTTGTCGGGCAAGCTCTCCGACGAGGAGATTCGCAAGCGGGTCGACGACGCCGCCAAGACTCTTGAGCTCGGCGAGCATCTGGACCGCAAGCCGGCCAACCTGTCCGGCGGTCAGCGTCAGCGCGTGGCGATGGGTCGCGCGATCGTTCGTGAGGCCGATGCGTTTCTCTTCGACGAGCCACTGTCCAACCTCGACGCCAAGCTGCGCGGACAGATGCGCACCGAGATCCTGCGGCTCCAGCGCAAACTGGGTGTCACCACGGTGTACGTCACGCACGACCAGACCGAGGCGATGACGCTCGGCGACCGGGTGGCAGTGCTGAAAAAGGGTGTGCTGCAACAGGTCGCGAGCCCCCGTGAGCTCTACGACCAGCCGGTGAACCTGTTCGTCGCCGGCTTCATCGGATCGCCCCCGATGAACTTCGTGCCCGCCCGGGTCAACGGCAACGAGATCGAGTTGCCCTTCGCGACGATCCCGCTGCGCGACGAGTGGAGCGGCGCCGTGCAGGACGGGAAGATCTACATCGCCGGTATCCGGCCGGGCGCCTTCGAGGACGCTGAGTTCGTCGACCAGGACAAGCGTTCGCGCGGAGTGACTTTCGAGGTCAACATCGATGTCACGGAGTGGTTGGGTAACGAGCAGTATGCGTTCGTACCATACGAAGCCTCCACGGAGATCGCCGGCCAGCTCGCCGAGCTGGCCAACGACCTCGACAGCGAGCAGTTGCGCACGCAGATCTGCGTCGAACTCGACCCACTCAGCCGGGTGCGGTCCGGAGACAAGGCCACGCTGTGGCTCGATGCCGAGCGACTGCATCTGTTCGACCCGCAGTCGGGTGACAATCTCACCCGCGCCGCGGAGTCCCGTGGGCGACACGCGGCAGCCGCCGGCTAGCCGACGGTCAGACCCGGCAAGGTCAGCACAGGCATGGCCGCTCCCGAACTGCGGCTGCGGGCTCCAAGCCCGGGACTACTTGCGTTGCCCTGGGATCGGCCGCTTGCCGAATGGGCGGCACCCGAAGTCGAGTTGCGCGACCTCGCGGTAGGACCGAGCAGGCACCTGGTGAAGTTCGTCGAATCCGACGGCGAGCTGTGGGCGCTCAAGGAGCTGCCTCGGCGTATCGCCGCGCGCGAGTACGACGTGCTCAGCCGACTGGAGGAGATGGGTCTCAACGCGGTCCGCCCCGCGGGGCTGGTGCACCAGCCCGACTTCGACACCTCGATTCTGTTGACTCGCTTTCTGGTCGGATCGTGGCAGTACCGGCGGCTGTTCATGCGACTGCCGCCTGACGCCCCCAAACACCGCGCGCGATTGTTCGACGCGATGGCCACGCTGCTGGTGGAGCTGCACCGGCACGGAGTGTTCTGGGGCGATTGCTCACTGGCCAACACGTTGTTCTCCCGGGACGGACAGGTGCTCCAGGCCTTTCTCGTCGACGCCGAGACCAGTGAGACCCATCCGAGCCTGTCAGACGGACAACGCATCCACGACATCGACATCACGGTGGAAAATGTCGCAGCTGGGTTGCTGGACCTTGCGGCCAAGCTCGAAAGACCCGATCTGGAGCCGGGTTTCATCGAGGAGGCGCTGGACATCCGCAAACGATACGAAGGACTCTGGGATCTGCTGCACTCGAAGCCGACGTTCGGCTTCGCCGACCGCTACCGCGTCGAGGGAACGATTCGCAAACTCAACGAGCTGGGCTTCGCGGTCGACGAGGTGTCCTTGCAGCCAGTCCGCGCCGGCGCCGACGAGCTGCGCCTCCACGTGACGGTCGGCGACCGCCGTTATCACGCAACGCAGTTGCGCAAGCTGGCCGGCCTCGACGTCGGCGAGGGGCAAGCGCGCATCCTACTCGGCGATTTGCACGCCTATCAGGCCCAGCTGTGCCGCGAAGCCGGTCGCGACGTCGACGACAAGACAGCCGCTCAGCTCTGGGTGATGGAGGTCGCCACTCCGATGATGCACCGCGCCCACGCCGCGGTCGGCGCGACGGGAACGCCGATTCAGGCGTATTGCGATCTCCTCGAAGTTCGGTGGCTGTTGTCCGAGCGCGCCGGGCATGACGTCGGAACCGAGCGGGCGCTACAAGCGTTGGCCCGCAAAGTCGTCCCGGCGGAGTCAGCCGCTCAGCTCGTTGTCGTCGAGGATCCGACCGAGCCGTTCTCGGTTCTCGATGACGTCCGTGAGGATTAGGGCTGTACGGCCCTGAGCGCCGCGCCATGGGTCAGGCACAGCATCTTCTTCTGTGATAAGGATGGTCCCGGCGACCGATTTCTTCTGATCTGAATTACGCCTGAATCCGCGAACTCGGATATAGCTAGCTTTTCAACCCGCCTGCATGGTTCTATTGGCGTAATTTTTCCGCATATGCGGAAAGTTGATCAGAGGAGCGCGGATGCCCGCCATTCGGGTCAGAGATGCCGCCATTTTGCTCGGCGTCAGCGACGACACTGTCCGGCGCTGGATCGACAGCGGCAGCTTGCCTGCCGCCAAGGACGACGCCGGAAGGAAGGTGATCGACGGCAAAGCCCTTGCCGAGTTCGCCCGTGACCACGCGGCGCCACCCCCCGTTCCGCTGGGCGGTGGCAGCTCGGCCCGCAATCGACTCGTCGGTCTGGTCACAAAGGTGACCGCCGACAAGGTCATGAGCGAAGTACAGATGCAGTGCGGTCCGTTCACCGTGGTTTCCCTGATGAGCACCGAATCGTCGCGTCAGCTCGGCCTTGAGCCCGGCGTCATCGCCGTCGCGGTGGTGAAGGCGACGACGGTCATCATCGAAACACCACAAGGAATGTCGTGAACCGCCTAACCCGCGTCATCGCGATCCTGGGTTTCGCAGTCTCGGCGACGGGATGTTCACTGTTCCAGAGTGATTCGAGCCCCGATAACGGTGACGTGACGGTGTTCGCCGCGGCATCGCTGAAGTCCACATTCAGCGAACTCGGCACACAGTTCGAGAAGGACAACCCCGGAACGACGGTGAGTTTCAACTTCGCGGGATCTTCCGACCTCGTCGCTCAACTCTCACAGGGCGCACCGGCTGATGTCTTTGCCTCCGCCGACACCACGAACATGGCGAAAGCCATCGACGCCGGCCTCGTGGCCGGCAACCCTGTCGACTTCGCCACCAACACGCTTACGATCGTCACCCCGCCTGGAAACCCCAAGGGCATCGCGTCGTTCGTCGATCTGGCCAGGCCCGGCAACCAGGTCGTTGTCTGCGCACCGCAAGTACCGTGCGGCGCGGCGACGCAGAAGATCGAAGAGGCCACCGGTGTAGCACTGACGCCGGTCAGTGAGGAGTCCGCCGTCACCGACGTGCTCGGCAAGATCACCTCCGGCCAGGCCGACGCCGGCCTCGTGTACGTGACCGATGCTTCGGGTGCCGGCGACAAGGTAACCGTGGTCCCGTTCCCCGAATCCTCTTCTGCGGTCAACACCTACCCTATCGCCGCTCTGCGTGCGGCGGCGGATCCCTCGGCCGCCCAGCGGTTCGTCGACCTGGTCATGGGGCCGCGAGGACGGGAAGTGTTGTCGGCGGCGGGGTTCGCCGCACCGTGACTACACGTCGTCCCGGCGGACGCATCCAGGTCGGCGTGCCGGGGTGGATCTATCTTCCCGCCGCGGTGGGTGCACTCTTCGTCATCACTCCCCTGGTGGCGATCCTTCTCAGGATCGACTGGCCGAATTTTGTCCCGCTTGTCACATCCGAGTCATCCAGGGCTGCTCTGCTTTTGAGTCTGCAGACGGCGGCGGCCAGTACGGGATTGTGCGTGCTGCTCGGCGTGCCGATGGCCCTGGTGCTTGCCCGCGGGGAGTTTCCGGGCCGATCGGTGCTGCGCGCTCTCGTTCTTCTTCCGCTGGTGTTGCCACCTGTGGTCGGCGGGATCGCGCTGCTGTACACCTTCGGTAGGCAGGGACTTCTCGGACATCAGCTCGAGGTTCTTGGCATCCGGATCGCGTTCTCCACGACCGCGGTGGTGCTCGCTCAATCATTCGTGTCGCTGCCTTTCCTGGTGGTCAGCCTGGAAGGTGCGCTGCGCTCTGCAGGCGCTGGCTACGAGCATGTCGCCGCGACTCTGGGGGCCAGACCGACCATCGTGATGCGGACCGTCACGCTGCCGCTGGTGCTGCCGGGTCTCATTTCCGGCACCGTGCTCGCGTTTGCGCGGTCGCTCGGCGAGTTCGGCGCAACGCTGACGTTCGCCGGATCGCTTCAAGGTGTCACCCGGACATTGCCACTGGAGATCTACCTGCAACGGGAAACCGACGCGGACGCCGCCGTGGCGCTGTCGTTGTTACTCATCGTGGTTGCGGCTCTGATCGTCATCGCAGCGGCGAGCAGACGGCTGACGGGACCGTTGTGAGCAGCCTCCGTGTCCAGGCGAAGCTCGCGGCGCGCGCCGTCGATCTCGACGTCGCGGTCGACGATGGTGAGGTGCTGGCCGTGCTGGGGCCGAACGGAGCGGGAAAGTCCACCCTGCTGTCGCTGATCGCCGGTCTACTGCGTCCGGACGAGGGTCGCATCGAGCTGGGTGGGACGGTCGTCACCGACACCAGCGCGGGAAAGTTCGTGCCCGTACACGCCCGCGGGGTGGCGATGCTGAGCCAAGACGCAATGCTGTTCCCACACATGACGGTCACCGCGAATGTCGCATATGCACCGCGCTGTAAAGGTCAGTCCCGCAGCGCTTCTCGCGCCACCGCCCGGCGGTGGCTGGACATCGTGGATGCGACCCACCTGGCCGATCGCAAACCCACGCAACTGTCGGGTGGACAGGCCCAGCGGGTCGCCGTCGCTCGCGCTCTGGCGGCCGAACCTCGGGTGCTGCTGCTCGACGAGCCCATGGCGGCGCTCGACGTCACCGCCGCTCCCGCCCTGCGGCGTCTGCTGCGCGACACACTGCGCCGGCAGGGCAGGACGGCGATTGTCGTCACGCATGATCTTCTGGACGCGCTAACCATCGCCGACAGGGTGATCGTCATCGAAGACGGCCGGGTGGTCGAAAGTGGTCCGTCGCGTGCCGTGCTGACGGCCCCACGCAGCGCTTTCGCCGCGCGTATCGCCGGCGTCAACCTCATTCCCGGCGTCGCGACCGCACCCGGCGTCATCCGCACGGCGTGGGGCACCGACATCTTCGGCGCGGGTGACCTCACACCGGGGTCGCCGGCGATCGCGTTGTTCCAGCCGAGTGCCGTCGCCGTCCATGTGGATGCACCACACGGCAGCCCACGCAATGTGATCCCGGTGACGATCGGCGAGATCGACATGCACGGAACCGTGGTGCGTGTCCGTGGTATCGATCAACCGGACGGAGGAACGGGACTCGCGGCCGACGTCACCGCCGCCGCCGTCGCCGACCTCGATCTCGCCCCAGGCCGCTCGGTCTATTTCGTCGTCAAGGCGCAGGAGGTGGGAATCCATGCGGCCTTGCCGAAGTCACGGGCATAAGGCCCCGAGACGAGCACCTTCGGCAGCTCGCACCCGTGCACTACGAAGCCCCGGCAGGGAGCGCCCGGGCTTCGGGCCTTCGGAGGATGCGGGGTACTCCCAGGTCTAGGACGTGGAGTCTGTTGACTTCAGACCGCTGCTCACCTCAGCCTCCGAGGCATCCGATTCCGTCGACTCGAGCACAGGGGTGCTCGTGGCCGGTTGCTCCTCGGCCTCCTCGGCCTTTTTGCCCTCTTCGACGTGTGCGGCATCGCTCAGACGCTCGCTGAGGCTGGATGGAGCCTCGTGGTCGGCCTTGGTGGTCGCGTCGGCTTCGGCGTCTTCCTGCGGCGCCGCGGTAGTCGCGAGGTCCGCGTCCTCAACTTCGTCGCCGTCCGGCGTCACGATGTCCCGAATGCTGTCAGGCACGTCGGGCCCGGCGAGACGCGCAGCGACGTTCGCCGGGTCGTTACGGCTGTAGGCCCTGTCGATGGTGGCTCGCAGCTCGGCTTCGCGCGGGGCCAGGCTCGGGTTCGCCTGTACAAGTGGTAGCGGTTCGGTGGGCACCAGGTAGCGGACGGTGTTGCCGCCCAACGAGTTCTCCGTCACCGTGGTGTTCTCCTTGGGCACCTGCGAGATATCGGAGAACATCATCGGGACGTGCACGAGCGTCGATCCGAGCAGGGCGTTCTGAATTGCCGTGAAACTCAATCGATCGGGGAAGTCAGCCATCCCGTCATATTCGCCGGTGATCTCGACGGTGTCGTAGACGGTCTCGGGCGGTTGCCGGTAGGTGTAGTCGTACTCCTCGTTGTATTCCTCTGTGTCATCGATGATCTCCTGGCGGCTCGAATCCGCCACCACCACGAAGTTGATGTCGTCGGCGGCGGGATCGTCCTCGGCGTCGGTCTGCCACGCGCGCAGAGTTTCGGTGACCACCAGAGATCCGGCCGAGAGCCCGACCACCGTGACCATTTCGCCGTCGAGTGGGTTGCCGTCGGCGTCGCGCCCCAATTGTGCGATCGCGTCGTCGATCTGCGCATCCAGGGTGGCGCGGCCGATCTCGATCGACTGCCCCAGTGTCATGTCGTCTGCACCTGTATAGGGCCTCGCCTCGGCCGGCCAGTTCACCGAGACGCGCTGATCGTAATCCTGCAGCGCTCCGCCCAGCAGCTGAGACATCACGACGTCGTGCAAAGTCGGCGTGCCGATTCCGCCGATGACAATCGCCGTGCTGATCGCTCCGCTCTGGGTGGCTCCTGCCATGGCAAGGAGCGCGGAGGCAGCCGCGGCGCCGCACGCGATACCCGTGGTCCGCACTCGTTGTTCAGTGATTCGCATCGGAACTTCCCCCAAAAGGTGTCTATCCGTCGATTTCTGCCCGCGTAGGGCGCACATACAGAATGAGCAATAGCAAAATCGACAAAACCTCTAATTCCCATACACGCAAGGACAGCAAACGGATCACCAATAGTCTCCATCTTCCGCTGTCGGCAGGGGCGTCCCGGGGCGCAGGCTATTGTCGCATCATTGCTTAGCGGGTCTTCATTGCCGAATTCGTGTGGAGTTAATAATTTCTGCGTCAACAGACGCGTCGGCCGTACCAATTCGTGCCTCGGGCGACTCAGAGTCGCTGCGCGGCAACCGCCGCTGCGCGAACCGTCACCGCTTCACGTGCTTTCATGCGGTTGTGCGGGCTTCAGCGAGGCTTCGCCGTTGTCCATCCGGGCTTCATCTTCCGGCTGCGGGCCGCCGAAAGACACGTCGACCTGTTGAAAGCTTTTGGCTCGCTGCGCTTCTGCCTGTCCCGCGTAAGCCTTGCGGTCGGCGGCGGTGAGGTCGACATTGTCGGTGAACGGGGTCAGCAGCGCCCTCGGGTGAAGGCGATCCACCCGTACTACGTTGATCTCGGCGCACAACATCAGCGCGGTCGACACCAGATAGAGGAATGCCAGGAGACCCAGGACGATGGCGAACACACTGTTGGTGACGCTCGCCGACGCCACGACATGCGACACGTAGGTGGCGCCGAACCACTGCAACCCTTGCCACACCACCGCGGCGAGCACCGCCCCCGGAAGCACCTGCGCCCAGGTCAACGGCCGGACGGTGGTCACGCGGAAGGCCACCGCACATACCGCGGTGTTCAGCAACACGGATGCCGTAACGACGCCTGCCGTGCCGACGAAGCCTAGATTCGCCCAGTTTCTGCCCAATCCCGTGAGCAGCGTGGTCGCCACGAGTGCCGATCCGAGGACAACCAACAACAGCAAGCTGTGCACGCGGGATTTGATCGGGTCGCGGCGGTCGAACCTGGGGACGGACCACACGTTGTCCATCGCGTTCTGCAGGGCCTGACCGACGCCGAGTCCTCCGTAGAGCGCTCCCAGGATCCCGATGACGACGGCTGTCGTACCGCCGCTGAGCGACTCTGGCCGGCTTAGCTGCTCCCCGATCAGCGGGAACTGACTGATCGCCGAATCGACGATCTGGGCCCGCCACTCCGGGCGATTCCACAGCACTACCCCGAGTGTGGTCGTGAGGAGGAGAAGCAGGGGAAAGAGCGAAACGAATGCGTAATAGGTCAGCAGCGCGGCCAGATACCCGCCTTGATCGTCCAGGTACTTGTAGACGACCGCGATGATGAAGCCCGCCAGTCGACTCCGTTGCTGTAGGCGATCCAGCCACTTCACCATCGTGACCTCCCGCATGTCGGCGGCCCAGTACCGCCACGCGGCGGGGTACCCGATGACGGGTGGATTCACGCGAACGCTGCACGCGAGCGTGTCAGCGAAAGCCGCACTGCCCGCGTTTGGATTTGACGAAGCGGGCAATACCCTCGTGACCGCTTCCCCCTATGCAGTGGATTGGAAAACACCAAATGATTGTTCTCGGCATCATTCTCTTGCTGATCGGCTACTTCACCAGCCTGTCGATCCTGTACACGATCGGCGGGATCCTGGTCGTCGTCGGTGTCGTGCTGTGGATCCTCGGCGCAGTCGGACGCCCGGTGGGCGGCCGAAAAGTCTGGTTCTGACAACCGCATCCACTCATTTCGAATGGCGAGGCCGAGCATCGGCCTCGCCATTCGTCACGTCATGGGGCTGGCATCCACCGGCCTCGACCTGCCATCTGACTGCTCCCTGAGAATCGGGACAGGTGACTACGTCGCTCCGCTGACCGATGAGGGCGAAAGCGTCGGTGATCTGGGCAGCAGCGGAGAACCGGCAACGGCAACCGCGTTATCAGCCCACGGGTAGCCAGAGAAGCACCAACGCGTGTGCGCCAGCCGAACGGTCATCAAGAACCCGATTCACCGAGTTGACGCGCCGGATACGGCGTCCGTCGGCTTGCTTTCCCCGGCAAGCGACGTATTGTCGGAGACAGGCCATATTGTGTGACCACCCGTGGCGAACAGACCGGCGAAGGCCGTCGACACGGAGAGTGACCTGCCGCAGCAAGCGCATGTCGAGAAACCGGCGTGATCCCTGTTGGTCCGTATGCCAACCGCTAGCGAGCGGCCCCGTATGTGACGCGAGTGACCACAGCTTTTGTAGATTGCCTTGCCAAGAAAAGCGCGAGCGACCTCGACACTTACGCGTTACGGCACTTCAGAGAGCCGTGTACCTATGCAAACCCTTCAAGAACGAACCACCCATAAGCGGCCCGCACGAACGCGGGACGGATACGACGACGTCCTCGACATGTTCCGCGAACTCGCGTTGCTTGAAAGCGGATCGACAGCCTTTCAGCGTCAGCGTGACGCCATCATCGAACGTTGCTTACCGCTGGCCGATCACATTGCGCGCCGTTTCCGCGGCCGCGGCGAGGCACATGAAGACTTGGTTCAGGTAGCCCGCGTCGGACTTCTCAATGCCGTCAACCGGTTCGACGTCGACTCCGCCAATGATTTCCTGGCCTTCGCCGTGCCCACGATGATGGGGGAAGTCCGGCGCTATTTCCGCGACCACGGCTGGTCGCTGAAGGTGCCCCGCCGCCTCAAAGAGCTCAACGTACGCCTGAACTCGGCTCGCGCTGAGCTGACCCAAATGCTGAATCGTGCGCCGACCCCCACCGAGCTCGCGGCGCATCTCGGTATGGACCGCGAGGAGATCGTAGAGGGACTCGTCGCAGCGAATGCCTATTCGACGCGCTCCACCGAGCAGGCGACCCAGTTCGGCAGTGAGGGTGAAGGACTCACTCTCGCAGACACGTTCGGCGCTCTCGACAACAACATCCAGCGCGTCATCGACGTGGAGACGGTGTATCCGCTTCTGGCCGACCTGCCCGAGCGCGATCGCCTGGTGCTGAAGCTCCGGTTCTTCGACGACAAGACTCAGTCCCAGATCGCTGAAGAGATCGGCGTTTCGCAGATGCACGTCTCTCGACTGCTGTCGCGGGCACTCGCAACCCTGCGAGACCAGGTCAGCGCCTGAGCTTGGTCAGACAGTCCGCGAGGCGGTCCACCGGGCGAATCATGACGCAATAGTCGTCGCCCGGGTGGCCGTCGCGCCCTGATGGCGGAGGTTTCTCGGGCGGCGTGCCGGGGTACTCGCCGACATCAGGTTCAGAACGAGCCGCCCACCTGAACGACTCTAGGAGCGCTCGTGTCATCTCAGTCGCGTGCCGACTACGCCGACGTCCCGGCGATGATCCGAGATCTCAAGCGGCTGGATCACGATTCTCCGGCATACCGACGCCTGTATGAATCGATCATCCAGCGCACCCTGCCTTTGGCACATCACACGGCACGGCGCTTTCGAGGTCGCGGCCAGGCGCACGACGATCTCGTACAGGTCGCCAGCGTCGGGTTGCTGAACGCGGTCAACCGTTTCGACCCGGACAGCGGTTCGGACTTCCTCGCGTTCGCGGTGCCCACGATCATGGGCGAAGTGCGTCGCCATTTCCGCGACTATGGGTGGGCGGTGAAAGTTCCGCGCCGGCTCAAAGATTTGAACCAGCAGCTCGTCAAAGCGAGGTCTGAGCTCAGCCAGACAATCGGGCGTGCACCCACCCCGAGCGAGATCGCTGCGCACCTAGGCGTGGACCGCGAGGAAATTGTCCAGGCCACCATCGCCGGCGCCAACTATTCGACCATGTCGACCGATGCAGCCGTAGGTCCCGACGGCGAATTCCTCACTCTGCGTGAGACATTGGGTCAGCCCGATCCCAGACTGGATCAGATCGTCGACGTCGAGACGATCCGCCCGTTGATCGAGAGGTTGCCGGCCCGGGAACAGGCGGTCCTCAGGATGCGGTTCTTCGACGAACTCACCCAGACCCAGATCGCGGAGCGCATTGGATATTCGCAAATGCATGTATCCCGTCTGCTGGCCAGTGCCCTGAAGACGTTACGAAGTCAGGCGCTCAACGACGGGCAGGCGCCCCAGCCAGCGCAAGACCGGGGTGCACGCGTGGCATAGCGAGTCGGAAAGTGGCTGATCACCGCCGGATTCAGCGCATACACCTTCAGCTCGGCAACGTTTTGGCTGCCTCACCGAGGGTACGCAGCGGCACTAGAGGTCGCGCCGCCCCGCGACAACCCACCCTTTCGAAGGAGGACGTCAGTGTTGCGTGTCGCTTCCGTCCCTGCTTCTCACGTGTACGTTCGTCACCTTTCCGATCCTGTTGGAAGCGACGGCGTTGCGAGGCTTTCTGATCCGATGCCCGCCGACGGTCACACTGTTCCTGGCGGTTGGTGGCCGCCACTGATGCTGGATCCGGGATGGGTGAGTGACAATCACGAACATTTCGACGTGTTCCACGTCCATTTCGGTTTCGATGCAATCGGGGCCGACGTTTTGACGGGGGTCGTCCAGGAACTCAAGGTCCAGCACAAGCCTCTCGTGTACACGGTGCACGACCTGCGTAACCCTCACCACCGGGACCCCGACGCCCACGTCCTGCAGCAGGACGTTCTCGTCGCGGCCGCTGAGACCCTCCTCACACTGACACCCGGTGCCGCACAGGAGATTAGGCGACGCTGGAACAGGAACGCCGTCGTCCTGCCCCATCCCCACGTCCTGGGGCGCGCGCAGATTGAGGCTCCCCGCCCATCCACCGACCGGTTCGTCGTCGGCGTTCATGTCAAGAGCCTACGAGCCAACATGGATCCGATACCGGTCCTGGCCTCGCTGACCGAGATCACTGCGGGACTGCCCGACACCCAATTGTCGATCGACATCCACGACGAGGTGTTCTGTCCCGACAACCATTGGTATGCCCCTGAAATCGGCCAGACGGTACGCGGGTTCGCCCGGTACGAGCATGTACAGGTCACCGAACATCCCTACTTCTCCGATGCCGAACTGTGGGACTATCTGTCGTCCCTGTCGGTATCGGTGCTGCCATACCGGTTCGGCACGCACTCCGGGTGGCTGGAAGCGTGCTACGACCTCGGAACCGCGGTCATCGCCCCCACTTGCGGCTTCTACGGCCAACAACGTCCCTGCCGCGAATTCACCTTCACCGAGGAGGAATTCGACGAAGATTCGCTGCGTCGTGCAGTTGAGCACCTGTACGCCGAATGGCTCAGCGGTGTCGACCCACCACGGCCGACGTGGCGACAACGGCGCACAGAACGACGGTTGCTGGCCGCCGCGCACCGCCACATCTACGAGCAGGCGTTGGCCTCGTGACCAGCGCACTGCGTATCGCGTTGATCGCGTCATCGAGGTACCCGATTCGTCAGCCCTTCGCTGGAGGTCTGGAAGCTCACGTCTGGCACCTCGCGCGGGCTCTTGCACAGCGGGGTCATTCGGTGTCGCTTTTTGCCGCACCGGGTTCCGATGCGGACTTCGACTGCTCCTCCCTGTCTGTACGTGCGCTGCACCTATCGCCTGCGGCCAAAGCTGACATTTCGATGCCCGCAGCGGAGTTCATGGCCGAGCACCACGCCTATCTCACGCTGATGCTGCAACTCGGTGCCACCGACGCGCACACCTTCGACGTCGTGCACAACCACAGCCTGCACTACCTACCGGTCGCCATGGCGTCCACGTTGTCCACGCCGATGCTGACCACGGTGCACACACCGCCCACGCCGTGGTTGGAGTCGGCGATTCAGGCCTCGCGCGGACGCGAGACGCGGTTTGCCGCGGTGTCACGGCATACCGCGGCAGCGTGGGGGCACAGTGGCCAGCGATTCACCGTCGTGCCCAACGGGATCGACGCCCGAGGCTGGCCGTTGGGAGCGGGCGGCGACAGTGTGGTGTGGTTCGGACGGATCACCCCCGAGAAGGCCCCGCATCTTGCGATCGAAGCCGCGCGCGCTGCTGCACGTCCCATCACGCTGGCGGGCCCGATCGCCGACCCGCGATATCACGCCGAGCGAATAGAGCCTCAGCTGGGCGCAGATGTGCGCTATGCCGGACACCTCACCCAGCGCGACCTGGCGCGGCTTGTCGGGTCCGCGGCCGTCGCGCTGGTCACGCCGGTGTGGGACGAACCCTACGGATTGGTCGTTGCCGAGGCGATGTGTTGCGGCACACCGGTTGTCGCCTTCGGCCGCGGCGGTATACCCGAACTCGTCTCCGAAAGTTCCGGTTGCCTCGTCCCGCCCGACGACGTCGACGCACTCGCGGCCGCCATACCCGTGGCGGCCCGCCTGTCTCGGCTCCAGGTACGCGAGCACGCCGTGCGGTGTTGCTCGTCGGCCGCCATGGTCGAGGCCTACCTGTCCATCTACCGGCACATGATCTCCGCCAGAAACGACGACACCGATGATCGGGTATTACATCCACCACCACGGCTTCGGACATCTGGCACGAGCCGTCAGCATCAGCGCACATCTGCGACGGCCTGTCACAGCGCTGACTTCCCGGACCATCTCGCAACCCCATCCGTTCACGCAGATCGTCAACCTGCCCCGTGACGACACCGCCGCCGCCGTGTCCGAGCCCAGCGCCCACGGCGCGCTGCACTGGGCTCCCCACCACGATCCTGGGTACGGCGATCGTATGCAGGCTCTTGCCCGATGGGTCGCTGACGCCCGGCCGGAGGCCTGCGTCGTCGACGTATCAGTGGAGGTCGCAATCTTCCTGCGGCTCTTAGGTGTTCCTGTCATCGTTGTCGCACTACCCGGACAGAGGACCGATTCTGCGCATGTTCTCGTCCACCGGGTGGCTGACCACATCGTTGCCGCGTGGCCGGCGGCGCTGAACTCGCCACACTGGCTGCTCCCTCACGCGGGCAAAACCAGTTACGTCGGAGGGATCAGCCGATTCGACGGCCGCGACAAGTCGACCGGCCGGTACGACGACGCGAGCACCTCGAACGTGCTTCTGCTCGGCGGCGCCGGCGGCGGGTTCGGCGAAGGTACGCCGCAGCTGCAGGACGTGACGTGGCGGGTGATCGGCGGCGAGACCGGGCCCTGGGTCGCCGACCCGTGGGCGGAGATCTGCGCCGCCGATGTCGTCGTCAGCCACGCGGGTCAGAACAGTATTGCCGACCTCGCCGCGGCGGGCCGGCCGGCGGTGATCATCCCCCAGCCGCGTCCTTTCGGCGAGCAGCAGGCCACCGCGGAGGTGCTCAGCCGTCACGGGCTTGCCGTCACGTCTGCGGAGTGGCCGTCGCACGATCGCTGGCCGCACCTGCTGAGCCGGGCGAGGGACATCGACACGAGCCGGTGGAGGCACTGGCAGGTCCAGGGCGCGGCTGCACGCGCCGCGGACGCGATCGAGGCCACGGCCACGCGATGTCGTGCGGCAGCGTCGTGAAAATTGCGGTGGTGACGGTCGTGCACGGAAGGCACAACCACCTGCGCCAGCAGATCCGCGGTTTACGGCGGAGCTCTCGGGCGCCGGGCGCGCACGTCGTAGTCGCTCTGGGCGATCCTGACATCAGGGACGTCGTCCGCTCAGCCGACGCTGCGGCCGTTGTGCTCGACTGTCCCTCCGGTCCGCGGCTGCCGCTGGCCGCGGGTCGCAATCGCGGCGCCGAAGCCGCCCTCGATCGCGGTGCCGAACTTCTGGTGTTCCTCGATGTGGACTGCATACCGTCCACGGGATTGCTACAGCGCTACCACATGGTGGCAGGTGAGGTGGAACATCGCGACGCGCTGTTGTGCGGCCCCGTCACCTATTTGCCACCGGCGCGCGGCTCCGGATACGACCTCAGTGCGTTGGACCAGTGGATCGACCCGCATCCCGCCCGGCCGTCACCTCCAGAGGACACCACCGTTGCCACCGACGACTACTCGTTGTTCTGGTCCCTGTCGTTCGCGCTGACCGAGAGCACCTGGCACGCGATCGGCGGTTTCTGCGAAGAGTACGAGGGTTATGGCGGAGAAGACACCGACTTCGGGCGCCTCGCTGCGGCTCGCGGCGTGCCCATGAGATGGGTCGGAGGCGCCCACGCATTTCATCAGCACCACGACGTCAGCAATCCGCCTGTGCAGCATCTCGAGGACATAGTTGGCAATTCGATTGTCTTCCATCGGCGTTGGGGCCAGTGGCCAATGGAGGGATGGCTGAAGACGTTCGAGTCGAACGGACTGATCGAACGTGACGACGACGGCACTCCCCGGCTGGTCGTCTAGCTCGGAACCTGCGCGACTGTTTCGGCACCGCAGAATCCCACCACTGGGTCCGGGATGATCGATGTGCGACAATGAGGCGTTGACCGACGATGCACTCGGCCGTCGGCAGCACACCCCACTTCGGGTTGTCGTTCAGCATTCAGCGCCAACACGACTGCGCCACCGTCGTGACAGCGACGCCGAACCTGAAGGGATCCGATGTCAATTCCTACCCGAACCATCGACGTTCTACTCGTCGAAGATGATGCCGGCGACGAACTCATCACACGAGAAGCGTTCGAGCAGAACAAGATTGCCAATACGCTGCATGTGGCCAGAGACGGTCAGGAAGGGCTGGATTTTCTCTACCGTCGCGGTGGGCACGAACTGGCGCCTCGCCCGGATCTGGTCCTGCTCGACCTGAATCTGCCGAAGTACGATGGCCGCCAACTTCTGGAGCAGATCAAGTCCGATCCCGAACTGTGCGACATTCCGGTGGTTGTGTTGACCACCTCGTCGGCCGAAGAGGACATTCTGCGCAGCTACAAGCTGCACGCGAACGCCTACGTGACCAAGCCCGTCGATCTCGACCAATTCATGAGCGCCGTTCGTCAGATCGATGAGTTCTTCGTGCAGGTGGTCCGCCTCCCGGGGCGGTGACAACCACGACGAAATCCGTAGCACCCGCCTTCAGGATTGACGCACACGTAAGCTTCCCTGACGCCGGTCGATGCCGAAAGATCGGCTAACCGGGTCAAATAGGAAACTTCGCGAAGGCGCTTCGGAGGTGCGGATTCCGTACTATCCTGGACCACGGTTGAGCTACCAGCCCGCGAAGTCGTGCCCCGGCGTCAATGCTGGCCAGCAGACCGGCGGTTCCGTCGATGACTCCAGAGCACCTCCGCAACAAGCCTGAGTGTGAGGATGTAGTTATCAGATCTGAGCAGATCTTCCGGCCGACAATTGCGTCGGCTGACGACCAAGAGCGATGCGGCAGCGCAGTGTTCGATGTCCGGCACTGTTCGTCGCACCGGGTCGCGGTTGCGGTGATCGGCGAGGTCGACGCCATCAACGGCAGAGAACTCGGCCGCTACGTAGCGCGACACACCGGTATCTCCCGACAGCTGATCCTCGACCTCCGTGCCGTGGACTTCTTCGGAAGTCTGGGTTTCACCGCGCTGTACTACATCAGCGTCCATTGCGCCCGAAGCGACGTCGATTGGGCAATAGTCGGCAGCCCAGCGGTGCGACGGCTGCTGTCGATTTGCGACCCCGAAGGCGAGTTGCCCCTGGCAATCGATCTCGCGACGGCACTGACCCGTCTCGACCGGCTCGCCTCCCGCCGCCTCCGCTTCGTCTGGACCTCCAAGACCGGCTGGCGCGCAGGCTGACGACCTTCAGCGTGGTTTGGCCGTGCGAACTCCGGGGCAAATGTAGGGCCATGACGCACGCGAAAGTTCTTCTGATGTCAGCACTGGCCGCGACCGCAGTCTTGAGCGGCTGCTCCCAGGTCACCAACGACGGCGGTGACACTACGTGCGCGGACTTCCAGTCGGCAGAAGAGAAGAAGCAAAACGAGGCGATCACCAAAATGCTGACCGACGAAGGCAAGAACGAGCCGAGCAATGCCGAGCTCACCGGGACGCGGCTGTCCATCACCGCGTTCTGCCAGACCGTCGGGAAGCAGGACAGCACGATCAAAGAAGCACCACATCTCTGAGGCGCCGATGACCTGAGTCACAACACGTTGGAACCGCAGAACGAAATGGGTATCAGCCCCTCACCTCGTTAGTGAAGTGAAAGGAAATCCTATGGGCGACAGCGGACCCGAGAACGCCATCGACGGCGTGGTCGAAGACGTCAAGGGCAAGGCCAAAGAAGTGATCGGCATAGTCGCCGACAACGATGGTCTTCGCGAAGAAGGCCGCGCTCAGCAGGACAAGGCGGAAGCCGAACGCGACGTCGCGAAGAAGGAAGCCGAGGCGGAGGCCGCACGAGCCGCTGCCAGCGCCGCCGAAGCACGACAGGAAAGCGCCGAAAGCGCCAAATAGCGAATCCTTCTCACCAAGCATCGGGCCTCACCCTCGAAAGGGGTGGGGCTCGATTCGTTCGGTTTGACGAGCGTGCGCCCGGGAATCCTGCCGCCCGAGCGCACAGCCCCGCGCCCGGTTCGACGTTGCCGCATCATCCGAAACAGAGGTATCCGCCATGGTTGAAACCTTCGTCCAGTCCACCGATGACGTGGTCGAGTTCCTTCGAGGACAGCACAATCTGATCAAGGACATGTTCGACGACGTGGTCCACGCGTCCAGCGCCAAAGCACGAGAAGACGCTTTCGTCAGCCTCCGGCAACTGCTCGCCGTTCACGAGACGGCCGAGGAGATGATCGTGCACCCTCGTGCCCGGCGGGACATCGAAGGCGGCGACACCATCGTGGACACCCGTCTGCGTGAGGAACACGAGGCCAAACAACAGCTGGCGGCACTCGAAAAAATGGACATGGATTCACAGGATTTCCTGGATGCCTTGGTCGTGTTCAAGTCCGCGGTCATCGATCACGCGGAACGGGAGGAGACCGAGGAATTCAATCGTCTGCAACGCGATCTCGAACCGGCGGACCTGAAGAGAATGGTGTCTGCGGTGCAAGCTGCGCAAGCGATCGCACCGACACGCCCTCACCCCGGCGTCGAGTCTGCTGCACTCAACTTCGCGGTCGGGCCGTTCGCCTCGATGCTCGATCGGGCCCGCGACGTGATCGCGGCAGCACTGCGCTGAGCCGGCCCAAACGAATGCCCCCTTTGAGCGTGCAAGGGGGCATTCGAATGCGGCTGTGCGACCGTCAGGCGTCAGAACCTGCCCGGTCCGACCGCCGCTTAGCCTTCTCGTTATCGGCCAAGTCGTCGAGCTGATCGGCTCGTATCCGACGGCTCTTGGCCTCATCACGTTTGGCCGCTACATCATCCATCTTTGATCGCGCCTCATCCGCGGCGGCCTTTTCCTGGGTGCGGATCGCTTCTCGCTCGCTCTTCCTGGCGTTCTCGACAGCTTCGGACTGCCTGTTCGCCGCTTGGTCGGCATCGCGTCTGGCAGCGGCGGTGCGCTTCTGTGCGGCTGACGCTGCGCGGGTGGTGCGCTGTTGCGCCGATTCGCGCGCGGCTTGTTCTTCGTTCTCCCGTGTCGCGCGTGCGTCCTGCTGCTCCGAGGCCGCCTCGGCGCGCCTGGACCTCAATTGGGCGTCGGCTTTCTCCCGCTTACTCCCGGCGGCGGCATCCAGTCTGGCGGCCCGGGACAGGGCGTCACTGCGTTCGACGAGTGCGGCACCGCTCGACTGCAGGTGCGCATCCCCGAGCGCCCCGCCCACGACCGCGTCGACGGTACCCAGTGATCGCTCGTAGAACAGCCGCACGGGCGCCTCCGAGGGCAGCCGAGTCATGACCGTATCTGCGACTATCTGGAAAGGGAATCGGGCGACCCGGTACTGCAGTCGCAACAGGGCGGCCGGCATTTTGATGATGTTCATTTCTGTTCCTGTGTCTCGATGGCGGTCAGGGCAAGTCGGCTCGTGCAGAGATCTCATCGGCATGCTCACGAAGGCGTTCCGCCTCGGCTTTGGCGTTGTCGGTGACCTTCACAGCGGTGTCATGTTCAGCGGCGGCTTCGACGAGATCCTCCTGCGCCGCCTCCTTTTCCACGTCCTCGCGGGCCTTCGCCTCTTGGATGTCGCGCTGCGTCTCGACCTGGGCGGCCGCGGCCGCGGCGGCGACGTCCTTTTGCCGCTGCTGTTCGGCGATTCGTTTTTCGTCTTGCTGTCGTGCCTGGATGGCGCCCTTGGCCGCCGCAGCCTCGGTGTCCACCTCCGCGCGCGCTTGAGCGGATTCTGACCTGGCCTCGGCCAGCTCTGCCCGGGTCTCATCGATCTCGGCGTCGGCGACGGCCTCGGTGATGTTTGCTTCTTTACGCTGTCGCGCCTGAGCCTGTTCCAGTTGCCCCTCCTTGGTGAGGGAATCGTTGCCGATCACCGCACCGGCGACCTCTTTCGCCTTACCTTTGACCGAATCGAGAAGGCCCTGGCGGGCCTCCTGAGACTTGTCGTCGCTATTCATGTGAGTTCCTTTCCGCGAACATGGTGGCCGCGCAACAGCGGCGCTGTGCTGGGAAGTGCCCTCGATGGCGTTATGCCAACCAAGGGCCCGACGAACGCAGGTTCTGCCCCTGCGCGCCGGTGATGTGCAACCTGGGCGGCGATTCCTCCCCGGCGTTCTCGGCGTCCTTTCGATAGTGCTATGTGATTTCGCCTTCAGCCGAACGGATTTCGACCTCGGCGGTGGCTTGGATGAGGGCGAGGAGTTCAGGGTCGAGTCCAGGCGAGAATTCTTCGCGCCGTTCGGGCGCAATCGTGATCGGGAATCCCTCGGGCATCACCGCGGTGCTGAGTTCGGTTCCGTCGTTGGACGGCGACGCGCCGCGATACAGCTTGTCGGCCTGACTCAGGTCATCAGCGCTGAACGTGAACTGGATACTCTGCAGACCTTGATCCAGGAGCTTCTTCACCTCCGGGAACTGCTCGGCGTTCGTTTTCGGAATCGGCAGTACCGAACCCCAGCTCACACCCAGGCTTTCCAGTGCTTTCGCGAATGCATTCTCATGAGCCTGATCGCGCACGATGAGGTAGGCGATGGTCGATCGTGCCGCCTTGTTGTCGGTCATCTCGTAGATCCGGCACTTCTGCAGTCGCCCAGTCGATTCCAGCATCAGGTTGTACAGCAGATCGAGCACAAGGTTGCCACTGTTGTACACGTACGAGCCAAGCCATGGGTTACCGGCCGCGTCGACGGGAAGAGCGCCCTGCGCGCCCACGAGATAGTGGTGAATGTTGCTGGTGTCCAGAGCGATTTTCAACGGCGTCGCACCCTTGGCTCCTGGCTGGTCAATCGGATCGGTCCTCTTCCCGTTGTAACGCGGTGAGCCGTCCAGCAGCCGGGAGATGGTCGTTCCGATCAGCTCGACATGGCTGATCTCCTCTGTGCCTACGCCCTGAAGCAGATCCCTATACGGTTGCGCGCTCGCGTCCCCGCGAAAGTTCATGCTCTGGAACAAATACTGCATCATCGTTCGCATCTCGCCGAACTGGCCGCCGAGTCCCTCCTGAAGAGCGTTGGCCGCAGCGGGATCCGGCTCGTCGACGACGATCTCGTTGATGAGTTGTTGGGTATGTAGGTACATTTCCCCTCCTTGGGTTCGTGCGTGGCAATCAATGTCGGGAAGCGCAAATACCGTCTGAGTGCTCTACTGCTGCCGCGTTGCCGAAGGTGGCGACCTCATTGCGCCGGCGACCGAGCGAAACACCGAACGCGATCATGACGGCACTGCTGTTGTGCAGGTCCCCGACTTCTTCCATCAGTGTTCGCCAACGAGGCTCCACGGGCTGGAAGCGGAGGCGGTCCAGTCGTACCCCGTGCGCACCCGGACAAACGCCCTTGCCTTCAAGTACTTCCGGTGAGGTTCATCCGGTTCCCAGCGGGTAGCCGATCACGACCAGACACCGACATAGGGATCACATGACCTCAGGGATCACATGACAATGCCCAGCGGCACGGACCTTGCTGCACGCATGGCCGACGTGGCCAGGGCGACATCCGGTGCACGGTCGGCGAGCGACATCCTCGCCGACGTGACGGCTGCCGCCGTCGAGCTTATTCCCGGCGTCGACACCGCAGGGATTCTGCTGATCCGCGAGAGCGGCTACGAGTCCATCGCCTGCATCACTGAAATACCGCAGCGGCTCGACGAACTCCAGATGAGCCTGCACGAGGGCCCCTGCATGCAGGCAGCTCTCGACGACACCGAGATCGTCACGGGGGACTTCAGATCCGAAACACGCTGGCCGCGATACTCGGCGGCTGTCGTCGACATCGGCGTGCTCAGCGGCATCTCTTTCAAGATGTTCACCGCGGATCGGACGGCGGGAGCGCTCAACCTCTTCGGGTTTCAGTCGCGAGAATGGGATGACAACGAGATCGCCATCGGCGGCGTCCTCGCCGCACACGCTACCGCCGCCATCCTGTCCCACCAGCACAGCGATCAGCTGAAAGCTGCTCTACTCAGCCGCGATCAGATCGGGCAGGCCAAAGGCATCATCATGGAGCGTTACGACGTCGACGACCTACGCGCCTTCGAGATGATGCGCCAGATCTCCCAAGACACCAACACCAAGCTGTTCGAGGTGGCGCGCAACGTGCTCGCATCCCGCTGACGTCGTCTTCGCGGGAGGCAACGCAAACCTCCGGAGACGATAATCGTGCAAGCAAACAGGCGCTTGGACGTCAGCGATCAGACACCTGCTGTTCAGCCAGGCAAGGGGCGACACTGCCATGCTGAGTGAATGCTTGAGCAGAGCCAGGGCGCCGACCGACGCACCTTACGTCGAAGCCGCAGCCCTGAGGGCCGCCGAACGATCGATCTCGCCCAGGGGATCCTGATCGGTCGGCGTCGTTGCTCGCCACATGCGGCGTTCACCGAATTGCTTGCGGTATCGCGGCGACACGACATCACGCTCACTGCCGCCGCCGAGGCCCTCGTGGACCTGGCGGTGGGCATCCACGACAGCGTGGGACAGACGTCGGTGCAATCGGTGGTCGCCGAGCTCGAGTGGGGCGGGCTCTTCGGCAACGCCGCGGACGCGGGCGTGAATCACCGTCGCGATTAACGGGCCGACGTTCCGCAACACACGTGCCGGCTTCGCCAGCGGACTGTTCATACGAGATGACCTCTGGTCGCGTGACCGCGGCTCATGCCGCGGGGATTGCCAGAAGCCCTGCTCACGAGGTCGCGCGACCGGCCACCGCGAGTTTCGCTGCACGGACCACAGAGTTCGGAATACGATCCTTGCACGCTTGCGTTAGTTAAGCGCGACCGCAGTTTGCCTGTAGAAACCAGTAAAGGACCAGAAATGGCATCAGTTCGTCTTCGTCGGATTGCCGCAGGGGTTGGCCTCGGTGCCGCCATTGCGATGATCGGCTTCACCGCGGGATGCAGCACTGACAGCGGCACCCCCGAAGAGTCGAGCACCACGACGACCACCACCACGACGACGACGACGACGACGCCGCCGCTGAGCCCAACCGAAAAGGCTCCCACGCCTGACGGGCCGAACATCTTCACTCCCCCGGTGACGGCACCTCAGCCGACGGTCAACCAGAACGACCGGTACGGACCCGGTCAGTGATCGAGGCGTGCCTGGACCCCATCCGGGCACGCCCTCAGTTCGTGTCCGAGCCATGATTACGGCGACCCTTCGCCCGCTGGCCATCGTGCTCCTCGCCGGGGCCGTGGCAGCGGGCGTTGGTCTGTCCGTCAGCGAACACCGCCCCGAGGACAACCTCATCGAAGGCCCCTACGCGTCGCTGTTGGATGCATCGACCGATCTCGGACCGGCGCGAGAGCAGAGCATCGAGATCACGGCGAGCCTGACCGACCCGTCCCGCCCCACCGCCCTGATGGAGTGGGCGAAAAACCAATCCCTGTCGGTCCGGTGGCGACCGGGAGACGACTGGGCCGTCGTCGAGGGGCCGCCCGAGGCCGTCGAGCGGGCGTTCGACGTCTCCGTACGCGACTACCGGGGCAGGAAGGGGCAACTCTTCTACGCCTCCCCGCATCAACCGTCGGTGCCCGAGCACCTGCGCGGCGAGGTCTCCGAGATGGGCAGGATCCTCAGCTACACACCGCACCACATGTCGCGACCTGACCACATCCCTCTCGATGTACCCGACCGCGGACTGGATCCCGATGCTCTTCTGACTTCCTACAACGCCGACGATCTGGCCAGGGCCGGTTTCACGGGCAAGGGCATCACGATCGTGATCTTCGCCTTCGACGGTTTCAATCAGTCCGACCTGGACAGGTTCACGTCGATGTTCGCCTTGCCGCCGTTCACCCCCGAGGTGGTCGGCGGGGTGCCGGAGGAGGTGCGCGGCGAATTGTCGATGGATCTCCAAGTGGCCCATGCCATTGCCCCCGATGCGCGCAAGGTCGTGGTCAACGCCTTGCCCACGGTCGGCAGTGACGGCGGATACCGCAAGATCGGCGAGATGCTGGAAGAGACTGACCGCCAGTTCCCGGGCGCGGTGTGGAGTTTCTCGATCGGCTGGGGCTGCGACAAACTCATCACGGCCGCCGACCTGGCTCCCGTTCGGGCCGCGCTGCGCACCGCGCAGTCCCACGGCACCACGGCGTACAACGCCAGCGGCGACCTGGCCGGCATGGAATGCCGTGGCGGGCAGGACTGGTCGTCGCCTCCCAGCGACCAGGACATCGGTTTGGATTCGGTTGCGTCATTGCCCGAGATGACGAGCGTGGGAGGGACCACACTGTCCACCGACGCCGACGGGACGTGGGTGTCCGAGCAGACGTGGTTCGATGTGCCGTTGTCTCAGGGCACCGGCGGCGGTGTCTCGGCACTGTTCGACATGCCGGCCTGGCAGCAGGATGCGGCCGCCGGAATCACACCCGAACGGCACAACGGCAAGCGGATGACACCCGATGTGGCTGCGGTCGCCGACCCGTTCACCGGGGTGAAGTTCGTCCTCAACGACGAAGTTGTCGTCGGCGGCGGCACGTCGCAATCCGCGCCCATCTGGGCCGGACTGACCGCGGTGATGAACCAATATCTCCTTGAGAACGACGGTGCCCTGATCGGCGACATAAACCCACTGCTGTACAACATCGCCCAGGGCGCGCCACGACCTGCCTATCGCGATGTCATGTTGGGCGGCAATGCCGTGGACAATGCAGGCCCCGGCTATGACTTGGTCACCGGGCTGGGCACCCCTGACGTCGACAACTTGGCGCGAAACATTCAGTTGGCCCAGAAGGTGCAGGCCTGATGAGCGCTCGCGCGAAGAAGAGACGGAACTGATGAGCGCTCGCGCGAAGAAGAGACGGAACTGATGAGCGCTCGCGCGAAGAAGAGACGGAACTGATGAGCGCTCGCGCGAAGAAGAGACGGAACTGATGAGCGCTCCTACCGGCATGATGGAATGCGCGGTCTGCCAGACTGACGTTCCCGCGGGCGAGTTCTGCGGGCTGTGCGGCGTGCCTGCGGAGCATCGCAGCGGGGACGGCCCACATTGGTTGCGCGCCAGCGCTTTCAGCGCGGCGCCCGGCCAGCGGCTGGTGACACCGGCGCTGACCAGTTCACTCTTCCCGCACCTGACGCCACGCGCGCGCAGTGTGTTCCTGATGGGGCTCGGGCTGCTCGTGGCAGCGTTGACCGTCGCCGCTTTGTGCCGTATGCCCGCGGCGCTCATCGCTGTCGCGTCGCTGGGCCTTCCTCTGCTGTTTGCTCTCTACTTGCGCGAATCCGGTGTCTCTCATGACATTCCATGGAGCACATTGGTATTGACGGTGGCGATTGGACTGATACTCGGGGTCGGCTGGGTGCTGCTCACAGGAGCTGCGGTGGCCCGCTCCTACGGCGTTCCCCTCGGCGCAGGTATCGCCGGCGGACGCATTCTGCGCGACGGCATCGGGGTGCCACTGGGCAGCATGACGCTGATGCTGGTCCCGGCGCTGGTGGCCCGACTCACCTGGCGTGGTAGACGGGAAGCGTTGGACGGCTACGCCATCGGGGCTCTGGGCGCTCTGACGTTCACCGCGGCAGCGACCCTGACCCGGCTGGCACCCCAGTTCACCACCGGGATGATCAACCGTGTCCGTCCGATGGACGGGCTGCTCGTCGAGGCCGGCATCCGTGGCGTCGCCACGCCGCTGACCGCTGCGGCCGTGGGCGGTCTCATCGGGACGGCGTTGTGGTTCACACGGCCGGCGAACAAGGCCGACCAGGGGCGCGCTTTCGTTCGCGGAACGCTCATCCTGGTCGGGGTCGTGGTGATCGCCGTCTACGCCGGGCTGGGCCTGGTAGACGTCGTGCGCTTCTCCCAATGGCTCCAGCTGGCGCTGCATCTGACCCTGACCGGGTTTGCGTTGTTCGCCCTTCGGGTGGGTCTTCATCTCGCCCTGCTGCACGAGGCGCACGACGAGGTCCGCACCGACGAGCCCATCCTGTGTGTCGAATGCAATCACGTTGTGCCCGACGCGCCGTTCTGCGCCAGGTGCGGCGCTGCCATGGGGGCGTGCTCGCGACGGTCGCGCCAACTCCGAAGGGAAAATCGCCCTGTCCATGTTGCCGACGAACCGGCGGCCGCGGAAATCGCCGTAGGACTGCTACCCGGTTATTCGACGCAGTCCGGCACTTTCGAGGCGACCCAGGCACCGAAGACGTCGTTCCGCACCGTCGCGCTGGCGCTGGGCGTCACCATCGTCGTGGTGGCCGGTGCGCTGATCGGCCTGTCCGGCCTGATCTCGACGCCCGCGGCCAAGTATGTCTGTCCGCCCGAGTGCGGAAGTCCACCGATGAATCGTGCCGTCGAGATCAACCCACGGTTCACGGCGGCCGACGGGGCGTTCTCAGTGTCCTATCCGGCCGAGGGCGCAGCCTATGCGGTATCCACGCGGACGGACGGTGTGACCGCGGTGCTTCAGGCAGGCGACGGCGGCACCATGCAGTTGTTCAGCCGACCGGCCGAGGGCCGCAGCGCCGAGGAGATCGCCAACGCCCTGCTGGACGAAACCTACCCGGACACCAAAACCGCCTACGAGATACCGAACACCATGGTCGGCTACCAGTCGGGTTACGGGTTGGCCGCCGACGTCTGGCCGCAGGGTGCGATGAGCAGTTCCACTCGGATGCGCATCATCGTGATGGTCGCCGTCAAGAACGACCTGGCGCTGATCGCAGCCGCCGTCGGCCCGTATCGACCGTTCGGGCCGGACTTTGGATCCGGTAAGCCCTCTGCTGCCAACCTTCAGCTCGCGCTGGACATGGGCAAGTACGTCAACAGCTTCAGCTGGCGCGGCGATCCGCCGCGATAGCTACCGGACATCGGCGATCTCGATCCGGTCTCCCCCGGCGCGCTTCGCCAGATACATCGCGCGATCAGCATCCACGAGGAGGCGTTCGGTGAGCCGGATCGAGTCGACCGCGGCACGCGGCAGCAGGGTGATCGTCGCGACACCGAAGCTGGCGGTGAAGTCAGCCGGTTCGGCGTGCAGCGCGCCTCGCAGTCCTTCTGCGACCCGCACGGCGCCGTCGGTGTCGCAGACGGCGACTATCGCAAATTCCTCACCCCCGATCCGGGCGATCACGGATCCATCGGGACTGACTGCTCGCAACGTTTCGGCGAGATCCACCAGCACCTCATCGCCGGCCGCATGACCCTTGGTGTCGTTGATCGTTTTGAAGTCGTCGATGTCGATCATGGTCGCGCAGACCTTGCCCGGACTGTCGGCAGGCAGGGTGCTCACCAATTGACGAACCGCTCGCGTCAAACCGCGTCGGTTCGCCAGCCCCGTCAGCGGATCGATGTCGGACGCGACCGCGGCTTCACCGAGCAGGTCGACCAACGTCCGGATCGTCATCGGCACGACGGTGACCGACGCCAGCCGGAGGAGACCGTCTGCCAGGCCACTCGCCGGGTGACCGGCCATCCCGACGGTCACCATCCCCAAGATGTTGATCGCGGACGCAAGAGTCAACAGGGCAACGAGTTGTGGCAGGGTCTGGACGCATGCCACGTAGCTGGCGGTCACGGCGAAAGCCACGGTGCCGGCAACGGGCCGGCCCGCAAGCGTGTACGCGACGCAACAAATGGCGATGCCGGCATTCAGGACGACGACGACGAATGTCGACTGCCGCCTTGTTGGCCAACCCACCAGCCACCAGCACCCGAACACGATGGCGACCACGCCGCAGATGACGGTCACGATTCGCGTGGCGTCGTCAGGGACCCGCTCTGGGCTCAGCGCCAAGAGAATGGGCCAGGCACCGATTGCCAGGCATGCCAGAGCGATTCCGTAACGGGTGAGGCGCCCATAACCGTTGACCTCGACAAGCTGTACCAACCAGTCATACCGGCCAGGCTCGCGCCACGATCTCATCAAGGCGGCGAACAAAGAAGGACGGCCCCCCACGAGCATCCCCCTGTTCCGCCTCAAATGTGCTCACTCCCCGCAGTGCCATTGGAGCACGCGCGGTGGGCCGCGTTCGGCACAAATTGGTATCCGGGTTTGCGACGCGAGGCGCGGTTGCGCGATGTGGGTCAGATGTGCAGCGAAACGATCCGCGACGTTTTGGCCGTTGCCGCTCGACGATCTGGACAGCGGTGACGGAGCCGTCCCGGTCGGACGGCGACCGCCGACAGACAGCTGTACCAACCATGCCGGCTACGTGGCGCGCGACCACGCACACGGACGTCCCCTCACCGGCGTCGAGGCAGGTCCAACGTCGATAGCCGGTCGCTAGAACGTGCGCAGTCCACCACTGACCAGACGCCGGAATAGATCGTCCACCCTGTTCGCGATGTCGTCGCGGACGAGGCGCATGCGCTCGATACCCTCGATTCCACGCTCGGATGGTTCGTCGGTCTCCCAGGTTTCGAAAATCGTTCCGTCGACGGGTTCCACGTGGGCCTCGCGACCCAGCGTGATGACGTAGTCAACGTCTCGAACACGTTGCGCGTCGAGGGGTTTGGGCTTTTCGCCCGAGATATCGATGTCGACTTCTCGGAGAGTTTCCACCGAGAGGGCGTTGACGCTGCTGCCGGGTTTGGTGCCCGCCGAAGAGATGTCGACGCTATCGCCGGCCAGCTTGCGCATCAGGCCTGCGGCCATCTGCGACTTGCCGCCGTTCTTGACACAGACGAACAGCACCGACGGTTTCGGGTTCTCGGTCATTCGACGTTTCAGCTCCGGCGGACGGCGACACCGAGCTCATCGAGCAGGCGACGGACCCGTTCCTCGATGTCGTCGCGGATCGGCCGGACGGACTCGACGGATTGTCCAGCGGGATCGGGCAATTCCCAGTTCTCGTAACGCTTGCCGGGGAAGATCGGGCAGGCGTCGCCACAACCCATGGTGACGACGACGTCGGCGGCTTGGACGATCTCCTCGGTCCACGGTTTGGGGAACTCGCCTGCGATGTCGATGCCGACCTCGGCCATGGCCGCGACTGCCGAAGGGTTGACCTGATCACCGGGCTCCGAGCCACCCGACCATGCGACCGCGTTGTCGCCCGCAAGATGGGTGAAGTAGCCGAGCGCGATCTGCGAGCGGCCGGCATTGTGGGTGCACAGGAACAGCACGGTGGGCTTGCCGTCGGCGACCTTGCCCTCAACGCGTGCCAGCGCGTTGAGTCGTTGACGGGCAAACCGTTCTGCCAGCAGCGGTAGGAAGTTGGGAACCGAAGCGCGACCGGCGAACTGGTCGTAGGACGAATGCAGGAAACGCTCAATGGTCTCAACACCGAAGGTGTCGCCGAACGTGCGTTGCAGACGCGTCGCGGCCGTCAGCAACGCGTGCTGCTGATCAATGGAAAGGTCAGGGCGGGCGTGGCGCCTGAAGGCGGCGGGGCTCTCGGTCATCATCTACTCCTTTGTTGATTCCGACGCGGTGGTGAGATGTTGGGGGGTATGTCGGGTGAACCTGCGCCGCAGCGCCAGCGAGACGTAGACCAGCGCGACCAGGACCGGCACCTCGATGAGCGGGCCGACCACACCCGCGAGCGCCTGCCCTGAGGTTGCCCCGTAGGTGGCGATTGCGACGGCGATGGCTAGCTCGAAGTTGTTCCCGGCGGCGGTGAAAGCCAGAGTGGTGGTGCGTTCATAGCCCAACCCGATCACCGCGCCCAGCAGGTAGCCTCCGCCCCACATCACGGCGAAGTAGACCAGCAGCGGAAGCGCAATTCGCACGACATCGAACGGGCGGCTGGTGATCTGTTCTCCCTGAAGCGCAAAGAGGATGACGATGGTGAACAGCAGGCCGTAAAGCGCCCAGGGCCCGATGACGGGCAGGAACTTCGATTCGTACCAATGTCTACCCTTGGTCTTCTCACCGATACGGCGCGACAGGTAGCCGGCCAGCAGCGGGATTCCAAGGAAGATGAGGACCGATTTGGCAATCTGCCACGGCGAGGTGTCGATGGTGGTCTGTTCCAGGCCCAACCAGCCCGGCAGCACCGAAAGGTAGAACCAGCCGAGGACCGCGAACATCAAAACCTGGAAGATCGAATTCAACGCGACGAGCACGGCGGCGGCTTCGCGGTCGCCGCAGGCGAGGTCGTTCCAGATGATGACCATGGCGATGCATCGCGCCAGCCCGACGATGATCAGTCCGGTGCGGTACTCGGGTAGGTCGGGCAGCATCAGCCAGGCCAGTGCGAACATCAGCGCAGGACCGAACACCCAGTTCAGGATCAGCGAGGACAGCAGCAGTCTGCGGTCGCCGGTCACGGTGTCAAGGCGGTCATAGCGCACCTTCGCCAGCACCGGATACATCATGATCAGCAGACCCAGCGCGATCGGCAATGAGATGCCGTCGATGGCAACACTTTCCAGAACGCTGTTCAGGCCCGGAATCCACCGACCCAGCAGCAGTCCGGCAACCATCGCCAGGCCGATCCACAGGGGCAGAAAGCGGTCGAGGGTGGACAGCTTGCCGACGACAGCTGGAGTCGGGGCAGCGGAGGTCTCGGTCATACCGACGCTCCCACGGTCTGCCCGCTGACGCCGAGGACGCCGGCGAGGCTGGCAAGAGCTTCGGGTACGACGGCGTAGTAGACCCAGGAGGCGCGGCGCTCGGAGGTCAGCAGGCCGGCGTCGCGAAGGACCTTGAGGTGATGCGAAACGGTGGGCTGGGACACCTCAAGCCCAACCGACACATCGCCCACACAGGCCTCCCCGCCCGCATGGCTGGCGATCGCGCTGAAAAGCTGCAGGCGCACCGGATCGGCCAGCGCCTTGAACCGCGCCGCCATCTCGCCGGCGGCGGTCGCGGTGAGGGGCTCGTGCAGGAGCGCCCCCGGGGGACAGCACTCCTCGCCGGCCGCAGGCCCGGGTGATATAGACATTCATCGATATTGACAGTTATCGAATCAGGTCGCAAGTGAACAGAGCGTCGATCAGGCAGATGCTTACGGCACAGTGAGCGGCAGTCGGCACTGCGAACCCGATGAGCACCGACGCAACATCTTTCAGCAGCTAGGGGGTGAGCTGAGCTCCGCAGCACACGCCGTCTGCGTCGGCTGGGCCGTCGATATCGAGATGTTGTGGGCTGGTGCCGAAGGTCTCGGAATCGGCGAGGACGGTGTAAACCTCCCACTTCTCCCCTGCCGGGCCCGTCACCCACACTTTGTCCTGGGTAGCGAAACAACAGGTGGCCCCGATCTCTTCATCGGTGAAAAGCCCTTCTTCGGAGAGTCGGGCGATCTCGGCGTGTACCTCGTCGCTGGAGGCGACTTCGACGCCGAGGTGGTTCAGCGTGCCGCCGTGGCCGGGGTTCTCGATCAACACCAACTTGAGCGGCGGTTCAGCTATGGCGAAGTTGGCGTAGCCCGGCTTGACCTTGGCCGGCGCCGAGTTGAACAGCTTCGAGTAGAACGTGATCGCCTCGCCGAGGTTGTCGACATTGAGAGCCAACTGGACGCGGGACATGATCTGACCTCCACGGTAGTAATACGACTTATATCGAAATAGCGCGCTGCCGCTGAGCATGCCACCTTTTTGATATATGTCAAGACTGTGACAGGATGGGTTCATGCCGAAAACCCTGCCGGTCATCGACATGTCCCAGCCTGTCTGTTGCGAACCTGTCGCAGCAGGCCTAGTCGATGACGATGTCGCGCTGCAGATCGCGATGCGGCTCAAGGCAATCGCCGACCCTGTCCGCATCAGACTCGTGTCGCTGCTGTTCGGGAGCGCCGACGGGGAGAAAACCAGCGGCGCTTTGGCGGCAGCGCTGGAAATCAGCGAATCAACTGTCAGCCACCATCTCGGCCAACTTCGCAACGCCGGTATCGTCTCGTCGGAGCGCCGCGGGATGAACGTATTTCACAGTGTGCGCCGCGAGGCCTTGAAGGCTTTGTGCGTCGTACTGGATCCCAGCTGTTGTGAGTGACTCATGATCGGCGCTGTTTCGCGCAGCCGGCAGTCCATGTGCGGACAGTGAACGACCACCCAGTGCAACGATTTTTCCGTTGCCAGCTCCGGCGTTTCAATCGCATTGCACTGCAACGGCTATGAGTATCAAATTTTTCGACATTCGCCAGCTCCCAGGCGGGAACGATGGGCATCCGCCGGCTCCGGATCCGACGGTGCACTGATGGCCGCCTCTCGCGCTCGGCCCCCGGTCATACAGACCAGCGAATCTGCCACCACCCGGCTGCTTGAGCGTGACTCTCTGACAGTAATAGAGGCACGCGAAAATAGATAGCGTCAAGCCATTACGCTATCTGGGATTCGGCGGGTTGCGCCAATTCGACCGTGCGCTCGGCGATCACCTACTTTTGCCGTTTTGAACCGAAACGTGACCTTTGACCCTGGCCCTACTTCGACTGACTCGTAGAGTCGGCCGTGGGAGGGCAGCACACCCCCCGGGGGGACGGCCCGTCAGGACACCGCCGGCGTTCGGTGCACCTGTGCTCGACATGGCACCGGGCATCGAGACTCGTTGGAAATGTGCGTGGTTCGACGAGAGGTTGCCATGTGACTTGGACAGGCCCGACACCCGCCGGCATAGCCGTTCTGACCGCTGCTGCGACCTTGGTCGCGGCATGCACCGGCCCAGCGATCGACCGTTCGGCCCCGACTCCTGGCTCCGTTGCGGTTTCGAGATCGGTTGTCGCGCACAACAGCGCCGACGAGGTGTTCACTCTGGAAATGATCAGATGTCACCAACAGGCCATCCAGATGAGCGAGATCTTGCTGGCCAAGCAGGATGTCGATACGCGGGTTGTTCAGTCGGCCCGGCAGATTCAGAGCATGCAGACAGTGGAGCTCCAGCACATGCTGAGCTGGTTGAGACAATGGGAGATCCCGGTTTCCACACCCCGCGATGGCTGCTCGCAGCCGGGGGTGAACAACGTTGACGCACTACAGATTGCTGAGGGACGAACCGCGGGCACGGTGTATCTCAACCAGATGATCGAACATCATCGAAGGTCTATCACATTGGCGCACAGAGAGATCGGAGATGGCGAGTTTCGTGCGGCCGTGGCGCTGGCCACGTCGATCGCCACGATCCAACAGATCGAGATCGACACCATGGCCTCGATGCTGAGGACTGCCTGACACGTTCGGACGACATTGGTAGCCAGACGTGCATGCTGGAATCACAGTCGTGGGCGATCAAGCCGCGAGACGAATGCGGCCGCCTGGGTACGGCGCTCCAATCCGAGCTTGGTGAGCAGACGCGACACATAGTTCTTGACCGTCTTCTCGGCGAGGAACATCCGGCCGGCGATCTGCCTGTTGGTCAGTCCCTCGCCGAGCAAGTCCAACAGCACTCTTTCCTGACCGGTCAAACCCGACCGCGGATCAGCGTGTTCAGCGGCGTCTCGCACTCGCGACATCAGCGCAGTCGCAGCTCGATTGTCGAGCAGGGACCGGCCTGCCCCCACCTCCTTGATCGCCTTGGCGAGCTCCATACCCTTGATGTCCTTGATGTCCTTGATGACGTATCCGCTCGCTCCTGCCAAGATTGCGTCGAGCATCGCCTCGTCCGAGATGAACGAGGTCAGCATCACGCAGCGCAGATTCGACATGCGAGAAAGCAGATCGCGGCACAGCTCGATTCCGTTGCCATCAGGCAGGCGCACGTCGAGCACCGCTACATCAGGATTGACGGCGGGTATCCGTGTCATCGCCTCCGCGATCGAGCCCGCCTCCCCCACCACGTCAAGCTGTGGGTCAGCACTGAGCAGGTCGATCAGTCCGCGCCGGACAACTTCGTGGTCATCCACCAGGAACACACGGGTCATCGCAGAGCCTCTCCACACTATCGATCAATGTTGAGCGACAGCGGATGCGGCAAGTAGGGCCGCTGGTCCTCAACTGCGGAGGACCTCGGACTCTGCAGAAGAGGCGTTCGCGCGGCAGATAGTTCACGGTGTGGCACGTTTGAGTACCCTCGACGCCGGATTTCTGTACGCAGAAGACGCAGACCGGCACATCAGCCTGGCGGTCGGAGGGGTTTCGGTCCTAGAGGGTCCAGCGCCGGATCACGACGAGATCGTCGCGGCCATCGGTCGACGTGTTCTGGCGATCCCCCGTTTGCGACAGGTGGTTCGCAGACAGCCGTTCGATCTGTCCCCACCGGAATGGGTCGACGATCCCGCATTGGACCTGGCTCACCACATTCGCCGTGCCGCCCTTCCCCACCCCGGCGACGACGAGGCCCTGTTCCGGTTCACCGCAGAAGCGATGGAGCCCAGACTCGATCGTGAACGGCCTCTGTGGCAGTGCTGGATTATCGAAGGACTCGCCGAAGACCGGTGGGCAATCTTGATGAAGGTGCACCACTGCGTCGCCGACGGCATCGCCACGATGCTCATGCTGACAGGGCTCAGCGACGCAGGCGAAGGGGAAACCTACGTCAGCGCCATTCGAGCCGCACACGAGCAGACACGTCCCGGCTTTTCTCTTTCGATGCCGACACTGAATCCTCTGCAGTGGGCGCGCACTGCATGGACTGCGTTGTCGGCCGCCACGACGACTATCGGCGGCACGATCGAGATTCTCGGCAGCTTGCTTCAGGCAGGCGCCACCTCGTCGCTGAACGGGCCCGTTACCACGATGCGCCGCTACTGTGCCGTCCAAGTACCTCTGGCCGACGTGGCGTCAGTGTGCCAGGCCTTCGATGTAACCATCAATGATGTTGCCCTATCCGCTATTACAGACAGTTTCCGAGCAGCGCTGCAACGACGTGGTGAAGATCCTGAGCGGGATTCGCTGCGCACACTTGTGCCGGTTTCGGTTCGCGGCAACGACGCGATGGACCGCCTCGACAACCGGGTATCGGTCATGCTCCCGTACCTGCCGGTCGACGAACCCGACCGAGTGGAGCAGTTGAAGGCGGTGCACCAACGCCTCAACCGGGTCAAAGCCGGCGGGCAACGACAGGCCGCAAGTGCCGCGATGGCCGCGACCAACTTGCTGCCGTTCGCGCTGGCCGCCCGTCTGATCCGCACCGTGACCGCGTTGCCTCAGCGGGGCGTGGTCACGTTGGCAACCAACGTGCCCGGACCACAACGGCATCTGCAGATGATGGGCTGCGACGTTGTGCGAATGCTCCCTATTCCGCCTGTGGCGCTGAGACTTCGAGTCGCGGTCGCCATTCTGAGCTACGGACAGGACTTGATCTTCGGAATCACCAGCGATTTCGACGCATTCCCCGACGTCGATGAACTTGCGAGCGGAATCGCGGACGCGGTGGCCGGCCTCGCCGCCGCCGCTCGACGACCGTACCGTCCGGCCAAGGTCGGCAGATGACGGCGGAGCAGGCGCTGACCCCTACTGCGCACCGTCTGCTCGGCCCAGCGGACCAGGCACTGCACCATGCATCCACTCAAGTACCTGCATTCAGACCCGACATCTTGGTCACCGACGCGCTTGCCGCCATGCGCGGCAGACGCTTCCAGAGCGCGTCGGCGGTAGCTGTCCTCGACGACGAGCGGCGCATCCTCGGAATCGCCACGATAGAGGCGATGTTCGCGGCCGACGAGGAGCAGCGCTTGCGAGATGTCATGGACCCGATGCCCCCGGTGGTCGCCCCCCGCACCGACCAGGAACACGCGGCTTGGCAGGCGGTACAGCGGGCCGAGTCGTATCTGGCCGTCGTCGACGAGAAGCGAACATTCCTGGGATTGATCTCTCCACAGTGTCTGCTCACCATCCTGCTGCAGGAACACGACGAAGATCTGGCCCGACTGGGTGGGTTCCTGCACGATGTCGAGTCTGCGAGGTCGACCAGCGTCGAGTCTGTACGGAAACGATTGTGGCACAGACTTCCCTGGCTGATCGTCGGTCTGCTCGGGGCCATGACCTCTGCGGTGATCATGACGGCGTTCACTGAGGTGCTCGAGGCTGATCTGGCCATCGCGTACTTCGTTCCCGGCATCGTCTATCTTGCCGACGCGGTGGGGACCCAGACCGAGACGTTGGCGATCCGGGGACTTTCAGTCGGAGTAGGCATCCGTCGGATCACCCTGCGCGAAGGCCTGACCGGTCTGTTGATGGGATTGCTACTCGGCTCCATCATGTGGCCTGTCGTGGTCGCGATGACGGCGAATTACGCTCTGGCGAGTGCAGTTTCGTTGAGCGTCGTGGGTGCGAGCACGGTGTCGACCCTCGTCGCACTGTGCCTGCCCTGGCTGCTCCATCGGCTCGGCAAGGATCCCGCTTTCGGTTCCGGACCGCTGGCGACCGTGTTCCAGGATCTACTGTCGATCCTGTTCTACTTCGGCGCTGTCAGTCTGCTGCTCAACTGAACTCGCGGGCCTCAGGCGATCGGCGACAGCGGCGAGAAGCCCCGGGGCGAATTGAGAGACCGCGGTGGCCGCCGACGCCGCGACCAGACCCTGTGCCCACCCGATCGGCGTCAACGGCGTGCAGCCGAAAAGTTGACTCACGCCGGGGGTGCTGATCACGACACCCATGGCCGCGAGACTGCCCACAGACGTCAGGACCACGCCCGGGCTGTTGGAGTCCAGCAGCGTCTGCAGCAGCTGCGCACCGACGAGTCCGACCAACGCCACCGTCGATGCATGCCTCGGCGTCCCGGTGGGGCGGGCCACCAGCCATGCCAGCGTCGCACCACTGGCCGTGGCCACTCCCCTGATGCCGATGTCTTTCCAGAGCGCCGCCTCATCGTGCGGGCCCGGCGAGGTGTTCTTCTGCTCGCTGACTGCCAGTGCTGCTGCCGGGAACGCATCCGTGAGGAGATTCACCAGCAACATCTGCCGGGTGTTCAGCGCCGAGTCTCCCGTCAGCAACGTTGTGATCAGAGCGAAACCCACCTCGCCGGCATTGCCGCCGAGGAGCACCGACACCGCAGAATGAACCCGACGCCACAGCTGATGTCCCTCGTCGATCGCATCCAGCAGCGCCTCGATGCGACCATCGAGAAGCATGACATCCGCCGCCGTGCGCGCCGGGTCGCTACCGCGGGCCACCACCCCCACTCCGATACTCGCAGCGCGGATCGCTGCCGCGTCGTTGGCTCCGTCACCGACCATCGCGGTCACGAGGCCCATCTTCTCGAGCGCCTGGACCACATCGATCTTGTGCTCTGGCGACATCCGGGCGAACACCCGGCAATGTGCGGCCGCAGCTTCTCGTTGATCAGGAGTCATTGTCTCCCAATCTGTTCCCGTGATCACCTCGTCGGCACCGACGATCAATCCGAGTTCGGATGCGACGGCTCTGGCCGTGACCGGGTGATCACCGGTGATCAGCCGCACCCCGATGTGGCGGCGCTGAAGCTCCGTGAGGAGGCCGTGGGCCGCCGGCCGCGGAGTGTCGGCCAAACCGATGAGTCCGACCGGGGTCAGCGCAGTTCGGCACAGCGACTCGAAGTACGACGCATCCGCCGCCGCGGCAGCCGCTTCCTCGTCACTGAGGTGGCGCTGCGCGACGGCGAGCACCCGCAGGCCTTGCTGACCCATTTCGGTGACCAGGCCCGCGAAGGCGCCGCCGTCGAAGACAGCCGCCGAAATGGTCTCCGGTGCACCTTTGACGGAGATGACCTTGCCGAGCAGCGCTGCGGCGAAAGGACGATCGGATTGGAAGGGAAGAAACGCGTCGCGGTCGTCAACGTCCTGGCTTGAATGACTGCCGCCACCCTCGACAGCCTCTCGGATCGCCTGATCGGTCGCGTGTTGAGCCCTGTGCCCCGCTCGCGCGAACGTGGTCCGCGCCGCCACGGTGAGTACCTCGGAATCGCTGTGACCGGACAACGGATGCACCGATCTCACGCGCAGATGGTTCTCGCTCAGCGTGCCGGTCTTGTCGAAGCAGACAACATCGAGCCGGGCAAATGCTTCGACGGAATGCGGGTTTCGCACCAGGACAGCTTTGTCGCTGAGCCTACCTGCGGCCGCCTGCTGGGCGAGCGTGGCGACAAGAGGCAACCCTTCGGGCACCGCGGCCACCATCACCGACACCGCGCTGGCCAGTGCGTGCTTCAACGGCAAACCCCGGAGTCCGCCGAGCACGCCGACCAGTGCGCCACCAACGACGCTGACGGGCAGGGCGCGATTGGTGATGTGTCGCAATTGGGTGTGCAGACCGATCTCGCTGGACTTTCGCGGCGCCATCGCCATGGCGCGCCGCATCTCCATGCCAGGCCCGACGGCGGTCACCACCGCCAGGGCTGTGCCCGAGAGCACTGTGCTGCCGCCGAAGAGCATGCACTGGCGTTCGGCGAGTGGGGCGCCCGGGGTGGCGCCGACACTCTTGGATACGGGGAGCGACTCGCCGGTCAGCGCCGACTCGTCCACTTCGACGTCTGCTGCGTCAAGTAATCGCGCATCAGCCGGAACCACCTCACCTCCACGCACCTCGATGATGTCGCCCAGGCGAAGACGATCGGCCGCTACGCTTTCGTGTTTCCCGGCATCCAGTGGGCCGATCCGCCTGCGTGCGGCGGGCTCCTGCACTGCCAATAGACGGTTCAGCACATGTTCGGCATGCAGTTGTTGTTCTGCCGACACGGCGGCGTTGGCCAGCAGCACCCCAGCGACGAGAACCGCATCGACTGCGGACCCGAGGAGCGCGCTCGCGGCCGCGCCGGTGATGAGCAGCGGTGTGATGGGGTCGTCCAGGTCGTGCCGCATCTCCGCAACGAACTCCCGCACCGCCGCCCACCTCGTGCTGTTCTCGGAGGCCGGGCCGCCGCCCATATCGTCGACAGGGATGTCGTCCACCGGGCGGGGAAGCAACCGGCGAACTTCGCCCACCGGCAGGCAGTGCCAGTCATGGCGCGGTTCCGGATGGGGGGCCGGATCGCGAAAAACTCTGTTGGCGGCGGTATTACCACTCCACAGACTTGCTAGCGAGCCGATGCTCACCGACGCCGGCCCGCGTCCTACCACGCCGGGAACCAGCATCAGCGCACCGAGCGCCGATGCCGAAGCCGACAGTCTTACCGCCTGGTCGCTGGCCCGGCGAGCTGCAGGCAACGCGCGCAGTATGCGCCAAGCCCCGGTGAGATCCGTGACGAACACATCGGCACCCCACGGTGGCGAATCATCGTCGCGCATCAGGCCGATCGTGACGTGGGCAGAATGCGGGACGTTCATCTCGGGCGTGGTGACCAGTGCGACAGTCGCTCCCTCTGCAGTCAGTGCCGACACCGCGTCAGCGACTGCATCGTCGACCGGCCCTCGGGCCATCTGTAGTTGGTCGAAACCCTGTGCCAGAGAATGAAGCCCGTCATCCTCGATGGAGACCACACGCAGGTCGGTTCTGCGCGCCTCGGCGAGAAGCGCGGAAGCGTGCGGATCCCGAACTGGGCTGACGAGTACCTCGCCGACACCTTCTTCGGGAGAAACAGCGGAAAGTGGATGCCAGCCGACCCCCAGTTCGCCTCTCTCCAAAGCAGTTCTCGCGGCCTCCCATGCCGAGGCCCGATGCGAATTCTCGAGTCCACGAATACGGCTGACTGTGACCCCGCGGGTGTAGAGAGCCCGCGGATCTATCACGATCGCGTCCACCCGATCCAGAAGCCTGAGGGTTCTGGAGGACATCACAAGCGATCCATGATGGGCATCCAGACCCCGAGTCATGGCCGCACCGAATGCTTCTCGCATGGCACGCAGAGGTTTCGGGACGGCGATCAGCGCGGCCTGCGCGGCAAGATCCACATTGCCCGTCGCTGCGCCGAGCGCAGCGGCGGCCCCGAGCCCGACGGCCGCGGCGCGGTTCGCGTAACGGTCGGCCGGCGCTGCACTCCGAACCAGATCGGGACGGCGGGTGCGCGAAGCACCGCCCGACGTCGGGTATTGCGCGAGTTCGGGTTCGCGATCCTGCCATGCGCGTCGCGCAGTCCACGCCTCGGCGACAAGAACCGCCCGCGCCAGTGTCTCGGCCACCGCCGACGCCGGTGATGCGGTGAGCGCCGCGGTGGCCGAATTGGCGAGCGCAATCAGCGTGTCGGCACCGTCGGCACCCACGTGCTCTTCGATCTGGCGGCGCAGAACCGGCGCGTGGTCAACGATGTTGGTAGGCACCGACACCGCGGTTGCGAGGCGGGGCAGCCCGAGGGCGCCGCCCGCCATCGCAAACCCTACAGCTGCTGCGGCCACCCCGACCGCCGCTACCCGTGCCGCGAGCACCTCGTCGTCACCGGGCAGGCTGACACCCGGCGACTTCGATACCGCCGCACCTGTCCTGCGCTCAGCCTCGGCGACGACAGCCGACAGCCGTGCGGCCGACGGACCGCCGTTGCCGACCGTCACCAACACCCGCGAAATGGGCGTGATGAGGACGGCATCGTGAACTCCCGGTGTCGCCCAGACAGCGCTGAGCACTGCGTCGCCGATCTGTTCGCCGTCTGCACCTTCGAGCCCGCGCACCTCGACCCAGCGCCGCGACCCCTGCGACGAGGTTCGCCGAGCGCGAGGACCGCCCACCGCTTCCAGCGCAACCCCGGCAAGAGCGCGCCCCACTGCCGTCAGGTCAGAGATCGGCTCGGCACTGAGGGCCACACCGGCCACTGCAGTGACGGCGGACCTCGTCGTCCCCACGGCTGCTCGGGTGCCGGAAGCCGCAAGCATTACAGGCAGGCCGACGAGCTGTTTCAGCATGACCGGAATTCTGCTGCGCACACCGCCGGTCCCGGAAGGGCCGAAGGTCTCTACAGAGGAGGCGGGAACTGTCCTAGTGTTGACTTCGCAAGGCCACGCGGAGCACCGACGCCGGAATGGGGATGACACAATGGCCGCTCAAACAGATTTCGACCGGATCGTTGTCGGCGTCGATGATTCGACATCCTCTGAGCCGGCGCTCGAATGGGCCGCGAACGAAGCGGCCATGCGCGAGGTACCTCTGGCAATCCTGTATGCAGCGTCTCTGCCCATCGCCGCGTGGCCCGTGGCTCCGATACCGACGGGTTACATGGATTGGCAGGCGGAGGTCGGTCGAGAGATCCTCGCCGACGCCGAGCAGATCGCAGACAAACTCACCGGATCCTCGTTGTCCATCACCACCGAATTCGTTGTTGCGACACCGACTTCTGCGCTGGTTGCGGCCTCCAAATCGGCGGGCATGGTCGTCGTCGGTTCCCGAGGACAGGGTGCGCTCGCACGTACGCTCCTGGGCAGCGTCAGCACCGGGCTCGTCCACCGGGCCCACTGCCCGGTCGCGGTCATTCATGACGAAGAGCCGACACCTGATACCGATGCGCCCGTTCTGCTGGGTTTTGACGGCTCCCCCGAGGCCGAGCCGGCTGTCAAACTGGCCTTCGAGGAGGCCGCGCTGCGGCGCGTCAAACTTGTCGCGCTGCATGCGTGGTGGTCACCGGGAGCGTTCGAGATGCCCGGTTTCGATTGGGATGACATCCGATCCGAGGTCGACGACGAGGTGTCTCGGCAGCTGTCCTCCTGGCAGACGCGTTACCCCGATGTGGTGGTCGACCGCATCGTGATCCCCGACAGACCGGCTTACCAACTTGTCGAACATGCGCGATCGGCGCAACTGGTTGTCGTCGGCAGTCACGGCTACGGCGCTGTCGCAAGTATGCTGCTGGGCTCGGTGAGTAGCGCGGTCGTCCAGGCGGCGAGGGTTCCCGTGATCGTGACACGTCCGAGATGACCATCAGCGCGCAAGCGCATCCCACGACGTGATCGCATCAAGGATCAGCAATCCCGCGACGAACGTTGCGAACAAGACAAATTTGTCCCCCATGCCCGGGGACTCCACCGTCTCTGGCACCAGATCTGCGAGAGCGATGTAGGTGAAATCGCCTGCGGGCAAAAGGGATGAGCCCACAAGAGCGAGGGGCGCTCATCGCCGCCCCCGCGACGATGATCCACCGCACCACCGGCATGTCCCGACAGTATCGGGGGCCGACCGTGGCCGTGGGGGTCCAAAGGCCTTACCCGCAACGACCAATGACTCCAGAACCCAGGTGTGAGGCGGCCTTAAGCTGCCGCAAGACCAGGAGGGAACGACTGTGGCCACTGTGGAATCAGACGCAGAGATCCTGGTCGGCATCGACGGCTCGTGCGCGTCGGCGACGGCTGTCAGATGGGCGGCCCACGATGCCGAGTTACGCAACCGGGCATTGCGACTGGTGCATGTCGTCCCCCCGATCGTGATGCCGCGCACGCCGTGGCCCGAACTACCCGTCGCGTACGCACGCTGCGCAGAGGAGCGGGCCCAGCACATCACTGCGCGGGCGTGCGCGGCGGCGCTGGAAGCCGCGCCTGCGCGCGCATCGTCGGTCGCCACCCAGATCGTCCATGGGCCGGTGGTGCCGACTCTGGCAGCGATGTCGAAAGAAGCGGAGATGCTCGTCGTCGGCTGCCTGGGCGAGACCGCGGCCAGACGCGCGTTGGTGGGCTCGATCAGTTCGGCCGTTGTGCACCGGTCGCATTGTCCGGTCGCCGTGATCCACGGGGAGCAGCGACCTTCCCCGAAGGCGCCTGTGATCGTCGGCATCGACGGATCCGAAGAATCTGCCCTGGCGACGGCCATCGCCTTCGACGAGGCGGCGCGTCGAGACGTGGGCCTGGTCGCGGTGCACGCGTGGAGCGACATGGGCCCACTCGGCTTGCCGGATTTCAGCTGGGCACCCATCGACTGGCGCGACATGGAGGAACACGAGGAGAAGGAATTCGCCGCTTTCCTGGCCCCTTTCCGCGATCAGTACCCAGACGTTCCTGTGCACCCGGTGGTGGTGTGCGATCGGCCGGCGAATCGGTTGTTGCAGCAGGCCGATGCCGCCCAGTTGATCGTGGTGGGCAGCCACGGCCGCGGCGGCGTAACGGGTGCCTTGCTGGGTTCGGTGAGCACCGCGGTCGTTCAGTCAGCCCAGATTCCGGTGATCGTCGCGCGGCAGGGCTGAGCCGCGATCACGTGCTGTCCCGTCGGGGCCTGACAACCGGCCGCGATCTCCGACCAAGCCCGACTGCATGAGAGCGTCGGTGACGAATCTGTGCACCGGACGCGACTGAAAGAACCCGGCGTGCCCGCCGCGGTACCACTCGATACTCGGCCGCCCCCAGTGTTCCCAGAGTCGGGTCACCTGTTCGCGCGGATGGACAACCTGATCTGCCAGACCCGCATAGATGAACCTGCCGGCGATTGCTACACGCGGCGTCATTGACAGCGGTGAAATCATTCGGCCGAGCGGACCCGCCAGCAGAATGGTTCGGCGGCGAGGATCGTCGGGGTCGAGACCGGAATGGTGGGCCAGCAGTTCGATGAGGTCGGCCACCGGCACGCCCAGCACCGCGCATGTCAAGTCGACTTCGAGGCTGGCGACCAGCGCGGCGACGAACCCTCCCAGCGACAACCCGTAAAGGCCGATCGCGGCGTCAGGCTGTTCTCGGCGGATCCAGCCGATGAGCGCCCGGATGTCCCAGACAGCTTGGGCGGTCGCGTGGATATCGTCGATAACGTCTTCGCCTGGAAAGACAGCTCCTTTCGGTAGCGCCTTGCTCCGGGGCCCGTGCATGGGTAGCACCGGCAGCACCACATTGAGGCCAAGCGTATCGTGCAGGTACCAGGCTCGAAAAAGTGCGAGATCTATTGCTGCTCTGCCCATTTCCGTCCCGTGGATACACACGAGCCAGGGGCGGGGTTCATCGTGGCGCAGCATGAGTGCATAACCGTGGGCGACAGAACTGTACGTCGCCCATCGGCTGGCGCCCGGTTCCTCCCGGTGTGGCCGATAGTCGCTGTCCCAGCGCAGGCGAGCGTAGGAATGGTTGCGGCGGTGCACGGGTGCGATCTCAACGTCGGTGAGCGGCGGAGGAGTCGCGAAAAAGCCTCGCGGATTCTTCAGCCATCCGCGCCGTCCGTAGAACTCGAGGCCGTCGACGACCTCGTGATGAATGCGTGCAAAGGCCTTGGAATCACTCACGGGTCGACGGGCCCGGAGACCGAGCAGCACGACTTCGTCACGCAGCGCCTCCGCAGCCAGCGCGACCGTCGGCCGGGCGACCGGCAACTGGGGCGAATCGTCTGCGATGTAGTCCCGCCACGACCGGGCGTAAAAGCCTCCCGTTCTCATCAGCGGACGAAAGGCATCGCGCAGTGAAGGTGGTGCCATTTTCTGACGGTAGCTCGGGTCCCAAACACTCACTGGAGACCTTCGTCACATCCGAGATGGCATAAAGACATACGCCGAGGGCTAGATCGTGACACCCCGGTTTCTTTTTCATGCTCCGAGATATCGCAGCAACACCATCGGAAGAATCCGGTGCCCTGTACTGGTCACGCTCGCGGCGCTGAGATGCACCCCTACTTGCGCGCCGACCAGCGCGGCTCCTGTGTCAGATAGCGGTTGACGATCGCCACGGCGGCCTTGAGATGCCGGTTCGCCTGCTCGATGTCGGCGACGAACTCGGCGTCGTACTGATTCGTCGTCCCCCCGATCACCGCCATGCACATGTGGGAAGCGTCATGCGCGTCCTCCGTCGCCGCGTTCAGTTCCGCGGTCAACTCTCGATCTGGCGACGGCAGATGTGCGGCGATGTCGACGGCCGCCGAATCGTGCATTCGCTGACAGGCTGCGGCCAGTGCTGGTGCGTCCAGGCGTTCGAGCGCGTGCTCTGAATTATCCAGCGCCTCCTCAAGTTTGGTCACCTCCGGATACGCCGTCGCCCACCACTGCGTCAACTCTGCGTGCTGCGCGGGCGCCAGTCGGCGCGGCCCATCGGCCGCGTCACCGGTGAGCACAAGTGCAATGACCCCCGAGGCGACGACCACCGCAGCGATCATCGCGAAGATGAGCATCACCGGAAAGGAGCGGTACCAACGCTGCTGGGGCACATTGCCCAGCGGGTCGGATGGCGTGATGGCCGGCTGCGGAGGAGGCGGCACCGATACTTCGGTCATCTCGGGCGAACCACCGTTAGCGGGATGCTCACCGACTGTGCCACAGCTGAGCTGATCGATCCGAGCAGCATGCCGGTGAACCCGCCGCGACCGTGACTACCCAGCACCACCAATTGGGCGGTGCGGGATTTCTCGACAAGCCATCGAGCCGGTTCGTCGAACTCGACGTGACGCTGGACGTCGACGTTCGGATAGCGCTCCTGCCAGCCGGCCAGACGCTGTGCGAGAGTTTCCTCGGCCTGCTGCTCGTATCCGCGTAAGTCGGCACCCTCCAGGGGAATTCCGTATCCGACGCTCCACACGTGCGCGGCGAGAAGAACAACGCCTCGCCTGGCCGCCTCTTCGAACGCGACCGCGGTGGCTGCCTCCGACGCCGGCGATCCGTCGATTCCGAGCAGGATCGGCAAACCGGAATCGGGCAGCTCACCGGATCTACTGTGTACGACTGTGATCGGCCCGTGCGCATGGTGGACGAGACCGGTACTGACCGAGCCCATGACCAGTCGTTTCACAGTACCCATCCCGCGGCTACCGACGACGGTCATCTGCGCCTCCTTGGAGGCATCGATGAGTGCGGGCAGTGTCGGGCCTCGCTGAAGTTCGGCGCGGACATCGATCGACTTGCCCGCGGCGGACACCGACAACGCCTCCTCGCGAGCAGAGTTCAGCGCTTGCTCGGCGTTCTGCCGTTCGAATTCGCTGATAGTTTCCTGCAGCGGGCCTACCGGCCATCTCACGGACACCGGCGTCACCACACACATCAGCGTGAGGGGCACACCGAAAAGCTGGGCCTCGAGTGCCGCCCACCGGACCGCCGCTGCCGATTCCCGGGAGCCGTCGACACCCACCAGGATGCCGTACCGGGATCCTTCACCCATGGTGGTTCCCCCTCACTCCAAGTAGCGGCCGGCGATGTAGGTAGTCGCGACTGCCATCACCGCAACGACGATGGCGATCAGCACAGCGGCGGTCGGCCAGTCCATGACTCCTCCTCGTCGTCGCAGGAACCGGGCGCTTCGCGGCTTACGCTACGGGTTGCAAAGCAACGACATTAGGGCCGTTGGTCCCGTCCTCGGGTGCCGGTCGTCATGCCGGGCGGTGGCGGCCCGTCGCCGATTTCAGCTCTTCCACAGCGCGTACACATCACACGAATCGTGGTCAGTCGAGGGACACCACGTGTTCATGTGTGACGCTTTCAATGTCTTGCGCCGTCAAGGCCAGCAGACGACGCGACAGATCGGAGAGTGCGCGTGCGACCGCGAGCTCGTCTCCGATCGCCGGCACGTCCTGGTCTTCGGGATTGCGTCTGGCCAAGCCGACGCCCGTGACATCTCTGTCATCCCACACCAACCAGGCGGTCGCGTGCGTGTGGTCGTCGTGCTCGTCGACGCAGACACCGACGGCCCATTCTCTCGGTTGGCTCCTCGATTCCGTCATCGCGCACTCCCCTCGTTTGCCTCGACATCACGATAGGTGCGCCGATTCAGCGCTACTAGGGCCGAAAGGACCTATCCGAAGTCGCCACAGGTGAGCCGGGCTGGGGGCTGACCAAGCGCTCGTTCGAGGCGCGCAGCGCCCATGTGGCACAAGGGTGCCGAAGAAAGGACCATACCGCCCGGGCTGGGTGGGCGCCTACACGACGCATGTTTCACTGCTGTTCGTTACAGCCGACTGTGCGGTGCGTGGCACCACGATCAACGAGAAATTCTCTGGCATTGCGCCGCTTTCGATGCATCGAGCGAAGGCGCCGACCAGAGTGGCGTTGTCGTCAGAGGTGACGACGACATGCTCGAAGTCGGGTTTGGTGAGCAATAGATCGAGAACATCGGTGGGCGCCGGTAAGACCCAGATATCACATCGGGGGTCGATTTCATGCTCTGGATCCTGGTCGATCCACTCCGCTATCCACTGCGCATCCCCACCGGGGGGAGCCAAGACCATGACTGCTGCACCACGCACGGCGGCTTCGCGGAACGCCGCGCTCAACACCTCGGCAGAACGCGGTTCGTCGGTCAGAACCGCAACTACCCAGCAGTCGTCCGACTGCCCCGTGTCATCGTGAACCTGACCGCACATCCACGTACTCCACGACGTCTGCCAAGGTTCGAAGCTGTGCGTAGTCGGATTCCGGGATGTCGATCTGCAACCGGTTGTGAATTCCCACAAGGAAGTTCAGCCAGTCCATCGAGTCGAGGTCGACCTGCTCACGCAGCAGCACCTCATCGTCGATGTCGTCGGGATCCACCTCGGGGGCGATCTTTGTCAGCACCGACATGATGTCGCCGCGAATGTCTTGCCGTGTCCGCATCGGTGTCACTTCTCGAGTTGTTCTGGATCTTGGAGCATTTCGTTGATCGCGGCAAGGAACATCGCGCCACGATGGCCGTCGCTGGCGCGGTGATCGGCGGCAAGCGTCGCGTGCACCGTGTTGGCTATGCGGATGCCGCCATCCACCGCGCACACGCGCTGCGCCTGTTTGCCGAAGCCGACCAGAGCCACTTGCGGTGGATAGATGATGCCGTAGACGCCGTCGACGCTGCGGTCTCCGAGGTTGGTCACGGTGATCGTGGGGTCCGACATTTCGGAGCTGCGTAAGGTTCCCGCACGAGCGCGTGCCACGAGGTCGGTGAGGTCGGCCATCAACGCGTCGAGCTTCTTGTCCGGGACGTCGTGGAGGGCCGGCGCTACAAGGCCTCCGCCGCGTAAGGAGATCGCGACTCCGACGTGCACGCCGCGGCCAGCGCGGAACTCGTCGTCTACCCAGTATCCGTTGAGGTCTTCGAAGCGGCGTGCAGCGACACCGACAGCCTTGATGTAGAGGGCCGCAGGCAAAACCCGCTCGGTGACCGAGCAGGCGGCGTTGCGCTCGGTCAGCCAGCGCAGCGCGGTGTCCAGAATGATCTCGTCGGTGAGGTAGTAGTGCGGGATCTCACGCTTGGACCGTCCCATCGCGGCGGCGATGGACCGTCTCATCGCAGCGCCTCGCTGCTCCGCTGCAGGTTGGGGAGACGGCTTCGATACCTGGGCGGCGGCGTGTTCCACGTCGGCGATGGTCACTGCGCCTTGCGGACCGCTGCCGGTGATGCTGTCGAGGTCGACACCCAGTGATGCCGCCAGGCGCCGCGCGGCAGGCGAAACCCAACGCCGATGCGTCGGTTCCGCCGGCGGCCGCGCCGCGGCCGGTTCCGCCGCACGCTCTGTTGTAGCGGATGGCGTTGCGACTTGCCCCGGTTCGACCAGTCGTGCCATCGGTGTGCCGACCGAGACAGTCTGTCCGACCGGCACGAGGAGTTCCTCGACCGTGCCGTCGTGCCAGCATTCCACCTCCACAGCAGCTTTGGTGGTTTCGACGACCGCCACGACCTGACCGCGGGTCACCGTGTCCCCCGGTTTCACCAGCCACTCGTTCAGCGTTCCCTCATCCATGTCGGATCCGAGGGCAGGCATCGCGAACTCGATCACCGCTGCTCCCCGAACAAGTTCCTGACCGCCGCGGTGATGTCGTCCCGCTGCGGGAGTGCCGCCTCTTCGAGGTGCCTGGCGTACGGTATGGGCACTTCTTCGCTACAGACCCGTGCGATCGGCGCGTCGAGATCGAAGAACACATTCTCAACAATCTGCGCGCTGATCTCTGCGGCGAGGCTGCCCGTGCGCCACGCCTCGTCGACAATCAGCGCGCGGTGTGTCCGGCGAACAGATTCGGCGACCGTCTCGAAGTCCAGCGGCCGTAACACTCGCAAGTCGATGACCTCGCAGTCGATACCCTCGGATGCCAGTTCGTCGGCGGCGTCCAGCGTTTTGGGCAGGGATCCCCCGTAGGTGATCACCGTCGCGTCAGAACCACGGCGGCGAACTGCCGCCCGTGCGATGTCAGCGGGTTGCCAGCCATCCATGTCAACCGATGTGTTGTAGAGCTGCACATGCTCGAACACGATCACCGGATCCGGGTCCGCCAACGCAGCTGTCAGCATGCCGTGGGCATCTTCCACTGTCGCCGGGGCGACGACCTTGATACCGGGGATGTGGGCATACCAGCATTCGAGACTGTGGGAATGTTGCGCCGCCAATTGCCGGCCGGCGCCTGTCGCCATCCTGATCACCAGGGGCACCGAGAACTGGCCACCGGACATGTGACGCAGCGCCGCCGCGGTGTTGACGATCTGATCCAGTGCCAGCAAGCTGAAGTTCACGGTCATGACCTCGACGATGGGACGCAGGCCCCCGAGGGCCGCACCGATTCCCACTCCCACGAAGCCCAGTTCGGACAAGGGGGTGTCGCGTACCCGCTCAGGGCCGAATTCATCGAGCAACCCCTTCGACACCGCGTAGGTGCCGCCGTAGCGGCCGACGTCTTCACCCAGCAGCATCACGCGGGGGTCTGCGAGCAGAGCCTCGCGGATCGCATCGTGGACTGCTGCGCGGTAGGTCGTTTTCATCGCGCCTCCTCCCCCGCCGGCGTCAGGACGTCCTTCGCGAGATCGGCGACGTCTTCCCAAGTACCGGCCTCGGCGAACTCCACAGCTTCCGCGATCTCGGCATCAACAGCCTTCTCGATGGCGTCGATGTCGTCTGCGTTCAGCGATCCCTCGCCCACACTTCGATCCGCGAACGTACTGATCGGGTCGCGACCCCGCCATTCATCGACTTCGCCTCTGGCCCGGTATAACTCAGGATCGAACATCGAGTGGGCCCGGAATCGATACGTGCGGAACTCCACGAAAAAGGGTCCACCGACTGTCCGGATGTGGTCGACAGCTTCTTGGGCCACCGCCCTGCATTCCGCAACGTCCATGCCGTCGACCGCGCGGGTCGGCACGCTGTAGGCGGCGGCCTTGACGGTCAGATCGACCTGCGACTGCGCACGCTCCAGGGCGGTGCCCATCGCGTAAAGGTTGTTCTCGCAGCAGAAAAGAACGGGAAGTCGCCACAGTGCCGCCATGTTCAGCGATTCGTGGAACGCGCCTTCGGCAACGGCGCCGTCGCCGAAGTAGCAGGCGGTGACGCGGGGATGTCCGAGTTGAGCGTCCGCGAGTGCCAGGCCGACCGCCAGGGGCAGTCCACCCGCGACGATGGCGTTTCCGCCGTAGAACCGTCTGGAGGCATCGAACAGATGCATTGAACCGCCGCGCCCCCGTGAACATCCCTGCTGTTTGCCGAACATCTCGGCCATGATGGACGTCATGGGCACTCCGCGCAGCAGCGCGTGGGCGTGTTCGCGATAGGTCGCGACGACGGCGTCCTGCGCGTCGAGTGCTCGCAGGGACCCCGCCGCGACAGCTTCTTGACCGACATAGAGGTGCAGGAAGCCACGAATCTTGCTCTCACCGTAGAGTTCTGCGCATTTCTCCTCCATCCGACGCACTCGGATCATGTCCGAAAGGAGGCCATAGGCGACATCACGGTCCATCACGACGTCACAGCCTTCGCGCCCGTACCTTCGGCGCCTTCGATCGTGGAGGTGTCTCCCTCGGGAAGCCCGAGCTCTCTGGACTTCAGAAGTCTGCGCATGATTTTCCCGCTGCGTGTGTGCGGTAACGAGTCGACGATTTCGATGCTCTTCGGAGCAACCGCTGCGCCGAGCTTTGTCCGTGCGAGAGCCATCAGTTCGCGCTTCAGCGCCTCGTCAGGTCGGTATCGATCCTTGAGTGTCACGAAAGCCTTCACCACCTCACCCACGGTGGGGTCAGGCACACCGATCACCGCTGCCTCGGCCACCGCCGGGTGGTCTGTGAGGGCATTCTCGACCTCGAACGGGCCGATCAGATGGCCCGCGGACTTGATGACGTCATCGGCGCGTCCGACGAACCAGAAGTACCCGTCGGCGTCCCGCTTGACGATGTCGCCGGTCAGATAGAAACCGTCAGCGAAAGTCTTACGGTAGCGCCCCTCTTCATGCAGGTATCCACGGAATATGGAGGGCCACGTCGGCTTCAGCGCCAGCTCGCCCTCGACGTCGGGGCGCTCGAGTACCTCCACCGACCCGTCCGATCGGCGGCGGACGACGAACGCCTCGACTCCGGGCAGAGGCCGGCCCATGGAACCCGGCTTGATGTCGAAGGCCGGTGTGTTGGCGATCATGATGCCGCCCGTCTCGGTCTGCCACCAGTTGTCGTGGATCGGCAATCCCAGCACCCGTTTCCCCCACCAGACCGCCTCCGCGTTGAGTGGTTCCCCGACGCTGGCGACGAAGCGCAAGCGTGGGAACCGGAAGTCCGACACCAGGTCGGCTCCGGCCTTGACCAGCATCCTGATCGCAGTCGGAGCGGTGTACCACACGGTGACTCCCTGGGTTTCCAGGATGCGGTACCAACGCTGTGCATCGAACTCGCCCTCGTCGACCACCGAGGTGACGCCGTGCACGAGGGGGGCGATGACACCGTAGGACATTCCCGTCACCCATCCGGGATCAGCGGTGCACCAATAGATGTCGTCATCATGGAGGTCCAGTGCGTAGGACCCGGTCACGTAGTGCATCGTGACGGCACCGTGGACGTGGAGAGCGCCCTTGGGAGTACCGGTCGTGCCACTGGTGAAGTGCAGTAGCGCCGGGTCGTCGGCTGTCGTGGGTTCGATAGGCGCGTCGTCGACAGCCGCATCCATCGAGCGCCAGAAGCCCAGCGTCCCCGGTTCGCCGTCGTCGACGCTGTGGTCGTCGATGATGAACACGTGCCGCAGCGACGTCAGGCTGTCCCGAATCTGCGCGATCTTCCTGCGGTAGAGGGCCTTGGTGGTTACCAGGACGGCTCCCTCGCCGATGCGCAGACGGGTGGCGACAGGCTCCGGCCCGAATGCTGAGAACAGCGGCGAGACCACGCTACCGTTGCGCAGGGTGCCGAGAATGGTGACGTAGAGCTCCGGGCAGCGGCCGAGCAGGGTGAACACCCGCTCCCCTTTGCCCACACCGACCGAACGTAAGACGTTCGTGAACTTCCGCGTGAGGCGGCCGAGATCGCGATAGCTGAGGTCGCTGGTCGCGAGGGTGCCGTCCCCACCGGTAACCGAGACGAAGCGCAGCGCGGTACGTGACGCGAGCAGTCCGGCGGCGTGCCGGTCGACCGCAGCGTAGGCGATGTTGCAGCGTCCAGCTTCCATACCGGAACAGACATTCGGGGCGGCTGACCACGTGAACTCGGCCCGAGTCTTCGCGTAATCAACGAAATTCGGGGTGACTGCCCAGTCGTCGGCTGTCTTGCGAATCACGGTCATGGCGCTGTGACAGTCTTCGGCGGAAGCAATCCGATGCGGGCCGCGACAGGAAGATTGGCCATCACGCGGTCAAGCAATGCACTGTAGGCAGATCCGTCGTCGTGTAATCGTCGGTAACCGCGGTGCAGAAGAAACACGTCGAGGCGACGGTCGATGGGCCACTGCGCGTAGACCTCGCCGGTGAATTCCGACCGGAGGAACTGCCACGCCACGTCGTCGAGCTGGCTCTGAGTCAGGACGATCCGCGCGCTCGGCATGGACATGTTCGCACCTCCGGGAACAGTGGGCGGGACTCATCGTTTTCCACACACATCCCGTCGCGATAGGGACGAAAGTCCCCACTACGCGACTGAGGCCTTAGGTCACTCGATCGATGTCCGCTTGGCCCTGTGGGCCCCACCACGGGCTTGATGAGGATCGAGCGATGCCGAACAAGACCGGACACGCCGTAACCGATGCGGTGCGGCAGTTCAACAAGCACTTCCTCAATCCCGCGATGTTGCGGCTGGCAGGTCGCAAGCACTGGTACGCCGCGGCGATCCACCACACCGGGCGCACCTCCGGCAGGAAACGTGTGACCCCCGTTGTCGCCGAGCGGGTCACAGACGGATTCATCGTTCCTCTGCCCTACGGCACCGAGGTGGATTGGCTGCGCAATGTGATTGCCGAGAACCACGCGACCATCGATGTCGGCGGTTCGTCCTTTCATGTCGCAAACCCCCGGATCATCAGCACCGAGGCGGCGGCACAGCAGTTGTCCAGCCGCCGCAGCCGCGCTTTCACGCGCTTCGGGATCACCGACTACGTCAAGTTCGACGTCCAGACCGACGCCGAGACCGGGACCCACTCCGATGACGTGGAGGAGGATCATGGACGCTGACCGTCTCCGAAGGATCGCCGACGCCCAGGGGCCGTTCGTGTCGCTGTACGTCGATGACACCCGCAACACCGCTGATGCCCAGAAACAGGCGCAATCGCGATGGTCGGCGATCCGCCGCCATCTGGAAGACAGTGGGTTGAGCGAGCACGTCGTGGGAGCGGTCGAACGAGCGGTTCTGTACAGCCGCACCGGAGTCGGCCGGAAAGGCCGCGCGGTCATCGCGGGACGCGAAGGGGTGGTGCTCAACGAACCGCTGGACAACCCGCTGCCCGTCACTCACCTGCGCGTTTCCGATTACCCCTACCTCCTGCCGCTCTTCGAGTTCGGCGCCTTCAAACCTCCCTTCGTGTTTGCTTCCGTAGATCATCTCGGCGCGGAGCTCTCGATCCACAGCGACGCCGGTATCCGCACGGAAGTTGTGGAGGGCCAGTCATTTCAGGTGCACAAGCCGACGACCGCAGGCTGGAACGGCTACGGCGACCTGCAGCACACCACCGACGAGGCGATCCGGACCAACGTCAGGACCATCGCCGCGAGAATCACCACAATCGTTGACGAATCACAGGCCGAACTGGTGCTTGTCTGCGGCGAAGTGCGAGCGCGCACCGACGTCGCCTCAGCCCTGCCGCGGCGGGTAGCAGACCGCGTCGTGTTTCTCCCGGCCGGTGCGCGCGGCGGACGCACACCGGAACACGATGTCGAGGCGTTGATCGACGAGGAGTTGGCGCGTCGCGCGCACGACGCGAGGAATACCGTCGTCGCACGATTCGAGGAAGAACGATCCCGGGCATCCGGTTTCGCGGTTCAGGGACTTCCGGCTGTCTGCTCGGCGTTGCGGGACGGGGCCGTCGACGTCCTACTCGTCGGCGACCTCGGCAACGCCACGGTCGTGTCCGGAGAGGCCTTGACCGCCGTCGCTGCTGATGCTGATTCGCTGTCGGAGGTGGCCGAGGCGCCGCGCCGGATCGCTTTGGCTGACGAGGCGCTGCCCTACGTAGCAGTCGCGACGGGTTCGACGGTGGTGCGCTGCGACGCCGTGACGGCGCTGGCCGGCGGCATCGCGGCGTTGCTGCGCTATCCCAGGCCAAGCGCCCAGAAACCGCGCGCAAACATGTCCTCGTCGGCGAGAAGGGTTGGGTGACATGGCATTCGGGAGGCCTTCCGCCCTGACGCGGGGCTCGTATCGCGACGGTCGTCGAACACTGTGCGCCGCAGAGGGCGTGCTGGCCGCACTCCAGCATTGCAGCCTCGACGACGCGTTCCTCGATATCATCGGAACCGCTCGACGTCATAACGTCGCACCGCTACGCCTGGCGACTGCGCTGGTATCGCGAGTGCAGGGAGATCCTGATCAGGAATCCGACGAGGCTGTCACGATCGCGATCGATGAGGCGTGGGGCCCGCTCCTCACGAATTCAACCCAACGGGCGGCGGCCGAAGCGCGTTCCTAACTCTGCCGGGTGACGAGCACCGGAATGTGCGCACCTTTGGCGACAGTGGTGCTGACCGAGCCCAGCAGTGCGCCGGTGAGTGCGCCACGTCCGTGACTGCCGACGACGACCAACTGTGCGCGCTCGGCCTGGTTGAGAATCTGACGGGCCGGCGCGGCGAACCGAACAAGCAGGTGCACGGCGACCTCCGGGTACCGTTGCCGCAATTCCGCCAGGGAATCGCGCAGTAGCGCTTCGGCTTCGGACTCGAGCGCCGCCCTCCGTGAGCCTGAGATCGATGCGGACTCGGCATCGTCTTTACACACGTGCAGGGCCAGGAGACCGACGCCCCGTCGCGAAGCCTCCTCCATGGCTGTCGCCGCGGCGACCAGTGACGCACGTGAACCGTCGATGCCGACCAGGACCGGCTTGTTGTGCGAATTCGCGCCTGCCGCAGCCTCATCGTGAACGACAGCCACCGGGCAGTGTGCGTGATGCAGCAGGCCGACAGCGATCGATCCGATCGAACGCCGGTGTCTGCCGGTCAAACCGCGACTTCCGACCGCGATCATCTCCGACTGCCGAGATGAATCGATGAGCACTCCTACGGCTTGTCCCGGCGGACAGCTTGTCTCGAGTTCGAGTTCACCGTCCGTCGAGTCGCCTCGGGCGGCCGCAACGGCCTCGGCGATGACTGCGCTTTCCTGGTTTTCCGCTATCGAAAGCACCTCGTCGGGTATCTGTCCCCCCTGCGCGGGCCATCTGGTCTCCTCGACGACATGAAGGATGGTCAGCGGGATGTTGCGCATCTTGGCCTCACCTGCGGCCCACCGCACGGCGGTCATGGCTGATGCCGACCCGTCGGTGCCGACCACGATTCCCCGCGATGAGGTTCCTTCAGACATGTCAGCCTCCCTCTCGGCATCACGCCGGTCGCTGCGACGCTACGGTGTGCCCTCCCCGCGTCACTGGAGGCGTTTGTCATGAACCTAGGGCCGAAAGGCCCTTCGCAGGGGACATGCCCGGGGTCAGAATCCAATTATCCCCGGGATGGATCCCCCTGATGGCGAAAATCGAGGAGCACACCATGACTGAGCCTGTCATCACGGCAAGGGAGATCATGCACCGAGACGTCACCATTGTGGGTGGGCACCGTTAGTGCCATGGATACCTCAACATTCGCGCCCGGCCCGGGCGAGTACAGCACCGACGAGGAGAACCAACTTCCGGCCGAGGACACTCTCATCGATCGGGGTGTCGCCGATGCCCTCGACGAAGGTTACTCACCCTCCGAAAGTTCCTACTTCAGAACAGCATCCGACCCGGAGGTAGTGGATCCCGCAGCGCGGCTCAATGTTCTGTACGACGTGGACGAAGAGCAGCGGTCGGACGCCGCTGAACGGGAAGCCGAGTTTCCTCTCCGCCGTGAGGTGGGAATGGCGAGGGCGGGCCGACTCGTGGCTCCGGACTTGGGATTCGGTGAAGATACCGAGGCAGAGATGGTCGCCAGCGACGTCGGGCTCAGCGGAGGCGCGGCCTCTGCAGAAGAGGCCGCTGTCCACGTCATCGACGATGAGTGAACCAGGTGCGCAAGGCGCCCCTGGCCGACCGGAGGATTCAGTGCCACAGGTTCATGAGAATCCAGATCGAGGCAGATAAGCGATGGACAGTGATCGCGCCGCGCGAATATGGACTGCCGTCGCCTTGCGGGCGATGCGAGAGAAGACGCCGATCTCTCCGGCGCACGCATGCCTAGAGTGCGTCGAGGCACTCACCGCCGACGGGGCCGGCCTCATGTTCGCGACAGGATCGGAATCCGTCGAGCCGGTGTACTTCACCGGGCCGGAAGCCGAGGAGGCCGACACACTGCAAACGACTCTGGGTGAGGGGCCGGGATTCGATGCGGTGTCGACCGGACAGCCCATCCTCGCCGACAACATGGCGTCGTCGCTGAGCATGCGTCAATGGCCGATGTTCGCGGCCCACATGGAACGCCTCGGAGTGGGGGCGATACACAGTTTTCCGCTGGCTCTGGGTGCGATACGCGTCGGCGCACTGAATCTGTACAGCTTCATCCCTCGTGAACTCGACAGCGACAACCTCGTCGATGCCCTCGTCTACGCCGACACTGCGCTGCTGCTGACACTCGATACTCGCAGCGGAATCGACACCACCGCCAACGGTGGGATCACGAATGGCCAGACGCCTGCCCTGTGGCGAGCCGAAGTGCACCAGGCGGCAGGGATGGTATCTGCACAGTTGGGGCTTTCCGTGCTCGATGCTCTCGTGCGACTGCGAGCTCATGCCTACAGCCACGACATGTCCCTGACAGCCTTGGCCCGAGAGGTGGTCGAGCGTCGCGTCCGCTTCGACCCGGAAGGTGCCGCGGACCCAGCGCAAGGCGAGCCATGAGCGCCGCGCCTCGACAATCCCTGGCCCAGACTTTCACCGAGTTGGCCGACATTCTGGTCGCGGACTTCGATCTCGTCGAGGTGATGCACCTCATCGCGGCGCGCAGCCAACAGATCCTCGACGTCGATGCAGTCGGAATCCTAGTGGTCGACTGTCACGGCAGCCTCAACGTCATCGCGGCATCGACAGAAGAAGCCCGGGTCCTTGAACTGTCTGCGCTGCAGAACAGAGAAGGCCCCTGCCTGGAGTGCTTCCGCACTGGTCAGCCGGTGAGCTGTGCTGATATGAGCACTGAGACGACGCGATGGCCCCGCTTCGCGCCAGAAGCACTCCAGGCGGGCTTCACCGGGGTGCATGCGCTGCCGATGCGGTTGCGGGACGAAGTCATCGGCGGGATGAACCTGTTCAGCGCGGCGCGACGGTCAGTCGATGCCGAGATGCTGGACGCTGCACAGGCTCTGACGAATGTGGCCGCTATCGCGCTTATTCATGAGCGCGCCATCAGGCACCGCAGACTGCTGGTCGAACAACTGCAGCACGGGATCAATCAGCGCCTCACGATCGAGCAGGCCAAGGGGCTCATCGCCGAACGCGCGGGAGTAGGCATCGGCGAGGCATTCGACGTACTCCGCGCCTACGCGTGCACACACCACTGGAAACTGTCCGAACTCGCACAGGCGGTGATCCACGATGGGTCGACAACATCAGATGTGCTGCGCGGCCCCGCCCAGCGGAACTAAAGCCCTGCGAAGAGCGGCCGAATGGCTCTCCGCAGCAGCGCCACTGCTCTGAAAGGGTGACCTACATGGAGCATTTCGGGGATGACCTCACCGGCGCCGGTCGCCGGCTCGCCCAGTATCTCGCGCCACTGCGCAGCAAGGATGTCGTCGTGCTCGGTGTAGCCCGGGACGGGATCCCGATCGCCTTCGAGGTAGCCGAGGGTCTCGGAGCGCCGCTCGATGTGGTCGTGGTTCGGAGCCTGACACTGCCGTTCGATCCCGAGGTGACGTTCGGCGCTGTCACCGAAGAGGGCATCCGCGTGGTGAACGACACAGTGGCCCAGCAGACCGCGCTCGGTGCCGACCAGATAGCCGAGGTCGAAGACGCGCAGCGGGTCGACCTCGAACGCCAAGTGCAGTTGTATCGCCGTGTCCACGAGCCTGTTCCGTTGTTCGATCGAGTCGTCGTCATCGTCGACGATGAACTCGTCAGCACCGCACCCGCCGTTGCGGCGTGCCGACTTGCGCGAGGCAGAGGCGCCACGCGGGTCGTCGTCGCCTCACCGGCCGGATCCGCGCAGGTCATCGACGCCTTGCAGGCCTACGCCGATGACGTTGTCTGCCCGGACGCATCGCCCTTCTACTTCTACGCGACTGCCGAATCGGCCCGACATCGACGACCGCACACGTCGGATGACGAAGTGATCGCACTGCTCGATCGTTCGCGCCGGACGTGCCTCGACGCCGCCGTCCAAATCACCTCGGGGCTGGTTGAACTCGAGGGTTATCTCACCATCCCCAGCCACGCACGGGGTGCTGTCATCTTCGCCCACGGCAGTGGCAGCAGCCGCCACAGCCTGCGCAACCGTTACGTCGCAAAGGTTCTGAACGAGGCAGGGTTCGCGACGCTGCTGTTCGACCTTCTCACACCTGCCGAGGAAGCCAACCGCGCCAACGTCTTCGACATCGAGATGCTGGCGCGCCGCCTCATCGATGCGACCAGTTGGCTCGCCGGCAGATCCGACATCGCCGGCCTGCCCCTGGGCTACTTCGGCGCAAGCACGGGCGCAGGTGCCGCACTGAGGGCCGCCGCGGCCTCGCGCGTCGATGTCAAGGCTGTCGTCTCGCGCGGCGGTCGGCCCGACCTCGCGGGAGCCAAACTCGCCGACGTCACCGCCGCGACCCTGTTGATCGTCGGCGACCGCGACGAAATCGTGCTCGAACTGAATTCTCGGGCGCGGGACGCGATGTCGGCCGAGTGCGCCATCGCCGTGGTACCCGGTGCCACGCATCTGTTCGAGGAACCCGGCGCCCTCGAACAGGTCGCTCGACTTGCCCGTGATTGGTTCCTCGGGAAGCTCGCCCTACACACCGCACCACGTTGACCCCTCGGCAGTGCCGACGCCGACGATCCACGTCACGGTCGCGGCCTGTGCAGAAGCAAGTCTGACCAGGCGTTCAACCCTGCGGGATCAAGACGATCTGGCCGGGTCCGGATGATTGTTCGAGCATCTCGTGCGCCTGTCGAGCATCACACAGCGGGATCCTGGCAGCGATGATCGGTTTGACGGTGCCTGCGCGATAAAAAGTGATCAGTTGGGTCAGATCGACTTCGAACCAGAAGGGATGGCGGTCACGGAGCGCCGCGATCCGATATCCGAGCACGCGGCGGTGCGGATCGAGCATCCCAGCCGCTACCACCGCCGCCGTCGCCGCATACCATTCCAGCTGACCGATGCGATTGCGGCGACCATTCTTCAATGTCGAATAGTGCCCGAACAGCACCAGCCTCCCGCCGCGTCGCAGCGCCCGAAACGACCTCAGGCTAAGCCGTCCTCCGATTCCGTCGAACACGACGTCGACACCGCCACTCGGAAGGCTGCGCATCCGCTGGAGGAAGTCCTCCCGCGCGTAATCGATGGGCAATCCGCCCAACTCGGCCACGACTCCACAATCCCGAGCGGACGCCGTGCCGTACACGGTCAGACCGGCGGGACGTGCCAATTCCAGCAGTGCGATACCGACCCTGCCGGCCGCTCCGTGATACAGGGTGCATTCTCCCGGGTTGGCCTCCGCTGCGCGATGGATGAGCTGGTAGGCCGTCATGTAGGGAAACGCGAGCGCGACCAGTACGCCCGGATCGATGTCGGCCGGCACACGGACTGCCAACGGCTCAGGCACACAGACTTTCTCGGCGTATCCGCCCCAGACGAGCAACGCGACGACGGAGTCACCGGGTTGTAGGACCGTGCACGCCGCACCCGCATGCTCGACGACGCCCGCCACTGCATATCCCGGGGTGAAGGGCGGTTTGGGACCTCCCATATACGTCCCCGCGCGCAGCAGACGATCGGTGAACGACACCCCGGCGGCGGCCACTCGGATACACACCTCCCCCGGACCTGCGACGGGTTCCGGAATGAACTCGGTGACCAGTTCCTCGGGTCCGCCGTACCGGTTCACCACGATGTGCTTCACACTCCCACCTTGCGAAAATCGAGGCAGTTTCCACAAGAGGACTTTCGCCCCACTACGCCTCGGCGGATGTGGTGACCAAAGGCCATAGTGGCTCCGAGTGCTCGCCGACATACTCGAGGCGTGACTGATGAATCGACCAACTCCACTCGAAAACGACTGCAGATCACCGGAAGTCGGGAACCCTCCGAGCACGTTGACGGCGCGTGGTGGCCGCGCTCGAAATGCCTCACCGATGAGCTGCCGGAGCTGCTCGGCGCGGTGTACGACAGAGTCGGACCGGTGGCAGCGGTGGCATATCGCCATGACGGCTGGACCACGACGGCTCCGGAACTGTCCTATGGCGGCGCGGACACCGTACGACTGGTCAGCTTCGACAGCGCGGAGCCGCCCAGCGTGATCGTGATCGGTCAAAACGGACACCACCTGACTCTCCGTGTCATCTCGCCAGAGACCGACCAACAAGACGCCCAGAAAATGCTTGAGTCCATTCCGGATCGGCCCGTCCGCACGGATCGGCGCAGCGCGGCGGCGGCGCGTTCGGTCGCTGAGGTGGCCCGGAAGCTGGCAGAACACGAAGGTCGCAACGATCCCAAGCGTGACGCCGAAATCCTGGAATGGTGCGAGGCGGCCTCAGAACAGTTCGACGATGCCCGGATTCAGACCTTCGTACCAATCCTCGTGGAGCACATCGTGAACAATCGTATCCACAAGGAACACCACGACGAGGCGACCGCATCTCGTCAGTAGCCCTTCAGCATGACCGTGAGCCCGACCGAAGCCGACAACCGCACGGTGCAGTTTGCGCGAGTGCTGGGGCCGTTCCTGGCGATCGCGTGCGCGGCCGCCGCACTTCGCACACCACAGCTCGAGCAGCTGTACGCCGAACTCACCGGCACCATCCTGTGGCCCACGGCGCTGGGGGGTTTCGGGCTGCTCGGCGGTCTCACCGTGGTCGCTTTTCACCAGCGGTGGAACGACCCCGCCGCGATCTTGATCTCTGCGTTCGGGTGGCTGGTCACCGTCAGGAGCATCCTGCTCCTCGCGTTTCCGACCTTCGTCGCCGACCGCGTGGATCTCAGTTTTGGCGGTAGCACACTGTGGCCGGTCGTCCACCTCGGATTCGGTGCAGCGGGCGGCTATTTGGCCTATGTCGGATACTCCGACGCACTGAGGACTTTGGTCGCGGCGAAGCGGACCCAAGGACCCTAATGGCAAGTGTCCTCACGAGCGATGCTGCTTCACTGAGTGCCCGTCTCTGAACCGGAGGTGTTGTTGACATGACCGTCCTCGATGACGCGAAGATCGCTGTTCATGCCGCCGAGGAGCAGCTACGCGCGCAAGTCCGAGACGCCGCGGTGACGAAGTTCGGCACCCAGGGATTCCGGACGCCGATACGTGCAATCGCCTCGGCCGCCGGGTTGAGCCCCAGTGTCGTTCGCGACCTGTTCGGCTCGAAACGCAACCTGATCAAGGCCTGCGACGACTACGTCGTCGAGACGGTTCGAACCTCGAAAGAAGCGGCGCTGCAGTCGCCCAACCCCGCATCGTGGCTTGCTGCAATCGCCGGAATCGAGACGTTCGCGCCCCTGATGGCCTATCTGGTGCGCAGCATGGAAGACGGTCGAGATCTGGGAAACGACCTGCTGGACAGAATGATCGAGAACTCCATCGACTATCTGGACGACGGAGTACGCGCCGGAACGATCAAGCCCAGCCGAAATCCTCGCGGACGGGCTATGTTTCTCGCGCTCAACAACACAGGTGGATTCTTGCTCTACCGGCGTCGCCATCCCACGCCGAACAATATGGCGGCCGTGCTGCGCGACTACGCCGATGACATGATCGGGCCCGCGCTCGAGTTGTACACCGAAGGGCTGCTGGCCGACTCGACCATCCGCGACGCGCTGAGCTGAGGCCCGTCGGGAGATCATCTCAGCGGTGCGCTCCAGACGAGCCGCGTGCCCCCGTCTGGACCCCGTCCGATCGAGAACCTGCCGCCCGCGTCGGCAGCTCGCCGGCGCAGATTGCTCAAACCACTTTCGGTCACATCGGCGGGAATGCCCTCGCCGTCGTCGGTGATCTCGATGCGGAAGTCCTCGCCGGCGGTGACGGCGACGGTCAACGCGGTGGCATGCGCGTGGCGAACCGCATTGCTGACCGCCTCGCGCACGACCGCCTCGGCGTGGTCCGCCAGAACCGCGTCGACCACCGACAGCGGGCCAGAGAACTGGACGGTCGTGTGAACATCGGCGCTCGCGAATGCAGCAATGGCTTCGTCGAGGCGCTGACGGAGCCGGGTATTGCCGTTCTGCCCTGCGTGCAGATCGAAGATTGCGGTGCGAATCTCCTGGATGACCTGCTGCAGATCGTCAACGCATTCGGTAAGCCGATTCTGGACGTCGGCCGCGCGCACCCGCGGGATCGTGCCCTGCAACGCCAAGCCGACGGCGAACAGCCGTTGAATGACATGGTCGTGCAAGTCCCGGGCGATGCGATCGCGGTCGGTGAGCACGTCGAGTTCTCGCAGCTGTCGCTGAGTCGTGGCCAGCTGCCACGCCAGCGCAGCCTGGTCCACGAACGCCGCCATCATGTCGAGTTCGTCGGGGCTGAAAGGCGGCGCTCCCAACGGTCGCACAGCGACCACGACCCCGGCGACGGTACCCGTCGCCCGGAACGGCAAGACCAGAGCGGGCCCTCGCGCCCTGTTTTCGGCGTCCAGCTGGAGCCCTTCGAAGCGACCCGGTGATTGGCTGGCGAAGACCTCACCGATCGGGCTGTCGCCGATGGGTACCGCGGCGACGGCCGCGCCGGCCCCGTCGCCCGCCGTGGCAGCGACCACGAGCTCGTCCACCGGATTGTCGTTCTCCTCGAGGTCGGTGCGGACCGCAACCAATGTGAGCTCAGCTCCGCTGAGATGGCGGGATTCGTCGGCCACCAGTCGGAACACTCGCGACGGGTCGACGCCGGAGAGCATTTCCGTGCCGATGTCGCGCGTCGCGGCGATCCAGGACTGTCTCATCTTGGACTGTTCGTAGAGTCGAGCGTTCTCGATGGCGATGCCCGCGGCCGCTGCCAGTGCCTGGACAAGGACTTCGTCGTCCTCGCTGAACGGCTGGCCGCCCGCCTTCTCGGTCAGATACAGATTGCCGAACACCTCGTCGCGGATGCGCACCGGCACGCCCAGAAATGTCCGCATCGGCGGGTGGTTGCGCGGAAAACCTACTGAGGCAGCATGTTTGGAGATCTGATCGAGCCGGATCGGTTTCGGATCGTCGATCAGCAGACCGAGGACCCCCCGGCCTTCGGGGAGATGCCCGATCCGGTCTCTCGTGGCTTCGTCGATCCCCTGGTAGATGAACTCGATGAGTTCGTGGTCGTGACCGCGCACCCCGAGGGCCCCGTACTGGGCGTCGACCAACTCGATCGCGGTGCGCACAATGGTTCGCAGTGTCTCGTCGAGCTCCAGACCGGAGGTGACGACCAGCATGGCGTCCAGAAGGCCGTCGAGCCGATCCCTTCCTTCGACGATCTGCTCGACGCGTTCCTGGACCTCGTTGAGAAGCTCCCGAAGCCGCAGCTGAGACAGGGTGTCCCGCAGTGGACGCATGCCGATGTCAACGTCCGGTCCGACCTCGCCGGTCACACGGTCATGGTGCCACTACCGAGTCCCGATTGCGAAGAGTTGGTGCAAATTATTACGGAATAGTGACGTCATCCGATCGGGCGTCCACGAAGCTGTCGAACAATCGGTCGACCTCGGTCACTTGGAACGTCGAAGTGCCCGGGGTCTGTAACTTTGCTGCTGCGGCGGCGGTTCCGTACCGCACGGCGCGACCCAACGCCCAGCCCCGCAACAATCCGACCACCATGCCGGCGACCATCGCATCGCCGGCGCCCACACCGCTGACGGCATTCATCGGGATTGCCGGAACTCGTTCGCTACCCGAGGACTCCACGACCAGCGCGCCCTGCGCGCCCAGCGACACGACCACCGCTTCCGTCATCCCGCGAACGATCAGCTCGCGGGCCGCGGCGATCTGTTCTGCTTCGTTCTCCAGGCGCCGGTCGACGCATTCGCGGAGTTCCCGAACGCTCGGCTTCAGCACCCGCACTCCCGACGTGACGTGGGTCAGTCCGCCACCGGAGGCGTCGAGGATCAGGCGCGCGTCCGCCCGCCGACACACGTCGGCGACGCACTGATAGAAGTCGGGCCGCACGCCCGGAGGCAGGCTTCCGCTGGCCACCACGAACCGAGCCGATGTCGCAGCTCGCCGAAGGACGTCGAGACACTGATCCTGCTCCGCCGTGTTCACGACGGGACCGGGGAGCACGAATCGATACTGCTTACCGGTTGTGCGCTCGTTCACGGTGAAGCTCTCGCGCGTTGATCCGCCGATGCGGACCGGTGTGTTGGGCACCCCGGCAGCGTTGACCAGATCGACCACACGGCTACCCGTGGAGCCGCCCGCCGTGAACACCGCAGAGACCGGCTCGCCCAACGCGTGGATGAAGCGTGCGACATTGATTCCGCCCCCGCCCGCGTCGTATCTCTCTGCGCGACAACGGATCTTCTCGGTGGGAAGGACGTTCTCGGCATCGGCGGTGACGTCGAGAGCCGGGTTCATCGTCAACGTGACGACGGCCGGATGTCTCATAGCCCGGACGGGTACGTTTCGGGGGTCTCCCCAGCGACCCACAGGCTGGTGGCCTCAAGCGGCTCCAGGGCGGTGGTCTTGTCGACGTGGATGATGGCGTCGAACTGGTCACTGGGCCGGACGTGGTAGTAGTGGCTCTGCCGTTCCGTCGCAGGTAGGTAGATGACGCCGATCGCACGCCCGAGCCGAACGGCGTCGAGAGGTTCTCTCACCGCACGGCTGATGAGCGGCGACACCAGGAATTCAGGCCTGTCGACTTCGTGGAACAACTCTTCGACGCTTCCGTTGAGCGCCGGCCGGACCACTTTGCGCTCGGCCACCGCGCCCCACTCGCTGGCCGCCGTCACGGTACCGCTGTACGTCGTGAATCCGATCAACCGGGCGTCCTCCCCATACCGTTCGCGGGCCAGCTGACCCAGTGTCAACTGCCCATCGGAGCCGACCTCGGTGGCCCTGGCATCACCCACATGAGAGTTGTGCGCCCACACCACAATTCGCGCGGGTTCCGGTCCGCTTTGACGGTCGAGGTGGGCCACCAGCGCCTCGAGCGTCTGGGCCATGTGCTTGTCCCGCAGGTTCCACGAGGTGACTCGGCCACCGAACATCGCCCGGTAGTACACCTCGGCATCGCGCACGGTTTGGGCATTCTGCTGCGCATAGAAGTTTTCGTCTTCGGCAAGAATCCCGTCGCGCCGCACATGGTCCAGTGCGTTGCGCTGCATCTCGACAAGCTGCTCGACTGCCTGACGCTCGCACGACAGCCCGGCGCCGAACGCGGCGGCGAAACCGTAGGCCTGTCCGTCGTCGGCAGAAGTGTGGTCGAAGCACGCATAGCGCTCGCGTGCCCGTTGCGCGGCCGCCGGATCGACGTTCTCCAGATATCGGATCACCTCGCGCATCGACCGGTGCAGGCTGTACAGGTCCAAGCCGTAGAAGCCGGCCTCGCGCCGCCCTGCCGAGCGCGCCGCAGAGTTGTACCCGTGCAGCCACCCGACGAAATCCCGGACGACGGTGTTACGCCACATCCAGGCCGGGAAGCGCTCGAACCCGCGCAAAGCCTCCTCGGCGGACCCGTCCGAACCGAGGCCGCGGACATAGCGGTTCACCCGGTAGGCATCCGGCCAGTCGGCCTCCGCGGCGACCGCACAGAAGCCCTTTTCCTGGATCAGCCACTTGGTGATCTCGGCACGGGCCTCATAGAACTCGGCTGTGCCGTGCGAGCTTTCGCCGATCAGCACGATGCGAGCGTCGCCGACGAGCTCGTCGAGCGCCTCCCGCGGCGGCACACCAGCAGGCGCGTCGACAGCGGTGCGGTTGATTATCTCAGCCGGTGTCTCCGCCAGGCGGATACGCGCGGTGGCCAGACCGGTGGTTGGCGTGGCGAGCAACTCGCGGACGTCTTCGTCGCTGACCTGCCGGAAATCCCAGAACGACTCCCCCACGGCGAGAAACGGGGTGGGCATCGATGCGCAGACGACGTCGTCGACGATGCCGGCGAACTCGCGGCATGTCGATTCCGGAGCCGCAGGGACGGCGACGACGATCTCGGCAGGGTCCATCTCCCGCAGTGCGTGTACGGCCGCGAGCATGCTCGACCCGGTGGCCAACCCGTCGTCGACGAGGATCACCGTCTTTCCGGCCAGGTCCAGCGGCGGTCGACCTCCGCGGTACGCGGCCTCACGCCGGAGCAGTTCGCGGCCCTCGCGCTCGGCGATGTCGCGCAACTGCTGGGGCGAGACGCGTAGCGCGCGCACGACGTCGTCGTTGAGAACGACCCGGCCACCGCTGGCCAGCGCGCCCATGGCGAACTCGTCATGGCCGGGAGCACCCAATTTGCGAACGATGAAGGCATCCAGGGGAACCCCGAGCGCCGCCGCTACTTCCCAGGCGACCGGCACGCCGCCGCGGGCCAGTCCGAGGACCACCACGTTGCCGCGGCCGCGGTAGGCGCCGAGCAGTCCGGCGAGAACTCGTCCGGCTTCCCGGCGGTCCCGGAACACCCTACGCGGATGATCCTGGTTCACTCGACGCGCAGTGGTCATCGTCGACTCCGTTCATGCGTGGTTTCATCCCAACACGGGATCTTCAGCGGCAAGCACGTCGGCGGGCTGTGTGGCGAACCGAAAACGTCGGCCGGTGACGTTGCGCGGGCGGATTCGGATGAAGTGCTTCTTCTCCGATGCCACCCACGGAACCAGTTCGACCTGTTCGGCTTCGGCGATTTCCTCGTCGCTGCGCAGGGAGCGTGCGACGCCCGCGACGATCACACTCCAGCCCTCGCTGGGGGTATGACCGTCCGCCTCGAACAGGACATCGCTGTTGATCGCGGCGCCGACCAGCTTGGTGCCCTCAGCAGTCCGGAAGAGAACTGTCCGGTTCTGCACGGCGAAGTTCACCGGGAAGATCGCGGGCCTGCCGTCGACGTTGGTGACCAGCCGTCCCAGGCCGGCATCGGTCAGCAGTTGCCAGCACTCGGTCTCGGACAGGACGCTCATCTGGTCGTTGCGATCGGTCATGGAGTGACTGTAGGCAGCGCAACGACATTGGGTCTGTGGCATAAAGTCCCTACTTGGCGACCCGAATGGCCCCGAACCCTGACGTCCTCAGCCGGCCGCACATCCTTGCGCGATCAAAGTCGTCGAGGCCGATTTCAGGTCCTCGACGAGACCACCACGGCCGAACCCCTCATAGTCGGACGTGATGATCTCGACGATCCTGAACTGGGCCCGGCACCCCGTCGGGCATGTCGGACAACACCTCGATCACCGGACTTCCGTTTCTACCGTCACGTTGTCGCGGAGACGATCGCGTGCACAGCCGTCAAGCGGCGTGTGGATAGTCGACGCTGATGTGCACATCGAGATCGTGGTCATCCTCCGGTCGCGGCTTCCAACCGACGAACGCCAAGTACAGCCCGATGACGGCCATCACCACCAAAATCGGGATCCACGCACCTTCGAGATCGATGATTCGGTCGGCCACAGAGGCCAGGACATCGGGGAAGGCCAGCAGCACGATCCCGCGCACCACGAGCAACCATCCCAGAACCGACACGATGATCGCCGCCGGACCGCGCCATATCTGGTGGAACGCAACGATGGCCACGCCGCCCAGGAGTACGAATGCCCCTGTCACCCAGGGCCAAACACTGCTGGCGGTGAATTCCGACAGCAATTGAGGCATATCCCGCATGCGTATCACGGCCACGATCGCGACGATCGCGAGAAAAGGGCCGAGCACCCGGGCGAAGTGCCGGGTACGGCTCTGAAGCCGAACTGTCATGATCTACTCGATTCTTCACGCGCTCTCACGAGATCCTCTGATCCGAAATGCCATGCCAGCACGGATCGGCGCGGCGCTGCAGGGTCGAAAGTCCCTAACCCGCATGCTTCAGGTCACGTTTCCACCGTTGTCTGCGATCCGACGTCGTCGCGCGTAGCACGAGTTTGCGGAGCTCCACGAGCCACAGCACAGACGACGCAGCCACCACCGCGACGCCCCACTGCGACAGCTTCAACGGTGCCGTTCCGAACGCGGCCTGCAGGAACGGCACATGGACCACGGCGATCTGCAGTGCCAGACCCAGCGCCACCGCCGTCCACAACCAGCGGTTGGTGAACAGGTTTCGGAACGCACTGGCGGTTGGCGAGCGGGAGTTGAATGCGTTGAAGAGCTGGGCGACAACCAGAGTGGTGAACCCCGCGGTGCGGGCCACCTCCAGCGAATCAGAACCCTCGATGAGGCCGCCCGGGAGGAAGACGTCCATCGTCAGCAGGGTGGCGGCTGCCATCACGGCACCGGTGAACATGATCCCGGCCCACATCTGCAGGTCGATGATCCGATCGGTGAGGCGCCGCGGCCTGCGTAGCATCACGTCCTCGGTCTCGGGATCCACACCGATGGCCAACGCGGGCGCCGCATCGGTGACGAGATTGATCCAGAGGATCTGAGTGGCGAGCAGGGGCACCGCGATCTCGCCTCCCGAGGCACCCGCGATTCCCAGCGCGCCCGCGAAGACGATCCCGAAGAAGACCGTGAAGACCTCACCCACGTTCGACGACAGCAGATAACGCAGGAACTTGCTGATGTCGTCGAAGATGACCCGTCCCTGGCGTACGGCGGCGACGATCGTGGCGAAGTTGTCGTCACCGAGGATCATGTGCCCCGCTTGTTTGGTGACCTCCGTTCCCGTGCCCATCGCTATACCGATGTCGGCCGCCTTCAATGCCGGGGCGTCGTTGACGCCGTCGCCGGTGACCGCAACGACCTCCCCTCGGGCCTGCAGCGCCCTTACGATCTGCAATTTGTTCTTCGGTGCCACACGGGCGTACACCGAGGTGTCGGCCGCCAGATCGGACAGCTGGGCCGCTGACACCGCGTCCAGGTCGGCCCCGGTGACGACCACGGTGTCTGGTCCGGCAATGCCGAGATCCTGGGCGATGCGCGCAGCCGTCGTCGGGTAGTCCCCCGTCACCATGACCACCCGTACCCCGGCCCGCCGCGCGTCTGCCACTGCGGCGGGAACTTCTTCGCGGGGTGGGTCGATGATCCCGACGACACCCAGAAACACGAGATCGTTCTCGTCCGGCTCGCCGACCTCGACGGTGTCCGATGCACCGAGCCGGCGGTATGCCACCGCCAGGGTGCGGAAGGCCTGCGCGGACAGCGCTTCGACACCCGCGAGCACCGCGGCGCCGGCATGCTCGTCCAGCGGTCTGGTCTGATCACCCACCTGGACCGCGACGCACCGCGTCAGTAGGACGTCGGGCGCGCCTTTCGTGACGAGAAACGTCGCGCCGGAACCGGCGTCGGTGACAACGGCCGACATCATCTTCCGGTCAGAGGTGAACGGCACCTCCCACCGGCGGTGGAACCGCGCGATCGTTTCCACAGTTCCGTCGAGCTTGTGCGCGGCGACCAGGAAGGCAGCCTCGGTGGGATCGCCTTCGATCTCCCATTTTTCGTTGCGCAGCGCGAGCTGGGCGTCGTTGGCCAGTGCTCCGCCCGCGATGACCATCGCCGCTTCCCCCCTCAGCGCGCGATCGTCAGGCGGTCGTCCGTCAAACAGTGCAGTGCCGTCCGGCCGGTACCCGATGCCGGTGAGTTCCACCGTGCCCGACGCGGTGAGGACTCGTCGGATGGTCATCTGGTTCTGAGTCAGTGTTCCGGTCTTGTCGGACGCGATCACCGTTGCGCAGCCGAGTGTCTCGACAGAGTGGAGATCCTTGACGACCGCTCGACGCTGGGCCATTCGCTCGACACCTAGGGCCAGCACCACCGTGACGATCGCCGGCAAGCCCTCGGGTACGGCGGCGACGGCCAGTGATACGCCGAGAAGCAGCACGGCGACGAACTGGTCAAGGCTCGACACTCGATTCACGTGTGCGGTCACGATCATGACGACCACCGCGATGACGATCACCGCGATGCCCAGAGATTTGCTGACCCGTGCGATTTCTTTCCGCAGCGGACTCGGCTCGGCCTCAGTGGCTTTGAGCATCGCAGCGACGGCGCCCACCTCGGTGGACATGCCTGTGCCGGTGACCACGGCACGACCCACGCCCTGCGCGACCCCCGTGCCCCGATAGACCATTCCCGTTCGGTCGCCGAGGGGGGCCAGCGCGCCGAGCGCGGCGGGGCTCTTCGTGACCGGCGCACTCTCCCCGGTGAGTTCCGCCTCGGCCATACGTAACCCTGCCGCAGTCAGCAAACGACCGTCAGCCCCGACTGCATCTCCCTCGCTGAGCACCATGATGTCGCCGCGCACCAGGTCACTCGACGGAATGGTGAGCAGCTCACCGTCTCTGAGGACAGTTGACCGTGCGGCAGTCACCGCCTGCAGCGCGGCCACCGCATTTTCGGCCCGCCGCTCCTGGATGAAACCGATGGTGGCATTGAGGATGACCACCGCTCCGATCACCACAGCGTCGATGGGCACGCCGGGTGCTCCCTCTGCGGCCCATGCGATCAGCGCGATCGAAGCGGCAGCCAGGAGGAGGTAGACGAATGGATCGTGAAACTGCGCCATGATCTTTCGCCACAGCGGCACCGGCGGTTCGGATTCGAGTTCGTTGCGACCGTCGACGTCCAGTCTCCGGGCAGCTTGCGCCGCGCTGAGCCCGGTGGCTGGATCGACCCCTAAATCCCTGGCTACGTCGACGCCTTCGCGCAGGGAAGGATCCAAGGATTCGAGCGGCGGGCAGTCGCCCGGCATCGTCGCGCCACGATCACTGGCTCTCGCCGTCATTGGCGCGCTCCTTTCGTTGCCGGCAATGGTGCCCTGGCGGGGACCTCTCGGCAGAGGGCTAGATGACCCGGCATCGATGGGCCGAAAGTCCCGTCCCACACGGGTGACGCGCAGGCGTGGGGACTTACGACAGCTGATCGAGGACCAAAGACCCCTCAGCCCGCAGGGACTCGGCAATAGCGTCGACCTCAGCGAGGTGGCGTCCGCCACCTTGTACCGATGCATCTGGGAGACAACGATGTCGCAGTCAGTCCTTCCGAGACCTGCCGCACCACGTCCTGGCGTCCGCGCGGGCCTCGGCCTCACGGCGTTGACCGCACTGGTCGTCGGTTCGATGATCGGCAGCGGGATTTTCGCATTGCCGTCGCAGATGGCCGCCAGCGCTGCGCCGGGTCCACTCATCATCGGGTGGGTCGTCACCGGTGTGGGCATGCTGATGCTCGCCTTCGTGTTCCAGAGCCTCGCCACCCGTAAACCTGACGTAGATGGTGGCGTTTACGGTTATGCCCGAGCGGGTTTCGGCAATTACATCGGGTTCACATCGGCGTTCGGGTACTGGATGTCGGCGTGGGTGGGCAACGTTGCCTACCTCGTGCTGCTGTTCTCGACGCTGGGCTACTTCTTCCCCGCTTTCGAGGGCGGCGCCACCGTGCCGGCCATCGTCGGCGCATCGATCGTGCTCTGGGTCGTGCACGCTCTGACCCTGCGGGGAATCCAGACCGCGGCGTTGGTGAACATCATCGTCACGATCGCCAAGATTGTTCCCATCGTCGTGTTCATCGCGATCGCCGCCGTCGGATTCAAGGCCGGTTTGTTCACCGCCGATTTCTGGGGCAGGGCAACACAAATCGACGGCGCCCCGCTCGGTGACACCATGACCCAGGTCAAGAACATGATGCTGGTCACGGTCTGGGTGTTCATCGGTATCGAAGGCGCCGCGGTGTATTCGCAGCGCGCCGCCAAACGCGCCGACGTGGGACGTGCGACGGTGCTGGGCTTCGGCGCCGTACTGGCTTTGTTGCTCCTGGTGAATCTGCTGTCGTATGGCCTGATGGCGCAGGCGGAGCTGGCCGGCGTGCCGGATCCGTCGATGGCAGGCGTCTTGGAGAACGAGGTCGGCAGCTGGGGCGCGGCGTTCATCTCCGGGGGTCTGGTCATCTCGCTCCTGGGAGCGCTGATCGCCTGGGTGCTGCTCTGTGTCGAAATTCTGCGTCTGCCCGCGATGGAGAACGTGATGCCCAAGGCGCTCGCGAAGGAGAACGCGCACGGAGCACCCGCAACCGCCCTGTGGCTGACCAACCTGTGCGTGCAGGCGATGCTGCTGTGGACACTGGCCAACGAGAGCACCTACACCAACCTGATCTACCTTGCGACGTCGTTGATCCTGCTGCCCTACCTGTGGTCGGCGGCATACCAGGTGCTGCTGACGCTGCGCGGTGAGACGTATCACGACGGCCATGGCAGGACGCGCGACCTGGTCGTCGGTGTGGTCGCCCTGGGCTACGCCGTGTGGCTGCTGTACGCAGGCGGCTGGCAGTACCTGCTGATGGCGGCGGTGTTCTATCTGGTGGGCACGGCGCTGTACGTATGGGCCCGGCGAGAGAGCAGACTGCCGGTCTTCACCCCGGGCGAGATGGTTGTGGTCGGGGTGGTGGCCGCGACGTCGGCTGCTGCGATCATCCTGCTGGCCACCGGCAACCTGGCCGTGCTGTGACGGTCGAGTCGCGCCTCGGGGTGTGGTCGGAGGCAGGCAGACTACGCCGGGTCCTGGTGTGCGCTCCGGGACTTGCCCATCAGCGATTGACGCCGCAGAACTGTAACGAGCTGCTGTTCGACGATGTGATCTGGCTGCAGCAGGCGCGCCGTGACCACTTCGATTTCGTCGCCAAGATGGAGGACCACGGAGTCGAAGTTCTCGAACTGCAGGATCTTCTCTCTGACATCGTTGTCAATCACGCAGCCCGCCAATGGATTCTGGACCGCAAGGTCACCGACGACCTGGTCGGTCCGGGTATGCGTCATCAGATCCGGGATTGGTTGAACCAACTCCCGGCAGAACAGCTGGCGGAATTTCTGATCGGCGGGATCGCCTACGCCGATGTTCCCGACGAGGTCGGCGGCAATTTCCTCAGCACGCTACGCGATCTGGATCCGGCGGGTTTCGTGTTGCGGCCCCTACCCAACACACAGTTCATGCGGGACAACTCCTCCTGGATCTTCCACGGGGTCACGCTGAACCCGATGTTCTGGCCTGCACGCCGCCAGGAGACGCTGCTGACGACCGCGGTCTACAAGTTCCATCCCGCGTTTGCCGACGAGAAGTTCGACGTCTGGCTCGGCGACACGGACAGCGTTGCGCTCGACCACGGTTCGGCGACGCTCGAGGGCGGCGACGTCATGCCGATCGGTAAAGGGATAGTTGTCATCGGCATGGGCGAGCGCTCGTCGCACCATGCCATCACACAGGTTGCCCGCAATCTCTTCGCGGCGGGTGCCGCCGAACAGGTCATCGTCGCAAGCCTGCCCAAGTCGCGCGCAGCCATGCATCTGGATACCGTGTTCACCTTCTGCGACTACGACCTCGTCACCGCATACGCCGCGGTCGTCGACGGGATCGTGCCGTTCAGCCTCCGCCCCGACGACCGGGCACCGTCCGGCCTGGACATCCGCCGCGAACCGAAAGCGTTGATCCCGACCATCGGGGATGCGCTCGGCGTCACCTTCCGGGTCGTCAGCACAGCCGGCGACGTCTATGGGGTGCAACGCGAACAGTGGGACGACGGGAACAACGTCGTCGCGCTCGAGCCGGGTCTGGTCATCGGATACGACCGCAACATCCTCACCAACACGGCGTTGCGCAAAGCCGGTGTCGAAGTCGTCACCATCACCGCCAGTGAACTCGGCCGCGGACGCGGCGGCGGCAGGTGCATGACCTGCCCCATCCTTCGCGACCCGCTCAACACCTGACATCCGACGGGAGTACTGATCGTGGCATACAACAACCGGAATCGCAGTCTGCTCAGTCTCGTTCACCACACCGAACGGGACCTGCACTACTTGCTCGACCTGTCCCGGGACCTGAAAAGAGCCAAGTACTCAGGTGTGGAGCGGCAGAGCCTCGCGGGCAAGAACATCGCGCTCATCTTCGAGAAAACGTCGACGAGGACGCGGTGTGCGTTCGAGGTGGCGGCCCACGACGAAGGAGCCCACGTCACCTACATCGACCCCAAGTCCTCACAGATCGGACACAAGGAGTCGATGAAGGACACCGCACGCGTGCTGGGCCGCATGTACGACGCCATCGAATACCGCGGAGCCAGCCAGAAGACGGTGGAGGAGCTTGCCCAGTACGCCGGCGTCCCCGTCTTCAACGGACTCACCGACGAGTTCCACCCCACCCAGATGCTCGCCGACGTGATGACCATGACCGAGCAGTGCCCGAAGCCGGTGACCGACATCGCGTTCGCCTTCGTCGGTGACGGAAGGAACAACGTCGCGAACTCGCTTCTGCTCGTCGCGGCGAAACTGGGCATGGACGTCCGGATCGGTGCCCCGCCGACGCTGTGGCCGCACGAGGATCATGTGGCGATGTGTGAAGAGTTCGCGATGGAGTCCGGTGCGCGGATCACCATCACCGACGATCCCCTCAAGGCGGTCACCGGTGTCGACTTCATCTACACCGATGTGTGGGTGTCGATGGGCGAGCCGCTCGACACATGGGGAACCCGGGTGGACGAGCTTCTTCCCTTCCAGGTCAACTCCGAACTGCTTGCTGCGGCGGGCAATCCACGGGTCAAGTTCATGCATTGCCTGCCGGCTTTCCACAACAGCGATACCGAGGTCGGTGCGGCGATCGCCGCGCAATACCCACAGCTGCGCAATGGGATCGAGGTCACCGACGAGGTCTTCGAGAGCCCGCTGAACATCTCCTTCGAGCAGGCCGAGAACAGGATGCACACCATCAAGGCCGTCCTCGTGTCGGCACTGTCCTGACGCGCGCATGCGTATTGTCATCGCACTGGGCGGAAACGCGATTCTGCGCCGAGGCCAGCCCATGACCGCAGAAAACCAACGGGACAACATTCGTGTGGCCGCGGCGGCAATCGCCGCTGTCGCACGCGGTAACCAACTCGTGATCGCGCACGGTAATGGGCCTCAGGTGGGGCTGCTGGCGTTGCAGGCGGCGGCGTACCACGACGTCGCCCCGTACCCTCTCGACGTGCTCGGCGCCCAGACCGAGGCGATGATCGGCTACGTCATCGAACAGGAGCTCGGCAATCTGTTGCCGGCCGGCCAGTCGCTGGCGACTGTGCTCACGATGATCGAAGTGGACAAGCATGATCGGGCCTTCGCCGATCCGACAAAGCCGATAGGCCCGGTCTACGACCGCGACGCGGCTGATCGGCTGCGCGCCGAGAGCGGCTGGGCCTTCGCTCCCGACGGTGCCGGGTTCCGCAGAGTGGTCGCGAGCCCAAAACCTCGGCGCATCTTCGAGATTGAGCCGATTCGCACACTGGTGGCGGCCGGGACAGTGGTCATCTGCGCGGGCGGCGGTGGGATCCCGACGGCCTACGACGAGACCGGCAGATTGGGTGGGGTGGAAGCGGTCATCGACAAGGACCTGGCATCGGCGTTGCTGGCCGAACAGCTCGAGGCCGACCTGCTCGTCATCGCCACCGACGTCGACGGTGTGTACAGCGGCTGGGGCACCCCCGCGCAGAAGCGACTGTCCCACATCACTGTTGACGAACTTGCCACGCTGCACTTCGCCGCGGGCTCGATGGGCCCCAAGGTCGAGGCCGCATGCCGCTTCGCCGGTAACACCGGCAATATCGCGGCGATCGGGGCGCTGTGCGACATCGACAGGATCGTTTCCGGTGAAGCCGGGACCACCGTCGCCAAGGCTACCGGCTGAAGCGTACGGTCCCGCCGGCGACCAGGGTCTGCTGCGCACCGCGGCACTCGACCTGTACGGGCGGCGCCTCCCCCGGTTCCGCGCTGAGGGTGGCACCGCGTCCCAGCACGCTGAGCCGGAGGCGATGACCGCGGTAGCGGAACGGAAAGGCCAAGCCGCCCAGCGACTCCGGCCACAGCGGACCGACAACAATTCGGTCAGCCCGCAGTTCGAGGCCGGTGAAGCACCGTTGCAGCAGGTCGATACTGCCTGCCATCGCAGCGAGATGGATTCCTTCGGCAGTGGTGCCGCGCTGGATGTCGACGACATCGGAGTCCAGCGCCTGCTTGAAATAGCGCATCGCCTCGGTGCGGTCACCGCGTGCGGTCACCCAGGAGTGCACGACAGCGCTGAGCGTCGACCCATGCGAGGTGCGGGACCGGTAGTAGTCGATCGTCGCCGGTATCTGGTCCGGAGTGAATGTGTAACCGAGCCTGTCGAACAACTCGTAGAGTTCGTCGGACGACAAGAGGTAGAACAGCATGACCGTGTCGGCCTGTTTGGCGGCCTTGTAGTTGTTGGCGCTGTCGTTCTCGGCGTCGAGGATCCGGTCCAGTCGCTGCAGATTTCCATAGCGGGTCCGGTATGCATCCCAGTCGAGTTCGCGCAAATTCTCGTAACCCTCGAACTGGCTGATGACGCCGTCGTGGAAGGGCACGAACATGCGGCGGCTGACGTCCTCCCACTGCGCGATCTCGTCGTCATCGATTCCCAGCTTCTCCAACAGGTTCAGCCGGTGGGACAACGGGACCCACTCGAGGGCTTCCAGCGCCCGCAGTATCACCCACACCGCCATCACGTTGGTATAGGCGTTATTGTCGATTCCGTCGTAGTCGCGCCCTGGATAGCCGCAGTGGAACTCATCAGGCCCGATGATGCCGGTGATGACATATCGGTTGCGCGTACTGTCGAATCTGGCCCGGCTCACCCAGAATCGAGCGATGTCGGTCAGCATTTCTGCGCCGTAGTCCATCAGGAAACCCCAGTTACCGGTGGCCTGGTAGTACTGCCAGACGTTGTAGGCGATCGCGATGCCGACATGATGTGCACGGGCGCTTGCATCGGGATTCCAATGCCCCGAACGGGGATTGAGATGCAACTGCTGGCTTTCCTCGCGTCCACTGCTGCCGGACTGCCACGGAAACATCGCGCCCCGATAGCCCCTCTCATGTGCGGCGAGGCGGGCTTCGGGCAACCGGCGGTATCGGTACATCAGCAGCGATCGCGTGACCTCAGGCATACGCAGATTGGTGACCGGGAACACGAACAGCTCGTCCCAGAAGACGTGACCCCGGTACGCCTCGCCGTGCAGGCCCCGCGCCGGGACACCGACGTCGAGGTCTGCGGTGTGGCGCGAGAGCGTCTGCAGAAGATGAAGCTGATGGAGCCGCACGACGCGCAGGGTCTCGACGTCACGGCTCATGTCGATGGTGAAGCGCTCCCACAGGTGCGCCCAGGAGAGCTGGTGTCCGCGCTGGAGTTCGGCGAAATCCGCGACCCTGCTTATCTCACGGATACCGGCCTCGACAGGTTCTCCGATGCCGTGATCCCGGCTGGTGAACACGCATGCGGTCTTCTCCAGCGACGCCTTTTCACCTGGTGCCATGTCGATCGAGAACTGATGACCCACATGGACGTCGCCGACGATCGGCATGCGTCGGATTTCGCGATCGGAGGACGATGACCCGTCACAGTGCAGCGCGTTACGGACGGTGAGAGCCACGCGGATCCTGGACTGCGTGGTCTCCGCGGCCAGCAGCGCGCAATCATCTGACAACTCCCGGATCTCGGTGACATCCAGATGCTTTGACGCCAGGTCGCGATAACGCTCGACACCCGTATTGGCAACGCCACCATCCACTGTCGAGCGGATCTCCAGCAAGCCTGTCCAGTCCAGCGGCCGAATCACTGTCTGCATGGCCGCCACGTGCGGCCGCTGCATCGACACGAACCGCCGCTGAGTGACCTCGGTGGTGCGTCCGCCCTCGTCGCAGACGGTGAGCTGCCGCGTCAACGTCGCGCGGCGCAAATCGAACGTCACCCGATAGGACGTCGGCGGGCAGCGGTCGATGTCGAACCACTCTCCACCGTCCACCCGAAACGAGACCGGCAGCCAGTTCGGCAGGTTGACCAGGCTCTCGTTGGTGACCGGCGTGCCTGCGACCGAATCAGTGAGTCGGTTGTACACGCCGGCGATATAGGTCCCTGGGTAGTGGAACTGACCGGCGTGTGCCTCTGGTGCGGCGCCGCGCACAGCGACGTACCCGTTACCCGTCGTGCACAACGACTCTCGAAGCCTCTCCTGCTCTCGCTCGTAGCCGTCGAACACCAGGCTCCAGGAGTCACCGGCGCCGTCGGCCTCGTCGGCGAGTCGCCGTTCCAGCCGGGACAAGAACGTGCAGACGGCCTCGGGGTCGGCCAGGCAGAACCGCGCCGACGACCGCCGCTTATCTGAAAGGCCCTGGCGCACTGCGATTCCTACACCCTTGTGCCTGAGCACGTCAAAGGCGTCCTCGTCGGTGCTGTCGTCTCCGATGTAGACGGGCAGCGCCAGATCCTGTCCGTCGATCTGATCGAGAATCCAGTCGACCGCCCGTCCCTTGTCCCAATCGATGACGGGACGCAGTTCGATCACCTTCCGTCCCGAGGACACTCTGAGGCGGTGGGCGCGCCCGACCGTGCGGACAGCTGCGATCACACCGTCGACGGCGTCGTCTGCCACGTTGCGGTAGTGCACCGCGATCGCAAAACGTTTGTCTTCGACGACGATGCCCGGGACATCACCGAGTTGTTCCGTCAGGTCGGGCACGGCGGGACTCAGCGCACGCAGCGCTTCCTTCGCACGCGCATTCTGGTGCTCGACACCGTCCGGTGACACCAGTTCGATGCCGTGGCTGCCCCCGTACCACACACCGCGAAGCGTGATGCGATCGCGGAGATCGGCGAGGCCGCGACCACTGAGTATCGCGACAGGGCAGTAAGGCGCCAGACTTTCGATTACTTCGGCGGTGCGCGGCGCCAATTCGGCTTTGGCCGGGTCGTCGACGATCTCCGACAGCGTTCCGTCGAAATCGAGGAGAAGCACCGGTCGACGCGTCACAGCCAGCGAGGCAACCTCGTCGAAGGCGGCGAGCGCGTCGGGCATCGCGGCAACGGATTCGTAGCCGCTGCGCACGCTCAGTGTGACAACATCGGGAACCACCGCATCGGCGCCGCTCTGCACGATGCGGGCCGCATCACCTGTCAGGTCCACGCCGATCACAAGCCCGAAACCGCCCTCACACGCGGCGGCCACCCCGGCTGAGGTGTGGTCGACGACGACGCACCGGTTGGGTGGGAGGCCCAGCTTCTCCGCAGCGTCGCGGGCTGTGCCGTCCACCACTGCGGCGAACACCTCGGTCAGTCCGATGGATGTCAGCTTCTGCGGGCACCCACCGGCCGAGCAGTAGGCGGCAGTGCGGACGCCGGCAGAGGCCAACTCACGCACGAACTCGCGCGCCCTGTGGTAAGGGCGAAGACTGCCTGCGCCCGTGATCAGACTGTCGAGCTCGATGAGCACCGCGTCGTGATCACGTGGGTCGACAAAGACCGGCAGCACCATCGCCAAACTCCTCACTCTGCACTCGCGCTCCATGTCAGCAACCCGGGGCCGGACGGAGAAGAGACATTGGTCCCTTCTCCCCGCAGAAGGGACTAAAGACCCTGCGAAGAGAGGACTTTCGTTCCGTCGTGAGCTGCCCTCGGCCGCTACGGCGATGCGGCACCGCGGCGGAAGCTCGAACCATGGACGAAGGAATCGATACTGCCTACATCCGAGACATCAAGGGATTGTCGATCCATGACGCCGAGGAAGCCGGCGGCAAGGGCGCCAACCTCGGTGAAATGGTGGCGGCCAAGTTGCCTGTCCCACCCGGATTCGTGCTGCTGCGCAGCTGCTATCGCGACTCGATGCGTCACGGCGGCGTCGACGCCGAACTCGCTGCGCTGCATCGCGAGGCGCTCGCGAATGCCGCCGACACCGCACGCCTGGATGAGCTGTGCCGGTGGATGCAGGCCCTCGTCCGCAAGGCCGGTGTCGGAGACCGCCTGCGCCGCCAGGTATCGGCCGCCTACCAGGGGCTCGGCTCGGACGCGGTGGTGGCCGTGCGCTCGTCGGCCACAGGCGAGGATGGGGCCGATGCGTCGTTCGCCGGAATGAACGCCACGATCACCAACGTGTGCGGCCAGGCAGAGCTGTTCGATGCGGTCATCGGTTGCTGGGCATCGCTGTTCAGCCCACGAGTGATCACCTACCGTGCCAGCCGCGGATTCACCGACGATCCCGCCATGGCGGTCGTCGTCCAACAGATGGTCGATTCCGAGAAGGCCGGAGTGGCTTTCACCGCCGATCCCAGCACCGGAGCACGAGACCGCGTGGTCATCGAAGCCGCTTATGGACTTGGTGAAGTGGTGGTGTCGGGCAAGGTTGAGCCCGACACGTACATCGTCTCGAAAGACACGCTCGCACCCCTCGACGTCCGCATCGGTCATCAGCAGTTTCAGATCGTTCGAGGCCCTGATGGCAGCGACGCGGTGGTCGACCTGGATGACGCACACGCGGGGGCCCGCGTACTCACCGACGACGAGTTGAATTCCATCGCGCGCATGGCGATCGCGATGGAGCAACACAGCGGCTGTCCGCAGGATACGGAATGGGCGATCAGCCGCGGCAGAACATATCTGGTGCAGGCCCGCCCCATCACCACTCTGGGACACACAGTGCCGGCCGCAGAGCCGTCGGAGGCAGTTCTCTTGCGTGGCCTCGCCGCGGCGCCAGGTGTGGCAACGGGTCGGGTCCGCGTCCTGCAGGCTCCCGAAGAGGGCGACCAGCTCCAGATTGGGGAGATCCTGGTGGCGCCGATGACGAATCCCGACTGGCTACCCGCCATCCGCCGTGCCGCCGCACTGATCACCGACACCGGCGGCATGACCTGCCATGCCGCAATCGTGGCTCGGGAGCTGGGAGTACCGTGCATCGTCGGCGCAAGGACCGCGACCACAGATCTGCACGACGGCACAACCGTGACCGTCGACGGTGCGCGCGGCGAGGTTTCCTCGGGACGCAGCACCGGCACCACCGTCACATCCGAGCGCCCCGCCGCGGAACACGCTGCGGCGAGCGAGGTGACGGCGACCCGGATCTACGTCAACCTCGCAATGCCCGACGCCGCGGAGAGCGTCGCGAGCCGTGACGTCGACGGGGTCGGACTACTCCGTGCGGAGTTCATGCTGACCGACGCTCTCGGCGGCCGTCACCCCCGCGACCTCATCGCTCACGGAGAGCAGCAGACGCTCGTCACCCGCATGGTGGCCTCGGTCGGTCGAATCGCCGCAGCATTCGCCCCTCGTCCCGTCGTTTATCGGGCCACTGACTTCCGCAGCAACGAATTCCGTGGCCTCAAAGGCGGATCCGACTACGAACCGGTCGAGCACAACCCGATGATCGGTTATCGCGGGTGCTTCCGCTACGTCAAGGAGCCTGACCTGTTCGCCCTCGAACTGGAAGCACTGGCCAGAGTGCGGGAAGAGTCACCCAACGTTGCGCTGATGATTCCTTTCGTCCGCACCCGATGGGAACTGGAAGAGTGCCTTTCGCTTGTCGACGCCAGCCCACTCGGCCGCCAACGCGGCCTGCACCGCTGGGTGATGGCCGAGGTTCCCTCCGTCGTGCACTGGCTGCCGGAGTACATCGGCATGGGGATCGACGGGGTCTCGATAGGCAGTAACGACCTGACGCAGTTGTTGCTGGGTGTCGATCGCGACTCCGACACGTGCGCCGAGCTGTTCGACGAATCCGATCCCGCGGTCTTGCACGCCATCCGCAGGATCGTCACGACGGCCAACAAGTTCGGGATCACGTCGTCGCTGTGCGGCCAGGCGCCCTCGACCAATCCGGCGTTCGCCGAGCATCTTGTCCGCTACGGGATCACCTCCGTCTCAGTCAATCCCGATGCGGTCGACGCCACCCGACGGGTGATCGCGGCCGCGGAGCGGCGCATCCTCCTCGATGCGGCGCGATGACGGTTCTGCGTGCAGAACCGAGTCAGCGCCGTAGCGGCTCCAGTGAGCACACGAATGGGGACCAATGGCCCTGTCTGCGCTCGCCGCCGATCCATAGCGTTCAAGCAGGGCCTGAACGGAGACAACGATGACAGATGCCACGCCCCAACCTGTGACCGCCGGAGTGGACGGGTCGACGACGGCACTGCATGCCGCGCTCTGGGCAGCCACCGAGGCCGAATTCCGAGGCGCACCACTGCGGCTCGTGTACGTGACCAAGGCGTCCCATGAAAGCACCGATGAGTACGCCGAGGACGTGCGTCACGCCCATTCGTCGTTACGCCGGGCACGAGCCGCGGTCGAAGCGGCCGGCAACGCGGTCACCATCGACACCGCGGTCGTCAGCGGACCACCGGCGGAGGCTCTGGTCGCGGAGTCAGCAGGCGCGCAGATGATCTGTGCAGGTTCCGTCGGGATCGGACGCTATGCGAGGTCCATACTCGGCTCCACCGCCGCCGACCTCGCCGAGAAGGCGCACTGTCCGGTCGCGGTCATCAGACCCGACGCCGGAGGCGGCGATCAGGCCGTGAACTGGATCGTCGTCGCCGTGACCGACCAGCCGGACAATGACGACGTCGTCGAGCAGGCGATGCGAGAGGCCGCCCTGCGTCACCTGCCGGTGCTGGCCCTCGGCGACAGCAGTGTGCCCGAATCGCTGGAACGGCAACTGCTCAGCTGGCGAGAACGCTTTCCTGATGTCCACATCTACCCGATCGACAACCGGGGCGAAGTGACCCACTTCCTCAGAAAGCACGACGAGCCGGTGCTGCTCGCCGTCATCGGGGAGCGTCAAGCCGACCAGGTCGCACAGATCGTCGGACATGGCCATTCGATCTTCCGTCACTCGGCGACCTCAGCCCTTGTGGTGCGCTGAAACCCAGGTAGTCGAGGAGGAGCCACCAATGTCTGGACCGACCGGAGAACTCGGGATACTCGTCGGCGTCGACGGGTCGCCCGAGTCGCTTGCCGCGGTGCGCTGGGCCGCACAGGAAGCCGTGCTTCGTCGGCGACCCGTGACGCTCATGCACGTCGTGTCGCCTATCGTGGTCACCTGGCCGATCGAGCCCGTGATCACGGATTTCTATGAGTGGCAGGAAGACAACGCAACCGAGGTGCTCAAGCAGAGTCAGGAGACCCTGCACTCGGCGGCGGAAGGGTCTTCACCGCCAGATGTGCTCGTCGAACTCCGACACGACGGGATCATCGCCGAACTGTCAAAGGCTTCAGAGAACGCGGACATGCTCGTGGTCGGCAGTCGCGGACTGGGTCCCGTCGGTGGCGCGGTACTGGGTTCGGTGAGCCGCGCACTGCTGCATCACGCACAGTGTCCGGTCGTCGTAGCCAAGGAAGGTGTGGTCAGGCGCACCGACCGAAATTTGCCCGTGCTGCTGGGGATCGACGGCTCTCCAGCTTCCGAAGCTGCTACGGCATTCGCCTTCGACGAGGCGTCACGACGCGGGGTAGAACTCGTCGCACTGCACGCCTGGAGTGATGTCGCCGTCTTCCCGATTCTGGGCATGGACTGGCACACCTACGAACAGCAGGGTCACGAATTACTCAGCGAGCGTCTCGCGGGGTGGCAGGAAACCTATCCCGACGTTCGCATCAGTCGCCGGATCGTCTGCGACAAGGCCGCGCGTTGGCTCATCGACGAGTCGAAGCAAGCGCAGTTGGTGGTGGTCGGAAGCCGCGGCCGCGGCGGGATCGCGAGCATGTTGCTCGGCTCGGTCAGCACGGCCGTCGCCGAGGCGGCGACGGCCCCGGTGGCCGTCGTTCGCTCCTGAGAACGGATCTCAGGCCTTTCCGTTGTGCCGTCTTCCGGGCCCTGGATTCAGCCGGACACGCACTGCGATGGTCGCACGCGGAAGGACGAACGGACATGACCGGAGCAACCCGAGACCGCTTCGGGCGTTGGCGGCCTCTTCTGGAACCGACCCTGGTGGCGCTCACGGGTGTCGCACTGGGCGCAGGTGGTATCGCATGGCTGTTGGGCGCGAAGGATGCGGCGGACATCTGCTGGATGGTCGGCACCGCAATCGCGATCGTGCCCGCTGTGCTGTGGGTGCTCATCGCGCTGCGACACGGGCGATTCGGCGTGGACCTGATCGCGGTGTTGTCGCTGGGCGGCACTCTGCTCGTCGGCGAGTACCTCGCCGGTGCGTTGATCGCGTTGATGCTGACAGGCGGTCGCGCCCTGGACGCGGCGGCCACGCGTCGAGCGTCCCGGGACCTGTCAGCACTGCTCGAACGCGCACCGCGATTCGCCCGTCGACGCGTCGGCACGCAGGTCGAGGTCGTCGGCCTTTCCGACGTCGACGTCGGTGACGTCCTCGTCGTCAGTCCCGGCGATGTCGTACCGGTCGACGGCCGAGTCGTAGGCGCGACGGCGGTGCTCGACGAGTCGGCTCTGACCGGCGAGTCCCGTCATGTGGACCGGCCCGCCGGAGATGCTGTCCGCAGCGGTGTGGTCAACGCGGGCGGGGTCTTCGAGCTACGTGCGACGGCGACCGCCGAGCAGAGCACCTATGCGGGCATCGTCCGGCTGGCGCAGCAAGCAGAGGCGCAAAGCGCACCGCTCGTGCGCCTCGCGGACCGCTATGCCACCTACTTCCTGCCGCTGACGTTGATCGTGGCGGGTGTCGCGTGGCTGGTCAGCGGTTCAGCCGTCAGGGCGGTCGCAGTGCTGGTGGTCGCAACCCCGTGCCCGCTACTTCTGGCTGCACCCGTGGCCATCGTCTCAGGCCTGTCCCGCGCTTCCCGGGCCGGCGTGGTCATCCGCGACGGCGGCGCCCTGGAAAACCTGGGCCACGCAACAACATTGATGATGGACAAGACCGGCACTCTGACCATGGGCCGGCCTGTGGTCATCGATGTCATCGCCGCACCGGGGACCGACGCCGCCGAGGTGCTGAGGACGGCCGCATCGGTGGATCAGCTTTCCCCGCATGTACTGGCTGAATCCATTGTCACCGAGGCTCTGAAGCGAGGTATAGCGCTTTCGCTACCCACCGATGCCACCGAGGAACCGGGACGTGGTGTCAGTGCGAACCTCGACGGGCGTCGCGTGATGGTGGGCAAATTGGCCGACGACGAGCCACGCACCCTGTGGGCGCAGGTCGCACTGAACAGAGCGCGACTCGACAACGCGGCGGTGGCATGGGTCTGTGTGGATGGGGTGCCGAAAGGTGCTGTACTGCTGCGTGATCCGCTTCGACGGCAGGCGCCCAGAACGATGAGACGGTTACGAGAGGCGGGCTTCACCCGGCTGGTGATGCTCACCGGCGATCGCACCGAACCGGCGCGTGAAGTCGCGACGGTGCTCGGTCTCGACGAGGTGTATGCCCATCAGACACCGGCCGACAAGGTGACTGCCGTCCGCACCGAGAGGAAACGGGCGATCACGGTGATGGTCGGCGACGGCATCAACGACGCACCAGCACTGGCGGCCGCGACGGTGGGTGTCGCGATGGGGGCGCGGGGGGCCACGGCGTCATCGGAGGCCGCCGACATCGTGCTGACCACCGACCGGCTCGACAGGCTCGCCGACGCAATGGACATTGCGCGCTGGTCCCGACGCATCGCCGTACAGAGCGCTGTCGTCGGCATGACGCTCTCTCTGGTGGCGATGACGGCCGCGGCGCTGGGTTGGCTTCCGCCCGCGCCGGGAGCCCTACTGCAGGAAGCCATCGACGTGGCAGTCATCCTCAACGCTTTGCGCGCGCTGCGCGGGGATCCGCGTGCCGACGTCGGGCTGGCCGCAGACACCGAGCGGATGCTGCAGGGGTTCGCAGCCGAGCACGACGAGCTGCGTGACAGCCTCCTACAGATCCGCAACTGCGCCGATACGTTGGTCGAGGGTGCCGATGAGGCTGCGCTACAAGCTCTTTCGAGATCATATTCGCTGCTTACGGAACGTATTCTGCCGCACGAGCGCGCCGAGGAGACGGAGTTGTACCCTGCGCTGGCAGCGCCCCTGCACAGCGGTGAAGCCACTGCCACCATGAGTCGTACCCACGCCGAGATTCAGCGACTGTCTGACCGCATCGGTGAGCACCTCCGACTCGCGCAGGCCGCCGGAGGCATCCAGGTCGATCAGATCGATGACCTGCTTGCCTGCCTGTATGGACTGTATGCGCTGCTGCGACTGCACTTCATTCAGGAAGAGGAGAGCTACTTCTCCCTTGCTGACCTGGACACGACGGCTTCCCCCGCACCAACGAAACCACGTTGACCGAACAGTTCCGCCTAGATCGCAGCTGCGCACGCTTGGCGCGCCTCACGCACCGACTCCTCAAGCGGACGTGTGGTGTCGAGCGGATGCGCGCTCGGCCACTCGCCCGACCATCCACTCAGTTCGGCGGCCATCGCCGGTGTTGCGTCCGAGGCGGTGCATCCTCTGCCCGCGATCCGATTCGCCGCTTCGCCGACAGGCGATGTACACAGCAGTTCAACGATCGGGCTGTGGGTCTCTGCGGCCACCGTGTGTGCCCGCCGGCGCTGGCGGGCATCACGCCACGTTCCATCCAGAACGACCGAATGCCCGGCACTGAGCCAGGTTCGCGCTCGGCTGAGGACTTCGTCGTAGACCGCGGACACCTTCTCCGGCGCATAGAGTCCCGCGTTGAGGTCACCGACACAGCCGGTCACGTCACCGCTCTGGCGGAGCTCACGCCGGACCTCATCGGTCGAGACGACGTGGGCGTCGATGCTCTCCGCCAAGGCATGTGCGACCGTCGTCTTGCCGGTGCCGGGGCCACCCCCGACGACGACCAGTTGCACGCAGCCGGCCTTGAGGTGCGCGTGGGCGATGGCGAGGTGACGCTGCGCTGCGGCAATACCGTCCGAGTGGCCCTGGCCGACGCGCACGCAGTCGACTTTGGCTCGCACCACCGCCCGATAGGCAACACAGAAGTGCCGCAACGAGTGCGCGGCACTATCCCCCGCCTGGAGGCAGTACTCGTCGAAGAACAGATCCGCAAGATCGCGGCGCCCGAGAAACTCCAGATCCATTGCCAGGAAGGCGGCATCGTCGACGCCGTCCACGTATCGAAGCCGATCGTCGAACTCCAGGCAATCCAGCAGCATGGGCCCCTCCGCGGTACAGAAGATGTCTTGGCTGAGCAGATCTCCATGTCCGTCGACGATGCGGCGGGCCGCGACACGGTTGTCGTACAAGAGTCCGCGGCCGGCCAGGTATTGCATCGCCAGACGCTCGATGTCAACCAGGGGCTCTTCGGCGATCACGGGACCGACGTGCCGGCGCAATTCGGACAGGTTCTGCAGCCAGCGGTCCCGCAGCACCTCCGCCGTGGCCTCCCTGTCCACGACGGGCCCGCGGTCGGCGTCGGCGTGGAAGCGCGCCAGCATGCCGGCGATCGACATCAGCCATTTCCCCACCGGAACCCCGCAGGAAACGAGCTCGGCCAACCGCTCAGAGTCCGGATATCTACGCATGACGATGACCGGCTCCGGCCCGCCCACGGGCGGGTGAAACTGGCCCACCCCGAGGTAGCTCGACGGTGCCAGCCGGCGGTTGAGCTCCACCTCGCGGTGGCAGGCCTCGGCGCGTTTGGCGACGGTGCTGAAGTCGAGGAAATCCGTGCGCACCGGCTTCTTGACCTTGAAGGCCCGGTCGCCGACGAGGGCGACCAGGCCGGTGTGAGTCTCGTGGACCTCGGCACCGAGGTTGCCGGGCGTCATCCACGCAGGCTGCGACTCAGCTGAACATTCAAGCCCTGAGGTCATGCCCTTGAGCCTGCGCTCGGCGGTGCAGCGGCGACAGGGCCTTCTGGGATGCCCCGGTGAGGACCATTGACCCTGGTTTTCGAACGGGATCCCAGCGATGGTCAAGGTATCGAACGGAGGTCGAGATGCGCGACGTGATCGTGGACATCGATGTCATCACCGACGCCGTGGCACTGGCGTGTCGCGCTCCATCGCTGCACAACAGCCAGCCGTGGAGATGGGTCAGCGACGGACCCGTGGTCTCACTGTTCCTGGATCATGCTCGGACCCCGCAGCGCACCGATCCGACCGGACGAGAATTGCTCATCAGCTGCGGCGCCGCACTCGACCACTTTCGCGTGGCGATGGCGGCTGCGGGGTGGACGTGCAATGTCGACCGCTTCCCCAACCCGAACAACAGTGATCATCTGGCTTCCGTCGACTTCACCCCCCTCGACTTCGTCACCGAAGCGCATCGCCGACGTGCCGATGCCATTGCGCGACGTCGCACCGACCGGCTCCCTTACACAAGACCGGCCGATTGGGACATCTTCCTTCAGACGATCAGCAGCAGTGCCGGTTCGAGCGGAGTGTCGGTATATGCCATCGGAAATGCCCGACAACCCGGGCTGGTTCGAGCGTCGGACTTGACCAGAACGGCGCGTCTCTACGATTCGGCATATCACGCCGAACTCGTCGGCTGGACCTCCGAGGTAGCGGTCGCCGACGGGATTCCAGCAGCTACGTTACCGTCCGAAGCCGAGAGCAAACGAGTTGCGATCGGAAGGGATTTCCCGGCGGCCGGGCACGCCGACCGGCGCAGAGACATCTCCGGAGACGACGCCGAGGTGGTGGTGTTGTCGACCGAGGATTCCACTCGCGACAGCCGTGTGCGATGCGGCGAGCTGCTGTCCTCCATCCTGCTGGACGCGACGATGGCCGGCCTGGCAACGTGCACGCTGTCGCATCTCACGGAAGTCCCCGCCAGCCGCGAAATCGTCCGGGAGCTGACCGGTTCCCGTTCCACACCTGAAGTTCTCGTGCGGATAGGCTCCGCTCCCGCCCCCGATGACATCGCAACCCCGACGCCGCGTCGCCCAGTCACCGACGTTCTTGAGATCAGGCGCTGAGCCGCCGTGTCCGGTCCACCCGCTGTGATCGTGGGCATCGACGGATCGGATTCCGCCACCGCTGCTGCGCTTTGGGCAGTCGACGAGGCGGCAAGCCGAGACGTGCCCGTTCGGTTGGTGCACATCGTCGCACCTTCGATGGGGGGCTCCCAGATCACCGCTGACGCTCTGGACCGCGCCGGAACCATCGTCCATTCCGCCGTGATGGCGGTCGAGAAGAGCGGGAAGCCGGTCAAAGTCGAAGCTCAGGTGTCGACCGGGTCGCCCGGCGACATCTTGCGGCGGGAGGCCGACGGGGCAGCCATGCTGTGTGTGGGGTCGATGGGAATCAGCCACGGCGGGATCGGACACGTCGGTTCCGTCGCAGTGGCCGTGGCACATTCGGCGGCCTGCCCCGTGGCAATCGTCCACGCGCAGGGTGCGACGCACTCCGACAGGGCTTGGGTAGTCGCGGAGGTGAGCGACTCGCAGGCAGGCGATATCGCCATGGTGCGCGGTGTCGAGGAAGCGCTGCTGCGGTCAGCTGAGTTGAAAATCGTCGCTGCCCGGCGTTCTCGATACCCCGACATCCACGATCACCATGCAGTCACCGGCATGAATCGGATGGTCAAAAGCGAATGGGAACGTCGGCTCGCACCGTGGCGTGAGAAACACCCAGATCTGCAGGCCGAGGTGGTCGCCCTGGCCGGCAGCGCTCTCAATTTCTTTGCGCGACAGCAAGACATGATCGCGCTGGCGATAGTGCCCCATGAAAGAGGCGTGGAGATCGCCGATCTGCTCGGACCGAGGAAACATGCCATTTCGCAAGATATTTGCTTCGACATCTTGATCTGCGAACCTCACGGCCTACTCTGAGCACATGCTGACGGTCTTCCTGGTCGACGACCACGAGGTGGTCCGTCGCGGGCTCGTCGAGCTACTCAGCGCGGACGAGGAACTTACGGTGGTCGGTGAAGCGGGCTCCGTGGCACAGGCGATGGCCCGCATTCCGGCACTTCAGCCCGACGTCGCGGTTCTCGATGTCCGGCTTCCCGACGGCAACGGCATCGAACTGTGTCGAGATCTCCTGAGCCGTCTGCCGGATCTACACTGCCTGATGTTGACGTCCTATACCTCCGACGAGGCAATGCTCGATGCGATTCTGGCCGGGGCAAGTGGTTTCGTGATCAAGGACATCAAGGGCCTGGCACTGACACAGGCGATCAAGGACGTGGGGGCGGGCAGATCGCTGCTCGACAATCGGGCCGCGGCAGCACTGATGGCCAAGCTACGTCAAGGAAAGCAGCAGGACGATCCGCTCGCGGCGCTCAGCGGGCAAGAGCGGGTTCTTCTTGAGCACATTGGCGAGGGCCTGACCAACAAGCAGATTGCCGACCGGATGTTCCTGGCCGAGAAGACCGTCAAGAACTACGTGTCCCGACTGCTTGAGAAGCTCGGTATGCAGCGCAGAACCCAAGCGGCGGCGTTCATCTCCAACCATCACGCTCGCACGACCAGGACCGAACAATCGGGGTAGCCCAGGATGGGGTGGCAGTTGGGCGACGTCACGTCGGCCAGCTCCGCGGCGTCTTTGCGCCCCACCACCGCCAGGCCCACCCCGCCGTCTGTCATGTCATGCCGGTCGTACTGGCGTCCCGTCCCGGCTGCCACGGTTTCGACATGGACGTCCGGGTAGCGCCGAACCCAGCTCGTGGCGCGTTGGTCGATCTGGCGCACCGTCGCGTGCCGCAGTCTGCCCTCGTGCATGGCCAGATGCACCGCCTCATCGTTACCGTCTTCGTCGGACAGGACCACCGCAACCACGCCTTCTGTGTGCGGTGTTCCGTCCGGTCGGGTCCGGATGATCGCGACCGGGCAGCGGGCAGCCGCCGCAAGGGTCTTCGCGGTGGGACCTATCGACGTTCCATCCATTGCCCGGATCGACTTGGAACCGATGCAGACCATCGCCGCGTTCTGTGATTCCCGCAGCAAGACCTCATCCGGCGACCCGATGACCGACGCAACCTCCACGCGCAACGGATGCGGCGTCGCCGTCGCCGTTCGTTCGGCATGCGTCAGCGCCGCATCGCAACCCGCTGCCTGAGCGGGGACGGCGTGGACGAGGCGCAGGACGGTATCTCGTGAAATCGCCTCCAAGCGAGCCCAACACACTGCATTCAGTGCTGCGCGAGAGCCATCGACGCCCACGACCACGGGGGCGTCGTCAAGCGAACGTCGAACAGTCACGTTCGTGCGGTCTCGAGGACCACCATCGCCTGCATGGCTCCGCCTCTCTGGTTCCTCGGTCAATTTCGTAGCGCCGTCACGCCGCGCTGTTGTTGGCCCTACCGCCGTTGTCCGCGAGGTCGTCGAGCTCACGATCCCAGGCGGTGAAACGCAGGCGGTTCAACCGCATACGGAGCAACAGCCACGACGCGACTGCAGCGGTCACCACCGCAGACCACAACCCCAGCGCCGCGAGCACCGCTTGAGCCGCCGCGTCATCGTCGGTCGGTACCCGAGCGGCCCGTTTCCCCTCGCCGTCAACCGAAATCACCACTGTATCGCCGGCATTGATTCGCCCCGTGCGAATGTCGTCTGTATGTGTCACGCCGTTATACGTCCATGCCACGGTCGTGACGTAGAGCGTCTGGTAGGGCTCGGGATCTTCTCGGCTGTCCGCGACCGCGGTCGCGTCGACTTCCTGCCGGACAAGCCGTTCCGCGGCGAAGGTCTCTGAGAGGCGGTCGTAGGTGGCGGTGCCCACAGCACCTGCCACGGGCACCGTCAGGATCATGACCGCACCGACCGCGAGTAGCACCAGGGCTTCGAAGCGGTCAGAGACTCGAACGAGCGGATTTCGTGCCGTCAGCCGACGCAGCCATACGCCGAAGCCGTTCGTGAAAACCTGCATGTCGGACCCCGTCTCACATGGTTCGATCGTCGAGACAATAATCGCGGGTTGTGCGAGGCGCAGAGCAGAGGCGAAGGTCCCATCGTGGTGAGCCGAATGCCCCACGCCTGTCCAACTTCGGGCCCCTAGGCTGAGTACTGGCCGCCGCCGCGGTTGAACAGACTCAGGACTGACGGGCCACGATCACCGGTATGTGGGCCGACTGGGCCACTGCCCAACTCACCGAACCCAGAAGAAGTCCCGCGAAGCCGCCGCGGCCGTGACTTCCGACGACCAGAAGCTGGGCGCTCTGGGATTCCTCGATCAGGCGATGCGCGGCGCTGTCCTGTCCGACCACGCGGCGTACCGTCACGTCCGGATAGCGCTCGCCCCAACCGGCGAGCCGCTGCGCGAGTTCCTCGTCAGCCTGCTTGGCCAAGTCCTCGACCGCCACGTCGACGTAGAAGTCGGCGCTGTTCATCCAAGTATGGATAGCGACCAATTCCACACCACGCCTTGATGCTTCGTCGTAGGCAATCGCGATCGCCAGTTCGGATGCGGGTGAGGCGTCGACTCCGACGACCACCGGTGCGGTGACAGCAGTGCCTGAACCACAGTGTTCGTGCACCACCGCGACCGGGCAGTGTGCGTGATGCACAAGGGCCGAACTGGTGGAACCCAAAAGCAGCCCCTCAAGTGCCCCCAAGCCGCGACATCCCACGACCATCAGGTCCGAGTCTTTGGACACATCGAGCAGCGCAGGCATCACCGGACCCCGCAATATCAGCTTCTCCACAGGGACGCGGCGGCGTCCCTCCATTGCCGTGCCGGCGAGTTCGACCGCTCTGTCTACGATCTCGGCGCTCTGACGATCGCGGGCCCCGAGATACTCCTCGGCGATCGGGAGGTCCAGCCACGGGCCGACCTCATCGGACGGCTGGACGTGAACCACAGTCAGCGGCACATCGCGCAGCGATGCATCACGCGCGGCCCACGCCAGCGCGGTGTCGGATGTCGGCGAACCGTCCACCGCCGCCACTACGCCGTGCAGCCTCGGCAATTGTTGAGAAGTCATGGTCGCACTCTCCGTTCGAGTTTCACCACCTGGCGGCGGTCCTGCCCCTGACGCTAAAACCGGTCGCCGCCGGATCTCTGGGGCCGTTTGTCACATTCGGAGTCGCCGCAAGACCCCAGACGGCTCATCAAAAGATCACCCCGCGGGTGTGATCAGTCCGTAGTTGCCGTCGTACCGGCGATACAACACGCAGGCGCGACCTTCTGCAGCGTCGATATAGAAAAGGAACGGCAAATCCATCTCGCCAAGCCTGGCCAGAGCATCCTCTTCGCGCAGACACGGCACCGGATGAGGGCTGATCGTGGCGCGCAGGCGGTACGGCGCGACCTCACCGGCCAGAGCCGGCGCCACCAGCGCGAGGCGATATCCCGTTGGCCCACCCCTGTACAGGACTGCGGCTGCGCCCGAACCGATCTCGTTGAACAGATGAAAATCGTAATCGAGCAGTTCCATCTCTGCGGCGGCCTCGTCGACGGTGCATGGCGCCATCGCGAATGATTTACGGCGGATGACCCGAGGGTTACCCACCGCGCCTGCCGGGGATCCGAGGTGGGGCATGGATTCCTCGGATTTGCGCCACGGCGGCGCAGCAGACGGACCGCGATGGACATCCCACAGTTGGTGAAGATGTTCCACCCGCCTGCGCAGCCGCGCTTCCAGCATGTCGATGGCCTCGAACACATCGTGGGCCTCGACCTGTGCGCGCACGACCCGGCCACTGAAATCCACGTTCGCCTGTGCGATCACCGGCTTTTCAGCGGCCGGACGATGGCTGCGGGTCAGCCTGACCCGCGCGTGAGACATCGGGCGGCGGGTCAAGCGGCCGACGCTGCCGATCTTCGCTTTCGCATACTCAACAGCGCCGGGAAACTCCCCGTGGGTGGTGACATCGACGACGAAGGCAGTGTCTGCTGTATTGCTCATGGCTCGTTGGTACGCCACCGACCCTCGCTTCGGTAAGGGCCGAAGGTCATTGGTCGACAGGCTGTTTCGGAACCACAGCAACGGATCGGCTCTCGGCTCGCCGCTTGATACCGAGGAGCATGCCGCGGGTGACGAGTGCCCTGGCCGGTCCGGCCATCTCTGCAAGCAGCACCTCGCCGGGGCGGCGCAACGCCAGACGGGACCTGACCAGCAGCCGACACCTATCCTCCCACTGCGCAACGAGGTGGAAGGACCACACCACATCCCATGGCAACTGCGGCTTTCGCGTACGGAGCACGATCGTCTCCGGCTGAACGACTTCGACGACCTGCATTTCGACGCCCTCGGTCAGACCAAGCCATCCTTTCGGCACCAACCGGACAGCATCCCCCACCGCGAGGTGCTGCCACTCTGGGTGAAGGGTGTCGACGTTGTGATAGCGAAGACCGACGAGGTCTTCGAGCACCTCGAAGCTGTAGAGGCCACCGCGGTCCTGACCCATTTGGACCAGCCACGGCCACACCTCTTCGGCGGGTGCGTCGATCCATACCGCCTCGGTGGCCTGCAGCACCGGCGGTGAGAGCAAGTCGTCACCCGCGAGCTTCTCGCCGGCTTCCCCCTTGGTCGTACCCCAGTCACGGAAATACCGGCGTGCGGCATACAGCGACCCCGCTACGGCGACGGCCATCGCAGTCTTGTTCAGCATGGCCTCACCTTCGTCCCGACACGGACTCATCCACTAGGGCCGGTAGTCCTCTGCGCCAGACGACCGGTCTGGACTTGCAGACAGCGTCGCAGACCAGCAGCGCCGGGATCGCCAGACAAACGACCCGCATCACGGGGACTTCCGTCCCTAGTGGCGTCGATTCGTCGGTGGTCGGATTCAACTGCAATCCAATGCAGTACCAACCATCGATGTCAGGAGGGCATCATGAACGACGTTGTTGCACCGCAACATCATCGGCCGTCGTGGCCGGAGGTCAGCGAGTTCTTCTCGGGCCTGCCGCAGTGGGCGACCCTGCGCCCGCTGTTCGGCACCCACCCCATCAAGGTCGAAGACGACATCACCGACGGGAAATACGAGCTGCAAGCCGAGATCCCAGGCGTCGATCCCGACAAGGACGTCCAGATCACAGTCCGGAACGGCGTGCTGACCATCCGGGCCGAGCGCAGCGAGAAAAAGGAGTCCAACGGCCGGTCGGAATTCGCGTACGGGTCCTTCACCCGGTCCGTCACCTTACCGACCGGTGCAGATGAGGACGGCATCAAAGCCAGCTACGACAAAGGAATTCTGCGCGTCGCCGTGCCGCTCAAGGAGGTCGAGGCACCCGAGAAGCACATCCCGGTCGGAGCAGCCGAGAGTTGACATGCAGGTTGGGCGGCGCCCAGGGGCGACCTGTCCGAGCCCCGGGCGCCGCGGGCCGAATCATCGGCGGACGTGACTTTCGGCTCTAACGCGACTGCCCCGCGATCCATAACGTCAAGGCATGGGTAAGCAACGAGAACTACTGGCCGACGCGATGGCTGTCGTCGGCATCGCCGCGCTGTACCGCGCCCACCTCCAACCCTGGATTCAGACCTGGGGTGCCCGCGCCGACGAGGTCTGCGCCACCTTGCCCGGCGACGAGCTCGTCACGGAGGGTGTCAGGCGGGCGACCCGCGGCATCACGATCGACGCTCCGCGCCACGACATCTGGCCATGGCTGGTCCAGATCGGCGAGGATCGGGCGGGCTTCTACAGCTACTCCCTGCTCGAACGAGCCGTTGGCGCCGACATCCGCAATGCCGACGTCATCCATCCGGAGTGGCAGCACCTCCAGGTCGGCGACACCGTGTGGCTGGCCCACCGATACGGCCCGGACGCTCGGCAGATCGTTGCTGCCGTAGAGCCGAAATCGCATCTGGTTCTCGTATCCCCGGACGACTACTTGCGTTTGCAGCGGGGCGAAAAAGCGACCGGCAGTTGGGCATTCGTGTTGCGGCGCGAGGTGGGTCGGACACGATTGCTGGCACGAAGCAGCGGCGGGCCCATTGGTCATTTCTGGTTCGACATCCCCCACTTCGTGATGGAGCAGAAAATGCTGCGCGGCATCGCGCGCCGGGCTCAGCAGACGCGCCGACGCGAGATCGCAGAGGCGATCGAGCGGCACCCAAGCAGCCCGGGGGTCACGAGAATTCGTCAGGCGACCTGATCAGCTGTGGACGACCAGGACAGGCCGGTGGGCGCGGCGCACGACGGCGGCGGCGACGCTTCCGAGCAGAACCTCCCGGACTGGTGAGCGGCCGCGCGAACCAACGGCCAGCACGGCGGCGTTCGCATCGTCGCTGCACTGAATGAGCGCATCGGCCACCGAGCGGTCGCGAGGGCGACCGAATCGGTTCGACTCGAACACCGACAGAACCTCGGAGCCGTCGGGCCCGGTGACCGCGTCGTCGCCGTCCCCGCGCACGGACGTAAGCACCACCTTACGGTCGGGGAACAGACTCTCGACTCTCGTTACCGCCGCATCGGCTGCCGCGGAGCCGTCGTAACCCACGACAACCGGGCCGCGCCCCAGGGCGTCGAATTCTCCAGTCAGTAGAGGACTGGGCACCATCAGGATCGGCACCGTCGCGTAGTGCATCGCCATGTCGCACACGCCGCCGACCACCTCCTGAGTCCCGTCGATACCCCGATCCCCGAGCACGAGCACGTCGGAGTCGAGCTTTTCCGCCAACTGCGCCAGCCTCAGACCGTCTGAACCGGTGGTGCGCTTGACTATCGGCTCGGAATCCCATTGCGCGGCCCTTGCCAGAGCGACCCCGGCCGCCACGATGTTGCCTGCCTCTCGCTCGCCTTCCCGCTCCATGAGTTCCGCTAGTTCGTCCGCGGTCGCTGCAAGGGTGCGTAGCCTTCGCCGCAGCCTCTTACCAGCAAAGGGCGGCTCCCATATGTAGGCAATCCAGGCGTGAGCGTCAGGGAAAAGGACCGCTGCCGCCGTGATGGCAGCTCCCGCCGCCGGCGAACCGTCGTAACCCACGAGCACGTTGGTCTGCATACAGGCCTCCCGTAATCCATCCGCCTACCGACGCTAGGTGGTGCGCACATCCGTCACTAGGGTCCAAATGCCCGGGAGTTGCAGATCATGGGTCTGTTGGTGCGGCACTAGGGCCCAAATGCCTCTGCCCTACCCGCGATATGCGCTCCACAATGGAGGCGCTATTGCACACCGGCCGCGTGGAGGTTCGCAGCCGCCGAGTCGACGGCGTGCACGGCAGAGGCGTAGCAAGAATCAAAGCAGGATCCGGCGGCGGAAGGTTGAATAAGGACGGCTCTGCAGGAAAAATTTTCTGACGTGCGCGTCATTTGCCCACCGAGGATCCGCAGGGACGGCATCGTTGTTCTGCCGCTTACGTCAGGAGTGGGTGTGAGGCAATGATGCGCTCCGCGACGTACTTCATCGCATTTCCGCTTGTCTACGCGTTGTCTGTGCTGGCCGGGCGCGCGACTCGACTCGGCGGCGGCGAGGTCGCACTGTTATGGCCGGCCGCAGCGGTCGGAGTCATTTGGATGCTCTCAGCGTGGCAATGCGGCAAATGGGAACGGGTTGCCCATGTCGCACTCCTCGCTGTCGTTGCATTCGCAACCAACCTCACGACGGGCGCCGCGGTACCTCTGAGCCTGTGGTTTGTCATAGTCAACGTGGTCTTGTCGGTGGTCACGGTCAAGGTTCTGACTGCCGGTCGAGACGAGGTGACGCTTCGCGACCCCGGCGACTTCGCGCATCTCGTCGCCGCGGTGACGGTGGGCACCTGCTCGGCCGCGGTGCTGGCGACCGGATACTTCGCGCTCGTCGAGGGTGCACCGCTGGTGGAGACGTTCGCGCTATTCGCTGTGCGCAACGGAGCGACGGCACTTCTCGGACTGTCGATCTGGTTGACTTCGCGCAAACGAGAAATACGCTTGAGACGCGCGGGCGCGGCATCGGTCGCCGAAGCAATTCTGGTGAGCTGCGTGGTGGCGGCCCTGTTCTTCTGGACGTTCTGGCTCAATGCCGGCATACCGATGGCGTTCATATCCCTGCTACCCGCCATGTGGGTGGCACTGCGGTACAGCACGACGGTCAGCACCGTGTTTCTCCTTGTTGCGGGCGGGTGGATCATTTTTGCGACGCTGTCCAACCGAGGGTTCGTCGTCGATGACCTTCAGATGCGGGCCCTGCTGGCCCAAGGCATGGTCTGCAGCCTGACCCTGGTCGTGCTGACTCTGTCGCTCTACCGCGACTCGTACGCACGACTCATCGCCGAACTCAAGCAAGCACGCGACAGGGCCGATCATCTCGCTTCCCACGACTCGCTGACCGGGCTGGCCAATCGCGCACCGTTCACCGAACGGATGGAAGACGCCCTGGAGCAGGTGCGCAGCGGAGTGTCAGGCGGCGTGGGTTTGATTTTCCTCGACCTCGACGGTTTCAAGGCAGTCAACGACACATGGGGGCATGCTGTGGGCGACGAAGTGCTCCTCGAGGTGTCGGCTCGGGTACAGGCGGCGATCGAAACGACCGACATCGCAGCCCGTTTGGGTGGCGACGAGTTTGCGGTCCTGCGCCCCAGGACATGCGATGTCGGGCAACTGGAGACTGTCGCAGGACGGCTTCGAGATGATCTACGCCGACCCATCACGCTCAGCACGGGAGATACCTGGGACCGACTATCCGTCAGCGTGGGCGTCGTAATAGGGCGCGGAGAGTGTGACGCAGAGACGCTTGTGCGACGGGCGGATGCCTTGATGTACAACGCGAAACGAAGCGGCAAGGACTGCGTCAGCTTTGACGCGTCCTACGCTGAGGCTGAACAATTTCAACCGACGGCTACCCGACCTGAAGGTATGCCGTCGTGAAAAACGATTGTCACGGCGTCGCGAGGAAGTTCGACTACATTCAGCCACACGGCCGGTATTGCCCGACGGGTACCTGCCAGTCAGCGAATCGGGGGCGGCCAACATCAGACGGACGACCGGGCCGAGCGCGTCGCGTCGATCACGTTGCTGCAGCGCCAGCTTGAGCATTGCGAAGTGATGGCACGTATGCAGCCACGGATAGGGTTGCGACACGATATGCGCCCACCCCGGGTGGTGCCATCGACGTTCTGCTGTCCGCGCCGTGCGGGCAGCCGTCATGTCAACTCGTAGACCTGCTTGGTGTAGGTTCTCCGTCGCGCCATGTCGACTCCTCTCAGTTCGCGCAACAACCACATTCACCACTGGCGGGCGACGACGCCAGATTGGCTGTCGGCGCGCAACACAAGTCGCCTCGCCACGCGTCGAGACCCTCGCGTACCGCGATGACCGCGATGACCAATGCCGCAGCGGGATCAGCCCAGTACCAGCCGAACAACGAGTTGAGCAGTAAACCCGCCAGCAGAACGGCGGACAGGTAGGTGCACAGCAACGTCTGCTTGGAGTCGGCAATCGCGGACAAGGACCCGAGCTCCCTGCCTGCGCGTCGTTGGACCCACGACAACACCGGCATGATGGCGAGACTGACTGCGGCCAACGCGATTCCGACTGTCGAGTGCTGCGCTTCCCTGTAGCCCAGGAACATTCGCACCGAGTCCAAGGTGACAAAGGCAGCCAGGCCGAAGAACGACACGGCGACGATCCGCAGTGCGATCTTCTCGCGCGCTTCTGGATCGCGTCCTGCGAACTGCCATGCCACAGCCGCTGCGGAAGACACTTCGATGACCGAGTCGAGGCCGAACCCGATCAACGCCGTCGACGAAACGCGGGCGCCCTCGGCCAGAGCAATGACCGCCTCTATTACGTTGTAGGTGATGGCAATTGCCACAAAGAGCCGAATGCGTCTCGTCAGAATACGACGCCGTTCCACCGAGAGCGACACGGGGGAAGACATGCCGAGGTTGCGTGTCATCAGCAACAGTTGTCATCGCTTGCCGAGCAGCACTTCGGATCGACAGCCAGCACCAGACCGACAAGGTCGTTGAGCGCATGGGCAATCCGCGAATGCGACAACTCGTAACGGCTGCGGCGGCCCTCAGGCACCGCAACGACCAAACCGCAGCCGCGAAGGCAAGCCAGGTGATTGGACACGATCTGACGGGATAGCCGCATCTCCTCAGCAAGGTCAGACGGATAGCGGCCGCCCTCGCGCAGGCTGAGGAGGATCGCCGCCCGCGTCGCGTCCGAGAGTGCGTAACCGAAGCGAGCCAGGGCATCGCGATGGATCAAGGTGTCCACGCGGAGATAGTACATCGGATTCTGAATTAAGAAAATGCTGTATTAATCGACGACCCGATGGTCCCGGCGACGCGACGTCGACGAGGCCTGCCGAAGGGTGCCGCTTGTCGCGGCTTTCGATGTACGTCAAGAGCTTCGGCGACAACCGGCATCTGCAAGATGCGGTCACGTGTGAAATGACTTGAGGCTTTTTCAATGCCCCACGGGGGCGGAGGGTTGAGCTCTGCCCTGCGGTAATTGTGGTGGTCCCGGCTGGGTTCGAACCAGCGACCTTCCGCGTGTGAGGCGGACGCTCTCCCACTGAGCTACGAGACCGGGAGCCGACGAGTCGGACGAGGCAGAACACTAACACGCGCGCTAGTCACTCCGAGAACCTCTCGGTACCCGACTTCGTCGTTAGTGCTACTCATCAGCTTTCTCAAAGGTATTTTGCGCGTATGTTGCGCCTGCTCATCGCCACCGCATCTGCCGTGTGCGCCTTTGCCGGAATCCCCACCGCGTCCGCCGTCGAGCAGGTGTACTTCACGTCGCCGAGCGGCAACATCGGTTGCTTCATGGATCCGTGGCACGTGCGACATTCGTGAGCGCAGGTGGTCACCGCCCCCTCGACCGGCGGACTGCCCGCAAGACGGCGTCTACGCCCACGACTACGGGATGGGCCTGGTGCTCAACGTCGACGGTGACGGGTCCGTGCTTTTCGCGTGTGCCAACGGCTCGGTACTCGGCGCCGGGGAGCCGCTCTCGTACGGGCAAGAGGTGCAGGTGGATTCGATCCGTTGTCAGATGTCACCCGCTGGCGTCGCCTGCCAGGACTTCATGAACGGCAAGGGCTTCTCGATGTCCAGCGACAGCTATCAGATCTCCTGATCGGAACTTGATGAAAAGTATCGCCACGTCGGTTGTCGTGGCCACTGCCACCGCACTAGCCGCCGCGCCCGCCGCCGCGGCCGACAGCCTCTGGTTCACCTCGCCCAGCGGCAACATCAGCTGCACCCTGGCCGAGGACCTGCTGCGCTGCGACATCGAGCAGCGGGACTGGTCGCCTCCCCCGCGCCCCGCCGACTGCTCCGAGATGACCGGCTACGGACAGGGCATCTCCATAGGCCCGACCGGCCCGGCCGCCTTTGTCTGTGCCGGCGACACCACCTTCGGCAGCGGCGCCACCGTGCTGCCCTACGGACAGTTCCAGGCAGGCAGCGGGATGAGTTGCACCAGCGAGGAGGCCGGGATGCGCTGTTCGAACTCCGACGGGCGCGGGTTCACACTGTCGCGGCAGCGCTACACGCTGTTCTGATTGCCGACACGACCGGGGCGTAGAACAGATTTGTGTCCCGCCGACCGGGTGGACTAAGGTTCTGCTTCGCACCGGGCGACGACCTCGCCCGTGGCGCGCGGATGTAGCGCAGTTGGTAGCGCATCACCTTGCCAAGGTGAGGGTCGCGGGTTCGAATCCCGTCATCCGCTCGAGGATGCAGTGGCATCAACCCCAGCGGTGGAGTGGCCGAGTGGTGAGGCAACGGCCTGCAAAGCCGTGCACACGGGTTCGATTCCCGTCTCCACCTCCAAGGATGTACCCGCGCGATTAGCTCAGCGGGAGAGCGCTTCCCTGACACGGAAGAGGTCACTGGTTCAATCCCAGTATCGCGCACCATATAGCCCCTGATCAGGGGCTATATTTTTTCGCGTTGAGTCGATCCGAACGCACGCCACCGCCCGGCGCGTGTGTCAAGAAGTCGCATACTGAATCACGCTGAGCCGCAGCCATTCTCGGGCCCACTTCAACAAGACTCACTCGACGAGCGCGACGAGTCGGCGAGGTCGGCCGGACTGGAGCCGGTCGCTACGTAGCAGAGAACGGCGCCGCCCCTGGAGCTAGCCTCTGTTCGAACATATGATCGAACAATGGCGATGCAGAAGATCGGGCATGGCGGACAGCCGCTTCGCTCCGTCTTCCGCCGGGTTCATCCACCTCGCGTCGTACTCGTCGACCTGGTCGCCCTGTTTCCGCGCGAACCCCACTGCGAGGGCAAGTATCACCCGAAAGGTCTGCAGATGGACTCCATCGTCGAGGGCCAACTCACCTGCTGGGGCCTCAGCGAACAGGGCCGGTGGTGGGGACTCGTGACCTACCGGGTCAAGCACGGTGCCGAGAAGGAACCGGTGACGCACTGGGTTCCAGCATCGGTGCTGAAGCTGAAGTAGCCGACCGCGCGCACAATGGTCACTTAACGTTTGTCACACGCTAACGGCTTTGTTGCTGGATCGCCGGACTCTCCCAGTAGCCCCGGCATTGACTAGGGCGCGGGTTTACCGCACCCTTAGCACCATGATCGCGTTGAGTGAACAGCAGATCATCGACCAGCTCGCGGAGCGACTGGCCGGTGCGCATGGCAACGTCGAGCCGGCTCAGGTCGCGCGCGTCGTTCACGAGCAGTACGCCCGCTTCGATGGCCGCCCCATCCGGGACTTCATTCCGCTGTTCGTCGAGCGCCGAGCCACCGCCGAACTGTTCAAGCTCACGACCTGACGCTTCCTACTCCGAAACGTTGCCTGTTTCGCAGCACAGACCTATGTCGCTATTAGGTCGCTCTCAGGTTTCACGCATAACTTTAATGATGTCGGTTGAAAAACCAACGCCAGACGAACCCGATACGCTCGGCCCGCCACCAACCCCCCCGGGTGGCGGGCCGAGATCGTTCTGCAGCCGGAAAGCTTCCGGCATGGTCGTGACACCAGCTAATGTCGCTAACGCCGGTACGGTTTCGACGACCCAGGGGTGGACGATGATTCGCAAAATGCTCGCCGCGGCCGCAGTTGGCGCTGCGGCCCTGTGCTCAGCACCCCTCTCGGCCGCCGAACCGGGACCCATCTACTGGGACGATCCGGGACGCTACGACACCGATGTACCTGGGATGAACTACGACGCCCACCTGACCGGCCCCTGTACCAACATGAACCGCTTCACCTTCGGTCGCGGACCCGGCGGCGAGGCCCTTCAGTGCCGCTGGATCCCCAACCAGTGGCCGCCCATCTATACCGGGTTCTGGCAGACCAGTTACGAGCTCTTCGGGGTGCGTGAAATCGGCAGTCGCTGTCCGAAACCGCAGTCGGCGGCGCAAGCTCCCGACGGTCGCCCCCTCATCTGCATGGGCGAACAGGGCTGGCAGGCCGGCAAGTTCAACGGAGTCGGCTTCACCCCGATGTGAGGCCGCTACGAGCTGCGAAGCGTGCGGCTCGGTTCCGTCCCGAACACCTCTTTGTAGGCGCTACTGAACCGACCGGGATGGCTGAACCCACAGCGTCCCGCGATCGACGTGACGGTGTCGAAGGCCGGATCGGCAGACAGGAGTTCGCGGTGCGCACGCTCCAGGCGGATCCGGCGCAAGTACTCCAGTGGCGTCGTGTGGAGGTGCTCGCGGAACGAATACTGGATCGCCCGCGGCGTCACGTCTGCCGCTGCCGCAATATCCCGGATGCTGATGTCGTACTGGGCGTTCTCCTGAATGAAGTCCAACGCCCTCCGCAGCATTCGTGGCTGCATCGTGGTTTTCTCGTTAGCCCGCATCGACCGCTGGTTTCCCAGACCTGCCGCCAAACGAAACCAACGAGTGATCGACACCACTGCATGGCACCATCGACGCATGACAGAACGCATCGAGGTGTCTCGTACGATTGCCGCTCCAGCTGCAGAGATCTTTGCTGTGCTGTGCGACCCGCACGGCCACGTCGCGATCGACGCCACAGGGATGCTGCAGGATGCCGACGGTGAACCCGCAGGCGCGGTCGGCGATTCCTTCGTCGTCCACATGGACCGCGAAGCCCTCAATGACTACCCGGAACTCGGTCGTTACGACGTGACGGTCCAGATCACGGGGTTCGAGCAGGACAAGCTGATCGCCTGGACGATCCTGGGCCAGATCCGACCGCAGATTGGTCACGTCTACGGCTACCGGCTCGAACCCGCCGAGACCGGCACCCTGGTCACGTCCTTCTACGACTGGTCAGGCATCGACCAGCACTGGCGCGATGCCGCCATCTTTCCCGTCGTCTCCGAACTCGCCCTGCGCGGAACGCTGGGCATCCTCGATCGCACTGTGCGGCGCGGGTACCCCCGAGGTGAATCGTCAACCCAGGGTTGACGAGACGGTACCGTCAACTTACGGTTGACGAATGAGCGATACGTCGAAGATCAGACACCCCGTCCGCCTCGATGACCTCATCGAGGTCATCAAAGGCGTTCATGACGAACCCCTCGACCAGTTGACGGACGCTGTGCTGGCTGCCGAGGCACTTGGCGAGGTAGCCGACCACCTCATCGGCCACTTCGTCGACCAGGCGCGCCGTTCCGGCGCGTCCTGGACCGAAATCGGGAAGTGCATGGGTGTCACGAAGCAGGCCGCGCAGAAACGCTTCGTCCCGAAGACACCCGCCGACGCCGCCGCGCTGGACCCCAGTGCCGGGTTCAGCCGATTCACCGAGCGCGCCCGCAATGTTGTCGTCCAGGCACAGAACAAGGCTCACGACGCCGGGAATGCCGAGATCACTCCGGCTCACCTGATCCTCGGCCTGTTCCACGACCCGACGGGCCTCGCGGCACGGCTGGTCGCCGACCAGGGCATCGACGTCAGCGCTGTCGGCGACCGCATCACCCTGCCGCCCCGCGTCGACGGTGTGCCGGCGCTGATTCCGTTCGACAGCCGCGCCAAGAAGGCGTTGGAGCTGACGTTCCGGCAGGCGCTTCGCCTGGGCCACAACTACGTTGGCACCGAACACATCCTGCTCGCACTCTACGAAGAGGAAGACGACAACGGCGTACTGCACGGCCTCGGCATCGACTGGGAGCGTTTCGAGCGGGAGCTGGTGACGGCGCTCCAGGCAATGACCAAGTAGTGATTCTCACATCTAAGCCCCACCGGGCGTCTTCATGATGTGAAGGTGCGACCGTTCGAAGAGGTAGTGGCCCGCCACGGCGCCACGGTGCTGCGCGTGTGCCATGCAGTGGTCGGCCCCGTCGACGCGGAGGACGCCTGGTCCGACACCTTCCTGTCGGCGCTCAAGGCATATCCGGAGTTGCCTGAGGACGCGAACGTCGAAGCCTGGTTGGTGACCATCGCCCACCGGAGAGCACTCGACGTCGGAAGAGCTCGGTCGCGCCGCGCAATGCCCACCGAATCCTTGACCGAGCATCCCGACGCTCGGGCCGACCCGCAAGCGCGCGATCCCGACCTGTGGGCGGCGCTTCAGCGGCTGCCCGACAAGCAGCGCCAAGCAGTGGCGTACCACCACATCGCAGGGCTGCCCTTCGCCGAGATCGCCGTCATCCTCGGCAGCTCCCCCGACGCCGCCCGTCGGGCCGCCGCCGACGGCATCAAGTCCCTCCGCAAGCACTACCGCAAGGACGAAACAGCATGATCGACATCGCTTTTCAGATACCGGCCTCCGACGAGAACGACACGCTCAAGCGCTTGCACGAGCAGCTGGTGGCCTCAGCCGATCCGTCCGGACTCCTCGACATCGCCTACCGCACGATCGACAGCCCGGTCGGGACGCTGCTCCTGGCTGCGACCCCCGCAGGTCTCGTGCGCGTCGCATACGACATCGAAGGCCACGACGCAGTGCTCGGCCGGCTCGCCGAGACACTCAGCCCGCGCATCCTGCACGCCCCGTCGAAACTGGACGCTGCCGCCCGTCAAGTCGACGACTATTTCACCAAGCGCCGCAAGACATTTGACATTGATTTCGACCTCGGCCTGGTATCCGGATTCCGCCGCAGCGTCGTCGAACATCTTCGTCACATCGCTTACGGCCAGCGCGAAAGCTACGCCCAGGTTGCTGCCGCCGTCGGCAGTCCGCGCGCCGTGCGGGCCGTCGGAACCGCCTGCGCCCACAATCCGCTGCCCGTCGTGATCCCGTGTCATCGAGTCGTCCGCTCAGACGGGACAGCCGGCCAGTACATCGGCGGACCGCTCGCCAAGGCGGCCCTGCTGGAGTTGGAAACCTCATGAATAAATGAGCCGACGCGGGGAATGAACCGGCGCGCGTCGCCGTAGAACCTGCCATGAGACTCAACGACGCCGGCCGCGACCTCATCGGCAACGGCGCAGATGCCACGCTGGTGACCCTCAATCCCGACGGCAGTCCCCACGTCACCCTGGTATGGGTGGCATTGCAGTCGACCCCCGACGGTGACGAGCTCGTCACCGCGCACCTCTCCGAACACAAAAAGGTGCGCAACGTTCGGCGCGACGGTCGGGTGGCCGTCACCATCGTCTCGCCGGAACGTCCCGGGGAGGTGATGCGGTCGTACCTGGCGATCAACGGCACCGCCCGCATCGTGGAGGGCGGCGCCCCCGAGTTGCTTGTCGAGCTGGCGCGAACACTGGCCGCCCCGGATGCCGGATTCCCGCCGGCGGATGCGCCGGCCGGATACCTGACCCGGATCCGCATTGACAAGGTCGGCGGTGTCGGCCCCTGGCAGTCCTGACACCCAAGACCATCCAGTGGTAGTCCGGGGTGTGCGATCATGCCAAGCATGCGTCGCTGGCTGGTAGTTCTGACCGCAACCCTGGCAACACTGGCCGGTGTCGCCGCGGCTCCGGCCTCGGCTGCCGACATTCCCATCGGTCGACTCGGCGAGACGCTGCGAGTGGAGTTCGAAGGTCTGATCGCCGACGTGTCAGTCGACAATATCGTGCCGTCGGCTCCACCACCGGGATTCGGCTATCCCCCGCGGGCACCGCGCTACCAGGTGTTCCGCGCTGACGTGACGATCACTCCCGTCAAGTTGCCCACCCCATACGCGATGGCGATCACCTTCCAATTCCGCGGCGTGACACCGACAGCCGACGCCTACGAACCGCGCAACAGCGACGCCCCCGATGCCTTGCAGCGCATGATGCAGAGCGCCGTCCCGGGTCAGACGTTCACCGGCGGCGTCTGGTGGGACTGCTATCGAGACCTCGTCTCCAACGTCGTTCTCCTCGACAAGATCACCGGAGTACACCTGGCGCAGTGGAACGTCTGACAGTCGTCCGGGCCGAACCGTCCCAGGTATCCGAGCTCGCCGGCGTCGCTGCGCGCACTTTTCCGCTGGCGTGCCCGCCGTCGGTCGGACCGGAGGACGTCGCGGCGTTCGTCGCCGAGAACCTGTCGCAGTCACGGTTCGAGAGCTACCTTGGCGACCCCGACCGTACGGTGCTCATCGCTGCCGCCGACAGTCGAATCCTTGGTTATTGCATGATGATTCGCGGGGTTCCCGACGATCCTGCCGTGTCCGAGGCCGTCGTCGCGCGTCCGTCGATCGAGCTGTCGAAAATGTATGTCCTGCCCGAGTCGCACGGCGGCGGCGTCTCCGCCGCGCTCATGAATGCGGCCCTCGACCACGCGACGACGGCGGCAGCCGCATCGGTATGGCTCGGCGTGAACCAACGCAACGCGCGCGCACAGCGCTTCTACACGAAGTACGGCTTCACCATCACCGGCACCAAGACGTTCCGCCTCGGCGAGCATGTCGAGGCCGACTATGTGATGGTGCGCCCGGTCTGACCGGCCGCCGTCAGCGCAAGCAGACGCGACGTCGCGCGCAGGTATTTCTTGCGGAAGCCGCCCGCAAGCATCTCCTCGCTGAACACGGTGTCGAGCTTCACACCGGAGGCCACCACCGGAATACCGGCGTCGTAGAGCCGGTCGGTCAGCGACACCAGCCGCAGCGCCACATTCTGATCATCGAGCGGATGCACGCCGGTGATGAACACATGCGTCACCCCCTCGATCAACGTCAGGTACCGCGACGGATGCATCGTCGCCAGATGCGCGCACAGCGCATCGAAGTCGTCGAGCGTCGCACCACTGACTTCGGCAGCCCGTGCGACGACCTCGTCGTCAGTCGGCGGCATCGGCGCCGGCGGCAGGTCACGATGCCGGTAATCCGGCCCCTCGATGCGCACCGTCGTGAACATCGAAGCGAGCGTGTTGATTTCGCGCAGAAAATCCTGCGCGGCGAAACGGCCCTCCCCCAGCTGCTCGGGCAACGTGTTCGACGTCGCCGCCACCGACACCCCGCGCTCGACGAGCGCCGACAGCAGCCGCGAGATCAGCGTGGTGTTGCCGGGGTCGTCGAGCTCGAACTCGTCGATACACAGCAGCACATAGTCCGACAGCAGCTCGATGCACTCGACGAAACCGAACACCCCGGCCAGCTGTGTCAGTTCACCGAACGTCGCGAACGCACGCTTGTATTCGGTCGCCCCGCCGACGGCGTAGTAAGACGAGGCCAGCAAGTGCGTCTTGCCGACACCGAAGCCGCCGTCGAGGTAAACCCCGACACCGGGTAACACCTCCCGCTTACCGAAGAGCTTCTTCTTGCCCGCCCGGCGCTGCACCGCCTGCTCGCAGAACTTCCGGCACGTCTCCACCGCCGCAGACTGGGAGGGCTCCGAGAGGTCCGGCCGATACGAATCGAAGCTGACGTCGGCGAACGTAGGCGGCGGGATCAGCTGCGCGATGAGTCGTTCCGGTGTGACGCTGGGATGTCGATCGACCAGATGATCGACATCGCTGGACCCGTGCATGCAGGCACCATAGCGGCGTGCTGTGATTTGACCTATGTCCGGCGACGATGACGGGACGCACTTCACACTCTTGGAACGGGCCGGCGAGCTCGCAGCCACTGACCTTGCGCGGCGCTACGATTATCCCGACGCGCTGCGGTCGTGCTGGGTGCGCGCCAACATGATCGCCTCCGTCGACGGGGGCGCCACCAGCGACGGGAAGTCCGGGGACCTGGGCAGCGACGGCGACCGCGCCGTCTTCGCCGTCCTGCGCGAACTTGCCGACGTGGTCGTGGTCGGCGCATCCACGGCGGAGGTGGAGAACTACTCCGGCGTCCAATTCGGCGCTGCCGAACGGCTCACCCGCCAGCGGCGCGGCCAGGCCGAGGTTCCACCCATCGCCGTGCTCACCCGGTCCGGCCAGATCGACAGGGACGCGAAACTGTTTCACCGCACCGAGGTGCCGCCGCTGATCCTGACCTCCTCGGTCGCAGTCGACGACACCCGGCAGCGCCTGGGCGGCGTTGCCGAGGTGCTCGACGCCTCGGGCGACCAGCCGGACTCCGTCGACCTGCGCACGGCGCTCGACCTCCTCGCCGAACGCGGACTCGTGCGGGTGCTCACCGAGGGTGGGCCCGGGATCCTCGGCCTGTTCACCGACGCCGATCTCCTCGACGAGCTGTGCGTGACCGTCGCTCCCCTGATGCTCGGAGGCAAACCCGGCCGCATCGTCACCGGGCCCGGCGAAGTGCGCAACGGACTGAAGCTGAGGCACGCGCTGACCGACGAGAAGGGCTATCTGTACCTGCGTTACGTCCGAGAGCGCGCGGCGCGCGGGGACGAAGCTCCCTAGTTGCCAGTCAGTACTGTGGTGCCCATGCATCGAGTGGTCCTGGCTGTCGTGGCGTCGCTGATACTGGCGGCCTGCTCACCGGGGCTGGCCGCCAACCCGCGGTACGCCACCGACTCCGGGGCGGGTCCCCAGGGAGCCCCGCAGACCAGCGACCAGCCCGCCGGTCCGCCCGCCATCGAGGCACCCAAGAACGACCTTTCGTGGCGTGACTGCACGGGCCGGATGTTCTCGTCGGCCTCGGTTCAACCCCTTCCGGGGGTGAAACTCGACTGCGCCACCTACGACGCCGACCTCGACCCGATCGACGGCGCCTCCGGGACCGTCAGCATCGGCGTGGTCCGCGCGACATCGGTCGAGACTCCCGCCGATGCCGGGCCCCTTGTCATGACCACCGGATCGGATCTGCCGTCCTCACTACAGCTACCGGTGTGGCTGTCGCGCGCCGGAGCCGACGTGCTCAAGACACACCCGATCGTGGCGGTCGACCGCCGCGGCATCGGCATGTCCGGCGAGCTGGACTGCCGCGACCTGTTCGACCGGCAGGAGATGTTCGAACAGGCCCAGTTCCAATCCGGCGACGATCCCGTCGCCAACCTCGGCGCGGTCACGATGACAGCGACCACGAGCTGCACCGACACCATCGCCCCCGGCGACTCCGCCTACGACAACGCCCACGCCGCCGAGGACATCGAACGGCTGCGCACCACCTGGGACGTGCCCGCACTCGCCCTGCTCGGCGTCGGCAACGGCGCGCAGGTCGCGCTCGCCTACGCCGGATCGCATCCGAACAAAGTGGCCCGCCTGGTACTCGACTCGCCGCTGCCGCTCGGCATCTCCGCCGAAGCCGCCACCGAACAGCGCGTCAAAGGCGAACAGGCCGCGCTCGACGCATGGGCCACCCAGTGCCTGGCCACCAACTGTCCACTCGGCCCCGACCCCAAGGCCGCTGTCGACTCACTGCTCGCCGACGCCCGCGCCGGCCGCGGCCCCGGTGGCGCGTCGGTGGCCGCCGTGGCCGATGCCATCTCAACCGCGCTGGGATACCCGCGGGGCGGCCGAGTCGACGCGAGCAACGAGCTCGCGTTGGCCATCGCCGACGCCCGCTCCGGCAACACCAACCGGCTGAACAACCTCATCAATCAGGCCGAGACGTTACGTCAGACCGACGGGCAGTTCGTCAACACCTGCAGCGACGCGCTCAACCGTCCCACCCCGGACAGGGTCAGGGAGCTCGTGGTCGCCTGGGGCAAGACGTACCCGCAATTCGGCTCCGTCGGTGCGCTCGACATGGTCAAGTGCCTCAACTGGCCCAGCGGCAGCGCCCCAAAGGAGCCCAGCGGGCTCACCATCCCGACACTGCTGCTCGGTGTCGCCAACAACCCGATCGTCGGCAACGAAGGGGTCGCCGCCGTCGCCGCCACCGCCATCAACGCAGGCTCGTCGAACCGGCGCGTGATGTGGCAGGGCATCGGGCATGGCGCCAGCATCTACTCGCCCTGCGCGCTTCCCCCGGTCATCGACTACCTCACGACCGGCGAGCTGCCGCCGACCGACACGTACTGCCCGGCCTGACGGTATTCGCGGAACGCTGAGGTACGGTGCGGGGCGTGCGTGATCTTGTGCTGACCGCGTTCCGGCCTCGCACGGCCCCGCCGACCACCGCGTCAGTGCTGCGGTCGATATTGTGGCCGCTGGCCATCATGGCGGTCATCCACCGCAGCTACGTGCTCGTCTTCAACCGCTACATCACCGACGACTTCGCACCGGTCTACCGCGCCGTCATCAACTTCAAGTTCGGCTGGGACATCTACAACGAGCACTTCAACCACGTTGACCCGCACTACCTGTACCCGCCGGGCGGCACGCTGATCATCGCGCCGTTCGCGTACATCCCCGAGGTCGCGTCACGGAACTGGTTCATCTTCTTCAACACCGTGGCGATCATCCTGGCCGGCTACTTCCTACTGCGCCTCTTCAACTTCACCCTGTCCTCGGTGGCCGCACCCGCGCTGCTGCTGGCGATGTTCTGCACCGAAAGCGTCACCAGCACACTGGTCTTCGGCAACATCAACGGCGTCATCCTCCTGCTCGAGGTGCTCTTCTTCCGGTGGCTACTCGACGGCAACCGCAGCCATGAATGGTGGGCCGGAGTCAGCATCGGGCTCACCCTCGTCGTCAAGCCGCTGCTGGCCCCTCTGCTGCTGCTGCCGCTGCTGAACCGCCAGTGGCGCTCCCTTGTGACGGCGGTCCTGGTACCGGTGGCGTTCAACGCCGCGGCGTGGCCGCTCATCAGCGACCCGATGAACTTCGTCACCCGCACGGTGCCCTACATCTTCTCCACCCGCGACTACTTCAACAGCTCCGTACTCGGGAACGGCCTCTACTATGGCCTTCCGATGTGGCTGATCATGACGCTGCGCATCCTGTTCGTCGTACTGGGCACGATCGCTCTCTGGCTGCTGTACCGCTACTACCGGACCCGCGATCCGTTCTTCTGGATGCTGACATCCTCCGGTGTGGTCCTGACGACGTCGTGGCTCGCGCTGTCGCTCGGGCAGGGCTACTACTCCATCGTGCTGTTCCCGTTCCTGATGACGGTGGTGCTGCCGAACTCGGTGATCCGCAGCTGGGTCGCGTGGCTGGCCGCCTACGGGTTCCTGACCATGGACAAATGGTTGCTGTGGCAGCTGCCGTCCACCGGGCGCGCGCTGGAATACCTGAAGATCACCTACGGCTGGTCCCTGATGGTCGTTGTGGTGGTCTGCGTGCTGGTCTTCCGGTACCTCGACGCCAGAGAAGACGGCCGCCTCGACGAGGGCATCGATCCGCCGTGGATGAAGCAGCTCGCACCCGCTGACCGACAGGCCGAGTAACCTGGCTGCATGACAGCTCCCAAGCTGGTACTCAGCGACGACCAGTGGCGTGAACGGCTCACCCCCGAGGAGTTCGCGGTGCTGCGGCAGGCAGGCACCGAGCGTCCGTTCACCGGCGAGTACACCGACACCAAGACCGAAGGTGTCTATCAGTGCCGTGCGTGCGGGGCCGAACTGTTCCGCAGCACGGAGAAATTCGAATCCCACTGCGGCTGGCCGTCTTTCTTCGATCCTGCTGACAGCCAGGCCGTGATCCTGCGGCCCGACGATTCGATGGGCATGCGGCGCGTCGAGGTGCTGTGCGCGAACTGCCACAGCCACCTCGGGCACGTATTCGAAGGCGAGGGCTACCCCACGCCCACCGACCAGCGCTACTGCATCAACTCGATCTCGCTGCGACTGGTGCCCGCGGGGACGTAATTCCCACAGAATTCGCGCTTGTGCGATTCCAGCAGCTTCTCTATCGCCGGCGCCGGCAACGGAGGACTGTAGAGGAAACCCTGGGCGACCTCACACCCGTACTCCAGCAACTGATTTGCCGTCTCGGCGTTCTCGACGCCTTCGGCGACGGGTGTGACCCCCAGAGCGTGGGCGAGGTCCACGACGGCGCGCACGATGGCCGCCGACGCCGGGTGGGTCAGGATCGGTGCGATGAACTCCCGGTCCAGCTTCACCTCGTCGACGGGGAACTCCCGCAGGTACCACAGCGCCGAGTAACCGGTGCCGAAGTCGTCGATGGCGACCCGAATACCGTTGTCGCGCAGCTTGTTGAACACCATCCGCGTCTTGCCTAGGTTGTCGAGCAGCAGATCCTCGGTGATCTCCACGATCAGGGCTCCCGCGGGCAGCTTCCGCCGGTCCAGCGCATCGATGATCTGCTTGGGTAGTTCGGGGTCGCTGATCGAGGGCGCGAAGACGTTGACGGCCACCGGCACACCCAGACCCTTGCGATACCAGTGCGCCGCATCGTCGAGCGCACGCTCCAGCACCACCGATGTCACCGACCGCATCAGGCCGTGTTGACGCACCAACGGCAGGAACTGATTCGGCGTCAGCAGACCTCGCCGCGGATGCGGCCACCGGACCAGGGCCTCGAGTCCGCAGACCTCGTAGGTCCGTAGATCGAACTTCGGCTGATAGACCACGCTGAGCTCGAAATGCTCAATGGCATGACGGAGTTCTTCCAGCAGCCGTTCCGAGCCCTGCTCGTCGCACTCACCGTTGAAACCGGCAGGGTCGCGCCGCTGTCCGGTCACCTTCCCGTCCACGTCGAGGTGCGGCTCGAAGACCACCAAGTCATGCGACTTCGCCTTCTTGGCCGCGTTCATGGCAATATCCGCCTGGTCGAGCAATTCATCTGCGGTGATGTCCGAATCCTCGGCGGGCGCGACGGCCAGACCCACACTGGGCCGCACGACGAGGTCCTCACCAGCGATGTGGAACGGCCGTTCGAATGCCGTCACCACACGTCGGGCGAGGGCACGGGCCGTATCGGCGTCGCCCTCCAACAGCACGGCGAACTCGTCGCCGCCGAACCGTGCGACCGTATCGGTGCTGCGGACCGTGCTGGCCAGACGCTCAGCAACGCGGATCAGCACCTCGTCCCCGGTGGGGTGGCCGTAGTTCTCGTTGACGCCCTTGAACTGGTCGAGATCCATCATCAGCACGCCCACCGCCATCGAATGCCGCTGGTGCAGGCGCACTGCGTAGGAGAGCCGCTCCTGGAACATCGCCCGGTTGGTGAGGCCGGTCAGCGGGTCGCGTAGGGCTTGGTCGGCGACTTTTCCCAGAAGGCGACCGTTGTCGGCGAGAACGAGGAACTGACGAATCATGACCGCGAACACCACCACGGCGGCTCCGACGAAGACCGGTCCGAGACCGACGATCAGCACCGGCGTGCAGATCGCCGCCGATATCACGACCGGCACGTACGGCAGCCACACCGCGGTACGCGACACGGTCGGCGCCGCCCCGCGGTTGGCCTCGAATGCACTTCGCGGGGCGACCAGGGCCGCGACACCCAGGGACAGGAAACCCCACGCCCAACCGATCGCGATCGCGTGGTGGCCGTCGTAGCCGCCGGCCGATGTGAGATAGGCAAAGGCGGTGTCCGACAGCGTGATCAGTAACAGCCCCACGGTCAGCGCGACCAGCATCGGCCGCTTCGTCGCGGGCGCCCTCGACAGCAGGAGAATCGCCATGGTGACAAGGGCGATGTCCACGATCGGGTATGACAGCGCCAGGGCCTCCGACATCGACGCCGATTGTGCCGTGTAGGCGGGGTTGAGCAGCGTGGCCCAGACGGCGCAGAAAATCGCGGCCCCGACGATGAGCCCGTCGAGGACGATCCGCAGCTGAATGCCCAGCGGATGAGCAGACAGCAGTAGCCAGAGGCACAGCGCGGCGCCGACCAGGAACAGGGCGTATCCGGCGTCGGCCCATGAGGGGAACGGCGGCTCGCCGACGACGAGATCGTAGTAACACCACACCACCTCGCCGGCGGCCCACCCAGCCGCGCCCACCGAAAGGCTCGCCCAGCCCGCGCGCGCCTTGCCGCGCGCCCGGATCGACGCGATGGCAGCACAAATAGCCGCGAAGGCTGCGAAGAAAATCAGGCCCGCGTCATCGACGATCCGGATGACGGGAGTTCCGCCCCAATCGCTCAGCAGCCAAGTCGCATACCCGACGCCAACGATCGCTGCACCCGCCGTCACCCCCCGTAGGTTCGGCACATTGCGGAGTCTAGCAATCAAAATTCATGGAAGGAACCACACCAAATCAATTTTTCGCCGTTTGCCAATGAGTTCGCAATACGTACTAACAGCTGTTCATCCAGGATAGTTTGCGCGAGCAAGCATTACGGTAATTTGCGAGAGCGTCAGACGCTGACCCGGCACTGCAATCCCGGCAAACAAGTTACGGAAGTGCGGCGACGAGTTGCTCCACCGAGACGCGCGGCCCCGTGAAAAACGGCGTCTCCTCCCGTACATGGCGCCGCGCATCAGTGGCCCGCAGGTCACGCATCAGATCCACGATGCGGTGCAATTCCGGCGCTTCGAAGGCCAACAGCCATTCGTAGTCCCCCAGCGCGAAGGACGGCACCGTGTTGGCGCGAACGTCTTTGTACCCGCGGGCGGCCATACCGTGCTCGGCGAGCATGCGGCGCCGTTCTTCGTCAGGTAGCAGATACCAATCCAGTGACCGCACAAACGGATACACACAGATGTACGCGCCCGGTTCTTCGCCCGCCAGGAAAGCCGGGATATGACTTTTGTTGAATTCGGCAGGACGATGCAACGCCACATTGCTCCATACGGGGGTGGATGCGCGACCCAAAGTGGTGCTGCGGCGGAAATCCGAATAGGTGGCCTGCAAAGCCTCGACGTTCTCGGCGTGGGTCCAAATCATGAAGTCGGCGTCGGCGCGCATCCCGGCGACGTCGTAGAGCCCGCGGACAACGACACCCTTGTCTTCCTGGCGCTTGAGAAAGGTCGCCGTCTCGTCGACGACGGTCGCTCGCGCGTCCTCCTCCACGCCCAGGACGCCCGGCTTCACCGCGAACACCGAGAACATCAGGTAGCGGATCGTGGAGTTCAGTTCGTCGTAATCGAGCTTGGCCATGCGACCATCGTGCCACCGCGGCGTGCTCAGGCGACGACCAGTGCTGCCACCGCCCTGGCCGCCGACGCCAGACATGCGGGCACACCGATACCGTCCAGATAGGCACCGGCCACCGCGATGCCTTCAGGCAGGCCGACGCGCACTTCGGAGACCAGTTCCGCATGGCCGGGACCGTACTGCGGCATCGCGTCGATCCACCTGGCAACCCGGGCGTCCACCGGCTCCACCGAGATCCCGAACAGAGCCTCAAGATCCTGACCCGCCCACGTCAGCAGCTCGTCATCGCCGGTATTGCGGGCGAGATCGTCGCCGAACCTGCCGTAGGACAGTCGCACCATCTCGCTGCTGCCCCGTCGCCCCCACTTACGCGAGGACAGCGTCACCGCCTTGGTACGCAGCCTCCCCCGCCCCGCCACCAGCACCCCGGACTGCTCGGGCAGCGGCGTCCCGCCCGGAAGCGCGAGCGCAACCACCGCCGCCGACGCAACCGGGATTCTGCGCGCCGCTGCGGCGCTGCGCGGCGCCAGGTCGGCGATCAACGCGGGAAGACGCGGCGCGGGCACGGCGAGCACCACCGCGTCGGCAGCCCACCGACCGCCCTCGTCGTCGAGGAGCTCCCATCCTCGCGGCGCCCGGTGCAGGGAACGAACCGCGACCTGCGCCCACTCAAGCCCCGATCGGCGTACGAGTTCGTCGATCAGCACCTGGTAGCCGCCGTCGATCGCACCGAAGACCGAACCCGCCTGAGGTGGCGGCAGAGCGGCCACGACAGCCTCGGTCAGACATTCCGCTCCGCCGTCGAGCGCGGCCGCCACGGTCGGCGCGGCGGCGCGGATGCCGATGGTCGCGGCCGACCCGGCGTAGACACCGGCCAGAAGCGGGTCGACCGAGCGCACCACGACCTGCTCACCGAACCGGTCCCCGACCAGGTCGGCAACTGAGGGGTCCGCGCCGGGATGCCAGGAGAACGGACGGCGAGGCTCCTCCAGCATCCACCGGACCGTCGCGTCGTCGACCAGGCCGGTCAATGCCGACGGGCGCGAGGGGATGCCGTTGACGGTGTCCTTCGGTAGCTGATGGAGGCGGCCCTCGCTGTAGATCAGCGGCCGCGCACCCGTGGTCGTGATCTGCTTTCCGGCCAAGCCGAGCTCGTTCAACAGCGCGGGCACCTCGGGCCTGCGCGCGACGAAGGCCTCCGCTCCGACGTCGAGGGGCTGGCCACCGAGCCGCTCCGTACGAAGGACGCCGCCCAGCCGGTCCGCGGGGTCCAGCAGTGTGATCGACACGTCCGGGCCGACGGCCACCCGCAGCCGGTAAGCGGCCGCAAGACCCGAAATGCCGCCGCCGACAACACAATATCGCTTGCGGCCGGGTGCGCTCACAGCTCGTGCACCAAAGCGACGGCGTCGGTGATGATCTCGGGATCGGTGGCGGGAAGCACGCCGTGGCCCAAGTTGAACACATGCCCGGTCGCACCGGCGTCGACGGCGCGCCTGCCGTCCTCGACGACGGCACGCACGGCCCGATCCACCACCGGCCAGCCGGCGAGGAGCACCACAGGATCGAGATTGCCCTGCAGAGCGCTGCCCCGCTGGACGCGCCCTGCGGCATCGGTCAGCGACGTTCGCCAGTCCACACCCACCACAGCGGGCACGCCGTGTCCCCCGACAGCTTCCGACATCGCGCCGAGCAACTCGGCCGTGCCGACACCGAAGTGAGTCATCGGCACGCCGAAGCTCGCCAGCGACGCGAACACCCGCGCACTGTGCGCCAGCACGTAGGTGCGGTAGTCGGCCAGCGACAACGTGCCCGCCCACGAGTCGAACACCTGGATCGCGTCGACGCCGGCCTCCAGCTGCATCCGCAGGAACGCGATCGTCACGTCGGTCAGCGCCGCCATCAGCGCATGCCAGATATCGGTTTCGCCGAGCATCATCGCCTTGGTGCGCTCGTGATTACGGCTCGGCCCGCCCTCGACGAGGTAGGACGCCAGGGTGAACGGCGCGCCCGCGAATCCGATCAGCGGCACGTCGCCCAGCGCGGACGTCAGCTGCCCGATCGCGGCAGCCACCGGGGCGACCTGCTCGGACTCCAGCGGCCGGACAGTGCCGACATCGCCCGCTGTACGGATCGGGTGCGCGATCACCGGGCCCACGTCGGGAACGATGTCGAGATCGATGCCCGCCGCGCGCAGCGGCACCACGATGTCGGAGAACAGGATCGCCGCATCGACGTCGTGCCTACGCACCGGCTGCAGCGTGATCTCGGTGATCAGATCAGCATCGAAGCAGGCCTGCATCATGGTGTTCTTGGCCCGCAGCTCCCGATACTCGGGCAGCGACCGGCCGGCCTGCCGCATCATCCAGACGGGGACCCGCGCCGGCTTGTGACCGGCGACGGCGGCCAGGTAGGGGGATTCGGGCAGCTCGCGGCGCGTGTTCATCGCCCACCATGCTGCCATGCCCCGTTACCGCCGAATCGGCGCGCCATGAGCACAGACCTGCCGAAATGGGCTAGCGTCAAACGCCGTGACCACCGCTGAACCGGCTCAGTTCCGCGAAGCGGTGGCGGCGATGAATGCCACCACCGTCCGACCGGAGATCGAGCTCGGCCCGATCAGGCCCCCGCAGCGCCTGGCGCCCTACAGCTATGCGCTGGGTGCCGAGGTCAAGCACGCCGAGACCCCGGTCATCCCGGAACGCTCCGAGGGCGACGCCTTCGGCAGGCTGATCCTTCTCCACGACCCCGAAGGCGCCGAAGCCTGGGACGGCACGATGCGACTGGTCGCCTACATCCAGGCCGACCTCGACTCGACCGAGGCCGTCGACCCGCTGCTGCCCGAAGTGGCCTGGAGCTGGCTCGTCGACGCGCTCGAGCAACGTGCCGAACACGTCACCGCCCTCGGCGGCACCGTCACGGCCACCACCTCGGTGCGGTACGGCGACATCTCGGGTCCGCCGCGCGCCCACCAGCTTGAGCTTCGCGCCTCCTGGACGGCGACCGACATCGAACTCGGCCCGCATGTCGAGGCCTTCTGCGAGGTCCTCGAGCATGCCGCCGGGTTGCCGCCCGCCGGGGTCACCGACCTGGGCTCACGCACCCGCGCCTGATCCCCGATGTCCGAATCCGAACCAGCTGGCTCGTCGCTGGAATCCGACGATACCGGCACCCCCGAGCCAGAGGCCGAGCCGCTTCTCGCCCCGCGCGACGGCGTACCCGACGTGTCGTCGAGCAGATACGAAATCGCCCGCGCGGCAGAACTTCTCGCGTCAGGCACCGGTCCGTTCGCCGTGGACGCAGAGCGCGCGTCGGGATTCCGATACTCCAATCGGGCATACCTCGTCCAGATCCGGCGGGCGGGCGCGGGCACGGTCTTGATCGACCCGGTGAGCCACGGCGGAGAGTCCGTCGAGGTGCTCGCCCCCATCGCCGAGGTCCTCGCCGACGACGAATGGGTGCTCCATGCCGCCGATCAGGACCTCCCCTGCCTGGCCGAGATCGGCATCCGTCCGTCCGCGCTGTATGACACCGAACTGGCGGGCCGGCTCGCCAACTACGATCGGGTCAACCTCGCGGCGATGGTGCAACGACTGCTCGGCCTGCAACTGACCAAAGGCCACGGTGCCGCGGACTGGTCGAAGAGGCCGCTGCCCGAAGAATGGCTCAACTACGCCGCGCTCGACGTCGAGGTGCTCGTCGACCTTCGCGAAGCCATCGCCGCCGTCTTGGAGGAGCAAGGCAAAACCGAATGGGCCAGACAGGAATTCGAGTATCTCCGTACCGTCGAGGCAGTCCCCACGCGACGCGACCGGTGGCGCCGGACCTCGGGCATCCACAAGGTGCGCGATCCGAAAGCGCTTGCGGCCGTGAGGGAACTGTGGACGACACGTGACCAGATCGCGCGCCGACGCGATATCGCGCCGGGACGGATACTGCCAGACAGTGCGATCATCAGTGCCGCGACCACCAATCCAGACACCATCGAAAAGCTCACCGAGCTACCGATTTTCAGCGGTTCCAAGCAGCGGCGCAATGCGCAGGTCTGGCTGGACGCGCTCAAGCGAGCCCGTACCAGCGAGCCGCCAGACGTGCAAGAACCGTCCAACGGACCGCCTCCGGCGTCCCGATGGGCTCGTCGCAAGCCCGAGGCCGCCGTCCGACTCGAAGCAGCACGGGCCGAACTGACCGAACTCGCACAGCAGGTTTCGGTACCCGTCGAAAATCTGCTCTCACCCGAGCTTGTGCGCAGGCTGTGCTGGGACTGGCAGGACACCGACGATCCTGCGACCACCGTCGACGCGTTCCTGCGCAGTTCGACCGCACGGCAGTGGCAGCGCGAACTGGCTGGGCCCGCGCTGGCGAAAGCTCTTGCTACGCCTGTGCAGTGACGCTGTCCACGTGCTCGATGAAGTGCCTCCACACCGCATCCGGCGCCTCGAGCTGCGGCCAGTGTCCGATGTCGTCGAGCATCACGACATCGGCGCCGGGAATCACCTCTTGGTACCGCCGAGCCATGTGCGCGCCCGAATTCGGGTCCACCGCCCCGTCGATCAGTCGCATCGGCACCGACGTCTCCCGCATCGCCCGAACCCACCGGTTGCGGTGCTCGTATCGATCGTCGATGAAGCGGCCCACCTTGTGCAGGACCCGTTTGCCGTCGTTGTACTCCAAGATCTGGTGAAACAAGTCCAGCATGCGGCGGCTGGGCTTGGTGTTCGGGCCGAACATCTCGTTGATGGTGGAGTCCAGCACACGGCGTGACAGCGGGCTGCCCTGAAACGGGCCCATGATGTCGCCCAGTGGGGTCTGCGACATCAACTTCTGCATGAGCCGGGGCGTGTAGGCCTCGTTGAACATGCCGCCGTTGAGCCAGGTGATCGATTCGATCCCGAGGGAGCCGTACGCCTGCTGCGTCCAGTGCTGACGGGCCAGCATCTCCTGGACCACAGAATCACCGACATCGTGAGCCAGGATGTGCACCGATTCGATCCCGAGATGGGCCAATAGCGCCTCGTGCATGTCCGCGTGGTCGTGCACCCGGTAGCGATAGGCCGCGGGCTTTGCCGAGAAGCCCATGCCCATCATGTCCGGGGCGATGACCGTGAACCGGTCGGTGAGGCGCGCCCACAGTGGCTCCCAGTCCCAGGTGTTGAACGGGTAGCCGTGCACCAGAAGAAGATTCGGGCCACGCCCCTCGTGTCGAAAGTAGATGTCGAAGCCCAGGTGGTCGAAGTACTGCCCGGCGTCTCGCCAGCGCTCGAGTTCGGTGTCCACGCCTGCGACCATAACTGAGTTCGTTTTCAGAACGCAACAGGTAGAATCGCGGCGTGCGCCATGACGACCTGGCGGAGGAGCCCTGTTCAATCCTGCGTCCCCTTGCCCTGCTCGGCGACCGCTGGACCCTCGTGGTCCTGCGCCAGCTCTTTGCCGGCGTACGCCGTTTCGATGACCTGCAGTCGAGCCTGGGCCTGAGCCGCCCCGTGCTGTCCGATCGATTACGCCGCCTGGTCGACGAGGGCGTGCTGCAGCGCAGCGCATACCGCGACGAACGACGCACTCGGCACGAATACCGGCTGACACCCAAGGGTTTGGATCTCTACCCGGTGCTGATGGCCCTGCGCGCCTGGGGTGACCAATACCTCGCCCCCGACGGACCGTTCATCGAGTACCGCCACCGCCACTGCGGAGGCCGGACACACACCCGCCTGCTCTGCGACGACTGCGGCGCCGACGTGGCCGCCACCGACATCGAAATACAGGCCGGCCCCGGCCTCGCGGTCAGCTGAAGGCGTGCGCGAGGAAGGCTGTCGAGTCCGGTATCGAATCGAGCACAGTGCCGCTGTGGTCGGCATCCGGATAGACCTTCAGCGTCACGTCTTGACCGTTGGCCGACAGCTCGTCGGCGAACCGCAGCGTCAAGCTCGGAGGTACATCGCGGTCGCGCATCCCGACGCCGAGAAACATGGGTCGGTCGTAACCCGACGCGGGAATGCCCATGAAGCGGTCGATTGCCTCCGCGGCACCGGGGATCGACACGATCGGCGCGGTGAAGAACTCGGATGGAGTCGCATCGGGCAGCGCACCTGCCAGGTCGGCCGCGCACACCGTCTCGGCCTCGTCGGCAGCGGCCCGTCCCTCCGACGTCAAGACCTGGTCGAGATTCAGGTCGGGACGCGCATCACGAAGGGCCGCAACGATATAGGCGGTGTACACACTGGCCATCGGTCCACTCGGCACAACCATGCCGGGTCCTGCCTGCTTGACGACGGACTCGACACCGGCCGGGGTGCCGGTGGCGACAGCCCCGCGATAGTCCAGATCGGTACCGTCGCTGAACTCGGTCGCCCATCGCGCGGTTGCGACAGCCGCTCCGCCGCCCTGAGACTGGCCGACCACCGCCCACTTCGGCGAGAGATCAAGGTTCATGTGCCGCGCAGCCGCCACCGAGTCGACCACGCCGCGGGCGGTGGTCACGCTGTTGAGGTAGCTCATCAATCCGGGTGTGCCCAGCCCCGCATAGTCCGTGCCGACGACCGCGTATCCCTCGTCGAGCCAGTGCGACAGGTACTCACCGTCGCGTCCGCTCCGCGATCGGGTAGAAGGCGTGCAGTCGTCGCCGAGGCCGACGGTTCCGTGGGCCCAGGCAATGACGGGCCAACCCCCTTGCGGCGGAGGGGTTTTGGGTGTGAATACCGCCGCGGTGCTGACGGCGGGACGGCCATGCTGATCGACCGTCGAATACAGGATGCGGAACGCCTCACCCGCGCCTGTGACCGAGAGCTCCTCATCGAGCGGAACGGTCCCAAGAAGCTGCCCCGGCGGCGGGATCGGGCCGTCATAGTCGCGGGCGTCCATACCGGACCAGGCCGACGCCGCCTCGGTCTCGGTGGGCGCACAACCCGCCGATGCAACGACCGCCAGTAGCAGGGCGACCAAAAGGCGCACGGCGCCGGCGGTTCTCACGTATCAGTCGATGTGCTGGCTGACTTCGCGTTCGCCTGCCGAAGCACCCAGCGCGGCAACCCAGCCCGTGATCTGGCGGGCGATGTTGCGTTCGGTGAGCCCCACGGCGTTGAGCACCTCGCCACGGGACGCGTGCGCGAAGAACTCCTGTGGCAGTGCCGCATCCCGGCAGGGCACGTCGATCTCCTGACGCCGCAGCGCCGCCGAGACCGCGGAGCCGATGCCGCCATGCCCGCCGTTGTCTTCGAGGGTCACGACCAGCTTGTGCGCCGAGGCCAACGCGGCGATCTGCGCGGGAACGGGCAGGACCCACCGCGGATCGACGACGGTGACGCCGATGCCCTGGTTGCGCAACCTTTCCGCGACCGCGATCGCCATCCCGGCGAAGGCACCGACAGCGACGATCAGCACGTCGTCGGACATACCGTCGGCCGGAATCGCGAGCACATCCACCCCGTCCCGTCGTTCGATAGCCGGAATGTCATCTCCGACATCACCCTTGGGGAAGCGCAGGGCCGTGGGACCGTCCTTGATGTCGACAGCCTCAGCGAGTTCCTCGCGCAGACGGGCGCCGTCCCGCGGCGCCGCGACCCGCATGCCGGGCACGATGCCGAGAATCGACAGGTCCCACATACCGTTGTGGCTGGCTCCGTCGGGACCCGTAATGCCCGAGCGGTCGAGCACCAGGGTCACCGGGAGGTCGTGCAGCGCCACGTCCATCAACATCTGGTCGAAGGCGCGGTTGAGGAACGTCGAGTAGATGGCGACGACCGGATGCATACCGCCCATCGCCAGCCCGGCCGCCGACGTCATCGCGTGCTGCTCGGCGATACCGACGTCGAAGAAGCGATCGGGGAAACGCTTACGGAACGCGCTCAATCCCGTGGGACCCGGCATCGCCGCGGTGATGGCGACGATGTCACGACGCTTCGCGGCCAGCTGGATCAGCGTCTCGGAGAACGCCGAGGTCCACCCCGGCCCGGGAACCGACGTCGCGAGCCCGGTCTCGGGATCGATGACGCCGCAGGCGTGCATCTGATCATCGACGTCGTTCTCGGCGGGCGCATATCCCATGCCCTTGCGGGTGACCACGTGAACGACGACCGGCGCGTTGAACGCGCGGGCGTGGCGCAGCGCACCCTCCACAGCGGCTTCGTCGTGGCCGTCGATCGGGCCGACGTACTTCAGTCCCAGATCGGTGAACATCACCTGCGGCGACAGCGCATCCTTGATGCCCGCTTTGATGCTGTGCATGCACTGATAGCAGAACTCCCCGACCAGAGGAACGCCGCGAACAGCCTTGCGTCCCTCCTCGAGCACCCGCTCGTATCCGGGTTGCAGGCGCAGACCGGCGAGATGTTCGGCGAACCCGCCGATGGTCGGGGCATAGCTGCGGCCGTTGTCGTTGACGACGATCACGACCGGACGCCGCGACGCGGCGATGTTGTTGAGCGCCTCCCAGCACATGCCGCCTGTCAGGGCGCCGTCACCGACGACCGCGACGACATGGCGGTTGCGGTGCCCGCTCAGCTCGAAGGCCTTCGCCAGACCGTCGGCATAGGACAGCGCCGAACTGGCGTGACTTGATTCAACCCAGTCGTGCTCGCTCTCCGACCGCGACGGATAGCCCGACAGGCCGTCCTTCTTGCGCAGCGAGTCGAAGTCCTGGCAACGGCCCGTGAGCATCTTGTGCACGTAAGCCTGGTGGCCCGTGTCGAACAGGATCGGATCGTGCGGCGAGTCGAAGACGCGATGCAGCGCCAGCGTCAACTCGACGACACCGAGGTTGGGTCCCAGATGTCCGCCTGTCGCCGCGACCTTGTGGATCAGGAAGTCGCGGATCTCGCGCGCCAACTCGTCGAGCTGCGCCCGTGACAGGTGCTGCAGATCAGCGGGACCGCGGATCTGTTCAAGCATCAGCACAGTCTACGCACCGCCGTGACCGTCAGTCCTGTCGAGTCTGGTAGATGTCAGGGACTCCGTCGCGGTCCTCATCACTGGTCTCCTCACGGTATATCCGCCGGTAGGCGGCGTTTCTGGTGAGCAGGACGACGGCCGCCAACAGCGCCGCCAACAGCGATCCGGTCAACACGCCGATCTTTACGAATTCGTCACGTTCTGAGCCGAGCCCGTAGGCGAGATCGCCGATCAGCAGGGAGACGGTGAAACCGATCCCCGCCAGCATGGACACTCCGATCACGTCGACCCAGCGCAGCGACGAATCGAGGTCCGCGCGCGTCACCGCGGCAAGAAACCTGGTCGTCAGGAAGATGCCGATCGGCTTGCCCGCAACCAGCCCGAGCACGATGCCGAGCGTAATCGGATCGGTCAGCGCTCTGCTGAGACCGTCAGCCCCACCAAGGCTCACCCCGGCGGCAAAGAACGCGAACACCGGGATCGCAACACCTGCGGAGATCGGCCGTAGGCGGTGCTCGAAATGTTCGGCCATCCCGCCAGTGAGTACGCGCCCGTCGCGCGTCTCCGAACGACGGACCGGGACCATGAACCCGAGCAGCACGCCTGCCACGGTGGCGTGCACCCCGGACTCGTGCATGAGCACCCACGTGGCCAGCCCGAGCGGCGCCAGAACCCACCAGGCCGTGACGCCGCGTTGCACACATACCGCGAACAGCGCGAGCGGCACCACGGTCAGCGCGAGGGCCATGACGTTGATGTCCTCGGTGTAGAACACCGCGATGACCGTGATGGCCAGGAGGTCGTCGACGACGGCCAGCGTCAGCAGGAAGGTGCGCAGGGCCGATGGCAGATGGGTGGAGATCACCGCGAGGACCGCCACGGCGAAGGCGATGTCGGTCGCGGTGGGGATCGCCCAACCGCGCAACGCCCCGTCCCCGGTGTCGAGATTGACCAGGACGAAGATCAGCGCAGGCACGACCATGCCGCCCACGGCGGCGGCGATCGGGAGGGCCGCGCGGGCCGGGTCCCTGAGGTCACCCGCGACGAACTCGCGTTTGAGTTCCAGCCCCACGACGAGGAAGAAGACGGCCAGCAGACCGTCTGCCGCCCATGCACCGATACTGAGGTCCAGGTGCAGGCCCAGCCATTGGCCACCGACGACGGTGTCGCGCAGGCCGAAGTAGCTCTCCGACCAGGGGGAGTTCGCCCAGATCAACGCCGCCGCCGCCGCGACGAGCAAGATGACGCCGCCGACGGTTTCCTTGCGAAGGATGTCGTTGACCCTGCTGGCCTCTGCCCAGGAGCCTCGCGAGAACAGCGCGCGCCGGATGCGTCCGGTCGATGGGTTCGGGGTCACGGCCTGCCTTGGGTCGACGTCGTCAAGTATCGCCGACCAGACTTCCCGGCACACCTGCCGAGCATCCTATCGGCCGCTCGCCCCCTTCTGCAGCACGGCCACACACTCGACGTGATGGGTGAGCGGGAACGAGTCGTAGACCGTCAGATGCTCCACCGCATAGCCACGGTCGCGGTACAGGCCGATATCGCGCGCGAAAGATGCTGCCTCACAACCGATATGAATTATCCTGGGCACCTCTGCCGCGGCCAGCAGGTCGATCACGTCGCGGCCTGCGCCGGTGCGCGGCGGATCGAGAACGGCGACGTCGGCCCGCATGCGCTGTCCGGCGAGGGCGCGACGCACAGAGTCCGTGACGACGGTGACGTTGCCGAGGTCGGCAAGCGCCGACCGGGCCGAGCGCGACGCACCCCGCGACGTGTCGACGGTGAGCACGCTACCGCCCGATCCGACGGCCTCGGCAAGCGCCGCTGCGAAAACACCTGCGCCACCGTACAAATCCCACGCCGACATCCCCGGCTGCAATTGGGCCCAGCGCGTGACAAGCTCGCTGTAGAGAGCCGAGGCGTCCCGGTGTGCCTGCCAGAACGCTGTTGCAGGCACTCGCCACGTGCGTCCCGCCACCCGCTGGACGGTCTCGTAATCGCCTTCGGTCACTGTCGTTTTGCGGCCCCGCCCGGCCACCACCATGTGTCGCTTCCCGTCGTCGTCGAGCACGACATGAAGCTCCGCGCCGCCGGGCCATCGCGCCTCGGCCACACCGTCGAGCATCCCCGCGGGCAGTTGCCCACAATCGAGACGGTGCACCAGTTCGGCGCTGTGGTAGCGGTGGAAGCCGGCGCGGCCGTCGGCGGAGATGCCCAGCCGAACCCTGGTCCTCCAGCCCGTGGCGCCACCCTCGCCGACCGGCTCCGCCCTGGCCTCGGATTCTTCAACCCAGTGATAATCGCCAAGGCGGGCCAGCTGATTGGCGACCACGGCGCCCTTGATCCGGCGGACCGCCGAAGGTTCGGCGAATGCCAGGTCGCAGCACCCCGCCCCGTCGGCCCCGGCGATCGGGCACATCGATTCGATACGGTCGGGCGCCGGTTCGAGCACCTTGACCGTCTCGGCGTTCCAGTACGAACCCTTGGCGTTCACCAGCCGCGCCAGCACCGTCTCGCCAGGTAACGCGTACCGAACGAACACCACCCGGCCCTCGTGGCGCGCAACGCAACTGCCGCCGTTGGCCGCCGCTGTCGTCGTGAGGGTCAGCACCCCGTCGCTCAATCGAGGAAACCCCTGCGCGCGTCACCGGGCGCCGACTCCGGCGCGAGCTTTTTGAGCCGCTCCGACGAGGACAGCTGCCAGGGCACCGACGTCACCATCACGTTGGGTTCGAACAGCAGCCGGCCCTTGAGCCGAAGCGCACTCTGGTTGTGTAGCAACTGTTCCCACCAATGACCCACGACGTATTCGGGAATGAACACCGTGACCACGGTGCGTGGCGATTCCTTGCTCACCCGCTTGACGTAGTCGAGCACGGGGCGGGTGATCTCGCGATACGGCGAGGCGATCACCTTCAACGGCACGCTGATGTCGCTGTGCTCCCACTTGTGCACCAGCTGCCGTGTTTCGGCGTCGTCGACGCTGACCGTGACCGCCTCCAGCACGTCGGGGCGGGTGGCGCGCGCGTAGGCCAGTGCACGCAGCGTCGGCATGTGCACGTTGGAGACCAGCACGATCGCGTGGTTACGGCTGGGCAGCACGATGTCCTCGGTCTCGGCGGCGCGCGCCTCGAGTTCGCGGCTCACCGAGGCGTAATGCTTGTGGATCATCTTCATGATCACGAACAACCCGCCCATCGCCAGGATCGCGATCCACGCTCCGACAAGGAACTTCGTGACGACGACGATGATCAGCACCGTGCCGGTGCAGACCAAGCCGATGGTGTTGATGACTCGGGCCCGAATCATCCGCGCTCTGGCCGACGGGTCTGTCTCGGTGCGCAGTAGGCGGGTCCAGTGCCGGACCATGCCGATCTGGCTGAGCGTGAAGGATACGAACACGCCGACGATGTAGAGCTGGATCAGCGCGGTCACCTCGGCTTGGAATGCGACCACGAAGGCGACGGCGCCGAACGCCAGGAACAGGATGCCGTTGGAGAACGCCAGCCGGTCCCCTCGGGTGTGCAGCTGGCGAGGCAGGAAACGGTCCTGCGCCAGAATCGAACCGAGCACCGGGAAGCCGTTGAACGCGGTATTGGCCGCCAGCACCAAGATCAGCGCCGTCACGCCTGCGATCAGGTAGAGCCCGATCGGGAAATCGTGGAACACCGCGTCGGCGAGCTGGGCCACCAGGGTGCGTTGCTGGTAGTTCTCCGGAGCACCCACGAGCTGTTCCTCGGGTCGTTCTGCGATCTGCACGCCCGTCGCCTTGGCCAGCATGATGATCCCCATGAACAGCGTGATGGCGATCAGGCCGAGCAGCGCCAGGGTGGTGGCCGCATTACGGGACTTCGGTTTCCGGAACGCGGGTACACCGTTGCTGATCGCTTCGACACCGGTCAGTGCCGCGCTGCCCGACGAGAACGCTCGCGCGATCAGGAACACCAACGCGAAACCGAGCACATCTCCGTGTTCGGAATGCATCTCGAAGTCCGCCGATTCGGCTCGCAACGGTGTTCCGAGGACGTAGATCTGGAAGAAGCCCCAGGCGAGCATGACGTACATGCCGATCATGAACGCGTACGTCGGGATCGCGAACGCGGTGCCCGATTCGCGGATGCCGCGCATGTTGATCGACGCCAGAAGCAGGATGGCGGCGACGGCGAACAGGACCTTGTGGTCGTTGACGAACGGAATCGCCGACCCGATATTGGACATCGCCGAGGACATCGACACCGCGACGGTGAGCACGTAGTCGACGAGCAGTGCGCTGGCAACCGTCAATCCTGCGGTGGGGCCGAGGTTCGTCGTGACGACCTCGTAGTCGCCCCCGCCAGACGGGTACGCGTGCACGTTCTGCCGGTAGCTCGTGATCACGATGATCATGACCCCTGCCACCACCAGGCCGATCCATGGCGCCATCGAGTACGCCGCCAAGCCCGCCACAGAGAGCACCAGGAAAATTTCTTCGGGTGCGTAGGCCACCGAGGACAGGGCATCGGAGGCGAAGACCGGCAGTGCTATCCGCTTGGGTAGCAGCGTGTGCGACAGCTTGTCGCTGCGGAACGGCCGGCCTAACACCAACCGCCGCGCGACGGTCGAAAGCTTGGACACGAGTGCCAAGACTAAGCCCGAAGGCCGCAAGCCGTCGGAAAGCGGTAGCGTTCCGGGGGCGCGGGTTGTGCAGGAGGCTCGGCCGGGAAAGGACCATCAGGTGCGTGTAGTGGTGATGGGGTGCGGCCGCGTCGGCGCATCGTTGTCGGACAGCCTGGCCAGAATCGGCCACGAAGTCGCCGTGATCGACCGCGACGGCACCGCCTTCCACCGGCTGTCCCCCGATTTTCCCGGGGAACGGGTACTCGGCATGGGGTTCGACCGCGACGTGCTGATCCGAGCCGGCATCGAGGATGCATCCGCGTTCGCGGCGGTCTCCTCCGGTGACAATTCGAACATCATCTCCGCGCGTGTCGCCCGCGAGACCTTCGGTGTGCAGCGCGTCGTCGCACGCATCTACGACGCCAAGCGTGCCGCGGTCTACGAACGGCTCGGTATTCCCACCGTCGCGACGGTGCCCTGGACGACCGACCGGCTGCTGAACGTGCTGACGCGCGAAACCGAGACCACCAAATGGCGCGACCCCACCGGCAACGTCGGAGTGACCGAGTTGGCGCTGCACGAGGAGTGGGTGGGCCGTCGGCTGTCCGACCTGGAGACGGCGACGTCGGGACGGGTGTCGTTCCTGATACGTTTCGGCGCCGGAGTACTCCCCGACGCCAAAACCGTCATCCAGGCCGGCGACCAGGTGTATCTCGCCGCCATCTCCGGCCACATCGCCGAAGCGCTCGCGATCGCCGCGCTGCCGCCGAACGAAGACGCGGAGGGCTGACTCATGGTGCGCATGCGAGGAGCAATTCAGTGAAGGTCGCCATTGCCGGCGCCGGTGCCGTCGGCCGATCCATCGCCCGCGAGCTCGTCGAAATGCACGAAGTGACGCTGCTGGAGCGCAACCCCGACCACATCGACGTCGACGCGATCCCCGCCGCGCACTGGCGTCTCGGTGATGCCTGTGAGCTCAGCCTCCTCGAATCGGTCAACCTCGAAGAATTCGACGTCGTGATCGCGGCCACCGGAGATGACAAGGCCAACGTCGTCGTCAGCCTGCTGTCGAAGACCGAGTTCGCCGTCCCCCGGGTGGTGGCCCGCGTCAACGATCCGCGCAATGAATGGCTCTTCGACGAGTCCTGGGGCGTCGACGTCGCGGTGTCCACGCCGCGCATGCTGGCCTCGCTCGTGGAAGAGGCGGTGTCGGTGGGCGACCTGGTGCGGCTGATGGAATTCCGCAAGGGGCAGGCCAACCTCGTCGAGATCACGCTGCCCGACGACACCCCGTGGGGCGGAAAGCCCGTCAAACGCCTCGAGCTGCCCCGAGATGCGACCCTGGTGACGATTCTGCGGGGTCCGCGCGTCATCGTGCCCGAACGCGACGAGCCGCTCGAAGGCGGCGACGAACTTCTGTTCGTCGCGGCGGCCTCAGCCGAGGACGAGTTACGCGAACTCCTGCTGAACCCTCAGCTGCGCTGAAAGCTCGTCAATTCGGTTTGTGCACCGGGTCGTTGGTGTCGTCGGCGTCACTCTCAGAGGTGGCTGTCTCCTCACTCAGGCCCGCGTCACGAAGGGCGCGCTGCGCTCTTCTGATCGCGAGATAGGTGACGAGCGCGGCCACCGCGGTCAGCGGCCATCCCATCGCGATCCGGGCGACACCGAGCCATCCGGTCTGGTCTGCGTCGTACAGGTGGTGCTGGACCACGAAGCGGGACGCGAACACCGCGACCCACACCATCGTGGCCGCATCGAATGCCAGCACAGCACCGCGGGCTTCTCGCCAGCGCCGATCGCGGGCATTAACCCAGCCCCAGATGTAGCCCACCACGGGGCGCCTGATCACGACCGACACCGTGAACACCACGGCCCACAACAGCGACGTCCAGATACCCAGCAGAAAATAGCCCTTAGACGCGCCAACCAGATACGCGATCAACGCGCTGATGCCGACACCCATGAAACCGGAGATGGCGGGCTGGACCGATTCTTTGCGGACCAGGCGCCACACCAGGATCAGCGTCGCGACACCGAGCGCTGCGCCGATGGCGGGCATGAGGCCGAAGGCCGAAGAGACGGGGACGAACACGAGGACCGGCAGCGACGAATAAATCAGGCCGCTGATGCCGCCCATCTGCTCCAGGACGGCCGCGCCACGCGCCGGTGAGCTCTGTGTGCCCGGATCGGTTCCGGGGCCGCTCACTTCTGAATCTCGTAGTGGGGGTTGTAGATCGCCTTGGTGCCGTTGTCGAGCTTGCCGACGCGACCGTGCACCTTCAGGGTGCGCCCGGACTCGATGCCGGGGATGCGCCGCTGGCCCAGCCATACGAGCATCACGGTGTCGGTGCCGTCGAACAACTCGGCCTTGACGCCGCCCGCACAGCTCTTGCCATTGCACTCGACGCTGCGCAGGGTGCCGATCATGGTCACTTCCTGCCCGCGCTGACAGTCGATGGCCCGCTGCGCGCCCGTACTCGCAGCCTCATCGCTGAGCTCTTCGACGTCGAGCTGTTCCGGATCTTCGGTCAACCGGCGGGTGAGCCGGCGAAGATATCCCTCGGCCGTGGCCATGGCTTCTCCTGACCTTCTGCCAATCGTCTGTGGACTCGTGTTAGACCAACGCCACGGTAGACCTGTTGGTTCCGAAGCGCTAACCGCGGGACGGGCGTTTCGCGGGTCGTGGAGCGGTGGCTTCCCTCAGCAGGCACGATCGAAACATGGCGGTCAATCTCCGTGGGATCACCACCGTCCTGCTGCCCGGCACGGGGTCCGACGACGACTTCGTCTACCGCGCCTTCTCCACAGCGCTTTACGAGGTCGGCGCTGTAGTGGTGACCCCGCCGCCACAACCGCGCCGGTTGGTGGCCGGCTACCGAGAGGAGCTCGACAACGCTGCCCGCGCGGCCGCACCACTGGCGATCGCGGTGGGCGGCGTCTCGATCGGCGCCGCCGTGGCGCTCGAATGGGCGCTGACCCATCCGGGAGGCGCCGCCGCCGTGCTCGCAGCACTGCCTGCCTGGACCGGTGAGCCCGAAACCGCGCCCGCGGCACTGGCCGCACGACATTCCGCCGACCTTCTGCGCCGCGAAGGGCTGGTCTCCACAACCACCCAGATGCAGGCGTCAAGCCCGAAATGGCTCGCCGACGAGCTGACCCGCTCATGGCTGAACCAGTGGCCGGCGTTGCCGGACGCGATGGACGAGGCGGCGCGGTTCGTCGCGCCGACGACCGGCCAGCTGGAGGGCCTGAACGCACCGATGGGCGTGGTGTCGGCCACCGACGACGCGGTACACCCGTTGGAGGTGGGACTCGAGTGGGTGGCGGCAGCCCCGTTCGCGGCGCTGCGCACCGTCACACTCGACGAGATCGGTGCGGATCCGGCCATTCTGGGCCTGCAGTGCCTGGCGGCGCTGCAGGACGCCGAGGGTCGCCCGTGACCGCTACCCGCGTGGCCTGACCAGCGGATTCCGCAACGGGCTCGTGCCTCGCTGCCAGATCGTCATCCGCCGGTGATGGTGCGCAGTTGCTGCATTGCCGAGCCCAGCGTGCTGCGACGCGCGTTGGGAGCCGGGGGTTCGTCGCGCTGCTGAGGTGGGGCAGGCTGCGGAGGAACCGGCTGCTGTTGTGCGGGCGCCTGCGGTTGTCCCCCGGCCTGCTGAGCAGCCTGCTGCTGCGCGGCTTGCTGCTGCGCGGCTTGCTGCTGAGCTGCGGCGAGCTGCGCGGCCATGGGCTCCGGCAGCTGGATCGGCAGCGGGGTACGCACCGGAAGCGGAGTATCACCGCGGCGAACAACGGTGTCTGCCAATGCATTTCGCGCCTGTTCGGCCAGCTCCGCCATGCGCTCGTAGGGTCCGTTGACCACGCAGCGGACCATCCAGCGATAGCCGTCTACGCCAATGAACCGCACGACGGCGGCACCCTCGCCCGCCGAGCCGACCACCTCGCGGCCCCACGGGCCGTCCTCGATGCTGACCCGGGGAGCGTCCTTGCGCAACGAGTCGGCCAGCTCGGACGCGACCTCGCGCCAGAGACCTGCAGACTTCGGCGCGGCATACGCAGCAATCGTGAACCGTCCATTGGCCGTCACCACCCACACGGCGCTGGGGGTGCCCGCCTCGTTGAGTTCGACCTGCACCTGCCCGGCCTCCGGTATCGGGATCAAGACCGAGCCCAGGTCGAGCCGCGCCAGCGTCGCCACCGACGGATCGTCGAAATCGTCGATGTCGAACGGGCCTTCCAGCTCGTCGTCCTCGGCATCCACCGACGTCACCTCCTCGGGCTCTGTGGCCCTGTCGCTGCGGTGTCTACTCATGCTCTACCCGGCGCCACGCAAACCTCCACCTACAGACTGGCATGCCCACCGGAGGATCCGTGGCCGCCGTCGCCCCGGGTTGTGTCGGCAAGCCCGGCCTCGTCGAACGATGTCACCTCGACCAGCTCGGGCAGTTCCACTCGCTGCACCACCAGCTGGGCGATCCGATCCCCACGCGCAATGCTGATCGGGACGGCTGGATCAAGATTGATCAAGGACACCTTGATCTCGCCGCGATAGCCCGCGTCAATGGTGCCAGGGCTGTTGACGATCGAAAGTCCTACGCGCGCTGCGAGTCCCGAACGCGGGTGAATGAGGCCGACCATACCGAGCGGAATCGCCACCGCCACCCCCGTCGGCACGAGCGCCCGGGCGCCGGGCTCCAGTTCGACGTCCTGCGCGCTGAACAGATCGACTCCCGCATCGCCATCGTGCGCCCTGCTGGGCAACGGAAGGTCGCGGTCGAGACGCACTACCGCCAGAGAGGTGGACACGACGTCAGAGATTACTCTGGGCCGCGTGTCAGAGACGCGCGCCACCGCTCAAACGGTTCGTTACCGAGAGCGGCTGTCCGTTCCGCTGTGGTGGTGGCTGCCCGGCCTGGGCGTAGGCGCCCTGATCGCGCTGGAGGTCGGTCAAGGCGTGCAGGCGTTGCCGGGCTGGCTGCCGTACGCGGTGCTACTGCCCGTCGCCGCGGCGGTGCTGCTCGGGCTCGGCAGGACCGAACTGCGCGTGGTGGTCGAGAACGGGGGGCCGGCTGAATTGTGGGTCGGCAGTCCGGGACGGGGGGCACATCTGCCCGCTTCGGTGATCACCCGGTCCGCGGAGGTGCCGCGGTCGGCGAAGTCCGCGGCATTGGGCCGCCAGCTCGACCCGGCGGCATACGTCGTGCACAAGGCGTGGGTCGGCCCGATGGTGCTGCTGGTGCTCGACGATCCGGACGATCCCACCCCTTACTGGCTGATCAGCACCAAGCACCCGGACAAGGTCCTCGCCGCTCTCGGCTAGCGCGTCAGGAGCGTCAGGCGGCGCAATCGGTGCAGATCATCACACCGTTCTTCTCGCTGGCCAGGCGGCTGCGGTGATGCACCAGAAAGCAGCTCGAGCAGGTGAACTCGTCGGCCTGCTTGGGGATCACCCGCACGGACAGCTCTTCGCCCGACAGATCGGCGCCCGGGAGTTCGAAAGACTCGGCGGATTCGGATTCGTCGACGTCGACGACAGCCGACTGAGCTTCGTTGCGCCGTGCCTTCAGTTCCTCAAGGGAATCCTCGGAAACGTCGTCGGTTTCTGTGCGCCTTGGGGCGTCGTAGTCAGTGGCCATGCCTGTCCCCTCCATGAAGCTTTTTCGCAGCAGTGCTTTGTACCAGCGTCGAACGCATCCACCAAACGATTCGTGCCCGGATTGACACTGGTTCTCATGTGATTTATGTCACATCAGAGAAATCGCTGCTCGACGAGCCGGGCGGTGGGTCAGCGGAGCGGCCTCTAGAGTGCTGGGCGTGGTCGCGCAAATCACCGAGGGGACGGCATTCGACAAACACGGCAGGCCGTTCCGCCGCCGCAACTACATACCCGGCGCCGCGATGATTGCCTGCCTCGCGGTCGCGGCACTTCTGGTGTGGGTGATCGCACTGTCACGTCCGCCCGAGGTTGAGCAGGCCGCGATCTGCAACCGGCCTCCCCCGCC
>NZ_LWCS01000014.1 GCF_001650495.1 Mycolicibacterium iranicum | reverse complement strand
GTGTATGTGGCGCTGACGCTTCCGCCGGGGTCCGGACCCACGGCGATCCAGACGCTGTCGAGGACCATCGCCGAGACGTTGCCGCCCCGCCCCGCCGATCCCGCGCCGATCGGATGACCAGATCTGCGCAGTGGTCGTGATCGCGGCCCCTGCCGTCACGCAGACCTCGGCGGTAGATCCGCTAGCGCAGCCCGGTGCCGCGGGCGACGGCGGTCTCCACCATCGTGGCCAGGAGTGTGGGGTAGTCGACGCCACTGGCCGCCCACATCCGCGGATACATGGAGATGGTGGTGAACCCCGGCATTGTGTTGAGCTCGTTGATCACGGGACCGTCCTCGGTGAGGAAGAAGTCGACCCTGGCCAAGCCCTGGCAATCGATGGCCTGGAACGCTCGGATCGACAACGCGCGGATCTCTTCGGCGACGGCGTCGTCCACCTTGGCGGGGACGTCGAGTTCGGCCCCGTCGTCAAGATACTTCGTCTCGAAGTCGTAGAACCCGTCCTCGCGTCCGCGTACCCCGGCGACGCGAATCTCGCCGACTGTGCTCGCCTCCAGGTGGCCGTCGGGGAATTCCAGCACGCCGCACTCGAGCTCGCGTCCAGGTACCGCGGCTTCGACGATGACCTTCGGATCGTGGCGGCGGGCCAGTTCGATGGCCGAAGGCACCTGGTCCCAGCGTGTGACGCGACTGACGCCGATCGACGAGCCGCCGCGGGCGGGTTTGACGAAAACCGGCAATCCCAAGCGCTCGCGGTCTTCCAAGGACAGCGAGCCGTCGCGGGGGCGAAGCACCACCTGATCACCGATCGGCAGACCCGCGGCGGCAAGCAGCTTCTTGGTGAACTCCTTGTCCATGCCGGCCGCGCTGGCCAGGACCCCGGCGCCCACGTACGGCACGCCGGCGAGCTCGAGCAGTCCCTGGATGGTGCCGTCCTCGCCGTACGGGCCGTGCAGGACCGGGAAGACGACGTCGACGGCGGCGAGCACGTCACCGGCGGCCTCGCCCAGGGACAGCAGTTGACCGCGGCGGGCCGGGTCGGCGGCCAACGCCAGTGCGGTGCCGGAAGCTCCGGTGACGCCGGGGAGCTTGCCGTCGGTGATCGCGAGCGTCTCCGGTCGTCCGTCGGTCAGTACCCATGAGCCGCTCGGCGTGATGCCGACGGCGGTCACCTCGAACCGCTCCGGATCGAGATTGCGCAGGATGCTGCCTGCGGAAACACACGAGATCGGGTGTTCGGAGCTACGTCCGCCGTACACGACGGCGACGCGGATGCGGCCACTCACAACCTGGAGACGCTACCGCCTGAGCCGATTCACGCCGGTCCGAGTGCCTGTTCGAGGTCGTTGAGCAGGTCGTCGGTGTCCTCGATGCCCATCGAGATCCGGGCGAATCCGGGCGCGACGGGGTCGCCCCACCGCGCTCGCCGGTCCACGGAGGTGTGGATGCCGCCGAAGCTGGTCGAGGCGACCAGGAGATCGCTGCGGCGAACAAGCTCGTGGACCGCGGCCGCATCGGCGAGCTCGACGGCGACGATGCCACCGAAGCGGCGCATCTGCGATGAGGCCACGGCATGAGAGGGATCTTCGGGCAGACCCGGATACCGGACCGCCCGCACGGCGGGATGCGAGCGCAGCATGAGGGCGACGGCCGCGGCGTTCTGACATTGCCGCTCAATTCGGAGCCCCGCAGTACCGAGGCTGCGCAGCACCAGCCACGCCTCGAACGCACCGAGGATCGGCCCGGCGAGGAGTCGCTCCCGTTCGACGCGCCCCATCAGTTCCGGATGGCTGCCCGCGACGTAGCCGGCCAGCACATCGCTGTGTCCGGACAGTGCCTTGGTGGCGCTGGCGACAACCAGATCGGCGCCCAGCGACAACGGCTGCTGACCCAGCGGGGACGCGGTGGTGTTGTCGACGACCAGGAGGGTGCCCTGGGAACGGCAGATCATCGCGAGCCGGTGGATGTCCACGATGTCCAGCTCCGGATTGGACGGGGTCTCGGCGAGCACGACATCCGCGCGGCGGGCCGCATCACACATCTCGTCGCACCGCGCTTCCACGACGGTGACACCACGCGCGGCCAGGAATTCACCTGCGTAGGCCCGCACCTGGTAGTAGCCGTCCGCGGGAACGACGAGAGTGTGCCCAGGCACGGCGACGACCCGCAGAACAGCGGTCAGCGCGGCCATTCCGGATCCGAAAGTCAGTGCAGCAGAGGAACCTTCGAGCTGAGCCAACGCGGACTCCAGCTGCCGCCAGGTGGGGTTGGACCTACGGCCGTAGCTGTCGAGTCCGTCGTTCTCATCAGGGGGAAGGTGGTAGGCCGAGGCCGGCACTGGCGGCGGCGAAACGGGCCCACCCGGAATGGGTTCGGATGAAACGGCTTTGACGCTGCGCGTGGAATCACCGTAGGTGCCCGCCATGCGTCACTCCGGCTTGGTGGAGCGGCCGAGGAGCAGGGCCACTGCTTCGTCGACGGACAAGCCCTTGTGACACACCCGATGTACGGCTTCCGTCAGCGGCATCTCCACGTCGTAGCTCGACGCCAGCGCGAGCACCGATCGGCACGAGGTGACCCCTTCTGCCACATGCCCGCCGGTCGCATCCAGTGCGGCTTGCATCGTTCCGCCCTTGCCCAACCGTTCACCGAAGGACCGGTTCCGGGAGCGCGGTGAGGTGCATGTCGCGACCAGGTCGCCGATTCCGGCGAGTCCCGCCAAGGTGGCGGGCTTGGCTCCCAAGGCAATTCCCAGCCTCATGATCTCCGCCAGCCCCCTGGTGATGATCGCGGCCGCGGTGTTCTCCCCCAGTCCGACGCCGGCGGCCATCCCGCTCGCGAGCGCGATGACGTTCTTGCAGGCGCCACCGACCTCGGCGCCGATGACGTCGGCGTTGGTGTAGGGCCGGAAGTAACCGGTGGCCAGCGCGCGCTGCAGTGCGACCGCGCGACCGGAGTCGATGCAGGCGACGACGGTGGCTGCCGGCTGTTCTTCGCCGATCTCTCTGGCCAGGTTGGGGCCGGTGACGACTGCGATCCGGGCCGGGTCGGCGCCAGTGACCTGCGCAATGACCTGGCTCATCCGCATCAGGGAGTCGAGCTCGATTCCCTTGGCCAGGCTCACCAGCGTGGTGTCGGGGCCGAGGTGGCCCTTCCACTGCTCCAGGTTCGCCCGCAGCGTCTGCGACGGGACGGCGAGCAGCACGGTGCACGCACCCGACAGCGCTTCGGCGTAGTCGCCGGTGGCGCGGATCGATTCCGGCAGCGCGACGTCGAGGTAGTTCGCATTGCGATGAGATGTGTTGATCTCGTCGGCGAGTTCGGGCCGCCGCGTCCACAGAGTGACGCTGTTACCGGCGTCTGCCAACACTTTGGCCAACGCTGTACCCCATGCCCCGGCACCCATCACCGCCGCCTCAACCACGGCTTCAGAGTAGCCGGGAATAATCGGCTGGCAGGATGACGCTCGTGACCGGCATGAGGAACTCCCATCCGGACGCCGACATCGCAGTGGTGATGGCGGTCAAGCGGCTCACGGCCGCCAAGACGCGGCTGGCTCCGGTTCTTTCGGCGACGGCGCGTGGGGACGTCGTCCTGGCCATGCTGGTCGACACAATCACCGCGGCGCTGGCGGTGCCCGTTGTGCGCTCGGTGCTGGTGGTCACCCCCGACGACGAGGCCGCGACCGCGGCGCGCCGACTGGGCGCGCAGACGCTGTCTGATCCGACTCCGCAAGGCCACCCCGACCCGCTCAACAACGCCCTGGTCAGCGCCGAGGCGGCCGCCCGCAGAGGATCTTCCAATATCGTTGTGCTGCAAGGGGATCTACCGGCACTAAAACCGTTGGAGCTCGCCGAGGCGGCCGAGGCGGCAAGGGCCTATCCCCGTAGCTTCGTCGCAGATCGGCAGCGCACCGGCACGGCCGCACTCTTCTCTTTCGGGGTGGCGCTGGATCCGCGCTTCGGCACCGGCTCCGCCCAACGCCATCGGCAGTCCGGCGCCGCCGAATTGACCGGCGCCTGGCCGGGTCTGCGGTCTGATATCGACACCCCCGAAGATCTCGCCGCGGCGCGCGCACTGGGCATCGGCCCGGCGACGGCGCAGGCCATCGCCCGTGCCGGATGAATTCGCTTACCGGTTGCCCGACTCGGTGGCACGAGCACCGGCGGATAGGGGATCATCGGACGCATGACCGAAGCCGAGGCGCGACCTGATCAGACTGAGTTGTCGGACACAGCGAGCTCGCCGACGACGGGATCTGCGGCTTCGGCGCCGGAAGCGCCGCCGGCCGCGACTTCCCCCTCAGTCGAGAACCCGCTTCCCGAAAAGCGCTACCTCAACCGGGAGCTGAGTTGGCTGGATTTCAACGCCCGCGTCCTCGCGCTCGCCGCCGACCCCTCGCTGCCGCTGCTGGAGCGTGCGAAGTTCCTGGCGATCTTCGCGTCCAATCTCGACGAGTTCTACATGGTCCGCGTCGCCGGCCTCAAGCGGCGTGACGAGATGGGACTGTCTGTCAGGTCGGCCGACGGCTTGTCGCCGCGCGAACAGCTGCGCCGGATCAGCGAGCGCACCCAGCAGATCGCCAGCAGGCACGCCACCGTGTTCCTCGATTCGGTGCGCCCGGCGCTTGTCGACGAAGGCATCATCATCGTCACGTGGGCCGAACTCGACGACGCAGAACGCGGTCGGCTGTCGACCTATTTCCACGAGCAGGTCTTCCCGGTTCTGACGCCGCTGGCCGTCGATCCCGCGCACCCCTTCCCGTTCGTGAGCGGCCTGAGCCTCAATCTCGCCATCACCGTCAAGCACCCCGATGACGGCGGTCAGCATTTCGCGCGAATCAAGGTGCCCGACAACGTCGACCGGTTCGTCGAACTCAGCGCACGTGACGGCTCCCCGGGTGTGGTCCGGTTCCTTCCCATGGAGGAGTTGATCGCGGCGTTCCTGCCGGTGCTGTTTCCCGGCCTGGAAATCGTGGAGCACCACGCTTTCCGGATCACCCGCAACGCCGATTTCGAGGTCGAGGAAGACCGCGACGAGGATCTGCTGCAGGCGCTCGAGCGCGAGTTGGCCCGCAGGCGTTTCGGATCGCCGGTGCGGCTCGAAGTCTCCAACGACATGACCGAGAGCATGCTCGAGCTGCTGCTACGTGAACTCGACGTCGCGCCGGGCGACGTCATCGAAGTGCCGGGACTGCTGGATCTCTCGTCGCTCTGGCAGATCTACGGCGTCGATCGACCGGCGCTCAAGGACCCGCCCTTCGTGCCCGCGACCCCGTCGGCGTTCGGCGAACGAGAGACCCCCAAGAGCATCTTCTCTGCGCTACGGGACGGCGATGTGCTGGTCCACCACCCGTACGACTCTTTCTCGACGACGGTTCAGCGCTTCATCGAGCAGGCGGCCGCGGACCCCAATGTGCTGGCGATCAAGCAGACGCTGTACCGCACATCGGGCGACTCACCGATCGTCAACGCGCTCATCGATGCTGCCGAGGCGGGCAAGCAGGTGGTGGCGCTCGTGGAAATCAAGGCCCGCTTCGACGAACAGGCCAACATCAAGTGGGCGCGTGCGTTGGAACAGGCCGGCGTGCATGTCGTTTACGGGCTGATCGGATTGAAGACACATTGCAAGACATGTCTTGTGGTGCGGCGCGAAGGTTCGACGATCCGGCGGTATTGCCATATCGGCACCGGTAACTACAACCCGAAAACCGCGCGTCTCTACGAAGATGTCGGCCTGCTCACCGCCGCCCCCGACATCGGCGCGGACCTCACCGACCTCTTCAATTCGCTCACCGGGTACTCCCGCAAGGAGTCCTACCGCAACCTCCTGGTCGCGCCGTACGGCGTCCGCCGCGGCATCATCGAACGGATTGAACGTGAGATCGCCGCGACCCGGGACGGCGCCGACGGCCGGATCCGTTTGAAGGCCAACGCTTTGGTCGACGAGCAGGTCATCGATGCGCTCTACCGCGCATCGCAGGCCGGCGTCCGCGTCGAGGTCGTGGTCCGCGGCATCTGCGCGCTACTGCCCGGAGACCCCGCATTCTCCGAGAACATCGTCGTGCGGTCGATCCTCGGCCGATTCCTTGAGCATTCACGGATCATTCATTTCCGTGCCATCGACGAATACTGGATCGGCAGCGCCGACATGATGCATCGTAATCTCGACCGGCGCGTGGAAGTGATGGCGCAGGTTAAGGATCCACGATTGACCGCAGAACTGAATGACATCTTCGAATCGGCAGTCGATCCCAGCACCCGTTGCTGGGAACTTGGCCCCGACGGTCACTGGACGGCGCGCCCCCAGGAGGGACACACCGTGCGTGATCACCAGGTGGCGCTGATGGAACGCCACCGGCACCAGTGACCGCAGCGATGCGCGCACTGGGCGAGGATTGAGAGCCGGAGGATCTCCCGGACTTTCCCGACACGCAGGAGTTGAGGTGCCGAAGGAGAAGGACCGGATGCCGCTGTGGTGAAGAAGTCTCCGATCCTGGCCGCCGGCGCCGTCCTATGGCGTCCTCAGGACGGCACGGGCGAGCCGGAGGTCGCGATCATCCATCGTCCGCGCTACGACGACTGGTCTCTGCCGAAAGGCAAGCTCGACGCAGGCGAGACCGAGGTCGTCGCGGCCGTCCGGGAAATCGAAGAGGAGACCGGGTTTCGGTCACACCTCGGCCGGCGGCTGCCCTCGGTCGCGTACCCGGTCGACAACGGCATCAAGAGGGTGCGGTACTGGGCGGCTCGCGTTGTCGGCGGAGAATTCTCCACCAACGACGAAGTGGACGAATTGAAATGGCTCCCGCCGAAGCAGGCGATGTCCGAGCTGGTCTACCCCCACGACCGCAAGGTCCTGCGCCGATTCCTGAGGCTCCCCGCCGACAGCCGAACACTCCTCATCGTTCGGCACGGCACCGCGGGTGACAAGAAGAGGTATCGCGGTGACGACCGAAAACGGCCGCTGGACAAGCGTGGCCGTGCCCAGGCCGAGTCGCTGGTCGGTCAGCTGCTCGCCTTCGGCGCCAGGGACCTGTTCGCGGCCGACCGGACGCGATGCCATCAGACCTTGGCGCCGCTCGCCGAGGAACTGGGCACCACCATCGACAATGAACCGGCGCTGACGGAGGAGGCCTACGCCGAGGACCGCAAGGCGGCGCGCCAGCGGATCCTCGAGATCGCCGATACCGCACAGATGCCGGTGATCTGCACTCAGGGGAAGGTGATTCCGGACCTGATCGACTGGTGGTGCGAACGAGACGGGGTCCGGCCGGACAAGTCCCGCAACCGCAAGGGCAGCACTTGGGTGTTGTCGCTGGCGGGTGGCAAATTGCTCGCCGCCGATCACATCGACAGCCCCCTACCGCCGAAGAAGTGACGCCGCAATTGAATTCAAGTTAGGCTCGCGTCCACACGAAAACGCCGCGGATCCTTCGGGATCCGCGGCGTAGTCGTTGGAACGTGACTACTTGCGTCCGCGCTTGGCCGGAGCCTTCTTGGCGGGCGCCTTCTTGGCGGGCGCGGCCTTCTTGGCCGGAGCCTTGGTCGCGGCCTTCTTGGCCGGAGCCTTCTTGGCGGGCGCGGCCTTCTTGGCAGCCGGTGCCTTCTTGGCCGGAGCCTTCTTGGCGGGGGCTGCTTTCTTGGCGGGAGCGGCCTTCTTCACTGCGGCCTTCTTGGCCGGAGCCTTGGTCGCAGCCTTCTTGGCGGGCGCAGCTTTCTTGGCGGGAGCGGCCTTCTTCACTGCGGCCTTCTTGGCCGGAGCCTTCTTGGCAGCTGCCTTGCGGGCGGTGCTCGCCGCGGCGACGCCGCGCTTGACTGCGGGGCCGTCGGCCGGAAGCTTCTGTGCGCCAGCCACAACGGCCTTGAACTGAGCGCCGGGGCGGAATGCCGGAACGGAGGTGGGCTTAACCTTCACCGTTTCGCCGGTGCGCGGATTGCGTGCAACGCGGGCCGCACGGCGACGCTGCTCGAAAACACCGAAGCCGGTGATGGTGACGCTCTCACCCTTGTGCACCGCGCGGACGATGGTGTCAACGACGTTCTCCACCGCGGCGGTCGCTTGCCGACGATCCGAGCCCAACTTCTCCGTGAGTACGTCGATGAGCTCTGCTTTATTCATGCAAAACCTCCGAAATTAGTGGCCCTCCTTGGACCGACTAGTGCACACGGTAAACCTTTTGCCTGCTGATTTCCAAGAGCCACGCGCAATTTCAGGCCCAGTCAGCGAATATTTTTCAATCCGGTTGGCCCCCTTACCCTCCTAGGAGAGCCCGCGAAAAGGGGGTTACCGGCGCGGGATTTCAGCTATTTCGACCGCGGATCACGCGGGCAAAGTGCGCGGTTTCCACCGCGGCCGACGACCCTCGAAATCTTCGATTTCAGGGAGTTTCCGCAGCGTAAGGCCTATATCGTCGAGTCCTTCGAGAAGGCGCCACGCGGTGTAGTCGTCAATCGTGAACGGCACCATCATGGTTCCGGCGGTGATCGACCGATCTTGAAGATTGACAGTGATTTCCGTCCCGGGGTGCTGCTCGATCAGCTTCCACAACAATTCCACATCATCTTGTGAAACTTCGGCCGCCAGCAGACCTGCCTTGCCGGCGTTGCCCCGGAAGATATCGGCGAATCGGGGCGAGATCACCACCCGGAATCCGAAGTCCATCAGCGCCCAGACCGCATGCTCGCGCGACGACCCGGTGCCGAAATCTGCCCCCGCGACCAAGACCGAGCCCTTGTCGAAGGGCGCCAGATTGAGGACGAAGGACGGATCGTTTCGCCACGCGGCGAACAGCCCGTCCTCGAATCCCGTTCGTGTTACCCGCTTCAGGTAGACCGCCGGGATGATCTGGTCGGTGTCGACATTCGAGCGGCGCAAGGGCACACCGATCCCGGTGTGGGTGCGGAAGGCTTCCATCTTCAGTCTCCTGTCGGTTTCAGTGGCTTGTCTCGGCGAGGTCGGCCGGCGATGAGAGCCTGCCGCGCACGGCGGTCGCGGCAGCGACTGCCGGTGACACCAAATGTGTCCGGCCACCCTTGCCTTGCCTGCCCTCGAAATTGCGGTTGGACGTCGATGCGCAACGCTGCCCCGGTGAGAGTTGGTCGGGGTTCATTCCAAGACACATCGAGCAGCCGGCCTGGCGCCATTCCGCTCCTGCGGCAGTGAAGATCTCGCCGAGACCCTCGGATTCGGCCTGTGCGCGCACCCGCATCGACCCGGGAACCACCAGCATTCGCACACCGTCGGCGACCTTGCGGCCACGCAGCACGTCGGCGACGACACGAAGATCCTCGATCCGGCCGTTGGTGCACGAGCCGACGAACACCGTGTCGACCGAGATGTCACGCATCGGGGTGCCCGCTCGAAGGTCCATGTAGGTCAATGCCTTTTCTGCGGCGAGCCGCTCGCCCTCGTCAAAGATCAATTCCGGGTCGGGCACGAAGTCCGACAGCGGCACCCCCTGGCCGGGATTGGTTCCCCATGTGACGAACGGGCTCAGCGTCGAGGCGTCGATGTAGACCTCGGTGTCGAAGGTGGCTCCCTCGTCGGTGCGCAGCTGCCGCCACGCCTCGACAGCGGCTTCCCAGTCGGCGCCCTGCGGTGCGTGCGGGCGTCCTTTCAGGAACTCGAACGTCGTCTCGTCCGGAGCGACCATGCCGGCCCGGGCCCCGGCCTCGATGCTCATGTTGCAGACGGTCATCCGGCCTTCCATCGACAGTGATTCGATGGCGCTGCCGCGGTATTCGATGACGTGGCCCTGCCCACCGCCGGTTCCGATCTTCGCGATGACGGCGAGGATGATGTCCTTGGCGCTGACGCCGGGCGGCAGTTCACCGTCCACGTTGACCGCCATCGTCTTGAAGGGTTTGAGCGGCAGCGTCTGGGTGGCCATCACGTGTTCGACCTCGGAAGTGCCGATGCCCATGGCGATCGACCCGAACGCGCCGTGCGTCGAGGTATGACTGTCTCCACAGACCACGGTCATCCCAGGCTGGGTCAAACCCAGCTGCGGCCCGATGATGTGAACGATGCCCTGCTCGGTGTCGCCCATCGGGTGCAGTCTGATGCCGAATTCCTCACAGTTGCGGCGCAGTGTCTCCACCTGCGTCCGCGAGACGGGATCTGCGATCGGCTGGTCGATGTCGATCGTCGGCACGTTGTGGTCCTCGGTGGCGATCGTCAGGTCGGGCCTGCGTACCGGCCGTCCGGCCAACCGCAATCCGTCGAAGGCCTGCGGACTGGTGACCTCGTGGACGAGATGAAGGTCGATGTAGATCAGGTCGGGCTGGCGCGCGGCGCCCTCACCGGTTCCGTGGACGACGACGTGGTCGTCCCAGACTTTCTCGGCAAGAGTGCGGGGCTGGTTCGCGATGGCCATCTTGACTATCTCACAATCTGGGAAGCTAGTATCTCCTTGTGAGACAGGATAGCGGCATCGGCGTTCTGGACAAAGCGATCACCGTGTTGCATGCGGTGGCCGAGTCCCCGTGCGGGCTGGCTGATCTCTGCGAACGGACGGGCCTACCGCGGGCCACGGCGCACCGCTTGGCGGTCGGGCTCGAGGTCCATCGGTTCCTGGCCAGGGAGGCCGACGGGCAGTGGCGCCTCGGCCCGGCGCTCACCGAACTGGCCGGACACGTCAACGATCCGTTGCTGTCGGCCGGTGCTGTCATATTGCCGCGCCTGCGCGAGCTGACGGGCGAAAGCGTGCAGCTCTACCGCCGGGAAGGCACCACGCGCATCTGCGTCGCGGCGCTGGAACCCCCTGCCGGACTTCGCGATACGGTCCCCGTCGGTACCCGCCTGCCGATGACGGCCGGCTCAGGGGCCAAGGTGCTGCTTGCCTATGCCGATGCGGCCACTCAACAGGCTGTGCTCCCCGGCGCTTCGTTCACCGACCGCGCGCTCGCCGAAGTGCGCAAGCGCGGTTGGGCCCAGAGCGCCGCCGAACGCGAACCGGGAGTGGCCAGCGTCTCCGCACCGGTGCGCGACGGCCGGGGTTCGGTGATCGCCGCAGTGTCAGTGTCCGGCCCGATCGACCGAATGGGCCGGCGGCCCGGAGCGCGCTGGGCGGCCGACCTCGTCGCCGCCGCCGACGCCCTGACGCGCCGTCTCTGAGGCCTGCGCGCCGCCGCGAGGGAGCAAGGTGCTCCCGGTGCGGAAAGCCGGCGAAAAGAAAGCTCCGGGCCTCGGTTAGGCCCGGAGCTGTGGTGGTACCCCCGATGGGATTCGAACCCACGCTACCGCCGTGAGAGGGCGGCGTCCTAGGCCGCTAGACGACGGGGGCTAGAACTGCTTTCCGGTTGGTCAGCATAGCTCAGGCGCGAATACTGACCTAATCGCTGCCGTTGGCTGGGGTACCAGGACTCGAACCTAGAATGGCTGAACCAGAATCAGCTGTGTTGCCAATTACACCATACCCCATCGGCTGCCTGTAACCGCTGGTCACAAGCTATTTTCGGCCCTGCTCGCCTCGGCTCGACGGTGTCGAGCCGCTGCGAAATTACTCGCGAGCCGACGAGCAGACTACCAAAGATTTCGGACCGCTTTTGCCACGCCTGTCGTGTCAGGTCTCCGTTGTCGCGGCCGCTGCGGCGTAGTCATGCCCGGCCCGCAGCCGGACCAGGCTGCGGTCGCGGCCGAGCAGTTCGAGCGACTCGAACAACGGTGGGCTCACCGTCGATCCCGTGGCAGCGACGCGGACCGGGCCGTACGCCTTCCTCGGCTTCAATTCCAGGCCGTCGATGAGCGCCGCCTTGAGTGCGTCCTCGATCTGGGCGGTGTTCCAGTCCGCGACGCCCTCCAACGCCGCCACGGCGGCTGCCAGCACCGGAACGGCCTCTGGGCGCAATTCCTTGCGCGCCGACTTCTCGTCGAGGACGAACGACGAGTCGTCGAAAAACTTGAGCAGGTCCCACGCGTCACCGAGCACGACGATGCGCGTCTGCACCAGCACCGCGGCGACCGCGAACTGCGCGTCGTCCAGCCCGGTTCGGTGGCCGTGCGTAGCGAAGAAGTCTGCGAGCCGCCGGGTGAACTCGGCTTCGTCGAGCATCCGGATGTGCTCGGCGTTGAGTGCGTCGGCCTTCTTCTGGTCGAAACGGGCCGGATTGGAGTTGACGTCGATGACGTCGAAGGCGGCGACCATCTCGTCGAGGCTGAAAATGTCCCTGTCGTCGGCGATCGACCATCCCAGCAGCGCAAGGTAGTTCAGCAGCCCCTCGGGGATGAATCCGCGCTCGCGGTGGAGGAACAGATTGGACTGCGGATCACGCTTCGAGAGCTTCTTGTTGCCGTCACCGAGGACAGGGGGCAGATGAGCGAACTGCGGCGTCATCTCGGCCACACCGATACGAATCAAGGCCGCGTACAGGGCGAGTTGCCGCGGCGTCGACGGCAGTAGGTCCTCACCGCGCAGCACATGGGTGATCTTCATCAGTGCATCGTCGACCGGATTGACCAACGTGTACAACGGATCTCCGCTGCCGCGGGTCAGCGCGAAGTCCGGCACCGATCCAGCCGGGAACGTCGTCTCGCCGCGGACGAGATCCACCCAGGTCAGGTCGGTGTCGGGCATGCGGAGGCGCACCACGGGCTGGCGACCCTCTGCCCGGAAGGCGGCACGCTGCTCGTCGGTCAGGCCACGGTCGAAATTGTCGTACCCGAGTTTCGGGTTGCGGCCCGCCGCGATGTGACGCGCCTCCACCTCCTCGGCCGTCGAAAAGGCCTCGTAGGCCTCCCCCGCCGCCAGCAGACGCTCGATCACGTCGACGTAGATTTCGCGGCGCTGCGATTGCCGGTACGGGCCGTATGGACCTCCGACCTCGGGCCCCTCGTCGCAGTCCATACCGAGCCACCGCAACGCATCAAGGAGCGCGAGGTAGCTCTCCTCGCTGTCGCGCTGGGCGTCGGTGTCCTCGATCCGAAACACGAATGCGCCGCCGGTGTGTCGTGCGTACGCCCAGTTGAACAGCGCGGTACGGATCAGCCCGACGTGCGGGGTGCCGGTCGGCGACGGGCAGAATCTGACGCGCACAGCCGGGGCGGTCACGACTTCCCCTTGCGCACAACGGGATTGGTCAGCGTCCCGATTCCCTCGACGGTGACGGATACGGTGTCACCGTGTTCTAGGGGGCCCACTCCTTCGGGAGTGCCTGTCAGGATGAGGTCACCGGGAAGCAGCGTCATCACCGCTGAGATCCATTCGATGATCGCACCGATGTCGTGAATCATCAGCGAGGTGCGGCTGCGCTGCTTGACCTCACCGTTGACCTCCGTGCGGATCTCAAGATCCGCCGGATCCAGATCGGTGACGATCCACGGACCGACGGGACAGAACGTGTCATGCCCCTTCGCCCTCATCCACTGGCCGTCTTTCTTCTGCTGATCGCGTGCGGACACGTCGTTGGCGACGGTGTAGCCGAGGATGTTCTCCGCGGCGCGAGACGCGGGAACGTCCTTACAGGGCCGCCCGATCACCGCAGCCAGCTCGCCTTCGAAGTGCACCGGATTGGCGTCGGCCGGAAGCTGGATCGGAATGCCGGGCCCGATGATCGCGGTGTTGGGCTTCAGGAAAATGATCGGATCCTCGAAAGTGCCGCCGCCCATCTCCTCGATGTGCGCGGCGTAGTTCTTGCCCATGCACACCACTTTGCTCGCCAGGATCGGTGCGAGAAGGCGCACATCCGCCAGCGGCCACTGCCGGCCGGTGAACGTCGGGGTGCCGAACGGGTGCTCGGCGATCTCGCGGGCGATCGCCTCGGCGGGACCGTCGGGCGGGCCTTCGATGGCGACGAAGGCGACTCCATCTGGACTGGCGATTCGACCGAGACGCATGGGTTCAGCCTAGTGCCCGCTCTGCGCGCCGCCGCGAGCGCGCCGGCAAGCACGAGTGTGTCTCACTATTTGGGAGCGGTGTTCGGCATTTTGAGATAGCTGTGTAAGCATGGCGCAATGGCCACCACCCGGATCAGTCCGTCGAGGCGCTGGTCGATGCTGGTGATCGGGCTACTCGCTACCCTGTGCGCCAACGTATTCATCAACGGTGTGGCGTTCCTCATCCCGACGTTGCACGCCGAGCGCGGCCTCGATCTCGCCGCATCCGCCCTGATGTCCTCGCTGCCCAGTCTGGGGATGGTGGTGACGCTGATCGCCTGGGGCTACGTCGTCGACCGTGTCGGGGAACGTTTCGTACTCGTCCTGGGATCGGCGTTGACGGCGGCGGCGGGGTTCGCCGCCGCCGCGGCGGATTCGCTCCTGCTCACCGGGGTGTTTCTGTTTCTCGGTGGAATGGCAGCCGCGAGCAGCAACACTGCCAGCGGCCGGCTGGTGGTCGGGTGGTTCGACGCCGAGCGGCGGGGGCTGGTGATGGGAATTCGTCAGACCGCCCAACCGCTCGGCGTCGGCGTCGGCGCATTGGCAATGCCGCGGATCGCCGAGTTCCACGGTGTGACAGGCGCGTTGCTCTTTCCAGCCGCCGTGTGCGCGGCCTCGGCAATTCTGTGCGCCGTCGCGGTGGTCGACCCGCCCCGGCCTCCGCGTGCCGAGGCCACCGACACCGATCTGGCCAATCCGTACCGCCGATCGGCGATGCTGTGGCGGATCCATCTCACATCGGTCCTGCTGGTGATCCCGCAGGTGTTCGTCTGGACGTTCACCTTGGTGTGGTTGATCTCCGAACACCGGTGGTCTCCCCAGTCGGCGGGCATCCTGGTGATGCTGGCCCAGGTTCTCGGTGCGGCCGGTCGTATCGCCGCGGGACGGTGGTCGGACTTCTACCTCACGCGTTCCGGCGACGTCGCCTCGTCCCGGCTGCGCCCGATCCGCATCATCGCGATGGCGGCCGCCGCCGCGATGGCGTTGCTCGCCGTCACCGAATGGTTCGAATCGCCGCTCAGCATCGCCGTCATGATCGCGGCGTCAGTGATCACGGTGTCCGACAACGGGTTGGCGTTCACGCTGATCGCCGAGTACTCCGGGCCGTTCTGGAGTGGACGCGCGTTGGGCACGCAGAACACGAGCCAGCTTTTCGCACAGGGCGTCGCGCCGCCACTGTTCGGCGGTTTGATTGCCGTTGCGGGTTATCCGGTGGCGTTCGCGGTCTGCGCGATCTTTCCTCTGCTGGCGATCCCGTCGGTGCCCCTGAGGGTCGACCCGGATCCCTAGGTTCTGCCGAGCGATTCGGCGCGCGGCAGTTCGAGCAGCGACGCGACGAGGAAGCACAGTGCGCCGACGAACGTGCCGAGGTTGGCGAGCACCTCGTCTTCGGTGACACCGTCGGTGCGGATGAAGGCCGCTACAGCGGAAACCCCGAATGCCACACACCCGGTCAGGTTGACGAAGCCGGCAAGCCAGTCGCGGGACCTGAGCTCGAGAAGTCCCGTCACCGCGGTGACCGCCATCATCGCGAGCGCACCGCTGATGAGGAAAAACATCGACCCGGTCACGTCGGGAACCCAGACGTAGCGACGCTCCTCGATCACGGCGTGGGCCCACACGGCAGCACCCGTACTGACGTTGAACAACAGCGTCCCCGCGAATTGGACTGCAGCCGACCACCATTCGAAGCGCTTCACCCGATCGGACAGGACGAGCTGCATCCATGCCGCCGTCGTGAAGAACCATGAGCCGGCGAAGCACAGCAGATCCGCCGTACCGGCGCCGGCCCAGGCGGGGAATCCGGGTGCGGTGGCGAGCGCGAAGAGCGTCGAGCCGGCCGCGAACAGCCAGCACTGCCGCGTCAAAGACGCGAGCGCCGCGATGACTACAGCTTCCCGAGAATCCGCTCGCCGACCTGCGCGGTCGACAGCTTCGTCTCGCCCCGGGTGGCGAGGTGCTCCGCGACCGCGTTGTCCACCCGCGCCGCCGCGTCGAACTCAGCCATATGCGCCAACAGCAGCGATACCGACATGATCGCGGCCGTCGGATCGGCGATGCCCTGGCCCGCGATGTCGGGGGCGCTGCCGTGCACGGGCTCGAACATCGACGGATTCGTCAGCGTGGCATCAATGTTGCCGCTGGCCGCCAGCCCGATGCCGCCGCAGACGGCGGCGGCGAGATCGGTGATGATGTCCCCGAACAGGTTGTCGGTGACGATGACGTCGAACCGGCCCGGGTCGGTGACCATGTGAATGGTCGCCGCATCGACATGCTGGTACGCGATCTCGACATCCGGATATTCGGGGGCGACCGCCTGTACCGTACGCCACCACAGCGAACCGGCATTGGTCAGCACGTTGTTCTTGTGCACCAGAGTCAGATGCTTGCGCCGCTGCACGGCCCGGCCGAACGCATCCTGGACCACGCGCCGCACGCCGTAAGCGGTGTTCACGCTGACCTCAGTGGCGATTTCGTGCGGCGTGCCGACCCGGATGGCGCCACCGTTGCCGGTGTAGGGCCCCTCGGTACCCTCGCGGACGACAACGAAATCGATCTCCGGATTGCCGGCGAGCGGGCTCTGCACCCCCGGATACAGCCGACCGGGACGCAGATTGATGTGGTGGTCGAGTTCGAACCGGATGCGCAGCAACAGACCCCGCTCCAGCAGCCCGCTGGGCACCGACGGGTCACCGATGGCGCCGAGAAGGATCGCGTCGAAGCCCTTCAACTCGTCGAGCACCGAGTCCGGGAGCACCTCGCCGGTCTTGTGGTACTGCCGCGCGCCGAGGTCGTATTCGTTCTTCTCCACGCCGGGCAGGACCGCGTCGAGCACCTTCAGCGCTTCGCCGACGACTTCCGGTCCGATGCCGTCGCCGGCGATGACTGCGAGTCTCATGACAGGTCAACCACTTCCAGGGTCAGAGCATTGACATCGCGACCGATCGCGGCGAGCACGTCCTGGGGGACCTCGCGGTCCAGCCGCAGCATGATCGTCGCGCCCTCGCCGTCAGCGTCCTGGCTGAGTTGCGCGGCAAGGATGTTGACGGCCGCGCCACCGAGAAGGGTGCCGATCTTGCCGAGTGCGCCCGGCTGGTCGTCGTAGTTGATGATGAGGTTGACGCCCTCGGCACGCAGATCCAGGTTGCGGCCGTTGATCTGGACGATCTTCTCCACCAGTTGCGGACCCGACAGCGTGCCGGAGACGTTGACCGTGGAACCGTCGGCAGAGACCGCGCGGACGTCGACGACGCTGCGGTGATTGGGGCTCTCGGACTCGCTGTCGATCGAGGCCTCGACACCCCGCTCGGCCGCCAACGCCGGCGCGTTGACGAACGTCACCTGATCCTCGATGACGGCGGAGAAGAGGCCGCGAAGTGCCGAAAGGCGCAGAACCTCCACCTCTTCGGAGGCCAGTTCACCGCGGACCTGTACGCAGAGATTGGTGGGCAGCTCCGCAGACAGCGCTCCGACGAGCAACCCGAGCTTTCGCACCAGGTCAAGCCAAGGCGCGACCTCTTCGCCCACCACACCGCCACCGACATTGACGGCGTCGGGCACGAACTCCCCTGCCAGCGCGAGTTTCACGCTCGCGGCGACATCGGTGCCGGCGCGGTCCTGAGCCTCGGCGGTCGACGCACCCAGGTGCGGCGTGACGACGACCTGGGGCAGCTCGAAGAGCGGGCTGTCGGTGCACGGCTCGGTGGAGAACACGTCCAGACCTGCGCCGCGGACGTGGCCGCTGGTGATCGCGTCCGCGAGCGCGGCCTCGTCGATCAGGCCGCCACGGGCGGCGTTGACGATGATGACGCCCGGCTTGGTCTTGGCCAGCGCCTCCTTGCCGATGAGTCCGGCGGTCTCCTTCGTTTTGGGCAGGTGCACCGAGATGAAGTCGGCGCGGCTGAGCAGCTCATCGAGCGTCAGCAGCTCGATTCCCAACTGGGCGGCGCGTGCATGGGAGACGTAAGGGTCGTAGGCGGTGATGTGAGCACCGAAGGCGGCCAGCCGCTGGGCGACGAGCTGGCCGATGCGGCCGAGGCCCACCACGCCCACCGTCTTGCCGAAGATCTCGGTGCCCGAGAAGGAGGATCGCTTCCAGGTGTGCTCACGCAGCGACGCGTCGGCAGCGGGGATCTGACGGGCCGTGGACAGCAGCAGCGCCAGCGCATGCTCGGCCGCGCTGTGGATGTTCGATGTCGGCGCGTTGACGACCAGAACGCCGCGCGCCGTGGCGGCGTCGACGTCGACATTGTCCAGCCCGACGCCTGCGCGCGCCACGATCTTGAGTTTGGGAGCTGCGGCGAGCACCTCGGCATCGACTGTCGTGGCTGAGCGCACGAGCAGCGCATCGGCGTCGACCACCGCGGCGAGCAGCTTTTCTCGGTCCGGGCCGTCGACCCAGCGGACCTCCACCTGGTCGCCCAGGGCTTCCACCGTCGATTGGGCCAGTTTGTCGGCGATCAGTACAACAGGAAGACTCACGAGGCCTCAGCCTAATGGGCTCTAATGGGCACGTGGAAATGACCGTCGTCGGGAGTGGGCCCAACGGGTTGTCGGCTGCAGTGATCTGCGCCCGAGCAGGTGTTTCGGTGCGCGTCGTCGAGGCGCAGCCCACCTTCGGTGGCGGGGCGCGCACCCTGCCCGACCCGGAGTTCACCGGGGTCTCCCACGACATCTGCTCGGCGGTGCACCCGCTGGCACTGGCATCACCGTTCTTTGCCGCCTTCGATCTACCGGCACGAGGTGTGAAGCTGGCAGTCCCGGAGATCTCGTATGGAAACCCGCTGCCGGGCGGCGGGTCCGCCATTGGTTACCGCGACCTCGAGCGCACATGCGACGAGCTCGCCGACGGCGAGTCCTGGCGCAGGCTGCTGGGTCCGCTCGCGGCTGACTGCGACGGCGTCGTCGGGCTGCTGTTGGGCGACAAGCGCTCGATCCCTCCCAGCATCTCTGCGGCTCTGCGGGTGGCGCCGCGGTTGCTGGCGCAGGGAAGCCCGGCATGGGGCAGCCTCAAGGGCGAGGATGCCCGCGCCCTGTTCACTGGCGTTGCAGCCCATACCATTTCGCGCATGCCGTCGCTGGTGTCCGCCGGTGCGGGGATCATGCTGGCCACGCTGGCGCACGCGGTGGGCTGGCCCATACCGGTCGGTGGCTCCCAGGCGATCCCCGACGCACTGGTGGCCGATCTGCGCGCCCACGGCGGCGAACTGGTGCTCGGCGAGGAAGTGACGGACCCGCCCTCGGGCGTGGTTCTCTACGACACCGCCCCGACAGCGCTGCTGCGGATCTACGGCGACCAGATGCCCGCCGGCTACGCGAGAACGCTGCGCCGCTACCGCTACGGCCCCGGCGTGGCGAAGGTGGACTTCGTACTCTCCGACGAAATCCCCTGGCGCGACGGACGTTTGACCCACGCACCGACGCTACATCTCGGCGGGGATCGAACGACGATGGCATTGGCCGAGGATGAGATCGCGCACGGCCGCCACCCCGAATGGCCGATGGTGCTCGCCGCCCTCCCCCATCTCGCCGATCCGACCCGTGTGGATCCGCAAGGTCGGCGCCCGCTGTGGACCTACGCCCATGTTCCCGCAGGGTCGACGGTGGACATGTCCGAGACCGTCATCGGGCTCTTCGAACGCTTCGCGCCAGGCTTCCGGGACATCGTGGTCGGCGTGCGCAGCGCGCCCGCCGCCCGGTTGTCAGACCACAACGCCAATCTCGTCGGCGGTGACATCGGCGTCGGCGGCAACAACATGTTCAGCGCGCTGACAGGGCCGGCGTTGCGGTGGAATCCGTGGGCCACGCCCATTCCGAAGACCTACCTGTGCTCTTCGGCGACGCCACCCGGTGGCGGAGTGCACGGAATGGCCGGCTTCTACGCCGCCCGCACAGTGCTCAAGCGGGAGTTCGGGATCAAGGAACTGCCACCGCTGTTCCCGTGACTTCGGTGTACTCAGTCCACCCCGCATTGAGGGGCTGCACCGAAACCACGTGGGTAGGCTGCCGGTATGACGAAACTGGCGGTCATCTACTACTCGGCAACGGGACACGGCACGGCGATGGCGACGCGGGTCGCCGCGGCAGCAGAGGATGCGGGGGCCGAGGTGCGGGTGCGCCACATCGCGGAGACGCGTGATCCCGAGTCGTTCGCGAACAATCCGGCTTGGTCGGCCAATTACGAAGCGACCAAGGATCTTCCAGCTGCCACCGGAGACGACATCGTGTGGGCGGATGCGGTGATCTTCGGCTCCCCCACCCGATTCGGCAACACCGCCTCTCAGTTCCGCAACTTCATCGACTCTCTGGGCGGGCTGTGGGCCAAGGGTCAACTGGCGGACAAGGTCTACGCGGGGTTCACATCCTCGCAGACAGCGCACGGCGGCCAGGAGACCACGCTGCTCACGCTCTACATCTCGCTCATGCATTTCGGTGGCATCATCGTGCCGCCCGGCTACACCGACGGCGTGAAGTTCGCCGACGGAAACCCATACGGCGTCGGGCATGTGACCGGTTCGGAGAATCGCAACGAGCTCGACGATGCGACACTGGCGGCGCTCGACCACTTGGCTCGGCGCGTCGTCAGCGTGGCCGACCGCCTCGACTAGGCAGGGTCGCCGCCGCGCGGCAGCCTACGCATCGCGGTGCGGATCGCAAGATAGATGAAAGCCGACGTCACCAGAAAGATGGGCCACCCCATCGCGATCCGCGCCACCGCCAGCATGCCTTCCTGGTCGGTGTCGTAAAGGTAGAACTGCACCGCGAACCGTGTCGCCGATACCGCGGCCATCATCAGCGTGACGAGGTCGAACGCCATCCGTACCCGCCGGGTCCGCCGCCAGGTGTCGTCGCGGCCGGTCATCCACGCCCACCCCACACCGACCAGCGGGCGTCCCACCACCACTGACACCGTGAAGACGACCGCCATCGCGAGATACATCCAGATGCCCGGCAGGTAGAAGTCTTTGGCCTGCCCGGTGACGAGGGCGAAGCCGGCGCCCACCGCGATCCCCGCGAAGGCGAACAGTGCCGGCCGGGTCGATTCACGGCGCACCAGCTGCCATGTCAGCACGAGTGCCCCGACGCCTACGGCCGCGATCAGCGCCGGCGTCAAACCAGCGAGCGCATTGAGCGCCGCGAACACGACCACCGGAACAGCCGAATAGACCAGCCCGCGAATACCGCCCGCACGTGCCAGCAGGGCGGCGCCCGGCGTATCAGTGCCCGTCATGCTCACCGAGGGTACCGATCTCAGCGGTTTCGGCGTGCGCAGTCGCGCTGAGCGCGACCGCGCACGCCGAAATCACAAGAATTAAGCGGTTTCGGTGATGGGCCGGTCGACCCAGCTCATGAGGTCGCGCAGCTTCTTGCCGGTGACCTCGATGGGATGCTCGGCGTTCGCCTTGCGCAGACCCTCGAGCTCCTTGTTGCCACCCTCGACGTTGGCCACCAGGCGCTTGACGAAGGTGCCGTCCTGGATTTCGGTCAGGATCTGCTTCATCCGCTTCTTGGTGTCGGCGTCGATGACACGCGGACCCGACAGGTAGCCGCCGAACTCCGCGGTGTCGGACACCGAGTAGTTCATCCGCGCGATGCCGCCCTCGTACATCAGGTCGACGATCAACTTGAGCTCGTGCAGCACCTCGAAGTAGGCGAGTTCGGGCGCGTAACCCGCTTCGACCATGGTGTCGAACCCGGCCTTCACCAGTTCCTCGGTGCCGCCGCAGAGCACCGCCTGCTCACCGAAGAGGTCGGTCTCGGTCTCGTCCTTGAACGTCGTCTTGATGACGCCCGCGCGAGCGCCGCCGATGCCCTTGGCGTACGACAGCACCAAGGCGAGGCCCTCGCCCTTGGGGTCCTGCTCGACGGCGACCAGGCAGGGCACGCCCTTGCCGTCGACGAACTGGCGGCGCACCAGGTGTCCGGGTCCCTTGGGGGCGACCATGCCGACGGTGACGTTGGCAGGCGGCTTGATGAGCCCGAAGTGGATGTTGAGGCCGTGCCCGAAGAGCAGCGCGTCGCCGTCGTTGAGATTGGGCTCGATGTCGTTGGTGAAGATTTCGGCCTGAGCGGTGTCAGGCGCGAGCACCATGATCACGTCGGCCCACTTGGCGACCGCGGCGGGAGTGTCGACCTCGAGGCCCTGCTCTTCAACCTTCTCGCGCGACTTCGAACCTTCTTTGAGGCCGACCTTCACCTGCACGCCCGAGTCGCGCAGGCTCAGCGAGTGCGCGTGACCCTGGCTGCCGTAGCCGATGACGCCGACCTTGCGACCCTGGATTACCGACAGGTCCGCGTCGTCGTCATAAAACATCTCAACTGCCATCTTCGTGAAACTTCCTTCTTCTCATCGCTTTTCGGTTACTGAGCTTTTCGGTTACCGAGCTTTTCGGTGACTACTTCGTACTGATCCCGCGCGGGCCGCGAGACAGCGACACCACACCGGACTGGACGATCTCGCGGACCCCATAGGGCTCGAGAACACGCAACAGCGCCTCGATCTTTTCAGGTGTGCCAGTGGCCTCGACGGTCAGTGACTCTGTGGAGACGTCGACGACCTTGGCGCGGAAGAGATTGACCGCCTCGATGACCTGGCCACGGGTGGTGGCATCGGTGCGGACCTTGATAAGCGCGAGTTCACGGGAGACGGAGTTCTCCTCGTCCTGCTCGACGATCTTGATCACGTTGATCAGCTTGTTCAGCTGCTTGGTGATCTGCTCCAGCGGGGACTCCTCGACGTCGACGACGATGGTCATCCGCGAAAGGTCCTTGTGTTCGGTGGCTCCGACGGCCAGCGACTGGATGTTGTACCCGCGCCGGGAAAAGAGCGACGCCACGCGGGCAAGGACACCGGGTTTGTCCTCGACGAGCACCGACAGGGTGTGCGTGGTGGCCATTATGCGTGTCCCTCTTCGTTGTCGAACAGCGGGCGGATGCCGCGTGCCGCTTGAATCTCATCATTGCTGGTGCCTGCGGCCACCATCGGCCACACCTGGGCGTCTGCGCCGACAACGAACTCGACGACCACGGGGCGGTCGTTGATGGCACGCGCCTGGGCGATGACATCGGCGACGTCTTCAGCACGCTCGCAACGCAATCCGACGCATCCCAACGCCTCCGACAGCTTCACGAAGTCAGGGATGCGACGGGTGTGCGTGGCCAAATCCGTTTGGCTGTACCGCTCTTCGTAGAACAGCGTCTGCCACTGCCGGACCATGCCCAGGTTGCCGTTGTTGATCACCGCGACCTTGATCGGCACACCCTCGATGGCGCAGGTCGCCAGCTCCTGGTTGGTCATCTGGAAGCAGCCGTCACCGTCGATGGCCCACACCTCGGCCTCAGGGCGCCCCATCTTGGCGCCCAGCGCCGCGGGAACCGCGAAGCCCATCGTGCCGAGCCCACCGGAGTTCAGCCACGTCTTGGGCTTCTCGTAGGAGATGAACTGCGCCGCCCACATCTGGTGCTGCCCCACGCCGGCGACGTACACCGCATCAGGGCCGGCCATCTTGCCCAGCGTCTCGATCACATACTCCGGGCTCAGACTGCCGTCACTCTGCGGGCCGTAGCTCAGCGGATAAGTCGACTGGATACCGCGCAGGTATTCCCGCCAGCCGTCGACGTCGACGGTTGTACCGTCGCGGCGCAATGCCTCGACCAGGTCGGTGATCACGTTCTTGACATCGCCCACGATCGGAACGTCGGCGTGGCGGTTCTTGCCGATCTCGGCGGGGTCGATGTCGGCGTGGATGACCTTGGCCTCCGGCGCGAACGAATCCAGCTTGCCCGTCACCCGGTCGTCGAAGCGGGTGCCCAACGCGATCAGCAAGTCGCTGCGCTGCAGCGCCGCCACCGCGGCCACGGTGCCGTGCATACCGGGCATACCGAGATTCTGCGGGTGGCTGTCGGGGAACGCGCCCCGCGCCATCAACGTGGTGACCACCGGGATGCCGGTCAGCTCGGCGAGCTCGAGCAGCTGTTCGGAAGCTTCGCCGCGGATGACGCCGCCACCGACGTAGAGCACCGGTTTGCGCGCTTCGGCGATGAGCTTGGCAGCTTCGCGGATCTGCCGGTTGTGCGGCTTGGTGTTGGGTTTGTAGCCGGGCAGCTCGAACTGCGGCGGCCAGGCGAAAGTGCACTCGCCCTGCAGCACGTCCTTGGGGATGTCGACGAGCACCGGCCCGGGCCTGCCGCTCTGCGCGATGTGGAATGCCTCGGCGATGACGCGCGCGATGTCGTCACCATTGCGGACCAGGAAGTTGTGTTTGGTCACCGGCATCGTGATGCCGGAGATGTCGGCTTCCTGGAATGCGTCGGTGCCGATGAGGGACCGGCCGACCTGGCCGGTGATCGCCACCACCGGGATGGAGTCCATGTAGGCATCGGCCAGGGGTGTCACCAGATTGGTGGCCCCGGGACCCGAGGTCGCCATGCAGACCCCGACCCGACCTGTCGCATGGGCGTAGCCACTGGCCGCGTGACCACCGCCCTGCTCGTGGCGCACCAGCACGTGGCGCAGCTGCTGCGAGTCGAACAGCGGGTCGTAGACCGGCAGCACGGCGCCGCCGGGGATACCGAAAATGACGTCGACACCGAGTTCCTCAAGGGAGCGAATAACCGCTTGTGCTCCGGTGAGTTGGTGCGGGGCAACGGAATTCGGCTGGCGAGTGGCTTGCGCCTGGGCCGTCGCGGAGTTGTCCTTCGCGGCGGTCGCTGTCCCGTTCGTCGGGGTCGCCGACTGCTCGGGCGGTCGCGTGGTGGGTGCGCTCACGGTGTCCTCTGGTCCTTCTCGGTCGGTGCGATCTTCTCAAATCGGTGCTGGGGCAACAAAAAACCCCCGGCCAGCCAGCGGCTGTACGAGGGTTGCGCGTCGATGCTGTTGTGCTATGCCCGAAAGAGGGCCAGCGCGGCATCAACGCGCAACCCAATTACTACGAGCATGGTCTGCATAGCAGACGACGGTAGCCTCCGAACTGGGTAAAGGTCAAATCTCCGACCACGATGCCATGATGGCGACATGCGTAAACCCTCGGCACCGGAGTCGTCCCCCGTGGTCATCAGGATTTCGCCGATGGCCCACATTGCCGTCGGATTCCTCACGCTGGGGCTTTCGGCGCTCGTGTTCGCCGGGCCGGCCTGGTTCGTCGTACTGCTGCTGATCCCGGTGATGCTGTCGATCGTGATCGCTCGCTACCGGACCCTCGCTGATCGAGAGACCGTCACCGCGCGCACGTTGTTCGGCCGTCGGACGGTGCCGTGGGACGAGATCGACGGACTGCGTTTCGGACGTAAGGCGTGGGCTGTGGCGCGACGCCGTGACGGAAGCGAGTTCACGTTGCCCGCGGTGACTTTCTCGACGCTGCCGGTGCTGACCGAAGCCAGCGGCGGACGGGTGCCCAACCCGTACGAACAGTAGGGCGCAACAGGACCTATCCGAGCGGGTTCGCGCCGTTGAGCAGGACCCAGATGGCGACGCCCGCCCCGACACCGAGGATGAGTGCCGCGAACGAACCGACGAACGGTCGCCGAGCCCATCCCCGGCCGGCGTCGAGACCATACCTGCCGGGCCCGACCAGGATGATCGCCGCCACCGCGAACAGCAGGACGATCTGGTACTCGTGGCCGTCGGTGAGAAACTCCGAGAGCCTCGCGTCGTTGTGCGCGGCCGTGACTTCAGCCAGCGTCGCGGTGACGAGGTAACCCAGCGCGCCTGCCGCCGCGATCGGGGTGAAGAGGCCGATCACCAACAGCACACCCGCGGCGATCTGGCCGCCCGCGGCCACGTAGGACAGGATGTCGGCGTTGCGGAAACCCGCGTCGACGAGCTGGTCGCGGAAGCCTCCGAGGCCGGGACCACCCCACCAGCCGAACACCTTCTGCAGACCGTGTCCGATGAGCAGTGCTCCGACGGCGACGCGCAGCAGCAGCAGCCCGAGATCCTGGGTGCCCCTGCGGTCGTCAGCGCCTCGGTCCGGATCGACGCCGACCTCGGCGGGCGCGGCCGTCGTCGCACCGTATGCACCCGCGGCCAGGCCTGTGGTGGGCTGCACGTACGGCAGTGGTTCTGGATCGTTGAGCAGCGCAAAGGGCTGCGGCTCGGAGGGCTTGGCCGAGTCGTATCGGGGAATCGCAGTGGTCTCGAAGTCGCCGCCGTAGTTCGCGGAGGGTAGATCGTCCTCGGGGTCCACCAGGCTCGCCGACGCGGGCCGGCCAGCCGAGTCGTCGGGCCGCTGCCAGGGGCGTGGGTCATGGGGACTCGTCACGACAGCCAGGGTAAGTGCAACCGCAGCCCTCGCCGGGAATTGCCGCGGCGCGTTGAGCACGTGTTTTTCCGCAGGACCGCAGGTCCGGGCAGGTGACCGCGGCGGGCCGCGTCGAGGGTAGGGCCGACGACCACGTGGCGAGCAGTTCCCAACGATCCGTAACCTGGCGTGCATGAAGGTGAGTCGGTCGTCAGGGGCTCTTGTCGCGCTGCTGTGCGCGTCACTGCTGGCCGGTGCCGGCTGCGCGCGGTTCGACTCGGCGCAATCGCAACCCTTCACCACCGAACCCGAACTCGCTCCCGGGCCGACGTCGACGCCGCCGCCTCCTCCGCCGCTGCCTGCCAAGCCGTTCCCGAAGGAATGCCCGGCACCGGGCGTCATGCAGGGCTGCCTGGGCAGCACCAGCGGACTGATCATGCTGCCCGACAGCCAGTCGGCCCTGGTCGCCGAACGTCTCACCGGCAACGTCAAGCAGGTGTCGGTGAAGGCCGAGCCGATCCAGAAGATGCAGATTCCCGTCGATGCGAGCGGTGACGGTGGGCTGATGGACATCGTGTTGTCCCCCACCTATGCGCAGGACCGGTTGATGTACGCCTACATCAGCACCCCGTCCGACAACCGGGTGGTGCGCATCGCCGAGGGCGATCCGCCCAAGCCGATCCTGACCGGCATCCCCAAGGGCGCCACCGGGAACACCGGCTCGCTGATCTTCACCAGTCCGACCACGCTGGTGGTGCAGACGGGCGACGCCGGCAATCCCGCCCAGGCCGCCGATCCGGGTAGTTTGGCCGGCAAGTTGTTGCGCATCGAGCAGCCGACGACGGTCAATCAGGCGCCGACCACGACCGCGCTGTCGGGCTTGGGCCCGGGCGGCGGTATGTGTATCGACCCGGCCGACCAGTCTCTCTACGTCACCGATCGCACACCGACCGCCGACCGGCTGCAACGGATCACGAAGGACTCCCAGGTGTCAACCGTGTGGACGTGGCCGGATCGCCCAGGGGTGGCGGGGTGCGCCGCGCTGGACGGCACGGTGCTGGTAAACCTCGTCAACACCAAACAGACGGTGGCGGTGCGCATGGCGCCCGAAACCGGTGCGGTGACCGGGGATCCGGAGGTTGTCCGTCAGGATCAGCACGGTCACGCCTGGGCGCTTCAGGTGTCGCCGGACGGCAACGTGTGGGGAGCCACCGTGAACAAGACGACCGGGGATGCCATGAACCTCGACGACGTGGTGTTCCCGCTCTTCCCGCAGGGCGGCGGGTTCCCCCGCACCAACGCCGACAACACCTGATCGGCGTCACGTCGCGATCAGCTCGGCCCGGATCCGGGCAGCCGCAGCATCAGCCGTGTCCCGCCTTGTGGACTGTCCTCCAGTGACGCTGTGCCGCCGTGTATTTCGGCCTGCTGGGCGACCAACGCCAAGCCGAGTCCTGACCCGGACCGGGAGGCCGTGGTTCCGCGGTGGAATCGCGCGAACACCTCGGACCGCTCCTCCTCGGGCACGCCCGAACCGTTGTCGTCGACGGCGATCTGCACTCCCTCGTGCGAGGAGACCACACTCAAGCGGATCTGGGTCGCCCCGCCGTGTTTGACCGCATTGGCGATGGCGTTGTCGATCACGAGGCGTAGGCCGGCCGGCATCCCCAGCATCAGCACCGTCGTCGACGACGCGAGCGATACGTCCAAACCCGGATAGTGGTGCATCGCGTCGTGGGCCGCACGATCAAGCAATTCGGCGACGTCGACGGGCACGAAGTCGTCCACGGTCGTGAGCTCACCCTGGGCGAGCCGCTCCAGAGCGGTCAGTGTCGCCTCGATGCGGGATTGAGTGCGGATGACGTCGCCGATGACCTCCTTGCGCTGCTCTGCCCCCAGATCGAGGGTGGCGAGCACCTCGAGGTTGGTCCGCATCGCGGTCAGCGGGGTGCGCAGCTCATGGGACGCGACGGCGGCGAAGTCGCGCGCGGATTCCAGCGCCGCCCTGGTGCGCTGCTGCTCGTCGCCGATCCTGGCGAGCATGCCCTCGACGGCCTCGGAGATCTCGACGGCCTCCCACACCCCGCGCACCTGCACTTCGTCCGGATTGGACTGCGCATTGATGGCCCGAGCCTGCTGCGCGAGCAGGCGGAACGGGTTGACCATGATCAAGGAGATCAGCCAGCCCACCAGCATAGTGGTCAGGATGACCCCGGAACAGATCCAGAAGACGCGCCAATGCAGGGAATCGATGCGGGACTGGGTTTCCGCCAGCGGTGCGCCCAGCGCGACCGACGCGTCACCGGTCTTGATCGTGCGGACCCGGTACTCGACGCCCCCGATCGTGGCGTCGGCGTATCCGCTGTCCAGGTCGGGCAGCACGATGTCGGCGGGGATCGAGACCGTGGTGCCACCGAAGCGGGCAGTCCGGACCAGACCGCCCTCGGTGGGCTCCGGCCCGACACCTTCCTGCGCGCTGCGCAGCAGGGTGTTGACGTCACCGAAGCTCGACAGCGAGTCCAGCCGACGGTCCAGCTGGTCGTACTGATCGTTGGTGACGCCGACCCACACCCAGACCCCCAGGGTCAGCACGAGGATCGTCACGCCCAACTGGGACAGGATGACGATCGAGCGCAGCGACAACCACCTCAGTGGGTGTGCGAGGACGCGGAAGACCAGGTCCTGAATACGCGTCATCGCGTGAGACCGTAAGGGCTAACTGCAGGCGGCCATGACGAGTTCGCGCACCCGCGCGGCGTCGGCCTGCCCTTTCGTCGCCTTCATCACCGCGCCGACGATCGCTCCTGCAGCCTGTATCTTGCCGCCGCGGATCTTCTCGGCGACATCGGGATTGGCGGCCAGCGCCTCGTCCACCGCGGCCTGGATGAGGGAGTCGTCACGGACCACGACCAGCCCCCGGTCGTTCATCACCTGCTCGGGTTCGCCCTCGCCGGCCAGCACACCCTCGACGACCTGACGGGCCAGTTTGTTGGACAGCTTGCCCTCGTCGACGAGCCTGACGACGGCGGCGACCTGGGCGGGCGTGATCGGCAAATCGGACACCTCTACCCCGTCTTCCCTGGCTTTCTGCACCAGGAAGTTCCCCCACCAGGCCCGTGCCGCGTCGCTGGACGCGCCATGCTCGACGGTAGCGGCGATCAGGTCGAGCGCACCGATGTTGACCAGATCGCGCATTACCTCGTCAGCGATCCCCCAGTCTTGCTGAATTCGCTTGCGCGCCAACCATGGAAGCTCGGGAATAGTGGTCCGCAAGCGCTCGACGAGCTCGACGCTCGGCGCCACCGGCTCGAGGTCGGGCTCGGGGAAGTACCGGTAGTCCTGCGCGGTTTCCTTGCTGCGCCCCGGTGAGGTGTATCCATCCTCGTGGAAGTGCCGCGTCTCCTGCGTCACCGTCCCACCGGACTCCAAAACTGCTGCCTGCCTGCGCATCTCGTAGCGGACGGCTACCTCGACGCTCTTGAGCGAGTTGACGTTCTTGGTCTCGGTGCGGGTGCCGAACTCGGCCTGGCCGATCGGTTTGAGGGACACGTTCGAATCGCAACGCATCGAGCCCTGGTCCATCCGGACATCGCTGACACCCAAGGCGCGCAACAAGTCCCGCAGTGCGGTCACATAAGCACGGGCGATCTCCGGCGCACGTGCGCCCGCACCTTCGATCGGCTTGGTGACGATCTCGATCAGTGGCACCCCGGAGCGGTTGTAGTCGGCGAGCGACGTCGTCGCCCCTGCGATGCGTCCGGTGTCGCTTCCGAGGTGGGTCAGCTTCCCGGTGTCCTCTTCCATGTGGGCGCGCTCGATCTCGATGCGCCAGGTGGTGCCGTCGTCGAGAGGCACGTCGAGGTGGCCGTTGACCGCGATCGGTTCGTCGTACTGGGAGATCTGGTAGTTCTTCGGCTGATCGGGATAGAAGTAGTTCTTCCGGGCGAAACGGCCCCACGGCGCGATGTCGCAGTTCAGCGCCAGCCCGATGCGGATCGCGGACTCGACCGCGGTCTCGTTGAGGACCGGCAGCGAGCCCGGCAGGCCGAGGCACACGGGACAGACCTGAGTGTTGGGTTCGGCACCGAACTTGTTGGCGCAACCACAGAACATCTTGGTGGCAGTCGACAGCTCGACGTGGACTTCCAGGCCGAGCACCGGCTCGTATTTGGCGATGACTTCGTCGTAATCGAGCAGCGGTGCGGTGGCCGAAGTCACTGAAGTCATGACCTAGATCCTAATGGGTCGCCTTCTCCCGCTGAGCAGACGCAAACTCGCACGGTTCGGCGGCGATTCGCGCGATTTTGCGTTCCCCCGCACGCGGGAGGTGCCCTCAGCTCGGCGGGAGAAAATGTCAGCCGAAGAACTCGGCGGCGTCGTCATAACGGCTCTGCGGGACGAGCTTGAGCTGCTTGACCGCATCGGCGAGCGGAACCCGCCCGATCTCCGTACCGCGGGCGGACACCATCATCCCGTATTCGCCTGCGTGCGCGGCGTCGGCAGCGTTGACCCCGAAGCGGGTCGCCAGCACGCGGTCGTAGGCAGTGGGGGTGCCGCCGCGCTGCACATGGCCCAGCACCGTGACGCGCACCTCCTTCTTGATCCGCTTTTCCACCTCGATCGCCAGCTGCTGCGCGACACCGGTGAACTTCTCATGCCCGAACTCGTCCATGCCGCCCTGACGCAGCTGCATCGAACCCTCGGCGGGCTTGGCTCCCTCGGCGACGACGCAGATGAAGTGCGCGTCGCCGCGCTGGAAGCGTCGCTTGACCAGCCGGCACACCTCCTCGACGTCGAACGGCTGCTCCGGGATCAGCGTCATGTGCGCACCGGACGCCATACCGGCGTTCAGCGCGATCCAGCCGGCGTGGCGCCCCATCACCTCGACGAGCATCACCCGCTGGTGGGATTCGGCGGTGCTGTGCAGCCTGTCGATGGCCTCGGTCGCGATGGTCAGCGCCGTGTCATGGCCGAAAGTCACGTCTGTGCAGTCGATGTCGTTGTCGATAGTCTTGGGCACGCCGACGACGGGCACCCCCTCTTCGGAGAGCCAATGCGCGGCGGTGAGTGTGCCCTCTCCCCCGATCGGGATGAGCACGTCGATGCCGTTGTCTTCCAGCGTCTGCTTGATCTGGTCCAGCCCGGCCCGCAGCTTGTCGGGATTGGTGCGAGCGGTGCCCAGCATCGTGCCGCCCTTGGCCAACAGGCGGTCGTTGCGATCATCGTTGGCCAGCTGGATGCGGCGATCCTCGAGCAGGCCGCGCCAGCCGTCGAGAAAGCCGACGACCGACGATCCGTACCGGGCGTCGCAGGTGCGCACCACCGCCCTGATCACTGCGTTGAGCCCAGGACAGTCGCCGCCGCCGGTCAGTACTCCGATGCGCATCTGTTCTCCTTAGCTCCTCGCGGGCGCGTCCCCCATCCTCTCTCGTCAGAGCGCAGTTGGCAGTGGACCGCGCGCCCTTTCGTACGCCGCCCCGACCCGGTAGAGCCGATCGTCGGCATGAGCGGGCGCCATGATCTGCAGGCCAACCGGCAGATCGTCGTCGGACGACAGGCCCGACGGCACCGACATGCCGCAGTGACCGGCCAGGTTCAGCGGCAGGGTGCACAGGTCGAACAGGTACATCGCCAGCGGGTCGTCGACCTTCTCCCCGAGCGGGAACGCGGTGCTCGGAGTTGCGGGTGACACCAGCACGTCGACACTCGTGTAGGCCTCGTCGAGATCCCGTGCGATCAGTGTGCGGACCTTCTGCGCCTGGTTGTAGTAGGCGTCGTAGTAGCCGGCCGACAGCGCGTATGCGCCGATCATGATGCGCCGCTTGACCTCTGGACCGAAGCCTGCGGCACGGGTCAGAGCCATGACCTCTTCGGCGCTGCGGGTGCCGTCGTCACCGACGCGCAGGCCGTAGCGCATGCCGTCGAACTTCGCGAGGTTCGACGACACCTCCGACGGCAGGATCAGGTAGTAGGCGGGCAGCGAGTAGTCGAAGTGCGGGCAGTCGACCTCGGTCACCTCCGCGCCGAGCGCGGTGAGCTGGTCAACGGCCGCGGTGAAGGAGGCGAGCACACCGGGCTGATAGCCCTCACCGCGGCGCAGTTGCTTGACGACGCCGACTCGAACACCCTTGAGGTCACCCTCGGCGCCGGTCTTCGCCGCGGCGACCACATCGGGCACCGGCGCGTTCACCGATGTCGAGTCCCGCGGGTCGTGACCGGCGATGACCTGGTGCAGCAGTGCGGTGTCGAGCACGGTCCGTGCACATGGCCCGCCCTGGTCGAGCGACGACGCGCAGGCGATCAGCCCATACCGCGACACCGTGCCGTACGTGGGCTTCACGCCGACCGTCGCGGTGAGCGCTGCGGGCTGACGGATCGAGCCGCCGGTGTCGGTTCCGATGGCCAGAGGAGCCTGGAACGCCGCGAGAGCGGCCGCGCTGCCACCGCCGGAACCGCCCGGCACCCGGTCGGTGTCCCACGGGTTGCGTGTCGGCCCGTACGCGGAGTTCTCCGTCGAGCTGCCCATCGCGAACTCGTCCATGTTCGTCTTGCCGAGAATGGGGATTCCCGCGGCACGCAACCGCGCAGTGACCGTCGCGTCGTACGGCGACATCCAGCCTTCAAGAATCTTGGACCCGCAGGTCGTCGGCATGTCCGTCGTAGTAAAGACGTCTTTGAGCGCCAGCGGGACGCCCGCCAGCGGCGAGGGCAGCGCCTCACCTGCTGCGACGGCGCTGTCGACCGCGGCCGCGGCCGCCAGAGCCTTGTCCGCCGCGATATGCAGGAATGCGTTGTACGTGCCGTCGGTCGCCGCGATCTGGTCGAGATGCGCCTGCGTCGCCTCGGTCGAGGTCACCTCCCTGGCGGCGATCTTGGCGCCCAGCGTCGCCGCGTCGAGCTTGATGAGCTCGCTCACTCCGGCTCCCCCAGAATCCGCGGCACCGCGAAGCGGCCCTCGACGGCATTCGGCGCGGCGGCCAGCGCCTCGTCCTGCGTCAGGGACGGGGCCAGGGCGTCCGGGCGGAAGACGTTGACGTCCTTCAACGGGTTGCCGGTGGCCTCGACGCCGGTGACGTCGACGGCCTGGATCTGGCTGACGTGGCCGAGGATGGCGTCCAGCTGCCCGGCAAAGCCGTCCAGTTCACTGTCGGTCAGGGCGAGTCGCGCGAGGCGCGCGAGGTGCGCAACCTCGTCTCGGGAGATCTGTGACACGACCACGAAGCCTAGTCGAGGCGTTATGGCGGCGAGCCGGCCCAACCAGCCCGCGCGCTTTCCTTCGAGTCGCCCGCTTCTGCCCCTCCGTGACACAGTGTCAGCCGTGCCTTCCTATCTGCTGCGGGTCCAGCTTGAGGACCGGCCCGGCAGCCTCGGCTCTCTGGCCGTTGCGCTGGGCTCGGTGGGCGCCGACATTCTTTCCCTCGACGTGGTGGAACGGGCTGCCGGGTATGCGATCGACGACCTGGTTGTGGAGCTGCCGCCCGGCGCGATGCCCGACATGCTCATCACGGCTGCGGAGAACTTGCACGGCGTCTTCGTCGACAGCATCCGTCCGCACACCGGCCTGCTCGAGGCACATCGGGAACTGGAACTCATCGACCACGTCGCCGCAGCTGACGGAAAGCTCACCCGGCTTCAGGTACTCGTCGACGAGGCGCCCCGAGTGTTGCGGGTCGGATGGAGCACGGTCGTCGAGCTGACGGAGGCGGGCGCCGCGCGCGTCGTGGGCAGTTCCGGAGCGCCCGAGACGCACGCCGCGGAACTGCCGTGGCTACCTCTCGAGCGGGCTGATGCGCTGAACGCGACAGCCGGCTGGGTTCCGCAGGTGTGGCGCGACATGGACACCACGCTGGCCGCGGCACCCCTTGGCTCACCACGGACCGCCGTGATGCTGGGTCGCCCGGGCGGTCCCGCGTTCCGGCCGAGCGAGGTCGCCCGGCTCGGCTATCTGGCCGGAATCATCGCCACGATCATCGGCTGACGACTACTGCGGCGCGTCATGCGTCAGATCCTCGTTGGCCGGCCCCGTTGCCAGCAGGGTTCGGAAACCGTCCTCGTCGAGAACCGGCACCCCCAGCTCGATCGCTTTGTCGTATTTGGAACCCGGCGAGTCGCCGGCCACCACGTAGGCGGTTTTCCTGGACACCGAGCTGGCCGCTTTGCCGCCGCGCGCGATGATCGCTTCCTTGGCCTCGTCCCTGCTGAATCCCGTCAGCGAACCGGTCACCACGATCGACAGCCCTTCCAGCGTCCGCTCGATGCTGGCGTCGCGTTCGTCGGCCATCCGGACGCCGGCCTCGCGCCATTTGTCGACGATCGCGCGGTGCCAATCGACGGTGAACCAGTCGATGACGGCCGCCGCGATCGTCGGGCCGACACCTTCCGTTCCGGCCAACTGCTCCTCTGAGGCGGCCATGATCGCGTCCAGACTGCCGAATTCGGTCGCCAGAGCCCGGGCTGCGGTCGGTCCGACGTGGCGGATCGACAACGCGACCAGCACGCGCCACAGCGGTTGCGCCTTGGCCTTGCCGAGATTTGCCAGTAGGCGCTTGCCGTTGGCAGACACCTCGCCGGCCTTGGTCGTGAACAGTTCGGTGCGCAACAGGTCCTCGGCCGTCAGGCGGAACAGGTCCCCTTCGTCGGTGATCACCTCGGCCTGCAGGAGGGCGACGGCGGCCTCGTAACCGAGCCCTTCGATGTCGAATGCGCCACGACCCGCGACGTGGAAGACGCGTTCGCGCAACTGCGCGGGGCAGGTGCGGGAGTTCGGGCAACGGATGTCGGCGTCGCCTTCCTTGGCAGGCTTGAGTTCGGTGCCGCATTCGGGACAGTGGGTGGGGAATTCGAATTCGCGCTCGGTGCCGTCGCGCAGGTCGACGACAGGTCCGAGCACCTCGGGGATCACGTCGCCGGCCTTGCGGATCACCACGGTGTCGCCGATCAGAACACCCTTACGCTTGACCTCTGACGCATTGTGCAAGGTGGCCAATCCGACGGTGGAACCGGCGACCTTGACCGGTTCCATGTAGGCGAACGGCGTTACCCGGCCGGTGCGCCCCACGTTGACCCTGATGTCGAGCAGCTTGGTCTGCGCCTCCTCCGGCGGGTACTTGTAGGCGACCGCCCAGCGAGGCGCGCGAGATGTCGCGCCGAGACGCCGCTGCAGCGCGACATCGTCGACTTTGACCACCACGCCGTCGATTTCGTGTTCGACATCGTGGCGGTGCTCGCCCCAGTACGCGATGCGCTCGGTGACCGCGTCGAGACCCTTCACCTGGGCGGTGTGGTCGGAGACCGGCAGGCCCCATGCCTTCAGCGCTCGGTAAGCATCATGCAGCGAGGTGAACGGAAACCCTCCCGGACTTTCTATGTGACCGAGGCCGTGACAGATCATCCTCAACCGGCGCTTGGCAGTGATCGCCGGATTCTTCTGACGCAGCGAGCCCGCAGCACTGTTGCGGGGGTTGGCGAACGGCGGCTTGCCTTCGGCCACGAGCCCGGCGTTGAGATCCTCGAAGTCGGCAAGCCGGAAGAAAACCTCACCGCGCACCTCGAGCACGTTGGGAAGAGGGAATTCCTCTGTGCCAGAGAGCTTTTCGGGGATATCGTCGATAGTTCGGGCGTTGAGGGTGACATCCTCACCGGTGCGACCGTCGCCGCGGGTGGCGGCACGTACGAGCCGGCCGTCGCGGTAGACCAGCGCCAGTGCCACCCCGTCGATCTTCAACTCGCACAGATACTGGGCGTTGGGTCCGATCTCGTTCTTGATCCGGGCCGCCCACGCAGCCAGTTCCTCCGGGTCGAACACGTTGTCGAGGCTGAGCATGCGTTCGAGATGGTCGGCGGAGGTGAAGTCGGTGGCAAAGCCCGCGCCGCCGACAAGCTGGGTCGGCGAATCGGGGGTGCGCAACTCCGGATGCGCGTCCTCCAATGCCTCCAATTCGCGCAGAAGCGCGTCGAACTCGGCGTCGGTGATGATCGGAGAATCCCGGACGTAATAGCGGAACTGGTGCTCGCGCACCTTGTCGGCCAGTTCCTGCCAAGTGCGGCGCACATCGGCATCAGGAGCCTCTTCAGCCTGCACGGCCAGTACCGATTCGGGATCGGTGCCCGTGTCGGCCTCCCGTCGCTCCGCTCGCCCCGTGTCGGCCTCCCGTCGCTCCGCTCGCCCCGGGTCCATTCCCCGTCGCTCCGCTTGCCCCGGGGTCGCCTTCGCACTCACCCTCGCAGGCTATCGAAGGCCAGTGACAGAGAACGCCGGACCGACTCCGACCGCCTGCGTAGGCTGCACTCATGCCGCATCCGGTCATGTTTCGTGAGGACGACATGGGCCTGGCCGAGGTGCGCGAGATCGCGCTGAGTTTCCCGGGGGCATTCGAGAAGGTGTCTCACGGTCGCCCCGTTTTCTGCGCACCGAAGATGTTCGCCATCTACGGCGGCAGCGCGAAGGCTGACGCCAAAGGTGAACACATTCAATACCCGCACTCGATCCTGGTGAAGGTCGACGACAGCGACCGGGCCGCGCTCGAACAGGACCGCCGATTCTTCTTCCCTGCCTACATGGGCCCTTACGGCTGGCTCGGCCTGGACCTCACCGCCGCGCACGTGGACTGGAAGGAGGTTGCCGAACTGGCCGACGCATCGTTTCGCATGGTGGCCGCCAAGAAATTGATCAACCAGCTCGACCAACGTTGACCCGCCGCAGCACGCGCCAGACTCGATCGGAGACTCCATGAGCTTCGCCAGCCCCTTCCCCGAAGTCGACATCCCCACCGCCAGCGTCTACGACTATCTCTTTTCAGGCTTGTCGCGCTCTACCGACGCCGAGCTCGACGCCGTCGCGCTGATCGACGCGAAATCGGGCCGGCAGACCACCTACCGTGAGATGGTCGCGCGCATCGACTCATTCGCCGGCGCGCTGGCTGCCCGCGGTATCGGCGTCGGCGATGTGGTCGGCCTGCTCGCGCCCAACAGCTCGGCGTTCGCCGTCTCCTTCCACGGAATCCTGCGCGCCGGTGCGACCTCGACAACGATCAATGCGCTGTTCACCGCCAAGGACATCGCCAAGCAGCTGACCGATTCGAAAGCCAAGATGCTGATCACGGTGACGCCGCTACTGGCCCAGGCCGAAGAGGGCGCGAAGCTGGCGGGCTTGTCGGAGGACGCCCTCGTCGTGCTCGACGGTGCGGGCCGTGACGGCACGGGCGAGGGGGCAGGCCATCCCAACGCTGCGGACCTGCTGGCGTCGGGAGCGGCTGCACCGCAGGTCAATTTCGCGCCGTCGTCCCATCTGGCGGCCCTGCCGTACAGCTCGGGGACGACCGGCAACCCCAAGGGCGTCATGCTCACCCACCGCAACCTGGTCGCCAACGTCGCCCAGATCCGCCCTCTGCACGGGATGCAACCCGACGACGTGGTGCTGGCGGTGCTGCCGTTCTTCCACATCTACGGCATGACCGTGTTGCTCAACGCCGCTCTGCACGCGCGGGCCCGGCTGGTCATCATGCCGAGCTTCGACCTCGGTGAGTTCCTGGGCAACATCGCCGAACACAAGTGCACGATCGCCTTCATCGCACCACCGGTGGCAGTGGCCCTGGCCAAGCATCCTCTTGTCGACGAGCACGACCTGTCCTCCCTCAAAGTCGTCATGTCCGGGGCGGCGCCGCTCGACGCCGACCTTGGCCATGCGGTGGCAAAACGCCTGGGGTGCAAAGTGGTTCAGGGATACGGCATGAGTGAGCTCAGTCCCGTCAGCCACATCACGCCGTTCGACGGCGGCCGGGTCAACATGCATGAGGAGGCGCCCCTGAGCTCCGTCGGCTGGACGGTCTCCAACGCCGCGTCGAAGCTGGTCGATCCGGAAACCGGCAAAGAGATCGAGGTACCGGAAGAGGGATTGAGCCAGACCGGTGAGTTGTGGTTCAAGGGCCCCAACGTGATGGCCGGCTACCTCAACAACGAGGCTGCGACCAAGGAGACCATCGACGACGACGGCTGGCTGCACACCGGCGATCTCGCTCAGGTCGACCACAAAGGTTTGGTGTACATCGTCGACCGACTCAAGGAGCTCATCAAGTACAAGGGCTACCAGGTTCCGCCCGCCGAACTCGAAGCGGTTCTGCTCTCCCACCCTGACATCGCCGATGCCGCAGTGATCGGGGTGCGCGACGAGGAGGGCGAGGAAGTGCCGAAGGCGTTCGTCGTGAAGCAGAAAGGCGCCGACCTGACCGACGCGCAGGTGATCGAGTTCGTGGCGGACAATGTCGCCCCGTACAAGAAGGTCCGCCAGGTGCAATTCATCGACGCCATTCCGAAATCGGCCTCGGGCAAGATTCTTCGGAAGGACCTACGTAACTAGAGCCCCGCCAATTGGTTTCGGCCCCGGCGCGTTTCAGATTCCGTCGGGATCCTCGGCCATGCCGTCGACAGCCTTCTGCGCCAAGTCGATCGCTGTGCGAGCCCACGCCTCCGTCGCCTCGGCCAGCCCACACGCGGGGGTGACGCCGACGCGGTCCCGCAGCACGGCGCGGGCGAAGCCCAGCCGGTCGGTGATGCCTGCGACGGATGCAGCGATCTGCTGCGGTGTCGGCTTCGGGCCTGAGGCAGCAGTGGGCACCGCACCCAGTAGCACGGTCCGGCCCGAGTCCACGAACTCTCCGACCCCGTCCAGGTCCGCAACGGTCAGAGTGTCGACATCCACCGAGACCGCGCTGATCACGCTGCGCTGCAACACCTTCCACGGCAGACCGGGAGCGCAGCTGTGCAGCGCGACCTCGCCGCCCACTGCGCCGGCGCACACGTCGAGCAGCGCGGTGACGACCGATTCGTCGACCGGGTGCACCGGGTTCAGGCTGGTCACCCCGCTCAGCCTTCCCGCCAGCGCCGCGGGAAGTGTCGGCTCGTCGAACTGCACCACGACCGCGCTCTCCAGCCTGCGTTCGAGCTGTCGTCGATGCGCAGCGACTCCCTCGGCGAGCGAAGCGGTCAGGTCCCGGACGGCACCGGAGTCGGTGATGGCACGGTGCCCGCCGGGTAGCTCCAGCTGGGCCGCAAGCGTGACCGGGCCGGGGGCCTGCACCTTGACAACTCGCTCACCGCCGCGCAGACCGGCCTTCTCCCACGCCTCCTCCAGCGCATCGAGGTCTTCGTCGAGCAGGCTCGCGGCGCGGCGCGTCACCGAGCTGCGCCCGCTCGCGATGCGGTAACCGCGCGGCACCGTGTCGATCGCGATGTCGACGAGCAGGGCCCCGGCACGCCCGATCATGTCGGCGCCGAGTCCGCGGGCCGGCAGCTCGACGAGATGCGGCAGGCGATGGAGCTCGCCGACCACCACCTCGGCCGCTTCCCTCGCGGAAGTGCCCGGCCAGGATCCGACCCCCGTTGCGGTGGCGAAAACACTCACTCGCCCGACGATATTCGACGCACTAGAGTCCTGGTATGACGGGCCGCATATCCACGGCGTTGATGTGCGCCGCGGCGATCGTCGGGGCTGGCTGTAGTCAAACCGTGGCCGGATCGGCCGTTCGGCCCCCGCCGGCCATCGACGAGAACTCACGCTCACCCATCGACGTCGACAGCGTGCTACTCGACCGCGCACAGATGCAGGCCGTCACGGGCACGGGCCCCGACCTGACCGCGATCCCGGGAACGGAGAGCAAGTTCCCGGTGGACATCGACATTCCTGAGTACCTGGCCAATGGCATTGCTCCCGAATGCGATTGGGTGTACGCCGAGACGCAGGTGTTCGGCGCGGAGGTCGAGGAGTTCCACAAGACCACCTACCAGAACCCGCCCGACGGCGGCCTCATCTCGCAGGCGGCCGCGGGATACCGCGACGCTGCGACGGCCCAGCGAGCTTTCGAGGCGATGGTCGAGCAGGTAGCGGAATGTGATGCCACCGACTCGGGAACGGCGATGGTGGGCGAGGTGACGGCGTCGGAGAATTCTGTTCACACCCGTCCCGGCAACTGTGGTCGCGACTACCGGGTGAAATCCGCGGTGCTTGTGGAGGTCACATTCTGCGCGTTCCCGGACTCGGTGCCCGACATCGTGATGACGAACATCTTGGCGAACGTGCCCGGTTGACGGTCAGCTGGCGGCGCGGATGGTGGCGCTGCCCAGCACTTCGTCGCCGTCTGGATCGGGACGGTAGAGCACCAGCGTCTGGCCGGGGGCGACACCTCGTAGCGGGCTGCGCAACGTGACCGCGAGCGTGTCGGCGTGCAGTTCGGCGACGGCATCGGTGATTCCGCCGTGAGCGCGGACCTGCACCACACATTCCACCGGGCCCGTCGGCGCCATGCCGGAAGTGAACACCGGTGCATCACCGAGCAGACCGCTCACTTCGAGGTCGGTGCGGTCACCGACGTGGACGGTGCCTGTCTGAGCGTCGATACCTGTCACATACCTCGGGCCGCCGTCGGGGCCCGGGCCGGGAATGCCGAGACCCTTGCGCTGGCCGATTGTGAAGCCGTGCACTCCGTCGTGTTCGGCGAGCACGGTGCCGGCAGCGTCGACGACGTTGCCTCGGCGCACGCCGATTCGGGCGCCGAGGAAGGCCTTGGTGTCGCCGGACGGGATGAAGCAGATGTCGTGGCTGTCGGCTTTGTCGGCCACGGCAAGTCCGCGCTGTGCGGCCTCCTCGCGGATCTGGGGCTTCGGCGTGTCCCCGATCGGGAACACGGCGTGGCGCAGCTGCTCGGCAGTCAGGACCGCAAGCACGTACGACTGGTCTTTGTCCGCGTCGACGGCTCGGCGCAGACGGCCCTCGGACAACCGGGCGTAATGGCCGGTGGCCAACGCGTCGAAGCCGAGCGCGAGCGCACGAGCGGACAGTGCGGAGAACTTGATTCGCTCATTGCAGCGCACGCAGGGATTCGGGGTCTCGCCGCGGGCGTACGACTCCACGAAGTCGTCGATGACGTCCTCTTTGAACCGGTCGGCGAAATCCCAGACATAGAACGGGATGTCGAGCACATCAGCTACCCGGCGCGCATCGCCGGCGTCTTCTTTCGAGCAGCAACCGCGCGATCCCGTGCGCAGGGTGCCCGGCGCCGACGACAGCGCCAGGTGCACACCCACGACGTCGTGTCCGGCGTCGACCATCCTGGCGGCGGCCACCGAGGAGTCGACGCCGCCGCTCATCGCGACCAATACCCGCATGATCAGTGCCGTCCCGAACTGGCCAGTGCCGCTTGCCGGGCCCGCTCCACAGCCGCGGGCAGCACCTCAAGGACCGCCTCGACATCGGCATCGGTGCTGGTGTGCCCCAGCGACATCCGCAGGGAGCCGCGCGCGGTTGCCGGGTCGGCGCCCATCGCCGTCAGCACGTGCGAGGGTTGCGCAACGCCGGCGGTGCACGCAGAACCGGTCGAGCATTCGATTTCTTTGGCGTCCAACAGCATCAGCAGCGAGTCGCCCTCGCATCCGCGGAAGGTGAAGTGCGCGTTGCCGGGTAGCCGGTCCGCACCGGCGGCGCCGTTGACCTCGACGTCGTCGATTGCGCCGAGCACACCGTCGATGAGCCTGTCCCGGAGTTCACGCACGCGGGCGGCGCCGGCGTCCATAGTTTCCACCGCGGCTCCGGCTGCGGCAGCCATTCCGACCGCGCCTGCGACATCCTGTGTGCCCGACCGCACGTCACGCTCCTGGCCGCCGCCGTGCAGCTGGGGTACACACGCTGTGTCGCGGCGTAGCAGCAACGCGCCCACGCCCGTGGGGCCGCCGAACTTATGCGCGGCGATGCTCATCGCCGACAGCTCGCTCGCGGCGAAGTCGACGGGAAGTTGACCGATCGCCTGAACGGCGTCGCTGTGCATCGGGATACCGAATTCGGCTGCGACCGCCGCGAGTTCGGCGATCGGCATGATCGTTCCGACTTCGTTGTTCGCCCACATCACCGAGATCAGCGCGACGTCTGACGGGTCGACGAGCGCGGCGCGCAGGTCGGCGGCGCTGACGGCGCCGTATTCATCGACCGGCAGCCACGTCACCTCGGCGCCTTCGTGATCGACGAGCCACTGGACGGCGTCGAGGACCGCGTGATGCTCGACCGGCGTGGTCACAATTCGGCGCAGCCGCGGATCGGTGCCGCGACGGGCCCAATAGATTCCCTTGACGGCCAGATTGTCGCTCTCGGTGCCACCCGCGGTGAAGATCACCTCCGACGGGCGCGCACCCAGCAGATGGGCCAGCGTCTCCCGCGATTCCTCGAGCCGACGGCGAGCCAGCCGGCCCGACCCATGCAGCGAGGACGCATTTCCCACCGTTGCCATGGCGGCTGCCATCGCCTCGATGGCAGCGGGGCGCATCGGGGTGGTGGCGGCGTGGTCGAGGTAGACCGGCCTGGGAGCGGGCACGGACGCAGACATAGCCGTTCCAGGATAGCCGTCGGGGCTGCGGCTTTCCCTATCGCACTCAGGCGACCAGCGCGTGACCCTCGCCGCAACCTGAATTCGTCACCTGCGCCGATCGCTGGGCGCCGCGCACGGCGGCCTCACACCGTGAGGCCAGCTCGCGGCGGTCGTCGCCGGGCAGTTGCAGCGATTCCACGTGGATGTGGCAGACGGTGCGCCGGGCGGTGATGACCCGCTTGATGGAGGTCAGCAGCGTGTCGTCGCCGACGAATGCCGGCACGGTCGACGGTCGCCCGTCCTTGTGCCGGTACGTCAGCCGCAGCGGCTGGACGGGCCGTCCGGCGTCGACGGCGGCCTGGAACATGGCGGGCCGGAACCGTCCGTACCCGAGACCGCACCACGTGGTGCCTTCCGGAAATGCCACCACGGTGTGACCGGACCGCAGCCGATCGGCGACGGCGGCCACCACAATGGGCAGCCTGCGCAGACGCGCTCGGTCGATCGGGATGACCTTCATGATCTTTACGATCGGGCCCAGGGCCGGCCAGTCGGTGAGGTCGGCGCGGGCGACGAACGAGCCCGGCAGCACGGTCCCGATGGCGAAGACGTCCAACCAGGACACGTGCCCACTGACGACGAGCACGCCGCGCAGGTTGCGGATCGGTCCCCCGGAGACCGCCATCCGCACGCCGAGGGCACGCAACATCAGGCGGCAGTAGCCGCGCTGCAGGTGTGACCGGCCCGGCATCGGGATGGCCAGCAGCCACACCCCGGCGAAGAGCGTCACCGCGGCACACACTCGCAGCGAGGTACGCAGCGCAATCACCCACCGGCGGCCGGGGCCGTCGGCGCCGGCGTGGACGCACCCGGCGCCGCAGGTCGCACGCTGCAACCAGGCGTGCTCGTCGGTGATCGTCATGACGGCGATCCGACCGCATCCGCCGCGGCACCCACCGAGCGCAGCCGTTTCAGGTACCGGACGTCGGCGCGGCGCTTATCGAGCAGCGCCGGAAAGTCCCCGACCCCGAAGTCCGGGTCGTGGGCGGGTTCGCCACAGATCTGCGCGCCGAGCCGCAGGTAACCACGCATCAACGGGGGCACCGTGACCCGGTCGGGCGGGTCGATGTGGTCGAGACCGTGACCGTCGACGACCACAGGTCGATAGGGATAGACGGTGTACTGGGCGGGGGCCGCGTTGCGGCGCATGACGAAGTCGCGGACGCCGCGCAGTTGGCTGCCCGGCGCGTTCAGACCCTGCGGGTCCTCGACGGGGACCGAGACGCAGCCGGTGACGTAGTCGTATCCGCTGCGATCCAGGTAGGCGAGGATGCCGGCCCACATCAGCAGCACGACGGCTCCGTTGCGGTGATCGTGACGCACGACCGCACGACCCATCTCGACGAGCGACGGACGGAGTGAATCCAGCGCGGTCACGTCGAACTCGGTGGCGGTGTAGAGCCCGCCGGCGGCGATGGCTCCCGGCGGCGGAAGCATGCGGTAGCAGCCGACGAGCTCACCGGTGTCGTCGTCGCGTACCAGGAGATGGTCGCAGTACTCGTCGAACCGATCGGCGTCCAAGCCGGCGGTGTTACTTCCGGACTGGCTGCTGTCCTTCAGCGCGAAGCCGGGCTCGGAGGTGAACACGTCATGGCGGAGGCGCTGGGCAGCTTCGATGGAATCGGCGTCGGTGCACAGCAGCAACGCGTAACGGGGGTGTCGCGTCGAATCGTCCGATGGGACAGTTGTGTCGCTTGGGATGAGTACAGAGGCAGTGCTCATGCCTGCACGGTCGCGCAGGCGTCCGGCGCAATGGCAATCGATACGTGACGTGTTCGTGAGCGCTAAGTGACGGTTGGGTTCGTCAAGATCGAAACCGATGCGAGCCTGCCCGACGGGCACTCAACAACAATGGCCCCCATCCCGGCTGGGGATAGGGGCCACTGTCAACGGTTGAGCTGCAGGTTTTAGCCCTTGCGCGCCTTGACGGCGTCGGTCAGCTGCGGCGTGACCTTGAAGAGGTCGCCGACGATGCCGAGATCAGCGATCTCGAAGATGGGCGCCTCTTCGTCCTTGTTGACCGCGATGATGGTCTTGGACGTCTGCATACCGGCCCGGTGCTGGATGGCCCCGGAGATGCCCAGCGCGATGTAGAGCTGCGGAGACACCGTCTTACCGGTCTGGCCCACCTGGAACTGACCCGGGTAGTAGCCGGAGTCGACGGCGGCGCGTGAAGCGCCGACGGCGCCACCGAGCGAGTCCGCAAGATCTTCGACGATCTTGAAGTTTTCCTCGCTACCGACGCCGCGGCCACCGGAGACCACGACGGTCGCCTCGGTCAGCTCCGGACGGTCGCCCGCCACGGCGGGCTGACGGGAGGTGATCTTCGTGGCGTTCTCGGCGGCGGCGGGCACCTCGACGTTGACGACCTCGCCGGCGCCGTCGGCGGGCTCTGCCTCGATCGAGCCGGGACGAACGGTGATGACCGGGGTGTCGCCGACAGCCTCGGCTTCGACGGTGTAGGCGCCACCGAAGATCGAGTGAATGCCCTTACCGCCCTCCTTGACCTCCACGACGTCGCTCAGGATGCCGGATCCGATGCGGGCGGCCAGGCGTCCTGCGATCTCTTTGCCGTCGGCGCTGGCGGCGAGCAGGACGCCTGCCGGGGTCGCCGATTCGGCCAGCGAGGCCAGCACGTCCACGAACGGGGTGATCAGGTAGTTCTCTGCGTCGTCAGACTCGGCGACGTAGATCTTGGCGGCGCCGGCGGACTTCAGCCCGTCGACAAGTGCCTCGGCGGTGCCGGGCTTGCCGACGACGACGGCGGCGGGCTCGCCCAGTGCGCGGGCGGCGGTGATCAGTTCGGCGGTGACTTTCTTCAACGCGCCGTCGGCGTGCTCGACGAGCACAAGTACTTCAGCCATGGGGAGTTTCTCTCGTTTCTCAGGTCCGAAAGGATGGTCTGCTAGATGATCTTCTGACCGACCAGGTACTCGGCGATCTTCTTGCCGCCCTCGCCCTCGTCGGTGACCTTCTCGCCCGCGGTCTTGGGCGGCTTCGGCGTCGACGACAGCACCTTGGAGCCGGCGTTGGCGACGCCGACCTCGTCTGCCTCGACGCCGATCTCGGCGAGCGTCAGCTTTGTCACTTCCTTCTTCTTGGCGGCCATGATGCCCTTGAAGGACGGGAAGCGAGGCTCGTTGATCTTCTCGTTGACGCTGACCACGGCGGGCAGGCTCGCTTCGAGGGTGAACACGCCGTCGTCGGTCTCACGCTCGGCGGTGACCTTTCCGTTCTCGACAGTCAGCTTGCGCACGTGGGTCAGCTGCGGCAGGCCGAGGTATTCGGCGATGATCGCCGGCACGGCGCCGCCGGTGCCGTCAGTGGCCTCGTTGCCCGCAATGACCAGTTCGGTGCCCTCGATGGTGCCCAGCGCACGGGCCAGGGCCCAGCCGGTCTGCACCATGTCGGAGCCGTGCAGGCCCTCGTCGACCAGGTGAACAGCCTTGTCGGCCCCCATGGACAGCGCCTTGCGGATGGCCTCGGTGGCGCGCTCGGGACCGGCGGTCAGGACCGTGACGGTGCTGTCCCCGCCTTCCTTCTCCTTGATCAGCAGCGCCTCCTCGACGGCGCGCTCGTTGATCTCGTCAAGCACGGCGTCCGCCGCCTCCCGGTCGAGGGTCCAATCACCCTCCGACAGCTTGCGCTCGGACCACGTGTCAGGAACCTGTTTGATCAGGACCACGATGTTCGTCATGACTCTGGTTCGTCCTCCTCGATGAGGCCGCCAACCGGCCTGCAATACCACGTTCGAAGTGATCACCCCCATGTTACCCGTGGGTAACTTCAGGTGGATCTGAGAATCACCATAGCTGGTCGAAGTTTGCGTTCTGTTGCGCCCGTGGCAAGCGAAGAGTTCGTCATCTGTCCGTTAGGGGTTAGCCTGCCTTGCAATGAGCGCAACTGTGAGCAACGGCACGCGTGGGGATGACGCCCCCATGGCGTTGACCGGTGAGCGGACCGTGCCTGGCCTGGCCGAGGAGAACTACTGGTTTCGCCGCCACGAGGTGGTGTACCGCCGCCTACTGGAGCGCTGTCGCGACCGCGACGTGCTCGAAGCCGGCTGCGGCGAGGGCTACGGCGCCGACCTGATTGCCGACGTCGCTTCCAGCGTCATCGGCCTGGACTACGACGAATCCGCGGTGGCGCATGTCCGCGCGAGGTACCCCCGTGTCGACATGCGGCAGGGAAACCTGGCGAACTTGCCGCTCACAGACGGCTCCGTCGATGTCGTCGTCAACTTCCAGGTGATCGAGCACCTGTGGGACCAGGGCCGGTTCGTCTCCGAATGCGCCCGGGTACTGCGCCCCGGCGGAGTCCTGCTGATGTCGACACCCAACCGCATCACCTTCTCGCCCGGCCGCGACACCCCCGTCAATCCATTCCACACACGCGAACTCAACGCCGCCGAGATGACCGAACTCCTCGAATCCGCCGGATTCGACATCGAAGGGTTTTACGGCGTCTTTCATGGCGCCCGTCTGTCCGAGATGGACACCCGACACGGTGGCTCGATCATCGACGCGCAGATCGCTCGCGCGCTGGCCGACGCACCGTGGACCGCGGAGTTGCTCGCCGATGTCGAAGCAGTCACCGTCCACGATTTCGATCTGACACCGTCATCTGAGCGGAACATCGACGACAGTCTCGACCTGGTCGCGATCGCGGTACGCGCGTGAGCGCAGCGCCGCCCGTACCCGGGCTGTTCACTCTCGTCCTGCACACACATCTGCCGTGGCTTGCGCATCACGGCCGATGGCCGGTGGGCGAGGAGTGGCTGTACCAGTCCTGGTCTGCCTCCTATCTTCCGCTGGTCCGGGTACTGCGCACACTGGCCGCCGAGAACCGCAGGCATCTCATCACCCTGGGCATCACACCCGTTGTGGCTGCGCAACTGGACGATCCGTACTGCCTCCAGGGCATGCATCACTGGCTGGCGAACTGGCAGCTGCGGGCCCTTGAGGCGGCGTCGACCCGCGTCGGATCGGGCGCATCACTCGCATCGGAACCGAATGCGTTGCGCGAGTTCGGGTCCCGCGAGTACGCCGAGGCCGAACGCGCGCTCGGCGAATTCGACACGCTGTGGCGGCACGGAGCGAGTCCGTTGGTGCGTGAGCTGCTCGACGGCGAGGTCATCGAGTTGCTGGGCGGGCCGCTCGCCCACCCGTTCCAGCCGCTGCTGAATCCGCGGCTGCGCGACTTCGCGTTGCGGGAGGGTCTCGCCGACGCCGGAGCGCGGTTCGCCCACACCCCCACCGGAATCTGGGCGCCCGAGTGCGCGTACGCGCCGGGGATGGAAGCCGGCTACGCCGCCGCCGGGGTGAGTCATTTCATGGTGGACGGCCCCACACTTCGGGGCGATACGGCGCTGGGACGGCCGGTCGCCGATACCGACGTCGTGGCGTTCGGCCGCGACCTGCAGGTCAGCTACCGCGTGTGGTCTCCGAGGTCCGGCTATCCCGGCCACGCCGCCTACCGTGACTTCCACACCTACGACCACGCCACCGGCCTCAAACCCGCGCGGGTGACCGGCCGCAATGTGCCCTCGGACGACAAGGCGCCCTACGACCACACGCGCGCCGAGGCTGCGGTGGACGTCCACGTGGCCGATTTCGTCGAGACGGTTCGCCAGAGGTTGTCCGCCGAGAGCGCGCGCATCGGCAGGCCCGCGCATGTGGTCGCAGCATTCGACACCGAGCTGTTCGGCCACTGGTGGTACGAGGGACCGCTGTGGCTGGAGCGGGTGCTGCGGGCGCTGCCCGCCGCCGGGGTCCGCGTCGGCACGCTCTCGGATGCGATCAGCGAGGGCTACGTCGGCTCACCAGTTGAATTGCCCCCCAGCTCTTGGGGTTCGGGTAAGGACTGGCAGGTGTGGTCGGGTGAGAAGGTCGCCGACCTGGTGCAGCTCAACAACGAGGTCGTCGAGACGGCGTTGAGCACGGTCGACAAGGCTCTCGCGCACGGCGCATCGTTGAGTTCGCCCGTACCAAGGGATTTCGTGTCCGACCAGATTCTGCGAGAAACACTGCTGACCGTCTCCAGCGACTGGCCGTTCATGGTCAGCAAGGAGTCGGCGGCCGACTATGCGCGCTACCGGGCGCACCTGCACGCGCACGCGACACGGGAGATCTCGGCGGCGGTGGCCTCTGGTCGCCACGAACACGCGCGGCGACTGGCGGAGGGCTGGAACCGCGCAGACGGGCTGTTCGGCGCACTCGACGCGCGGAGGCTGCCAGCCCCGTGAAGCTGAAAATCCTGCTGGTGTCGTGGGAGTACCCACCCGTGGTGATCGGCGGGCTCGGCCGCCATGTCCACCACCTGGCGACGGAGCTCGTGATGGCCGGCCACGAGGTCGTCGTGCTCAGCCGGCGCCCCACCGCCACCGATCCGCAGACGCACCCGACCACCGACGAGGTGCACGAAGGCGTGCGGGTGATCGCGGCGGCAGAGGATCCGCACGAGTTCACGTTCGGTGCGGACATGATGGCGTGGACGCTCGCGATGGGCCACGCAATGATCCGCGCCGGGCTCGTACTCGCCGACTGGCGCCCCGACATCGTGCACGCACACGACTGGCTCGTCGCACAGCCCGGCGTGGCGTTGGCCCAATTCTTCGATGTTCCACTGGTTTCCACCATTCACGCGACCGAGGCGGGTCGCCATTCGGGCTGGGTCTCCGGCGCGGTGAGCCGCCAGGTGCATGCGATGGAGTCGTGGCTGGTGCATGATTCGGATTCGTTGATCACGTGCTCTGCGTCCATGCGTGACGAAATCAGCACCCTCTTCGGTCCGGAGCTCTCCGACATCACAGTTATTCCGAACGGAATCGACACCGATGGTTGGCCGTTCGCCCACAGGCGGCGGCATTCGGGGCCCGCCGAGCTGCTGTACTTCGGCCGCCTGGAGTACGAGAAGGGCGTGCACGACGCGATCGCCGCCCTGCCCCGGATCCGGCGTACCCATCCCGGCACCACCTTGACCATCGCCGGCGACGGCACACAACTGGATTTCCTGCGCGAGCAGGCACGAAAGTACAAGGTGCTCAGAGCAACGAATTTCGTTGGTCGCGTTGACCACTCGCAGCTACTCGCGCACCTGCACCGCGCCGACGTGGCGGTGCTGCCGTCGCACTACGAGCCTTTCGGGATCGTCGCGCTGGAGGCCGCGGCCACCGGCACGCCTCTGGTCACGTCGACGGCAGGCGGGCTCGGCGAGGCCGTCATCAACGGCGTGACGGGCATCTCCTACCCGCCCAGCAACATCGGCGCGCTGGCCGATGCAGTTCGCACGGTGCTCGACTCCCCCGCCGCCGCCCAACGGCGCGCGATCGCAGCGCGGGACCGGTTGACCTCGGACTTCGCCTGGGAGACGGTGGCCGCCGAGACGGCCCAGGTGTACCTGGCGGCCAAACGCGCCGAGCGCAGGCCGCAACCGAGGAGGCCGATCGAGGAGCGCCCCCTCCCCGACCGGTGACGCCTACTTCTTTTCCCGCCAGGCTCGTTCGAACGGCAGCCGCCAGGCATTGGGCGCGATCAACTGATGGATGGAGTTGGGCCCCCAGGTTCCCGGCTGATAGCTCTTCACCGCGGGCGGGTCCTCCAGCAGGTCCACCGAACGCTCCCACAGGGATTCGATGCCCTCGGCGGTGGTGAACAATGTGTGGTCGCCTCGCATGGCGTCGAGGATCAGGCGTTCGTAGGCTTCGAGCACGTCGCCGAGTTGCTCGGTCTCCTGAGTGGAGAACTGCATCGACATCTTCTCCAGCTTCATTCCCGGCCCGGGCCGTTTGCCGTAGAACGACAGCGAGACCTTCGAGGCGTCGGCGAGATCGAAGGTCAGGTGATCGGGACCCTGCGATCCGACGCCCGACCCGGAGGGGAACATGGTGCGCGGAGCCTCCTTGAACGCGATCGAGATGATGCGCATGCCCTCGGCCATCTGCTTGCCGGTGCGCAGGTAGATCGGCACCCCCGCCCAGCGCCAGTTGTCGATGCCGACCTTCAGCGCGATGAACGTTTCCGTGTCGGAATCCCTTGCCACACCGGCGAGTTCGCGGTAGCCAACGAACTGTCCGCGAACCACGTCACGACTTTCGATCGGCAGCATGGAGCGGAACACCTTGTTCTTCTCCTCGCTGATCGCCCGGGGCTCCAGCGCGGTGGGCGGTTCCATCACGACGAACGCCATCACCTGGAAGAGGTGGGTGACGACCATGTCCTTGTATGCACCGGTGCTTTCGTAGAAATTGGCCCGTTCGTCGAGGCCGAGCGTCTCGGGGATGTCGATCTGGATATGGTCGATGAAGTTGCGGTTCCAGATCGGCTCGAAAAGGCCGTTGGCGAACCGGAAAGCCAGGATGTTCTGCGCCGCCTCCTTGCCGAGGAAGTGGTCGATGCGGAAGATCTGCCGCTCCCGGAACGTCTGATGTACGAAGTTGTTCAAAGCGACGGCACTGGCCAGGTCGGTGCCGAACGGCTTCTCCATCACCACCCGCGAGCGCGCCACCAGATCGGCCTCGCGCAGCATCGTGATCACGGCCCGCGCAGCCTTCGGGGGCACCGACAGATAGTGCAGCCGCTGCACTTCGATGGTGTCGTCGACGGCGAGCCGTTGTTCTGCTTCCGCCACGGCAGTGGCCAGCGCCTCGGGTCCCGCGCCCTGCGGCACATACGTCAGGATCTTCGCGAAGTTCTCCCATTGCTCATCGGTGAGCTTGTGGGTGCCGTACTTACCGATGGACTCCTTGGCCAGGCTGCGGAACTCGTCGTCGGTGAGGTCCTCCAGCGACGTGCCGACGACCTGGATGTGCGGGGCCAGTTCGGATTGGTCCAAATAGGCCATACCGGGGATCAGCTTGCGCTTCGCCAGATCACCTGTCGCACCGAAGAGCACGATGACGTGAGGCGCCAACGGTTCCTCGTCCCTCCGGTAGGGCCGAGCGCCGGGTGCCGGATAGGAGATCGTCTGGGGCGTCCTTGTGGTCACCGGGAAATGCTGTCACCTGTGCCGCGCCGACGCACTCCCTGACGCGAACGACCAGCTCGTGATCCTTGTCCGCCTCGTCCCTCGGCCGACTCCGTCCTAGCGGGCGGCTTTTTTTCGCTCGATGTCGGCCAGCGCGGCGGCCAGTTCGGCGCGCTCGGTGGCCGAGGTCTCCCACGACAGCTTGCGGTTCTTCACGACCTTGGCCGGAGCGCCGACGGCGATCGAGTAGTCCGGGATGTCACCGCGGACCACCGCGTGTGATCCGAGCACGCAACCGCGACCGATCGTCGTGTTGCGTAGAACGCTGACCTTCACACCGACCCAGGTGTCTGGACCGATCCGCACCGGGCCCTTCACGATTCCCTGGTCTTTGATCGGCAACTCGATGCTGTCCATCTTGTGGTCGAAGTCGCAGATGTAGCACCAGTCAGCCATCAGCACCGAATCGCCGAGTTCGATGTCGAGGTAGGTGTTGATGACGTTGTCACGGCCGAGCACCACCTTGTCACCGATGCGCAGGGATCCCTCGTGGCAACGGATGGTGTTCTTGTCGCCGATGTGCACCCACCGCCCGATCTCCATCTGGGACAGCTCCGGGGTCGCCTGGATCTCGACGCCCTTGCCGAGAAAGACCATTCCGCGGGTGATGATGTGCGGATTCGCGAGTTTGAACTTGAGCAGACGAAAGTAGCGGACGAGATACCACGGCGTGTAAGCGCGGTTGGCGATGACCCACTTCAACGATGCGATCGTCAGGAACCTGGCTTGACGCGGATCTTTCAGGCGCGAGCCTCTCCAGCGCTTGTGCAACGGTGCGCCCCACATCGTCGTCATGGCCGGACAGCCTACGCGCTCGCCGGGCTGACATCCCGGGTCGCTGCGCTCCTGCCCTCCGAACGGGCCAGCGGTTACCCTCACGTGGGCTCGAATTACAACGCGATCAGAAGGGATCTCGTGCTCCGGCGAATCACCGCAGTGGCTGTCACGGCACTGACGATCGGGGTGCTCGCCGGCTGCGGCAACACCGATTCCTGGGTCGACGCCCGCGCGGCAGCGGGTTGGTCGGCGCAATACGCCGACGCCGCGAACACCAGTTCTGCTCCGGTCGCGGGGGCGCAGAACCTGCGGCTGGAGTGGGGGCGGTCGGTCAAGGGCAGCCTCGCCGCTCAGGCCGCGCTCGGGTCGGGAAGCTATCTGGCCGTGAACGCGCAGACCGAGGCCGGCTGCTCGCTGATGGTCTGGGAGGTCGACAACCGAGCCCGCCAGCGCTGGTGCACCCGGCTCGTACAGGGCGGCGGAATCGCCAGCCCGCTGTTCGACGGTTTCGACAATCTTTACATCGGTCAGCCGGGCCTGTTGCAGTCCTTTCCGACGACCCAGTGGGTACGGTGGCGCACCCCGGTGATCGGGTTGCCGCTGACGACCCGGATGGTGGCTCCCGGCCGACTGCTCGTGGTGACCCACCTCGGCCAGGTGCTGGTGTTCGACGCGCACCGTGGCACGGTCAGCGGGACCTCCCTCGATCTGGTCGACGGGCTGAACCCGACCGACTCCGAACGCGGACTCGCAGACTGCCGGCTGGCGCGGCCCGGTTGCCCGGTGGCAGCGGCCCCGGCCTATTCGGAAGCCACCGGGATGATCGTGCTGACCCTGTGGGAGCCCGATGCCGAGAAGCCGGTGCTGGTCGGCCTGCGCTATCGGCAGGGGCAGACCCCGGAGCTGACGCGCGAGTGGACCAGCGACGTGGTCGGTGGCGGACCGCTGGCCAGCCCGGTCCTGTCGGCGGACGGTACGACGGTCTACGTCAACGGCCGTGACGAGCACCTGTGGGCGATCAACAGCGCCGACGGCACCGAGAAGTGGGCGGTGCCGCTGAACTATCTCGCCCAGACTCCTCCGTCGGTGACCCCGGACGGCTTGATCATTGCCGGCGGCGGGCCCGGTGCGCGGTTGACCGCGATCCGCGACACCGCAGAGGAAGGCGAAGAGGTGTGGACACGTGAGGACACGTCTCCGCTGACGACGTCCAGCCTCGCCGACGTCGGGTACACCGTGGTGCGCGACGGTGAGGGCGACGCGGCGGGCTTGGCGCTGCGGGTGTTCAACCTCGGTGACGGCAGCTCCGTGAACACCTATCGGCTTCCGAACGCGAGCGGGTGGCCGGTCGGGGTGTCGATCGGCCACGACAGGCATGTGGTCGCCGCAACCAGCGACGGCCAGATTTACGGCTTCGCCCCCGCATGACCGGAAAATGACCGGTCAGTTAACAGCGAGTTCGCAGTAATGCAACACCGGCCGTGCTCGACTCTGCGAGCATGCGTGCTGGAGTTCCACTGACTGCGATGACGAAGGATAGGAATTGACTGACTTCCTCGGTGCCGTTAACGACCTGGTCTGGCACGAAACACTGGTGTACCTGTGCTTGGCCGCAGGGGTTTACTTCTCCATCCGATCTCGTTTCGTGCAGGTGCGCCAGATCCCCGAGATGGTGCGGCTCATGCTCAGAGGCGAGAAGTCTCCTGCTGGAGTCTCCAGCTTCCAAGCGCTCACCATGTCGCTGGCCGGCCGGGTCGGCACCGGCAACATCGCCGGTGTGGCGACGGCCATCGCATTCGGCGGACCGGGCGCGCTGTTCTGGATGTGGGCGGTGGCCTTCCTCGGAGCGTCGACGTCCTTTGTGGAATGCACCCTTGGTCAGATCTACAAAGACCGCGACAAGCTGACCGGCGAGTACCGCGGCGGTCCGGCGTACTACTTCAGCACTGCGCTGTCCCACACGGCGGCAGCAGGAGCCATGAAGATTTACGGATACGTCTTCGCGGCCGTCACCCTGCTGGCAATGGGTTTGCTGCTGCCGGGCGTGCAATCGAACTCCATGGCTTCGGCAATGAGTTCGGCATGGGGCTTCTCCAAGTGGTGGGTGGCGGTCGGCACGGTGATCGTGCTGGCCTTCGTGATCATCGGCGGGGTCAAGCGGATCGCGACGTTTGCCTCGATCGTTGTGCCGTTCATGGCCGTCGTCTACATCGCGCTGGCGCTGGTGGTCGTGCTGTTCAACGCCTCGGAGATCCCGGCCATCCTCTCGTTGATCTTCTCCAGCGCGTTCGGGATAGATTCGGCATTCGGAGCCATCATCGGACTCGCGGTGATGTGGGGCGTCAAGCGTGGGATCTACTCCAACGAGGCCGGCCAGGGCACCGGCCCGCACGCCGCGGCGGCTGCCGAGGTTTCCCATCCTGCCAAGCAGGGGCTGGTGCAGGCGTTCGCGGTCTATGTGGACACCTTGTTCGTCTGTTCGGCGACCGGCTTTCTCATTCTGTCCACCGGCGCCTACCGAGTCTTCGAGGGCGGAACAGCCGACGGCGCAGTGATCCGCGAGGGCGGCACCATCCTGCCCGCCGACGCCGAAGTCGGGCCGGCGTTCGCTCAGACCGGCTTCGACACGCTGTGGAGCGGCGCCGGATCCAGCTTCATCGCGATCTCGCTGGCGTTCTTCTGCTTCACGACGATCGTGGCGTACTACTACATGGCTGAAACCAACCTGCGCTTCATGCTGGGGCGCTTCGCGACCGTCAATGTCCGCTTTCTGCCCGGCTCGGTGGGTACCACCATGACGATGCTGCTGCAGGCACTGATCCTGGTGTCGGTCACGTTGGGCGCAGTGTCGACCGCCTCGGAGGCGTGGACTCTGGGCGACATCGGGGTCGGGCTGATGGCGTGGCTGAACATCATCGGCATCCTGATCCTGCAGCAGCCCGCTTACAAAGCCCTCTGGGATTACGAGAATCAGAAGAAGCAGGGGTTGGATCCCCAGTTCGATCCGGTGGCGCTCGGAATCAAGAATGCGACGTTCTGGGAGAACTACGATCCGGCCACCGGCAAAGACCGCGAACGGGCTAGGGCGTAGCCGGGGGCAGCGCCAGCATCGACGCGATGGCCGAGCGCGGGACGGTGGCCTGCAGTGCACCGCCCGCCCCGGGCATGATCTCGCCCTGGCCGAAGTAGAAGATCACCGAAACGTCGGTGATCGCGAACTCCGTGTACTTGGCAGGGTCGAGACCTGCAGACGGTGAGATCGGGGCGTCGACGCCAAGCTGGCGCGAGATGTCGGCCTGCACGATCGGGAAGATGACGTTCAACGGCTCGGCGCCGGGTGTGAACAGGGTGTCGAACGTGATGGGCGCCTTCTTGGCGACGTCCCAGTTGAACGCTTTGAACCACGTCTGTGGATGCGCACCGCCCACGTTCTCGTACATCTCGAACACCACGCTTCGGGTGCCGCCGTCATCGGGGCCCGTGCGGTATCCGGTCCCCCGGCCGTCGAGGACGTACGGCAGATCCCACGAGCCGGGCATCTCTGAGACGTTGACGAAACCGTCCCGGGTCTGCTTCAGGTACTCGGTGAGCGCCTGCTGGTCGGGATAGTCCGCGGGAAACGTGTAATCCAGCCGATAGGTGGGATTTTCAACATGCACGCGACAGATCTGGTCGGCATCGACCAGGCCCCCCAGTTCGACGCATGCCGACGGGGCGTCGGCGACGACTGGCTGAGCGGGCGCTGTGGGCGCGGTCGCCAAACCGACCGAAATACCGGCCGCTGTCAGAGCAGCGAGAATGCGCATCGTCGACGTCCTCAGGATTGGGGGGCTACACACAAGATTTCGGTGCTGGTGTCAGCGCCGTTACGGCCAGGGTACGTGAGCTTTCAACGTGACGGACGACATAGGAATGCCGTTGCCCGGCTTGACGCCCCGGAGCCCAGCCGGGTGATGACGACCGTCACCTGCGCGGAGCCGCGCAGGCGCATCCGGGCGCGCAGGGCATCGGGGTCCACGTCGACACCGCGGACCAGGATTTCGGCCGCCCCGACGCCGCGGGCCGAAAGCGCCTGGCGGAGGTGACGTTCGCTGAAGGCCAGCGTCTCCAGCACCTCGAAGCCCCGCACGCCGTCGGGCAACTGGTCGCCGGACAGGTATGCGATGTCGGGGTCGAGCTGCCACAGACCGTGCCGGACGGCATAGTGGCGAACCAAACCGGCGCGCACGACCGCCCCGTCGGGATCGACGATCCAGCGACCGGCGGCGGCGACGTTGCAGTCGTCGGGCGCGGTGTCGTCGATCTGTTCGCCGGTGTCGAGCATCGTGGCCCGGCGCCGCACTCCCCCGCCCCCGAGTCCGCGCGACCACAGGCACGCCTCCCGGACGCTTCCACCCAGCGACGTCACCTCGATCTCGCCGTCGAAACCCATCTGCCCGACGATCGTGAAATCGATTCCCGGAGAACACTTCACGGCGAATTCGCGGTGACGCAGCACGTCGAGGAGCTCGTCGAGCGGCGGCAGGTAGGCGCGGGGGTCGAAGCGGCGACGGGCTCCGCTGCGGCGAGCGGGATCGACGAGGACGATCGCGTCGTCGGTCACTGGCCGCAGAGCGTCGGCTCGGCACAGGGCAACGGCAGGGCCGTCGAGTCCGAGGTTGTGGTCGGCCATCGCCAGGCGCACCGGGTCGATGTCGCTGCCCAGCGTGAAACTCGCCGAATATCGAAGGGCTGCAAGCTCGGTGCCGATGGAGCACGTGGCATCGTGGACGACGGCGCCACAGAGACGTCTCGCGCGATGCCTGGCGACCGGTTCCGCTGTCGCCTGCTGCAGTGCGTCATCGGTGAACAGCCAGTCCGAAGCGTGGGCGAATTTCGCCGCTGCCTTGCGGCGCAGCTTCACGGCCTCCACGAGTACTGCGGTCCGATCACCGAAGTGCGTTCTCGCCGAGGCGATATCCGAGATCAGCGAGGAGTCGGTCAGGTCGTAGCGGGCGACCTCGGCCAACGCCAGGCGGCCCGCGTCGCTGCGCAAGTACCTGACATCGTCGAGGCGGAAGGCTACGACTTCTCAGCCCCCGGCTTGACCCCCGTCACCATGACGTTGTAGAACCAGCCCTTGGGGACCACCCGGCGGAAGACGTTGGCATCCACCCACGACAGCGTCATCCAGCTGCCGAACGCGAATTTCGCCCAACCCCAACCCAATCGCCCCGGCGGCACGGCCGCCTCGAACGTGCGGATCGGCCAGCCCAGCATCGCCGCGGTGAATTCCTCGCTGGCGGTGCGGACCTCGATTGCGCCCGCGTTGGTTGCCATCTTCTCCAGGTCGGCGGGATCGAACGTGTGCAGATCGACGACCGCCTCCAATGCCGCGGCACGCGACGACTCGTCGAGCTCGGCTTGGGGGCGGCGCCAGTCGGACAGCAGCGGGAGTTTCGTGACGTTGGTCGCGGCACGCCACGTCAGCGTGGAAAGCTCACGGGCGTAACGGTTTCCGACGGTCGTGGGTTCACCGGCGAACACGAACCGCCCGCCCGGTTTGAGCACCCGGACGACCTCACGCAACGACAGTTCGACGTCTGGGATGTGATGCAGGACCGCATGGCCGACCACGAGGTCAAAGGTGTTGTCCTCGTACGGGATGCCCTCCGCGTCGGCGACACGACCGTCGATGTCCAGTCCCAGTGATCGACCGTTGCGCGTGGCCACCTTGACCATGCCGGGCGACAGATCGGTCACCGAGCCCCGCCGGGCGACCCCGGCCTGGATGAGGTTGAGCAGAAAGAAGCCCGTGCCGCAGCCGAGCTCCAGAGCCCGGTCGTAGGGCAGCTCGCGCTGGACCCCTTCGGGCACCGCGGCATCGAATCGTCCACGCGCATAATCGACGCAGCGCTGGTCGTAGGAGATCGACCACTTCTCGTCGTAGGTCTCCGCCTCCCAGTCGTGATAGAGAACCTGGGCCAGCTTCGTGTCGTGCATCGCGGCTTCGACCTGCTCCTTGGTCGCGTGGGGCTGCGGAGCCGGGACGGCGACATCAGGGTCGGGAGCCGGGACGGCGACATCAGGGTGGACGCCTGTTTCCTTCGTTTCCGTCATCAGGGCAGCCTAACGTCTTGCGAACGAAGCTTTCGCCGCAGCCAGCACCTGCGGCGGATAGTCCACGAAGCGCCTCGCCCAGGCGAGCGCGGCGTCGTACACACCGTCGGGAGCCACCATCTCGTCGATCAGGCCGAGCTTCAGGGCCTCGCGGGCGTCGACGAACCGTCCGCTGAACACCAGGTCCTTGGCCTTGCTCTCACCGACGGCGCCGGCCAGCCGGCCCGCCCCGCCGCCCACCGGCGCCAGACCTGACAGGATCTCCGTCGCGCCGAACTTGACGTTGTCCCCGCTGACCCGCCAGTCGGCGGACAGGGCCAGCGTCAGGCCGGCTCCGAGAGCGTAGCCGGTGATCGCGGCGACGGTCGGCTTCGGAATGTCGGTCAGCGCCTCGATTGCTGCCTGACTGACGCGCGCCGCCACCGCGGCCTCGTCGGCGGTCAGCGCCTGCAGCTCGGGCATGTCCTCGCCTGCGGAGAAGATCTCGTGACCACCGAACACGATGACGGCGGCGATGTCGTGGCGTGCGCCGATGTCGGCCGCCGCCTCGGCGATCTCGCGGTGAACCTGCCGGGTCAGCGTGTTGGTGGGCGGTCGCGACAGAAGCAGCGTCGCGATGCCGCGTTCGGCACCGTCTTCGGGGTAGACGACCCCGACGAATTCCCTCACGCGAGCGGCGCCCCGTCGGTGTACCCCTGCGGTGCGCGCCTGTTGCGCGCCTCGTTGTAGCGGTCACTGTTGAAGAACTCGATCTCCCAGTTGCCGCCTCTCTTGGCCTCCAGGGACGGTTCGATCGCCACGATCTTACGTTCCACCGCCAGGACCTCGGCGACGGTGCGGCCGTTGAGTGCGTCGAGCTGGGTCCATGTCGGAGGCAACAGGAAACTGCGGCCCTCGGCGAAGTCGTCGAGTGCGGCCTGCGGGGTCACCCAGTCGGCCTTGTCGGTCTCGGTGTTGTCGCCGTCGGCGCGCTGCCCCTGCGGCAGCGCGCCCACGAAGAAGTAGGTGTCGTAGCGCCGGGTGCGTTCCTCTTTCGGGGTCACCCAATTCGCCCACGGCCGCAGCAGGTCCGCCCGCAACACGAGTTTCTCCGAACGCAGGAACTCCCCGAAGGACAGCGACTTGTTCTCCAGCGCCGCCCGCTGATCGCGGTACACCGACGCGTCGTCGACGAGTAGGTCGGGATCGTCGGCCGGGCCGGCGAAGAGCACGCCTGATTCCTCGAAGGTCTCCCTGGCGGCGGCGCACACCAGCGCCTCGGCGAGTTCTTCGTCGACGCCGAAGCGGTGCGCCCACCACGTCCGGTCGGGCCCGTGCCAGGCGACGTCGGCGTTGCGGTCACGGTTGTCGACGCCGCCGCCGGGGAAAACCATGACGCCGGCGACGAAGTCCATCGCCGAATGCCTCCGCATCAGGAAGATCTTGATGCCTTCTGGCGTATCGCGCACCAGCATCACCGTCGCAGCGGGCCGGGGAATCAAGGGGTCTGAGTCGGTCATGCACGCCTCCGGTGCGCCGCGCGGCTTCGGACACGGCGCGCGAAGTAGCGTCCGTCGAGGACATCAAGTGCGATCGACTGACCGAACGCGGTGGACAGGTTCTCGGCGGTGAGCACGTCGGTCAGGAGACCGGCGTCGACCACCGTGCCCTCCGACAGGATCAGGCAGTGGGAGAACCCGGGCGGAATCTCTTCGACGTGGTGAGTCACCAGCACCAGGGCCGGTGCGTCGGGGTCCGCGGCGAGGTCGCTCATGCGCGCGACGAGCTCCTCGCGGCCGCCCAGGTCGAGGCCGGCGGCGGGTTCGTCGAGCAGGAGCAGTTCGGGATCGGTCATCAGGGATCGCGCGATCAGCACCCGCTTGCGTTCACCTTCCGACAGGGTGCCGTAGGTGCGCTCCGCGAGGTGTTCGGCTCCGACGCTCTCCAGCATGTCGATCGCCTGTTCGTAGTCGACGTCGTCGTATTTCTCCCGCCATCGCCCCAGCACGGCGTAGCCGGCGGACACGACCAGGTCGCGCACCACCTCGTCGTCGGGAACGCGTTGCGACAGGGCGGCGCTGCTCAGGCCGACGCGGGACCGCAACTCGGACATGTCGACCCGGCCGAGACGTTCACCGAGCACGTAGGCAGTGCCTGACGACGGATGTTCCATGGCCGCGGCCATACGCAGTAGCGAGGTCTTGCCCGCCCCGTTGGGGCCGATCACCACCCAGCGCTCATCGAGTTCGACCGTCCACGTCACGGGTCCGACAAGGACTCGGCCGTTACGGCGCAGACTGACTTTCGCGAAGTCGATCAGCAGGTCGGGGTCGGCTGCTTCTTCTTCCTCGACAGGCACCCGCCCATCGTAGTCAGCCGGCTTCGGCGGGCGCCGCCGCGCTCATTCACCCCGAAATCGCCCAGCCTGCCGCGCCGTTGAGGATCACCCGGTCAGCGGACCGCGCCGTCGGCGACACCAGAGCCGCGTTGGCCTGATCGACATCGGCCACCCAGGCGCGCGCGGCGGCGGCCGGCTTGCCGAATTCGACGTGACGAGCGACGAGCCGGTCCAGTCGCAGCGCCTCGGCGGAGTCGACGAACCACACGCAATCCATCGCACGCCGCGCCCGCGCCCACGGTTCGGTGTCGAGCAGCAGGTAGTTGCCTTCGGTGATCACCAGGCGGACGCCGGGGAGCACCACCAGCGCGGCGGCCAGCGGCTGCTCGAGATCGCGATCGAAGCCGGGGACGTAGACCTCGGTCTGGGTCTCGTCCCGCACTCGTTCGAGCAGGTGTGCGTATCCCGCCGGGTCGAACGTCTCCGGCGCGCCCTTGCGGTCGAGTGTGCCGAGACGGCGCAGCTGGGCGTCGGCCAGGTGGAATCCGTCCATCGGCACGTGCGCGGCCCACCCCGACCCCTTGCGCTGCGCGATGCGCGCCAACAGGCAGTCGACGAGCGTGGTCTTGCCTGTTCCCGGACTCCCCGCGATCCCCAGAACTGCGCGGGGGACACGGTCGACCAGCGCGATGGCGTCGTCGACGAGAAGACTGAGCGTGTCCTCTCCGCTCATCCCCACGCTGATGGCCGGCATTGGAGAGAGTGTCTACGCGAGGTCACTGCCCCTGGCCACCCGTCGCCTGCAGATCGTCCCCGCACGACTGCGTGACCGATTCGGCACGGTGGGGCTTGCGGGCATGCTGGCCGATTATATCTTCGGAGCCCGCTGCATCGACGCCTCGCTGGGCTGAGTCCACACGAGCCCACCCACTCACCGCGAGCACCCGGTCAGGCGTCAACCGAACGAACAACTGCACCAGCGGCCCGATACCGAACGCGTACAGGACCGTGCCGATGCCGACCGTCCCGCCGAGGAGCCAGCCCACGGTCAGGACCGACACCTCGATAGCGGTGCGCACCAACCGAACCGATCTGCCGGTGCGCATGACCAGTCCGGTCATCAGCCCATCGCGAGGCCCCGGGCCGAGGCCGGCACCGATGTAGAGGACCGTGCTGCCAGCATTCAGCACCACTGCCCCCAGCATGAGCGCGATCCGCACAGTCACGGACGTCGGCGTGGGGATCAGCCACAGCGCGAGGTCGACGGTGACCGCGATGACGACGACGTTGGCCACAGTGCCGATGCCGGGCCGGTTCCGTAACGGGATCCAGGCCAGCAGCACCGCCACGCCGACCACCGCAGAGGCCAGTCCGATCGACATGCCGGTCCGCAGCGCCAGGCCCTGATGGAAGACGTCCCAAGGGTCCAGTCCGAGGCCACTTCGGACCATCATCGCCATCGACAGGCCATAACCCGACAGCCCGACGAGCAGTGCCAGCGCGCGTGTTGTCGCGGACAATTACGCGTGATCCGGGAAGTGCATGCGGATGGCATCAAGCTCGCTACGCACGCGACGAGCGTCCGCGTCGCGTTCGTCGAGCATGCCTGCCACCGGCGGCATGTAGTAGAGATCAGCCAGCCGGTGTGCCAGTCGAGATATCCAGTGGTTCATGCAGCCAATAATCTTCTCGAACTGGCTTGATCTTCAATATCCAGTTGGGCGATACTGGCGCCAATGACTGACGCACTGGCTACCAGATCGCTCGATGTGGACCTTATGGTCCGCGAGCTCGGCAACTGGCGGACATCCAGTCGCAGCGGACCGGCCTATATCGGCCTCGCCGACGCGATCCGCCTGTTGATCATCGACGGACGGCTGCCCGTGGGCGCGCGCCTGCCGAGCGAGCGTGCGCTGGCCGACGCACTGCGGGTGTCCCGCACCACCGTCACCGCCGCCTACACCCAACTACGCGACGACGGATACCTCAACGCCCGTCGCGGTGCGCGCAGCACGACCGCGCTGCCCGTCGCGCCGGCACCACCTGCTCGCATCACGTCCACAGCTGCCAATCTCGCCGCCGCGACGCTGGCCGGTCCGGCGGCGGTGCTGGCGCGGTCGTTCGCCGACGCGGCCGAACAGGTCATGCCGTATCTGAACGATATCGGCATCGAACTGATCGGGGTTCCTGCGCTTCGCTCTGCCATCGCCGAAAGGTATTGCGCGCGTGGTCTTCCCACGGATCCCGACGAGGTCATGGTGACGACGGGCGCGCTGCACGCGATCGGTCTGATCCTGGCGACCTACACCCAGCCCGAGGACAGGGTGCTCGTCGAACAGCCCACCTATCACGGCGCTCTGGCCGCGATGGCCACCCGCGGCGTGCGACCCGTTCCCGTTGCGCTGGCCCCCGACGGCTGGGAACTCGACGCGGTGGAAGCGGCCGTCCGTCAGCTCGCGCCGAATCTGGCCTATCTGATCCCGGACAACCACAACCCGACCGGGATGACGATGCCGGTGGCGGACCGGAAGCGGTTGGCGCGGATCATCAGTGAGACCCGTACCCGCACCATCGTCGACGAGACGATCAGAGACATGTGGCTCGATGAGCAGGTGCCGCCGCCGTTCGCGTCGGTCGTGACGGCGCGTCGCGACCTGGTGATCACGGTCGGCTCGATGTCGAAGTCCTTCTGGGGTGGCTTGCGGATCGGCTGGATCCGGGCGGACCGCAGCACGCTGGCGACGATCGGAACGCTACGCCCGGCGATCGACATGGGCACCCCCATCGTCGAACAGATCGCTGCCGCAAGCCTTCTGGCCGCAGAGGACGAGGTGCTGCCCGAGCGGCGCGACATTCTGCGATCGCGACGTGCTCTGCTGCTACGACTGTTGGATCAGCATCTGCCCGACTGGGAGCCCGTACCCGGCAAGGGTGGCCTGTCGCTGTGGGTGCGGCTGCCCGCACCGATGAGCTCGGCGTTGTCGGCTGCCGCGTCACGCATGGGCTTGGAGATCCCGCCCGGCCCGCGGTTCGGACTTGACGGCACGCTCGAGCGCTTCATCCGGGTGCCGTTCACGCTGCCCGACGATCAGCTCGTCGAAGCCATCGAACTGCTCGCGCGTGCGTGGCGCAGCGTCACCGGTCTCACCGCCGCGGAACCTTCTGCGGTCGTCGTCTGACAACCTCCGCCGAAACTGCATTCCACGCGGCCCAGCCCACGAAAACACCGCGCGGAATGCAGTTTCGGCAGGTGATCAGTCTGGGATGTCGACGCGACGCACGACACCGTCGAGCGCGTCGGCAGCTTCGATCTCGCCACGGGTCACCCCGAGGATGAACAGCACGGTGTCCAGGTACGGGTGGCTCAGCGACGCATCCGCCACTTCGCGCAGCGCCGGCTTGGCGTTGAACGCCACGCCCAGCCCCGCCGCCGCGAGCATGTCGATGTCGTTCGCGCCGTCGCCGACGGCCACCGTCTGTTCCATCGGAACCCCGACCTGAGCCGCAAAGTCGCGCAGCGCCTTGGCTTTCGCGGGCCGGTCGATGATCGGCCCGACCACCCGTCCGGTGAGCCTGCCGTCGACGATCTCCAGATGATTGGCGGCGACGTAGTCGAGCATGAGGTCTTCGGCCAGCGGCTGGATGACCTGCCGGAAACCTCCGGAGACGACGCCGCAGTAATAACCCAGCCGGCGCAACGTCCGGATGGTGGTCCGCGCACCCGGGGTCAGCTCGAGTTGATCGGCCACCTGGTCGACGACCTCGGCGGGCAGCCCTTCCAATGTGGCGACGCGGCGGTGCAGCGATTCGGCGAAGTCGAGTTCCCCGCGCATCGCCGCCTCGGTCACCTCGGCGACAGCGGCCTCGGCGCCGGCATGGGCAGCCAGCATCTCGATCACCTCGCCCTGGATGAGCGTGGAGTCCACGTCGAAGACGATGAGCCGTTTGGCGCGGCGCGACAGGCTGTAGTCCTCGACAGCGATGTCGACGCCCTGCTCAACGGCGGCCCGGGCGAGCACCGCCTGCAGTTCGCCGTAGGCGCCCGGCGGCACGGACACCCGCAGCTCCAGGCCCGTCACGGGGTAGTCGGACACCCCGCGAATGGTGTCGATGTTGACGCTCAACTTCGCGGCTTCCCGCGCGACCACCCCGAAGGCGCCGGGGGTGATCGGCCGGCCCAGCACGACGATGGTGTGCGTCGACGGATCCCGCAGTACCGGGAGGTGGTCGCTTCCTTCGATCGTGACGTCGAGGCCGACGTTCCAAATCGCCTTCTGCACTTCGTCGCGCAGCGCGGTGCCACCTGCGACGTCTGCGGGGCCTGCGACGAGCACCCCGAGGGTCAGTCGGCCGCGGACGACCACCTGTTCGACGTTCAGTAGCTCCACGTCGTGCCCCGAGAGCACCTCGAACAGCGCAGACGTGACACCTGGTTTATCGCGACCGGTGACGGTGATCAGCACCGACACCCTCGACGTCGTCACCCCGGCGAACCGCCCCGCGTCAGGTACGGACGTCTGCGTCTTCGAGCCGTGTCACGTCGCCGTCCTCGGGACCGTGCGCACGACCCACGTGTGCTTCGCGGCGCATCCGCTCGACCATATGGGGGTAGTGCAGCTCGAAGGCCGGACGCTCCGAACGGATCCGGGGCAGCTCGGTGAAGTTGTGTCGCGGCGGCGGGCAGCTCGTGGCCCACTCGAGGGAGTTGCCGTAGCCCCACGGGTCATCGACCGTCACAACCTCGCCGTAACGCCAGCTCTTGAACACGTTCCACAGGAACGGCAGCGTCGAGATGCCGAGGATGAACGCGCCGATCGTCGAGACGACGTTCAGGGTGGTGAACCCGTCGCTGGGCAGGTAGTCGGCGTAGCGCCGGGGCATGCCCTCGTCGCCGAGCCAGTGCTGCACCAGGAACGTGGTGTGGAAGCCGATGAACGTCAGCCAGAAGTGCACCTTGCCCAGCCGCTCGTCGAGCAGTCGGCCCGTCATCTTGGGGAACCAGAAGTAGATGCCCGCGTAGGTGGCGAACACGATGGTGCCGAACAACACGTAGTGGAAATGCGCGATCACGAAGTAGCTGTCGGTGACGTGGAAGTCCAGCGGCGGGCTGGCCAGCAGCACGCCCGACAGGCCACCGAGCAGGAATGTCGCGATGAAGCCGACCGAGAACAGCATCGGTGTCTCGAAGGTCAACTGGCCTTTCCACATCGTGCCGATCCAGTTGAAGAATTTAATACCGGTCGGGACCGCGATCAGGAAGGTCATGAAGGAGAAGAACGGAAGCAGCACGGCTCCGGTGGCGTACATGTGGTGCGCCCACACCGCGACCGACAGCGCCGCGATACCCAGCGTGGCGTAGATCAACGTGGTGTAGCCGAAGATCGGCTTGCGGGAGAAGACCGGGAAGATCTCCGACACGATCCCGAAGAACGGCAGCGCGATGATGTACACCTCGGGGTGCCCGAAGAACCAGAAGAGGTGCTGCCAGAGCAGCACACCGCCGTTCGCGGGGTCGTAGACGTGAGCCCCGAGGTGGCGGTCGGCGGCCAGGCCGAACAACGCCGCGGTCAGCAGCGGGAAGGCCAGCAGCACCAGGATCGAGGTCACGAGGATGTTCCAGGTGAAGATCGGCATCCGGAACATCGTCATACCGGGCGCGCGCATGCAGACCACGGTCGTGATCATGTTGACGCCGCCGAGGATGGTGCCGAGACCACCCACGGCCAGGCCCATGATCCACAGGTCGCCACCGGGGCCGGGCGAGTGGATCGCGTCGGTCAGCGGCGAGTAGGCGGTCCAGCCGAAGTCGGCGGCGCCGCCCGGGGTGATGAAGCCGGCGGTGGCAATGAGCGCACCGAACAGGAAGAGCCAGAACGAGAAGGCGTTGAGGCGAGGGAACGCGACGTCCGGGGCACCGATCTGCAGCGGCAGCACCAGGTTCGCGAACCCGAAGACGATAGGGGTTGCGTAGAACAGCAGCATCACCGTGCCGTGCATGGTGAACAGCTGGTTGTACTGCTCGTTCGACAGGAACTGCAGCCCCGGCGCGGCCAGCTCGGTCCTGATGAACAGCGCCATCAGCCCGCCGATGAGGAAGAACGCGAAACAGGCGACGCAATACATGATGCCGATCAGCTTGTGATCGGTCGTGGTGATCAGCTTGTAGATCAGGTTGCCCTTGGGGCCGATCCGCGCCGGGAAGGGGCGACGGGCTTCGAGCTCACCGATTGGGGGCGCTTCGGCTACCAACTGGTCCTCCAACCTTCCGTGACACTGACCGGTTACCCGGATTGAGCCGCCGGCGAGCCGACGAATTCCTTTGAATCCTAACTCCCTGGACTGCCTGAGGTCGCGGTGGTCCTACAAACTGTCGTAATTGATGCCAGCTTGATCGCGCGACAGGCGTTGACCTGCTGCGAAGCGACAGGATGTTACGGTCTCCGCGTGCTGTTCAGGGGAGCGCGGGCAGGCCATCGGATCTCCCGGTCCGCAGGATTGGCAGCGCTGAGCACCGCGGTCGTCGTGGTCGCCCTGAATGGTTGCGGCTCCCCCGACGATTCCCCCGCGGCGGGCACCGGTGGCCCCGGCAGTTCGGTCATCACCAGCACGACGCGCATCGCGGGGGCGGGCGTCCTGGGCAACGACCGGCGACCCGACGAATCCTGTGCACCCGAACCGGCGCGGCTCGAGGAGGGACCGCCCGACCGCGCCGTGCGCAATGCGACCGGGCACGGCGTATCGCCGCCCATCCCCGAGACGACGACGGTGCGCGCCGATCCCCAGCGGATCGTGGTGCTCTCCGGCGATCAGCTGGATGCGCTGTGTGCGCTGGGCCTGCAGTCGCGCATCGCCGCCGCCGCCGTCCCCGACGGCTCCGATGCGCAGCCGTCCTACCTGGGCGGCGCCGTGCACCAGCTGCCCGGAGCCGGACACCGAACCGATCCCGACCTTGAGGCGATCCGCGAAGCCGACCCCGACCTCATCCTCGGGTCGGTGACGCTGACGCCCGCGCAGTATCCGGAGCTGTCGGAGATCGCCCCGACCGTGTTCGGCGGTGCGCCAGGGGCTGCGTGGAAAGACAACCTACGCACGGTTGGCGAGGCCACCGGTCGGCGGGAGGCCGCCGACGCGCTGATCGAGGACTTCGACCGAGCGGCCGACAGGACCGCGGTGGACAACGACGCGACTCACTTCCAGGCGTCGGTCGTGCAGCTCACCGACACCACGATGCGGGTGTTCGGCGCCGACAACTTCGCCGGTAGTGTGCTCGCCGACGTGGGCGTCGATCGTCCTGTCGCACAACGATTCACCGACAAGCCCTATATCGAGATCGGCATCTCCGACGAGGACCTCGGGGACTCCCCGGACTTCTCGGCGGCCGAGGGCGACATCGTGTACGTGTCGTTCGCGACCGCGGAGGCGCGCGAGCGCGCGTCCAAGGTGATGGACAGCGATGCGTGGAAACGGTTGTCGGCCACCCGAGACGGTCGCGTGTTCGCGGTGAACAACGAGGTGTGGCAGACCGGCGAGGGAATCATCGCCGCCAGAGGCATTCTCGCCGACCTGCGCTGGTTGAACTCTCCGATAAACTGACGGGGTCGCCGCTCGGCGTCCCCGGCGCTGACCTCCCGGCACAGCGGTGACGCACACGGTGCATCGTGCCGGGCAGTGACGAGCGCAACTGTATTTGAGGTGCCGGGCGGGAGTAACCCACGCAGCCCTCGAGTTGTGATCTTCGTCCGCACCGTCGCGGGCTCGTTTTGTCGCGCCTCGTCGCGGGGTAGGCGAACACCACTGACGATGACCGAAAGGTTCGAGATGAGCACTGTGACCGCCTATGCAGCCACGTCGGCGACCGAGCCGCTGAGCAAAACCACCATCACCCGCCGCGATGTCGGCCCGAACGACGTGTCGATCGAGATCCACTTCGCCGGGATCTGCCATTCGGACATCCACACCGTGCGCGGTGAGTGGGGGCAGGTGAAATACCCGATGGTGCCCGGTCACGAGATCGCAGGTCTGGTCACCGAGGTCGGATCCGAGGTGACCAAATTCGAGGTCGGAGACCGCGTCGGCGTCGGCTGCTTCGTCGACTCCTGCCGCGAATGCGAGTACTGCCTCGCCGGCGAGGAGCAGTACTGCAACAACCCCGGCATGGTCGGGACCTACAACGGCACCGGCCGCGACGGGCAACCGACCCAGGGCGGGTACAGCGGCGCAATCGTCGTCGACGAGAACTATGCGCTCAACATCCCCGACGCCATTCCCCTGGACAAGGCAGCACCGCTGCTGTGTGCCGGAATCACGACGTACTCGCCGTTGCGCCATTGGAATGCCGGGCCGGGCACCCGCGTCGCTGTCATCGGTCTCGGCGGCCTCGGACACCTGGCCGTCAAACTGGCCGTCGCGTTGGGCGCGGACGTCACCGTGCTGAGCCAGTCGTTGAAAAAGATGGAAGACGGCCTGCGTCTCGGCGCCTCCGAGTACTACGCGACCAGCGACCGGGAGACCTTCAAGAAGCTCAGGGGCTCCTTCGACCTGATCCTCAACACCGTGTCGGCCAACCTCGACCTCGAGGATTACCTCGGACTGCTGACCCTTGACGGCACACTGGTCGAGCTCGGTATGCCCGAGCATCCGATGGAAGTGCCGGCGTCAGCGCTGATCTTCGGTCGCCGCAGGATCTCCGGTTCCCTGATCGGCGGTATCGCAGAGACGCAGGAGATGCTGGACTTTTGCGCCGAGCACGGTGTGACACCCGAAATCGAAGTGGTGGCGCCCGATTACATCAACGAGGCCTATGAGCGTGTACTGGCCAGCGACGTGCGCTACCGCTTCGTGATCGACGCCGAGACGCTACGCTGACACCGATTCGGCCCGCATCCACGTCGTGACCGCGGGCCGAAATTCGGTGAATGGTGCTGCGCCTCAAGAAGATTGGCCGGTGGCCGTCTCATGGTCGACACCGGCCAGCGGCCAGCCGGCCGCTGCGAGCCTGGCCGCCACGCGCTGGACGTTCTCGACGCCCGCGTCGTGATGAGTGACGTCCTTGATGAACGCCTCGATTTCGTCGGCATCGATGGTGCCGTCGGCAGCCGCTGAGGAGCCCTCTTCGGTCAGGTGGCCGATGACCTCTCTGATCTGCTCTTCGGTGAGAGGTGTGGCCCGCAATAGCGACAGCAAGGGGACGCGGTCCGGCCCGGGAACGCCGTCGGGGTAGCCAGCGCGCAGCCAATCCAGGATCGAGTGCAGCAACGATGTCGCGGTCACCTCAGTAGTGTCGCCCCCCACGACCCCCGCTGCCATGACGGCGATCCACTGTTCTCCTGCGCGTCGCCTCGCATTCACCAGCATCCTGGGTGAACGGCAAGCCTGGGAATCGACTGGGAGCACTTGCATCAGCGCGACCATTCCGGTTTCGCATTCTGACGGGGACACCCGTGCCTGACCGGGTGAGAGTGCCTGGTCCTGGACTTGTCAGGTGAGTGTTACCGATCACGATGGCTGACGGTAGAAGACCATGCCGCCGTGGTGCAGTTCGTCGGCGGCGACGAATGTCCCAGACGCGGTGAATCCGGTGTCGTCCCAGTACTCGATCCGGTTCCCGCGCACCTCGTACCGCCCGGTGTAGGCACTCTGTCGGTCACCTCGCGCTTCGTCGTAGCGACCGCCGGGCAGCAGCTCCTGGCGGACCCGCCCGTCGGCGGTCACCCACATCCCCACGTAGGGGTGGTCGTCGGCGGGGGCCTGAGCCGGCACTCTGGTCAGCAGCTCGTTGAGTGCAACAAGGTCGAGGTAGGCCGTGACGCGGGCAATCCGCTCCTCGCGCATCGTCATGACCCAGGCGTAGTCGTTGACGTAAGGTCTGCCGTCGCGCGCTGTCGCAGTGCCCCGCCACAGGGCCACCACGGTGTCGCCGTCCGTGTGGAGCGCGCGCACGTCGGCCTGGATCTCGCCGGCGAGACGAGACACGATCGGCCCGGCGCCGTCCCGCAGGAACTCCGCGCGGCTGGTGTACGTCGACGGTTCCGACGCGCGCGCCACCGTCCAGTGCACGTCCTCGGCGAGGATCGAGTAGAAGCTGTTCTCGCCTCCGACGCCGAGCGAGAATGCTTCGCGCACCACCTCTGCGTTGCGCTGCTCGCGGGCGGCGGACTGCGAATCGTCCTGGGCGGCCGTCGTGGCGCAGCCGACCGTCACGGTGGCCACGGCGCCGATCAGTGACGATGCCATTCTCGCGCCCCAGCGCGATCTCTTCGTAGTCATGGCACCGAAGGTAGGGAGGTCGGCGACGATCTGGCAGGGTGCAGTTCTCCTAGGAACGCAACCACGGCGATAGAGCGTCGGTGCCCCGTCCCATACCCGCGAACCGGAAGCCTTGTGCAGAATGGCAGTGCGCCAGCGCTATTCGCCGGCACATCGCTCAGCAGCGCTAGAAGTCCCAGTCCTCGTCTTCGGTGTTGACGGCCTTGCCGATCACATAGCTCGACCCCGAACCCGAGAAGAAGTCGTGATTCTCGTCGGCATTGGGCGACAGCGCCGACAGGATCGCCGGGTTGACGTCCGTCTCGTCGCGGGGGAACAGCGCTTCGTAGCCGAGGTTCATCAGCGCCTTGTTGGCGTTGTAGCGCAGAAACTTCTTGACGTCCTCGGTCAGCCCGACCTCGTCGTAGAGATCCTGCGTGTATTCGACCTCGTTGTCGTAGAGCTCGAAGAGCAGCTCGTAGGTGTAGTCCTTGAGCTCCTGGCGGGTCGCGTCATCGGTGAGCGCAAGACCCTTCTGGAATTTGTAACCGATGTAGTAGCCGTGCACGGCCTCGTCGCGGATGATCAGCCGGATCATGTCGGCGGTGTTCGTCAGCTTGGCCCTGCTGCTCCAGTACATGGGCAGGTAGAAGCCCGAGTAGAACAGGAAGCTCTCCAGCAGGGTGGACGCCACCTTGCGCTTCAGCGGCTCGTCGCCCTTGTAGTACTGCATGACGATCTCGGCTTTGCGCTGAAGGTTGGGGTTTTCTTCCGACCAGCGGAATGCGTCGTCGATCTCCGACGTGGAGCACAACGTCGAGAAGATGTTGGAGTAGCTGCGCGCATGCACGGACTCCATGAACGCAATGTTGGTGTAGACCGCTTCTTCGTGCGGGGTCAGTGCGTCCGGGATGAGACTGACGGCGCCCACGGTGCCCTGGATGGTGTCCAGCAGCGTCAGGCCGGTGAAGACCCGCATCGTCAGCTGCTTCTCGTGGGGGGTCAGCGTGTTCCAGGAGGGAATGTCGTTCGAGACGGGCACCTTCTCCGGTAGCCAGAAGTTCCCCGTGAGGCGTTCCCACACCTCGGCGTCTTTGTCGTCCTGAAGGCGATTCCAGTTGATGGCCGAGACACGGTCGATCAGTTTCATGCCATCGCTCACAAGAACCCCATTTCACCTGCGAAAAGTTGTCACACCGGACCGGTCCGTACCGGCAGCACCGACACTACCCCTGGTGCCTGACGTCAAGCGGCAACACGAGATGTTGTGTCTGGCGTGTCGCGCCGAGAGTGCGCCCAGATCGTGTTCGGGCGCCGATTGCCGACCTCGCTGGACCTTCCAACCCGGCTCCGCGGAAGCGCCAAAGTGGGGAGGCAAAGCCGCCCGGGGCAGCTAGTCTGCCAGCCATGGCGTCCGACGCACCTCCGCAGGAGGTTCGTTTCTGCCGCAGCGCCGACGGCACCCGCATCGCGTTCGCCGTGCACGGGTCCGGCCCTCCCCTGCTGCTCACCACATGCTGGCTGAGCCACCTCGAATTCGACTGGGAAAGCCCGGTGTGGCAACACTTTCTGCGCGACCTAGGCCAGATCGCCACGGTGATCCGCTACGACGAACGCGGCTTCGGCATGTCTGACTGGGACGTCTCCGATTTCAGCCTCCCCGCGCGGGTTGCCGATCTTGCCGCGGTGGTCGAGGCGGCGCAGCTGGACCGATGCGCGATGGTGGGCATGTCGCAGGGCGGCCCGGTCGCGATCACCTACGCCGTCGAGAACCCTGACCGCGTGTCCCGGCTGATCCTCTACGGCACCTACGGGATCACCGACCACAGCGAGGACGCCGCCGAACTCGAGCGTCTCTTCCAGCAGATGATCAAAGTGGGCTGGCAACGCCCCGACAGCACTTTTCGGCGCGTCTTCACCGATCTGATGATCCCCGGGGCGTCCGAGGAGCAGGCGGGCTGGCTCGATGCGCTGCAGGCCCGCGCGACGTCGACGGAGAACGCGATGCGCTCGCGGGCGGCACGTGCCGACGCCGACGTGGGCGCGCTGCTGCCCGACGTCACGATGCCCACTCTGGTGGTGCATGCACGGGGCGACCGGATGAACGACTTCGCAGAAGGCCGCGAACTCGCCTCACGCATACCGAACGCCAGGCTGGTGGCACTCGACAGCGACAACCACATCACGCTGGCCGAAGAAAAGGCGTGGCGCGTGTTCGTCGACGAGGTCAGTGCGTTCCTTGCCGGCGAACGCATCACTGCTCCCAGCACGCCGGCCGCACTACGAACTCTCACCGACAGGGAGCGCGACGTGCTGCGGCTGGTCGGTCAGGGACGTGACAACGCCCAGGTGGCAACCGAACTCGCGCTTTCGGTGCGTACGGTGGAACGCCATCTGACGAGCATCTACACCAAGCTCGGCCTGACCGGGCGATCGGCACGGGCTGCGGCGGTGGCCCGCCTCCTCAGCGGTTGATGTGCGTGTCGGCCGCCAGCGCGGCGGTCTCGGCGGGGCCGAAGACGGCGGTCAGCACCGATGTCGCGGTCGTTCTTCCTCAATAGCGTCCTTGGTGTCAGCACCACCACTCACACGGAGGACAACGATGAACAGCGAACGCAAAGCCGCGATCAGCCTCACCACAGGCCTGGAGGATCCCGAGAAGGTCACCGTGGCTTTCCTGGTCGCACTCGGAGCCGCCGAAGCAGGGCGCCCGACAATGATGTTTCTGGCCAAAGAGGCTGTGCGCCTGGCGGTTTCCGGCGTCGCGGTCGCGACGGCCTGCGAAAACTGCCCGGCCCTTCAGGACCTCGTCGAGCGCTACCAGAAGGCCGGCGGCCGTTATCTGGTGTGCCCCCTGTGCGTCAATGCCAAGAAGATCGATCCCTCGACGTTCGTCGCCGGCGCAGAGATGGGCGGCACGGTTCAGCTGTGGGACTGGATCGGCGACGGCGCAACAACATTCAGCTATTGAAGCACCGACGGTGAGCCGCTGAGTTGGCCGCGGTCACCGCGCTGCTGAACACCTCTAGGAGAAGAGAACATGAACACGACATTCAAGCGATCCTTGGTCGGCGCAGCCGCTGTGGCCGCGACGGCCGCATCACTTACCGGTCCCGCCTCGGCGTACGCGGCGCCCACGTCCAGTCCGGGTACCACACTCGGCGTCGCCGCCGATCCCGGGAATTCCGCAAACTACATCGTCACGATTCGCGGACTCTTCCCGATGAGTGAGGGCGCAGCTTATGACCGTCTCAACCACATTGCCGCCGGCGGCGGCATGGACTACGTCATCTATGCCGACGATCCCGGCGAAGGCGACAGCATGATTGGCTCGCCGCATGGATACCTGGGCGCACCTGGCCCAACAGGGGGTCTCGTGATCGCCACCCCTAACGGCATCGCGTATATGCGCACGATCAGTGTCCCGAGGTCGGCGTTGAACGAAGACGAGGGCACCGACGAGATCTACGCGTCGGCGCGCTTCGTGCAGGGTGGCGGCGCTGGCGACCTGCGCGCGTTCACCGTCCCCGTCTCGGCTGATTTCTGACGGGCCTTCGGGCTGGCCGGTTCGCGATGCTGCGACCGGCCGGCCGGGAGCCGTCGCCCAGGTTCAAGCGACTTCTTCGCGCCGCTTGACGCCCTCGTGCAGTGGCACCTCCGGGTCGATCTTGATGCCGAGGACTTCACACGTGCCGTTGATGGAACCGACCATGATCGTCGTCAGGTAGTCGACGAACTTTTCCGACGGCAACCGGCGCGGGCTGTCCTGGTCGCTGCCGAGCCACCAATCGGTCGCCGACGCCGCAGCGCCGAACGTCGCGAATCCGGCCAGCTCGAACGCCGCGTAGTCCAGCTCCATCTCTTTGAGCTCGTTGTTGAACATGTCGGCCATCGCCAGCGTGATGTGACGACCCTCGTTGAGCGCTCGCATCGCCGACTCACTCTGCTCGGCGAAACGTCCCTGCATGAGGAAGCGCACCACGTTGGGATGCTCGTCGACGAGGCGGACGTACTGCTCGACGGCGCGCAGGATCACTGTGCGCGCCGGGTCGGTGGAGATGTTGATCGACGGGAAGATCGCCGACCACAGCATGTCGCGCATGCGTTGACCGATCGCCTGGAACAGGTCCGATTTGTCCGTGAAGTGGCGGTAGATCTTGGGCTTGGCGGTGCCGGCTTCCTCGGCGATCTCGCGCAGCGAAACCTCGGGGCCCAGCCGGTCGATCGCGCGAAACGCTGCGTCGACGATCTCGGACCGCACCTTCTTGCGGTGCTCGCGCCAGCGCTCACTGCGGGCGTCAACCTTGACGCCCGCTTCTTGGCCCACGCGTGTCCTCGACCCTCGTCGCACCCGCTCACTGTACCCGCTCAGGCGCCGCTGACCTGCTCAGACCGCACCGCACGGGCGCATCTCACAGGTCTGTGACGGCGTCATCCCTCGGTGCGATGTGCACAGTGAGTTTCGGTACTATCGCTGCGACATCCGCTCGACGAGAGATATCTATGACGCAGCGATACGACGTGGTCATCTCAGGCGGGGGCCCCTCGGGCTCCGCTGCCGCGTGGCAGGCCGCGCAAACCGGCGCTCGAGTCGTGGTCTGCGACAAGGCACAGTTCCCGCGCTCGAAGCCCTGCGGTGACGGATTGACCGCACGCGCGGTCAGTTACCTGCAGAAGATGGGCCTGGCCGACGAAGTCGCCAGCTATCACCGCGTGAACCGCGTCACCGTGTTCAGCCCGAGCCGCTGGGAGCTGTCGTTCCCCAAGCGTCCGGGGATGCCCGACCACGGCCACACGGTCAGCCGCGAGCACCTCGACACGGTGCTGCTCAAGCACGCCGAGTCGGCCGGGGCCGAGATCCGGCAGGGCGCCGAGGTGTCCGGGCCTGAGTTCGACGCCAACGGACGCGTCATCGGCGTCGTCCTCAAGGGCGGCGAGAAGGTGTACGGCGACGCGGTGATCGCCGCTGACGGCGCCTACTCCCCCATCAAGCGCGCGCTGAAGATCGACTCCGAGTACAACGGATACTCGGCGATCGCGATCCGCTCGGAGATGCCGGCCAACCGCGCGGACTCCGACTCGCTGGACATCTACCTGAAGTTGCTGTTCGAGGGCGACCAACTGCCCGGCTACGGCTGGGTGTTCCCGATGGGCAACGGCATCTTCAACATCGGGCTCGGCTATGTGAACAGCTACAAGAACTGGCAGTCGATCAATGCCACTCAGTTCCTCGGCGAGTTCCTGCGCACCCTGCCTCGGGAATGGGAGCTGCCTCCCATCGAGGAGCTGAAGAAGAACAAGAGCGTACGGGCCTGGCGGCTGCCCATGGGCTTCACGGCCTGGCCGCCGTGGCGTCCGGGTGTGCTGTTCACCGGCGACTCGCTGGGTGCGGGCAAGCCGGCCTCGGGTGCGGGTATCTCCAAGGCACTCGAATCCGGCTTGGCTGCAGGCGAATGCGCGATTGCAGCGCTGACCAACGGCGGGCCCGACGACTTCACCAACTACGCGCAGAAGATGGAAGCCGCGTGGGGCCGGGAGTACAAGCGCGGCCGCTACATGCACAAGCTGATCGGACAACCGAAGCTCGCGAACGCGGGTGTGAAGCTGATCGACAACGCAGCGTTCCGCGACCGCATGCTGAAGGCGCTCTACAAGAAGGCTCAAGGCCCACAGCACAGCTTCTGACATGTCCATGGTCGGGCCGGGGCTGACCGACGACGAGATCGCGCGCGTCGAGGGCACGTTCGGCTTCCAGTTCGCCGATGACCATCGGGCGTTCCTGGCCGTTGGTCTGCCTGTCGGCGCGTCGTGGCCCGACTGGCGCGGTGAAGGCCGGAAGAGTCTGGCCAAACGTCTGCAGCTGCCGGCCGAGGGCATCCTGTTCGCGGTCGAGTGGAGCCGGTTCTGGCATGACGGGTGGGGGCAGCGGCCGGCCCGAATGAGAGATGCGCTGCGCTCGGCGAGGTATCAGCTCGCGCGCGCCCCGCAGCTCGTTCCGGTCTGTTCACACCATTACCTGCCCGCCGGTCATGGCACATCGGGTCACCCGGTTCTGTCGGTGGTCCGGACCCACGTGGTCGTCGCGAGCGCCACCCTGGCCGACTACCTCGAAGGGAAGTCCGGCGCCGACGCGGTGCCGACCGTTGAGTTCTGGTCGGACCTGGTGAAGCGAGCCGATGTCAGTGGGGAGCTGTAGACCAGTGGCATGACCACAGCGCATCTGTCAGCGTTCGCGCCCGAGACGACCAACTTCCGGACCGGAGTATTCGACCCGGCGCGTCACCGATGGTGCATCGGCACCTGTCGTCCCGGCCGGCTTGGAGACTGGTGATCATGGAGCAGCGCATCAGTCTGATCACGCTGGGCGTCGACGACCTCGCGAGAGCGCGACGGTTCTACGAGGACGGCCTGGGCTGGGTAGCCCACGCGGCACCGGAGGGTGTCGTGTTCTATCAGCTGCCCGGCATGGCGCTGGCACTGTTCGGCCGCGCGGATCTCGCCGAGGACGCTCACCGACCGGTCGACGGTCACTTCAGCGGAATCACGATCGCGATCAACCAACGGACCGAGGCGGACGTCGACGCGGTGCTGGCGCAGGCCCATGCGGCGGGCGGGACCATTCTCAAGCCGGCCGAAAAGGTGTTCTGGGGCGGCTATTCCGGCTACTTCGCCGACCCGGACGGTCACGTGTGGGAGGTCGCACTGAACCCGGACTGGACGATCAACGCCGACGGCACGCTGACACTCTGAGTGCCCGAGGCTGAGGCTGCGCGGCAGAAAGGCCGAGAAGGCGCCTGCAGGATTACGGCTTCAGCGCGAGGCTCCTCGACATCCATACCGAATTGTCGGCTGCGAAGCCATGTCTCGTATAAAACCGTCGAGCACCGTCGTTCGGTATTTCGGTCTCCAGGAACATCGCCGCGGCGCCGAAGGCGCGGGCTTCATCGGCAGCATGTTCAAGCAATATGCCGCCCAGCCCACTACCGCGGGCGCGGACGTATATCTCGTCGAGAATGCAGTCGAGGCCGCCGGACTCCAGCGACCAACTCCACGTCACCACGGCGTAGCCGAGAGTCGAGTCGTCGTCAGAGATGGCGATCCAGACGTGCCCGTAGCGGTCGTCGCGAAGAAGCGGCATCAAACCCGACTCAACGCGTTCCGCATCGTAGGGATGTCCGTCGATATCGTAGAACTCACGGATCAGCGGAATCAGGCCAGCCGCGTCCTCGACTCCGGCACGCCGGATCATCGTCTGCCCCGCTGCGCGCGGCCCGGCTTGCGGGCTGTTTTGTCCGCAGCCGCGCGCGCCGCTTGCTTGGCGAGGGCTTTCTCTCGGGCGGTGCGCTTCGGCACCGGCTGCGTCTGCGCGCGTGAGGAGCCGGGTTTGCGGCCTCGTACGATCCCGATGAACTCCTCGACGAACTCCGACTGGGGCCCTTCGGGGAGGGCGAGCGCCACCTGGCACCTGGGCGCATCGACGATCGCGCGGTATGTGAGGTCCTTGCGGTGATGCAGCCGCGCCAGCGACTGCGGGACGATGAGTGCACCGATGCCCGCCGCGACGAGTTCGATTGCGTCCTCTGTGGTTTCCGGCCGGTGGTCGACCGGGACGCCGGGGGCATCTGACCAGTCGACGACATCGTCGAGGGGCAGCAGCGTCGGTTCCTCGACGAGGTCGGCGGCGGTGATCTCGTCGGCGGCGGTAAGGAGGTGATCGGTCGGCACCACTGCGACTGTGTTCTCTTCGTACAGAGGAATGACGGCCAGGCCCGACGTGTCGGCGGGCAACCGAAGCAACGCCAGGTCGACGGTGCCTGCTCTGACTTCGTCGGCTGCACGCGCCGCGGGCACCGCCCGCAACTCCAGCCGGATGTCGGGATGACGCTCCGCCCAGATTCGGGCCCATTTCGCCGGCGTCCCACCGGGCACGTACCCGAGGGTCAGCGAGGGGCGGGTCATCGCCTCAGGCTACCGATACGCTGAACCCATGAGCAGGCCGAACGCGCAGTCGATGAAGCCCGCCACGGCGGCCAGGAAGCTGGACGTGTACCTGCCCGCGACGCCCACAGACTTCCAGGAGAATGCGATCACCCGCGACGAACTTGCCGCGTTGCAGTCCGACCCTCCGCAGTGGCTCACAGACCTCCGCAAGAACGGGCCGCATCCGAAAAATCTCGTCGCCGCCAAGCTGGGCGTGTCGATCGCCGGCCTGGGACGCGGCGGCGTCACCGAGGCGCTGACCACCGGACAGATCGATGCTCTGCTAGCGGAGATGCCGGAGTGGCTGGTCGCCGAACGCGAGAGCTACCAGAACGTGCTCCGCGAAGAACGACGCCTGAAGGCAGAGCGTGCGGACAACGCGCGGCAGCGCTGAACGTCAGCGTTGACTGCGTAGCCTGTCCGCGCCAAACCGCTCCATAGCGGCCCTCAGCTCGACACTCGACAGCGCTACAGCATGCAGCTGACGCAACCCTCGACCTCTGTGCCTTCGAGAGCCATCTGACGCAGCCGGATGTAGTACAGCGTCTTGATGCCCTTACGCCAGGCGTAGATCTGCGCCTTGTTCACATCGCGTGTGGTGGCGGTGTCTTTGAAGAACAACGTCAAGCTCAGACCTTGGTCTACGTGCTGTGTGGCCGCGGCGTAGGTGTCGATGACCTTCTCGTAGCCGATCTCGTAGGCGTCCTGGTAGTACTCCAGGTTTTCGTTGGTCATGTAGGGCGCCGGGTAGTAGACGCGCCCGATCTTGCCTTCCTTGCGGATCTCGACCTTGCTGGCGATCGGATGGATCGAGCTCGTCGAGTGGTTGATGTAGGAGATCGATCCGGTCGGCGGCACCGCCTGCAGGTTCTGGTTGTAGATGCCGTGCTGCTGCACCGACTCCTTCAACCGCTTCCAGTCGTCCTGATTCGGGATGCGGATGCCCGCGTCGGCGAACAATCCGCGCACCTTGTCGGTCTTGGGCTCCCACACCTGATCGGTGTACTTGTCGAAGAACTCACCCGACTTGTACTTCGACTTCTCGAACCCACCGAACGCCGTACCCCGTTCGATCGCAATGCGATTCGAGGCGCGCAGCGCATGATAGAGCACGCAGTAGAAGTAGATGTTGGTGAAATCCACACCCTCTTCGGAGCCGTAGAAGATCCGCTCGCGGGCCAGGTAGCCGTGCAGGTTCATCTGCCCCAGACCGATGGCGTGTGAGCTGTTGTTGCCCTGCTCGATTGAGGGCACCGACCAGATATGGGTCTGGTCGCTCACTGCGGTCAGCGCGCGGATGGCCACCTCGATGGTCTGGGCGAAGTCCGGCGAGTCCATCGCCTTGGCGATGTTGAGCGAACCGAGGTTGCATGAAATGTCTTTGCCCACTTTGGCATACGACAGATCCTCGTTGAACAGCGACGGCGTCGACACCTGAAGGATCTCCGAGCACAGGTTGCTGTGCGTGATCTTGCCCTCGATCGGGTTGGCCCGGTTCACGGTGTCCTCGTACATGATGTACGGATAACCCGACTCGAACTGCAGCTCGGCCAGCGTCTGGAAGAACTCGCGCGCCTTGATCTTGGTCTTGCGGATGCGCGCGTCGTCGACCATCTCGTAGTACTTCTCGGTGACCGAGATGTCGGCGAAGGCGACCCCGTACACGCGCTCGACGTCGTACGGCGAGAACAGGTACATGTCCTCGTTGTTCTTCGCCAGCTCGAACGTGATGTCCGGGATCACGACGCCCAGCGAGAGCGTCTTGATGCGGATCTTCTCGTCGGCGTTCTCGCGCTTGGTGTCGAGGAAGCGATAGATGTCGGGATGGTGTGCATGCAGATACACCGCCCCCGCACCCTGTCGGGCACCGAGCTGATTTGCGTAGGAGAACGAATCCTCCAGCAGCTTCATGATCGGGATGACACCGGAGCTCTGATTCTCGATGTTCTTGATCGGGGCGCCGTGTTCGCGAATGTTCGTCAGCAGCAACGCCACTCCGCCACCGCGCTTGGACAGCTGCAGGGCCGAGTTGATGGAACGCCCGATGGACTCCATGTTGTCTTCGATGCGCAGCAAGAAGCACGACACCGGTTCGCCACGTTGCTTCTTCCCCGAGTTCAGGAACGTCGGCGTGGCCGGCTGGAAGCGGCCGTCCATGATCTCGTCGACCAGCTTCTCGGCCAGCGTGGTGTCACCGGCCGCCAGCGTCAGCGCCACCATCACGACGCGGTCCTCGAAGCGCTCCAGATAGCGCTTTCCGTCGAAGGTCTTCAGCGTGTAGGACGTGTAGTACTTGAACGCACCGACGAAGGTCGGGAAGCGGAACTTCTTGGCGTACGCGCGATCCAGCAGTGTCTTGACGAAGTTGCGTGAGTACTGGTCGAGCACCTCGCGCTCGTAATAATTCTTCTGGACCAGGTAGTCGAGCTTCTCGTCCTGATTGTGAAAGAAGACCGTGTTCTGGTTCACGTGCTGCAGGAAGTACTCACGCGCCGCCTGCACGTCTTTCTCGAACTGAATCTTGCCGTCGGCGTCGTACAGATTCAGCATCGCGTTCAGAGCGTGATAATCCATTTCCCCCGGAAGCGCATGCACGCCGGTGGTGGTTACAGGTTCTGCAGCTGTGATGGTTGGTGGCACGTCTGGTCCTTCCAGAAGTCTTGTAATCCTGCACGGACGGCGAAGACGTCGTCCGTCGTTCCCATGAGTTCGAAGCGATAGAGAAAAGGAACGTCGCACTTACGAGACACGACGACCCCCGCGTAGCCGAATTCGGCGCCGAAGTTGGTGTTGCCCGCAGCGATGACACCGCGGATCAACGACCGGTTGTGTTCATTGTTGAGGAAGGCGATCACCTGCTTGGGGACGTATCCCCCGCGATCGGGATCGGGACCGTTGGCGTGTCCACCGCCGTAGGTGGGCAGCACCAGGACGTAAGGCTGATCGACCTGAATCCGTTCCTTCAGCGGAATCCGGATGGCAGGAAGCTCCAGCTTCTGCACGAACCGATGGGTGTTCTCCGACACGCTGGAGAAGTAGACGAGATCACTCACGGTTACCTCTCCGATGTCACCTGGTCGATTCGTTGGAGTTATGCGGTCGCCGCAACTGCTGCCAGCGCCTTGATCCGGTCGGGACGGAAACCCGACCAGTGGTCGTTACCGGCCACCACGACCGGGGCCTGCAGGTAGCCGAGAGCCATCACGTAGTCGCGCGCCTCGCTGTCGACGGAGATGTCGACGACGTCGTAGGTAATGCCTTGCTTGTCGAGAGCCTTGTAGGTGGCATTGCACTGGACGCAGGCGGGCTTGGTGTACACGGTGACAGTCATTTGCGGGCTCCCTCAGCGAAATTTTTCTTCGACGACCTGTAGTTCGTTGTCACTCCGCACCCCACGTGACGGACAGCTGGCCGGACGACTGAAGATCTCTCATTCTCAACACCGAGCCGAGGAAGGAACTTCCTCCCAGACTCCCGTTGAGGATGAGTTGCATCTTTCGTCGTTCTCCACCCTAGCCACTAGATGTTGTGCCCCGTTAGTAGAGCACACACAAGATGGTCGTAATCACACGTTTGGAATTTTCCCTGGTAACTACGGTGTGTCGCGCCGCAGCGGGCGTGTCACAGATCACAGCGGCGGCGTCCCGACTGCTTCCCTCCGGTCTATCAGAGGGCTCTGACATTTCCCGCGAGGCGGGTCCGTGAAACCGCCGCGGCTCAGCAAATCGCCCATCCGAGGGCACGACAAAGAGCCACGTCCGTCGGACGTGGCTCTTGCGCCGAGCCCGGCTCAGCCGATTTCAGCGGCCAATTTGCCCACGATCTCGCGCAGGCGAGCCGCAACCTCGGCGTTCTCACGAGGATGCTTGCCGTCAAAGGATGTGGTCGACAACGAGAGGTCGAGGTCGTCGACCACCCGCGGACCTGCAACCCCGAAGGATTTGCGAGTTTCGTCGTGCGCCCACACGCCCCCGTACTGGCCCAGCGCGGCGCCGACCACCGCCAGCGGCTTGTCCTTCAGGGCACCGTTGCCATACGGGCGGGACAGCCAGTCGATGGCATTCTTCAACACCCCGGGAATGCTCCCGTTGTATTCCGGGGTGACTACCAGCGCCGCCCCGGCGCGAGCCGCGGCCTCGCGAAGCGCGACCGCGGATTGCGGGACGTCGGTGTCGTTGTCGATGTCCTCGTTGTAGTGGGGCAGTTCGCCGAGCTGGTCGAACAGCTCGAGGGTGACCCCGCCGGGCGCCGACTCGATGGCCAGTTCCGCCAACTGACGGTTGACCGAGGCCGCACGCAGGCTTCCCACCAGAACCAATACCGTGTTGCCGCTCACGGTGTCCGACATCGTTTTCCTCCTCATCGCTTCCTGGATAGTCCCACGAAGCAACCGGACCACGGTCCGTTACATTCCCGCTGAGTTAAAGTTGCGAGGTGAGTGTGGCGGGGAATCAAAGCGGCCTGCCGGTGTTGCCGGCGGGTGATCCGGGGCCTCCCGAACGCGGTGACGCGGCGCGCAATCGCGCCTTACTCCTCGATGCGGCGCGCCGTCTGGTCGACGAACGCGGGGCCGACTCGGTCACCACCGACGACATCGCGGTCGCAGCCGGCGTCGGCAAGGGCACGCTGTTCCGTCGCTTCGGCAGCCGGGCCGGGCTGATGATCGTGCTCCTCGACGAGGACGAGAAGGTCCAGCAGCAGGCATTCCTGTTCGGCCCGCCGCCACTGGGCCCGGGCGCTCCGCCCCTGCAGCGCCTGCTCGCCTACGGCCGAGAAAGACTGAAGTTCGTCGACACCCACCGCGAGCTGCTCTCCGACGTCGGACGCGACCCGCAGATGCGTTACAACGCGCCGATGATGTTGCACCACAGCCACATTCGGCTGCTGCTCGAGGCTGCGGGAACCACAGGCGATCTCGACACCCAGGCCACCGCGCTGTTGTCGCTGCTCGACGCCGATTACGTCCATCACCAGCTCACCGACCGCGGCCGCACCTTGACCGAACTCGGTGACGCGTGGGAGACGGTGGCGCGCAAGCTCTGCGGCTCATGACGGGATCCGGGACCGCGACCCGGACTCAGTGGATCCTGCACGTCGATTTGGACCAGTTCCTCGCCTCGGTCGAACTCCAACGTCATCCCGAGTTGGTCGGCATGCCCGTCATCGTGGGCGGCAACGGCGACCCGACCGAGCCGCGCAAAGTGGTCACCTGCGCCTCCTACGAAGCCAGGGAGTTCGGGGTCCACGCCGGGATGCCCTTGCGGAACGCAGCGCGCCGATGTCCCGGCGCCACATTCCTGCCGTCTGATGCCGCGGCCTATGACGCCGCATCCGAGAAGGTGATGGGCGTGCTGCGCGATCTCGGTCATCCGGTCGAGGTGTGGGGTTGGGACGAGGCCTATGTGGGGGCGCAGGTGGACGATCCAGTTGAGCTTGCGCGCCGGATCCAGGCCGTCGTCGCCTCCGAAACGGGCCTGTCGTGTTCGGTGGGGATCAGCGACAACAAGCAGCGGGCCAAGGTGGCAACAGGCTTCGGTAAGCCCGCCGGGGTGTACGCGCTCACCGAGGACAACTGGATGACGACGATGGGCGATCGTCCGGTCGACGCCTTGTGGGGCGTGGGGCCGAAGACGGCGAAAAAGCTTGCCGCGACGGGGATCACGACAGTTGCCGACCTCGCCGCGACGGACCCTGCGGTGCTGACGTCGACATTCGGCCCAACCACGGGACTGTGGATCCTGCTGCTCGCCAAGGGTGGCGGGGACACCACCGTGAGCGCGACGCCATGGGTTCCGCGGTCACGCAGTCACGTCGTCACCTTCCCGCAGGATCTGACCGACCGCGCCGAGATGGAGTCGGCCGTCACCGATCTCGCACGGCGCACCCTTGCCGAGGTCGTGGAACAGCGGCGTCTCGTCACTCGTGTCGCCGTCACGGTGCGCACGAAGACGTTCTACACCAGGACCAAGATCCGCAAACTCGCGTCGCCGACCACCGACTTCGAGCCGATCGCCACGACGGCCCTTGACCTCCTCGGTCAGTTCGAGCTGAACCGTCCCATTCGACTCCTCGGGGTGCGCCTGGAGCTCGCGATGGAGGACGTCGCAAGCCCGGTTGTCGCTGCCGACGGTTAGCGTCGAAGTCATGTTGCAGACTGTCGCGATCCGCGGATACCGCTCTCTGCGCGACATCGTTCTCCCGCTGCGGAAGCTGACCGTTGTCACCGGCGCGAACGGCACGGGAAAGTCGTCGCTGTACCGGGCGCTGCGACTGCTCGCCGACTGCGGAAGCGGTGAGGTGATCGCGTCCTTCGCCCGCGAAGGCGGTGTCGAGTCGGCGATGTGGGCAGGCCCCGAGCACCTCGCGGGGGCGCGACGCACCGGCACCGCCCAGGGCGGGCCGCGCACCAGATCGGTGTCGATCGAACTCGGTTATGCCTCACAAGATTTCGGTTATCTGATCGACCTGGGGTTGCCGCAGGCCCGAGAGACTGCGTTCGCGCGCGACCCCGAAGTCAAGCGGGAGCTGGTGTTCACCGGTCCGGTAGCCCGGAACGCCACGACGCTGGTGCGCCGGGTACGTGGGCTGGTCGAGGTGGCCTCAGAGTCGGGCAGTGCGTCCGGACGCGGCTTCGACGAACTGGCCCGCAACCTGCCGTCGCATCGCAGCGTTCTCGCCGACTGGGCGGGCGCCGCACCCGAGCTCGTGATGGTCCGGGAACGGCTGCGGGACTGGCGGTTCTACGACGGCTTTCGCGCCGACAGCCACGCCCCCGCCCGCCTCCCGCAAGTCGGGACCAGGACGCCGGTGTTGGCCAACGACGGCGCCGACCTGGCCGCCGCGGTCCAGACCATCCTTGAGACCGGGACAGACGATCTGGCTCGGGCTGTCGCCGCCGCGTTCGACGGTGCGACGGTCTCGGTATCGGTCACCGACGGGCTGTTCGACCTCCATCTGCACCAGCGCGGCATGCTGCGTCCACTGCGAAGCGCCGAGATCTCAGACGGCACATTGCGTTTCCTGCTGTGGGCGGCCGCTCTGCTGAGCCCGCAACCTCCGTCGCTGATGGTTCTCAACGAACCGGAAACCTCACTGCATCCTGACCTGGTGCCACCGCTGGCTGAGCTGATCGCCGGCGCGGCCACCCGTACGCAGGTCGTGGTGGTCACGCACTCCGAGACGCTGCGGGAGCGACTGGGCACAGAACCGATCGGATCCGGTGGCGACGCCTGGGAGATCGAGCTCTTCAAAGATTGGGGCGAGACCAGGGTCGCAGATCAGGGGCTACTGACCACCCCGCCGTGGGACTGGGGCAGACGGTAATCTTCAGCGGCCCTTCGGTTTCGGCCGCAGCACGCGTGTGAAGATCGGGTTCACCTGCTTCATCGCCACGCTGTACGGTCCCCACATCGTGCGCTTGAACAGGTACAGCGCGCGGATGTCGGGGGAGGTGTAGATCAGGTAGCGATTCTTGGTGACGCCCTGCAGGATCCTGTCGGCGGCGAAGTCCGGTGAAACCGCATGCCCCGAAAAGCGGCCGATCCACTTCTGCACACCTGGATGTTCGCGGTCGACGCCGGCGATGTGGACGGTGTCGACCAGCGGGGTCTTCACCGCTCCGGGGACGACGACCGAAACGCCGATCCGGTACCGGGCGAGGTCGAATCGCAGCACCTCGGAAAGACCGCGCAGACCGTACTTGCTGGCGCTGTAGGCCGCGTGCCACGGCAGCGCGACGATGCCCGCGGCCGAGGACACGTTGACGAGGTGGCCGCCGCGGCGAGCCTTCATCATCGGCGGAACGAACGCCTCGATGACGTGGATCGGACCCATCAGGTTGATGTCGATGAGCGACTTCCAGTCCCGATGGGTCAGCGTGTCCACGGTGCCCCACGCGGATATCCCGGCGATGTTCATCACCACATCCATCGCCGGATGGGCCGCGTGGATGTCGTCGGCGAACGCGACCACCGCGTCGTAATCGGAGATGTCGAGAACGCGGTGTTCGGCCACCACGCCTCCGAGTGCGCGCGAGTCGGCCACCGTCAGCGCGAGACCGTCGGCGTCCCGGTCGGTCAGGTAGAGCTCGGCGCCCTGGGCGGCGAGTTTCAGCGCCGTCGCACGGCCGATCCCGCTGGCAGCCCCCGTCAGGAAGCATCGCTTGCCGGCAAAACCGTCAGTTCCGTTCCGTGCCATATGACGTGACATTACCGGCGCGACATGGGCGTCCGATGAACCCCGACCGCAAGCCCGCGCGCAATACGATTCCCTGATGATCAAGAACGGCACCAGATTGCAGAGCCAAGTGTGCGACACGCAGGTCATCGTCGTGCGCAGTGCCGACAGCCTCGATGATCTCCGCGCCGGCGGTGCTCCGATGATCGCCCTCGACGCCGAGAGGGACGGATCCCTGTCGCTGGATCCGCATTTCTCGGGTGGCAATGCGATGGGCAAGCGCTACGTCGACGGCGGCGGCGCAGAGATTCTGGTGACCAAGGCCGGTGCAGGGACGCTCTCGGTTGGTGCGACTCCACTGTCACTCAAGGAAGCCAAGCCGCTTCCCGCGAGCGACTAGAAACGGCGGGCGCTGCCGCGAGGAGCCGACTAACCCTCGGGGCGCAGGTTGTCGCCACCCCACAGAGAGCTCAGCCAGAGACGCTCGACGATCTCGATGGCACGCGAAGGGTCGTCACGTCCCACGAACCCGCTGTCGTGCGACAGCGACATCGACGTCACCGCGGTGAGCGTCCGCACCAGCGCGGTGAGATCCGTAGAGATCGGGCGTGCGCCGGTGTCCTGTTCGACCAGGCCGACGATCTTCTCGACGACCGACTCCTGGAAGTCGTCCATGATCTCGCGAATCTGGGCATCGGTGCTTCGCGCCAGATTGCATGCGCTCATGATCGGGTCGTTCAGGGCGAAGACGGTGGCGGCATAACCGACCATGCGCTTGGCGAAGTCCGACGGTGACTCCCCGGCTTCACGCGGGGTGTAGTGGTGGGTCAGCTGGTCCAATTCGGCCATCGCCTCGGCGACGATCACAGCGAGGACGGCGTACTTCGAGTCGAAGTAGAAGTAGAAGCCTGAGCGGGCCACCCCGGCGCGCTCGCTGATGGTGCTCACTGACAGATCGGCGAACGACTTCTCCTGCAGGAGTTCGCGGACCGCGGCGACGATAGCGTCCCGCTGCCTGTCACCCCTGCTGCGGCGAAGGTCGGTGGGTTCGGCCGTCATGGCTGTCAACCTTGGCACCGCGGCACCTCCGAGACAAACTCATCGAAACTTGACAGGCGTCAAGTCTGTCTACCAGGATAAGGCCAAAGTGACATCGACCACAGCCCTTAATCTGAGGAGTGCTTGGATGGCGACGATCTCGACCGTGGATTATCTGCTCGACCAGGCGAAACGGCGGCTCAAGCCGACGCCGGTGACCATTCCTGGGATGGGGGCGATCGAGAAGCGCCTACTCGACAAGCAGTGGCACGAGATCATCCTGGCCGAGCCCCCCGCAGGAAGCGGACTGAAGGCAGTCAAGGGCGACAACGGCCTGCCGGTGGTGGCACACATGATCGAGATGTTCCGAGGCGGACCGGACTTCATCCTGCACCAGTACCGCAAGTACGGACCCATCTACTACTCCGGCTCGCAGGTGCTTCCTGCCGTAGGGGCATTGGGTCCCGATGCGACGCAGGCGGTGTTCTCCAACCGCAACAAGGATTTCTCGCAGCGCGCGTGGGATCCCGTGATCGGGCCGTTCTTCGAAGGCGGTCTGATGCTGCGTGACTTCGAGGACCACATGTACCACCGCCGAATCATGCAGGAGGCATTCACCCGCAGCAGGCTCACCGGATACGTCGAGCACATCGATCAGGTCGCCTCGTCGGTGATCGCCGACGACTGGGTGGCCAACGACCGGCGCTTCCTGTTCTATCCGGCGGTCAAGGAGCTGACGCTCGACATCGCCTCGGTCGTGTTCATGGGCCACCAGGCCGGCACCGACAAGCAACTGGTGACGACGGTCAACGAGGCGTTCACCACCACCACCCGAGCGGGCAATGCGATCGTGCGCAAGCCGGTGCCGCCGCTGAGCTGGTGGCGAGGTATCCGCGCCCGCAAGACGCTCGAGGACTACTTCAACGCCGGGATCGCCGAGAAGCGCCGCTCCGAGAGCACCGACATGTTCAGCGTGCTGTGTCATGCGCAGGACGAGGACGGTCAGAGCTTCACCGACCAGGACGTGGTCAGCCACATGATCTTCCTGATGATGGCCGCGCACGACACGTCGACGTCGACCCTGACGACGATGGCTTACCACCTTGCCGCCAACCCCGAGTGGCAGGACCGCTGCCGCGAAGAGTCCGAGCGGATCGGCGACGGCCCACTGGACATCGAGGCACTCGAAAAGCTCGAGACCTACGACCTGGTGATCAACGAGGCGCTGCGGATGGTGACTCCACTACCGTTCAACTTCCGCCAGGCCGTGCGCGATACGGATCTGCTGGGCTACTACATCCCGGCGGGCACCGCGATCATGACGTGGCCTGCGCTGAATCACCGACTGCCCGAGCTGTGGACCGATCCGGAGAAATTCGATCCGGCACGCTTCGCCGAGCCGCGCAACGAGCACAAGAGGCACCGCTACGCGTTCGCACCGTTCGGCGGCGGAGCGCACAAGTGCATCGGCATGGTGTTCGGCCAGCTGGAGATCAAGACGGTCATGCACAGGCTGCTGCGCAAGTACCGGCTGGAGCTCGTCGACCCGAATTACACGCCGCGCTACGACCACGGCGGTATGGCGGTGCCGATCGACGGCATGCCGATCATGCTGCGACCGCTGCACTGAGCTCGTGGCGCAGCACCTAGTCGGTCAGTAGCCGGTTCGCGCACGCGATGACCGCGCGCAGCGCCGAGTCGGTCGGGTCGTCTGACCATCCCATCGCCCACCGGTCGCTCCCGCCGCGGAGGCCGCGGATGAAAGTCGCCGTGTGCCGGCCTGCGGGCAGTTGATGGAACGCGATCATCTCGACGGCGATACCCCGAGCATGAAGCATCTCGGTCAAGGCCGCCACGGGTCCGCATGCCGCTGCGCGCAAGGTGCCGATGGTGTCACCCAGCGCCAGCGTCGCCTGATAGTTGCGGGCCTGCGGGCCCAACCGGCCTGACGGACGCTCGCCGTCGGTGCAGGCCCACTGCCCCAGCCGCAGCGGACCGGCCGACGGAGCGTACTCGTCGACGAACTCGTCGAACGTCTTGGTTTCGGCCGATTCGCGCAGTGGGCGCGGCATCCGGCCGTCAACGTGGGCAGCGAACGGCATCGACGCAGAGACCGAAGAGGGTGAGGGGGTGGCGACTGGGGAGTTCATGTGCCGGCCTTTTGATCCGAAGAGAAGCGACCGACGAAGCAGCGACGACCCACAGCGAGGGGTCGGTCAGGATCAGACCCCGCTGCGGGTTGCTACTACGAGTCGCCTCGGCACGACGGCGATGCTAGACCTCCGCCTCCGATTCGTGCAAACAGTTTCCGTCGGACAAGATGTGCCGAGTGTCTTGGTCGCATGCGGTCCTGCTGTTCGCGGCCGGAATCCTCGGCGGGCTCTGCGGGAGCATCGCGGGGCTGGCATCGGTGGCGACGTATCCGGCACTGCTGCTCGCGGGTCTCCCGCCGGTGACCGCTAACGTCACCAACACCGTGTCGCTGGTCTTCACCGGGGTCGGGTCCATCTGGGGATCGCGGCCCGAACTTCGGGGTCAGGGCGCATTTCTCAAACGAAGCCTGCCGTTCGCGGTTGTCGGCGGCATCGCGGGCGCGGTACTGCTGCTGTCCACACCGGACGAAGGATTCGAGAAGGTCGTCCCCATCCTTTTGGGGTTCGCGTCGCTGGCGATTGTGCTCCCGGTGCGAAACGGCCGGGAGGGACGGATCCCCAAGCCCCGACGTGCGCTGGCCCTGCAGGGCATCGCGGTCTTCGCGATCTGCATTTACGGCGGCTACTTCGGCGCCGCGGCGGGGGTCCTGCTGCTCGCGCTGTTCCTGCGGATAGGCGGTGAGACGCTGGCACATGCCAACGCCGCCAAGAACGTCGTGCTCGGCGCCGCCAACGGCGTTGCCGCGCTGATCTTCACCGTGGTGGTACCCGTCCAATGGCCTGCCGTCGTCGCACTCGGCCTCGGATGCCTGGTGGGTGGCAGGCTCGGCCCGGTCGTCGTGCGACACACGCCCGACAAACCGATGCGGATCACCATCGGAATCGCGGGCATCGCACTCGCCGCCAAACTTGGGTACGACGCCTACCGCTGATCACCGAAAACTGGTCACAGAAAAGGGTTGTCGCCTCTGGACACCCGAGAACCGAGCTCGATGAGGTTCTCAGCCGATGCGTGCAGGCGCTCTCCCGCTTCGGCGCTGGCCTGCCCCGCGAGGTAACGCGACCACGTTCCTTCGATGACGATCGCGAGCTTGAAGCAGGCCATCGCGATGTACCAGTCCAGCCGCGAGGTGCGACGTCCGTCAGCGGCCAGATAGGCATCGATGAGTTCCGACCGTGTCGCCAATCCGCCCAGAGCGGCCAGCGCAGATCCTGCATCGATCGGGTTGGGTCCGTCGGGCCAGCAGACAAGCATCCACCCGACGTCGAGCAGCGGATCGCCCACCGTGCACATCTCCCAGTCGATGAAGGCCGCCAACTCTGCAACATCGCGCCGCAGCAGGACATTGTTGAGGTGGCAGTCGCCGTGCATGATTCCGGGCTCGGTGTCGTCGGGGCGTTGCGCGTCCAACCACTCGGCGAGCACATGGACCGACGGAAATGACTCGGGTGCGTAGTTGTCGTGGCGGTAGCTCTCGAGTAGGCGCATGAACTGCGGAACTTGGCGTGCGAGAAAGGATCCCGGCCGTTTGATGGCGGCCAACGGACTTCCTTCCCATGGCACCCTGCCCAGGGTGGCGAGACTGCCTGCGTACGAATGGCCGACGCGCTGACGCATGCCTGCATCGCGCACGTAGGCGTCGGCGACCTCGGTGCCCGGGTTGAAACCGTCGATCGCCTCCATGAGGTAGAAAACCACTCCGAGCACGTCGAGGTCTTCGCATCCGGCGATCAGTCGCGGATGCGGCACGTCGGTATCCTTCAGTGTCTGCAGCACCGCGATCTCGCGCCGCATGGTGTCGTCGCTCGTCGGCCTGGGATGCGGCGGTGGGCGGCGCAAGACCATCGGTGCGCCGTCGACGTTCAGTCGCACGACGATGTTCTGCGATCCGCCGGTCAGCGGCTCGACATCGGTGACCGCCGTCCCGACCCCGGCCCGGCGAATCCACGCCTGCAGCGCATCCTGGTCGGCATCGGACAGCGTCACCTCCACTGGCATGCCGTTATCGTGTCAGGTTCTGCGACCCGCGGTTCGCAATTACGGCTCCAACGTCACGCAGGGCTGCACACCCTCGAGCACGCCTGTGCGGAATGCCCGCACGCGCGCGTCGCCCGCGCCCTGGCGATCCACGTCGCCCTCGCCGCGGAAAACCAGCAGCGCCTTGATGCCCTCGTCGAGGTCCCCGGGCGAGATGCCGAACGTGCTCGTCTCGGGACGGTTCTGGAGGATGACGCTCGCGGTGTAGGCACCGGCGAAGCAGTCGCCGCGCAGCGTCGAGGTCTTCTCGTCGGAGGTGTCACCCAACCGGTTCAGTACCGCGAGGCCGTACTGGGTGGCCAGGAGCGTCGCGACGGCATAGTCGCCGCCCTTACGCGCGATCTCAGGCATCGCCTCCGTGTTGTCCCAACCGACGTAATCCTCTGGAACGCAATAGAACAACGCATAGCCTTCGGCCGACTGGTTGCCGCACATCGGCGGGTTGGAGGGGTCGAAGGGCTCCAGCCCGCGCACCGGTACCCACGGCTGTCCGTTGGACACCAACGGGTACACGTGGTTCCAGTAGTCCTCGAGGTCGTAGGGCACGGTGTTGACGACGTAGCCGTAGTCCATGTCGCCGCCGCGGGCTTCGTCCTGGTCGCTGGCGAACGGCAGGGCAAGCACCATCGGCTCGTTGTCCCGGTACTCCGTGCACCGCTGTGTGCCGTTGTAGAAGCCGTCCTGGAATGCCCCGACGCGGTCGAATCCGCTGCCGTGCGCGTTCGGGTCCTCGGCACTGGTGCCGGGCCTGTCACGCAGGTCCAGAATGCCTGCGAGTGCGCTGTCGAGCTGAGCGGCGTTGACGTCGAAGACGTTGTCGTCGAACACATGCTTCGACCAGGCGCCCGCGAAGCAGTCAGCCTGGAGTTCCCGGGTGACGGTCATGCCCTCGACGCCGGCGCGGAATTGCACGGCGTGCCCGAACTCGTGGGCCATCACGACGGGGATGACGAAGTCGCCGAACTTCGACTGCAGCTCGGGCAGCAACCCCTCGGCATCCCAGGCGATCACATCTGCCGTGGAGCAGTAGAAGGCATTGCCCGAGATGGCACTCGATTCGAATGCGCAAGGGGGCAGCTCCCCGGTCGACGGATACGCAGCGTAGTAGCCACCCTCGACCGGCTTGAACTCGGTTCCGTATAGCTCGGGAAACTGCGCTCCCCAATAGCTTTCAAGGTCGGCGATCGCCTGCATCACCAGCTGGTTGACCGGGTCGTCCTCATCACCCTGGATCTTGACGTTGCTGGTGTCCGGCGGGGTGGCGGACTTTGCGGGAGCGGCACTCCCGGGCGATTTGGCGCCCTGCGGCGAGGAGCCACCACAGGCCGCCAGAAGAAGGGCGACGGCGATGAGCGCCGCACTTGCCGTGATTCGCATGGGCAAACATTAGCGGGGCGTCGCCAATTCGGCGCGGAATGCGCAAAGCGCGACCTCGGCGTGCTGGGTCGCGCGCATCGCGACCCAGCACGTCCAATCCCGGCTACTTCGGAGCGAAACGCTGCCCGGCGTCCAACCGCAGGCACTGGCCGTTGAGCATCGGGTTCTCGACGATCGCGATCGCCAGCTTGGCGTACTCCTCGGGCTTGCCGAGACGCTTCGGGAAGGCCGCATCCTTGGTGAGTACGGTGGCGAACTCGTCCGGAATGCCTTCGGTGAGGCCGGTGGCGAACAAGCTGGGGGCGATCGCGAGGGCGCGGATGCCGAGGCTGCCCAGATCGCGAGCCATGGTCAAGCACATCCCGGCGACCGCGGCCTTGGTGGCGGTGTAGGCCACCTGACCGATCTGGCCTTCGAACGCTGCGATCGAGGAGGTGTTGATGATGACGCCGCGCTCCTCGGCCTCGTCGTCGACGGGGTCGTTCTTCGACATGTGCCATGCGGCCAGTCGGCTGACGTTGAACGTGCCAATCAAGTTGAGGTCGACTGTCTTACGGAAGGAATCCAGACTGTGCGGGCCGTCTTTCTTCACAGTGCGTTCGCCGACACCGCCACCGGCGGTGGTGACCGCGATGTGCAGCCCGCCCAGGCCGTCGACCGCGGCGTTGATCACGGACTCTGTGCCGTCGAAGTCCGTGACGTCCACCTCGTGGAACGCACCCCCGATCTGATCGGCGACTTCCTTGCCCTTGGACTGCGGACGGTCCAGAACCGCAACGCTCGCGCCGCGTTTGGCCAATGCCTCCGCGGTCGCTCGCCCGAAGCCTGACGCACCGCCGACGACAATGGCCTTTTTGCCCTCGATCTCCATCTGCTCCCTTTCGCCAGCTTTCCAATATGTGGACGATCTGTAAAGCCCACCTGCAACCTAGCCGATGACACCTTTCGGTAAGGATTGCGGGTTATTCACGCCGGTAGTTTGGATCTATGACGACTCTCGGTGCCAAGGCGATGGGCGGCGTCGCCGCTGCAGCGGTGGCCGTCGGCGTGGCCCAACTGGCCGGCGCCGCCTTCGGTCCCGAAGCCGACGTGCGCACCGCCGTCGGCTCGTCGGTCATCGAACTGACTCCGGGCCCCGTCAAAGAGTGGGCCATCGACACGTTCGGCACCGCGGACAAGCTCTTCCTGTCGGTCATGGTGCTCCTGACGATCGCCGTCATCGCCGCCTTGGCGGGGATGGCCGAGTCCAAGCGCAGACCGATCGGCAGCACGGCGATCGTGGCCGCCGGCGCCCTGGGGTGCGCCGCGGTGCTGTCGCGCGCGGGCGCGACTCTGCTCGACATCGTGCCCACGCTGATCGGCGCGGCGTGCGGAGTGGCGGTCCTGCGGTTTCTGGTCTCAGGACGCTTCGACGACGTGCGAGACGAACGCGGCACAGACCCCGGGAGGCGACTTTCGCTGGCGACGCTGGGGTTGCTCGGCGTGGGCGTGGCAAGCGGCGTCGTCGGTGTCGTGATCAGCCGCCTGACGTCATCAGTGGCGGGTGATCGCGATGCGTTCGCGCTTCCCCGAATCGACAAGCCGGCACCGCCCATTCCGGATTCGGTGCAGCCGCAAGGCGTCGCGCTGCCCTCGTTCGTCACACGCAACGACGATTTCTACCGTATCGACACCGCGTTGTCGGTACCGCAGCTCAGCCGCACGGATTGGCAGTTGCGGATCCACGGCATGGTCGACAACGAGGTCACCCTCCGCTACGAAGATCTGGACCGGTTCGAGGTTGTCGAGAAGGTGGTGACACTGACATGCGTCTCCAATCCCGTTGGGGGCGACTTGATCTCGAACGCAGTCTGGACCGGTTACCGCGTCAAGGACATCCTGGCCGAGGCCGGTGTGCGCTCCGATGCCGACATGGTGCTCTCGATGTCTGTCGACGGGTGGACGGCAGGCACCCCGGTCGAGGCACTCACCGGCGAGGACGCACTGCTCGCAGTCGGCATGAACGGCGACCCGCTGCCGATCGAGCACGGGTACCCCGCCCGACTGGTGGTGCCCGGTCTGTACGGATACGTCTCGGCGACCAAATGGGTGACGGACCTGGAGCTGACTCGCTTCGACCGCGCAGAGGCCTACTGGACGAAGCTGGGCTGGTCGCCGCGAGGTCCGATCAAGACAGAGTCGCGCATCGACGTCCCCCGCAGCGGCGAGGACGTCGCCGTCGGACCCGTGACGTTCGGGGGTGTCGCGTGGGCTCAGAACCGCGGCGTGCGCAGCGTCGAGGTGCAGATCGATGACGGCCCGTGGGAGCAGGCGTTGCTCGGCGACAGCTACTCCGGGGACACCTGGCGGTTGTGGAGCTTTCCGTGGGAGGCCCGTGAGACCGGATTCCACAAGATCACGGTCCGAGCCACCGACAACTCGGGTTACACGCAGACCTCGGAACGGGTCGACCCTGTCCCTGACGGCGCAACCGGCTGGCATTCCATCACCTTCGCCGTCAGGTGACGTGTCGGTGGCGCATGCCAGGGTGGTGACGTGCTGCTGATCGATGTCGCCCGAGCCTCCTCCGAGGTCGCGACGACGTCCGCGCGCTTGGCGAAGATCGCCCGGATTGCCGACCTGCTGCGGCTGGCCGACGGCGGGGACGATGTCCGGGTGGTGGTGTCGTGGTTGTCGGGCGAGCTCACCCAACGCCAGATCGGGGTGGGTTGGGCGTCGCTGCGGTCCGTGCCGGACGCCGCCGCCCACCCGTCGCTGACCGTCGCCGACGTCGACGCCCGGTTCGGCGAGATCGGTAACACGGCGGGCAAGGGCTCGCAGGCACGCCGCACGGAACTGCTCGCCGCGCTGTTCGCCGCGGCGACCGGCGTCGAGCAGACCTTTCTTCGTCGGCTTCTCACCGGGGAGTTGCGCCAGGGGGCTCTGATCGGCGTGATGGTCGACGCCGTCGCCAAGGCGGCCGAGTTGCCTGCCGTGGCCGTGCGCAGGGCCGCGATGCTGGGCGGTGACCTGCCCGCGGTGGCCGCCGCCGCGCTGGCGGGCGGACAGAGCGCGCTCGGGCGGTTCACTCTGCAGGCAGGCAAGCCGGTCGGGCCGATGCTGGCCCAGACCGCGACCGGCGTCGCCGACGCTCTCGAACGCCTCGGTGGCACCGCGATGTTCGAAGCGAAGCTCGACGGCGCCCGGGTACAGATCCACCGGCGCGACGACATGGTGTCGATCTTCACGCGCAGTCTCGACGACGTGACGGAGCGCCTGCCTGAGCTGGTGGAGGCGTCCCTGGCGCTTCCGGTCACTGAACTGATCGCCGACGCTGAGGCAATCGCGTTGAAGGCCGACGGGCGTCCCCATCGTTTCCAGATCACCGCCAGTCGATTCGGGCGACGCGGCGGCAAGGCCGCAGAACAGCACCAGAAGCTGTCGGTGTTCTTCTTCGACCTCCTCCACGTCGACGGTATCGACCTGCTCGATCTCCCCGCGGCGGACCGCATCGCCAAACTCGACGCGATCGTGCCGGCCACCCAGCGCGTCGACCGCCTGGTCACGTCGGATCCCGAACGCGCAAAGGCCTTTCTCGACGCGACACTGGCTGCCGGCCACGAAGGGGTGATGGCGAAATCGCCCACGGCCCCGTACGAAGCGGGCCGCCGCGGTGCCGGCTGGCTGAAGGTGAAGCCCGTCCACACCCTCGACCTCGTGGTGCTCGCGGTCGAATGGGGTTCTGGGCGACGTACGGGCAAGCTGTCCAACATCCACCTCGGCGCCCGCGACCCCGAAACCGGGGGTTTCGTCATGCTCGGCAAGACGTTCAAGGGCATGACGGACGAAATGCTGGCTTGGCAGACGAAACGATTTCTGGAGTTGGCCGACGGCCCGACCGCCGGCTACACCGTCAAGGTGCGTCCCGAGCAGGTCGTCGAGATCGCGTTCGACGGGCTGCAGACTTCCACGCGCTACCCGGGAGGTATGGCGCTGCGTTTCGCCAGAGTGGTGCGGTACCGCGACGACAAGACGTGCGCCGATGCCGACACGATCGACACCGTGCGAGCGCTCTACCAACAAGCCGACTGACGTTTAGTACGGGTTTCTGCACATCGTGTGAACGACCGGTGACAGTATCGGTCTTGGCAGGAAAACACAGTCGAGCCGACGAGGGAGAGACTGAGCGCTCATGGCCACACCCACCGCCGCGTCATCGCAACGATTCGAAGAGATCGACGGCGACATCACCTACATCCGCACGGACAAAGAGCTGCCGCCGGTGGCCATCATCGACCGGTCGCCGATCACCACGAAACACAAGATCATTTTCGCGATCGTGGCGGTGTTCGGCGCCATCGCGTGGGCGATGATTGCGTTGTTCCGCGGCGAGACTGTCAACGCGGTCTGGTTCGTCATCGCCGCCATCTGCACGTACGTGATCGGATTCCGGTTCTACGCGCGGCTGATCGAGATGAAAATCGTCAAGCCAAGGGACGACAACGCCACGCCGGCAGAGGTTTTCGAGAACGGCACCGACTACATGCCCACCGACCGGCGGGTCCTCTTCGGGCATCACTTCGCCGCGATCGCCGGAGCGGGACCGCTGGTCGGCCCGGTTCTGGCGACCCAGATGGGTTATCTGCCGGGCGCCATCTGGATCATCATCGGCGCTGTTGTCGCCGGCTGCGTCCAGGACTATCTGGTGTTGTCGATTTCGGTGCGCCGCCGCGGACGTTCGCTGGGCCAGATGGCGCGGGACGAGCTCGGTGTCGTCGGCGGCGCCGCGGCAATCGTCGGCGTGCTGATCATCATGGTGATCCTGCTCGCGGTGCTCGCGCTGGTGGTGGTCAACGCACTCTCAGAGAGCCCGTGGGGCGTTTTCTCCATCGCGATGACGATTCCGATCGCGATCTTCATGGGGCTCTATCTTCGATTCCTGCGGCCCGGCCGCGTCTCCGAGGTCTCGCTGATCGGCGTGGTGCTGCTGCTGCTCGCCGTCGTGGCAGGCGGCTGGGTGGCCGAAACCTCCTGGGGTACTGACTGGTTCACGCTGTCGAAGGTGGCCCTGTCGTGGTGCATCATCATCTACGGCCTCGCGGCGTCGGTGCTGCCGGTGTGGCTGCTACTGGCCCCGCGGGACTATCTGTCCACATTCATGAAGGTCGGCACCATCGCGCTGCTGGCGGTGGGCATCCTGCTGGCCCGCCCGGTGATGGAAGCTCCCGCGATCTCATCCTTTGCCAGCAGCGGCACGGGGCCCGTCTTCGCCGGTTCGCTGTTCCCATTTCTGTTCATCACGATCGCGTGCGGCGCGCTCTCGGGTTTCCACTCGCTGATCTCCTCGGGCACTACTCCGAAGTTGCTCGAAAAAGAGAGCCAGATGCGGCTGATCGGCTATGGCGGCATGCTGACCGAGTCGTTCGTCGCGATCATGGCGCTGATCACCGCTGCCATTCTGAATCAGCACCTCTACTTCGCGATGAACGCCCCGGCCGCGTCCACCGGAACCACGGCCCAGACCGCCGCCGATTACGTCAACGGGCTCGGCCTCTCGGGTGACCCGATCACCGCGCAGGAGATCGATGATGCCGCCAGGAGCGTGGGCGAGAGTTCCATCGTGTCCCGAACTGGTGGTGCCCCGACGCTGGCTTTCGGTATGTCAGAGGTGCTGCACAAGGTGTTCGGCGGTGAGGGTCTCAAAGCGTTCTGGTACCACTTCGCGATCATGTTCGAGGCGCTGTTCATCCTGACCACCGTCGATGCCGGCACTCGCGTTGCGCGCTTCATGCTCTCGGACGGTCTGGGAAATCTCGGCGGACCGCTCAAGAAGCTGCGCAACCCGAGCTGGCGGGTAGGAGCATGGATTTGCAGCGTCATCGTGGTCGCCGCATGGGGCTCCATTCTGTTGATGGGCGTCACGGACCCGCTCGGCGGCATCAACACCCTCTTCCCGCTGTTCGGCATCGCCAACCAGTTGTTGGCCGCGATCGCGCTGACAGTTGTCACCGTGGTGATCATCAAGCGCGGACTGCTGAAATGGGCGTGGATACCCGGAATTCCGCTGTTGTGGGACCTCACCGTGACGATGACGGCGTCATGGCAGAAGATCTTTTCCGGCGACCCGAAGGTCGGGTACTGGACTCAGCACTTCCAGTACCGCAATGCCAAAGACGCGGGACAGACCAGCTTCGGGGCGGCCAAGGACGCCGGCCAGCTCGACGCCGTCATCCGCAACACCTTCATCCAGGGCACGCTGTCGATCATCTTCGCGGTGCTTGTCGTCATCGTATTCGTGGCCGGAGTCGTTGTGGCGCTCAAGGCAATCCGAGGTACCGGGAACCCGCTCACCGAAGACGACCCGGTTCCCTCCCGCATGTTCGCGCCGTCAGGCATGTTCATGTCCAAGGCAGAGAAGGAGGTGCAAAAGCAATGGGACGCACGACCAGACGCGCACGCCAGGCCCTCAGTCAGATCGGGTGGTACTGGAAGTCCCTGATGGGTGACAACCATTACCAGCGTTACCTAGAGCACCATTCCCGGACACACGCCGACGAAGCAGCGATGTCCGAGCGCGAGTACTGGCGGCGCCGCCACGCCGCCGCGGACGCCAATCCGAGCGCCCGCTGCTGCTGATCGTCGCGCTAAACTGTTGGCCATACGGTAAGCACCCACGGGACGGGACGGGCCATGAACAAAGACGACATGATCTTGATCAGCGTGGACGACCATGTGGTCGAGCCGCCCGACATGTTCAAGAACCATCTCCCGAAGAAGTACCTGGATGAGGCACCCCGGCTGGTGCACAACGAAGACGGCTCGGACACATGGCAATTCCGCGACGTCGTCATCCCCAACGTCGCGCTCAACGCCGTCGCAGGCCGACCCAAGGAGGAATACGGCCTCGAACCGCAGGGGCTCGACGAGATCCGGCCCGGTTGCTGGCAGGTCGACGAGCGGGTCAAAGACATGAACGCCGGCGGCATCCTCGGCTCGATCTGCTTTCCGTCGTTCCCCGGATTCGCGGGACGCCTGTTCGCCACCGAGGATCCAGAATTCTCGCTGGCCCTGCTGCAGGCCTACAACGACTGGCACGTCGAGGAGTGGTGCGGCGCCTACCCGGCGCGTTTCATCCCGATGACGCTCCCGGTGATCTGGGACGCCGAAGCGTGCGCCAGGGAGATCCGCCGCAACGCCGCACGCGGCGTGCACGCGTTGACGTTCAGCGAGAACCCGGCTGCGATGGGATACCCGAGCTTCCATGACGACTACTGGACTCCGGTCTGGGAGGCCCTGGTCGACACAGACACCGTGATGAACGTTCACATCGGGTCCTCCGGCAAGCTCGCGATCACCGCACCCGACGCGCCCATGGATGTGATGATCACCCTGCAGCCGATGAACATCGTTCAGGCCGCCGCAGATCTGTTGTGGTCCAAGCCGATCAAGAAGTACCCGGATCTCAAGATCGCGCTGTCCGAGGGCGGCACGGGCTGGATCCCCTACTTCCTCGAACGAGCGGACCGCACCTACGAGATGCACTCCACCTGGACCGGGCAGGACTTCGGCAGGCACAAGCCGTCAGAGGTGTTCCGTCAGCACTTCCTGACCTGCTTCATCTCCGACCCAGTGGGAGTCGCACTGCGCAATGACATCGGCATCGACAACATCTGCTGGGAAGCCGACTACCCGCACTCGGATTCAATGTGGCCCAATGCCCCTGAGGAGCTCGGTGAGGTCCTCAAGGCACACAACGTGACCGATGACGAGATCAACAAGATGACCTACCAGAACGCGATGCGCTGGTATCACTGGGACCCCTTCACCCACATCCCCAAGGACCAGGCCACCGTCGGCGCGCTGCGCAAAGCCGCAGAGGGGCATGATGTTTCGATCAAGGCATTGTCCCACCACGAGAAGGGCACCCGCGGGGATGCCCTGCACGCTGCCGCTCGCGGCAATTCAGGCAACTAACTTTTCGCCGAAACTGCATTCCACGCGGTGAAAACGGCGAAATGGCGACGCGGAATGCAGTTTCGGCGATTCAAGCTCGCAGCGAGTACCTGATCGGCAGGTGTTTGAGCCCACCGACGAAGATCGTCGCGGTGTGCTCGGGCGCGCCTGCGAGCTCCACCGACTTCAGCCGGGGTAACAGTTCTGCGTAGAAGCTGTTGATCTCCATGCGCGCGAGCGCCGCGCCCAAGCAGAAGTGCACGCCGTAGCCGAACGCCACGTGCTTGTTGGGATCTCGTCCGACGTCGAACCGAAACGGGTCGGCGAAGACGTCCTCGTCGCGATTTCCCGACGGGTAGGACAGCAGCACCGACTCCCCCGCCGCAATCGGTACGCCTCGAATAACTGTGTCTTGCTGGGCGGTTCGCATGAACTCCTTCACCGGCGTGACCCATCGGATCATCTCCTCGACCGCCAGCGGGAGCAGCTCGGGAGTCTGCTGCAGCCGCTGGAGCTGGTCGGGGTTCTCGCACAGCGCCTGCAGTCCCCCGGAGATCGTCGCGCTGGTGGTGTCGTGTCCGGCGGTCGCGACGATCAGGTAATAGGACACCGTGTCGATGTCGGACAGCGGTTCGCCGTCGATGCGCGCGTTGGCAATCGCCGACGCGAGATCCTCGGTCGGCTGTGCGCGGCGCGACGCGGTGATCTCGTTAAAGTAGGTGAACATGTCGAACAGCGCGAGCCCGCGCTCTTCCATGGTCGCGCCGCGCTGCAACTCGGCGTCGTCGCTGCCGAACAGCTCCTGGGTGTAGGTCAGCATGCGGGGAAAGTCGGACTCAGGGATGCCGAGCAGCGACATGATGACGTATAGGGGGAAGTTGACCGCCACCTCCTGCACGAAGTCGCACTCCCCACCGCGGTCGACCATTTGGTCGACGAAGGATTTCGCCAGCTCGTCGACACGAATTTTCAACGCGCGCATGGCTTTCGGCCGGAACCAGTCGGCACCGATTGCCCGGACCTTGCGGTGCCGGGGATCGTCCATGTGGATCAGCGTGCTGATCGCCATGGCCGCGTGTTGCGCATCGCCCTCGGCCGTGGTCAGGACCGGCCTCGGCGAGTTCGTGAAGACAGCGTTGTCGCGCTCGATGGCCATGATGTCAGTGTGCTTGGTGATCGCCCAGAACGGGTTGTACCCCTCGGCGTCGACCCATGACACGGGCGCGTGGGCCCGCAAGTGTGTCATCGCCGCGTGCAGTCGGTCTTCGTCGGTGTACGCGGTCGGGTCGGCGAAGACCTTGCCCGCCTCGTCGGCTACTCGCACGGTCATGGGGTGCTCTCCTCACGTCGCAACTCCGAAACCAGATCCACCACCGTCGCCTCGTCGAGAGAGGGCGGGAAGCCCACCAGGACACGGTCGATCAGCCCGTCACACCTCTCGCGGATAGTCCGGACCACGCAGTCGAGCGGCGCGACGACGGCGAACTCCGCAAGCATCGTGTCGTCGATCAACGAGCCCATCGCATCCCATTCACCCTCGCGCGAGAGACGGTGCAATTCGGTCTGCAGGTCGCCCCAGCCATGCAGTTCGAGCACACCACGGTAGGCAGGGGTAGAGGCGTAGAACGCGATCTGCTTGCGGGTCGGGATGGCATTCTGCGCGAGCTCCGCCTCGTCGCGACCCGTCACCACGAACAGTGGACTGGCCACCTCGACGTCGCTCCGTTGTCTGCCGACCCGTTCGATCCCCCGCGTCAGCGTCGGGAGGGTGACCTCGCGGACGTACCTCTGTGTCGAGAAAGCGTGCGCGGTAAGGCCGTCGGCAACCTCGCCGCACATCTCGGTCATCCGGTCGCCCACGGCTGCGACGAAGATTCTTGGATCGCCGTGGGGATGCGGCTGCGGCACGAACATTGGCGTCATCAGGGTGTGCGTGTAGAACTCGCCGTCGAAGGCCAAACGCGTGCCATCGCGCCAACACGCCCAGATATGGTGCAGCGCAACCACGAACTCCCGCATCCGGTCGACGGGCTTACTCCACGGCATGCTGAACCGCTTCTCGATGTGCGGTTTGATCTGCGAACCCAGCCCCAGCAGCAGCCGGCCCTCGGAGTACTCCTGCAGATCCCAGCCGATCTGAGCCACGGTCATCGGATTGCGGGCAAAGGCCACCGCGATGCTGGTCCCCAGCTCGATGCGGCTGGTGTGCTCGGCTGCCAGTGTCAGCGGCAGGAACGGGTCGTGGTTGATCTCCGCCGTCCAGCACCCGTCGTAACCACGGCGTTCCAGCGTCTCCGCCGCGGCGGGGACGTGCGACAGTTGACTGACGACGGCAGCGTCGACCTTGAGGCCGCGTCCCGCACCCATGGTGGATGAAGCTACAGTAAGCAATTCAGTAAGGTCAACGTTGACGTGCCGCGCGGTGTCGAGGACAGGAGTTTGCGCATGGCCAGAGCCGAGGACTGGGCGGAGACACTCGGTGAGTTGAACCGGCGCCGTGAGCATTCCCGAGGCATGGGGGGCGACGAACGGCTCGCCAAGCATCACGGCAAGGGCAAGCTCGACGCGCGCGCCCGGATCGCCCGCCTGCTGGACAAGGCTTCTTTCCGCGAATTCGGGACCCTTGTCGGCGGCGACATCGCGGCCGACGGGATCGTCGCCGGCTCCGGCCTCATCGACGGCAGGCCGGTGATGGTCGGCGCAGAGGACTTCACCACACTCGCGGGCAGTATCGGCCCCGGCGGCAACGCCAAGCGGTACCGGCTTGCCGAACTTGCGCTGCGGGACCGCGTTCCGCTGGTGATGCTGCTGGAGGGCGCGGGGTTCCGACCCAGTGGAGAGCATTACGGCCGCACCCCCACAGACCTGCTGGCACAGGCCCAGTGCTCAGGCAAGGTCCCGACCGTCAGCGGACTTTTCGGCCCCAGTGCCGGACACGGCGCGCTCGTCGCACCGATCTGCGACTGGACCATCATGACGACCCAGGGCGCGATCTTCACGGCAGGCCCGCCTGTGGTCAAAGAATCGACAGGCGAGGAGATTTCGAAGGAGGACCTCGGCGGACCCGCCGTCGCGCTGGCCAGCGGCGTAATCCACAACCTCGGCCAGGACGACGCCGCGGTGCTCGACAAGATCCGGCGCTACCTGTCCTACTTTCCGCAGAGCGCCTGGTCGTATCCGGCGCCGGCACCGGCGAGCGAGGCCACGGGACGCCGGTCGACACCGGAACTGCTGGAGATCGTGCCGCGAGGAAACCGCCAGGTGTATGACATGCGCGCCGTCCTCGACGTCGTGTTCGACGACACAGACTGGTTCGAGGTGCAGCCGAAGTTCGGGCCCGCGATGATCACCGCGCTGGCACGTCTGGGCGGCCATCCTGTCGCGGTGGTAGCCAACCAGCCCAACGTTCTTGCAGGCTCCATCGACGCCGACGCCGCGGACAAGGCAGCGCATTTCATCATGGTCGCCGACGCGTTCCACCTACCGATCGTGTTTCTCGCCGACAATCCGGGCATGCTGCCGGGCAGCCGTTCCGAGAAGACCGGTGTGTTGCGCAGCGGTGCAAGGATGTTCGCGGCTCAGACCGCGGCCACAACTCTGAAATTGCATGTGACTCTGCGGAAGGCGTATGGGTTCGGCTCGATGGTGATGTCGCTGCTCGGGTTCGACAACCAGAGCGCGACGTTCGCCTATCCGGGTGCGACGATGGGCGCGATGAGCGCGGCAGCGCTGAGCAAGGCCTCGCACGCCACAGAGGATATCGAGGCCAAGCTGCGCCGGGCCGAGGTGGACGCGTCGTTCCGCTCGGCGGGACACCTCGGGTTCGATGACCTCATCCACCCGGAGGAGACCCGCGACGTGCTGTTGGATGCCCTCGAGCGTGGCCTGTACAGCCGCCAAGCAGCGGCACAGCCGGTGACCCGAACGGTCATAACCCCTTAGCGCACCTGCGATTTCGGCGTGCGTGGTCGCGCTCACCGCAACCCGGCACGCCGAAATCGCTACTCGTCGCTGGCGCGGTAGGCGGCGATGATGGGTTCGAGCTCGTCCGGTGTGGCGCCGTGCATGATGACGGCGTCGGCGCCGTAGTCGATTTCCTTGCGCACACGGTCAACGCACTGCTGTGCCGACCCGGTCGCCGAGGGCTCCAGCCACTCGTCAGGGATCAACGTCGCGATGTGCTCGATCTGCTCGGCAGTGGCCTTGTGGTCGATACCGCCGGGAATCGACTGCACCACTTCGTCATTCCGGAACCGTTGCAGGACAGCCGGATCCCAGCCATTGGTGTTCACCAGCAGATCGCCGTAGCCCTGCAGGTAGGTGGCGAGCCGGGCAACCGTCTTCTTCAGCCGCAGCTCTTCGGGCAGATGATCGCCGACCGTCGCAAAACAGGACCACACCCGAACCGATGCCGGATCGCGGCCGGCCTGCTCGGCAGCGTCCTTGACCGTCTTGACGGAGCGCTGCAGGGTCTCCGGTGTGAAATAGGTGTGCAGGATGACGTCGTCGAATTGACGCCCGCCCAGCGCGAGCGTCTGGGGGCCGAAGGCCACGATCGCCAGCCGAATGTCCTCGCGAAACTCGGGATCGAGGAACAGCACCTGGTACTTGCCGATCGGCCCGTCGTGGTTGAAGATCAGCTCGCCGTGCCAGAGCCTGCGCATCACCTGAGCGAAATCCTCCATCTGCGCGGTCGTCACAGCAGGCACACCGAACGCGTTGTACATCGCGGCGATTCCGCGGCCGAGCCCGAGCGTGAACCGGCCGCCGGAGAGCCGGTGCATCGTCGTCGCCCACGATCCTGTGATCAGGGGATGACGGGTGTTGTGATTGGTCGCCGCGGTGGCGATCTGCATCCGGCTGGTCACCGCCAGCGCGGCACCGGTCAGCGAGGACGCCTCCTTGACGTTCCAGCGCTCGGAGATGAAGCCGGTGCCGAAACCGAGCTCCTCGCCACGGCGGGCTTCGTCCATGAGGGTGGCGGGTCCCTCACCGCCGGCGCCGGCCAGCAGGTAGTAGCCCAGTTCGTCCAAGGTGCGCGTCATGACCAAATCCCTTGCTTATAGCCGCAGTTCCAGACTTCGGTGATCCTGCCATCTACGACCCGGAAGATCTCCATACTCCCGATTGTGGTCTCGGTGCCGTCCTTGAGCTTCATCGGCGACTGGTAGACGATCGCGACGTGTTCGCCATCGTCGCCGGCGACCACGAGGTTGAGGTCGAAGCGAATGGACTCGAACATGCCCCAGTGGTCGACCACGCGTGCGACGGCCTGCTCGTGCGTCAGCGTCGTCGACTCCCCCACATCGTGTCGGATGACGCTGTCGCCGAGCAGTTCGTCGGCAAGGGCGAAATCACGCCGGTTCCACACGACGAGGTTGTACTGCTCCACCACCTCGCGGGCCGAACGGGTCACGAGGGCACCTCCGGAGCATCGATGTCTGGACCCACCGACCTGAGAAGCCGCTCTGAGGCTCGCTGAACGGATGGTGCGAACAGATGCCCGACGTGGCTGCCACGATGCCGGTGCAACGTGCCGCCCCAGCGTTCATGGAGCGCCTCCGCCGGTTCCCGGCCGGCCATCTGGTCGTGCGACGCAGCGACGATCAGGCGCCGCTCGGTCGGCGCCGTCGGCTCGACCGACTGGTAGTCGACAGCGGACATCATCTGTTCGACGACCTCAGAGCGCAGCAGTGCGATGGTCTCGTCCACCGACGGGCCCCAGCGGCCCAGGTGTGCGGCGATCATGGCATTGAGCCCGAAGATCGGCGTGAACACCGCCACCGCGTCGACCGGTTCGAGGTGCGAAACCAGCCCGGCAACAGGGCTTCCCATCGATACCCCGGCCACAGCGATCGCCGCTGCCTGTGGCCGCAACCACCGCACGAGCGCCCGTACCTCTGACACGACGCGCATCATCCCTGCGACGTTGGCCAGCGGGTCCATCGTGGGGTACGCCGGCCACGCCTGGCCCCGGACCCCGCAGCCCGGCTGAACCGGCAGGGCGACATTGAAGCCGAGGTCCTCCTGGATGCGCCGCGCCCGCGAGACCAGCAGATCGATGGGCTGCCCCTGTCCCGCGCCGTGTACCCACACCAGCCAGGGTCGCCGGCTGTCGCCCGCCCGGCAGAGGTGGACGACGGCGGTGGCCGGCCCGCCGAATCCTGCGCGCACGAGAGAATCCGGGAGGCGGGGGTCGTGGTCGAATGTCATCTGCTCATAGCTTCGGTGCCCGAGCCGGCGCCGCTGCACCGATTTCACCCGCACGGGTTCGGGCTCGGCATTCGCACCCGCGATGCCGAGTGCGGCCAACTCGGATGCTGCAGGCGCGCACGAGCCGGCCGAACGCTCCAGCGTGGGCGGCGGCGCTGTCAGCGTCATACCTGTCAGCGCGAGCTCGTCCAGGGCGACCTCGCCGAGCTGACGAAGATCGCTCCACGAGAACGCGTTCCAATTCCCTGACGCGGTGACAGCACGGTGCGCACGTGGCAGCACACCCGCGAAATCAGTGCCGATCCGCCAGATTCGTTCGGTGGTCTTCACGCGAGCTTGAACCCTGTGTAGCCGCCCGAGGCGATCTCGTCACAGCGCCGCCGATACTCGGGGATGCCCGCGGTGTAGCCCATGTACATGCGCTTCTTGCCGGGCACATTGCCGCCGTTGTACCAGGAGCTACACGACGGATGGACGAGGACCGTGGGCGCCACCAAAGCCGTGGCCTGCTCGATCCATTCCTGCTGCGCCTCCGGCAGCGCTTCGATGGTCCGGTAGCCGTGTTGGCGAAGATGGTCGATGCAGGCGCCGATCCATTCCACATTCTGTTCCAGCGCCGCGACGAAATTGGATGCTGCAGAAGGGCTTCCAGGTCCCTGAATGGTGAACAGGTTCGGAAAGCCTGCTACGGCCAGTCCGAGATAGCTCAGAGGTCCCTCTTGAGCCCAGAACTCCCGCAGTGACACCCCGCCGCGACCGCGGACGTCGATGCGGCTCAACGCTCCGGTCATGGCATCGAAGCCCGTGGCGTACACGATCACTTCGAGTTCGTGCACGCCCCCCTGCGTCTCGATGCCGGCGGGACATACCGAGACCATCGGGTCGGACCGCAGATCGACCAGGGTCACGTTGTCGCGGTTGTAGGTATCGTAGTACCCCTGATCGATGATCGGCCGCTTGCACGCGAAGGGGTGGCTCGGTGTCAGCGCCTTTGCTGTGCGCGGGTTTTCGACAATTCGGGCGATCGCCTCGCCGTACAGTTCGGCCGCCATCCGGTTGGCTTCGATGTCGAAGAAGAGGTCGCCCCAGTTGAGAGCGCCCATGATGCCGCCCTCCTCGACGGCGCGGATCCGTTCCTCCCGGGACGCCGACTTCAGCGCCGGTTTGGCGAGCATCTCCAACAGGACAGAGAATGCGCTCAGCCGAGCCGCACCGACAGGGTGCTCACGCTGCGCCGCGCGGATCTCGGGATATCGGGCTTTCAGTTCGTCGAGTTCCCCTGGTTCGAAAGGACGGACTTCCCACGGCAGCGTGTAGGCCGGTGACCGCTGGAAGACCGTGAGGTGTGCGGCCTTCTGGGCGACGACCGGAATCAACTGGACACCGGTGGACCCCGTCCCGACAACGCCGACTCGCAGGCCGGTCAGGTCGACGTCGTGGTCCGGCCAGCGGCTGGTGAACAGCGAGGTGCCGGTGAACTCGTCGATACCCGGGATGGTCGGCTCCAACGGGACCGACAGGATTCCCGTCGCCGCGACGAGGTATGGCGCGACGAAAGACTCGCCGGCATCGGTCGTCACAGTCCATTCGCAGGTGTCCTCGTCGAAGTTCATTGCCGCGACGTTCGTCTCGAACGAGATGTCGGGGCGCAGGTCCAGCCTGTCGGCAACGAAGTTGAGGTACGCCTCGATCTCCGGCTGGGCGGGCATCGTCTCGGTCCACACCCACTCCTGCTGGATGTCGTCGGAGAAGCTGTACGAGTACTCGATGCTCTCGATGTCGCACCGCGCGCCTGGATAGCGGTTGAACAGCCACGTCCCTCCGACATTGTGCGCCTTCTCCAGAACCCGCACCCGGAGCCCGTGTTCACGGAGGTGATACAGCGCGTAGAGCCCCGAGAACCCGGCACCGACGACAATCGCGTCATAGCGCGTGGGGTCACGTTCGATCGTCACTGTTCCTCCCGGGGCTCAGGATACTGTTGCTGTTACAGTAATGACGTTCACGGGGCTGCGTGAGCTGATCCGAGGAGACGTCATGAAAGTTCCGTTCACCTGGAAAGTCACGGGTTGGTTCATGATCGGGTGGTCGGCGGAGTTCGAGGTCGGCGATGTGAAAGCACTCAAATACTTCGGCGAAGACCTCGCCGCCTACCGCGACGAGTCGGGCGCTCTGCATGTCCTGGAGGCGCACTGCAAACACCTCGGCGCTCACATCGGCCACGGCGGCACCGTCGTCGGCGACTGCGTCGAGTGCCCGTTTCACGGGTGGCGATGGGGTCCCGACGGCTCGAACACCTACATCCCGTACCAACCCGACCGTCCCAACCGCGGCCTGAAACTGCGGTCGTACCCGGTCAAGGAGCAGTACGGCTGCATCTTCGTGTGGCACCAGCCCGCCGGCAAGGAACCGCAGTGGGAACTGCCGGACATCTTCCATAAGTTCCCCCAGTTCGAAACAGACGCGGACGCTTACTACCGGCCCTACCCCGAGTTCTCCAGGCGCGCCGATGCCATCCCGGTGCATCCGCAGATCGTCGCCGAGAACGGCCCGGACAGCTCGCATTTCCGTTACGTGCACCACGCGTCGGTGACGCCGGTCTGCCTGCACTGGGAGAACGTCGACGAGGAATGGCGATTTCTGACCGGCTGGCCCGACGTCCGCAGCGACGATCCGGAGAAGATGGCGCTGCGCATCCACAGCCACTTCTCCGGGCTCGGTTTCGCGATGAGCGCGTTCGAGGGCTCGTCGAACCATCGGCTGATCTTCGCGTGCACACCCGTCGACGACGAGGTCTCCGACATGTTCTATTCGATCTGGTGGCCCAAGCTCCCCGGAGATACCTCCGACGTACCTCCCCCGGAGGTCATCGAGAAGGTGGAACGGCAGTTCCTCAAAACGGTATGGGAGGACTGCGACATCTGGCGCTACCAGAAGTACGTCGAGCATCCGGCGCTGGCCAAGATCGACGCCAAGCCGTACATGGCGTTGCGCAAGTGGGCGCAGCAGTTTTACGAAGTGCCGCCGGAGGGCGAGCCGGCCACGATCCGATGAGGATTTCACTCGCAGAACTGGTCGCCCCCGGGCGCACCGCCGTGGTGACACAGGAGTGCCAGGACGCCGTCGTGGGCCCCGACGCGGGGCTGGCTGCGCTGGCCGACGAGGCGCGCCGTGAGGCGCTGCCCAACATCGCAAGGCTGCTCCCCGTTGCGCGCGAGCGCAAAGTCGATGTCGTTCACTGCCTGGTGCAGCGGCGCGCCGACGGAAGAGGGGCCAACCACAATGCCAGGATCTTCGCCATCGGAGCCTCCGGGGTGGACATCACGCCGGGCAGCCCGGGTACGCGGCTGGTTCCTGAAATCGAGCAGCAGTCAAGCGATCTGCTGCTGTACCGATGGCACGGCCTCGGACCGATGGGCGGCACCGACCTGGATGCGACCTTGCGTAACCTCGGGGTGACGACGATCGTCGCCGTCGGCGTGTCGGTCAACGTCGCGATACCCAACCTGGTGATGGACGCCGTCAACGCGGGCTACCGGGTGGTCCTGCCGCGCGACGCAGTCGCAGGAGTTCCCACTGAGTACGCGACGGCGGTCATCGACTACACCCTGTCGTTACTGGCCACGATCACCACCACCGACGCCCTGATCACAGCATGGAGCTCTGGCCATGAGTAGACAACTCTTGCCCAACTGTTCACCCGTGCGGCGGGCCCGTCTAAAGTCAACCGAATGACCGCGTCGATTCAGTTCACCGTCCCGGCCGCCGCCGATGCCGTCACGGCGGTGATCGGCGATCGCGAGTTCATCGTCCAGGGCGACCGGCGGTTCACCTATGCGCAGATCGTCGCGCGCTCCAATAGACTCGCGACCTTTCTGCACTCGCGGGGACTGGGCTGCCACACAGAACGGTCGGAGCTGGCCGGCCACGAGGTCGGTCAGGACCTCCTCGGTATCTACGCCCACAACGGACCCGAGTACGTCGAAGGCATGCTGGGCGCCTGGCGCGCCAGGGTCGCGCCGTTCAACGTCAACTACCGCTACGTCAAAAGTGAGCTGCAGTACCTGCTGTCCGACTCAGGTGCGACGGCGCTGCTCTATCACGCGGCGTTCGCGCCGCGCCTCGCCGAGGTGCTTGCAGACCTGCCTGAGCTCAAGCTACTGATTCAGATCGCCGATGGTTCCGGGAACGAATTGCTCCCCGGTGCAGTGGATTACGAATCGATCGTCGCAGACGGCCCCGCCGTTGTACCCCCGGTCGAGCCCTCGCCCGACGATCTGTATGTGCTGTACACCGGCGGTACGACCGGCATGCCCAAGGGGGTGCTGTGGCGCCAGCACGACATCTTCATGACCTCGTTCGGCGGGCGCAGCCTCTACACCGGCGAACTTGCGACGTCCTACGACGACATCGCCAAGCGCTGCGCCGAGAACCCAGGCACCAAGCTGATGGTTCTGCCGCCCCTGATGCACGGCGCCGCCCAGTGGGCGGTGCTCACTGCGATGAACACCGGTCAGACCGTGGTCTTTTCACCGGTCGTCGATCACCTCGACGTCGACGACGTCGTCGCCACCATCGAGCGCGAGAAGATCCTGGCGGTCACTGTCGTCGGTGACGCGATGGCCCGCCCACTGGCCGATGCCATCGAACGCACCAGCGCCGATCTGTCGTCGCTGGCGGTCGTGGCCAACGGCGGCGCACAACTCACGCCCACGGCCAAACAGCGCCTCATCGACGTCAAGGAGAATCTGACGGTCGTCGACGGCGTCGGCTCGTCGGAGACCGGAGCGCAGATGACGCATATGTCCGCCACCGGCGCGGTATCCACGGGCACGTTCACTGCGGGCCCCGACACCTTCGTTGCCGCAGAGGATCTCGCGAGCATCCTGGAACCGGGCCACGACGGGATGGGTTGGCTCGCTCAGCGTGGCTATGTCCCGCTCGGCTACAAGAACGACGCCGCCAAGACCGCCGCCACGTTTCCCGTCATCGACGGCGTGCGGTATTCGGTACCTGGCGACCGCGCACGTCACCTTGCCGGCGGAGCTGTCGAACTCCTCGGTCGTGACTCGGTGACCATCAATTCCGGGGGTGAGAAGATCTTCGCCGAGGAAGTGGAGTCGGCGATCGCGTCGCATCCGTCAGTGGCCGACGTCGTGGTCGCCGGCCGGCCCAGCCAGCGGTGGGGGCAGGAGGTGGTTGCCGTAGTGGCGCTGGCCGACGGTGCATCCGCGACGGCCAAGGAGTTGATCGAGCACGCCTCCTCGGTGATCGCTCGCTACAAGCTGCCGAAAGCCGTCGTGTTTCGGCCCACCATCGAGCGCAGCCCGGCCGGCAAGGCCGACTATCGCTGGGCCCGCGAGCAGGCGGTCAGCGGTTCCTGAGCCGGCGCAGCCGCCTGTGCGTCCGGCGACGCGCCATCCGCAGTGCGAGTGCCGTCGTCACCCGCATCGAGCGGGTAAACGGCGGGGCCGCGCGACCCGTGATCGTGAACGGCAAGTCGCTGCCGACCACCGTGCGGTGGTGGCTGAACGTGTCGAAACCCGCCTTGCCGTGGTATGCGCCCATGCCGCTGCGCCCCACGCCACCGAACGGCGCCGCTGACGGGATCATCTGTGCGGCAAAGTCGTTTCGCGCCACCCCGCCGCTTCTGGTGTGCCTGACGAAGGACCGAAAGTCCGCGTCGTCGGGACCGAACCAGTACGCGACCAGCGGTGCGGGGCGGCTGTTGATGTAGTCCACGACGTCGGAGAGCCGTTCGTACGGTTCGATCGTCAGGACGGGGCCGAAGGTCTCCTCCGAGGCGATCCGCATGCTGTGGTCGACATCCTGCAGAATCGTCGGAGCGATTTTCCGGGTACTGCGGTCGGGCAGAATCTCGCCCGGCGGCACCACCGAGTCGACGCGCGCACCCTTGTCGCGCGCATCCTCGATCAGCCCGACGACACGGTCGAAGTTGGCCTCGTTGACCGACGAACAGTAGTCCGCGCTGGCCGCGATCGACGGGAACATGCGAGCGAGGTTCTCGCGAAGGAGGCGGACGAACTCATCGGTCTTGTCGACGGGGACGAAGACATAGTCGGGACACACGCAGACCTGGCCGCCGTTGATCATGCGCCCCTGGGCAATTCGGGCGGCCGCGCGCGCGACCTCAGCGCCGGGCCCCACCACGACGGGATTCTTGCCGCCTAGCTCCAACGTGACAGGCACGAGGTTGGTTGCCGCCGCGCGCTGCACGAGTGTCCCCACCGATGGCGACCCGGTGAAGAACAAATGGTCGAAGGGCAAGGCCGCGAAATCCGCTGCAACATGGGCGTCCCCAGTGACGACGGCAAGTTCTTCCGGGCTGAAGTAGGCGGTCGAGAGCGTCTGCATGAGTTCGGCGGTGCGCGCGGTGACCTCCGACATCTTGACCATGACGCGGTTGCCTGCCGCGAAAGCCGCCGACGCCGGCAGGACGACGAGGTTGAGGGGAAAGTTCCACGGCCCGATGATGCCGACCACCCCGAGCGGGGACGGCTCCACCCCGGCCCGCAGCCCGAACGCCCGGGCCGGCCGCATCAGCCTACTCGGCTGCATCCATTGCCCCACATGGGATCTGGTGTGCTCGATCACCGATATCATGCCCATGATCTCGGTGAACAACGATCCCACTCTCGGCCGCGTACCGAAGTCGGCGGCCATCGCGTCCACGAAGTCGTCGGCATTGTCGAGGACGAGAGCCAGCAGACGGTCGATCCGGTTCCGTCGCATCGTTGCATCGGGCGGCCCGTCCGTCAGGAATGCGGCGCGCTGACGTTCGAGAACGGCTGCCATCGAATGCTGCATGCGGACGTTCATGCCACCGAGCGGCGCCGGCACGTCACCGGAGGTACCACCAGATCGACCATCGTCCGGCTCAAGCGAGTTGTTTACAGTCATGCTTACTGTCGTCCATTTGCTTCGACGACTCGGGCGTCGTCACATCGTGCACGCCCGGCGTCCCCATCGCTGCGCGACACACTGTACATGTAATTACGGTAAGCGTTACAGTATCCTGGTGACGACCCCGCTCCAAGACGTCGCAAGCGACGAACCCATCGACCTGCGCGACCCCTATCCGATGTTCGCACGCCGGCGCAACGACAGCGGGGTGTTCCGGGGTTCAGTGATGGACTGGTCGAAGACGCCCGATTCACTCAAGCCTGAAAACCTGTACGCCGCGGTGTCGTTCGACGCAGTGAACCGGGTGTTTCGCGACGGCAAGGCGTTCAACTCCACGATCTACGACGCGACCATCGGGCTGTTCATCGGTCCGACCATTCTGGCGATGGAGGGCAGGCCCCACTGGGAACACCGCAACCTCGTCTCCGCAGCCTTCAAATCCCGATCCCTGGCGCGCTGGGAGCCCGAGATCGTTCGGCCGGTCGTCAACGAATTGATCGACGAGTTCATCGAGGCGGGCCGGGCAGACCTGGTGCGCGACTTCACGTTCGAGTTCCCCACCCGGGTGATCTCCCGTCTTCTCGGACTCCCCCGGCAAGACCTGCCGTGGTTCCGCAAGCGCGCCGTCGAATTGATCAGCTACACCGTCAAGTACAAGCGCGCATTCGAAGCTTCCGCGGCGCTCAAGGATTACTTCCTTGCACAGATCGAGCAGCGCCGTTCGGCGCCGACCCAGGACATCATCGGCGACCTGGTCTCCGCCGAGATCGACGGTGAGCGCCTCACCGACGAAGCGATCTACTCCTTCCTGCGGCTGCTGTTGCCCGCCGGGCTGGAGACGACGTACCGGTCATCGGGCAATCTCCTCTACCTGCTGCTGACCCACCGCGAGCAGTTCGACGCCGTCGATGCCGACCACGAGCTGATCGGCGCAGCGATCGAGGAGGGACTGCGCTACGAGACCCCCCTGACCACCGTGCAGCGTTTCGCCACCGAGGACGCCGAGATCGACGGCGTCTCGATTCCTGCAGGATCGGTCATCGACGTGTGCATCGGCTCGGCCAACCGCGACGCAGCGCGTTGGGAGCGAGCCGAGGAGTTCGACATCTTCCGGAAGAGGTTGCCGCACATCTCGTTCGCTGCGGGTGAACACACCTGCATGGGACTGCACCTGGCCCGCATGGAAACCCGGGTGGCCGTCGAGACCTTGCTGACACGGTTGTCCGACATACAGCTCATCACCGACGAGGACCCCCACATCCACGGACAGCCGTTCCGATCGCCGACCGCGCTTCCCGTCACCTTCACCCCCGCGAAATAGCATTCCGGGTCGCGGTCGGGCCGGAACACACAGCCCTGGCTTATCTCTCGCGACGCGACCGTCAGCTCTGCCTGCGCTCTCGCAGGGCGATCGTCTTGGTTTCGAGGTACTGCTCAAAGCCTTCGATACCGCATTGTCGACCGATGCCGCTGCTCTTGTAACCGCCGAAGGGCGCGTCGGCACCGTAGAACATGCCGCCGTTGACACCCATCGCACCCGTCCGGATGCGCCGTGCGACGCTCATCCCCCGCTCGGCAGAACGCGACATCACCGCGCCGGCAAGCCCGTACGCACTGTCGTTTGCCATCCGCACGGCGTCGTCGTCATCGTCGAACGGCAGCAGCACCAACACGGGTCCAAAGATCTCGCGCTGCGCGATCGCCGCGCTGTTGTCGACGCCCGCGACGACCGTCGGCGCGACGAAATGCCCGCCGCCCAAGTAGTCGGGCAATCCCTCGGCCGGCCCGCCGCCGACAACGATCTCCGCCCCGTCGCGGCGCGCCTCCTCGATCGCGGAGAGCGCCCGCTCCTTCTGCTCGGCACTGATCACCGGACCGACGAGCGTGCCGGGGTCCACCGGATCACCCACGGGCACATGGTGATACGCCGCGGTGATGTCGGCCACCGCCTGGTCGTACAGCGACCGGTGGACGAGCATGCGGCTGGTGGCCGCGCACGCCTGACCGGCGTGCACACACACCCCGATTGCCGTCGGGACGATCACGGCAGGGTTGGCGTCGTCGAGCACGATCGCCGCCGACTTTCCGCCGAGTTCCAGAAACATCCGCTTCATGGTGTCTGCGCCCTGCCGCATGAGCAGCTTGCCGACGGTCGTCGACCCCGTAAAGGAGACGAGGTCGACGCGCGGGTCGGTGCCGAGGAGGCCGGCGACGTCGTTCGACGGTGTGGTGACGACGTTGACGACGCCCGGCGGCATGTCGGTCTTCTCGGCGATGAGCCGGCCCAGGCGGGTCGCGTTCCACGGGGTGTGTGGGTCGGGTTTGAGGACGACGGTGTTGCCGGTGGCGAGCGCGGGACCGAGCTTGTTGAGGATGACCTCGATCGGGAAGTTCGACGGCGTCACCGCGGCTACCACGCCCGCCGCTTCCTTGACGACAGTGCGAACGTTGCGGTCTCCGAACAGACCACCACCCTTGAGAACCCGTTCCCATTCGAATTCGTCGACGAGCTGTGCCGGGTAACGCAGCGATTCGGCGAGCGGCCAGTCCAGCTGCGCGGACTCGGTCGTCATCACCGGGCACCCGACCTCTGCGACGAGTTCTGTTCGCAGCGCTTCTTTCTCGCCTTCCAGGGCGGCCTGCAACTGGTTCAGACAGCGTTTGCGCAGCGCGCGGTTCGTCGACCAGTCTGTGGTGTCGAAGGCGGAACGTGCCGCGGCGATCGCACGCTCCATGTCCTGCGCCCCGGCTGCCGCCGTCGCACCGAGGACCGCGCCAGTGGCGGGGCTGACGTTGTCGAACTGCGCACCGGATGCGGCGTTTACCAGGTCACCTGCGATGAGCATCCGACTCTCGGAATTCGCGGCGGCTCGTCTACCCCACCCGAGGCTGGTCCCGGCATGTTCAGCGGGGATCGAGCTCACCTGACACCTCCGGGGCCGATCTATTGGATGATCAACGGTAAAGATTACAGTATCGCAGCTCCGCTAGACTCCCCGAGAGGAGCCGTTCGACGCCGTCGTCAGAAGGGGATCGACTTTGATCAAGGTGATGGAGGGCGTGCGCGTCCTCGAGGTTGCGCAGTTCACGTTCGTCCCCGCGGCCGGCGCGATACTTGCCGACTGGGGCGCCGACGTCATCAAGATCGAGCACCCGGTGAGGGGCGACACCCAGCGCGGTTTCATCAACATGGGCGGATTTCAACTGGACCCGAACCGCCATCCCCTGATCGAGCATCCCAACCGCGGCAAGCGCAGTGTCGGGATCGACGTGTCCACGCCCGAGGGCCAGGAAGTGCTCTACGAGATCGCCAAGACCGCGGACGTCTTCCTGACCAACTACATGCCGCAGGCGCGCCAGAAGAACAAATTCGACATCGAACACATTCGCGCGGTCAACCCGAAGATCATCTACGCGCGTGGAAGTGCGTACGGCGACAAGGGACCCGAGCGTCTCGTCGGCGGATTCGACGGCACCGCATTCTGGACGCGTAGCGGCGTCGGGCACGCATTGACCCCGGAGGAGCTAGGCGGCGCACTGCCACAGGGCATTCCGGCCTTCGGCGACTCGATCGGCGGCATGAACATCGCCGGCGGCATCTCGGCGGCACTCTTCCATCGCGAACGCACCGGTGAGGCAGTCGAACTCGACGTGTCACTGCTCAGCACCGCTTGGTGGGCGGCAGGCGCCAGCGTCACCCAGGGTATGGAGACGGGCGAGACGATGCGCTCGTTGATGCCCGGCACCACCACCTCGGTCAATCCCTTCATGGCCAACTACCAGACCTCCGACGGCGGCACCATCAATCTGTGCATCGTGAGCCCGACCGGCTACATCCGCGACACCTTCGAGCACCTGGGCCTCCGCGAATTGGCTGATGACCCCCGCTTCAACGATGTGATGCCGTTGATCCAGAACGCCGAGGCCGGTGTGGAACTCATCGCCGCAGCCATCGCGGCCAAACCGTTCGACTACTGGCGTCAGCACCTCAAGACAATGAAAGGTCAGTGGGCGCCGTTCCAGAGCCTCGTGGACCTCGCCTCCGACGAGCAGGCGATCGCCAACGACATGATCGTCGAGGTGGAGGCCAGCGACGGCGGCAAGCCGTTCAAGGTCGTCCGCGGGCCCGTTCAGTTCAACCACGAGCCGCTGGAGACGACGCGCGCCCCGCAGGCCTCCGAGCACACCGAGATCGTGTTGATGGAACTCGGCCTGGACTGGGACCGCATCGAAGAGCTCAAGGACAAGGGCGCGATCGCCTGAGTCACCTCTCGCCGAAACTGCATTCCACGTGGCTAGATCGCGAGAACGCCCGCATGGAATGCAGTTTCGCGGAGGTCAGACCTTGGCGACGCGGACGGGGACACCTGTCAGCCACGCCATACCCGACAGTGACTCGACGTCGTCGGGCTCACTCGAGGTCAGCAGGTTCACGTTGGTGCCGCCGGCCTTGTTGGCCACCCGCCAGCCACCCGTACCCTTGTGCCCCCAGCCGTGCGGGACGGCGATGACCCCGGGCATGATGTCCTTCGTCAGGGTGACGGGAACCGTGATCGTGCCATACGGCGAGCTGACCTGGATCTCGCTGCCGTCCCCGATCTCCAGTTCGGCGGCGTCATCGGCATTCATCAGCCCGTGGTGGCCGCGGTCCCCGCGCATCAGCAGCGGCGCGTTGTGCATCCACGAGTTCTCCGAACGGGGTTCGCGCATCCCGATCATCCGCAACGGGTAGTCGTGCGCATGCTCCAGTGTCCGCAACGCCGCGATCTCAGCACCGATGTCGTCGTGTGCCAGGCGGATTCGGCCGTCCAGGTACGAGATCGCTTCCTTCAGCACTCCCGTTCGCAGGTTCGGTGAGATGATCCTGCCGTGAGCATGGTCGCGCGACAGCCGACCGAAGCTGAGCCCGCCGCGGCGCAGCCCGAACCGGTCACCGCCCGCGGCGACCCGGATGATGCCATCGGCGAATTTCCTTGGGGTGAAGGGGGAACCGAGCCTACTCAGCATCCGGCCGGCCGACGTCAAAGCGGCGAAGACCCGGGACTCGCCAGACAGCCGGCCGATCAGGTCGCCGACGATCTCCCACTCCTGACGCGCCTGGCCTACCGGCGCCACCACAGCCTCGGTCGCCTGCCGGAATGGAGTCGCCTGGAACGGCTGGAACGTCAGCGGGAAATCGTCGCGTTCGTACATCGTCGTCACCGGCAGCACGTAGTCGCAGCGCGACGTCGTCTCGGTAAGGTAAAAGTCAAGGGCGACAGAGAGATCGAGCCCGCCCAGCGCCGTCTCCAGTTCGTCCCCGTTGGGTACCGACAGCACCGGATTGCCCGCGCTGATGAACATGGCCCGGATCTGTCGCTGTCCCGGCGTCGTCATCTCCTTGGCCATCAGCGCGGCCGGCTCCGAACCGATGATGGCCCGGAAGCCCCCGATGCGTGAGCGTCTGCGCCGATAGGTGCGGCGGAGCAGCGCGCCCATGCCGATGTTGACCAACCGCTGTGCGGGCAGCCCCAGCCCGCTGATGACGGAACCACCGGGTTTGTCGAGGTTCCCCGCGACGAGGTTGACGACGTCGATGAGATAGGAGGTCAATGTCCCATAGCGGCCCACGCAGGTGCCCAGCCGCCCGTAGACCGCGGCGCGCGGTGTGGCTGCGAGGTCGCGAGCGAGCCCGCGCACGATGTCGGGATCGACCCCTGTGTGTGGCGCCGTCGACTCCGGGGTGAACGGCGCGACCTGTTCCCGCAGCCAGTCCACATCATCGACGACGGCGGTGATGTCGCGGAGATGGGCCAGTCCCTCGGCGAACATCACCTGCAGCAGCGAGAGCAGCATCAACGCGTCGGTGTCGGGCACGATGCCGCACCATTCGAACTGGGCCGCGGTCTCGGTTTTGCGTGGGTCGATCACGACGACGCGGCCGCCGCGTTTGACGATGTCGTGCATCCGGTCCTTGATACGTGGCGCGGTGAGAAAGCTACCGTGCGAGACCACAGGGTTGGCGCCCATGAGGACGAGCAGATCCGTGCGGGTGAGGTCCGGGATCGGAACCGACGTCGGAGTTCCGTAGAGCAGCTGGCTGGCCATCAATCGGCAGTTGGTGTCCTGCGAGGACGCGGTATAGAAGTGGGTTTCCCGACCGATGCCCTTGATGAACGCCATGATCGACAGCACGTGGGCATAGCTGAAAGCTCCGGGATTGCCCATGTACCAGCCGACGGCACCGGCCCCGTGGTGCCGCAGCACCGCGGACAGGCGCCTCGCGATGTCGCCCAGCGCCTCGTCCCAACTCACAGGCTCGAAACCATCCGGTGTGCGCCGCAGAGGCGTGGTGACGCGATCGGGGTCGTTGACGACCTCGGTGAACGCAATGCCCTTCTGGCAGGCGAAGCCGGCCGACAGAGGGTGCTCCTTATCGGGGCGAAGCGCGACGAGCTTACCGTCCTCGACGGTCGCGATCATGCCGCACAACGGCTCGCAGATGCGGCAGAACGTGACTTTGTTCTCGATGTGGGTCGCCATATCGGTCCTCTTCTGGGCTGCACTTCTTCGATAGTCTGCGGCGGATGCGGTGGATTGTCGACGGAATGAACGTGATCGGATCACGGCCCGACGGCTGGTGGCGAGACCGGCAGCGCGCCATGGCGATGCTGGTGGGTCGTCTCGAACGCTGGGCTGTCGCCGAAGGTGTCGATGTGACGGTGGTTTTCGAGCGCCCGCCGTCACCTTCGATCGAGTCCGAGGCGGTCACCGTCGCCCACGCGCCCGTCCACGGCCCGAACTCCGCCGACGACGAGATCGTCAGACTCATCGTGGCCGACTCGCATCCCGAGCAGATCTGGGTGGCGACATCGGACCGGACGCTGGCCGAGCGAGTCCGGTCGTCGAACGCGTCGGTGTTCCCCGCCAATCAGTTCCGCACACTCATCGACCCGAGCTGAGCGTCACGGCAGAGTCCGCACCGGAACGTGGAACCAAGAGGACGCGTTCTGCGGGCTGACCCTGCGGCAGCCGTCCCACCCTCGTAACGCGGTCTTCCACACCTCCTGTAAGACATCCGGTTGTGCTTTCGATAAGTGGCACCATATCCTGCAGTTGGCCTTCGCGGCACGAGACAGGACAGGACGTGACCGACGCCTACTACGAACTCGTCGACGCCGACGACCCCCGTGGGGAGCGATTCGCGGCCTCCGACCATGTCATCAGCACGTGGGGATCGTCCATGCAGAACGCCGCCCCGGTGTCGGCACTCCTCGTACGGGCAGTCGAGCACTGCATGCCGCGTGACGACGCCCGCCTCACCCGCGTCGTGATCGACCTCCTCGGTCCGGTTCCCGTCAGCGACGAACTGTGGGTGCAGGCCCGTGTCGAGCGACCGGGCAGGCAGATCGAATTACTCAGCGCCGACATGACCTCGCCAGGGCCCGACGGGACACCGCGGCGGGTCGCGACGGCCTCCGCGTGGCGGTTCCAGAGTTCAAAGGCATTGGTACTCCCCGCGACCCCGGTCGAGCCGATGCGACCTGTGAACGAAGGCCGACGCCGTCTCCCGGAAGACGGCAGCGAACGCACCTATATCCAGAGCCTGGACTGGCGCTGGCTCAACGACATCCTGCACAGCGTGCAGGCCGAGTGCTGGGCGATGCCCCTGGTCGATTTGGTGGCCGGGGAGACGATGACGCCGGCACAGCGACTGTTCTCGGTCGCCGATGTCGCCAACGGCATGGGAAGCCGCCTGGACCCGAGCCGGTACACCTTCCTCAACACCGACCTCGCGGTGCACATCCACCGCATGCCTGAGGGCACCTGGATCGGTGTTCGCTCCGAAAATCATTACGGCGCTGACGGGGTCGGCGTGTCCCGGGGCACGCTGTTCGACGAAGACGGGCCCGTCGCCGTCATTCAGCAGGCCCAACTCGTGCGCTCGCGCGAAGCGTTTGCGTCAGGAGACAACGCACTCGGCCCCGACGGAAAGGACTCACGCCATGCATGACGTCGCGATCATCGGGGTGGGTCTGCACCCTTTCGGCAGATTCGAAGGCAAGACGGCGATGGAGATGGGTGTCGACGCGATCACCACAGCCGTCGCCGACGCCGGCCTGTCGTGGAACGACATCCAGTTCGGAGTGGGCGGCAGTTGGACTGTCGCCAACCCGGACGCCATCGTCGGCATGGTCGGACTCTCGGGCATCCCGTTCACGAATGTGTTCAATGCGTGCGCCACCGCGGCCAGCGCCACGAAGGCGTGTGCGGACGGAATCCGACTGGGAGACTACGAGATCGGCATCGCTGTCGGCCTGGACAAGCATCCCCGCGGTGCCTTCACCGAGGATCCCGGGCTGGTCGGCATGCCGAGTTGGTACGCCGAGAACGGCCAGTATCTGACCACCCAGTTTTTCGGCATGAAGGCCAACCGTTACCTACACGACCACGGTATCAGCCACCGGACTCTGGCCAAGGTGGTCAACAAGAATCTGCGTAACGGGGCGCTCAATCCCAACGCTTTCCGGCGCAAGCCGATGGACGAGGACGCCATCCTGGACTCCCCCATGCTCAACTACCCCTTGACGCAGTACATGTTCTGCTCCCCCGACGAGGGTGCGGCCGCCGTCGTGATGTGCCGTGCCGACTTGGCGCACAAGTACACGCACACACCGGTATTCGTCCGCGCCGTCGAAGTGCGCACCCGCAAGTACGGCGCGTATGAGGTCAACACCACCTTCGCACCGGTCGACGAGGACGTGGCCCCGACGGTGTATGCAGCACGCGCCGCGTTCGAGAAGGCGGGCGTCGAGCCTTCCGACGTCGACGTGATCCAGCTGCAGGACACCGACGCCGGCGCCGAGATCATCCACATGGCCGAAGCCGGCTTCTGCACCGACGGCGAACAGGAGAAGCTGATTGCCGACGGCGCCACCGAGATCGGCGGGACGATGCCGGTCAACACCGATGGCGGTCTGCTCGCCAATGGAGAACCGATCGGGGCCTCCGGGTTGCGCCAGCTGCACGAGATCGTGCGCCAGCTGCGCGGCGAAGCCGGTGACCGCCAGATTCCCGGCGAACCGAAGGTCGGCTTCGCCCAGCTCTACGGCGCCCCGGGCACCGCAGGAGCCACGATCCTCACGACGTAGCGATTCGGGTGTAGTTGGTCCATCTCGGCATGACCGACTATGCCGAAATCACCTGGCGGGTGGGTAACTCGGCTTGCCGAGGCCAAGAACGTACTGCGCGATCATGTTGCGGAAAACCTCGAGCGTGCCACCGTAGATGCCGACCAGCGGCGCGAACCGGTACACATATTCGGCGGCGCCGTCGTCGGCCGCGCCGTCGGTACCGAGCGGCAGTGCCGACGCGGTGCCGAGAATGTCCATCAGGTCGGGCGAGATGTCGCGCATGGTCTGCGCGATCGCCACCCGACCGAAAATGCTCGGCGCCGACAGCGATGCCTCCAGCCGCGCCACGCTTCGACCCAGCCGGTAGGCGACGGCACTGTCGTCGATGAGCCTGCGCCCCTGCTGATCCGGGATAGCCGACTTCTCCGCAGCCTTGTCCACCGCGTGAGCCATGAACATGGCCTGGTGCATCATGATCGACACATCCGCCAGACCGTCCTCGGCGGCGGACACGTCGCCGTGCTCAGCGTTGAGGGGCTCGCGCACCACAGTCCAACCGCCGTTGACCTCGCCGAGGCGGTAGCGGTCGTCGATCCTCACGTCGCTGTAATACACGATGTTGGTGCGGTCTCCATCTACGGTGCGGATGCCTTGGATCTCGATTCCGGGTGTGTCCAGCGGCACCAGAAACATGGTGAGGCTCTTGTGTTTCGGGGCGCTCGGGTCGGTGTTGGTGATGAGGAAGACGTACTGGCAATTGTGCGCCCCGGTGGTGAACATCTTGGAGCCATCGATAACCCACGTTGATCCGTCCGCTTCGCGCACGGCGCGGGTCTTGCACGTCGCGACGTCGGATCCGCCCTCGGGCTCGGTGTAGCCGAGACACATCCGGACGTGCCCGCTGTACACCCGGGGCAACACCTCCTCCTTGAGCTCGGGCGATCCGAACTTCTCCACAGACTTCGCGATCATCGCAGTAGTGCCCGCGGTCACCCACGGCACGTGGGCTCGTCGCTTCTCCAACTCCCAGATTCGCCGCTCCACCCGGGTGAACGCCCGCTCGGAACCCGGGTTCCAGTCTCGTTCCAGGTACCCAGCTTTGCCGAGCGCGAGATGTACTCCCTCGTCAAAGTTGTCGCCGGTCTCCCTGTCACGCCGAATGACGTCTTCGGTGACGATCTCGCTCAGAAACAACCGGACGTCATCCTGAAACTTTTGATCGTCGTCGGAAAGCTCGACCCACGAGAAATCCATTACCTAGCTCCGTCCTTCACGATCGGCGACGATCCCTGCGATGTACTTGGCCGTCGCGCCCGGATCTCCGCCGGCGACCGCCCATCCCCTGGCCCGCACGAGGTAGGCGGTAGCCGCTGCCTCGGCGGAGACACCGAGACCACCCTGGACATGGACGGACATCGTCGCCGCTCTGGCGGCCTCTTCGGCCATGAATACAAACAGCGACGGCGCCAGCTCGCGTCGCGCGTCAGGTTCGTTGTCGAGGAACCACGCGGCACGGCGAGCCAGGTTCCGGCCGGCCTGCACCGTGATCGCGATGTTGGCCAGCGGATGGGAGATGGCCTGCAGGGTCGAGATCGGGACCCCAAGGGTGTAGCGCGTCTTGGAGAACTCGGCGGCGATCGTCATCGTCTCCTCGACGAGCCCGACCAATGCGGCGCCCATGAGCAGACGCCATTCATCCAGCGCCCGTTGATATTCGGCGAGGGCCGCGCGCCCGCTGGCCAGCACGGTGCAACTGTCGGCGGCGGCAGGTTCGATCCACGCCATGGGCAGCTTACCGATGTTGTCGACGCGCGCAGGCCGAGACGAGAACTGCAACAGCACGATGTCTACATCTTCCCCGTTGCCGTTGCGGACGATCACATGGTCGGCGATCGAGCCGGCGGGAATCAAGCGGGTGCTGGAAGAAATGTCCTGCGCAGGATCGAGCGCGACCAGCTTCGTACCGTTGACGACGTCAGGTTCCACCGAGCCCAGCCGTGCCAGCAGGCGGGCGGCCACGATGTGGTCGATCCACGGTACCGGCGCCAGCGATCGCCCGACCTCCTCGGCCACCAGTGTGAGATCGACGAGTGTCGCCCCGTCACCGCCGACGGATTCCGGCAGCGCCATCGTCGAGGCACCCATCGCGCACAAGCGCTCCCACATGTTCTTGTCGAATCCGGATTCCTCAGCCGCGCGGACTGTCTCGATGGTGCAGCGGTTCGAGAAGAAGTCCTTGTAGGCCGCCTGCAACGCCCGGTGGTCCTCAGACAGGCTGTAATCAAGCCTGCGTAGTTCGTAGCGGTCCATCAAGCTCCCCTCGCTCCGAAGAAGAATTCGTCGGCGTTGTTGTACAGATAGTTGTCGAGTACATCGGGCGGCAGGTCCAGCGCGAGAGCCTCCGGTACGACGCGGCTCTGCCGCAGCACCGGCCAGTCGGATGCGAAGATCACCTTGTTCTTGCCGCGGGTTCGCATGTAGTGAAGCAAGCTGTCGGGCAACCGTTTCGGTGACCATGCCGAGGTCATGATGCGCAGGTTGGCATATTTGAGGAGTAACCGTATCGCGAGATCCCACCACGGGTCGGCGCCGTGGATCATGCACAGTTTCAGCTCCGGGAAGCGCACGCACACCCGGTCGAGGTGCATGGGGTTCTGCACTTCGCCGGGGATCGGCGGTCCCGGAAGCCCGGTGTTGATACACAGGGGCAGTTCGAGTTCAGCGCACTTGGTGTAGAGCGGGTAGTACACCGCGTCGCTCGGCGGGTACATGCCGTCGCCCCAGAAACTCGGCCCCACGGCCGCGTACGCGACGGGAAGGTCGGCGACGACGGAGGCCAGCTCACGCAGTGACGGCATCGGACGCAGGAGGTTCACCCCGCCGATCGCCAACGCGAACTTGTCCGGCCTCTCCTCGACGAACGTGCGCGCCGTCACGGACGGCTTGACGAGGTTGTCCATGAGGACGGCCTTCTCGACGCCATGTTCGGCCATCTCGTCGAGCAGTGCGGGCAGTTCGACCTGTTCGTAGAGCGACTTCGGTCCCTTGAAGTAGTCGTCGCGCACCTTCAGCATGAACTCCGGCTGTGAGGCCGTCTCCCCGAAATGCACGTTGACGAGGCAATCGATGACTTTTCGCGTCATGGCTGAACCACCAGCGTGTCCTGCTGCGCCACCAGGCTTTTGGCCCATCGGTAGTCAGCCTTGCCGTTGCCCAGTCTGCGCACCTGCTCGACGAAGACAAACTCTTTCGGGGCTTTGAAGCGCGCCAGGTCCGCCGTGCACGCCGCGCGCAGCGTCTCGGCATCGATTGCAGTCTCGGGGGCCTTCTGGATAAGCGCGACGACCTCCTGGCCCCAGCGTTCGCTGTCGCGGCCGACGACCAGCGCATCGACGACGCCAGGCTGTGCGCGCAGCACGGCCTCGATCTCCTCGACGAAGACCTTCTCCCCGCCGGTGTTGATCACTAGTGAATCCCTACCGAACAGCCGCAACGTCCCATCGGATTCCAGCGACGCGCGGTCGCCGGACACCACCACGCGCACACCGTCTATCACCGGGAAGGTCGTCTGTGTGGCGGCGGGATCGTTGAAGTACCCCAGCGGAATCCGGCCCCTTCTGACGACCCACCCGACTTCGGTCTCCCCCGGTTCGACGAACCGGGTCAGATCCTCGGACGCCACCGTGCCGCCGTCGCGCAGGTCGAACGTGTCACGATGGGAGCCGCGCTGGTTGTGCCCGAAGCCCATGTTCCCGGTCTCCGAGGACCCGTACCCGTTGATGAGTGTCACCTGCGGGAGCTTCTCCAGCAATGCCGTGACATGCTTGGGATTGGTTGCGGCACCACCGGTTCCGATGGCATACAGCGAGGCGAGGTCGTAGTCCCGTCGCTGGAGCTCGGCGATCAGCGGCGCGGCATATGCGTCGCCGACCATCGTCATCAAGCCCACCCTCTCGCGCTCGGCGGTCTGCCACACGCCTTGCGGGTCGAACTTCACCCGATCGTCGTAGAGCACGACCGGCAGACCCGCCAGCGCGCCTGAGAAGACCGTCCACAGCCCCGCGGCGTGCATCAGCGGCGACACCGCAAACCACGGGGCGCCGGTGTTGCCGATCACCTTGTCGTGGATCTCTGCTGCCGACTCATGGTCGGCGCCCACCATCGATGACACGTAGGTGTCGCTCTGGCGCCACAGCACGCCCTTGGGGCGGCCGGTCGTGCCGCCGGTGCAGTACATGATCAGGTCGTCGGGTGAACCAGCGATCCGGCGGACAGAATCACCCTGCGAGACAGCATCTTCCAGCGGTACGGCGCCATCGAGACCGGCGGCGTCACTGCCGTCGTCGACCTCGATCAGCACTTCGCAGCCCGGCGGAGGCAGCACCGCGGCGAACTTCGCACCGAGTGCCCGGTGGTAGGCGACCGCGCGGGGATTGACGTAATCGAGGAGTTCGCCGACTTCGCGCGGCGTGTAGTGATGGTTGACGTTCACGGGAACCGTGCGGGCCTTCAGCGCGCCGACGACGACCTCCGGGTAGCGATCGTTGTACATGATCAAGGCGACACGGTCTTGCCCGCATTCCCAGTTGTTCAGCTCGTGGCGTTCCCGGTGCACGCCGAACCCGCGGCCGGCCAGGAAGTTGGCGAAGCGGCGGGTACGCTGCGCCATCTCGCCGTAGGTGGTTCTGCGGCTACCGCATACCAGCATCGTGCGATCCGGTATGACGTCGGCGATGGCGTCGACGACGTCGCCCAGCGTCCACTCCGACATCCGCTATGCTCCTCGCGTCCGCGCCACGTCAGGCCGTCACGTGCGCGCCGACGAGCGTGAGTGCGTTGTCCCGCATGACCTTCCGGGTGTCCTCATAGCTGAACTCGGGGAATTGCGGGATGTCCGCGGTGAAAGTCATCGGGTCGGCCAGGCCCTCGCCGTGCGGCCAGTCCGAACCGAACAGGATCTTGTCGACCCCGATCGTCTCGGCGAGCATCTTCACGTCGTCCTCGTAGTACGGCGCGATCCACACGTTGTTCTTCAGCTGCTCGACCGGATCTTCCCTGTAGTGATACGGGGCGGTGTTGGCGGATTTCTTCAGTCGCTTGATCAGTCGGTAGACGAAGTAGGAGCCGTTCTCGATACTGGCCACCCTCAGCTTCGGGTGGCGCGTGAACACCTGGTGCACGATCATCGACGCCATCGCATCGTGGATCGCCCTGTCGTCGAGCAGCACCTGATCGAGGGGATCCTTCTTGCCGAACCCCTCGAATGTCGCTTTGCCGCCCCACAGCGCCGCGATGGCGAGATAGCCGCTGTCGGAGAGGTGGAATACCACCGGCACGCCGGCTTCGGCCAACCGGGCCCACACCGGGTCGTGCAGCGGATCACCCAGTGAGCGCGGCTTGACCACCCCGGGCACGGGCGCAGGGCGCACGCACACGATCTTGGCGCCACGACCCAGCACGAACTCGACCTCTTCCACGGCCCTGTCCGGGTCGGCCAGTGAGATGATGGGCGCCGACAGAATGCGGTGGTCGGGCCGGTCGAAGCCCCAGTCCTCGTCGAGCCACAGATTGAATGCGTGCAGCGACGCCATCGTGGCCTCGACGTCGTGCTTGAGCCCCTCCTCGACACCGCACGCGAAGGTGGGCAGCATGAAGGCGGTCTCGATGTTCTGTTTGTCGAGTATCTTCACGCGGGCGTCGCGGTTCTGGTACTCGGGGTGATCGCCGAGGCGGTCGACTTTCATCAGCGAGGCTGGGTCGACGCCGTCGGGGATCTCGCCGCGGAACAGCAGGTCGAGGCATCCAGGCTCGATGATGGGGTCGAACGTCGGGTTCGGGATGAAATGGTTGACGACCCCACCCATGACCGCGAAGGTGCGCTTGCCTTCGGTCAGCATCTGCACGCCGCGCCGCTTGAACTCTTTGGGTAGGTGCCGGGTGAACGAGTCGATCGGTTCGTAGTAGTGGTTGTCGACGTCGACTGCCCTGTAGTCCAGGGGCTGCATGTCCTGCTGGCTGGTCACGGGGTCTCCTCCTTGAGCGGTGGGAAGCTGGGCGGTCGCTTTTCGAAGAACGCGGTGATGCCTTCGATGAAGTCCGGCCGCGACATCGACTCGTGCATCAGTTTCTCCGCATCGGCACTGGCGTCGTGGATGTTTCGCAAAGCGTCCCGGTAGATCTGACGCTTGATCACCGCGAGTGAGCTCGGCGCGCAGTTGCGCGCCATGTCCTCGGCATAGGCCAGGGCACGCGGCATCAGATCCTCGGGGGCGAAGACGTCCTTGACGAGGCCGAGTTCTCTGGCCTCCTCGGCGTAGAACGTGCGGCCAGACAGGAGGAGGTCGAGCGCCGCACCCCAGCCGGCCACCCGCGGCAGAATCCATGAGATGCCGTATTCGGCGATGAGTCCACGGCGGGAGAAGGCGGTGGTGAACTTCGCACCTGCCGCGGCGAAGCGCACGTCGCACATCAGCGCCTGCGTGAGTCCGATGCCCGCGCAGGCGCCGTTGATGGCCGCGATCAACGGCTTGCGCAGTTCGGTGACGAAGTGCGGGTGACGCTCACCGACGAGCTGCGTCACGTCGGTTTCACCGGAAGTGCCGGCGCCCCCGATGGTGTCGAGGTCGCCCATGTCGGCGCCCGCGCAGAACGCCCGCCCGTTGCCGGTGAGCACGATGACGCGGACGTCGGGGTCGGCCTCCGCGTGGTCGATGCATCGGTAGAACGCGCGGGCCAAGCCGCCGCCCCAGGAGTTCATGCGATCCGGACGGTTGAGGGTGAGGACTGCGACGCCGCTGTCGAGGAGTTCGTAGAGGACCGGTTCGGCCGCGGCGGCGGTCTCTGCGACTCGCTCGTCAGCGCTCACCGACAGACCTCCTCAGCTGCGTAGATGACCATACTGTACACCTATCGGTAGCGGCATCAACAAGACCTCCCCGTCGATCAGTCCCAGGTTCTCGTAGGGGGCGCGTTCCCTTCAGGTGAAGTCGCTACCGCCGTCGACGTTGATGTTCGCGCCGGTCATGTAGGAGTTGCGGCGAGAGGCCAGAAATGCGACCACGGGCCCGATCTCGGAAGGCAGACCCGCGCGAGGTAAGTGCGCCGGGTGGCCGAAGTGTTCGTCGATGGCGGCCATGAGCGTATAGGGATTGCTGCCGTCGGCACCAACCGAATTCGCCCAGCCGACAAGCGCTTCGGAAGCGACGCTGCCCGGAGACACCACGTTCACCAAGATCTCGTCGGGCGCCAGGAAGAGCGACAGATTCTTCGAGACGCTCGTCACCATCGCCTTGGCCGCTGTGTAGGCGGGCAGGATCGCGCTCTGGCGCTGGGTCGAGTGGGCCGAGAAGTTGACGATGCGCGCCCAGTCCGCCGCCCGCAGCAACGGGAGGGCCGCGCGCACGCAACGCACCATTCCCATCGCACCCTCGTCGATGGCCTGACGCCAGTCGGCGTCGTCGAGCTCGTCGAACGTACCCCGCACGCTCGGACCGACGGCATTCACGAGGATGTTGAGCTGACTACCCCAGCGATCGTTCAGCATCGAGAAGGCTTCGCGCACTTGGTTTTCGTCCGCGGTGTCGGCAACGATACCGACGGCGTCGGGGCTGCCCCGCTCGCGCAACTGGACTGCCGCTGCGTCCAACACCTCCCGGGTGCGCCCCACCACCGCCACCCGCGCACCGTCTTCGGCGAAGCAGTGCGCGCTTGCCAGTCCCATTCCCCGGCCGCCGCCGATGACGACGGCGGTGGCGTCCCGCAGACCGAGATCCATTGGCGGTGCTGCTCAGGTCCCCGTCCAGTCGGGTTTGCGCTTCTCGGCGAACGCCGTGGCGCCTTCCATCGCGTCCTTGGAACCGAACACCGGGAAAGCGATCTCGCCCTGCTTCTTCCACATCTCGGCCTCGCTCCATTCGGAGGACTTGACGATGATCTCCTTGGTCGCCGCCACGGCGAGCGGCCCGTTGGCCGTGATGCGCTCAGCGAGGGCCAGCGCGCCGTCGAGCGCACCTCCCGGCTCGGTCAGCACGTTCACGAAGCCCCACTGCGACGCTTCTTCGGCGGTGAAGCTGTCTCCGGTGAGGGCGAGCTCGAGCGCCTTTTGGTACGGAATTCTCTTCTGCAGCCGCAAAAGCCCCCCGCCCGCGGCGACGAGACCGCGCTTGACTTCGGGAATGCCGAACTTGGCGTTCTTGGCGGCCACGATCAGATCGGTGGCCAGCACGATCTCGGTGCCGCCGGCCAGTGCGTAGCCCTCGACCGCGGCGATGAGGGGCTTACGCGGAGGACGCTCGGTGAAGCCGATGCCGCGGCCTTCGATCGCGGGCACTTCACCGGCCATGAAGGCCTTGAGGTCCATGCCCGCACAGAAGTTGCCCCCCGCGCCGGTGATGATCGCGACCGACAGCTCAGGCGAGTTGTCGAGTTCGTCCACCGCGTCAGCCAACCCCTGGGCCACGGCCAGGTTGAACGCATTGCGCGCCTCCGGCCGGTTGATGGTGATGATCAGTACCCGACCCCGGCGTTCCAGAAGAACCTCGTCTGACACTTGTCGCCCTTCACCTTTCGCGTGGGTTACCACCAGGAATGCTGGAAAAGCTTACTATAGGGCTTACAGTAAAAGGAGAAGATCGGGGACCGGATCCGATCCCGCAGTCGGCGGTAAAGTCGCCTGCGCGGAAGGCTGGCAACACGAACGCAAAGGCACAGTTGAGACTCATAGCTGTCGGTGGGTTCGCGATCACGACTTGATGGAGGTAGCCCCGAGTGGCCAAGCAAGCGACCGCCGAGAAGCGGCAGCGCCGCGAACGCGGTTCCATCAATCCCGATGACATCATCAAGGGCGCCTTCGAACTGGCCGAACAGGTCGGCATCGACAACCTGAGTATGCCGCTGCTCGGCAAGCACCTCGGCGTGGGGGTCACGAGCATTTACTGGTACTTCCGGAAGAAGGACGACCTGCTCAACGCGATGACCGATCGCGCGCTGCGCCAGTACGCATTCGCCACCCCCTACGTCGAGGCCACGGACTGGCGCGAGACGCTCGCCGTCCACGCCAGGTCCATGCGAAAGACGTTCATGGGCAATCCGATTCTGTGCGACCTCATCCTGATCCGCTCCGCGCTGAGTCCGCGGGCGGCGAAGGTCGGGGTCCAAGAGGTGGAGAAGGCCATCGGCAGTCTCGTCGAGGCGGGCCTGTCCCCTGAGGATGCTTTCGACACGTACTCGGCGATGTCGGTTCACGTCCGCGGCTCGGTGGTACTCCAGCGGCTGCGGGACAAGAATCTTGCCGGTGAGGACGGCCACGGCGACATCGACGACACGATGACCATCGATCCGGAGACAGCTCCGCTACTGGCAGCCGTCACGCAGAAAGGGCATCACCTCAGCGCATCCGACGATCGCAATTTCGAGTTCGGCCTCGAGTGCATCCTTGAGCACGCGGCTCGGCTCATCGAGCAGAACAGCAAACCGGCGCGCAAAGCCGCCGCGCGAAAGCGCTGAGATTTACTCGCCGAAACTGCATTCCGCGTTGAAGTTTCGCCGCTCTGACCGCATGGAGTGCAGTTTCGACGGACGGTGAGGCTAGACCTCGATGACGACGCCGCCGCCCTGGCCGCCACCGGCGCACATCGCGGCGACCCCGATGCCGCCGCCACGGCGCTGCAGCTCGTAGACCAGAGTGGTGACCATTCGCGCGCCCGAGGCGGCGATGGGGTGTCCGAGGCTGCAGCCGCTCCCCGAGAAATTCACGAGCTCCTCATCGATGCCGTACTCCCGCACGGCCGCGATCGGCACGGATGCGAAAGCCTCATTGATCTCCCACAGCGCGACGTCGGACGGCTTGAGGCCGGCGCGATCGAGGACCTTGCCGACGACTTTGACGCCACCCAGACCGGTGTCGCGGGGGTCGACGCCGACAGCGCCCCAGGCCCGCACCTTGGCCATCACGTTCAGCCCGTTGGCCGCGGCGTAATCGGCGTCGGCGAGTGCGACACCCGCTGCGGCATCGTTGGTGCCGCTGCTGTTGCCTGCGGTGATCGAGAAGCCCTCGATCTCGGGATGCAGAACCTTCAGACCGGCCAGCTTCTCGACCGTGGTGTCGCGGCGGGGATGCTCGTCGACGCTGAAGTCGATCACCGAACCGTCGAACTGCTCGACCTTGAGCGGCACGATCTCGTCGAGGAACTTGCCCGCGTCGATCGCGGCGATGGCGCGCTGGTGCGACCGAGCGGCCCAGGCGTCCATGTCCTCTCGGGTCAAACCATAGGCCTGCGCGGTGTTCCAGCCGACGGTGATCGACATGTCCTTGGCCGGGGCGTCCGGGGTCTCGACGTGCGTCGGCGGCATCCAGCGCTCTTCAAACTTGAGCTCGGGGCCGGGGATGCGCCAGTTGACCAGCGGGGTCATCGACAGGGACTGCACGCCGCCGGCGATGAGCACCCGCTCCATGCCGGAGCCGATCTGCGCCGAGGCATTGCCTATCGCGGTGAGGCTGCCTGCGCAGTGCCGGTTCACCGATTGTCCCGGCACGTGCTTGAGGCCGGTGGCGTCGGCCGCGTAGCGAGCCAGGTCACCGCCGCCGTAGTGCGATTCGGCGAAGATGATGTCGTCGATGTCGGCGGGATCGACGCCCGAACGCCTGATGATCTCGGGCAGGACCGTGGTGATCAGAGTCTCGGGCGGGGTGTTGACCAGCGTGCCCTTGAACGAGCGGCCGATGGCCGTCCTGGCAGCACCGACGATGACGGGTGTGGGCATGCTCGACCTCGGTTTCGTAACAGACGGACGTTACAAAACTAGCAGATAATGTAGTGTCGCCAGAAAGGTGGGCCGGGTCACTCAGATGTTCGTCTCCGGTTCCGGCACGTGGAAGTGCTCGTCACGCAGGCGGAACGCCTCTTTTGTCCCGTGCTGCGCGCGGGTCTTGACGAAGTTGAACTCGCCGTCGGCGAACTGCAGGTTCGTCCCGTAGGCATGAAAAAGGTAACTGGCGACTTCCTCGCCCTGGTACGCCTGGCTCTGTTCGACCAATCGGAACGCCTCCTTGGCGATGACGACGCCGTCGGCCGGCATCTTGGCCGCCTTCTCAGCCCAGTACCGCGCCCGCGCAGTGACAGATTCGTTCTGGCATGTCTCGGTGAAGACGCCGAGATGCTCGACGTCGGCTGCGCGGATGATGTCGCCGGTGAGCAGCAAGCGGCGGGCCAGCACGGGGCCAAGTCGGTGGAAGAACATGTGCAGGCTGCCCAACGCAGGCCCGAGGAACCGCGTGGCAGGCATTCCGATCCTCGTGTCGCGGGCAATGACGGAGATGTCGGCCATCAAAGCGATCTCGAAGCCGCCGCCCAGTGCGTAGCCGCTGATCTCACCGACGGTGACTTTCGGGAAGCCCATCAGATTGTGATAAAAGCCAAACGACTTTCGGTCGACAGTCAGGCGTCTGCGCTGTGACGGCCGACTCTTCCGACCCGGCATCGACTTGCCCGTCTGCTCTTCGCGCGAGCGCTCATCGCCAGCTCTCTGCTCTTCGCGCGAGCGCTCATCGCCAGCTCTCTGCTCTTCGCGCGAGCGCTCATCGCCAGCTCTCTGCTCTTCGCGCGAGCGCTCATCGCCGTACCAGCCGTAGGCATTGTTCATGTCGGCCCCGGTGCTGAACACGCCCTCTGCGCCGCGCAGCAGCACCACCGTGATGTCGTCGTCCTCGGCGACCTCGTCCAGGTATCGGCCGAGCAGATTGCGCATCGCCGCGTCATAGGAGTTGCGCTGTTTCGGGTTGTTCAGTGTGATCGTGGCGATGCGCTTCTCACGGTCGACGTCGAAGAGCACACGGTCGTCGCGGGCGGTGGTCATGTCGGGCCTCTCAGCTTGAGATCAGTTTGGCGTCAATGGTTTTCCCTGCGCCGGTGGCCAGCGTTCTGCGGCGCGCGACGGTGAGATGGTCTTGGGCCAGCCGCACCGCGCGTGCGGAATTGCCCTCGGTGATCGCATCGAGCAACTTCTGGTGGTCGCGCAGCGCCGCCCGCATCGTCTTCGGTTCCATCGAATCGCCAGGATGGGACTCATCGCTCCAGACCGATGACTCGTGTGCCGTCCAGATGACCTCGAGCGATCCGATCAACAGGATCATCGGTTCATTGCCGCAGCGCGACACGATCGCCTCGTGGAACCTCCGGGCATTGGGCACATAGCGTGCAGGCGTGTCGAATTCAGCGGCCTGCGCGTCGATGGCAGCCTGCAGGTGGGGCACGACCTCGGCCATCCGGTCGTCGCGGGCGGCGCACATACCGGCGCAGATCGGTTCCAGATGCAGCAACGCCTCGCTGACATCGCCGGGCGTGGCCGACCGCGTCTGCAACACCATGCCGATCATCTGCGCCGTACGCTCCGCAGACGGCAGGTGGACGACCGCACCACCCACGTTCCCCCGTCGCACCGAGATCAGCCCGTCGGATTCCAGGATGTGGATGGCTTCGCGCACCGCAGGCGGGCTGACCCCGAATTCAGCGAAAAGCGCTTCCTGCGTCGGCAACACATCGCCTTCTTTGAGACGTCCGGTCAGGATGTCGTCGCGCAGCCGTGATGCCACGAGTTCTGCGACCCGAGGCTGACGAATTCGCGGTGCCCGCAGCTGAGACGACACTGTTCCGTGGACGGCCTTTCCTTGCTAAGTTGTACAGGATAGTAATAGTAGTACCAACTGTATGGCTATCTGTATAGCTACCGAACGGCCCGAGAGGACGGTGGGCTGGTGCGCGACGACACGGATGCGGGCGCGGTGCGCGTAGCCAGGGACGGCGCCGTCCTGCGCATCATCCTCGACCGACCGAGCAGGCGTAATTCCTTGAGCCACAACATGGTCGACGATCTCGTTGCGACCCTCACCGATGCCGCCTCCGACGATGCGCTGCGCGCCATCCACCTCTGCGGCGCGGGGAACGACTTCTGCGCGGGCGCTGATTGGGTGGCGACCAACAGCAGCGACCGAAAACCCCGCCCCGGCAATCTGACCCGGCGCATACCGCACACCGCGAACCGCGTGGTGGAGCTCATCGCGACCATCCAGCTTCCGGTGGTCTGCAGTGTCCAGGGCTGGGCGGTCGGCCTCGGCTGCAACCTGGCACTCGCTGCGGATTTCACCGTCGCCAGCACGGACGCCAATCTCTGGGAACCGTTCATCGACCGCGGCTTCAGCCCCGACTCGGGCGCCACCTGGCTGCTCCCACGCCTGGCCGGCGTGACCCGGGCCAAACGCATGCTGCTGCTGGGCGAAAAGGTTACCGGCGAGGATGCGGCTGACTGGGGCCTGATCTATGACGCGGTACCCCGCGACGAACTCACCGCGGCAGCCGATGATCTCGTGTCGCGGCTGGCATCGGGCCCGACCGTCGCGATCGGCCTGGCCAAGCAGGCCATCAACTACGGAATGCAGGCATCCCTGCCACAGTCGATGACCCACGAGCTGGCCAGCCTCGAACTATCCTGCAGGACAGCGGACTTCAAGGAGGGTCTGGCCGCGTTCCGAGCCAGGCGAGCACCCGATTTTCAGGGTAGATAAATGAAGGAAGACACGTGAGTTCTGCTCAGTACGACACCATCACCTACGACGTCGACGGACACAAGGCGACGATCACCTTGAACCGACCAGAAGCGCTCAATGCCCTCTCGCCTCATATGGTCAGCGAGTTGCGCGCGGCCTATGACGAGGCCGAGGGTGACGACAACATCTGGTTGATGATCGTGACCGGCAACGGACGGGCGTTCTGCACCGGAGCCGACGTCAAGGAGATACCTGAGGACGGCAAGGTCATCTACGAACGTCCGTATCTGTCCACCTACGACCAGTGGGAGGCGCCGCAGGAGGGCACTCCCCCGTTCCGTCGGATGGCCAAGCCGGTGCTGACAGCAATCAACGGCATCTGTTGCGGCGCTGGGCTGGATTGGGTCACCACCGGTGACATCGTCATCGCGTCGGACAAGGCGACGTTCTTCGACCCGCATGTGAGCATCGGCCTCGTGGCGGCACGGGAGATGGTGCGACTGGCGCGCGCCCTGCCTCGCTCGGTCGCGCTGCGCATGGCACTGATGGGCAAGCACGAGCGGATGAGCGCAGAACGTGCCTACGAGCTGGGGATGATCACCGAGGTGGTCGAACACGACAGGCTGCTCGAACGCGCGCACGAGATCGCCGATACCGTGAACTCCAATGCACCTCTTGCTGTCCGGGGAACCCGGCTGGCCATCCACAAGACACTCGACCTGCCGTTGCTGGAGGGCGAGATCCTCGCCGAGACGTTCCGTGAGCGTGTGGTTCGCACCGAGGACGCGCAGGAGGGCCCGTTGGCCTTCGTCGAGAAGCGCGCGCCCAACTGGCAATGCCGTTAGGGAACGCAGATGACCTTCGACACGATCCTGCTCGACCGCGACCACGACACCCGCGTCGCGACCATCACGTTGAACAGACCCGAGGCGCTGAACTCGTTCAACCGCACCATGTGCGAAGAGATGCGCGACGTCTGGAACATGATCAAGTCCGACGAAGACATCAACGCGGTGGTGCTTCGTGCGTCCGGCGAGCGCGCCTTCAGCGCCGGGCTGGACGTCAAGTCGAGCTATGGGCAGCCCGATATCGTGTGGAACCACGAGGATCCGGGCGAGCTGTTGAGCCCGAAGTGGCAGAAGATGTGGAAGCCGGTGGTGTGCGCTGTGCAGGGCATGTGCACGGCGGGCGCGCTGTACTTCGTCAACGAGGCCGACGTGGTGATCTGCTCGGAGGGCGCGACCTTTTTCGACTCCCATGTCAGCGCGGGCCTCGTCTCAGCTCTCGAGCCCGTCGGTCTGATGCGGCGCGTCGGGCTCGGTGACACGCTGCGTATGGCGTTGATGGGCAACGACGAACGCGTCGGCGCGCAGACCGCGCTGCGCATCGGGCTCGTCACCGAGGTGGTTCCGGACGATGAACTCTGGGACCGCGCCCGCGACATCGCACAGAGCATCGCCGCCAAACCGCCAACCGCCACGCAGGGCACGGTGAAGGCGATCTGGGAATCCCTCGACAAGCCCTACCGGGCCGCGATGGACCAGGGCCTGATCTATACGCGCCTGGGAAATCCGATCGCCAAAAGGGAGCTTGCCGAGCGCCCGATTCCCAAAGCGGCACCGCGGATTCGCTGATGCACCCACTCTCACGGCGCATCGTCGATGTTCTGGGTCTCAACCCGTCTGCGTCCGCGATCCAATTCGACCGACAATGGTGCACCTGGGGCCAACTGGACGCTGTTGCGGCCGCCATCAGCGCCGTGGTGGGCGCCGGCCGAGCCGGTGTCATGTTGCGCAACAGCCCTCTTCATGTCGCCGCATTTCTCGGCGTGCTCAGCGGCGGCGGCACCGTCGTCGTCATCAACCCGTCGCGCGGCGGCGAGCGCACCAAGGCGGAGATCGAGCAGTTGCAGCTCCCTGTCATCATCGGACTCTCCGAGGATCTCGCGGCGCTCGCGCCCGGAACGTCGGCCACCACCGTCACCCTCAACAGCCTCGATGCAGCCCCCGTGGTCACACCTGGGGCGACGTCCGCAGATGGGGGTCGGCCAGGTGTCGCGGTGTGGATGCTGACCAGCGGCACCACCGGACCGCCGAAGCGGGTCGACCTCACCTACGACATGTTGGCGCGCAGCGTGATGGGTCGCGAACCCGAGAAGTGCCCAGCACCTGACAGAGTCCGCGAGGGTGTGGCGATCGTCAACTCACCGCTGGTTCATGTGGGCGGTGTCTTCCGGGTACTTCTCTGTCTGGCGGAGGCGCGGCCTTTCGTGCTGTTGCCGAAGTTCGATCTGAAGGCCTGGGCCGATGCCGTGCGCGAACACCATCCGGCAGCGGTGTCTTTGGTGCCCGCGGCCCTGCGTACCGTGCTCCACTCCGAGCTGACGCGCGAAGATCTCGCAGGGGTGAAGGTGGTGACGTCGGGCACCGCTCCGCTGTCGGCCGACGATGCCGACGCCTTCACCGCGAAGTTCGGCATCCCGGTGTTGACCTCCTACGCGGCCACCGAATTCGCCGGCGGGGTGGCGGGCTGGACGCTGTCGGACCACCAGAAGTTCTGGAAGGACAAGCGCGGCAGCGTGGGCCGGGCCAATCCGGGCGCGCAGCTCCGCGTCGTCGACCGCGACGGCGTCCCGGTGGAGCCGGGCACTCAGGGCGTCCTCGAAGTCATCCCGGCGCAGGTGAATCCCGACTCCGGGTGGATGAGGACCACCGACCTGGCGCGTATCGACAGCGACGGGTTCGTGTGGATCCTGGGACGTGCCGACCAGGCCATCATCCGCGGCGGGTTCAAGGTGATGCCCGACGACGTCAAGAACGCGCTGGAAAGTCATCCTGCCGTCGCCGGCGCCGCGGTGATCGGACGGCCGGACGCCCGCCTCGGCGAAACGCCGGTGGCCCTCGTCGAACTGCGCACCAACGCATCAGCTGACCCCGCTGAGCTGATCGCGCACGTCGAGAACCGTTTGGCCCGGTACGAGGTCCCGACGGACATCGTGATCGCCGCCGAGATTCCCCGTACCCCTTCGGGTAAGCCCGACCTGACTGCCGTTCGGGCATTCTTCCCGCCACCATGACCAACCCGCGCGCCACCGTCGCAACCCTGCTGCGCGAACGGCGACGGCACGCCGACCAGGCGCTGCTGATCTGCGACGACGACCGACTGACCTACGCAGATGCCGACGCACGGTCATCGGTTCTGGCGCAACGCCTCGTCGCGCTCGGCGCAGGCAAGGGTACGCACGTCGGTCTGTTGTATCCCAACGGATCTGACTTCGTTGTCGCGATGCTCGCCGCGGCACGCATCGGAGCCGTCGTGGTGCCGTTCTCTACGTTCAGCACTGCTCGCGAGCTGCGCAGACAACTGATCGACAGCGACGTCAGCATCCTGCTCGCCGCGCGCGCCTACCGTAACCACGACTACGAGGCCGCTCTGCACGAGGCTGTGGGTGCACCGCTGAATGTCGGCACACTCTACAGCGCCACAGTCCCGGTGCTGCGCCACCTCGTCTTGGACGGTGAGTTCGACGCGAACCCCGAACCGCGATCGCTCGACGGGGTTGACGACCTGGAAGATCACGTCGACGGCTGCGACGTGCTGGCCATCATCTACACCTCGGGCTCGACAAGCGACCCCAAGGGCGTCGTGCACGCGCACGCCTCGCTGATCGGCCATCAACGCAGCCTCAACGAAATTCGCGCGCTGACCGAGGACGACCGGTTGTTCTGCAATTCGCCGTTCTTCTGGATCGGCGGCTTCGCGTTCGGCCTGCTCGCCACCCTGGCGGCAGGGGCCACCCTGATCTGTTCCAACGCAACCGACGCCGCACGCACCCTCGACCTCATCGAGGCGGAGAGGCCGACCGTCACCAACGGTTTCGTGGCCGGTATCGCACATCTGACCCGACACCCGAGCTTTGCCCGCCGCGACCTGTCATCGATGCGCCGCGGCAATCTCTACCCCATCATGGCCCCCGAGGTTCGACCGGCCGATCCCGAACTGCGGCACAACATGCTCGGCATGAGCGAGGCCGGCAGCGTCGTCCTGCTCAGCGGCGACGAATCAGATCAGCCGGAATCGCGACGCGGGTCCTATGGTTTTCTCGCCCCTGGATTCGAGGCGCGGATCGTCGAACCCGACTCCGGGCGTGACATCAAAACCTCTGCCGGAGAGCTCCTTCTACGTGGACCGTTCTTGATGCAGGGATACTACGGGCGCAGCCGAGAGGACACGTTCGACGCCGACGGCTGGTTCCACACCGGTGATGTGGTGAGACGGGACGACGACGGTGCGTTCTACTTCGTCGGCCGGGCCGGCTCGATGATCAAGACCGCGGGCGCCAACGTCACGCCCGCCGAGGTCGAGAAGGCCTTCGCCACGGTGCTGGAACCCATCGATCCCGACGCCGTCGTCCACGTCCTCGGACTGCCCGACGACGAACGCGGCCAGATCGTCGCCGCAGCGATTGCATCAGACACCGTGGCAGCTTTCGATGAACCCGCGGTGCGCAACGCCCTGCGATCCCAGTTGTCCGCGTACAAGATTCCACGGCGGATCATCACACTGCGCCATGGCGAGGTGCCCATGCTGTCGAGCGGCAAGGTCGACCTTCCCGCGCTGAAGAGGCTGTTCGATGCCTGACACCATCGACGCCCTGCTGCGCGATCAGGCTGCGCGCCACGGGCAGAAAGATGCGGTCGTCGATCCCGACGGCCGGATCTCCTACGTCGAGCTGGACGAACTGACCGGGCACCTCGCCGCCGCCTTCCTGGCGTCCGGAGTGAGCAAGGGTACACGCGTAGGCCTGATCATGCCCAACGGTGTCGCGTGGGCACGAATCACGTTGGCGCTCCTGCGAATCGGCGCGGTGGTCGTGCCGTTGAGCACCCTGCTCACGCCACGCGAGCTCACGGCGCAGTTACGCACCGCGTCGGTACAGCATCTCGTCGCCGTCGACGAGTTCCGTGGGCATCGTTACCTCGACGGGCTCGACGGCGCGTTGCCCGCGCTGCAGACGGTGTGGACAGCGGATCAGGTGGGCAAACTGGCCAGCCACGCGGCGGCTGCCGAGACTGCTGTCGCGATGTCGCGCGCCGTGCGGCCGGCCGACCCGATGGCGATCATCTTCACATCCGGCAGCAGCGGACCCCCGAAAGGTGTCTGCCATTCGCACGGCAATGCGATCGGTGCAGTTCGGGCGGGTCTCGCAGCACGCTGCATCGACGCCGACACCCGCCTGTACCTTCCGATGCCCTTCTTCTGGGTGGGCGGATTCGGTGGCGGTCTGCTGTCGGCGTTGATCGCCGGAGCGACTCTGGTCACCGAACCTCTCCCCCGGCCTGATTCGACGCTGCGGTTGCTGGCAGCAGAACGGGTGACCTTGTTCCGCGGCTGGCCAGATCAGGCGGAGGCGCTGGCTCGGCACCTTCCCGGCTCGGGCATCAAGCTGACGACGCTTCGCCCCGGCAGCCTCGACGCTGTGCTGCCGCCGCAGATGCGCTCACGGCCGGGACGTAGGGCCCGCCTGTTCGGGATGACGGAGTCGTTCGGACCGTATTGCGGCTATCGCGCCGACACCGACATGCCCGAATCAGCCTGGGGTAGCTGCGGTCAACCGTTCGCGGGAATGCAGGTGCGGATCGCCGACCCCACGACAGGAGAGCCGGTGCCCACGGGAACGGTGGGGATGATCCACCTCAGGGGTCCCCACGTGATGCGGGGAATCTGCGGCCGCACCCGCGAGGAGGTGTTCACTCCTGACGGCTACTACCCGACCGGCGACCTCGGTCACCTCGATGCCGACGGGTTCCTCTTCTACCACGGCCGTTCCGACGACATGTTCAAGGTCAGTGGCGCGACCGTCTATCCCGGTGAGGTGGAGGATGTATTGCGGACTCTTGACGGTGTCAGGATGGCGTTCGTCACGAATGTTTCTGCCCCCGAGGGGAACCGGGTAGCCGCCGCGGTGGTGGCCGACGGAGAAGTCACCGTGGCGCAATTACGGTCTGCCGCGCGCACGGTGCTCAGTAGCTTCAAGGTCCCCACACTGTGGGCGCTGCTCGGCGACGGTGACGCCGTGCCGCGCGGCACCACGGGCAAGGTCGATTCGGCGCGACTGCGCGCGCTGTTCTCAGATGACTGATCGCGAGCGCAGACCTGTGACCTCGTCTGCGCTGTAACCGATCTCGCCCAGGATCTCGTCGGTGTGTTCGCCGAGCAGCGGGGCGCGACGGCGAATCACGCCGGGCGTCTCGGAGAGCCGGAACGGGGTCTCGATGATCGGCACGTCCCGCGGTGTCCCAGGAAAGGGGACACTCCGCAAGTAGCCCATCGCCTCGACGTGTGGGTCTTCGAGCACCTCCTGCGTCGAATACAGTGGTGCGGCTGGAAGTTTGGCCGCCTCGAGGAGCGCGAGCACCTCCGCATTCGTCTTGTCAGCGCACCACTTCGCCATGATGTCGTTCAGCACGGCGCCGTGTTCCCAGCGCAGGTCGTCATCGGCGAACCGCGGGTCGTCGACAAGCTCCGGTCTGCCGACCAACCGGCACCAGCGTTTGAACATCGGCGGTCCCGCGATCTGGAGCAGCACCCAGCCGCCGTCGGACGTCCGATACAGGTCGCAGGGGGCGACAGAGGTGCCCTGATTGACCATCCGGGGCTTGTCCGTGCCGAGAAGCGCCCGTTCGATGAGGAACGCGTTCGACAGCATCAACGCCGTGGGCAGCAGGGCGCCTTCGACATGCTGGCCCACGCCCGTGCGATCGCGGTGGAACAGTGCCATCATCACCCCGATCGTCAGCGTCAGGGCGGTGCCGAAATCGGCGTAGGGGACCACCGTCCGGATCGGTGTATCGGGCAGACCCTGCCGGTACACCGCACCCGACATCACCTGTCCCGCACCGTCGAAGCCGATCCGGTCGCTGTAGGGTCCGCCTTCGCCGTAAGCGGTCGCACTTGCCAGGATGATGTCGGGCCTGATCGCGCGCAGCGTCTCGTAGTCCAAGCCGCTGGCCCGCATCCCCGCCGCGGGCATGTTGGCGACCACGACGTCGGCTCCGGCCACCAACTTGCGAGTGATCTCCTGCCCCTCAACGGTCGTGGTGTCCAGGGTCAGCGATCGCTTGTTGCGGTTGCACTGCAGAAATGTGCCGCCTTCACCGCTGGCGGCGACCGACTGCACCCACCGGTCCTCGCCGCCTTCGCGCTTCTCCACCCTGATGACGTCGGCGCCCATGTCCGCCAGCAGCGCCGAACACCACGGCGCGGCGATGAACCGGCCGTAATCGAGAACGCGGATGCCGTCGAGAACGCCCATCATCCGATCACGCCCCGCTTGGTGAGGTGGTCGATCAGCGGCCCCGCCGCCGCACACAGGTGTTCTGACATCGCGGTGCGCGCCGCCTCCCCATCCCGCTTTTTCAGGGCATCCAGTACCACCCGGTGGTCGCGCATCGAGTGGGCGGGCCAGCCCTCGACCGTCGGATACACCGATTCCAGTGCGAACCTGGTGATCTGTCCCATCAGCTGAGCGAGTTTCGGCGACCCCGCTGCAAGGTTGACGCCGCGATGGAAGGCGTGGTTGAGCCGCACCGCCGCCTCGTGGTTGTTCTCTCCATACGCCACCTCCAGCTTGTCCTGGATGCGACCAAGTTCGTGCAGTTCGTCATCGGTGATGCGCTCGGCCGCGCGGCTGGCCAGCTCGCCGCCGATGTGGGCCTGAACGTCCGAGACATCCGCGATGTCGCGCTCAGTGATGGGTAGTACGACGAAACCGCGGCGCGGCAACAGGTTGAGCAGGCCTTCGGCGCGCAGCCCGAACAGCGCCTCGCGCACCGGGGTGACAGAGATTCCGAGTTCGTCGGCCAGCTGCTCGAGCCGAATGTACTTGCCCGCCGGGTAGATTCCGTCGAAGATGCGGCGACGCACCAACCGTGCGACGTCCTCGGCGAGCTGCGGCCGGGCTGCGAATTCGGGGATGCTCATCGGTCTAGACCCGGTAGTCCGCCAGCAGCCGTTTGCTGATGATGTTCTTCTGGATTTCGCTGGTGCCTTCGCCGATCAACAGGAACGGAGCGTCGCGCATCAACCGCTCGATCTCGTATTCCTTGGAGTAGCCGTAGCCGCCGTGGATCCGGAAACTCTGCTGGGTGACCTCGGCGCACACCTCACTGGCGAAGTACTTCGCCATCCCCGCGGCGACGTCGTTGCGTTCACCGGAGTCCTTGAGCCTGGCCGCGTTGACCATCATCAGGTGTGCGGCCTCGACTTTGGTTGCCATCTCGGCCAATTGGAATGCGATCGCCTGGTGCTCGGCGATGGGCTTACCGAAGGCGCTGCGCTGCTGCGCGTAACGGACGGCCAGCTCGAAGGCTCGGACACCCACCCCGCAGGCTCGCGCGGACACGTTGACCCGCCCCACCTCGACGCCGTCCATCATCTGGAAGAAACCCTGACCGGGCGCCTCTCCCAGGATGTCAGAAGCCTCGGCTCGGTAGCCGTCGAAGATCAGCTCAGTGGTGTCGATGCCTTTGTAGCCCAGCTTGTCTAGCTTGCCCGGGATGGTGAGTCCCGCCACGACTTCACCGAACCCGCTGGGCTTTTCGACCAGGAATGCGGTCAGGTTTCGGTGCGGCCTGTCCGCCCCCTCGTCGGTGCGCACGAGAGCCGCAACCAGTGTCGAGCTCCCTCCATTGGTGAGCCACATCTTCTGGCCGTCGATGGTGTAGGTGCCGTCACCGTTAGACTTCGCACGCGTGCGGATGGCCGCGACGTCGGATCCCAGCTCGGGCTCCGACATCGAGAATGCGCCGCGCGTCTCGCCGGTCGCCATCCGCGGGAGGTAGCGACTTTTCTGGGCGTCGGTGCCGTGTTGACGGATCATGTAGGCGACGATGAAATGGGTGTTGATGACTCCCGAGACGCTCATCCAGCCGCGGGCCAACTCCTCGACGCACAACGCATAGGTGAGCAGCGACTCCCCCAGCCCGCCGTACTCCTCGGGAATCATCAGGCCGAACAGCCCCATGTCGCGCATACCGTCGACGATGGCCTGCGGATAGGTGTCGGCGTGTTCCAACTCCTGCGCTGTCGGGATGACCTCTTTGTCGACGAATTGTCGAACAGTGGCCACGATTTCGGTCTGAAACTCGGTGAGTCCCAGTGTCTGCGCAAGTCTGGTCATCGCTGCACCCTTTCGAAGACCGCGGCCAGGCCCTGTCCACCACCGATGCACATCGTCTCCAGGCCGAACCTGAGGTTGCGCCGGTTCAGTTCACGCGCCAGCGTCGCAAGCATCCGGCCACCGGTCGCCCCGACGGGATGCCCGAGTGAGATCCCGGAGCCGTGCACGTTGGTGCGCTCGAGATCGGCGTCGGTGAACTTCCATTCGCGCATGCAGGCCAGGGCTTGCGCGGCGAACGCCTCGTTGAGCTCGATGAGATCGATGTCGGAGAGCCCGAGCCCAGCTCTGGCGAGAGCGACCTCGGTGGCGGGCACCGGGCCGATACCCATGACGTTGGGCGGGACACCGGCCACACCCCATGAGACGATCCGCACGAGTGGCTCCAACCCCAGTTCTGCCGCCCTCTGCGACGTCGTCACCAGGCACATGGAGGCGGCGTCGTTCTGTCCGCTGGAGTTTCCGGCCGTCACCGTCGCCTCTGGATCGGACTTGGCGAGAACGGGTTTGAGCTTGGCAAGGATGTCCACCGAGGTGTCTGCGCGGGGGTGTTCGTCGGTGTCGATCACTCGCTCACCGGTTCGGTCAGTGATCGTCACCGGCACGATCGTCTCTGCGAGCAGACCTTCTTTCTGCGCGGCAACGGCCCTTTCGTGGGACCGCACGGCCAGCTCGTCCTGCTGCCGGCGCGGGATGTCGTATTGCCGGCGCAGGTTCTCGGCGGTCTCCAGCATTCCCCCGGGCACGGGATAGTGCTTGCCGCCCGCGGTCGTTCGGCCCCGGGCCAGTGCGTCGTGCACGGTGACGCCGGTCTTGGCGCCACCCCAGCGCATATCCGTCGAATGGAATACGACGTTGCTCATCGACTCGGCGCCGCCGGCAACGACGAGATCGTTGGTGCCACTTGCCACTTGCATCGCGGCCTGGATCACCGACTGCAGCCCCGATCCGCAGCGACGGTCGATCTGCATTCCTGGAACGGTGACCGGCAGTCCTGCGTCCAGCGCGATGACGCGGCCGATGGCGGGTGCCTCCATGCTCGGATAGCAGTGCCCGACGATGACGTCTTCGACAGCCTCAGGCGCGATACCTGTTCTGGCGAGCAGCCCCTGCAGCGCAACCACCCCGAGTTCGACCGCGGTCAGGGATTTGAACATCCCGTTGTAGCGTCCGATCGGCGTGCGCACCGGTTCGCAGATGACCGCTTCACGCATCACAGATGCCGTCCGCCGGTGACCTCGAGAACCGTGCCGGTCATGTACGACGACAGATCGGACGCGAGAAACAGTGCGACGGTGGCCACCTCATCGGGCTCACCGGCACGCCCCATCGGAACCTCAGCCACCTTGGAGTCCCAGATGCGTTGCGGCATAGCCTCTGTCATAGCCGACCGGATCAGCCCCGGCTGAATCGCGTTCACCCGGACGCCGAGGTAGGCAAGCTCCTTCGAGGCCGCCTTGGTCATCCCCACGATGCCCGCTTTGGCGGCCGAGTAGTTGGTCTGTCCGACCATGCCGACCTTGCCCGAGATCGAGGACATGTTCACGATCGCGCCGCCCTTGTTCTCCCGCATGACCGCGGCCGCGGCCCGTAGCCCGTTCCAGGTGCCCTTCAGGTGAACAGCGATCACTTGGTCGAAGTCGTCTTCGGTCATCTTGCGCATCGTCGCGTCGCGGGTGATGCCGGCGTTGTTGATCATGATGTCCAGTCCACCGAAACCGTCGACCGCGTCCGCGATCAGCGCGTCCACCTCGGCGGAGTCGGTCACATCGCACCGGACCGCGCGGGCGACCTCGGCACCTCCGAGTTGGTCCGCGGCCGCCTGAGTTGCCTCGAAGTTCACGTCGCCGAGCACCACCTTGGCACCTTCGTCGACGAAGCGTTGTGCGATCGCGAAGCCCAGCCCCTGCGCCGCCCCGGTGACCACGGCGATCCGGCTCGTCAGCAATGCCATCTCTTCACCCATTCCTTGCGCTCTTCGAATGACCCCGACAGTTCGGGCGCTATCGTATTTCATATACGATATTGGCTTCTACTTCCCTCCCCTAGGAGCACGACCGGATGACGACCGCCGAAGTCAGCGACGAGGATTTCCAGGAGATCCTGGCCCAGACCCGCCACTTCGTCCGTACCGCGGTGGTTCCGCGCGAGCAGGAAATCCTTCGCGACGACGAGGTCCCCGAGGATCTGCGCGAGCAGGCCAAGGGCATGGGCCTTTTCGGTTACGCGATCCCGCAGGAATGGGGCGGCCTCGGTTTGAACCTGGCCCAGGATGTCGAACTGGCGATGGAACTGGGCTACACCTCCCTGGCGCTGAGGTCGATGTTCGGCACGAACAACGGCATCGCCGGCCAGGTCCTCGTCGGATACGGCACCGACGAGCAGAAGTCGAGGTGGCTGGAGGGGATCGCCTCAGGCGGCGTCGTCGCTTCCTTCGCCCTGACCGAGCCGGGCGCGGGTTCGAATCCGTCGGGACTGCGCACCAAGGCTGCGCTCGACGGGACCGACTGGATCATCAACGGCCAGAAGCAGTACATCACCAATGCGCCGACGGCCGACCTGTTCATCACGTTCGCCAGAAGCAGACCGGCCGACGAGAACGGTGCCGGAATCGCGGTCTTCCTCGTCCCGGCCGACACGCCTGGCGTGAAGGTCGGCTCCAGGGACAAGAAGATGGGCCAGGAAGGCGCGTGGACCGCGGACGTGAGTTTCACCGATGTGCGAGTGCCCGCTGCCGCGCTGATCGGCGGCTCCGAGGACATCGGCTATCGCGCGGCGATGACGTCGTTGGCCCGCGGCCGCGTCCACATCGCTGCGCTGGCGGTCGGTACCGCTCAGCGCGCACTCGACGAGTCGGTGGCCTACGCCGCCACCGCGACCCAGGGCGGCACACCCATCGGCGACTTCCAGCTCGTCCAGGCGATGCTCGCCGATCAGCAGACAGGTGTGCTCGCTGGTCGCGCCCTCGTCCGAGACACTGCGCGGCTGTGGATCACCGGTGAGGACCGACGCATCGCACCGTCTGCAGCGAAGCTGTTCTGCACCGAGATGGTGGGCACGGTGGCCGATCTCGCGGTCCAGATCCACGGCGGGGCCGGCTACATGCGGGAGGTGCCGGTCGAGCGGATCTATCGCGACGTGCGCCTGCTGCGGCTCTACGAAGGCACCAGTGAGATCCAGCGCTTGATCGTCGGAGGAGGACTTGTGAAGGCGGCCAAGAAGAAATGAGTGAGGGAAGACTTCAAGGGCGGGTCGCGTTCATCACCGGCGCGGCCCGAGGGCAGGGACGCGCACACGCGGTTCGAATGGCCAACGAGGGCGCCGACATAATCGCCGTCGACATCGCGGGGCCACTGCCGCGGTGCGTGCCCTACGATCCCGCGACACCGGACGATCTCGCGGAAACAGTGAAACTCGTCGAAGCGACGGGCCGTCGAATCCTCGCGTCGGCATGCGACACGCGCGACGGTGATCAACTGCGGGAGACGGTGGAGGCGGGCGTGGCCGAGCTGGGCCGGCTCGACGTGATCGTCGCCAACGCCGGGGTCTCGGCACCGCAGGCCTGGGATGACATCACCGCCGACGACTTTCGTGACGTGATGGACATCAACGTCACCGGTACGTGGAATTCGGTGATGGCGGGTGCCCACAAGATCATCGACGGCGGCCGCGGCGGATCGATCATCCTGATCAGTTCCGCTGCCGGAATCAAGCTGCAGCCGTTCATGATCCACTACACGGCGAGCAAGCACGCGGTGACGGGGATGGCGCGCGCCTTCGCCGCCGAACTGGGTAAGCACTCGATCCGGGTCAACAGCGTGCACCCGGGCCCCGTGGTCACCGACATGGGCACCGGGGACATGGTGGCCGCGCTGGGCAAGGCGATGGAGACCAACCCGCAGCTCTCCCACATGATGACGCCGTTCCTGCCTACCTGGGCCGTCGAACCGGAGGACATCGCCGATGCGGTGTGCTGGCTGGCCGGCGACGAGTCCAAATTCGTCACGGCAAGCGCGATTTCGGTCGACCAGGGCTCGACCCACTACTGATCGGTGAGCGTCCTGGTCAGAAACGTGAGCTGATCGGTCACCGTCTTCTCGAACCACGCGTTGCCGGGCCAGACGTCGAAGTGGTCGCACGGGTAGTGATGCACCTGCGCCCTCCCACGTGCCGCCGTCGCGGCTACGGCCCCGGCAGGCACGTACTGGTCGAAGTCGGCGATCTGCACAAGCAGCGGGCACTTGAGCTTCTTGGCTGCTGCTGTGGTGTGCACTCCGAGCACCTGCAGGCCGATGGAGCTGTCGATCTCGTTGCGCCAGGTCGGGCCGGCGAGTGCGGTGTACTTCTCGTACGCGCCGTCGAGCGCAAGTGCGCCGGACCCGCCCACCGGCGACACCAACGGCATCATCGTCGGAGCTCTCCCGCGCCCCACCGCTATCCGGCTCTTGAGACCGGTCAGCGTCCAGCGCAGTGAGGTGGCGATCTTGCGCGATCCAGCGGCGGAGCGGCTGACTGCGATGCCACTTGTCAGCGGCGTCAGTGCGACCACCGCGCCGACGTCGTCTCGCTCGGCCGCCGCTCGCAGCACGTGACCACCGGAGAACGACACACCCCACAGGGCGATCCGGCTGGCATCGACGCCGGGCAGCGTCTGGGTGGCCGCGATCGCCGCGTGATAGTCGTCGATCTGTTTGCGCACCGAAAGCGACTGACGCGGCGCGCCTTCCGACGCGCCGAACCCACGATAGTCGAAGGCGACCACGTCGAACCCTGCGGCGGCGAACCGTCGTGCGAACGGCTCCAGCCCCGAATCCTTGGTGCCGCCGAAGCCGTGGGCCATCACCACCGCCGGACGGTTCTCCCCCTGGGCATGGAAATGCCAAGCGCTGCAACTGTCCTCGCCGCTCGAGAAGCCGATCTCGGTGTACGTCATCGCACCGCCTCGGCAACCTTGGCCGCCCGCTTCAGCCCCGCGGGGATCTCGCGCGTGCGCAGATCGTGTTCGTAGATGAAGTAGTCGACCTGCTGGGTATGTCGGGGACGGTCCGTGCAGTGCCCGGCATGCAGTTGTTGGTCGGCGTCGATGACCCGCTCCATCTGTTCGACGGACGGCAGCGCGTACCGTCCGACGGCGTACGCGGCGAGCAGCCGGGCCTGGCATTCGACGAACGGGAACAGTGTCGGTACCGCTTGCGCGAACCCCATGAACACGAGGTTGTCGATGCCGGGCAGGAACATCCGCTTGTAGAGCCGCAGGGTGTTTCCGGGGGCGCTGACGAAGTCGGGGTCGAAGAAGGGGAACGTGATGTTGTAGCCGGTGGCGTAGACGATGACGTCGAATTCGTCGCGGCTGCCGTCGACGAAGTGCACGGTATGACCGTCCAGGCGCGCCACATTCGGCTTAGGTGTGACGTCGCCGGAGCCCAGCCGCAGAGGCAGCTCGACGGACTGCGTCGGATGCGCCTCGAAGAGTTTGTGATCAGCCGGGGGCAGCCCGTACATGGTCGGATCGGTGCCCAGCATCGGTGCGATGAACTGAACAGCCTTGCGCTGCCAGGACAGTGGCAGGTACGGCGACGTCTGAAACAGCGTGTCCCCCGGCCTGCCCGCGATGTACTTCGGCACGATCCACGCCGAGGATCTGGTCGACAGGGTCACGTCGTTGCGCAGCGCCTTCGACGACAATTCGACCGTGATGTCGGCGGCGCTGTTGCCGATACCGACGACGAGAATCCGCTTACCGATGAGTTGGAGCGGCGTTGTCGGATCGATGTAGGAGTGCGAGTGGATCGAGTCGCCGGCAAAGGTTCCGGGAAAGTCCGGGAACCGCGGATCCCAATGGTGCCCGTTGCCGACGACGAGAAGGTCGAAGCGTCGTTCGGCCCCCGTCTGATCACGGATGAGCCAGCTGCCGTCCTGCGCCTTGGCCGCGTGGACCACCCCGTTGCCGAACTCGATGTGATCCCTGAGCCCGAAGACCTCGGCATAGTCGTCGAGGTAAGCCTTGACCTGGGAGTGATGCGGGAACGACGGATAGTGCGCGGGCATCGGATAGTCCTTGAACGACAACCGATCCTTGGACGTGTCGATGTGCAGTGAGCGATAGGCGCTGCTGTGCCCGTTCGGATTACCGAACGCCCAGTTGCCGCCGATGCGGTCCGACGTCTCGAAGGTCGTGTACCGGACGCCGTAGTCCTTGAGCATCTTGCCCGCGGTGAGGCCGCTGATGCCGGCCCCGATGACCGCGACCTGTGGGTGTGTTGGGTTCACCGTCGCTCCTCACGCCAAATGGCAATGTAGGAGCGTTTTTGACGAACGTCAATAGATCCTGACGCTTGTCGCGGCTGCGGACTCGGGGCGTCAGCCGACGAACCGGACGATGGACTCGGCGACCGCCGCAGGCTTTTCGGACCCTTCGATTTCCACCGTGGTGCTCAGCGTCGCCTGCACCGCGGTGTCGAGTTGCGATACGGCCGCGATCTCGGCTCTGGCCCGCAACTTGGCACCCACTCGAACCGGCGTGATGAAACGAACTTTGTTGTAGCCGTAGTTGATCGCCATCGCGACGTTGTCGACGGAGTAAAGCTGATGCGTGAAGTGCGGGAGCAGGGACAGTGTCAGCAGCCCGTGCGCAATGGTGCCTCCGAACGGTCCATCGGCAGCGCGCGCAGGATCGACATGAATCCACTGATGGTCGTCCGTTGCGTCCGCGAACAGGTTGACCCGATCCTGGGTGATTTCCAGCCACTCCGTGGGTCCGAGCTGGGTGCCCTCGGCCGAGACGAACTCAGCCAGGTCCTTGAACTTCTTCACGCCGCGCCTCCTCTGAAGCCTTTCTGCGATACCGAATCCTGCTTGACCGTACGCCTGCCGATCCCGGGCACACTGTGCCATACGCCCCGTCTCGGTCCCGGGTGCGCGGCAGCGCCATCCAGCGATGGCAATCGATCGCCCTCCTTCCGCCATTCTTTCCCCCGCGGCGGTAATCACAAGCGCCGGCGCTTCGTGAAATCAACATGACGAGGGAGGAACTATCAGTCTCACGGTGCGCTACCACGCGCGTCAATTAGCAGCCATTCCTATTGACACGAGATAGGACATACGCAGATCAGCAAATTTCACGGCACCGCCATCGACGTCACAATCAATTCGCCGGGAACCGCTTGGATAAAGGGATAAACTCGGTTACCAGCCGGTAACCATTTGACGCGCGAGATTCTTTGTTGCCATCAGGCAATGGGTTCCTGCGCAGGCCACATGGGGCGGAGTAACAACGTCAATCCGAAGCCTCCGTGCGAAAAATTCCTCGGCAACCCGTACGCATTTGTTCGCTATGAGACAGGCCTCGGCATTTTGACCTGCAGGGACATCGATCTTATTGATAGCCCATCTAGCGTCTTCGCGCGGGATGCGCGTTCCCGACAATCTCGCGAGGTTCTGTAATGGCCTCACATCGCCGATCGATAACTAGTAATACAGGCACTTGCAGCGCGATACTTGACGCGCGTGCAGATAACGTCACGTACCCCCGCGAAGTCCAGTCGAGTTCGAAGGCTGGCGCAGATGAATGGACGCGTAATGACCATCCCCGAATTTCGCTCGACCACAGCCGATTGCGCAAACCTGGCGACGAGCCCGAGCTACTGGGATCCTGCAATCGAGTGCACCATCGTCTACGCGAGCCCCACCACCGAGCGCGACCTCTGGAGGGACTACGTCGAGGGCGCCTGCCGGAGCTACCGAAAGCACGGCGTTGCCGCCGCACTCGACCCCGACGCCCTGCGCGCCGGACGCGACACCGCCCTGTTCGCCGCGTGCGTTGACGCGTCAGGACAGGTGATCGGTGGCATCCGCGCGCGGGGGCCGTACCGTTCTGCCGACGAGTGCCATGCCGTCAAGGAGTGGGATGGACAGGTAGGCCAGGATGCCGTCTTCAAGATGGTCGCCGACCGTATCCCCTTCGGCGTCGCTGAAATGAAGACCGCATGGGTTACCGATGATCCGGAGGCGAGCCGCCGAGTCACCAACGCCATCGCGCGCACCCCCCTGCACACCATGACCCTGCTCGACATCCAGTTCATCGTTGCCACCGCGGCGTCATATGTGCTCAAGCGATGGCTGACCTCCGGCGGGGTGCTGGCATCCAAGATTCCGGCGACGTCGTACCCCGATCACCGATATGACACGAAGCTGGCATGGTGGGATCGTATGAGCTTCGCCAAGCACGCTGCGCCCGCACAGGTTTCGAAATTCTTCGCCGAACAGCGCGAGATGTCTGCAGCCATGGGAACAAGGACAACACCTGCCGTGAGTGACACCGCGACTCGATGACAGCCGCCGATGTGCACGAAACCACCCACCGCGCAGTGCTGCTCGATGCCGCCGATCCGGCACATGCGCGCGAGATCGCCCGGCTTCGCGGAGACGGCCGGATCGAGTTCATCGACCGCTTACCCGAAGACGATCGCGACGCGCTGACCGCGCTGTGGGCCTATTACCCGTGGCGTCGGGCTGCCGTGCGTGTGTTGGGCCCAGACGTGTTCCAGCGCGTGCGTCTCGACCGGAATCGTTACCTCATCACCGACGAGGAGCTGTCACGCCTCGCGACCCTGCGCGTCGGCGTCGTGGGGCTCAGTGTGGGGCATGCGATCGCGCATGCGCTGGCCGCCGAAGGGCTGTGCGGAGAACTGCGACTTGCCGACTTCGACGACCTGGAACTGACAAACCTCAACCGGGTACCCGCCTCGGTCTTCGACCTCGGTGTGAACAAAGCCGTCGCGTGTGCCAGGCGAATCGCCGAGCTGAATCCGTATCTCCCGGTCCAGGTGCTGAGTTCAGGCATCACCGCCGAGTCGATCGACGACTTCCTCGACGGCCTTGACGTCGTGATCGAGGAATGCGACTCGCTCGACGTCAAGGTGCGGATTCGGGAAGGGGCGCGAGCACGCCGGTTGCCGGTGTTGATGGCCACCAGCAGCGGCGGCCTGCTGGACGTCGAACGCTTCGACGAAGATCCGCAGCGTCCGGTCTTCCACGGTCTCCTCGGTGAGGTGAACGCCGACCATCTGGCGAGCCTGAACAGCAGGGACAAGGTGCCTCACGTGCTGAAGGTCATCGACGCGGCGGTGTTGCGACCGCGCATGCAGGCCTCCTTGCTCGAGGTGGGCAAGACCTTGTCGACGTGGCCTCAGCTGTCCTCGGAAGTCGCCGTCGGTGCGGCGACAGTGGCCGAGGCAGTGCGGCGCATCGGGCTGGGAGAGACTCTGCATTCGGGGCGGGTGAAGGTCGACCTTCCTGCGATCCTCGACGACATCAGAGATCCGATGCAAGGGCAGTCCCCGCGCAGCGGGCAGGCCCTCACC